>NZ_DASWMD010000016.1:0-431658 GCF_036399935.1 Longimicrobium sp.
GCGGTGCACGGGTACGATTCGCCCGCGCACGGCCCCGACGAGGACAACACGAACCTCCGGGGTGAGGACCGCTTCACCTTCACGCCGCGGCTGGTGCTGGGGCTGAAGGCGGCGTTCGGCAACCTGATTCCGCCGCCGCCCGCGCCGATCCTTCCGCCGCCGCCGCCGGTCATCGTCGATCAGACGCCGCCGCCGCCGCCGCCGGTCGCGAACCCCAACCGCGACATCCAGGTGTGCGTGGTCGAGGGTGGTGCGCTGCGCAACGTCACGGCGACGTACAACACGCAGACGTCCGACACCACGTACCAGGGCCGCCGCTTCAACGAGGCGTTCCCCGCCACCACCGGCTACGCCGGCGGCGCGACGTGGTACATCAACACCGAGCCGATCATGATCAACGGCCGGCGCTACGTGAAGTACGGCCTGCCGCGGGTGCTCGGTGTCACCGAGGTCACGCGCACGGCCGAGTATCAGGGTGTCAGCGTGTTCGCCGAGGCGGGCGCCACGGGCACTCCGGAAGTGGTGTACGTGCCGGTGCGGACGGGCTGCGAGTTCCAGCCGTACCAGCTCGAGGTGAAGGCCGGCGCGGTGCGCGGCGAGGAGTAATCCTCCCCCGCACGGCTCCAAACGGGAGGGGCGCCTACGGGCGCCCCTCCTTTTTTGTCGTACCCGGGCGCGGCTTCGCACTTGCATCTCCGGGGCGGGAACGCGGATCGGCAGGGCGCCGCGGGCTGCAACCCCACCATCCACCCGCTCACGATGAACAAGTGGCTCCGCATCGCACTCCTGGCGCTGGCCGCATGGGTCGTGCTTTCCATCGTCTTCAAGATCCTGAACGCCGTGATCCACCTGGTGGTGATCGGGGTGATCCTGTTCCTGGTGTACACGGCCATCCAGCGCGGCGGGATCGGCCGCGGGGTGCGCTGAGCACGCCCGGGCGGGGCCCGCGCAGGGGCACGGTGGAATCGCCGAGTCGCGCGGTGCCGCGGACGGCGATGCTCCTGGCGGGGCTGGCGCTGCTGGCGGGCGCGCCCGCCGCCGCGCAGGACACGACGGTGGTGGCCGGGCCGCGGTACGGCGCCGGCCCGCTCCATCGCACGCTCTGGGGCGGGGCCTACCGCGACCTGTGGACCACCCCCGTGCGCGTTCCCGTGCTGAACCCCGACACCTTCGCCGGCGGGCTGCGCGTGCTGGAGGCGGGGGGCGGCCTGGCGACCGAGTCGCTTCGCATGCGCGGCGCCGACGGGCGGGAGTACACGTTCCGCTCGGTAGACAAGACCCCCGAACGCGGCCTTCCCCCGGATCTGCGCGACGGGCCCGTCGAATCCATCGCGCAGGACCAGGTGGCCAACAAGCATCCCGCGGCCGCCCTGGTCGTCGAGCCGCTGCTGACCGCCGTGGGGCTGCTTCATCCCCGGCCGGCGCTGTACGTGATGCCCGCCCACCCCTTCCTGGGCGAGTTCCGGCGCTTCGCCGGGCGGCTGGGGCAGGTGGAGGTGCGGCCGGAAGACGCGGAGGAGGGGGGAACCGCGTTCGCCGGTGCGGACCGGGTGGTGGGAACGGAGCGGCTGCTGGAGCGGCTGGAAGAGTCGCCCGCCGAGCGGCTGGACGCGCGCGAGTACCTGACGGCGCGGCTGATGGACGTGCTGCTGGGCGACTGGGACCGGCACGCCGACCAGTGGCGGTGGGCCGGGTACCAGAGCGGAAACCGCTGGCGCTGGCGCACCGTGCCGCGCGACCGCGACAACGCGTTCAACGACAACCGGGGGCTGCTGCTGGCCCCGGTGCGCGCCGCCTTTCCGCAGCTGACCCGCTTCGGCCCGCGGTACGACGACGTGTTCGGCCTGGTGATCCACGCCTCGGACCTGGACCGGCGGCTGCTGTCGGAACTGGAGTGGCCGGCGTGGGACTCGGCCGCGCGCTTCATCCAGCAGCGGGTGACGGACGAGGCGATCGCCGGGGCCGTCCGCCGCATGCCCCCCGAGTACCAGCCGCTGAGCGCCCCCGGCCTCTCTGCCATCCTGCGGGCCCGGCGCGACAGCCTGCACTCTGCCGCGCGCAGCTTCTACGAGATCCTGGCGAGCGACGTCGACGTGCACGCCACCGACGAGGCCGAGCGCGCCGAGGTGGACCGGCGCGCCGACGGCTCGGTGGAGCTGCGCCTGTATCCCTCCCCCGGCTCGAACGCCCCCTATTTCCGCCGCCGCTTCCTCCCGGACGAGACGCGCGAGGTGCGCGTGTTCCTGCACGGCGGCGACGACCGTGCGTCGGCGCGGGGAACCGCGGCGGCGCGTTCCATCCAGGTGCGGCTGATCGGCGGCGGGGGCGACGACGTGCTCGCCGACTCGTCCAGCGCCGGGGCGCGGATGACGGTGCTTCACGACCATGGGGATGACGACCGGCTGCTGCGGGGTCAGGGGACGGCGGTCGACACGCGGGAGTACGATCCCGATCCCCCGCGGTCGATGTTCGGCAACCCGCCGGCGCCGCGCGACTGGGGCTCGTCCTTCGCCCCGGTGGCGCCCTGGGCGGGGTGGGTGACCAACGTGGGGCCCATCCTGGGCGCCGGCCCCGTGTGGACCCGCTACGGGTTCCGCCGCCAGCCCTACGCGCGTCAGGTGGCGGTGCGGGGGCTGTACGCGCCGCTGGAGAGCGGGGTGGGGGTGGAGGCGCTGGCCGACTTCCGCCGGACGTCGCTTCCCGGCACGGGCCTCCGCCTGCGGGCGGGTGCCCGGACCTTCGAGGTGATCCGCTTCCACGGACTGGGCAGCGGCTCGCCGGACGCCGAGGAGGTGGACTACGAGGCCGCCCACGACGAGCTGATCGCCGAGGCCGCGTCGTACGGCCGGATGGGGCGGCGCGCGTCGTACTCGCTGGGGCCGGTGGTGAGGTGGCGCGACCCGCGTGGCGGCCATCCCCTGCTGGCGGACGTCCGCGGCGGGGATGGACTGACGCAGGCGGGCGCGGCGGGGCACGTGGTGGTGGACGGGCGCGACACGCTCCCCGTCACCCATCGCGGCTGGTGGATGCGCGCCGGGGCCGCGGCCTACGGCGCCAACGTGGGCACCTTCGGCGGGGTGGACGCCGAGGCGCGGGCCTACCTGCCGCTGGGGCCCGGCCCCATCCTGGCGCTGCGGGCGGGGGGCGAGGTGATCGCCGGGCGGGTGCCCTTCCAGGAGGCGGCGTTCCTGGGGGGATACGGGTCGCTGCGGGGCTACCCCTTCCAGCGGTTCGCCGGCGACGCGGCCGTCTTCGGCACGGCCGAGCTGCGGCAGCCGCTGGGCCAGGTGCGGGTGCTGGTCCGCGGCCGGCTGGGCGTGTTCGGCTTCGGCGAGGCGGGGCGCGTGTACGTGGACGGCCACTCGCCGGGGGACTGGAACCCCTCGGTGGGCGGGGGGCTGTGGTTCGAATCGCTGGGCCGCGTGGCTACCGTGACGTGGGCGGTCGGGGACGGCACCCAGGTCTACGCCGGGCTCGGGCTGCCGTTCTAGGCGGCCGTGTCCGCTCCGGCCGATCCGCCCCCGGGCCGGAGCGGGGCGCCGCCCGCGTTCGGGAACGGCGCCCGCCATCGCGTGTACGCGTGCGGGGCTCCCCACGCCCGCGACATCCACCCCCGCGGAACCTGAATGGATCACTCCCGCCAAGACCTGCCCGACGACGCCCCCCGCCCGGCCCCGGCCCAGCCGCCCCGCGCGGCGGCCCAGGCCGAGCACGCCATGAGCACGGGGCGCTGGGTGTGGGAGTGGACCAAGGCCATCAGCACGGCCATCCTGCTCTTCCTGGCCGTGCGCACCTTTGCCGTGGAGGCCTTCAAGATCCCCACGGGGTCGATGGAGGGAACGCTGCTGATCGGCGACTTCCTGCTGGTGAACAAGGCCGTGTACGGGGCCGAGATTCCCCTGACGGACCGGCGCCTGCCGGCCTTCGCCGACCCCACCCGCGGCGACGTGGTGGTGTTCCTGCCCCCGCACGATCCCCACAAGAACTACGTCAAGCGCATCGTGGGGATGCCGGGCGACACGCTGGAGATGCGCCACAAGGTGCTGTACCGCAACGGCCAGCCGCAGGACGAGCCGTTCGCGCGGCACACCGACCCGCTGGGCGACCCGGCGGACCCGCGCATGGAGTGGCAGCTGGAGTTCCTGACCGATCCCGGCCAGACCTACCGCACCTACCGCCCCTCGCGCGACAACTGGGGCCCGCTCTGGGTTCCGCCCGGAAAGTTCTTTGCCCTGGGCGACAACCGCGACCGGTCGGAAGACTCTCGCTACTGGGGGTTCCTGGACGCCACGTCCATCAAGGGCCGTCCCATGTTCGTGTACTACTCGTTCCAGGACGACATCGCCGAGCAGTTCGACTGGCTGACCGGCGTTCGCTGGGCGCGCATCGGCGAGGTCATCCGCTAGGGGGCCGGCCGGCGTACCCTTCCCGTCACGTTCGACAAAAAGTTTCCCGGAGGGGTTGACAGTTTCGGGCCGCCTTTCCATGTTCCGTAGCAGCCCCGCGACCCCGCGGGACCGCACGCCTCTCCGCAGTGCCGCTCTCAAATGCGCGTTTCCCGGGCCCGCCCTCACGGCCCGCCGCTTCCGTCTCCCGGAGCACGCCGATGTCGTTCAGCCCCGCCAAGAAACTCCAGGCCGAATCCGAATCGCTGGACCAGTACCTCCGCGAGATCAGCGCCTTTCCGCTGATCGACCGCGACGAGGAGTGCCGGCTGGCGCGCCGCATTCGCGACGGCGAGCCCGACGCCATGGAAGGGCTGGTCCGCTCCAACCTGCGGTTCGTGGTGGCGGTGGCCAAGAAGTACCAGAACCAGGGCGTGTCGCTGGCCGACCTGATCAACGAGGGCAACATCGGGCTGATGCGCGCCGCGCGGAAGTTCGACGAGACCAAGGGCATCAAGTTCATCTCCTACGCCGTCTGGTGGATCCGCCAGGCCATCCTGCAGGCCCTGGCCGAGCAGTCGCGCATCGTGCGCGTGCCGCTGAGCCGCGCGGGGGCGGTGCACCGCATCGGCAAGCGCAGCTCGGCGCTCACGCAGGAGTTGGGGCGCGAGCCCACGCTGCAGGAGATCGCCTCGGAGCTGGAGGTGCCCGAGGACGAGATCAGCCACGCGCTGGCCATGTCGCAGGTGTACCTTTCACTCGACGCGCCCCTGGTGCCGGGCGAGGACGGCCAGCTGCTGGACTACCTGCAGGACAGCCTGTCGCCCGGGCCCGACGACGAGGTGTACGAATCGGCGCTCAAGCGCAGCATCGACGACGCGCTGGGCACGCTGACGGAGCGCGAGGCCAAGGTGCTGCGCCTGTACTTCGGGCTGGGCGACACCGACCCGATGACGCTGGAGCAGATCGGCGAAAACTTCGGCATCACGCGCGAGCGGGTGCGGCAGATCAAGGAAAAGGCGCTGCTCCGCCTTCGGCACCAGTCGCGCGCGCGGTTCCTGGAAACCTTCCTGGCCTGAGCGGCGGGCGCGGCGAGTTTGGGGCGGGGGCGCACCGGGGCGCGCCCCCGCCCTCGTTTTTCGTCCGCCGCCACGGGTTGACAGGACGCCGCGGATTGTGTATCGTAGCGGTCTGTCCCGACCACGCCACTCCGCCTCGGGCCGGTGCCGGAGGCGGGATTTTTGTCTGTCAAACAACCAGTCGCCGCCCGGATCAGCCCGAGTGCTCCCGGCGCGCAAGTGAGTACGATGAAGACGTATTCCGTTAAGGCGGGGGAAATCGAGCACAAGTGGTTCGTCGTCGACGCGGGGGGCAAGATCCTCGGCCGCGTGGCGACGGAGATCGCGCGAGTGCTGCGCGGCAAGCACAAGCCGATTTTCACCCCGCACCTGGACACCGGCGACTACGTCGTGGTCATCAACGCGGACAAGGTCCGGCTGAGCGGCAACAAGGCCGACCAGAAGACCTACTTCAAGCACACCGGCTACATGGGCGGGGAAAAGTTCATCCCCTTCCGTGAAATGCTGGACAAGCACCCCGAGCGGGTGATCGAGCTTGCGGTGAAGGGCATGCTGCCCAAGAACGCGCTGGGCAAGCAGCTTCGCAAGAAGCTGAAGGTGTACGCCGGCGCGGAGCATCCGCACCAGGCCCAGAATCCCGAGCCCCTCACTTTCTGACCATCATGGCGACGGAACAGTTCAACGCAGTCGGACGCCGCAAGACCTCGGTGGCGCGCGTGTACCTGCGTCCCGGAAGCGGCACGTGGGACGTCAACGGCCGCACGCTGGAGGCGCACCTGCCCCGCCACGTGCTGCGCCAGTCGGCCACCCGCCCGCTGGTGGCCACGCAGACCGAGGGCCAGTACGACGTGAAGGTGACGGTGGTGGGCGGCGGCGTCCGCGGCCAGGCCGACGCCATTCGCCTGGGAGTGGCCCGCGCGCTGCTCAAGATCAACGAGGACTTCCGCCGCACGCTGCGCGCCGAGGGCCTGCTGACCCGCGACCCGCGCGAGGTGGAGCGCAAGAAGCCCGGACGTCCGGGCGCCCGCAAGCGCTTCCAGTTCTCCAAGCGCTGATCGGGAGCGCCGGCATGCGGTGCCGGGGTGGCCATGGGCCGTCCCGGCACGCGCGTTTGCCGAAATCCCGGTTCATCAAGCACACCGCCCGACGCCCACGTCCGGGTGCCGCCCCGTAAGAGGAGCGGTCGGACGGGCGAACGACGGCGGTGGAAGCCCGGGCCCCGGGGTGGGGCCGCAGGGAAAACCGCATACCGTCAGGACGAAAACCGATGGCCGTACCCCAGATCCAGGAACTTCTCGAGGCCGGTGTCCATTTCGGGCACCAGACCAGCCGCTGGAACCCGAAGATGCGCAAGTTCATCTTCGCGGAGCGCAACGGCATCTACATCATCGACCTCAAGAAGACGGTCCGCCAGATCGAGCTTGCGCAGGAGCTGGTGCGCACCGTGGTTTCGCGCGGCGACCGCATCCTGTTCGTCTGCACCAAGAAGCAGCTGAAGGCCGTGGTGGAGAGCGTGGCCGAGCGCAGCGGCTCGTTCTACGTGACCGAGCGCTGGCTTGGCGGCATGCTCACCAACTTCACGACGGTCAAGAAGCAGATCCGCCGCCTCCGCGAACTGGAGCGCGGGGTGGACGAGGGCGCCTTCGAGCACTACACGAAGAAGGAGCGCCTGATGCTGGACCGGGAGCGCGAGCGCCTGGAGAAGTACCTGAACGGCGTGAAGGACATGGCCCGGCTTCCCGGCGCCCTGTTCGTGGTCGACAGCAAGCGCGAGCACATCGCCATCTCCGAGGCCCGCAAGCTGGGCATTCCGGTGATCGCCATCGCCGACACCAACGCCGACCCGGACCTGCTGACGGTGCCCATCGCGGGCAACGACGACGCCATCCGCTCGGTCGAGGTGATCAGCAACGCCCTCGCCGACGCCGTGATCGAGGCCCGCGCGGCCATGCCGGCCGACGACCGCCGGCGCGCCGAAGAGCCCGAGGCCACCACGTACAGCAGCGAGACGGGCGCCAGCCAGCCCGCCGACCGCGGCGACGACCGGGGCCAGAAGCGCCGCCCGCGCCGCAAGCGCCGGCCGCGCACCGACGCCATTGCCGGGGTGATCGGCGGGGGCTCCGACGAGGGCGGCGACGCCGAGTAGCCACCGCGCCGACGGCGGAAGGTTTGCAGGGGGCCCCGGCGCGCGTTTGCCGGCGCCCCCTTTTGTTTCCGCGCCGCGTGCGGCGCGTTTTGCCCGGCGGGGTTGCGCTCGCGCCCCGCAGGCCCGAAAATCCGGCGCCCCGGCTTTCGTCCGCGGGCCACTGACCTACACGACCAATCCTTCGGGACGGAAAGACGACGATGTCCAACGCGATCAGCGCACAGGCGGTCAAGGAGCTCCGCGACCGCACCGCGGCCGGGATGATGGAGTGCAAGAACGCGCTCATGGAGTCGGGCGGCGACATGGAGGCGGCCATCGACATCCTGCGCGCGCGCGGCGCGGCCAAGGCGGCCAAGCGCGCCGACCGCGAGGCCCGCGACGGCGTGATCGGCAGCTACATCCACATGGGCGGCAAGATCGGCGTGCTGGTGGAGGTGAACTGCGAGACCGACTTCGTGGCCAAGACCGACGCCTTCCAGCAGCTGGTGCGCGACGTGGCCATGCACATCGCCGCGGCCAACCCGGTGGCCATCCGCCGCGAGGACTTTCCCCAGGAGCTGGTGGAGCGCGAGCGCGGCGTGTACCGCGAGCAGATGCGCGAGTCGGGCAAGCCCGAGAAGATCTGGGACAAGATCGTGGACGGCAAGCTGGAGAAGTTCTTCGCCGACCAGGCGCTGCTGGAGCAGCCCTTCGTGAAGAACCCCGACCAGACGGTGGGGCAGCTGATCACCGAGGTGTCGGGGAAGACCGGCGAAAAGATCGACGTGCGCCGGTTCACCCGCTACGCGCTGGGCGAGTGATGGCCGACACCGGCGGGGCCGGGCAGGGCGGGGAGCTGTTCTACCGCCGCGTTCTCCTGAAGATTTCCGGCGAGGCGCTGGCCGGGGAGCAGAAGTTCGGCATCAGCCCGCCGGTGGTGGACCGCCTGGTGGAGGAGATCCGCGTGGTCCACGAGATGGGCGTCGCGCTGGGGCTGGTGGTGGGCGGCGGCAACATCGTCCGCGGCACCACCGCCAGCGCCGCGGGGATGGACCGGGTGAGCGCCGACTACATGGGCATGCTGGCCACGGTCATCAACGCCCTCGCCCTGCAGAACTCGCTGGAGCGCCGGGGCATCCACTCGCGCGTGCTGACGGCCATCCGCATGGAGCAGCTGGCCGAGCCGTACATCCGGCGCCGGGCCATCAGCCACCTGGAAAAAGGCCGCGTGGTGCTCTTTGCCGGCGGCACCGGCAACCCGTACTTTTCCACCGACACGGCGGCGGTGCTGCGCGGCATCGAGATGAACGCCGACGTGATCGTCAAGGCCACCAAGGTGGACGGCATCTACTCGGCGGACCCCAAGAAGGACTCGAGCGCCGAGTTCATCCCCGACATCACTTACATGCAGGCGCTTTCGCGCGAGCTGGGGGTGATGGACGCCGCGGCGCTGTCGCTGTGCAAGGACAACGACATTCCCATCGTGGTGCTGAACCTCGATGACGAGGGCGCGGTGGCCCGCCTGGTGCGCGGCGAGCGGATCGGCACGCTGGTTCACTCGTAGCCGCCGGCCTCCGCGCGGTTTTCACGAACTTTTGCATCCCCGGACGGACACGACATGTCGAGCCAGCAGAAAGCCAAGCAGCGGATGGAGGGCGCCCTGGAGGCGCTGCGCCGCGAGTTCGCCAACGTGCGCACCGGCAAGGCCAGCCCGGCGCTGCTGGACAGCGTGCGGGTGGAGGCGTACGGCTCGATGGTGCCGCTGAACCAGGTGGGCACGGTGAGCGCCCCGGAGCCGCGCATGCTGACGGTTCAACCCTGGGACAAGGGCCTCATCAAGAAGATCGAGTACGCCATCCGCGAGTCGGACATGGGGTACAACCCCTCCAACGACGGCAACCTGATCCGCGTGCCCGTGCCGGCGCTTACCGAGGAGCGGCGCAAGGAGTACGTGAAGCTGCTCCACAAGCTGGCCGAGGAGGGCCGCGTTTCCATCCGCCAGGTGCGCAAGGACGCGAACGACGAGGTCAAGGCGCGCCAGAAGAAGGAGGGGCTGTCGGAGGACGACATCCGCCGCGAGCAGGGCGAGGTGCAGAAGCTGACCGACCAGTACATCGCCAAGGTCGAGGAACTGCTGAAGCACAAGGAAGCCGACGTGATGGAGGTCTGATCCGGGTCCACGGACCGGGTTCGACGGCGGGGGCGCACGGGTGATCGTGCGCCCCCGTTTGCGTCGTGAGGCCCGGACGGTTGAACTGGCGCGCCGTCCGCACTATCGTGGGCTGTGATCAACCCTTGGCGGAACATTCTCGTCGGAGGCTGACATGGGCGCGATCCGCGCTGTGCGTAGTACCCTGATCGGCATCTTCGTTCTCTGCTTCGCCGCGCCGGCGGCGGGCCAGTCGGCCGATGGGCCGGACCCCAGGCCCTTGGGTGTCTCGATCACCGACACGGCCGCCTCGACGGGCTCACGCGTCTCGCTCCTCCCGTACGGATGCCTGACCTGCGACGTGTCTACGCGCTCACTCGCGCCGCCAATCCGCCACGAACTCGGTTCCGAGGCCCTGCCCAGGGGCGCGGCTCCGGTGATCGGGGGTGTGGTGGGCGCGGTCGTCGGATTCGTGGCGGTGCAGATCGCGTGCGCGGACCGGTTTTGCGAGATGGCCGAACTGGGTGGGATTCTCGGGGGCGCGGTCTTTGGCGTGGCGATCGGACACACCATCGCGGGCACGCTGCCGCCTTCGCCGAGGTGACGCGCTCGCGCGCAGGCTGATCTGATCCGCGGGTGGACGGGGGCGCACGGGTGATCGTGCGTCCCCGTCAGCATTTCCGCGCGCTTGCCGTTCGGTAGTTTCGCGGTCTATCCTGTCGTCCCGTGCGCCGCGATCCAGAGACACCTTCCACGCCTCCTGATGTCGATTTCCGTTCCGCCGATCTCCTCTCCCTCCGTGCCCACACCGGCGAACTCGGCGTTGCCGGTGGACGCCGGGGTGCCGGGGCTGGAGCCGTCGCGCATCATCGAGACGGTACGGGCGCTGGGCGACCGGGTGAGCGAACGATTTCCGGGCAGCGGGCTGTCGCGCCTGGCGCTGCAGATGCTGGGGATCGCGCAGCGGACGGTGGAGAACGTGCGCTGGGTGCAGGAGCCCATCCTGTGGGTGCGTGTCGCTGTGGGGCTGGTGATCCTGCTGCTGATGGCGCTGCTGGCAGGCATCGCCATGCGGCTGGACGTGCGCGCCGAGGGGGTGGGGACGCTGGACCTGCTGCAGGCCACGGAAGCCATCATCAACGAGTTGATCCTGCTGGGCGCGGCCGTCCTGTTCCTGGTCACCGTCGAGGGGCGGATCAAGCGGCGGCGCGCGCTGCAGGCGCTGCGGGAGCTTCGCGCGCTGGCGCACATCGTCGACATGCACCAGCTGACCAAGGACCCCGACCGCCACCTGCGCGGCAGCCCCGCCCAGGACACCCCGTCGTCGCCCACCCGCACGCTGACGCGGTTCGAATTGGCCCGGTACCTGGATTACTGCAGCGAGATGCTGGCGCTGAACAGCAAGCTGGCGGCGCTGTACGCGCAGACGCTGGACGACCCCGTGGTGCTGGCGGCGGTGGACGAGGTGGAAATGCTCACCACCGGCCTGTGCGCCAAGATCTGGCAGAAGCTGGTGATCGTGAACCAGGCGCCTCCCTGAGAGTGCGGGAGTGCGGGAGTGCGGGAGTGTGGGAGTGTGCGGGAGTGCGGAATGAGGCGAGACCCCGGGCGGCGCGGCCGTCCGGGGTCTCGTCGTCTCGTTCGTCGTCGTCAGGGGCGGGCGTCCGGCGCAAGCAGGAAGCGGGGATGCGCCATGCTGCGCACGAACGGGGGAACGGATTGCAGCCACGGCCCCGGTCCCTCGGCATCCAGCCGCGCGTCGGCGCTCACCAGCCGGCGGTGAAGCACGAGCGTGGGGAGCACGCGGTCGCCGCCCGGGCCGTGCTGCACGGCATCGCGCAGCACCACGAACGACTGGTCGCCGTGCAGCTTGGCGTGCAGCCCGTGCGACATCCCCGACAGCACGTGCCCCTCGGAGGTGCGGAACAGGTGGCACTCGGGGGTGTGGTTGCCAGGAAGGCGCCCGCGGTCTACCGAGGGGTTCGCCGTGCGGAAGTCGAACGCGTAGTCCACCGAGTCAACGTCCAGGAACATCGACCGGGGCGTCTCGCCGGCCTGCATCCGCGCCTGGAACTCGGGGATGGTTTCGTCAGCCGACGGCATCAGGAGCTCCACCAGGTGCGAGGGCCGCGCGATCCGCGACAGCCCCAGGTCCTTGGGCGGCGCGCACAGGTAGTGGCACAGCGACCGGCGCGCGTGCGGCTGCCCCGCGGCGGCCTGCCGGGCGAAGCGCACCGCGGACACCAGCAGGTGGGGGAGTCCCCGGACCCGTAGCCCGACCAGTTCCCAGAACGCGTCTTCCTCCTCGCGCACCAGGAAGAGCGAAGGCGACCCGGGTCGCGCGGCGGCGCCCTGCTCGCGGTGCTGTGCCAGGACGCGAAGCAGGGTGGCCACGTGCGCCAGGTGCCGTCCCCCCGGCGGAGGCGGCGCGGCGATGGCGGGCTGGTCGCGCACCAGCGTCAGGCGCGGTGGGGACAAGGTCACCTGCGCATGCGACGGAGGCGCGGACTTCACGGCGGCGGCGTACATGATGGGCATCCAGGCAGGGGAGGCGGGGCGTGTGGCCTCTCCCTGTGCGAGCCGGGTGCCGCGGCGGGACGATGACGTAAACCGTTGCTGGGGTACAGGTTGGTGGATTTTCGGCGCGTGATGGGCTTGCCGGTCTGCGTCCGGTTTCCGTACGGCGAATCCAGTGATCCGCCGAAACGCCGCGCCGTCCCTCCCTAATTCCGCCTGTCCGGATTCCGGACGCCGCTCGGAAGCGGGTCGGGCCCGAGGCGGGCACGCGTCAGTCGAACAATCCCATCTGCCCGGCCGGGCGGCCGGTGGAAGGCCGCCGCGGACAGGGGAGGCAGCTCTTCGGTGAGCCCCGACTTGCGGCAGGCCGTGGCGAACAGCGCCCCCATCTGCACCGCGAAGATTCCCTCGCCGCGCATTCGCCTCCATCCCGGACGAAAAGCCCAAGGCCTCTTGCGTGGGCGGGCGAAGCAGTGAACGCGGCCGTGCTCGCAGCCACGGTCCGGGTCCAGGCTGTCCATCGAACGGCACATCGGGTTGCAACGCGCTTCTTTCAACGGGTGGCGGCGATCCACGCCGCCGCCGCCACGGCGCGCGCGATCGCTGCGGCATATTCGGCGTCGATGGTGCGATCTGTGCTTCTGTGATACGCCCCGTTGCGGTCCAGCGGCTCCGGTTTATGCCCCGGACCTCCGAAGAAGTGCTCGGTCACGAGGCACGCCGGAACCCCGACCTGATGGAAGCTCGTGTGGTCGCTGCGGCCGTCTGCGGGGTCCCTTTCGTTCGCCGTCCCGATATGGACACGTGGAACGAGCGGACGTGGCCCTGCAAGGAGCGCCGCAGTCTTCTCTACCAGCTTCGCCAAGTCGTGCGAGCGCGACTGCACGTCCCCGTTCTGCCCCCCCGTGTAGCCGGCGTGCAGTTCGAAAACGGAGTTCTTGTCGCCGTCGTGCCCGATCATATCCATCTGGAATACCACCATGCCCAGCTTGTCGGTGTTTGCCAGGTTGTTCGCGTAGAACGCGCTCCCCTCCCGAGAGTACTCCTCGGCGTTGAACAGCACGAACCTGATCTCCCGATGGGGGACGCCGGTGCCGCTGAGTTCGAGGATCGCTCGCGCGGCGCAGAGCACGGCAGCCATGCCGCTGGCGTCGTCGTCGGCGCCGGGCGCATTGTCCTTCTGGGGGGTGTACCGCGGCTCGTGGATATCATCCACCATGGAATCGAGGTGAGCGCTCACGACGACGGTGCCTGTCCGGATGCCGGGGAGAGTCGCGGTTACGTTCCACAGGATGCCTGCGCTCTTGAATTCCTGGCGTTCGACCCGCAAACGGTTACCCGGCATCGCCTCGAGGGACGCCACCAAGGTCGAGACCGCGAGCGCGTTGTGCTTATGGCGGATGTGGCGGCTGTTGATCGTCTGGCCGTTGCCGAGTGTCCGTGCCCCGGAGTACAGGTCCACCTCTTCCTGCATCCGACGCGCCGTGATGTGAGTCTCGAAGACGCTCTTCCCTTCCAGTTCATGCGGGTCAGACAGCTCCCATTCGCGCGGGGAGAACAGCGCGGGAGCATCGGGCCCTGCGAGGTTTTGCGGGCCGAGGAGGGGCGCCCGCGAGGGGAGCAGCCGCAGGGCGTCGACGTGCCGCTCGAACAAGTCCTCGAGCGAGCCGCCCGCCGGCACCGCCACGAGTGTCCCTTCGCTGGTCGAGTCGACGGCGCCCCGCCCTTCGCGGCAACGCCGTGCAGCCCGAGCTTTGCGCGGTCGCGCCGCGCGCTCATGCTCGTCTTCCGGGAATACGAGGTGAAGGTCGGTGGACTGGGGCTCATCTTCCTCTCCGAGCCTGTCGACGGCGATGTCCTGCGCTCCGAGGGCGGTGGCCGTCGCGGCGTCGGCGATCGCGTAGAGGACCTGCGGCCGGTCGCCGAGACCCCCCGAGGCGTGCAAGGGGACGAGCGGGAACGCGCGGAGGCGCTCTCGCCAGCCGTCCTCCGCGCGGTGCGGCGGCCGGTGGATGCGGAGGTACCAGAGGGGCCCGGTCCCCCTCAGCACCGGAAGCGCGAGCTCCGGATGCGGAGCGGTCGGAAAGCCGGCGCCGCGCGCCAGGATGCGGTCGCTCGCGTTCACGCCGACGAACAGCCCCGGGCACGCGTCTCCTGTCTCCGACGTGCGCAGGCCCAGTGCGCGGGCGGCTGCGTCAGTCAGAAGGGGGGCCAGCCCGCCGGGCCCGGCGACGATCAGGCTGCTGTCGAGGTGCTCCATCAACCCCGCCGTTCGCAGCGCTGCCTCAACGGCGTCCGGCGGCAGTTCCGTCTCCATGACGATCCCGAGCCGTGCGCCCGCCCCCCGCAGGCTCTGCAGCGTGCGGCCGGTCTCCAGGTAGGGAATGACCTCCATGCCGCCGTCGGCCGAGGAGCCGAGCTTCACCAGGGCAAGCATGTTGCCCAGCTCGAAGAAGATCGTCGGGCAGAACGCAACGGGGTTCATGGGAAGATCCATGATGGACGGTGCGGAGTCCGGTGGGCCGCTGGCCGGGAGGGGCCCACCGGTACTCTGGATGCGGTCGGATCAGGTCTGCGGCACCGCCGTCGCCCGCGGCCCGATGCAGGAGGCATCGCTGCCGCCGGCGGCCGCCAGCTCGGCGTCGGCAGGGGCTTCTCCGGCCTCGGCGTGTTCACGGTGTTCTCCGCTCCCACCCGCTGTTTCGCCCGTGTCGGTTCCCTCGTACACGGGGATCGGACCGCCGAGCAGCGAATAGAAGGCGTTGAAATGAAGGGCATCCTTCTGCTCCGGAGGTCCTGGGATCCGCTCGACCGGCACCTTCGTCGGGATCTGCCTGTCCGGACTGTGGACGAGCCAGAGATGAATCTTCTTCGGACCGGACGGATAGCTGATCGGGTAGAGGGTCAGCGGATTGAAGCTGTGCGGATGGTTGCCGTTCAACCCGTCGAACACCAGCGTCAGCGAAGATCCCTTCACGTTCGGGATCGTCCAGTCGACCGCGACAGCCATGTGTTGGGCTGCCCTGTCGCCGATCCTCCACTGGACGCCCGAATCGCCGCCTGATACCGCACCCTTCCCCACCGTCACGCGGGAGACCACCATCCCGCCCGTCTCGAACTCGTCGAGCCACGGCCGCGGGACCTGGCCGATCTCAGGACGCGCCGAGCGCGATCCGACGAAGGTGCTCAGGTCGAAGACGGAGTACCGGTCCATCTCCGCCTGCAGGGTAGGGGTGAATGCGGCATCCGTGTCCACGTCGGAGAGGTCGAGCGCGCGGTTCTCCATCTCGATCCGTGTTGCGTGGTGCTTCCGCGGCGTCCCGTCGTCCACCGTACCCTCCTTTTCATGCCGGGCGTCGTAGAGCAGGCGCGCGAGGTGCGCATGGACATGGCCCGGCACGCCGTGGCCGCCCCCGCCGGTGCGAGGCATCAGTACGTGCAGTAGCTTCGCGCCGTCCTTGCGGACCAGATCGTCGACGAAGAGGCACAGCCCGGTGAAGGTGATGTGCAGGTCGAAGGTGCTCTGCTCTGCGGCCTTTCCCTCTGATGCTTCCAAGGCCTTGTCAGTGGGTCGGTCCATGGGGCTCTCCATGATGGTGAAGGGTAATCAGTTCCCGTCGTAGCGGAACCCGGCCCACGCGGCCGGGGACCGGAGCGCAGGATCGGTCGAGCTCAGCAGCTTGAGTTGGGCCGCACGCAACGCTCCCGGCGCGTCGTCGGAGCGGGCGTACTCTTCGTGAAAGGCCACCATCAGCTCCCGCGTCAGCTGATCGTCTACCCGCCAGAGGCTGCCCACCGTCCCCCCGGCCCCCGCGGCGAGCAGCGCGCTGGAGAACCCGGCGAACCCTCCCGACCGCCCGGCGTGCCCCCGGAGCGTCTGGCAGGCCGAGAGCACCACTAGGCGGACGTGCCGCAGGTCGACCGTTTCGAGCTCGGCTGCAGTCAGCTTTCCTGGGCCGCCGCGCTGCGCTGCCGTAACCAGATACGACTGCTCCGGCCGCTCGTCGTCGAACACCGCGTGTCCGGCGAAGTGGAGGATCCCGGCGCGCCCCAGCGCCCCCCGGAGAGCATTGTGGGTGGCCTTGTCGCGGGCGAGCACCTCCGCGTCCGGATAGAAGGCGCGGATCCAGCGAACCTCCTCGCCCGCACCCGGCAGCAGCCCCAGCTCCAAGTGCACCCGGCGGTCGAACGCGGGATCCGCCACCAACAGCGCCCGGAATGGTCTGCCACGGGGACGGCTGCTCTTGTCGCGCGTGCCGCCGCCAAAGCGGAGCGGACGATCCTGCACCAGGTAGCGCCCCCGAGCGGAGTCGTAGAGGGCCGCGAAGGGAACGCCCGCCAGTTCGCCTTCGGCAAGGAGCGCCAGCACCGTGCTGTCGGTTGCGAGCCGGTCCCGCACCGGCCGGATCAGCCGGTCGTACAGCTCCGTGAGATCAGGGCGGGCGGCGGCGTCCGCCCGCAGTTCCAGCAGCGAGCGAGCCCGCTCGGCGACCTGCGCCAGGTGCGCGCGGCTCACGGTGATGCGCGTGAGGCGGCGGCCTGCTTCGGTCGCGGTCGAGATCAGGAGCGTGTCGCCGATCAGCGCGTAGGCGACGGCGGCCTCGCGCCGTCGCCCCCACTCCCGCTCTCCCAGATCCACCGGGTCCTGTTCCGCGGACGAGGCGAACGAGGCGCGGCTCCGGTCCAGGTATGCCAGGGCCGCCGCGGTATCGCCTGCGGAAAGCCGCAACATGATCAGCCGGTCAAACATCGCCCGGCCGGCATCGAGCAGCGACGCACGGAGCGGCGCGCGCAGAATAGCGGCGCGCTGGCGCTCGATGACGCCCGCCGCACCGTCAAGGTCAGCCGTTGCCCCTGCCTCGTCACCGAGTGCCAGCCGCGCCTCGGCGCGCCCGAGAAGGGCGCGGAGCATCCGGATGGGGATCAGCGTGTCATTGCGGCGCTCCAACACGGAATCCAGCACCGCGGCCGATTGCGCGGGGGCATTGTGGCGCAGTGAGGCCGCCCGCGCGAGCCTCAAGTCCACGATGATCCAGGTCCGGATGAACTCCGGCTTGATCCTCTCCGCGAGGCCCTCACCCTCCTGGACGTCGGCGGCAGCCGCCGCGTCGTCGCCCAAGGCGCTGAGCACCTGCGCCCGCGCAAGTCGGGCCTCGGCCCTGTACAGCGGATGCCCGTTGCGCTCAGCCACGGCCACACGTTCGTCCTGAAACCGCTTGGAGGCCCGCACGAAGCCGTCTGTGGCTGCCGTCCTCGCAGCTACCGAGAGCAGGTTGCACTGCCACACGGACCGGCGGTAGGGCCTCAGGATCATCAGCGCTCGAAGGATTGCGACGTATCCCGCGGACGGTGCGCCAAGAGCGAAATGGACGTCTGCTTCGACGTACAGTGCGCCCCCCAGATGCTCCGTCTCCCCCGTTCTCTCAAGCAGTCGAACCGCTCCCTGAACTGCGTCAAGAGCGTCCTCCAGCCGCCCTGTACGGAGGAGAGTGGTCGCCATTGCTGCGCGGCCGCGGCCGGCGAGCGCCGCATGCCGAACCGTGTCGGCGCGCTCGGACAAGGACTCCAGGATTGCCTCCGCTTCCGCGAGGCGCCCATCGTACACCAGCGTTGCGGACCGGAACATCAGGGCCCAGTCGAGCAGAGGCGCCGACGGCGGGCGGAGCGCAAGCACAGCGGCGAACCTCGCGTCGGCGGCTTCGTAGTCTACGTCCAAAAATGCCTTGCGGCCCGCTGCGAATTCGTGGTGAGCTTGCGCGAGTGCCCGCGTGGCTGTCGAGGAGCTGGCGTGGGCGCGGATGGCCCGTACCGCATCGCCCAGCGTCGCATCACCCCCTCTGGTTTCGAGCTCCCCAGCCAGCGCCTCCGCGAGGCGGAGCGGTTCCTCCGCGCCTGCGGAGTCGTCGCGCAGGACGGCAGTTCCCCACGCGCCGAGCAGACGATCCCATCCGAGAAGCCGTGCCTCCTGCGGGGTCTGCGCCGCATACGCCGCCGCTGCGCTCTGTCCCGCATCCGCCGCCGGGAACTCCGGACGGGCGGGTGGCCGCTCCAGCGCGTGCACCCGCCGCCTCGCCTCCGCCGCCCACCCCGAAGTCGAATCCAGCATCAGGAACTCCCTCCAGGTATTCGCCGCCTGGTGGTCCAGGCCTAGTCGGTCCAGCGCAAGCCCGAGATTGAAGCGGGCGGCCGCGTTCCGCGGCTCAAGGGTGGCGGCGCGCTCGGCGGCTTCCGCGGCTTCGAGCAGATCCCTTGCATTCTGCGTTTGCTCGGCCCTCACAAGGTACGCGGCCGCGAGGTCCGCGAGCGCGGGTGCCGGGCGATCCGTCAGGGTTGCGACCGTCTGCAGGTATGTGATGGACCGTTGCAGAGAAATTCCCTCATCGTCCGCCCAGAGGACGTCAATCAGCGCGACGGCGTGCATTGCCTCGCGATCACCGGTTGACCGGATTGCCGCCAGAGCACGGCTCGTGATCGTGGTGACACGATCCGAGGACGGGTCCAGGCCGGTCGCGCAATCAGTACGCGAAATCAGCGCGTCCGGTGCGGTGCGCGGGATGCATGTCCCGTATCGGAGCGGCACCGACAGGAGAGGCTGGATCCGCCTCGCGATTCCGGCACGAGCGAGTTCATGCACGGGGCCACTGGTGTGGTTCCCTCCATCCGTCCACGGTTCGCAGGCGGATGTGCTCGTGCCCAACACCATGAAGATCGCGGCGTGCGCCGCTAGCCTGCGCGCGAGCGAGAGGCGGCGGGCCCAGCCGCGGATCGGGAGGCTGTCATGCATGTGAGTGTCCGCGTGCTGGACCCATGGGGAGGGGAGGAGGGGCAAGACATCAGGCGGCCGAGCCGATCCGCAGGAATCGACGGAGTTCCGGAGGCGATGCTTGCGGGTGTGACATGAGATCCGTATCCCCGCCGCACTTGCGGGAGAATCCTCCGAAGTCAGCCTCTCCGCCTTGCATCCCGACCGCCTGGAGCAACTCCGTCACCTCTGGGTGGAACCCCGCTCGCGTCAGGGCGTCTCGCCAGCTACCGAGCTGTGCAGATCCGTCCGACCGGTGAGGTATTCGCTTGGGGTGGAGAGATTCTGAAAGGCGGTGCAACGCCCGCCCGGGTTCATACACGCGCTTGTAGCATTGGTCCGAGGGCACGGCGCCGAGTGCGTGAAAGCGAGTGAGGTCCAACCTACTTCGCTCGCCGCTCCGCATCAACAGATCGGTGCTTCCAGCGAGCTTTTCCCGCTATGAAGTTGGGCAGCGTTCGAGCTTCCCGCCGGGCCGCGATCGGCAGAACGGCGTTCCGATACATCAAGAAAACGTGGGAACCAGGGTTTCGTGTTTTCGGGCCGGGCCAGTACTCCGCGCAGCCATCCCTGGACCCTCGAAATTGCCCCGCCGCACGGTCGTGCGGCTGCGAAATTGTGAGGGAGCAGCCGTGCTCGCAGGCGCGGGGCGGGTTCACCGTCGAACGGCACTTCGGGGCTGTCGTGTACGCGCGACATTGGCGCGCGGTTGGACGCGCGTCAGTTGAGAGGTCTGAACGCGGTCGACCAGGAACGGAAGCGCATCTCGCGCGAGTTGCACGCCGGGAGTGCTCATGCTTCAGATCGCCCCGAACAATCCGAGTTGCCCACGCGAATCGTGCGGCCGGTGGAAGGCGGCCGTGGACAGGGGAGGCAGCTCTTCCGTCAGCCCCGACTTGCGGCAGGCCGTGGCGAACAGCGCCCCCATCTGCACCGCGAAGATTCCCTCGCCCCGCATGCGCGTGCCCCACTGCGGATCGTACAGCTTGCCGCCGCGGATGGCGCGGATGCGGTTGAGCACCTTGTCCTTGCGATCCGGGAAGTGCGTGGCCAGCCAGGTTTCGAACAATTCCTTGAGCGCGAACGGCAGGCGCAGCGGGATGTATCCTGCGGCCGTGGCGCCTGCCTCCGCCGCGGCGGCGGCAATGGCCGGCATCTCGTGGTCCGTGAGCCCCGGGACGACGGGCGCGATCAGCACGCGCACGGGTATGCCGGCGGCGGAGAGCACGCGGATGGCCTCCAGCCGGCGCGCCGGAGTGCTGGCGCGCGGCTCCATCACCCGCTGCAGCTTTTCGTCGAGCGTGGTCACGGAGATGTTGACGACGCCGGCGCCGTACGACGCCAACTCGCCCAGCAGGTCGGCGTCGCGAGTGACCAGGTGGTTCTTGGTGACGATGCCCACCGGGTTGCGGAACTCGGCCAGCACCTCCAGGCACTGGCGGGTGATGCCCAGCTTGCGCTCCGCCGGCTGGTACGGGTCGGTGACGCCGCTGATGGCAATGGGCTGCGGCTTCCACCGGGGCGACTGCAGCTCCTTGCGCAGCAGCTCGGGCGCGTCGTGCTTCACCAGGATCTTCGTCTCGAAGTCCAGGCCCGACGAGAAGCCCAGGTACTCGTGCGTGGGCCGCGCGAAGCAGTACACGCAGCCGTGCTCGCAGCCGCGGTACGGGTTCACGCTGGCGTCGAACGGGATGTCGGGGCTGTCGTTGCGCGTGATGATGCCGCGCGTGTGATCGCGCATCAACTGCGTGCGCGGGCCGGGCTCGTCCGGGTCGAATGCCTCGTCGTCGGGGACGTACTCGGCCGATTCGAACCGGTTCTTGGGATTGTGCGCGGTGCCGCGCCCGCGGAGCTGAACCAGCTGCATCTCGGGACCCGTCCGGCTGGTGTGGGGGAGCTTCTTCCGCACACAATGTACACCGAACGGATGCCGAAAGCAATCCCCTGGCCACGTGCCCGCCATTGTGCTGGGGCGCGGCGCGCGTGAGTATCAGGACGCCGCCGGTTCCGTCCCACCCCCCTCGCCATCGATCGACATGGAAGCACTTTCCGCCGCCGCGCTGGGCCTGGTGCTGGCCGCCTGCGCGGGGCTGCGTGCCTTTCTTCCCATCTTCAGCGCCAGCGTGGCCGCCTGGATGTCGGAGATGCCGCTGCCGCCCGCGATGGAGTGGCTGGACCGGCCCCAGACGATGGTGATCTTCGGCGTCGCGACGCTGCTGGAGATTTTGGGCGACAAGGTGCCGCTGGTGGACCACGTGCTGGACTCGGTGCAGGTGGTGAGCAAGCCCGTGCTGGCCGCACTCGCCGCGACGCCGTTCCTGTACCAGGTGTCGCCGGAGTTCGCGGTGGGCATCGGCATCGTGCTGGGCGCTCCCCTGGCGCTGGGGGTGCACGGGGCCAAGGCGACGGCCCGCGTGGGAAGTACCGCGACCACGGGCGGGCTGGGGAACCCCGTGCTGAGCGTGCTGGAGGACATCGCGGCAGTGGCCGCGATCGTGCTCGCGTTCCTGGCGCCGCTGCTGGCGCTGGTGCTGGTGGCGGTGCTGCTCGTCGTCCTCTTCCGCTTCGCGCTCCGGATCCGCCGGTTGACGCGCCGCCAGCCGGGCTGATCCGCCCCGGTTCCGCATCGACGGAAGCCGCGGGCGCTCGGGATCGGCCCTTCCCCGGGCCCACCTCTTTTAGGCCTCCTGGTGCGTTCTACCCATGCCGGGCAGGGTGTCGGCGAGCAGATTCATCACACGCTCACACGACATCGGACAGAACCCGTACAGGAGATCGCCGGCCATGGTTGCGACGGACGTGCTGCCCCCCACCATCGCCGCCGCGCCGCGGCCGCTCCCCGCCTCGTGCGACTCCTGCGCCGACGCCGCGATGATCCGCGCGATGTACGACGCCTACGCGCGCCGCGACCTGCTGGACGTGTTCTCGTGCTTTGCGCCGGACGTCGTCATCCGCCAGAGCACGCACCTTCCCTGGGGCGGCACCTTCCGCGGGCTGGACGAGGCGCGTGGGTTCTTCGACACCCTGATGGAACACGTGGATTCGCGCTTCGAGATGCAGGCGGTGCTGCCCGCGGGGGAACGGGTGATCGTCAGCGGGCGCACGCGGGGGATTGCCCGGCGCACGGGCGCGGCGTTCGACCTGGGCGCCACGCACGTGTACGAGTTTCGCCGCGGGAAGGTGGTCCGCATGGAGTCGTACGTCGACACGCCGGGGATGATCGCGGTGCTGTGACGCCGTGGGTTGAGCGCGCGGCCCGAGTGCCCTATCTTTGGGGCGCGGGTCGGTAGCTCAGTTGGTAGAGCACTCGGCTTTTAACCGATTGGTCCTGGGTTCGAGTCCCAGCCGACCCATGTCGTTCCCGAACGCGTCTGCGGCAGAAAGGGCACCTCTTGCGGGGTGCCCTTTTCCGTGCTCCCGTTCACGGTCTCGCCGGAGTTCATCATCCCAATCGAAAATCCGATGCTTTCGTATCGTGCCGCCCTCGTCACCGCTCTCGCCGCATGGTTCGCCACGGCGGCGTGCGGCGAGCCGCCGACCCGGCGCCAGGACATTGCCATCCGCGGTGCCGGCGTTCCGCTCGCGGGCACCGTCGTGGGGCCGGCGGCGGGCGGGCGCCACCCCGCGGTGGTGCTGCTGCACGGCTCCGGTCCGGACGGCCGCGAGAATCCGTACTACGGGATGCTGGCCGACGCGTTCGTCCGGCGCGGGTTCGTGGTGCTGGTCTACGACAAGCGGGGGAGCGGTGGATCGGGCGGGGACTGGCGGCGCAGTCCGTTCAGCGCGGTCATCGACGACGCCGCGGCCGCCGCGCGGGAGCTTCGCCGGCACCCGTGGGTGGACTCGGGGCGCGTGGGCGTGTGGGGGGGAAGCGAGGGGGCGGTGATCGCGCCGGAGGTGGCGCTGCGCGAGGGGCTGGCGTTCGTGGCGATGCAGTCCGGGCCGGGGGTAACGTTCGCGGAGCAGAACCTTCACCAGACGAGCCTGCAGGTGCGCGCGATGACGGCGGACCCGGAGCAGCGGCGCGCCGCCATGCGCCTGCAGCGGCTGAAGCACCGCTACGCGCGGAGTGCCGAGGGGTGGGCGGAGTACCAGGCGGCGCTCCGCTCGGCGGCGGGGACCCCGTATGCCGGGCTGGCCGGGCCCACCTCGCCCGACGACTGGTGGTGGGGCTGGTATCGGACGAAGATGGACTACACCCCCGTTCCCGCGCTGGAGCGGCTGGGCGTTGCGGTGCTCGCGGTCTGGGGCGGCGAGGACGTCCTGGTGCCGGTGGAGGCGAGCCGGGCCGCCGTCGCAGCGGCGCGCAGCCGTGTGGACCATCCCGGCGACTCGCTCCTCGTCGTCGACGGCGCGGACCACGGGCTGCAGGTGAACGGGCTTCGCGGCGTGTTCCGGCGCGGGCTGCGCAACCGCCCCGTGAGCCTGGGGCTGACGGCGGACTGGGCGGCGCGCCAGGTGACGTACCCGCTCGTGCGCATGCAGGCGCCGGCTGGCGGTCCGCGCGCCGTTCCGCGGGTCGATGCCCTGGATTCCGCCGGGCCGGGGATGCGGGCGCGCGTCCCCGGCTCCCCCCCCTGAACCGAGCTAGTTGCCCGTCTTCGGCTCGGCGTGGAAGATCTTGTTCATGATCTTCCACTCGCCATCGATCTTCAGCAGGGTGAAGTAGTCCGTCAGGCGCGTCGTGGGATAGTCCAGGACGATCTTGGCCACCGCGGCGTTTCCGGTGACGTCCACGCTTTCGATCCACCGGCGGCGCTGCGCCTCGTCCGCCGCGGGACGGCCGCTGGTGCCCGCGATGTACTCCGCGCTGGTGCGCTGGGTCAGCTGCCCGTCGCGGATGAACATCATCTTCATGTCGGGGTGCATCACCGCCGCGAACTCCGAGCCCTGTCCCGTCGCGTGGCCGTTCAGGTAGTGCTGCAGCGCGGCGCGCACCTCCGCCTCCTCGGCCGACACGGCGCGGGCGGGAGCGGGATGGGCGGTGTGCGTCGTGTGCCCCGCGTGCGCGTGTGCGGGAGCCTGCGCGGCGGCGGGCGTGGCGATCACCGCCGCGGCGGCGGCAAGCATCAGCAGGTTCTTCATCGATCTCTCCTGTGGGATTCGCGCGCGGAAATGCGGCGCACCGCGGGGCGACAAGCCGTGCTGGAGACGATACAATCCAGGCGTCTCGTCTACAATGCGGCTGCGCCGCCCCGGCGATTAGCGTCCGGTTAGGGCTGATGCGATGTGGTGCATCACCCGGTTTGAATGCACCTCGCAGCCTGTCATCCTGAGGCCCAGGCGCGCCAAACCGGCCCGCACACGCCTCTGTGCGGGCCGAAGGATCCAGCCGCGGACGCGTAAAAGCCTGGGCGCGGCAGCGGGGCCACCGAAGCCGGGGCCTCGGCTGCCGTGGGGCCCTCACCCGGCCGCGCTGACACGCGTGCCACCCTCTCCCACAAACAGCGTGGGAGAGGGGGTACACTTCAGGCTGCGGTGCGCCTCGATGAGTGCGTCGCGACGGCCAGCGCCCCCCATCCCCAACCCTTCCCCCGCAAACTGCGCCGGGGGAAGGGAGCCAGTGTAGTGCTCCACCCAAGCCGGGGGACCCCACAGCCTGTCATCTTGAGGCCTAGGCGCGCCGAGCCGGCCCGCACACGCCTCTGTGGGGGCCGAAGGATCTAGCCGCGGCCACGTACAAGCCTGGGCGCGGGAGCGGTCATCGAAGCCGAGGCCTCGGGCTCCGTCAGCTTCCCGACCTCTGGTTCCGAGGATCTTCTGCATTGTAGGAAATCGCTCCTGCGCCGCGTATCTTTATCTTCCCCGCGTGTCTCCATCCACCCGCCGCCGCTTTCGAATCATGGCCGAACTTTTCGACAGGGACGAATTCTTCGATGCATTCGTGCAGGCCATGGGCAGGCCGCGCCGGCCGCTGGCGCTGCTGGGAGCCGGCACCAGCGTAGACGCCGGGTACCCGGACTGGAACGGGCTGCTGGCGGCCCTGAAGGAGAAGGCGAAGGGGATGATCCCCCACAAGCACGAAATCTTCGTAGAGAATCTGAAAGATCCCGCGTGGGAGGCGGAGGAGTACCGGCGCATCATCGGCGAAGATGCGTTCTGCGACGTGATCGGCTCGATGTTCTCGCCACGGGGTCAGGTCGGGAACGTGTTGCGGGTGATCTCGCAGATGGGGTTCCGGCACATCCTCACCACCAACTACGACTCGTGCATCGAGCAGGCGTTCAACAACCGGCTGCGAGTGGTGGAATGGACCCATGAGGCCGATCTTCGCGAGTTCTTCGTCGACCTTTCCGCAGACCCGGAGATCCCCTACCTGTTGTATCTGCACGGCCGCTACGACGATCCGGCCAAGGTGATCCTGACGGAAAGCTCGTACGCGGCGCGGTACGTGAGGTCCGACGAGGCACGGAGCAAGCTGCTCGCCTTGTTCCTCACCCAGCCGGTGGTGTTCATCGGGTTTTCCGTGACCGACCCCGACATCAACCACCTGATGCGGGAGGTGAACGCCAAGCTGGGCACGGGCAAGCCCCAGCACTTCGCGCTAATCGGATACGACCGTCCCGATGAGAAGGAGTTCATCCGCAATCGGTTCCAGGGCAAGTTCGGAATCGCGCCCGTGTTCTACCACATCACCAAGGGGCCGGGGAGCCACCGAGGGCTAGTGGACCTGCTCTCCGCCGTGCACCAGGTCATTCACGGACGGGCGCTTGAACTGGGCGCGGACGCGATCGATGTGGCGGCCGTGGCGGACCTGGCCGGCGCGGACGCGGTCGCGCCGCTACACGACCCGCTCGACCAGCAGAAGGGGCGGTGGGGCGGAAGGCCCGATCAGAATGGCCGCGTCCTGCGCGTGGCCAACGCCCAGCCGCATCCGCAGGGGGAGAAGCAGCTCGACGTGCTCGAATTCGATTTGATCGTCGAGGCGGAGTCCAAAGATGGCAAGCCGCTGGAAGGTGAAGTGACGTTCCACCTGCACCAGACCTTCCATCCATCCGTGTGGCCCGTCCCGGTGGAAGACGGCCGGGCAGTGCTCCGCGTCGACGAGGCGTATGGGGCGTTCACAGTAGGTGCCCAGACGGACGGCGGAGCGACCACGCTGGAGCTGGACCTGGCACACGAGGAATCCCTGCCGCAGTGGTTCCGCGAACGGTAGCCGGGGGTCTGCGCCAAGTACACGACGAAACCGCTCCGGGGCACCTGCCCCGGAGCGGTTTCGTCATGCCTGCGCTCTCGTCAGACCGCGGCGAGCGCCTGCTCCAGGTCGGCGATCAGGTCCTGCACGTCTTCCACGCCGCAGGAAAGCCGCACCAGGCCGTCGGTGAGGCCCATGGCGTAGCGGCGGTCGCGGGGGATGGACGCGTGCGTCATCTTCGCCGGATGGCCGATCAGGCTTTCCACCCCGCCCAGCGACTCGGCCAGCGCAAAGATGCGCACGCCGTTCACGAACGCCGCCGCGCGCTCCAGCGACCCCATCTCGATGCTGATCATTCCCGTGAACCCGCGCATCTGCCGACGGGCGAGCTCGTGCTGCGGGTGCGCGGGAAGCCCGGGGTAGTACACCTGCTCCACCTTGGCATGCGCATCCAGCCACTCCGCGATCTGCTGCCCGTTTGTGTTGTGAGCCGCCATGCGCAGGTGAATCGTCTTGGTGCCGCGCAGCGCCAGCCAGCAGTCCCACGGGCCGGGCACCGCGCCCGCCGCGTTCTGCAGAAAGCGCAGCCGGTCGTGCAGCTCGTCGCTGCGCACCACGATGATGCCGCCCACCATGTCGCTGTGCCCGTTGACGTACTTGGTCACCGAGTGCAGCACGATGTCGGCGCCCAGCTCCAGCGGGCGCTGGTTGTACGGCGACGCGAAGGTGTTGTCGACGCTCAGCAGCGCCCCCGCCGCCTTCGCGATCTCCGCCGCCTCGGCGATGTCGCTCAGCCGCATCATGGGGTTGGTGGGCGTTTCCAGGTGGATCAGCCGCGTGTTGGGCTTCACCGCCGCGCGCAGGGCCGCCGGATCGCTGCTGTCGACGAAGCTGAACTCGATGCCCAGCCGCGAGATCACCTTGTCGAACAGCCGGTAGGTGCCGCCGTACACCCCCTCGCCGCAGACCACGTGGTCGCCGGCGCTCAGCAGCTTCATCATCGTGTCGGTCGCCGCCAAGCCGGACGAGAACGCGATGCCATGCGCCCCGTTCTCCAGCGCGGCCACGTTGCGCTCGTACGCCTCGCGCGTGGGGTTGTGGGTGCGCGCGTACTCGTAGCCCAGGTGGCGCCCCAGCTCGGGCTGCACGTACGTGGACGTCTGGTACACCGGCATCATGATGGCGCCGGTGGTGGGGTCGGGCCGCTGGCCGGCGTGGATGGCGATGGTGCCCAGCCCCAGCCCCGCCATGTTCATCTCGTCTTTCATCGGTCTCGTGATCTCGTGTTGTCCAGACGCCGCGGCGGCGCCAACATAGCCCACGCCCGAAGCCGGCGGCAACCGCCCGTCCCTCTCCGCACAGACGGAACCAATCGTTCGGCGCGGCACGCGCTCTGCTGAACGACCGGACGTTGACGGAGCATTCTGGCGGAAGTATCGTCAGTGCAGAAGGAGAACGCAAGAATGGTAGACGACATCGACCGGCAGATCCTGGCCATTCTCCAGGACAACGCCCGCATCTCCAACGCCGAGATCGCGCGGCAGGTGGGGATGGCGCCCTCGGCCATCCTGGAGCGGATCCGCAAGCTGGAGGAGCGCGGGGTGATCGAGGGCTACACGGCCCGCATCAACCCCGAGGCGCTGGGGCTGAAGCTGACGGCGTACGTGTTCGTGCGCGCCGACGAGCGGGCCGGCGCCATCACCACCGCCGAGCGGCTGGCGCAGATTCCCGAGGTGCTGGAAGTGCACCACGTGGCGGGCGAGGACTGCTTTCTCACCAAGCTGCGGGTGGCGGGAACGCGCGAGCTGGGCGAGCTGCTGCGCGAGCGGTTCGGCGCCATCGACACCATCCGCTCCACCCGCTCCACCATCGTGATGGACACGGTGAAGGAGACCACGGCCATCCATCCGCCCCGCGCGGGAGGCCCCGCATGAGCGAGTCCCGGGCTCCCGCCATGGGGTGGGTGATCGCGGCCTTCGCCGCCGTGTACCTGCTGTGGGGCAGCACCTACCTGGCCATCCGTTTCGCCATCGAGACCCTTCCCCCGCTCCTGATGGCGGGGGTCCGATTCCTGCTTGCGGGCGGGGTGCTGTACGCATTCATGCGTTTGCGCGGGGAGCCCGCGCCCACGCGGCGGCACTGGACGAGCGCCGCCGTCATCGGGGCGCTGCTGCTGGTGTGCGGCAACGGCGGGGTGACGCTGGCCGAGCGCACGGTGCCCTCGGGGGTGGCGGCGCTGCTGGTGGCGATGGTGCCGCTGTGGATGGTGCTGCTGGAGTGGCTACGCCCGGGCGGCACGCGGCCCACGGGGCGGGTGGCGGCGGGGCTGACCGTGGGGTTCGCGGGGATGGTGATCCTGGTGGGCCCCTCGCAGCTGGCCGGCACCGGCGCGGTGGATTTCGGCGGGGCGGCGCTGGTGCTGTGCGCCTCGCTCGCCTGGTCCATCGGCTCCATCCATGCCCGCGGGGCCACGCTCCCGGCCAACGCCTTCGTGGCGACGGGGATGGAGATGCTGTGCGGCGGCGTGCTGCTGCTGGTGGCGGGCGCCGCGCGCGGCGAGCTGGCGGGGCTGAACCCGGCGGCGTTCACCGGCCGGTCGCTGGCGGCCCTGGCCTACCTGGTGGTGTTCGGCTCGCTGGTGGGCTTCAGCGCGTACATCTGGCTGCTGGGGGTCAGCTCGCCGGCGCGCGTGTCCACCTACGCCTACGTGAACCCGGTGGTGGCCGTGTTCCTGGGATGGGCGATGGCGGGCGAGGCGGTGACGGCGCGGGTGCTGGTCGCCGCGGCGGTGATCGTGGCGGCGGTGGCGGTGATCACCACCGGCCCGCGGCCGCGGGCCCAGCCGGGAGCCTTGGACAAGGACGCGGTCCCGCCGGGCGCGAAGACCGCTTCCAGGCGCCGCCGCCAGGCTGCTTGACGGCTTTGTTCGCGGGCGTGACATTGGCGCCCCCGCCGGGCTACGCCCCGGCGCTCCGACGACGTACCGCAAACCCGGGCTGCCCGTGATCGATACCTCCAACCTGATGGTGAGCGTCTCCGGCGTGCGGGGGCGCGTGGCCGAGGGGCTGACCCCCGAAGTGATCGCCCGCTTCGCGGCGGCGTTCGGCGCGTACGCCATCAAGCGCGGCCCGGGCAAGACGGTGGTGCTGGGCCGCGACTCGCGCGTGTCGGGCCCCATGTTCGCGCGGGCGGCCACGGCGGGGCTGCAGTCCGTGGGGTGCGACGTGGTGGACGTGGGTATCGCGCCCACCCCCACGGTGCAGCTGGCGGTGGAAGACCTGAAGGCGGCGGGGGGGCTGGCGGTGACGGCCAGCCACAACCCCATCGAGTGGAACGCGCTGAAGTTCATCGGCCCCACGGGGATGTTCCTGGACGCCGACGAAGGCGCCGAGATGCGCGCCTTCCTGGACGGCGAGATCCCCCGGGCCATCTGGAGCGACCTGGGCGGCTACAGCCAGGACGAGGGCGCGGTGGAGCGCCACCTGCAGCGCATCCTCGCCATTTCCTTCGTGGACGTGGAGCTCATTCGCTCGCGGAACTTCCACGTGGCGCTGGACTGCGTCCGCGGCGCGGGCGGCCGCATCTTTCCGCAGCTGCTGGAGGCGCTGGGGTGCCGGGTGAGCGCGATCAACATGGAAACGGACGGCCTCTTTCCGCGCGAGCCGGAGCCCGTGGCCGAGAACCTGGGCGAGCTGGAGGCGCTGGTTCGCTCCAGCGGCGCCGACCTGGGATTGGCGACGGACCCCGACGTGGACCGGCTCTCGCTGGTGTCGGGGGAGGGAAGCGCCATCGGCGAGGACTACACGCTGGCGCTGGCTTCCATGCTGGTGCTGCGCCACCGCCCGGGACCGCTGGTGACCAACCTGTCGACCAGCCGGGTGATGGACGACGTGGCCGAGCGCGCCGGCGTGCCTATCGTCCGCGCGGCGGTGGGCGAGATCAACGTGGCGCGCCGGATGCAAGCGGAGAACGCCACCATCGGCGGCGAGGGGAACGGCGGGGTGATCCTTCCCGACGTGCACCTGACGCGCGACGCGCCGGTGGCGGCCGCGCTGGTCCTTCAGCTGCTGGCCGAAACGGGGAAGCCCCTTCACCAGCTGGCGGCAGAGATCGGGCGGTACGAGATCGTCAAGGAAAAGGTGCCGCGCCCCGCGCAGCCGCTGGACGCCGTCTACGACGCGCTGGCGAAGCACTTTCCCGAGGCGCACGCCGACCGGCAGGACGGGCTGCGGCTTTCGTGGGCCGCGGAAAAGCGCTGGGCCCACCTGCGGCCGTCGGGGACGGAGCCCATCGTGCGCATCATCTGCGAGGCGCCCACGCGCGCGGATGCCTCGGCGCTGGTGGAAACGCTGCGGGCGGCGCTTCCCTGAACCGCGGGCAGCGGCGGGAACGAAAAGTGGGACGGCAACAACGGGCGGACGGTCGTTCACGGACGCCCCCGATCTGATCACACACGCGCGACCTGAAGAGCCATGTGCGGAATCGTCGGATACATCGGTGAGCAGCAGGTGACCCCCATGCTCATCCAGGGGCTGAAGCGGCTGGAGTACCGCGGCTACGACTCGGCCGGGATCGTCGTGTCGAACAACGGCCACCTGGAGGTGCGCAAGGAGGCCGGCAAGATCGCCGAGCTGGAGAAGCTGCTGGTGCAGGAGCCCGCCGAGGGCTGGTACGGCATCGGCCATACGCGCTGGGCCACGCACGGCCCGCCCACCACCCGCAACGCCCACCCGCACCTGTCGGAAAAGGGCGACTTCGCCGTGGTGCACAACGGCATCATCGAGAACGCCGGGACGCTGCGGAAGGTGCTGCAGGAGCGCGGGCACGTGTTCAGCTCCGAGACCGACACCGAGGTGCTGGTGCACCTGATCGAGGAGATCTACAACTCCGGCACCGGCCGCGCGGGCGAGTCGCTGGAGCGCGCCGTGGAAATCGCGCTCACCCAGGTGGAGGGCACCTACGGCATCGCCGTGGTGTCGACGCGCGACCCCGGCAAGATCGTCGCGGCCCGGCTGGGCAGCCCCCTGCTGATCGGCGTGGGCGAGAACGGCGAAACGTTCGTGGCCAGCGACGCGGCGGCGGTGATCGCCCACACGCGCGACGTCATCTACCTGGACGACGGCGACATGGCCACCATCACCAAGTCCGGGTACGTGGTCCATCGCCCCAAGCAGGGCCCGGTGGACCGCCCCGTGAACCGCGTGGACTGGGACCTCAGCGAGGTGGAGCGCGGCGGCTACGCGCACTTCATGCTCAAGGAGATCACGGAGCAGCCCACCACCCTGCGCGAAACCATGCGCGGGCGCCTGCTGGAGGACGAGGGCGCGGTGAAGCTGGGCGGCCTGACGGGGATGGACGACGAGCTTCGCGCGGCGACGCGCGTGGTGATCCTGGGCTGCGGCACCAGCTGGCACAGCGGGGTGATCGGCGAGTACCTGCTGGAGGACATCGCCCGCATTCCCACCGAGGTGGAGTACGCGTCGGAGTTCCGCTACCGCCGCGCCGTGGTGGAGCCGGGCACCATCGCCATCCCCATCTCGCAGTCGGGCGAAACGGCCGACACGCTGTGGGCCATGCGCGAGGCCAAGCAGCAGGGCGCCACCACGCTGGGCATCGTCAACGCGGTGGGCTCAACCATCGCGCGCGAAACCGACGCGGGCGTGTACCTGCACGCCGGCCCGGAGATCGGCGTGGCGTCGACCAAGGCTTTCACCAGCCAGGTGGTGGTGCTGGCCATGATCACCATTCACCTGGGCCGGCTGCGGGGCACGCTCAGCCAGTCGCGGGCGCGCGAGATCGTGCGCGCGCTGCGGCAGCTGCCGGAGCAGGTGTCGGAGATCCTGAAGACCGAGGAAGAGATCCGGAAGCTGGCCGAGCAGTACAAGGACAGCCGCAACTTCCTGTACCTGGGGCGCGGCTACAACTTCCCGGCGGCGCTGGAGGGGGCGCTCAAGCTCAAGGAGATCAGCTACATCCACGCCGAGGGCTACCCCGCGGCCGAGATGAAGCACGGGCCCATCGCGCTGATCGACGAGAACATGCCCGTGGTGGTCATCGCGCCCAAGGACGCGGTGTACGACAAGGTGCGCAGCAACATCGACGAGGTAAAGGCGCGCGGCGGCTGCATCATCGCCGTCGTCAGCCAGGACGACACCGAGCTGGAGGAGGTCGTCGACCACGTGATCCGCATCCCGCGCACGCACGACGCGCTGACGCCCATTTTGGCCAGCGTGCCGCTGCAGCTGCTGGCGTACCACATCGCCGTGCTGCGCGGCACCAACGTGGACCAGCCGCGGAACCTGGCGAAGAGCGTTACGGTGGAGTAAGGCTTAGACTGCCCAAACGGCAGGCGGCGGCGGCCCTGGCGCCGTCGTCGCATCGTCGGCGTATCGTCGCCGGCTCGTTGCGAAGACGCCGCCGCTCGCCAGAGCGGCGGCGTCTTGCGTTGTAGCTCGGATGCGGGGGCGCGTCAGTGGACGACCCGCTTCGCCTCCTCTACCGCCTCGAAGAGCTGATCGAAGGATTCCGTCACGAACAGCACGTCCTGAAAGCGGTCGATCTCGAAGTGCTGCTCCATCACCGCCTCCAGCGAGAAGGGCCGCCGGTCGCAGTTGGGTCCCAGCGCGTTCGCCGCCTCGCCGTGCGAGGAGATGAGGCCGCTGCCGTACACCTTTACCTCGCCATCCTCGCGCACCAGCCCGAACTCCACCGTAAACCAGAAGAGCCGCGCCATTCGGCGCATGCCCTCTTCCGACCGGACGCGCGCCGCCACCTGGCCGAACTCCTGGAGGAAGTTGGCGAAGACGGGGTCCGCGTGCAGCGGGACGTGGCCGAAGACGTCGTGGAAGATGTCGGGCTCCGGCAGGTAGTCCAGCTGGTCGCGGGGACGCACGGACACGGTGGTCGGAAAGCGGCGTTCCGCCAGCTGCCCGAAGAAGCTGCGAGCGGGAATGAAGCCCACCACCGGGACCGCCGCCCACCCGGTGAGCGCCGCCAGCCGGCGGTTCACGTCGTCCAGGTCGGGGACGGATTCGGCCTGCAGCCCGATCGCGGCCGCGCCCTCCAGGAAGACGCGGCTCCCCGTCCGCTGGAGATCGCGCATCCGCCGCGCGTACAGCAACTCCCAGACGTCGTGGTTCTCCGGGGTGTAGAGGTGCCAGTTCTGCTCCGTGAAGATCGATGGTTCGGCGGTGGCCAGCATGCTCTTCTCCTCTGTGGAAGGAAGGCGGATCGCGTGCGTCGGGGGCCGCGGGCGCGGCAACGCAGAGGGCGTCCGGGGTGCCCACATCATTTAGGACTGGATTTGGGAAGTAACCATGTCCGCGCAAAACGCGCAAGTCCCTCTCTTCCATTGTCACCAGGGGCGCGCTCAACAGCGGGATCGGGCCGAGCACGGGCCCGCGGCGGGCAGCGTACCGCCCGCCACCGGGGGACGCAGCAGGAACGCTGGTTCCGAGAGGGCTGCATTTCCAGACAGGACGATCCGTTCTCATGAGACCAGCCAACCGATCCAGTGATGGGAGTGGGCAGCCAAGGGCCAGGACGGGAACCAGGGGCCGGAACCCGGTGGTACGAAGGGGCGGGCAGGCAGCGGACGGCGTGCCTGCCCGCTTCCGGGTGTGACCTCCCCCATCGCCCGCGCAGGGCTCAACCCGCGGCGAAACGCGGTATCGCCGGAGCGCACCGGGCGCTTACTTTCCGCGCACGGCTTCCGGCTCGTCAGCTGCTCGGACGGCTTCGCCCCCCCGCGATCGTGAAGGCCGCGGCCGGGGCCGGTGCCGCCTCGTTCATCCCGCCCTTCCCGGGCTCCACCTGGATCTCCCTCATCGCTCATGCAAGCATCGACCGCCGGCCAGCGCGCATTCGTATCCTTCGCCGGGTGGCGCCCATTCGTACTGGTGCTGGGCGGGTGGAGTACCGTGGGAGTGCTTTACCTGGTGCAACAGGCGCTCGCGACAGGCCTGAGCGGGCCCATGGTGTTCCGGCGGCTCCTGGGGCCCTACACCGCCGCCGTCCTCACCCCGGCCGTGGTGTACCTTGCGCGCCGGTTTCCACTGGGAACCGGCCGCACCGGCCGAAACCTGGCGGTTCACGCGGCGGCCGGTGCCTCGATCAGTGTGGGCGCGCTCAGCATCATCTACCTGCTCGACGTGGCGGTGGGAGCCCTGGAACCGATTCCTCTCTCGCGGTGGCTGGCATCCACGTTTCACGAGGGACTCACGAACTACGTGGTGATCGTGGGCGCGGCACACCTGCTGGATGCCCGCCGGCTTTCCAGCGCGCACGCGGCGCGCGCCCACCAGGCGGAGTCGCTTCGCGAAGATTGGGCTGCGCGGCTGCGGGCACGGTTCAGGGCGGCCCTCCGCCGCGCCCGGAACCGCCAGGCCAGGGCACTGGCGGCCCGGCCTTCGGCTCCCGGGCACCTGATGCTGAAGCTTGCGGACCGTACCGTCTTCGTGTCACCCGCCGAGGTGCGCTGGATCCAGGCGGACGGCCATTACGTCCTCGTCCACACCACCGGGGGGCAGACGCACATGGTCCGTGAGACCCTGCGCGCCATGGAGGGGCGGCTGGGTCCCGCCGGGTTCGTTCGCATCCACAGGTCTACGCTGGTGAACCTGGAGCAGGTGCGGGAACTGCGCCCCTGGTTCGCCGGCGATTCGCTGGTGCTGCTGCGCGACGGAACAGAGCTGCGGATGAGCAGGCGGTACGGAGAACGGCTGCACCGGGTGCTGGGCGCCGCATAGCCGCCGCTCGCGCCACGCCCCCGGCCGGTCGCGCCGTATCGGCCGCCGGTGGCACCGAAGGCGTTGTCCGTCCGGGGTGCACGCGGCGAAACTTGGGGGCAGGGCCATCGAAATCTTCGCGGTCCCTTCCCGCCAAACGACGCGCACCGGTGCCAGATGCTCCGCTCTTCAAAATCTCGTTCGCTCGCCATCCTCGGGGCGGGCGCGCTCGCCGGGCTGGTGGCATCCGCCGCCTGCGCCCCGGGAGCGGCCACTCGGCCCGGCTTCGCGCCCTCCTCCCGCACCGGGCTCGAGGCGGCTCTCGACTCGGTGATCGTCGACGAGATGGCGCGATCGCACATCCCCGGCGCGGTGGTCGTCGTGGTGCGCGGCGGCGAGGTGTATCTCGGGAAGGGGTACGGCTACGCCGACCTGCGGGACAGCGTTCCCGTCGATCCCGAGCGAACGATTTTCCGCATCGGGTCGATCTCGAAGGTGTTCACGGCGACGGCGCTGGTGCAGCTGGCCGACCGCGGACGCCTTCGCCTGGACGAGGACGTGAACGCGTACCTGCCCGGATGGAAGGTCCCGGCGCCGTACGGCCGCCCGGTGACCTCCGAGCACCTGCTCGGCCATACGGCCGGCTTCGACGAGATCAGCCCCGGCCGCAAGGCAGCCCGCCCCCAGGACGTTCTTCCCCTCTCGCAATTCCTGCGAGAACGGCTGGTGCCGCGTTTCGCGCCAGGCGAGCACATCAGCTACTCCACCTACGGTATCGCGCTGGCGGGGCACCTGGTCGAGCAGGTATCCGGCGCCAGGCTGTCCGCCTACATGGAGCGGGAGATCTTCACGCCGCTCGGGATGCACGGGAGCAGCGTGGGCCTGGTGCCGGATGCGCTGCGCGGGGATGCGGCCGTGGGATACGCATACGGCCCGGGCGGGTACGCCCCTGAAGAGTGGGAGCACTTTCACACGTATCCCGCCTCGGACGTGAACGCCACAGGGGCCGACATGGCGAAGTTCATGATCGCCCACCTGCAGGGCGGGCGCTATGGCCGCGCACGCATCCTCTCGGATTCGGCCGCGGCCCGGATGCACCGCACCCACTTCCGAAACCATCCGCGGCTGCTCGGAACGGCGTACGGCTTCTTCGAGGCGCGCCTGAACGGGCACCCGGCCCTCTATCATTCCGGGAGCATGAACGGCTATGCCGCCTCCATGTGGCTGTGGCCGGAGCAGGGCACGGGGGTGTTCATCGCGGCAAACCGGGAAGTCGCCAGCCTGGAGCAGCGGGTGGTGCGCCGGGTCGCCGCGCGGATGCTGCCGCGGGTGGAGGGGCTGGAGACGGAGGACACCCCCTGGACCCGTCCGCGGGTGCGCGACGACGTGGGCCGGTTCGCCGGCCGCTACCGGTGGGACGCATGGTGCCATAGCTGCACCGGTGAACGGGGCTACGTTCCGCGGACGCTCGACGTCACCGTCGCCGACGACAGCACGATCGCGTTCTGGGGCGGTGAGTGGGGGCAGGTGGAACCGCTGCTGTTCCGGCTGATGAACGGGCAACTGGACTACGGTGAGCTGTACGTGGCCTTCCGCGCCGATTCCGCCGGGCGGATCGTGGGGATGGTCCAGGGCCCCTTCTGGCACGAGCGAGTGGCGGACGCGGGCGCCGCCGCGGTCCCGAGCGGGGACGTGCAGGTGGACGAGCGGGTTCTGGCCGCCTACACGGGAAGGTACAGGCTGCCCGATGGAATGGTGGTCACCGTCACCCGGGAGGGAGGCACGCTCTTCGGTGAAGCGCCCGGGTTGAGCCGCCTGGTGCTGCGGGCGCGGACGCCCACCGTGTTCGCGGCCCCGGAGCTGGAGGCGGAACTGGTCTTTTCCGCGAACACCGGCCAGCAGGCATCGCAGTTCCTGCTCCGGAGGGCCGGGCAGCCGGACGTCGTGGCACAGCGCATCGAGTGACCGGGGTGGGGCGATCCACGATGGATGCGGATGATAGGAGGGGACCGGCGCCGGCGCCGGCCCCCTCCTTTCGTACCAACCTCCTTCGGATCAGCGGACCCACGGAGCCGCCGCGCCGATCACCGCGCAGGGCGCCTCGGCCGGGGAGCGCTTGTGGATGAACGGTGGTTTCCCGACGGTGAGAAACCTTCCCCCTTGCCGTGGTTCGCAGTAGGATGCATCGTCCGTCCGCGGCGCCTCCCGACTCTCGCCCGCCCTCGCGGAAACCCCGTCCACAGGAACGACACCGATGAACCGAGCATCTCGTTGTATGGTGCTGCTGATTGCGGCGCTGGCCGGGCTCGCAGCACCCGATGCGGCATGGGCCCAGGTCACCACCGGCTCGCTCAGCGGCACGGTGACCTCGAGCGCCGGCGAGCCCGTGGCGGGCGCCAGCGTGACCGCCGTCCATCAGCCCTCCGGAACCCGGTACTCGGGCGCCACCCGGGCCGACGGACGGTTCCAGCTTCCGGGAATGCGCGTCGGCGGGCCGTACACCGTCACCGTGGCGCGCGTGGGGCTGGGCACGCAGAGCCGCCAGGGGATCACCGTGAACCTGGGTTCCACCACCGACCTTTCGTTCCGCATGGCGGAGGCGACCCTGGTCCTGGAAGAGGTGACGGTGCAGGGGCAGCGCGCGGGCGCGGTGTTCAGCCCCGACCGCACGGGGGCGGCGACGACGGTGGCGCGCGAGCAGATCGACGCCATGCCCACGGTCAGCCGCCGCATCGAGGACTTCGCGCGGCTGACGCCCCAGGCGAGCGGCGGGCTCTCGTTCGCGGGCACCGACAACCGGCTGAACAACATCACGGTCGACGGCTCGTACTTCAACAACTCGTTCGGGCTGGCGGGCGCGCCGGGGCAGCGGACGGGGGTGGCGCCCATCTCCCTGGACGCCATCGAGCAGGTGCAGGTGAACGTGGCGCCCTTCGACGTGCGCCAGGGCAACTTCGTCGGCGCGGGGGTGAACACCGTCACCCGCAGCGGCACCAACGAGCTGCACGGCGCGCTGCGGTTCGACTTCCGCGACGAGGGGCTGGTGGGCGACCAGGCCGGCGCCACCCCGTTCACGCCGGGCCAGTTCGACTTCCGGCAGTTCGGCGCCTGGCTCTCGGGCCCCATCGTCAAGAACCGCCTGTTCTTCTTCGTGAACCTGGAGCGCGAGTCGCTGACGGAGCCGGGCACCACCTTCCGGGCGAACACCGGGGCCGAGGCCGCCGAGGGGAGCACCACGCGCGTCTTGGAGTCGGACCTGACCGCCCTGAGCAGCTTCTTGGGCAGCAACTTCAACTACCAGACGGGCCCGTTCCAGGGCTATGAGCACGCGGTTCCCGGCACCCGGTTCCTGGCCAAGCTGGACTACAACATCAACGACGGAAACCGGCTCAGCCTGCGGTACAACCACCTGGATTCCGAGGCCGACGTCCTGCTTTCGAACTCGTCGTCGCTGGGCTTCGGAACCCGCCGCACCAACCTGAGCGCCCTGAACTTCCAGGGCTCCAACTACAGCATCAAGGAGAACATCCGCTCGCTGGTGGGGGAGTGGAACTCGCAGTTCCGGGGGAACTGGGCCAACAACATGATCCTGGGCTACACCTTCCAGGACGAGAGCCGCGGGACCACCGGCGAGCTGTTCCCCTTCGTCGACATCCTGAACGGGGGAAGCGTGTACACCTCGTTCGGTACGGAGCCCTTCACCCCCAACAACGAGCTTCGCTACAGCAGCCTGCAGTTTCAGAACAACGTCACCCGGTTCGGCACCTACCACACGCAGACCTTCGGGATCAGCGCCGAGCGGTACGAGTCGGAGAACGTGTTCTTCCCGGGGTCGCAGAGCGTGTACGTGTACAACTCGCTCGCCGACTTCTACGCCGACGCCAACGGCTACCTGGCCAACCCCAACCGCACCACGTCGCCGGTGACCCTGCGGCGCTTCCAGGTGCGCTGGGCCAACATCCCGGGGCAGGAAAAGCCGGTGCAGCCCCTGGAGGTGTTCTACACCGGGGCCTACGCCCAGAACGAGTGGCGCCCCAACGGTCGGTTCACCCTCACCACCGGGCTGCGCGTGGACATGCCGGTGTTCGGCAACACGGCGTACGCCAACGAGGCGGCCGACCTGCTGACCTTCCGTGACGAGAACGGCCAGGACGTGCGGTACAGCACGGGCAAGCTGCCGGACCCGGCGCCCCTGTTCTCGCCCCGCCTGGGCTTCAACTGGGACGTGCTGGGCACCCGCTCCACGCAGGTTCGCGGCGGTACCGGCGTGTTCACCGGGCGTCCGGCGTTCGTGTGGATCAGCAACCAGATCGGCACCACCGGCGTGCTGACGGGCTTCGAGCAGCTCGACAACACCACCGCCCGCCCGTTCAACCCCGATCCGAACACCTACAAGCCCAAGACCGTCACCGGCGCCCCGGCCTCGAGCTACGAGCTGGCGCTGACCGACCCCGACTTCCGCTTCCCGCAGGTGTGGCGCACCAACCTGGCCGTGGACCAGCGCCTTCCGCTGGGGCTGGTGGCCACGGTGGAATACCTGCACGGCCGCGACCTGAACGGCGTGTACTACATCAACGCCAACCTGGCGCCGGCCAACACCGCCTTCACCGGGCCCGACACCCGGCCGCGCTGGACGGCGGCCAGCGGCCGCTGCCCCACCGTTTCGGGCGGGTTCAACCGCCTGAACTGCAACGTGGCGAACGCGGTGGTGCTGAAGAACGGCGACGAGGGCCGGTCGTGGAACCTGTCGGCCTCGCTGGAGCGCCCCTTCGCGCGCGGGGTGTTCGCCAAGGTGGCGTACAGCTACGGCGAAGCCAAGAACACGGTGGACGCCGGCTCCATCGCGTTCGGGTCGTGGAACAACAACCCGCACGCGGGCGACCCCAACAACCCGGGGCTGGGCTTTTCGGCGAACTCGCCGGGGCACCGGGTGTTCGCGGCGCTGTCCGCGCGCCGCGACCTGTTCGGCTTCGGCGCGACCACGGTGTCGCTCTTCTGGGAGGGCCGCAACGGCGGCAACACCAGCTACGTGTACGGCGGCGACCTGAACGGCGACGGCGGCACCAGCAACGACCTGCTCTACGTGCCGCGCGACGCCTCGGAGATGAACTTCCAGCAGTACACGCAGACCGTGGGCTCCGGCTCGACCGCCAAGACGTTCACGTACACGGCCGCGCAGCAGGCCGAGGCCTTCGAGGCGTTCATCCAGCAGGACCGCTACCTGCGGGAGCACCGCGGCGAGTACGTGGAGCGCAACGCCGTGTTCCTGCCCATGGTGTACCGGATGGACTTTTCGGTGTCGCAGCAGCTCGCCTCGCGCATCGGCGGCCGGCGGCACGGCCTGGAGCTGCGCGCCGACGTGCTGAACTTCGCCAACCTGCTGAGCAGCGACTACGGGACGGGGTTCGCGTTCGTCACCACGCAGCCGGTGCTGCCGGCGGGGACCAACGCCGCGGGCCAGCCCCAGTTCCGCCTGCGGAACATCAACGGGGAGCTGATCACCGAAACGTTCACGCGGACCGCCGCGACCGCCGACGTATACCGCGTGCAGCTGGGCCTGCGGTACCTGTTCTAGGCGGCGGCCAGGACCATCGCGCAGAAACGCCGCCGCTCCCCGGAGCGGCGGCGTTTTGGCGTCCGCCCCGCGTCCAGCCAGGGAGGTTCATGCCCCTCTGGCACTGCACGTGCGCCAGTGGCACCCATGCGTTTCTCCCCCGGAACCCGGCCATGAGCGAAATCACGCCTCCCGAAGTGCTGCGAGCCTCGTCGGGAATCGAAGGGTTGGACCGAATTCTCGGCGGGGGCTATCCCGCCCACGAGATCTACCTGATCGAGGGGGAGCCCGGGACCGGCAAGTCGCTCGCGGGACTGCACTTCCTGCGGGCCGGCGCGGAGCGCGGCGAGAAGTGCCTGCTGATCACCATGAGCCAGAGCAGGGAGGTCATCGGCCGGCTGGCCGCGTCCCATGGCTGGACGCTGGAGGGAGTGGAGGTCTACGAGATTTCCCCGGACAACGTGGTCCCCGAGCTCGGCGCGGAGCAGGTGCTCTTCCATACGGCCGACGTGGAGCTGGGCGAGATGATGCAGTCCATCCGCTCGGTGATCGACGAGATCCAGCCGACCCGCGTGGTGTTCGACGCCGTTTCCGAGCTTCGCCTGCTTTCCAACGACGCGGGCCGCTACCAGCGCCAGCTGTTCATTCTCAAGGAGCTGTTCGCCAACCGGGGCGCGACGGTGCTGTTCCTGGACAACCACCCGGTGATGCCCGGCCACAGCGAGCTCCAGCACCTGGCCTTCGGCGTGATCCTCCTGAACCATACGCCCACCTCGTACGGCAACGAGCGCCGCCAGCTGCGCGTGCTGAAGGTGCGGGGGATCCGCTACGACGACGGCGTGCACGACTTCCGCATCTGCACGGGAGGGCTGAAGGTGTTCCCGCGGCTCCGGACCGGCGAACGGCTGCACAACGCCTGGCGGGCCCACGAGAGCGGCATCGAGGAGATCGACAAGATGCTGGGCGGCGGGCTGGCCGAGGGGAGCTCCACGCTCTTCCTGGGCCCGTCCGGCACGGGGAAGAGCTCCCTGGCCTCGCACTACGCCTTCGCGGCGGCGGAGCGGGGGGAGCGCTCCATCTTCTTCCTGTTCGACGAGCGCCCCGAAACGTTCATCCACCGGACGGAGGGGATCGGGATGAACATCCGCCCGCACCTGGACTCGGGGATGATCACCCTTCGCGAGATCGACACGGGCGAGGTGTCGCCGGGCGAGTTCGCGGACCTGGTGCGGTCGCAGGTGCAGGAGCGCGCGGTGCGGATGGTGGTCATCGACAGCCTGACCGGCTACATGAGCGCCATGCCCGACGAGCGGATGCTGATCACGCAGATGCACGAGCTGCTCACCTACCTGAGCAGCCAGACCGTGCTCTCCATTCTGATCGTGGCGCAGCACGGGGTGCTGGGGCCCACCCTCGGCGGCCCGGTGGATGTAAGCTACCTGGCCGACACGGTCCTCCTCCTGCGCCACTTCGAGGCGGACGGCGCCATCCGGCGGGCGATCAGCGTGTTCAAGAAGCGGTACGGCGGGCACGGTCACGGGATCCGCGAGTTCCAGATCACCCCCAACGGCATGGAAGTGGGCGAGCCCCTCACGGGCTTCCGGGGCGTGCTCTCGGGGAGCCCGTCGTTCGAGGGGCCGGATGCCACCCTGATGGACCTGGCCGATGCCCCACCCGCCAACTGAGGAGGCCCACCGCCTCGGGGCCACCCTCCAGGGCCTGGGGGCGAACCCGGACTTCGGCGCGCCCGGGTTCCGCATCCTGGTCTTCGCCCCGGTGGGCCGCACCGCGGAGCTGGCGAAGCAGGCGCTGGGGCGGGCCGGGTTCGCCTGCACCGTGTGCGCGGCGATGGACGAGTTCTGCGCGGCGTTCCGGGAGGGCGCGGGCGCGGCGCTGCTGGTGGAGGAGGCGCTCTCCTCGGCCGCCTCGGTGCGGCTGCTGGTGGATGCGCTCACCGAGCAGCCGGTGTGGTCCGACTGCCCCGTGCAGGTGTTCGTGGCGAACTCGGAGAAGCCCTCGCCTCCCCTCGCCACCCTGGCGCGGCTCTGCGCCGGGCGGAGCGTGCTGCTCCTGGACCGCCCCGTGACTCCCGGCTCGCTGATCTCCGTGATGCGGGCGGCGCTCCAGAACCGCGCCCGCCAGTACGCGCTGCGCGACCTGCTGGCCCAGTACGACGAGGCCCGCGCCGAGGCAGACTCGGCCAACCGCGCGAAGGGGGAGTTCCTTTCGGTGATGAGCCACGAGCTGAGGACGCCGCTCAACGCCATCGGCGGCTACACCGAGCTGATCGAGATGGGAATCCGCGGGCCCGTGACCCCGGAGCAGCGGACGGACCTGGAACGCATCCGGATGAGCCAGAAGCACCTGCTGGGGCTGGTGAACGAGGTGCTCAACTACACCAAGCTGGAGACGGGCACCGTGGAGTACGACATCGCCGACGTTCCCGTGCGGGAGGCGTTCGCTTCCGCGGAGGCGCTGGTGATGCCGCAGGCGAGGGCGAAGGGGCTGGAGCTGGTCATCGGCGAAACCGAGCGCGCGATGGCCGTACGCGCGGATGCCGACAAGCTGCGGCAGATCCTGGTGAACCTGCTGACCAACGCGGTGAAGTTCACCCATCCCAAGGGCCGGATCTACCTCGATTGCGAGCGCGAAGGGGAGTGCATCTGCTTCACCGTCCGCGACACGGGGATCGGCATTCCCGAAGACCGGCTCGCGGCGGTGTTCGAGCCGTTCGTGCAGGTGCGCTCCGACCTCACGCGCACCCAGGAGGGAACCGGGCTGGGGCTCGCCATCAGCCGCCAGCTGGCGCGCGGGATGGGGGGCAACCTCGTGGTGGTGAGCGCGCCCGGCGTGGGAAGCACCTTCACCCTGAAGCTTCCCGCCTGACGACGATCACACCACGCCCACGCCCTGGCGTGCCCGCGCGCCACGCCGCACGCAAATTGCACCGGGCGGCGCACCCGGCGCCGCCGATTCCCCGGCGGCGCGCCTCGATCCGCATACCTGAAAGGCTGTGAATTCCACCCCTCTCCTCGACGAAGACCACGCGCGCTTCCGATCCGTCGTCGAGCAGTTTCCCTCCGCGGCCGCCGTATACGAAGGGGCGGACCACGTCGTGGTTGCCGCCTCCGCCGCGTACCGCCGCATCGTCGGGGGACGCGACCTGGTCGGGCGCCCGTTCCGCGAGGCGCTTCCCGAGCTGCACGCGCAGGGCTTTACCGCCCTGCTGGACCGTGCCTTCGCGACGGGGGAGCCCGTCGAGGGCGCCGGGGTCGTCGCCGAGTGGGACGACGACGGCGACGGCCACGTGGAGTCGCACGTCGTGGACTTCACCTATCAGCCGCTCACCGACGCCACGGGCCGGGTGTGGGGGATCGTCGCCCACGTGCTGGACGTCACCCCGCGCCACCGCGCCGAGGCCGCGCTCCGCCGCAGCGAGGCCCTGTTCCGCGCCACCTTCGAGCATGCAGGCATCGGCATCGCGCTCGGAGGGCTGGACCGGGTGCCGGCGGCGATCAATCCCGCCCTGTCGCGGATGCTCCGCTACTCGCTGCAGGAGCTGCGGGACACCGGGTTCCACGGCATCACGCATCCAGAGGACCGGGACCGGAACCGCGCGCTCTACGAGGCGCTGATTGCCGGGGAGAGCGACAGCTACCGGGCCGAAACGCGCTACATCCGCAAGGGCGGGGGCGTCGTCTGGGCGGACCTGGTCGTTTCGCTCGTCCGGGGCGATGACGGGGCGCCGCTCCACACCGTGGGGATGGTGCTCGACAGCACCGAGCGCAAGCGGGTCGAAGCGCTGCTCCAGGAGCAGGCGGTCGAGCTGGAGCAGCAGGTGGAGGAAGCGCACTCGCTCAACGAGCAGCTGGAGGCCACCAACCAGGAGCTGCGCGCCGCCACCGAAGACGCGCAGGCGGGACAGGAGCGGCTGGCGTTCCTGTCGCACGCCAGCGAGATCCTGGGCTCGTCGCTGGACTACGAGGCCACGCTGCGGAGCGTAGCGAAGCTGGCGGTGGAGCGGCTGGCGGACTGGTGCGTGGTGGAGATGGCCGAGGGACCGCGGCGGATCCGGTCCGTGGCGCACCGGGAGCCGGCGAAAGTGGCCTGGGCGGAGGAGATCACCCGCCGGTACCCCCCGGACCCGGAGGCGGCGACGGGGATCCCGGCCGTGCTGCGTAGCGGCCGGTCCGAGTTCTACGAGCACATCCCCGACGAGATGCTCGTGGCCGCGGCTCGCGACGAGACGCACCTCGCGCTGCTGCGGCAGATCGGCTTCACGTCGGCCCTCACCGTGCCGCTGACGGTGAGGGAACGGCAGGTGGGCGCCCTGATGCTGGTGTCGGCCGAGACGGGGCGCCGCTTCACCCCCGCGGACCTCGCCGTCGCCGAGGACCTGGGCCGGCGGGCGGCGACCGCGGTGGAGAACGCGCAGCTGCTCCGGGCCAGCGAACGCGCGGCGAACCGGTCGCGCCTTCTCCAGGCGTTCGCCGCGGCGCTCAACGAGTCGTCCGGCATCGCCCAGGTGGCACGCGCCTGCGTGGAGTACGGCATGGAGGTCCTGGGGGCGAGCGCCGGATCGCTGGGACTCCTGTCCGGCGGGGGAAGCGAGTTCCAGATCCTGCACTCGCGCGGCTACGCCGCCGATGTGGCCGCGCGCTGGGCCCGTTTTCCGCTCACCCCCGGGCGTCCGCTGTCCGACGCGGTCCGGGAGGGCCAGCCGCGCATCATGGGCAGCCGCGCGGAGGTCGAGGCGCGCTACCCGGGGATGGCCGCCGAGTTCGGCCGGGCAGGCACCGAGGCCTACATCGCCATCCCCGTCGGCGCGCGCGGCCAGGTGATCGGTGGGCTCTCCTTCAGCTTTTCCGAGGAGCAGCACTTCGACGACGCCGAGCTCGCCGTTCTCCTGACCCTCGGCGAGCAGGCGGCCCAGGCGCTGGAGCGGGCCCGGGCGCTGGAAGCCGAGCAGCGGCTTCGCGAGCGGGCGGAGGTTCTCGCCGAGTCGGGAGCGGTGCTCGCCGAGTCGCTGGACATCGAAGCCACCCTCGGGGCGCTCGCGCGGCTGGTGGTGCCGCGCGTGGCGGACTGGTGCTTCGTGGAGCTGGTCACCGACGACGGCCGCATCGAGCCGGCCGCCATTCACCACGGCGACCCGGAGCGGGTGGCGTGGGCCGGGAAGCTTCTCGCCAGGTACCCCATCGACCCCGCCGCGCCGTATGGCACCGCCCAGGTGGTGCGCTCGGGAGCACCGGAGCTGGTGCCGGAGATCCCCGAGGGCGTGTTCGAGGCGGTGGCGGAGGACGAGGAGCACCTGGCCGCTCTCCGCCAGACGGGATTCCGGTCGCACCTGTCGCTTCCCCTCACCGTGCGCGGGCGCACCATCGGGGCCCTCTCGCTCGTCCAGGCCGAGTCCGCGCGGCGGTTCGGGCCGGAGGACCTTGCCTTCGGGGAGGACCTGGCGCGGCGCGCGGCCGTGGCGATCGAAAACGCGCGGCTCTTCGCGGCGGAGCGGCAGGCGAGGGAGGTGGCGGAAGCGGCGAACCGCGGCAAGAGCGAGTTCCTGTCGGTGATGAGCCACGAGCTGCGCACCCCGCTGAACGCCATCGGCGGCTACACCGAGCTCATCGACATGGGCGTGCACGGGCCCGTGACCGCGGAGCAGCGCCAGGCGCTCGAGCGCATCCAGCGCAGCACCAAGCACCTGCTGGGGCTCATCAACGACGTGCTCAACTTTGCGCGCAGCGAATCGGCGGCCCCGCAGTACTTTCCCGAGCACGCACCCGTCGCCGAGATGATCGCCGCCGCGGAGGCGCTGGTCCTTCCGCAGCTCGTGGCCAAGGGGCTGGTCCGCGTCCCCGGGGATTGCGACCCGGCCCTCACCGTGTACGCCGACCCGGCGAAGGTCCAGCAGATCCTGCTCAACCTGCTCAGCAACGCCGTCAAGTTCACACCGCCGGGTGGGCGCATCGGCGTGGGCTGCGCGGCCGAGACCCACGCGGTCACGATCTCCGTCTCGGACACGGGGATCGGCATTTCGGACGAGGGGCTGCGCAGGGTGTTCGAGCCCTTCTTCCAGGTGGACGCCCGCCTCACGCGCACCGAGGGCGGGGTAGGGCTGGGGCTGGCGATCAGCCGTGACCTCGCCCGCAGCATGGGGGGAGACCTGACCGCGGAGTCCACGGAGGGCTCGGGGAGCACCTTCCGGCTTCGCCTTCCGCGCCATGCAGATGGATAGGCGCAGGTACGTGCCGCCAGTGCGGATGCTGCTGGTCGTCCCCAAACTCGCGGTACTCTTGCGGGGGGACGAGGGCGCGCGCCCTTCAATTTCCGGCCGTCCAGTTCAGCAGGACCGACGGCTGGGCGTCACGGCACGATCCGCGGGTCTCCACCTGCCGTGGCGCCACGCACCAGCTCGGCGTCTCGCCGCGGTGGCTGACCGAAGAGCCGGGCGTACTCCCGGCTGAACTGCGATGCGCTGGCGTACCCCACCTCGTACGCGACCGCTTCCGCGGTCGGCCCTCCCGAGAGAAGGCGGCGGCGTGCCTCCTGCAGCCGCAGCCGCTTCTGGTACTGGAGCGGACTCATCGCCGTCGCCGCCTTGAAGTGGTGATGCAGCGCCGAAGGGCTCATGTGGACCTGATGGGCGAGCGCCTCGACCTGCAGTGGTTCCGCGAAGTGCTCCTTAATCCAGGCGATCGCCCCTGAAACGCGCCGCAGGCGGCCGTCTCCGATCGCCATCTGGGCCAGACGCCCGAACTGCTCGCTCTGCAGAAGCCGGTAATCGATCTCCCGCAGGATGAGCGGCGCCAGCACCGGGATGTCTTCCGGCGTATCGAGGAGCCGCACCAGCCGAAGAAATCCCTCCAGGAGGGACGCCCGCAGGGGCGTCACGTACAGCGCCCGCCCATCGTGATCGTCGCGCGGAACCTGCCGATGCGTCTCCACGATCAATTCCGCGAGCTCGCGCGGGTCTACGGTGAGCGTCATGCAGAGGTAGGGCTCGTCCGGGCTCGCCTCCAGGACGTGGCTGACGACCGGCAGCTCCATCGAAACCGCCAGGTACCGGGAGCGGTCATAGACATAGGTGGTATCGCCGAGCGTCACCTGCTTCCGCCCCTGGACCACCACGTACACCGCGGGGTCCTGAAGCGCGTGTGCCGGCTCCGTCGGATGCGAGAACCGGTAGAGCTTCAGGGCCGGGATGGCTGTCGAATGCATCCCGTCCGAGCCCGTTCGCAGGTCGAGAAGCCGCGCGAGCTCCCCGCGGAGCGCTTCCTCGCCGATGTCCTCCGAACCCGCTTCCGCAGGCTGAGCCGATTTTCCCGTGTACGGTGCCATGCGTTTCGCCCCCCCCTGCTGAGTAGACCATCTCCCGCCGCTCCGACGATACACCCGCGCCCCCCGTGGTTCCAGCACCGTGGAGGAATAGGCAAGCATCGTCCACGATCAGGCACGGTCAAGCGAAGCGAGCGCGGCTACATTTCTCGCCGTGGGAGGGCCCGGGATCAGGGCCATCAAGCGGGGCAGGAGCATGAGCCCCCAGCCTGCTTCACGAACGCTATTCGACAGGGATAATCAACATGAACAGCAGGAAGACCTGGTTCATTACCGGCGCGGGACGCGGCATGGGCGTCGAGTTCGCGAAGGCGGCGCTGGCGGCTGGCCACAGCGTCGTGGCGACCGGCCGCAACCCCGCTGCCGTCGCGAAGGCGGTCGGCGACGCTGACGATCTGCTCGCGGTGAAGCTCGACGTCACCAGCCGTGAGGATGCCGAGGCGGCGGTCAAGGCCGCCGTCGAGCGGTTCGGACGCATCGACGTGCTGGTCAACAACGCGGCGATCTTCGAAGCGGGGTTCTTCGAGGAGCTGGCACCGGAGCAGATCGAGCGGACGCTCAACGCGAACCTCGTCGGCCAGATGCTCGTCACCCGGGCCGTGCTGCCCGTGATGCGCGCGCAGGGCGCGGGGCACGTCGTAACGATCTCGTCGACCGCCGGGCTCGCCTCGGGCGTCGAGTTCACGAGCGCCTACGCCGCGTCGAAGTTCGGCCTCGAGGGGTGGATGGAGGCGCTCCGCGTAGAGATCGCGCCATTCGGCATCCACACCACCATCGTCAACCCGGGCTTCTTTCGCACGGAGCTCCTGTCGGAACAGTCGACGCGCTACGCCGAGCCGTCCATCGCGGACTACGACGCGCGCCGCGGGCCGTTGATGGCCACATGGACGGCGACGCACGGGCAGCAGGCCGGCGACCCGGAAAAGCTCGCGCAGGCGCTGCTCACCATTGCCATGCAGCAGCCGCCGCCGCGCCGCTTCCTCGCTGGTGCCGACGCCATCAGCACGGCCGAGCAGAAGATCGCCGACCTGCAGGCGGACATCCAGTCCAACCTGCAGCTCTCGACCTCGCTCGCGTTCGACGCCTCAGGGACCTGAAGGCGACCAGCTCGGCCGGCGTGGGGTCGAGCTTCTAACTCCATCACCCGGCCGGCGATCGCGCCGGAGTGGGGCAGGGCGCGCGGCGTTCGGTCAGGCGGTCTGCGCGTCCACGCGGATGGCGTCGTCCAGGGCTCCCGCTTCGGCCGTGACCGCCGGGAGCCACAGGACGAAACGTGAGCCCCGTCCCTCGCTGCTGGTCGCGGTGAGGTCGCCCCCCATCAAGCGGGCCAGCTGCCGGCTGATGGTGAGCCCCAGCCCCGTTCCGCCCTTCGTCCGCGTGTGCCCTTCCTCGGCCTGGATGAAGGGCTGGAAGATGCGCGGCAGCTGGCCGGCCGGGATGCCGATCCCGGTGTCCTCGACCGCCAGGAACGTCCACGGGCCCGCGCCCGCGAGCTCGGCGTCCGCGTCCGGCCGGCCGGTGGTACCGCAGCGGATGGTCACCCGCCCTCCGGCCGTCGTGAACTTCAGCGCGTTGGAGAGCAGGTTCACGACGATCTGGCGCACCCGGTCGCGGTCGCCCACGTAGACGGCCCGCGACTCCGGGCATTCGTCCCGGAGGGTGAGTGCCCCCGCCTGGGCCTGCAGCCCGACCAGCGCGACCGCCTCCGCGACCACGTCGGCCACGGGTTCGCGGGTGTGCTCCACCGTCATGTGCCCGGCCTCGACCTTGGCCACGTCCAGGATGTCGTTGATCAGCGTGAGCAGGTGGGCGCTGCTTGCCCGGATCCGTTCCAGCTGCGCCTGCTGCTCCGGCGTAACCGGCCCGGTGACGCCCATGGCCAGGAGCTCCGCATAGCCGATCACCGCGTTGATCGGCGTGCGGAGCTCGTGGCTCATGTTGGCCAGGAACGACGACTTCGCCCGGTTTGCCTCGTCGGCCTCGGCGCGGGCGCGCTCCGCCTCTTCCGCGCGCATCCCGAGCTCGTCGTTGAGCACTTCGAGCTCCACCGCCTGGTCCTGCAGCTGTTCCGCGTGGGCCTGCAGCTCCGTCGCCAGCGCCTCGGCCTCTTCCGCCCGCTGCCCGGCCTGCGCCCGCGCCGCGCCGGCTTCGGCGAGCGCTTCTTCCAGGCGCCCGCGCAGCTCCTGCAGCGTGTTCGTAAGCGCCCGCTCCCGTTCGGCGGCTTCGCGCGCCGCCCGCAGGCGCACCTCGTCGGCGATCACCTGCCGCTCGGACTGGAAGTACGCCGACAGCAGGGGCAGGAGCGGGCGAAGCAGCCCGGGCCCGGGCGCGCCGGGGGCAGGCCGCACCAGCACCGCGGCGGTGCCGTCCGCCAGCGCGCAGCCCTGCGCCGGCTCGGGCCCGTCCGCGCCGGGCACCGTCCCCTCGAAGCCGCCGTCGCGCGCCGACGCCTCGATGAAGGCCCGCCACGCCGCGGCCCCCCGCAGCACCTGCGGAAAGCCGGGCGCGGGGAGCACCACGCCCAGCTCGGGGTCCGGGGCAAAGAGCAGCAGGCGCTGGCCGCCGAGCAGGCGGGCGAGCGCGGCGGCGGCCTCGGGGCGCCGCTCCGGGGTGGCGAGCTCGCCGACCCGCTCGAGGAGCCCGGCGGGCGGCGCGTTCATGGTTACCGGGGGATCGTGCAAACGACCGCCGTGCAGTTGTGGAAGCCGCTGAACTGGCCCTCGGCCTGGGCGATCTGGCCATAGGTGTTGAAGCCCGCCATGGGGGTGCTGCCCAGCTCGCGCTGCACCGCCGCCAGCTCGGCCCCGAACTCCTGCCCCAGCCGCAGCCGGGTGGCGACGCAGTCGAACACCAGCGCCACCGCGGGCTCGTTGCCGTCCATCTGCGCCAGCGCGGCGCGCGTGGCTTCGGCCGCGGCGTCGGCGGCGGACGCGGCGGTCGTCGTCATGATGCAGGCGGAGGCACCGGAGGGCACGTCGGCCGCGCACCCCACCGATCCGTCCTCGCTTACCGACAGCGGAACGCGCAGCCGGTATCCCTCCGGCGACTCCACGCCCAGGACGTTGTGCAGGAAGAAGGGAACGGGCTCGCCGCGGTCGAAGCGCTGGCCGGTGGACGCGGCGTGCGTTTCGAAGACCTCGGCCGTGGATACGGCGTTCAGGCTTCCCACCCGCACTCCCTCCGCCTCGGTGACGCGCATGCGCTCCCCGCCCGGCGCCCATCCGTGGCGCACGCCGATGCCGATGCGCTTGTTCGAGAGGATCTCCAGCGCCACCGCGGCGTCGGTGGCCACCTCGGTGCCGCAGAACACCACGGTGTGCTCGAAGCGCGCGTCGTCACCGGCGCCGCCGCCGAAGAAGCGGTAGACGCCCCCGGTGAGCAGGGTCAGTCGGTCCACCAGGTCATCGGCGAAGCCGGCCAGCGCGTCGGTGAACACGAGCGCCGCGTGGTGGCGGTACCCGGGCGTGTGCCGGCCGCGGAACCCGGAGGCCAGCGCCTCGGCCGCGGCCGCGCGGTCTTCCCGCAGGCCGCGGCCGATGGCGGCGGCGAACCGCATCTCGGGCGCGGCGAGGCCCACCGCGCAGGTCATTCCCACGCCGGCCTCGTCGCTGGTGAACTCGCCCGCCGAGGAGCAGCCCACCAGCACGCCGGGGCGGCACGAGGCGGTGAGCGCCCGGAGAAGCCCCTCGTGGTCCTGGCCGGGCGAGGCGAAAACGATGAGGGCATCCGGGGATTCGCCTCCCAGCTGCTGCAGCACGGCCGCGCCCAGCTCCTCGCCCGCCGCAGAGCCGGAACTGCGCGAAATCGCGATCGCGGCCTTGGTCATTTTTGCACCTGTTCCAGGTTCGTGGAGCGGAGGAGCGGCATCGGGACGGGATGATGCGCGCGCGCCGGGTCCGGCGCTTTCCCGCAATGGCGCACGGTCCCGCTGCACAGGCTCGCCGCTGACGGAAGCGGCTGCGCCGGTGCATCGCACCCTGCCACGGTGGACCCTGCAACATCCATTCTTCGGCCGCCCGGGGACCGGCCGGCCGGGGCTGGGAGCGTTTGATGCATGCTGGCAGGGAAGGGGGGGCGCCGCCTCCCGGTCTCCGTGCTCCGGCCGCCGATGCGCCGGGACTTTCCCGTGTCGAGATTTTCTGTGACTCCACTCCAGGCCGGCAGCTCACTCTTCCACGAGCGCGACCTCTCCTACCTGGTCGAGGCCACTCGCCTGCTGGCTGATTCGCTGGACGTGGAAACCACCCTCGCGGCGGTCGCGCGGCTCGCCCTTCCGGACCTGGGCTCCTGGTGCATGGTGGACCTGGTGGAGGGCGACCACATGCGGCGGCTCGCCATCATCCACCCCGATCCGCACAAGCAGGCCCTGGCGGAGCAGCTGCTGCAGGGGTGGCCGCCGCTGCGCGACGATCCGCTCGGCATCCCCTCCGCCATCCGCACCCGGCAAACGCAGGTCGTCTTTCCGGTGACGGACGACATGCTCGTCGCGGCGGCCCACTCCCCGGGCAACCTGGAGCTGCTGCGCGCGCTCGAAATCGGCTCGTTCATGACCATTCCCCTGCTGGCGCGGGGCGAGATCCTGGGGGCCATCACCTACGTCAGCCCCAACCACGACGACCCGTTCACCCGCGAAGACCGGGTGCTCGGAGAAGATCTCGCCGCCCGCGCCGCCATCGCCATCGACAACTCGCGGCTGATGCGGCAGGCGCAGCGTGCCCAGGCGGCCGCCGAAATCTCGGAGAAGCGCTTCTCGGGGATCATCAACATCGCCGCGGAGGCCATCATCTCGGTAGACGAGGCCCAGCGCATCGTGCTGTTCAACGAGGGGGCGGAGCACATCTTCGGGTACGGCATGGACGAGGTGATGGGCCAGCCTCTCACCATCCTGCTGCCGGAGAGCGCGCGGGGGGTGCACGAGAAGCACGTGCGGACCTTCGGCGACTCGCCCCAGGTGGCGCGGCGCATGGGACAGCGGCGGCAGATCTCCGGCCGCCGCAAGAACGGGGTGGAGTTTCCGGCCGAAGCGTCCATCTCCAAGCTGGAGCTCGGGGGGGAGCGGGTGTACACGGTCGTCCTGCGCGACATCACCGAGGCGCGGAACGCCGTGCTGGCCCAGGAAGCGCTGCTGCTCGCCGTGACGCGGGCCATGGAGGCGCGGACCCGGCTGCTCCGGGGTGTGACCCACGACGTGAAGAACCCCCTGGGCGCGGCGGATGGATACGCGCAGCTCCTGGAGCTGGAGCTGCAGGGAACCCTTCTCCCGGAACAGGTGAAGTGGGTCGCGGGCGTGCGCCGGGGGATCGGCCGCGCGCTGGCCCTGATCACCGACCTCCTGGACCTGTCGCTCGCCGAGAGCGGTGGGCTGCCCATCGTCCGCGAAACGGCCGACCTGAGGCTGCTGGTGGTGGAAGTGCTGGAGGAGCACCGGGGGATCGCCGAAGCCGCCGGACACGTGCTCACCTGCGAATGCAACGAGCGCGTGCCGATCGAAACGGACCCCGAACGGGTGCGCCAGGTGCTCGGCAACCTCGTCACCAACGCGCTCAAGTACACGCCCCCGCCGGGACGCGTCACCCTGTGGATCGAGCGGGATGCGCAGGGCGGGCCCAAGCGGTCCGGGCCCTGGGTGGCGGCCCACGTGAGCGACAGCGGCCCCGGGATTCCGCCCGCCGAACGGGAGAGCATCTTCGGCGAGTTCCACCGGCTGCACACCGCCGAGCAGGCGAGCGGCCACGGGCTGGGACTGGCGATCAGCCGGTTGATCGCACGCCTTCTGGACGGCGACCTCACCGTGTCGGGCAAGCCGAACGAAGGCGCCACCTTCTCGCTCTGGCTCCCCGCCAGCCCCGTCGACCTGAACGCGCCTTCGCCCGCGAGCTGATCGCCGGCGTGGCCCGACGTTCCGGCGAAGTTCCTCCCGCGGCACCCCGAACGCTCTTCGGGATCTCCCCCTCCGCCCAGCCCGCACGCGCACGCACCAGTCGGTGGCATCCCGAACGGGGGCTCCCGATCCGCGATCCCCGTGCCCGCCGGTAAGCACCTGCGCGGGTTCTACTTGACCAAGTGGTAAATAAGTAGTACCTTGTATTGTACATATGGTTAATATCGCTGCCCAGCCGTGGGCGATCATCGGCGGAGCAGGGAAGCGTTCCACCTTTTGGAGAGGAACAGTCATGGCGAGAGACAGTTTGGCCATCCGCGCGATCACGGCCGCGGTGATGGTGTCGTGCTTCAGCGTGCCCGTGGCGGCGCAGGCCGGGGCACCGCGCGCCGGGACCATCGAGATCGGCGCCTTCGGGCAGTGGACCGCGTTCGACGCGAACGCGGGCCGCCCCAACGTGGTTCCCGAGGACGGGTTCGGGTACGGGGCGCGGCTGGGCGTGTTCTTCACCCCGCGCCTTCAGCTGGAAGCCGATGGCTACCTTTCGCCGCAGGACCGCGATCCCGACGAAACGTTCTGCTGCACGGGGGCGCAGCCGACCCAGGTAGACGTTTCGGCGTTCGCGCTTCGCCTGAACTACAACTTCCCCCTCGCCAGCCTCACGCACTTCATCGTCGGGGCCGGCGCCGTCCGCACGAACTACGCGTTCGGCGGGGGCACCGGGCCCGAAGCCGACAGCGCCAGCTTCGGCGTTTCCGGCCTTGCGGGCCTGCGCATGGCACTGGCCGGCCCGCTGGCCATTCGCGTGGACGGCGTGGCCGACTACATGCCCGGCCACGAGCCCGAGGCCAACCTGAACCTGCACGCCCGTGCCGGGCTGAGCCTGCTGCTGGGCACCGCCCGCCCCATGGCGATGATGGTTCCGCCGCCCCCGCCGCTCCCCGAGCCCGTCGCCGTGCAGCCCCCGCCCGCGCCTCCCGCCGCCCCGATGGCGAGGACGATCGACGTGTGCGTGGTGGAGAACGGCGCGCTGCGCACCGTGCAGGCGCAGTACACCCAGGCCACGGGCGACACCACGGTCGCGGGCCGGCCCTTCGCGCAGGCCTACCCGGCCACCGCGGCGCAGTACGCCGCGGGTGCGGCGTGGTACATCCAGAACGAGCAGATCACCGTGCAGGGACGGCGCTACGTGAGGTTCGGCCTGCCGCGCGTGCTGGGCACCGGCGAGGTGGCGCGGATCGCCGATCACCAGGGCGTTCCGGTGTTCGCCCAGGCGGGTGCGGCGCGTCCGGAGGTGGTCTACCTGCCGGTGCGGCCCGGGTGCGAGTTCCAGCCGTACCAGACCGAGGTCAAGTCCGGCGCCGTCCGCGGCGAGTAGCGGAACGGCGGGGCGCCCCCCGGGGCGCCCCGGGGATCGAGCATCTTCGAGAAATTTCCGTTCGACATGCGCGCGTCCGCGCGCAGTCGCGGTCACTCGCATCAGGTCGGGGGATTGGATGAACATCTTCATGAAAAGCCGCACCGGGCCAGCACGGGCCCGGCGCGGAGGGATCGGCCGGGCACTCCTGGCGCTGGCGTTCGCCGGGCTGGCCACGGCGGCGTGCGGCGACTCCACGGGTACGCAGAACCTGGCCTCGCTCACCGTTTCGCCGCCCACCGCGACCGTCGCGGTGAACGGCACGGTGCAGCTCTCCGTGGCCGGCACGCGCGTCGGCTTCTCCGAGACGCGCATCGAGGGCGAGACCTGGACCGTCGCCGGCGGCGGCACGGTCAACGACGAGGGGCTGTTCACCGCCGGCGCCACGCCGGGCACCAGCACGGTGACGGTCTCCTGCGGCGGCCTGACGAGCACCGCGACGATCACGGTGACCGCCGGCCCGCTGGCGACCATCACCGTTACGCCCAACCCCGCGACGCTGGCGATCGGCGCCCAGCAGCAGTTCACCGCGGTGGGCAGGGACGCGGGCGGCAACGTCGTCGCCATCACCCCCGTCTGGTCCACGACCAACCCGCCGGGCACCATCGTCGCCGGCACGGGGCTCTTCACCGCGGGGAGCACGGTCGGCACCTTCGCCAACAGCGTACGGGCCACGTCGGGCTCCATCTTCGGCACGGCCACGGTCGTCGTGACCCCCGGGCCGCTGGCCCTGATCACGGTTTCGCCCAACCCGGACACGCTGGCCATCGCCACGCAGCAGCAGTTCACGGCGGTGGGCACCGACGCCGCGGGCAACGTGGTGGCCATCACACCGGTCTGGTCCACCACCAACCCGCCGGGCACCATCGGCGCCAGCACGGGGCTCTTCACCGCGGGCAACGTCCCGGGCACCTTCGTCAACAGCGTCAGGGCCACCTCGGGCGCGCTCTTCGGCACGGCGACGGTCATCGTGACCACCGGGCCGCTGGCCAGCATCACCGTCACGCCCAACCCGGTAACGCTGGCAACCGGTGAGCAGCAGACGTTCACGGCCGTGGGCAGGGACGCGGGCCTCAACGTGGTCGCCATCAACCCCACGTGGTCCGTCACCAACGGCGGCGGCACCATCCCGGCAGGCACCAGGGGGCAGACCGCGCTCTTCACGGCGGGGAACACGGCCGGCACCTTCACCAACACGGTGCGGGCCACCGAGGGCTCCATGTTCGGTACGGCGACGGTCACCGTGACCACGCCGCCGCCGCCCCCGCCCCCGCCGCCACCACCGCCGCCGCCTCCGCCGCCGCCGCCTCCCCCGCCGCCGCCGCCGCCGCCGCCCCCCCCACCCCCGCCGCCGGTCGTCGGCTTCCGGGTGCTCGCGAACGTGGCCGTGGCCTGCACCAACGGCAGCATCAGCGGCGACGTGGGCACCTTCCAGGCGAGCCCCACCGGCTCGTTCACGCCGGTCAACTGCCCGGTCACGGGGGGCACGGCCCAGGTGGGAACCGCGGCTTCCGTCCAGGCCTACAACAACTTCGTCGCCGCGTACAACCAGCGGGAGACCGTGCCCTGCGGCACGGTGCTGACGGGCTCGCTGGCCGGGGTCACCCTGGCCCCCGGCGTGTACTGCTTCTCGAACGCGGCGTCCCTGACCGGTACGCTGACGCTCAACGGACCCTCCGACGGCACCTGGCTGATCAAGGTGGGCACCAGCGGAGTGGGCGCGTTGACGGCCACCAACTTCTCGGTGGTGATGGCCGGGGGCGCTTCGGCCTGCAACGTGACGTGGTGGGTGGAGGACGCCGCCACGACGACGGACACCAGCATGCGCGGAGCCATCCTGGCGGGCGGGGACCTCACCTCCACCCGCGGCACCCTGAACGGGAACGCCTGGTCGCAGGGCGACGTGACCATCACGGGCACGACGCTCTCCGGCTGCTAGCCGTGATGAGGCGGGAAGGGGACGCGCACCGCGGCTGAGCCGTGGCGCACGTCCGACGAGCGGGAGCCGGCGACGGCTCCCGCTCGTCGTCTATGCCATCGAAAGCCAGTGGACCTGGAGCAGGCAGGCGGCTTGCCCGGCGTGGAGGGCGGGGGCGTGCGGCCCCGCCCCTCCCGTCAGCGCCGGCTGCCCGCCCCCGAATTCTCGCCGCCCCGGCCGGTGCGGACGGCTGCGGGCGCGGGGTAACCAGCTGCGGCGCGGCGAGGGGGCGGTTCGTGGTGGTGGGTCGCTCGCCCCGCAGCATCGCCTGGCCGATGCGCACGTGGTTCAGCGCCAGCGCCAGCGTCCGGGCGGCCTCCTGGTCCGCATGGAACCCCATGGAGTTCTCCGCCTCCACGAAGTCGATCAGGAACTGCGCGCGGCGCTGGTACACCCGGGCCGAGTCCAGCCGCGCCGCGGGGGTGCCGGCGCGCGCGGCGCCGATGGCGCGCGTAAGGTCCAGCACCGCGTCCAGGGCGATGTTGCGCATCTGGTAGGTGCGGTCCTGGATGATGTGCACCCGCTCCCGCAGCTCGTCCTCGCTGGTGCGGTGGCAGGTCTGGCAGGAGCGCGCGATGTTCAGCAGCGGGCTGCGCACGTGGTGGTCGCTGATCTTCATGGCGCCCACCCGCTCGTACGGCATGTGGCAGTCGGCGCATGCCACGCCGGCGCGCGCGTGGATGCCCTGGCTGAACATCTCGAACTCGGGGTGCTGCGCCTTGAGCACGGGGGCGCCGCTCACCGGGTGCGTCCAGTCCTTGTGCCCCGTGCTGTCGTAGTAGGCCAGGATCTGGTCGGACCGCAGGCCGTTGGCCCAGGGATAGGTCAGCCGCTTTTCCGGGCCCTTGAAGTAGTATTCCACGTGGCACTGGCCGCACACGTACGTCCGCATCTCCTGGCGGGTGGCGTCGCGGTTCACGTCGTAGCCGTGGGCGCCCTGGCTGGCCCGGAGCGCCCGCATCCCCTCGATGAACCCGGGCCGCGTGATCCGCAGCTGCATGGTCTCCGGGTCGTGGCAGTCGATGCACGACACGGGGTGCCGCACCTGCTTGCGTGCCTCCGCGTAGGGCATCTGGTTCATCCGCTCGAACCCGGCGATCAGGTCGCCGTTCCCGGCGCGCAGGTACGGAACGTAGACGGAGCCGTGGCAGTGAAGGCAGGTGCCGGGCTGCCGGGCCACCTGCTGGCGCCCGGTGAACTCCTGGTCCGCGAGCATGTACGCGTGCCCGCGCTCTTCGCGGAAGTCGTGCGAGAACGCGTACCCCGCCCAGAACTCGCGCAGGCGCGGATCCTCCTCCAGCCGGCTCTGCGCCACCGTCGAGCGCGGATCGCCGGCGGTGGGGTCGCGGGGCAGGGCCTCGCTGCCGCCGTAGCGGGTGCGGCTCTGGTCTACCGTGCGGCGGTAGGCGTCGTAGTGAAGGGGAAAGTTTTGCCCCCACACGGCCGGGTCGGTGATGGTGTCGTTCAGCTCCACCACGCGGTAGAACGGGTTCCGCGCCTCGGCCTTGCGCTCGAAGATGTTGGTGAGCAGCGACGCCACGCCCAGCGTGGCCACTGCCGCGCCGCCCACGATGGCGAGCAGCCACCACCGGCTGCGCCGGCGCGGGGGCTCGTGAACCGGCTCGGAATCGGGGGAGATCGCCATCGTCCGTGTCCGCGTCGTACGAGGATGAGGTGCGGCCCGCGTTCAGCGGACCAGGTGGCCCACGTCGTCGTGGCACCGCGCGCAGCGCATTGCACCCCCGGCGTCGCCCTCGCGTGCTCCCACGCCGTGCTCGATGGCGTCGGTGACCTCGGTGTGGCAGTAGCGGCAGGCGTGCTCGGTGACGCGGCGGTTGCTTTCGGTGATGCGCAGCGGGTCGGGGTAGCGGCCCGTGGTGAAGTAGAACGAGTGCCAGAAGCCGTTCTTTGCCTTGACGGTGTACTTGCCCACCAGGTCATGGGGGGTGTGGCAGTCGTTGCAGGTGGCCACGGCCCTGTGGCTGCTCTTCTGCCATGCCGAGTAGTGCTCGGACATGATGTGGCAGTTGGCGCAGGCGGAGGGGTCGTTGGTCAGGTACGAGGCGCCCTTGGCGTACACGAACGTGAACGCGCCCAGCCCCATCGCCGTCCCGGCGAGCACCGCCGCCGCCAGCCCGATCATCTGGCCCCTGGTCATGGCCTGGAGTGCGGGGTTCCGTCGCGCCCCGGAGGGGAGCGGCGCGCTGCTGGACGGCGGATGCAATCGGGATACCGGCGTCTTCACACGAGGGCGCTCACCGCTGGCCGAGCAGGGGCGACGGGCGCGGCGGCGCGACCCGGACGCGCGCATCCACGACCGCCGCTTCGGCGGGATGGACGATGATGGGGTTGAGATCGAGCTCCACCACCTGGGGAAGGTCGTCGACGAGTGCCGCCACGCGGAGCACGGCGTCCACGAGTGCGCCGACGTCGCAGGGCGGGGCGCCCCGGTAGCCGGTGAGCAGCGGGTACGTTTTGAGCTCACGTACCATCTCCTCCGCGTCCGCGCGCGAGAGGGGGGTCAGGCGGACGGAAACGTCCTTCAGGAGCTCCATCACCACTCCCCCCGCGCCGCAGGCGACCACGGGTCCGAACCGCGGGTCGTGCACCACCCCCACGATCATCTCTACCCCCTCCGGCGCCATTGGCTGGACCTCGTCGCCGGTCGCCGGGGCCAGGCACGACAGGCCGTAGCACCGGAGCAGCTGTGCGGCCTCCTCGGGAGAGAGCCATTCGGCGCCGCGGCTCACCGCGCCCGCCACGATCGCGAGTGCCTCCTTGCGGCGCACGCCCTCCAGGTGGGGCGCGTCGGAAGCGGGTTCCGCCAGCCACTCGCCGTAGCGTGCCACCTTCGCGAGCGAGCGGGCGGCGTCCTCCGGCTGGGCGTACACGGGTGGATGCCTCTCCCCGGAACGAGGGATCATCGGCTGGGGCGCCGGCTGCATCACGACGGCAAGCACCGGGATCCTGCCGGCCAGCTGGTGCGCGCCGGCGGAGACTTCCCCGAGGGTGTCCTCCGCCGGCGCGGAATGCGTCGGCGCCAGGATCACGATCAGGGCATCGACGCCAGGATCCCGCCCGGCGATCTCGATGGCGCGGCGGTAGAGGATGGGCGTCGCGGCCGCGCCGAGGTCGACCGGGTTGGCGGGGTCGCCGTGCGCCGGGAGAACCGGGCGCAGGGCTTCCAGGGTGGAGCCGGCCAGCCGCGGGATCTCCAGTCCCTCGCCCTGGCAGGCGTCTGCGCACAGGATGGCGGGTCCCCCCGCGTTGGTGATGAGGGCGACGCGCCGGCCCCGGGGTGCCGGCTGTGTCGCGAGGAGCGACGCGATGTCGAACATCTCGCGCAGCGTGTCGGCCCGAATGACGCCCGCGTGGCGGAAGAGCGCATCGACGGTCAGGTCCGACGCGCCCAGCAACGCGCCGGTATGGGAGCCGGCGGCATGGGCGCCCGCCGGCGACCGGCCGCTCTTCACGGCCACGATCGGCTTGCCGCGCGCCACCTGGCGGGCGATGCGGGAGAACTTCCGCGGATTGCCGAACGATTCCAGGTACAGCAGGATCACGTCCGTGCCCGCGTCCTGCGCCCAGTAGCGAACCAGGTCGTTGCCCGAGATGTCGGCCTTGTTTCCGACGGATACCAGGGTGGAGACGCCGAGCCCGCGCGCGCTCGCGTAGCCCATGATGGCCTGCCCCAGCGCCCCGCTCTGCGACATGAACGCGATCCGCCCCGCGACGGGAAGCACGGGCGCGATGGTGGCGTTCAGCTGCACCGCGGGATCGGAGTTGACGATCCCCATGCAATTCGGCCCGATGAGCCGCATTCCGCCCATCCGGCACACCTGGAGCAGCGCATCCTGCCGGCTCCGCCCCAGGGCACCGGACTCGGCGAACCCCGCGCTCACCACCACCAGCGCGCGAACCCCTTTCCGGGCGCACGCCTCCGCGGCTTCGACCACCGCTTCGGCCGGAACCGCGATCACCGCCAGGTCCACCGGGCCGGGGATCTCCTCGACGCCCGGATAGGCGGGGATGCCCTGAACGACCGGCGCGTCTGGATGGACGGGAAAGACCGGGCCCGCGAACGGGTAGGCCAGGAGGTTGTGCAGCAGCGCGCCGCCCACCGACTCTCGCCGGCGCGAGGCCCCGATCACGGCCACCGAGCGGGGCTCGAAGAAGGGGCGCATGGCGTTCACCGCCGCGGTCCACTCCCGCTCGTCGAACCGCCGCAGGGTTTCTCCCGTCACCTCGATGGGAAAGTCCACCCTGGCGTCGTCGCCATCCAAGGTGATCGTCACCGGAAAGCCCGATTCCTGGAACGCGTGGAGCATGCGCCGGTTGTGCGCGAGCACGTCGGCGGTAAAGCTTCGTACGCCGTGGCCGGCGGCGATCTGGGCAAGCTGGCCGAGCAGGATGGTCCCCAGCCCCTGTCCCTGGTGCTCGTCGGCGATCACCAGCGCGACCTCGGCGACCTCGCTGTGCACGCCCGTGAGGCCCACGAACATCGCATGGCCGATGATGCGGCCGGCACCGCCCACCGTCGCGACGAGTCCCAAAGCACCGTCCGCGGATCCGACCAGGCGTTCCGCCTCGCGCGGAAGCGCTTGCTCGCCGACCGCGCCGCAGAAGCGTAGCGCCCGCGAGCCGGGCGAAAGCGCGCGGAGGAACTCGGCGACGCGCGGCGCATCGCCGGCATCCGTCACCCGCACGCGGGCGGTGGAGCCGTCCCGCAGGACGACGTCGCACGGCACGTGGGCAGGCGGCGGGTTCTCTTCATCCGGCAGCGGAATCATCTGGACAACTCGTTGAGGTATGGAAGCTGTCCCCCACACCGCGGATGGCCGTGGCGTTGGATGTGCCGGGTGAGCACGCAGGGTCGAAGCCGAAGGCCAGTGGGGATGGCCGGTCAGCGAAATCCCCGTTGCCGCGCCGCGCGCGGGTCCGCCACGTCCACAGGGGTAAATGATGAGCTCCACGCCGAAGCCGCACATCCGAAGCCTGAGCCGCGAGGAGTGCGAGAGCATCCTCGCGCGCAACCACGTGGGGCGCCTGGCGTACTCGTGGAACGAGCACCTCGACATCGAGCCGCTCCACTACGTCTTCGACGGCGAGTGGCTGTACGGGCGCACGTCGCACGGGGCCAAGCTCACGGCGACCGGGGAGCTGTGGCGGCCCGTGGCGTTCGAGGTGGACGAGGTGGAGGGAATCTTCAGCTGGCGCAGCGTGGTCGTGCACGGCGGCTTGTACACGGTGACGGACGACGGCCCGGAGTGGCGCCAGGAGGCGTGGCGCACCGGGGTGGAGCTGCTCCGGTCGCTGATCCCGGAATCCTTTACCTCCGACGATCCCATGCCCGCGCGGTCCGTGATGTTCCGCATCGCCGCGCAGGACCTTACCGGGCGCGAGGCGACTCCCGCCGGTGGGGGCTCGCCGGTCTAGGCCCGCACCGCTCCCGGGCCCTCCCCCTCGACGGAAGTTTTCGGCGGTTACTTCGGTCGGGGGGGTACGAGGAGGACGTTGCATGGCGCGCGCCGGGTCACCTCGGCGCTCACGCTCCCGAGCAGCGCACGCCCCACCAAACCGCGATTCCGAGTGGAGAGTACCAGCAGGTCGGTGGCTTCCACCTCGGCGAACAGCAGGATCGACTGCACGACGTCGGTGCCGCGGAGGGCGAGACTGGCGGTCAACCGCCCCTCCTCGTCCCCCCGGGAGAGCGCGCCGCGAAGGGCCTCGTCCAGAACCGGTGGAGAGCCGCTGCGCGGGTCGTTCGTAACGTGGAGGACCGAAAGCTTCGGTGCACCCCCCGCTCCCTCCGCGCCTGCGAAGAGGAGGGCCCAGTGGATGGCGGCGTCGAGCACGGGCTCCAGGTCGTGCGCGGGATCCACCGCCACGACCACGTGGCTCGACGGCACGGCGAGCGGCGCGCGGACCACCAGGCAGGGAACTCCCGCGCCGCCGAGCACCCGCTCGGCCGTGCTGCCGAGGAGACGAGCGGGGCCTGCCCGGCGAACGTGCGGCCCCAGCACGATCAGGCCGGCGCCGGCCCGGTCGGCCCACTCCATGATGGCGCGCTCGGGGGGAAACCCCCCGACGTGGTGCTCCGCCGCTACCTCGGCGGGAACGTCACGGCCGATCAGTGCGTCCAGGAGGCGTTCCGCCTCGCGGACCTGCTCCTCGTGCGGCTCATTGCCCCCCCCGGCGGGCACGTCGATGGCGTGGACCACGTGAAGGGAGGCGGCCGACCGCGCCGCCACTTCGCCCGCTGCCCGGACGACCTCGTCCGAGCCGTCGGAGAGGTCGGTCGCGACCACGATGGACCGGAACGACGCTCGTCCGGCATCCGGACCCTGGTGTGTGCTCAGCATGTCCTGGTTCTCTCCTTGTGCGTTGGGCGTTGCGTCCAGCACGTTGCGGGCCTGCCCGGGGTCGAGGATGCCGGCCGGCCAGGCTGCGCGGGTGATGGGGAGGATCCTCTGGCGGCACCCGGCCGGGTGCTCCATCATCCCCGCCCGGCAGAGGCAATCATGGCCCGGCTTCTCCAGCCCCGCGCATGCGTACGCGGCCTGGAATGAGCCGGAGCACGGAACGGCCTGAACCCCCAGCCCCTCCTCCACCAACGACGTGCGCAACGAGATCGAAGCGGGACCGGACCCCGCGGAGCCGCCGGATGCCCGGACGGGCGGGGCACCCGGTGCCGTGGTGAACGAGCCGGCGCCGGCATCGACGCGGGTGCAGCGGATCGGCCTCCTGCTGGGTCCGGCGGCGTTCGCCGTCCTCGTGATGCTACCCGCCCCGCAGGGCCTGGACGCGCCCGGGTGGCGAGTGGCGGCCGTCGCCGCGTGGATGGGCGTGTGGTGGGTGACGGAGGCGCTCCCGCTCGCGATGACGGCGCTCCTCCCGCTCCTCCTCTTTCCCCTGGTGGGCGCGCGCGCCGTGGACGAGGCGGCGGCTCCGTACGCCGACCCGGTGGTGTTCCTGTTCCTCGCCGGCTTCATGCTCGCGGCCTCCATGCAGCGATGGGGGCTGCACCGGCGCATCGCGCTCGTGCTGGTGCGCGCCACGGGCACCCGTCCCACGGGGCTGGTGGCGGGGTTCATGATCGCCACGGCGTTCATCAGCATGTGGGTGAACAACACCGCCACGGTGCTGATGGTGCTTCCGATCGCGCTGTCGGTGATCGAGCTGGTGAAGCAGTGCGCCGCCGACGAGCCGAACTTTCCCCCGGCGGTGCTGCTGGGCGTCGTCTACGCCGCGGCCATCGGCGGGCTCGGCACGCTGATCGGAACACCGCCCAACGCGCTCCTGGCCGGATTTCTCGCCAAGACGTACGAGGTGGAGATCGGGTTCCTGCAGTGGATGCAGGTGGGCGTTCCCCTGGTGCTGGTCCTTCTCCCGCTCACCTGGCTTCTCCTCACCCGCGTGGTGCTTCCCCTGGGCCGCGCCGAGGTCGAGGGCGGCCGCGAGCTGATCGCCCGCGAAATCGCTTCGCTCGGGCCGGTTTCGCGGGCTGAATGGACGGTCGCGATCGTCTTTCTCCTCACCGACGCGTTGTGGATCGCGCGGCCGGCGCTCGGCCGCTGGGTGCCCGGGCTTTCCGACGCCGGGATCGCGGTGGCCGGCGCGGTGGTCCTCTTCGCCCTCCCCGCCGGGCGGGGTACGCGCGTGCTCGACTGGGACACCGTGGCGCGGCTTCCCTGGGACGTGCTCATTTTGTTCGGGGGAGGGCTGAGCCTGGCGGCGGGAATCGCCGGGACGGGGCTGGCCGGCTGGATCGGCGACGCCCTGTCCGGGGTGGGCGGGTGGCCGCCGCTGGCGGTGGCGGTTGCCGTGGCGGCCTTCCTGGTGGCGCTAAGCGAGGTGGCCAGCAACACGGCCGCCGCGGTCACCTTCCTGCCGGTGATCGCCGCCCTCGCCGTGGGCATCGGCGAGGGACCCGTGCTGCTGACGACGGTGGCGACGCTGGCGGCGAGCGGCGGCTTCATCCTTCCCGTGGCGTCGCCCCCCAACGCCATCGCCTACGGCACCGGCCACGTGACCACGGCCCAGATGGCCCGCGGCGGGGCGTGGATGGACGGGGTGTTCGCGTTCGTCGTCCCGCTGCTCGCGTACGCCCTCGTCGGCTGGTTCTTCCTTCCCTGAGGCGCGCCGAAGCCACGGCGTTCGACGGGGGGAAACGCTCACGCGGGGGGAATCACCAGGACGCTGCAGGGCGCATCGCGCACGATGGCCTCGGCCACGCTGCCCAGGAGCGCTCTCGCGGCACCGGTACGCCCGTGGCTTCCCACGACGACCAGTTCCGCGGCCCACTCCGCGGCCTCGGCGACCGCTTCGCGGGCGGGAGCGCCGGTCCGGATGGTCGACTCTACCTGGACTCCCTCGGGGAGCTCCGCGAGGAACGCGTCCAGGCGCTCCCGCGCCGCGCCCGCCAGACGGTCGTGGAGACCTGGAATGGGGAGGTCCAGCTCCAGTCCCACCACCAGGAGAACGCGAGCCTCCACCGCCTCCTTCGTGCAGAGGGCGCGGATCACCGCGAGTCCCCCTTCCACCATCCCCAGCGCCGCCGGCGAGGCCACGTCCACGCAGAAGAGCACGCGCGGACAGGCGGCGAGCTGGCCGTGCAGCACCAGGACCGGCGTTCGTGCGCCGTGGAGCACCCGCTGCGCCGTGGTGCCCAGGAGCGCCGCCCCCACGCGCCCGCGCCGCGTGGGGCCCACGACGAGGAGGCAGTCCCCGCCGCAGGTGGCTTCATGGAGAACGGCCGACGCTTGGCCGGGCTGGGCCCGGCAGTGGACCTCGCACTCACCCGCCAGGCCGCCGAGCTGTCCTTCCAGCCGCGCCTGCAGCCCCTCGGCGTAGTGCTTCAGCGGGTCGCCCGGGATCGTGGAAAAGCGGAGATAGGTATCCACGAACGGGTCCGACACGTCGAAGGCATGCACCACCTCCAGCGGGAGCCCGGCGCGCGTGGCCAGCGCGCCGGCGTCCGGAAGCACCGCGTCGGGCTCGTGAACGCCCCCGACCCCGACCACAAGTTTTCGAATGCTCATGAATCAGCCCGTGGTGTATGGCGAAGCGGTTGAACGAGATCGGAGTTACTAACCAGTTGGTCAATGCAAGAGCCGTGCGTGGCCGCGCAGGGGGGCGCAGAGCGATCACTCCGCCGCCGCTCCCCGATAGCTCTGCACGCTGAGCCCTTCCGCGTGCGTGACCGCTTCGGCGAGCACGCCGATCGCCGTCTCCAGCTCCGCCTCGCCGCAGGGATGCACCCGCCGCCGCACCGCCGCCGCGAGCTCCTCGCGCAGCACCTGGAACTCCCTCCTGATCTCCTCCTCCGTCCACCCCAGCCGCGCACGCTGCAGCCCGTGGCGCTCCGAGATCACGCGCTGGATCACGGTTTCCTCGCGGCGCGTCCCGGGCTGGGGCGCCAGATGCGTGGTGCCCATGGTCTGCGCCAGGTCGGAAAGGAAGCTCGCCAGGTGGTCCTCCAGCTCCGCCTCCGAAAGGCGGCGCGCGTGGGGTGTGCCCGGATCGCTCCGCAGGCGCGCGACGTACACGTGGAGGATGCGCTCCAGCTCGGAAAGAACGGCGGCCCGGATGGCCGTGAAGACGCCCCCTCCGTCGTCGTCCCCCGCGCAGGGCCCCGAATCGGCCTCCTCGTTCGCCGCGGCGGGAAGCCAGAGAAAGAAGGCCGATCCGACCCCCGGCTCGCTCCGCACGGTGAGGTCTCCACCCATCAGCCGCGCCAGGCGCCGGCTGATGTCCAGGCCCAGCCCCGCGCCCCCGAATCGCCGTGTGAAGCCCGTCTCCGCCTGCACGAAGGGCTCGAAGATGGCCTCCAGCCGCCCCGGTGGAATTCCCCGGCCCGTGTCCTCTACCCGGATGTAGATCCAGGGCCCGGGACCCTCCAGCCGGGTGTACGCCGGGGCATCGGCCGCCGCCTCGGCGCCGATGGTGATGCGCCCGCCCCGCTCGGTGAACTTGGCGGCGTTGTTCAGCAGGTTGAGCAGGATCTGCCGAACCCGCTCGCCGTCGCCCCAGCACTGCAGGTCCGAGGCGAACCCCGACATCGCGCTCACCAGCTCCACGCCCTGGGCACTGGCCTGCGGCTCTACGAGGACCATCGCCCGCGACACCACCGGCCCCAGCCGCAGCCGTGCGCGGGCGGCGGCCATGCGGCCCGACTCGATGCGGGCCAGGTCCAGCACGTCGTCGACCATTCCCATCAGGTGCTGGCTGCTCGCCCGGATCTTGGCGATCTGCTCGTGATGCGCCCGCGTGAGGGGGCCGCCCAGCTCCATGGCGAGGAGATCGGCGTAGCCCATCACCGCGTTGAGGGGGGTGCGGATCTCGTGGCTCATGGTGGCGATGAAGTGGCTCTTCACCCGGGCCGCTTCCTCCGCCGCTTCGAGCGCGGCCTTGCGGGCGGCCTCCGTGGCGCGCCGCGCGGTCAGGTCGCGCGTGAGCTTCGCGAACCCCAGCAGCGTACCGTCGGTGTCCCTCAGTGCGGTGAGCGTGACTCCGGCCCAGAAGGTCGAGCCATCCCTGCGGACGCGGCTTCCCTCGCCCCTGTACTCCCCGGTCTGGGCCGCGAGCAGCAGGTGATCCTCGGCCCCGCCATCGTCCGAGCCGCCGTCCGGGTACAGCAGGCGCAGGTGGGCGCCCTCGGCATCGGCTTTCGTCCACCCCTTGAGCAGCCGGGCGCCTTCGCCCCAGAAGGTGATGAAGCCGTCCGGGTCCATCAGGAAGATGCCGTAGTCCCGCACGTTCTCGGCGAGTGCCGAAAAGGCCTGGTGCACGACTCCCATCCCCGTCGTGTCGCCGGCCGGAACGCTGGAGGGGGCGGCGGGCTCCGCCGACGCATGGGCCCGGAGCTCCGCGCGCCGCCGCGCCGCCTCCCGCTCCCGGGTTTCACTCCCGGCGATGCCGCGGGACGCGTCCCCCGTTCCACCGGAGCCGGCCCCCGCGTTCCGGGTCTGTTCTTCGGCAGGTTTCTGGGGGCACATTGAGCTTGCGGATCACTGGTGCATGGAGGCCGTATCATCTGATGATACCGGTACATGCACGAGATACGCCGCTGGAAATCATTGACCGGGTTTTGCGGCGTGTGCAAGGATCGGTTTTGCAGCACATTCGCGGATGCGAAAAGCGGGAGGGGGATGACCTCCCGCTCCCGCCTGGTCGTCGCGTGCAGCCCGGATCCGCTCGCTCAGCGCGCCGCCTTCCGGCGTTCCGCGGGGGCGTGGCGCGGAAGGCAGACGGTAAAGGTGTTCCCGTGCACCTCCGACGACTTCGCGATGATGCTGCCGCCGTGCGCGCGCACGATCCGCTCGGCGATGTAAAGGCCCAGCCCCAGTCCCTCCCGCGGCTCCCGGGGGGAGCTCTCCCCGGCGGGGGCGGCGCCGCGCAGCTCGAAGAGCGTGTCCAGCTGCTCTCGGGGGATCGCCGTGCCGCGGTTGTGAACGGAGACGTACACGTCGTGCTCGTCGCCGTTCACGTGCACGGTGACGGGCGTACCCGCGGTGCCGTGCTGCACCGCATTTTCGATCAGGTTGTTCAGTGCCTGGCTGATTCGCGCAACGTCCCACTCTCCCCGCTCCTCCGTGCCCCCCTCCACGCTGAAGCGCCGCTCGGGATGCGCGGCCGCGATCCCCGCAGCCACGTCGTGCGCCAGCGTTCCCATGGATGCCTCGGAGCGGTGAATGGGGATCCCTTCCCCCAGGCGGCTCCGGGTGAAGTCCAGGAGGATGCCCACCGTGTGCGTGGTGCGATCGGCGGTTTCCGCGATTTGGGAGGCAAGCGTCACGGCGGTCTGCTCCAGGTGCCGCGTCTCCAGCAGGGCGCTCGCCGAGGCCTGGATGGCGGCGAGCCCCGCCCGGAGGTCGTGGCCCACGATGGCGACGGAAATCTCCTGGGCACGGTCCAGCTGCTCGGAATAGCGAACCACGGATTCGGCGAGCGACTGGTCGATGGCCTCGTTGAAGCGAGTCAGCTGCTCGATGTCCCCGGGTGCGAGCTCGCCCTGGTTCTCGGTCCAGAGCCGAATGACGCTGGCGCGAAGCGCCCGGTACTCGGCGACCATCTGTGCCACGGTGAAGCCGCTCTCGGCCCGGCCGGCACCGTGCTCCTCGGCCGCCGTCTCGTCGGGGGTGTCGTCGGCCGCGTTCCCCTTCGACTTCTTCGACTGCTCGGCCGCGTCCTGCGCCGTCTCCAGGTCCGCGGCGATCATGCTGAGAATCCCGTCCGCATGATCGCGGAGCTCCACGATTCCCATCCGGGCGCTGGAAGGCTCACAGGTGCGCGCGAACTCCTCCCACTCGGCGAGGATGGGCTTGCGGTTCGCCACGATGAACTCTGACAGGTGCACGCGATCGATCCGGGTTTGAAGGGGCTCACGCCGGCAGGCCGGGGGCATCGATGCCGCCCGTGCGGCCCGGCCCTGGGCCGCTCCGCGCAGAACGGAAAGAATTGCGCCACCAGCGAAGCCGGTTGGCCCCCGCGACCCGCTCGGCTGTCCGCTGGCCCCGGGTCCGGTCCGTCGTGTGTTCCGGGCGCGGCACACCGTTGGCGGCATGTCCCGCCCATGTACCCGAACGACGATATCTACGTCCGTCTGCGGCTCGCCATCCAGCGGAGCGAAGAGGCCATGGACGCAGCGAAGGCGTTGGTGCGGGAGGCGCGCGAGTTGTGCGAACGGGGCCCCGATCCGGTGGAACCGCCGTTCCTCGCTCCGCCGTGGCAGGACGCACCCCGGCACCCGGAACCCCACGAGCCGCCGCCGCTCAAGCGTGGGCGGAGGGCGGATTGATGGCGAAGGTCAGGTGCCGGAGGGCGGCGCTGCCCCGGCGCATGCCGGCAGCCAGAGCGTAAAGCACGACCCCACGCCGGGCTCGCTGCGGACCGTCAGGGTCTCCGATGCTGACGGCGAGATCGCGGGCGATGGAGAGGCCCAGCCTCGTTCCCCCGTTGCCTGCCATGCTTGTTGGAGGTTGGGCAGACATGTAACAGATACCACCTTCACCTCCGAACTGCCGCACCTTTCGCGACAGTACCGGGTACGGCTTTTGCTCGATCCGCGATCCGCGATCCGACCTCCGTATGGCAAAGTGGCTGTTCATCGAGCGGCCGGCGTGCAGGCGGGTGGAGTTGAAGATGGGTCATGCCTCCCCTGGGCAGAGGCAATGCCGCACCCGCACTAATCACAACGATCGGCCGTCATGGCGGACCACGGGGAGACGGAGCACGCAGATCCCGAGTGGGCCGACGCCTCCATTCGGCGGCGAGGTGCCTCGGCACGCACTCCCGTGGGCGCAGCCCGGACTCCGTGGCACTCCGCGCGCGAAACCGCCCCGGGGCCGGGCGCCGCCGTCCTGGTAAACGACATGGACCAGCGCCTCGTGGAACGCATCCAGGGCCGTGAGGAAGCCGCGCTGGCCGAGCTGTACGACCGCTGGTCGGACCGGGTGTACGCGGTCGCCCTTCACCTGGTGGGCGACCGCGACCACGCGGAAGAGGTGGTGGAAAAGGCGTTTTCGCAGGTCTGGGCCCAGGCGGACCGCTATCACGCTGGGTGGGGCTCGGTAGAGACGTGGATCATCCTGATCGCCCGCAGCCACGCGCGGGCCGGCCTCGCCCGTCGAGCAGAGGCAGTCCCCTCGCCCCACATCCCACACCGATGGCGATCATGACGCCCGACATGGAGAGGGCGCAAGGACATGCCGAATGGGCCGAAGCGTTGGCTCTTCGCATCCCTCTGGCGCGCGTGCAGCCTGAGCGGTGCGCAGAAGCCACCGAGCCGGTCCGGGCAGTGGCCAAGGACTTCGGGGCCCGATCGGAACGCGTCGCCTGCCGAGGATGAGTGGAATCCTGCAATGGCGGAAACCGCCGAAGCCCACCCGTTCGACAGCCGCCTTGCGAGCTCGTGGATGAACACGAAAACGGTGCTTGTCGTAGATGACCACGCGCCGACCCGTGAGGGGTATGCCGAGTTCCTTCGGACCTGCGGTTACCTGGTGGTGGAAGCGCGGCACGGAGGTGAGGCGATTCTCTGCGTGCAGGGGAAGCAACCCGACGTGGTGCTCATCGACATCGTGATGCCGGTGCTCGATGGCATCGAAACCGCCCAGTGGCTGCGGTGGCACCCGCCTTCGGCGCAGACGCCCATCCTCGCGGTTACGGCGTGCCAGTCGCCCGCGCAGCAGGAACGTATGCGCGCCGTCTGCGACGATCTGCTGTTGAAGCCGTGTGCCCTGGACGTGATCGCCGGGCGCATCCGCTCGCTCGTGAACCCCGCGACGAAGCGCTGGGAAGCCGGAGCGTAACGGCCGATCCCCTGCCGCGGCGAATGCCGACTCCCTCATCTCCGGCGCAATCCCCCATCCCCGTGTCCGCGAGTCGCGATAGAGATCCGCAAAGCGCCGACCGTGGGGAAGGATGGGCGGGAGCCAGCACAGCAAGGCGCTCCGGGAGTACGACATCACGAAGCACGGGTTCGAGATCGGCGAGGGCCTCGGCCGGAAGTGGACAAACTTGCGCGCAGGTTCACTTCCTGACTACCTTCGCCGCTCCGAAGCACGCAGGAACTCAGTTCAGCTACATCTTTCATGCTGCTGTCACCCAGGCCGGAGCCGGTGGGGGCACCGGCCCGGCGGGGCCGGCGGCCGATTCCGCCCCTTCCGGGCCTTGCTCCGCTTGCCGCGCTCGTCTGCCTGGAAGAGCTTCCCGGCCCGCTGGGTCTGGTGCTGTTCCGGAGCGCCGCGGACGTGGCGCTGTGGTCGGAATGCGAGCCGCCACACCGCCGCGGCCTGTTCCGGCCGGGGCAGCCGGAACCCGCCGAGGACCAACCGTCGGCGTTGAGGCCGGCCCTGGCGGCGCTCGCGCACGTGGTCCGGCAGCCCGAGGCCGCGCGGCCCGCCCACGTATCCCAGGCGTGCACGGCGATCGGCGAGTGGGCGCAGGGTGCCGGGCACGTGGGCACGGGCCTGCTGTTCGCCGAGCTGGCCGCCATGGCAGACCCCCACAACCCGGTGCCGGCCGTGGCCGCCGGGCGCGTGCTCCGGAACGCCTCGCGGTACGACAGGGCGCGGCGCTGGCTGGACCGGGCCGAGCGGGTGGCGCACGTCGCCGGCGATCACCAGACCCGGGCGGATGCGTTCCTGGCGCTGGGCGTGCTCGAAGAGCGGCAAGGGAAGCTCCGGCGAGCCATGCGGCTGATGGCCCGCAGCTATCGGCTCGCGGCAAAAGCCGGGTTTACCGACGTCGCCGCGCACGCCCGCACGAACGCGCTGGGGATCTGCGGCCTCACGCGCCGATTCGCGGAGGCGCAGGCCCACGCCGAAGCTGCCCTGACGCTGTACGGCCCGGGCCACTCGCACATTCCCTCTCTCGCCCAGGACATCGCGCATCTGTGGTCCCTGCAGGGCCACTACGACGTGGCGCTGCCGGTGCTGCAAGCGGCGCTCGCGGCCATCACCGAGCCGGATCAACGATACATCACGACCGCCAACGTGGCGCGCGCCGCAGCCGGTGCGGGCGACCGGGCTTTGTTCCTGAGAATGTGGCAGGACCTCGACCAGCAAGACGGGCCCAGGGCGCACCGCTTCAGCGCCGACGCCCTGGTGGGGCTGGGCGAAGGGGCGCTGATGCTGGGGTTCAGCGTAGCGGCCCGCGACCTGGGCGCGAAGGCCGTGGCAATCGCTCAGGAACGCGGGGACGTGCTGGCGGGACGGGACGCGGAGGACCTGTTGAGACGTGTGCCGGAAGGGCTGCCGGTCGCCCGGTGGGAGCCGCCGACGGATCGAGAAAGGCTGCTGGCCGGCCGACTGGTGAGGATGCTGAGAGACGCCGCCCCGGACTGACGCGGGGCGGCTTTTTCGTGCCGATCAGCCAGCGCCGATGAAACCGCCGCCCCGGCTGGTCCCCGTGGTGTCCGCGCCCGTCGTCGTCGTGGTGGTGGTCGTGGTCGTCTCCACTGAGTCCGATTCCAGGGCGTTGGATCTGGCCGCCCCGGCGTTCGCGTCCGGCGCCGTCGCCGACTGGGAGCAGCCGGCGACGACCGCGAGCGCCGCCACCAGCGTAAGGGCTCTACGAAGCATCGTATTTCTCCTGCCGTTTCCGGTGAATTGATGGCGTTGCGCGTCCAAGTTATATCGCCCGCCCACATTGCGCCACAGTAGGGAGACACCAGACGACACGCGTTCGCGCCGTGGCTGAACAGCGGGGCGCGGCATTCCGACGCACCCCGAAAGCACCGCTCCTATCCGGCAAGAAAAGTCGGAGGGGGCGGTGTTTTGGCGTGCGATTGTCCCGGTCGACACCGCCCTTTATGGTTCGACCGGTGATGGGAAAGCACACTAACCGCCAGTACGAATGCAGCCGGACGGGGAGCCGCGCGCCACCCTCTACACCGAAGCCTGGGCCGGTGCGGTCCTGCGCGTGGCGCATCTGCCATCAGGCCACCGGCAGGCGTTCGGGAGTCTTCTGGCGCTCGTCGAGAGTGCGTGGGAGCACCTTCGGCCGGCTCAGCTCTTCGTGGAGCGCCACACGCCCGACCCGGCCGCGCCCTGGAGCGTGCTCGTGCAGTTCCTGGACTCCGAAGTGATCGACCTGTTCAGGGGGCTGGCCTTCAGCCTGACCGAGTACATCCCCAACCCGCCGTGCTGGGACGACGACTCGGACCCTACGAACCTGGATGCGGATGCCGGGCTGTTCGGGCGCTACGTGGAAGTGCTCTACATGGCCACGGCCCGGCCGGACGTGCCGGAAGACTTCCGCGGGCTGGTGTGCAGCTGCCGAAACGGGCTGACGCGGTTCGTCGAAGAGTTCACGTCCGGCATTGCAGCCATCGAAACGCCGGCGGGGGGCTGCCCTGTCGCGCGCACCCTCATCCCCTGAATCAAGACAGCGCCATGCAAAGACACGACAACACCCTGAGCGCGTGCGGCGCGTTGCCGATCGTTGGGACCACGGCCGGCCCCATGTTCCGGGTGTCATGTGGCGTATGCGCGTCGCACGTGGGCATCGACGCATTCGACATCACGGAAGGGGGCGTGGTGCTGATGGAGTACACCTGCCCGGCGTGCGGCCCGGGCGTGGTGCAGCTCGACCGGGAGTCGTGGGAGAACGTGCTGCGCGTGCCGCTGAACATTTCCGGAATTCCGTTTCCACCCCCGCAGACATTCCCGCGACGGAGCGTCAATTGAGCAATGTGGAAAGCGCCGCGCGGAGTACAAAAGTCTCGGAGTTCGGCGAGCTCGGAGGGCGGCAAGCCCCCACTCGCCCGCCGTAGCAGGAGTGGGCATGACCCCGGCCTTACCTCCTTTGGTTGCAGTCCTGCCAACCGAAACGCAAACAAATCTGGCGGCGGGTGCGCACCGCCGCCGTTGCAACATCAGCGTCAGCATCGCTCCTGAGATGGCCCAACGCTTCTACGATGCCGCGAATCGTGGCCTCCTCGACGCGGCGTTCCCCGTTCCGCACCGTAATGTGGCTTACCCTGGGGAACATGGATATTGTGGATTCATTCTCCGGACGGAGTAGGTCAGGTACCGAGAGCAGGAATGCCGGCACAGCGTGCCCGGCAAGAACGCGAATGGCGTTGAGCCGGACGAGGCGCGGGAGCGCACGATTCTCCGCAACCTCGGTTACAGCATCCGTGATCCGTGCATCCCGAAGCAAATAGCTCGACATACAGGCGGTTGAGGTGTTCGGTCTCGGCTGCGCTACGCCAAAGCGCCGCCAGCACCGGCGCACCGGTTTCTTCGCACTTTGCGATGAACTCCAGTGCCCATTCGTAGTGCGGGGCGGGGTGGCCGGTTTCCAACACCTGGGCCGCGAGGCGGCAGTCGTTGCGGACGTGCCGGTCCTGCCCCTCGGATTGCGCTGCAAGCGACCGTCCCGGCGCCGTCGCCGCCGTGATGGTGAGAATGAGTGCGATGCCTTGGACGTGCAGTCGCATCTTAACGCCCCCCGTAGTTGAAGTGGAACCGGCACCACGTGGGCGCGTAGCCGTCGGCACGAGCGCTTGCAGCGACTGCCGAGTCCGTCTGCGCCCCAAGCGCACCATCCGAACGCCGACCCGGTGGACCCCCGACGAGTGGCGCAGCGTCGAGGACGCCGCGCGCGCTCCTTGTTTCCGAGCGAGCGTGCGTCCAAGTCCATTACATTCGTAGCTTTGAGAGGAATTTATTGAGTGTTCAGGCTGATTAGCAGGTACACGGCCAGAGTCCAGGGGATGATGGCGGCATAGAGGAACCGGGTGCCGGTTTTCACATGCTTGTACTTTTCACCGGCAATACAGGCATTCCTGTAGGTCTGGCGGGCAAGATCCAACTCGTACTGATCTGCCTTCAAGTTTTGCATTTCTACAACGAACTCCTCCTCTGTCCGCTGGGTGATGCCCCCGAAATAAATCAGAGATCCCACGGGGTCCCTGGTACGAGGTGACGTTGCGACGAGCAGGTGCAGCAAGCTCGCGCTGAGTGTCGCCAGAGCCAGGACAGTGAGGGTGATGCTCACCCCTGTCCAAACTTTTGGTCCGGGAGCAACGGCCGCCAGGACCCCGAACATCGCGATGTCTACGGTTGCCAGGGGAGAGACCTTCAAATCAGCCGCCGCGATCCATTGTAGTTGGCGGGAGAGCATAGTCTCGAGCAAAGCGTGCTTGTCCATGTATAATCATGTTTTGAATGTGAGAGATGAGATCGAGAGGTCTCGGGGGTCGCTGAGCCGCACCGTGTGGGACAAAGATGAGAGCGGCTGTTCGACCCTGCAAGCTTCTCGGGGTTCTACGGACGTCACCGACCAATCCGAGTTCGCCTGCTCCCTTTTCACATCGGCACCAAAACGATAACGTCTCTCCCGTCCGCCTGTCGCGATGTCGAACTCCCGCCCTCGCTCAGCTGAGCGAGTACCACCAGAGGCCCCGAGCATGACTGAATCACTCTTGCGCCGCGCCGGCATCGCGGCCGCGCTCACGCTGGCCTGCGCCGCGTGCGCCGGCGCACCGCAGGTGCCGGCCAGCACTCCGCCGGCGCCGGTGAGCACCCCGTCTGCACCGGAGACCAGCCCGTCCGCTGCGCAGCAAGGCGCCCGCCCCGTGTTCGCCGACGGCATGGCGCAGGTGGTTCCGGCGTTCACCGATCCGGCGCAGTGGATCCGCCAGAACCTGTGGGTGGAAACGGAGTTCGACTCCGACGGAGACGGCCGCAGGGACCGCGTGCACGTGGGGGTGACGCGGCCGCGCCAGACGGACACGGAGGGGCTGAAGGTGCCGGTGGTGTACGGCTCCAGCCCGTACTACGCCGGCGTCGCGCGCACCTTCGCCTTCTGGGACGTGCGCCAGGAGCTGGGCGAACCCTCGCCGCCGCGTGGCGCCATGCGCGGCCCCCCGCACGATTCCACGCGGACGCGCATCTCCAACCAGCTCGTGGGCACGTGGGTGCCGCGCGGCTTTGCGGTGGTGCACTCCGATGCGCCGGGAACGGGGCGGTCGCAGGGATGTGTGACCATCGGCGACACGCCGGAGCGCACGGCGATGAAGTCCGTCATCGACTGGCTGAACGGACGCGCGAAGGGGTATACCACGCCGAACGGCACCGCCGAGGTGTCGGCGACGTCGTGGTCCACCGGCAAGGTGGGGATGATCGGCACGTCGTACGAGGGCACGCTGCCCCTGGCCGCGGCGACGACGGGAGTCGCCGGGCTGGAGGTGGTGGTCCCGGTGGCCGCGAACACGTCGTACTACCACTACTACCGCTCCAACGGGCTGGTGCGGTCGCCGGGCGGGTACCTGGGCGAGGACGTGGACGTGCTCTACGACTTCGTCGCGAGCGGCCCGCCCGCGACGCGCGCCACCTGCGACCGCACGGTCAAGGGCGGCGTCTTCGCGGCGGGGCAGGACCGCGCGACCGGCGACTTCAATGCGTTCTGGGCCTCGCGCGAGCTGCTGCCGCACGTACGGAACATCCGGGCGGCGGTGCTGCTGGCGCACGGGCTGAACGACTACAACGTCATGCCGTCGCACACCGTGCGGATCTACGAAGAGATGAAGGAGCGCGGCCTGCCGGTTTCGATGTACCTTCACCAGGGCGGCCACGGCGGCGATCCGCCCGCCGAGATGGTGAACCGCTGGTTCACGCACTACCTGTACGGCGTGGACAACGGCGTCCGCAACGATCCGCCGGTCTGGATCGTCTCGAGCACCGCCGCGCGTACGTCGTCCGGGCGTGCTGCGCCGGTTCCGTTCGCGTCGTTCCCGGCGCCGGGTTCGGAGCCGGTGCGGCTGTATCCCACCCCCGGCGGCAACGGCATCGCGCCGCTCGCCCTCCGCCAAGCCCGGGGCACCGAGTCCATCACCGACGACGCGGCCGTCAGCGGCAGCGCGAACGCGAGCGCGGCACGCTCCACCCATCGCCTGCTCTTCGCCACGGCGCCGCTCACCGATTCGCTGCGCATCTCCGGGACGCCGCGCGTCACACTGCGTGTCTCCGTCGACCGGCCCGCGGCGAACCTCAGCGTGTGGATGGTGACGCTGCCCTACGACTCGGCGAAGCTCGGCGACGCGAGCCGCGTGGGCGTGGTCACGCGCGGGTGGGCCGACATCCAGAACCATGCGTCGCTCACGCGCGGCGGCGTCTACGCGTCCACGCGGCCCGGCGAGCGGCTCGTCCCGGGGCGGTTCTACGACCTGACCTTCGACCTGGAGCCGGACGACCAGGTGATCCCGGCGGGGAGGCAGCTCGCCGTCATGATCATGTCGAGCGACCCCGAGTTCACGCTCTCGCCGCGGGCCGGAGCGCGGCTGACGGTGGACCTCGCGGGAACGTCGTTCACGGTGCCCTTCGTGGGCGGCGGCGCGGCGTTCACACGGGCGGGCGGCGTGCGGACGAATCCCTGACGCGGGAGCCGGCGCACACCGCGCGCTAGACGGCGGCGGAGGAGACGCGGTCGAGCAGGTCGTCGGGCCCGAACGGCTTTTGCAGCACGTTGCCGCGCCGGAGCAGGGGAGTGAAGGCCGTCTCCTCGGGGGTGTAGCCCGAAATGTAGATCACCCCCAGGTGGGGCCGTCCCGGCCGGATGCGCTCCACCATCTCCGGGCCCGACATCCCGGGGAGCACGACGTCGGTAACCAGCACGTCCACGGGGCGATAGGGGTCGGCGAGCACGCTCAGCGCCTCGGCCGGGGTGGCGAAGTGCAGCACGTTCACCCCGCGGCGGCTCAGCACGTCCACCACGAAGTGGCGCACCGCATCCTCGTCCTCCACCACGACCACGGACTTGTCCTTCAGGTCGTGCCGGGTGGGCAATACCACGTCGGGGGCGCTCTCCTGGCGCTCGGCCGTGATCGGCAGGAGCACCGTGAAGACGGCCCCCGCGCCAGGCTCGCTCTCCACCCACACGTAGCCGCCGCCCTGCTTCACCATCCCGAACACCGTGGACAGCCCCAGCCCCGTGCCAAAGCCGCTGGGCTTGGTGGTGAAGAACGGCTCGAACGCCTGCGCCACCACCTCGGGCGTCATACCCGTCCCCGTGTCGGAGACGACGATCCGGGCATAGTGCCCCGGGCGAACGTATTCCGGCATGCGGTCGGCGTGGGCCGCCGCGTCCACGAAGCCCACGTCGACGGTGATGGTGCCCCCCGGCCCGGTGGCGTCGCGGGCGTTGACCACCAGGTTCATCAGCACCTGCTCTACCTGCACCGGGTCTACGTACACCGGCACGGGGCGGGGACCGGTGCGCACCTCGAAGTGCACGTCCTCGCGCAGCAGGAGGCGAAGCATGCGCTCCGTGGCCCGCGCCACCGCCCCCACGTCCACCACGCGGGGCTCCAGCACCTGCCGGCGGGAAAAGGCCAGCAGCTGGCGGGTGACCCCGCGGGCGCGCTCGGCGGCCAGGCGGATCTCCCCCACGTCGGCGGCGAGCGGGCTGTCTTCCGGCACGTCGTACAGGATGAGCTCGGAGTAGCCCAGGATGGCGGTGAGCAGGTTGTTGAAGTCGTGCGCCACGCCGCCCGCCAGCCGGCCGACGGCCTCCATCTTCTGCGCCTGGCGAAGCTGGTCGGCCAGGCGCATGCGTTCGGTCACGTCGCGGCTGGCGGCCAGCACGTGCGGCATCCCCCGGTAGTGCACCAGCGAGCCCGACGCCTCCAGCCACCGCCAGCCGCCGTCGGGGTTGGCGTGGCGATAGGTGGTCAGCGTGCGTTCCCCCTGCAGCGAGCGGCGCACCGCCTCCCGCACGGCGGGAAGGTCGTCCGGGTGCACGCCCGCGAACGGCTCGTCGGGCACCTCGCCCAGGACCCGCGGGGCCGACGGGCTGATGTACGCGCGGCGGCCATCCACGTCGTGAAGGGTGATCAGGTCGCTGGTGTTCTCGGCCAGGACGCGGTACAGCTCCTCGCTGTCGCGCAGCGCCGCGCTGGCCTCGGCCAGCTGCTGCGTCCGGGTCTGCACCCGCCGCTCGAGCTCGGTGTTCAGCCGCTGGATCTCGGCCTTGGCGGCGACGAGCTCCATGGTTTCCATCATTTCCCATTCGCCGAACCGCCGGGCGATGGTGAAGTCGTGGGTGGCCGCGAGGTCGAAGATCTCGCTTCCCGTGCTTCCGCCCAGCGGATAGGTGCAGAGCAGGAGCAGCCGCTTCCCCGCGAGCTCCTCGTCGATCAGCGCTTCGAACGCGGTGAACGCCTCGCGCGTGCTGCGGGTGAGCCAGGCCTCGTCGGCGTGCACCCGCAGCCCCGCGTGGCCCCGCGCCAGCGCGCGCTCGAGCCGGGCCAGCAGCCCGGCGATCACGCGGTCCGCGTCGAAGCCGCCGTCCTGCAGGAATACGTCGTAGCAGGAGACGATCTGCAGGGCGCCGGTGTTCACGTGCAGGTCCACCCCGGGAAGCGCCTGCTCCAGCGCCTCCCTCGCCGTTTCGACGTCCTCGGACGTCACCCACACGCACTGCTCGTCGTCCTCCAGCCCCGCGCGAAAGTACGGGACGACGGTGTCGAGCATGTCGGCGCGCGTTTCGTAGAAGCTGCAGAAGTGCGTGCCCCACGGCATGTCGCCGACCGCGTGGATCCCGGACCTCCTGGGCACCCCGTCCGTGGCGGAGGTCGAGACCTGCTCCGTCCCTGTCGTCATCGAATCCCCCCTGAGCCTGGGCTGTCGTGGGCCTGCCGGGATCGGCTGCATGTTGCAGACCGGTTGGGAGCCGTTCGCGACTCCCGTCGCGTGGCGGGTTCACGGGTACTCTCGCCCCGCCATTCTTCACGCGTTCGCTGGCACGGGGCTCTCTGCGGCGGTACCGCGGCTCTCTGGCCAGGGGCCAGGCGCCGGGACCATCTTTGTCGCCGGCTTCGTTTCATCCTCGCCACTTCCCGCTGCCCATGACCCCGCTCGCGCGAACCTTCGTCCTCGCCCTGGCCGCGCTGCTGGCCGGCTGCGCCACCGTTCCGGCTCCCCCGCCGGAGCGCGAGGTGACGGTGCTGGTCTACAACATCCGCGCGGGCAAGGACCTCGCGGGGGGCGAGAACCTGCCGCGCGTCGCGGAGCTGGTCCGCGGCACGGGGGCGGACCTGGTGCTGCTCCAGGAGGTGGACCGCAACACGCAGCGATCCGGCCCCGCGGACCAGCCCGCCGTGCTGGCGCGGCTCACGGGCTACTCGGTGGCGTTCGGGCGCACGATCGGCTTCCAGGGCGGCGACTACGGGGTGGCCGTGCTTTCCCGCTGGCCCATCCGCCGCGACACGCTGGTCCCCCTGCTGGTCACCGCGCCGTCGGGGCGAACGACGGAGAACCGGGAGCAGCGCGGGGTGCTGCTGGCGGTGGTGGACGCCCCGGGCGGGCCGATCGCGGTGCTCGACACCCACCTGGACCACACGGGTGACGACGTCTGGCGTTTGCAGGAGATCGCCACCGTGCTCCGCGTCGCGCGGACGGAGCCCGGGATGCCGGTGCTGATCGGCGGCGACCTCAACGCGCGCCCGGAGAGCGCCGTGCACGAGCAGCTGCGCGGCGCCGGCTTCCGCGATGCGTGGGAGGGATGCGGGGAAGGGGACGCGATGACCTTTCCCGCGAGCGCGCCGGACCGCAGGATCGACTACCTCTACGTCGACGGCGCCACCCGCTGCCAGAGCGCCCGGGTGCTGGCCAGCGACGCCTCCGATCACCGGCCGCTCGTCTTTCGGCTGCGGCTGCGCTGATCATCGGCCGGTACGTCGCGCCAGACGGACTTGGATCGACACCTCCACTCCGGGAACGCCGCGGGATCTGAACCACCGCTCCCTCCGTCCGGTTCGAGTGGAGCGAATGGCGTCGAGGCTTTGTCCAGCTCCGCGCGTCACTTGATTGCCCCGAAACAATCTGGTATCCTCCGATAACCCTCGCACGTCCGCCGCTCCTCGCCATGCCTTCCGCGGCGCCGCCGGCTGGTCCTTTCCATTGTCGGCAAAAGAAAAGGTTCATTATGCACGCACGGCGCTTCATCTCGCCCGGGACTGCATCTGCCCCCTGGCCGCGGTTGGTCAGGGCCGCGGCGCGCACCCTCACCGCGTTGCGCCGATGAGTGCGTACGCGGCGGCACCGGAGCGCCTGCCGGAGCTGATTTCGCGCCTGGGGGCCATTCTCCAGGAAATCGAGACCACCACCGGCGGACAGGTCGACGCCCTGGTAGACCCGCGCAGCCAGGTGACGTACCTGCTGCGCGGCGCCCAGGATGCACTGGTCGCGCAGGAGCAGCAGTTCCGCACCGTGACCGAGAACACCTCCGACGCCATCCTGCGCCTGGATGGCGACCTGCGCCTGCTGTACGCCAACCCGGCGGCGCTGCGGGTGCACGGCGGCGCGGTAGAGTCGGTGCGGGGGCTGGCCCTGGACGAATTCACCCGCCGGGCGCCGGGAACGCCGGAGTGCCTTGCCGCCATGCGCGAAGTGCTGCGCAGCGCCCAGCCCCACGAAGCGGAGTTCGTGCTGGGCGAGGGCGACGCGGCCCGCGTGTACAACGCGCGCATCAACCCCGAGTTCGGCCCGGACGGTGACGTCGTATCCGTGCTCGCGGTGCTGCGCGACACCACCGCCATCCATGCCTCCAGCCGGGAGCTGGCCGCGGCGCATGCGCGCATCAGCGGGATCCTGGAAAGCGTGACGGACGCCGTCATGTCCATCGATGCGGACTGGCGCTTCACGTACGTGAACCCCCGGGCCGAGCTTCAGCTGCGCCGCGGCAGGTCCGAAATCCTGGGGCGCGTCCTGTGGGAGGCCTTTCCGGCGACGCTGGGCAGCCGGTTCGAGACGGAGTACCGCCGGGTGGCGGCCGAGCGCAGCCCCCGCGTGTTCGAGGAATACTTTCGCCCCTTCGACAGCTGGTACGAAGTGCACGCCTATCCGGCGGAGGCTGGTGGAATCCACGTGTACTTCCGCGACATCTCCCAACGCAAGGCAAGGGAGCGCGAGGCCGCCGAGCTGGTGGAGCGCCTGGCGACCAAGCACGCCCTCCTGGAAGCCGTGGTGCGGCAGCTCCCGGTGGGCGTGGTGATCGCCGAAGCCCCGTCCGGGCAGCTCCTGATGGGCAACAAGGAGATCGACCGCATCTTCGGCCATGGGTACCGGCCCTCTGCCTCCGTTGGGGAGTACGAGGAATGGGTGGCGTTTCACCCCGACGGGCGCAGGGTGCAGGCCGACGAGTGGCCGCTGTCGCGGGCGCTCCGCACCGGCGAGCCCGCGGGGCCGGACGAGGTTCGCGTCGTGCGCGCCGATGGCAGCCCGGGCATCGCCCGCCTCTGCGCCACACCGGTGCTGGACGCGGAGGGATCCGTCATCGCGGGGGTGGTCGTCATCGACGACATCACGGAGCAGCGCGCGGCGCTCGACGCGCTGCGAGCAAGCGAAGAGCGGTACCACCTGGTGAGCCTGGCCACCAACGACATCATCTACGACTGGGATCTCGTCGAGGGCGGGATCACACGGAACAAGGCCATGGGCGTCCTGGGCTACTCACCCGCGGAGATCCCGTGCACGTTCGACTGGTTCGCGGAGCGCGTGCATCCCGAGGACGCTCCCCGGGTCGGGGGCAGCCTGGAGCGCTTTCTGGAGGGTGACGACCTCTTCTGGTCCGCGGACTACCGCTTCCGCCGGGCCGACGGCTCGTACGCCCGCATCTACGACCGTGCCCACCTGGTGCGCCGCGCAAATGGACGACCGGAGCGGATCATCGGGGCCATGCTCGACGTAAGCGAGCGCGAAGCCGCCGACGCCGCGCTGCACCACCAGGCGCTCCTGCTGGACACCGTGGAGCAGGCGGTGATCGCCACCGACCTGGAGGGCCGCATCACCTACTGGAACCGTTTCGCGGAACATCTCTACGGCTGGGCGCGGCACGAGGTGCTGGGCCGGCCGGTCCTGGAGGTGACGCCCTCGGAAGAGGCGGTGGCCGAGGCTGCGCGCGTGCTGAAGGCACTCATGGAGGGGGTCAGCTGGTCCGGGCAGTTCCGGGTCCGGAGAAAGGACGGAACGTCGTTCCTGGCCCAGGTCACCAACACCCCCATCCCGGGTCCCTCCGGGGAGCTGGTGGGGGTGGTGGGCGTGTCGTTCGACATCACCGAACGGCGGGAGCTGGAGGAGCAGCTGCGCCAGTCGCAGAAGATGGACGCGGTGGGGCAGCTGGCCGGGGGCGTGGCCCACGACTTCAACAACCTGCTGACGGTGATCTCGGGAACGGTGGAGCTGCTGAAGGCCGACCTGGCGGACCCCACCGTCCTCGAAGACATCGAGCAGATCGGCGAGGCGGCCGGGCGGGCCGCCGGGCTGACGCGCCAGCTGCTGGCCTTCAGCCGCAGGCAGATCCTCAAGCCGCGGGCGGTGAACCTGACGGCCCTGGTCGGCGGCATGCTGCCCATGCTCAAGCGGCTGATCGGCGAAGACGTGGAGCTGCGGTTCAAGGCCAACGCCGCGGAGGCGCAGGTAGAGGCAGATCCCGGGCAGCTGGAGCAGGTGCTGCTGAACCTGGTGGTGAATGCCCGCGACGCCATCGCGGGGACCCATGGGCGGGTGGTGATGGAAACGCACCAGGCGGAGGTCGGCCGCGGGGACGAAGGGCTGGACGGGGCGCTGCCGCCGGGGCGGTACGCCGTGATAGCGGTGAGCGACACCGGGATGGGGATGCCGGAAGAGGTGCGGCAGCGCGTCTTCGAGCCGTTCTTCACCACCAAGCCGCCGGGCGCCGGCACGGGGCTGGGACTCAGCACCGTCTACGGCATCGTCAGGCAGAGTGAGGGATTCATCTTCGTCGACAGCGCCCCGGGTGCCGGCACCGAGGTGCGGGTGTACCTGCCGCTGCTGGAATCGGCGGAGCATCCCGCGGCGGCGGCGCCTCCGCCCCTTCCGGGGGGGAACGAAACCATCCTGCTGATCGAGGACGAGGGGGCGGTGCGCTCCCTGACGCGCCGGGTGCTGACGCGCCAGGGCTACACGGTCGTCGACGCACGCGACGGCGCCGAGGCGCTGGCGCTGGCGCGGCGCGAGGATGCGGACTTCGACCTGGTGATCACCGACGTGGTGATGCCGGGAATGAGCGGCCCGGCGGTGGCGGAGGAGCTCCGCGCGCTCATCGGCGGCGTTCCCGTGCTGTACATGTCGGGCTACACCGACGACGAGATGCTGAGGCGCGGAATCCACACCTCCGACACGCACTTCCTCCAAAAGCCCTTCACCCCTGGCAGCATCCTCACGCAGGTGCGGGCCGTGCTCGACGACCCGCGCGCCAGGCCGCCCGCACGAACCTGACGCTCAGAGCCGAGGTGGAGATACAGAGGCTGCCCGGAGCCCGGGCTTCGGGCACGCGTCGACCACGGCGCTACCCGCGGACTGTGTGGCGGATCCTTCAGTCGCTGCGGAGCGCGGTGCGGCGCGGGTTCGGGGTGGCCGCTCCTTCAGGATGACAGCCAAGGCTTCTTCGCACGTGTAATCCGCCTTCAAAAAGACATTGCGGATCGCTCCTTAGGGATTATTATTACCTGCGGATCTGAAAGGCGCCCGTTCCCGGTGCGTCCCCTTCCAGTCCGGTTCGGGCTGCCCGTTCGAGATCGCCTGGGGTCCTGACCCCTGGCGTGGCGGCCTCCTGCCTCCGGCACATCGCCGGGACGTAGTTTCACTCCGCCGGTGCCGGGATGCTCCATCCTCGCAGCGCGTGGCCCAGGGCCTCAATGCGACTCTGCACGACTCCCGCGCCATGACCGGGCCAGCCGCCGCCCCGGGCCAGCCGATCCGCGTTCTCCTGGTGGAGGACGACGAAGACGACTTCGTGATCACCCGCGGCTTGCTGGCGGAGGTGACCGGGGCCGCCTTCGACGTGGTATGGGCCGCCACCTGCACAGAAGGGCTGCGCACCCTGGCGGGTGGGGAGTTCGACGTGGTGCTGCTGGACTACCGCCTGGGCAGGCACACCGCGCTGGATTTTCTGGGCCGCATGCCCCTGGCGGAGACCACGCCCCCCGTGATCCTGCTCACCGGCGCCGACGACACCGGCACCGACGTGGCCGCCATGCGCGCGGGTGCCGTCGACTTCCTGGCCAAGGCCGGGCTCAACGCGACGATGCTGGAGCGCTCCATCCGGTACGCCGTCGAGCGGCACGGGGCGCAGGTGGCACGGCATTCCGCCGAGCGGAAGTTCGAGATGCTCCTGGAGTCGGTCGGCGCCATCGTGTGGCAGGGCGATCCCGACACCCTGCAGTTCACCTACGTGAGCCAGGAGGCCGAGGTCCTGCTGGGGTATCCGCTGGAGATGTGGACGCGCGACCCGGGCTTCTGGTCCGCGCACATCCACGAAGCCGACCGCGCCTGGGCGGTGGCGCTGTGCAGGGAAGCGGCAAGGAACAACGTACCGCGCACCTGCGACTACCGGATGATCGCCGCCGACGGGCGCACCGTCTGGCTGCGCGACATCGTGAAGGTGGTGAACGTGGGGGGAAGGCGCGAGCTGGCGGGGGTGATGGTCGACGTGACGCAGGCGAAGTCCGTGGAGCAGGACCTGAGGCTGCGCGACCGCGCCATCGCGGCCGTCGAGGAAGGGATCATCATCACCGATCCGCACCAGCCCGACGACCCCATCGTGTACGTGAACCCGGGGTTCGAGCGCATGACGGGCTACCCGGCCGCCGACGTCGTGGGCATGAACTGCCGGTTCCTGCAGGGCGCCGGCACCGACCCGGCCGCGGTGGCCGGCATCCGCCGGGCGCTTCAGGCCGCCGAGCCCATCCGCACCGAGCTGCTCAACTACCGCCACGACGGAACGCCCTTCTGGAACCGCCTCTCCATCACCCCCGTCCAGGACGAGCTCGGGTCGCTCACCCATTTCGTGGGGGTGCAGCGGGACGTCACCGCCGACCGGTCGCGCGAGCAGAAGGTGCACCTGCTGGCCAGCGCCCTCGAAGGCCTCGACGAGCAGGGCGTCAGCATCGTCACCGCCGAGGGCGAGTGGGTGTTCTCCAACCGGACGCACGGCCGGCTGCTGGGCTACGATGCCGGCGCCGACCCGGCTCCCACCGTGGACGCGTTCCTTCCCGACGACGACGCGCGACGCGAGTTCGAGCACATGCTGGCCACCGTGCGGAACACCGGGAGCTGGAGCGGGCGCGTGCGCAGGCGGCGCCTTTCCGACGGCGCGATCATCGTTCTCGATACCTTTGCCGGCGGGGTCGAAGAGCAGGGCCGCACCCTCTTCTTCACCATCATCCAGGACGCCAGCGAAGCCATCGCCCACGAGAGGCACCTTCGCCGCGCCGAGCGGCTGGCGGGGATCGGCACGCTGGTGGCGGGCGTGGCCCACGAGCTGAACAATCCGCTGAGCGCGGTCCTCGGCTTTGCGCAGATGCTGCTCCTGGATGCGCGCACGGAGTCCGAGCGCGACGACCTGCGCACGATCATCCGCGAGGCGGAGCGGATGGCGAACATCGTCTCGGACCTGCGGGCCGTCGCGCGCGACACGCAGGAAGAAACCGGCACGCGCGAGCCGATCGACCTGAACGACGTGGTTCGCCACGTGCTGAAGACCCGGGCGTACTCGCTCACCACGCGGAACGTGGAAACGAGCGAGGACCTGGCCGACGGGCTCCCCATCGTCTCGGCCGACCGCGGCCAGCTGGAGCAGGTGCTGCTGAACCTGGTGGTCAACGCGGAGCAGGCCATGGACGAAAGCGGTGGCGACCGCCGCCTGGCCGTGCGCACGCGCCCCGCGCCGATGGGCGTTTCGGTGGAGATCATCGACACGGGCACGGGGATCCCCGCCCACCACCTGGACCGCATCTTCGACCCGTTCTTCACCACCAAGGCACCCGGGCACGGGACGGGGCTGGGCCTTTCCCTCGTCCACAGCATCGTCACCGAGCACGGGGGCGAGATCCGGGTGGACAGCGAGGCGGGGCGGGGCACCACCTTCCGGATCGACCTCCCGGGGAGTACCGCCGCCCCGGCGCCCGTGCCGGGACCTGCGCCGGAGCGTACCGACGAGCTGCCCGGCTCTCCGCTCCGCGTGCTGGTGGTGGACGACGAAGATGCCGTGCGGCGGGTGCTCGTCCGCATTTTGCGCCGCCGCGGCCACCACGCCGACGAGGCGGCGGAAGGCGGGCAGGCCCTCCAGGTCCTGGAATCGGACGAGCGGGGATACGACGTGATCGTTTCCGACCTGCGCATGCCCGGGCTGGATGGCGAGGAGCTGCTGAAGCGGCTGCAGGCGCGGGGCGAAGGGCTGGAGCGGCGGGTGCTCTTCCTCACGGGAGACATCGCCAGCGCCCAGGCGGCCCGTACGCTGGCCGAGGCCCGCGTGCCCGCGCTCGCGAAGCCCGTATCGGCCGCGGAGTTCCTGGCCGCGGTGGAAAAGATCGGGTACGGGGCGGGATCAGGCCCGTGACGCGGGGATCGGCGCCGGAGACCCGGCGCCGATGCGGTCCATGCGGCCGTCGCGGGGCGCGGGGAGCCCCAGGAAGAAGGTGCTGCCCACCCCCGGCGCGCTTTCCACCCACATCCGGCCCCGGTGCAGGCCGGCGATGCGCCGGCAGATGGCGAGGCCCAGCCCGGTGCCGCCCTTCTCGCGGCTGTCCATCATCTCCACCTGCTCGAAGGGCTCGAAGATGGCCGACAGCTTCTCGGCCGGGATGCCGCGCCCCTGGTCGCGGATGGAGAAGACGACCTCCGTCCCCGCCTCTTCCACCCCCAGCCACACCGTGGCGCCGGCGGGCGAGAACTTCACCGCGTTGGCCACCAGGTTGATCAGCACCTGCACGATGCGGTCGGGGTCGCACCAGACCCGCGTCTTCGCCGAGTGGGCGATCAGCCACACGCCCGCCGCCTCCGCCGCGGGCCGCACCACCTCCAGCGCCTGCGCGATCAGCTCGTCCGCCGGGTACCAGCGCGCCTCCACCGACACGTGGCCGGCGTTCAGGCGCTCCATGTCCAGCAGGTCGCCCACCAGCCGGAGCAGCCGCTCGGTGTTGCGCACGGCCATGTCCAGCATCTCCCGGCCGCGCTCGGGGCGTGCCGTCATGAGCCCGCCGGCCAGCAGCCCCAGCGAGCCGCGCAGGGCGGTGAGCGGGGTGCGCAGCTCGTGGCAGACGATGGCCGGGATCTGCTCCTTGAGCCGCTCGATCTCCTTCCGTTCGCCGATGTCGCGGTAGATGCCGTAGACGCCCACCTGCCCCCGCTCCACCTCGATGGGTGCGCCCAGGACGGACACGCTGAGCGGCGTGCCGTCCTTGCGCCGCCGCGTGACCTCCGCCGCCACCCGCTTGCCGGACGCGACCCGGCTGGTGAGCTTGGTGGCGTCGTCCTGGCCGTCCTCGGGAACGATCAGCGAGTTGATGGTCCTGCCCACCACCTCTTCTTGCGAGTAGCCGAACATCCGCGTGAACTCGGGGTTCACGCGCAGCACCCGGTCGTGCGGGTCCAGCAGCACCAGCCCGTCGGGGGCGCTGGTGAAGAGCTGTTCCAGGCACGCGCGCTCCAGCTCCAGCGCGGCCTCGGAACGGCTGCGCCTCAGGAGCTCGCGGCGAAGGTCGATCTCGCTGGCGGCGGAGCTCGCCAGGTCCGAGAGCAGCGCCACGTCGCGCTCCGTCCACTCGCGGGCGACCGCGTCCACCACGCACAGGCTGCCGATGGGGTGGCCGTCGTGCGTGATCAGCGGAATCCCCAGGTACGACCCGATCTCCCCACGGATGACGGCGGGGTGCCTGCTCACCCGCGGATCGAGCCGCGCATCCGGGATGACCACGGGCCGTTTGGACACCACCGCATGAAGGCAGAAGGAGCGCTCCAGCGGACTGCTCTGGCCGGCGGCGTACGGTCCTGCGCCGCAGAACGCGCTCTTGCAGAACTCGCGTTCGTCGTCCAGCAGGTTCACCAGGGCGGCGGGCGTTCCCAGCAGGCCGGCCGCCAGCCGCGTGAGGCGGTCCAGGCACTCCTCCGCCGGCGTGTCCAGCATCTCCGCCTCGTGAAGGGCGGAGACGCGGCCCGGCGCGGAGGCGCGGGGGAGCCATGGGTGAGTGCTGCCGTACATCGCGACCTCCTGGAAAATGCGCCAGATCGGCGTCCGGATTACCCGTTCGGTTGCCCACAGCCGGCCCAGGGTAGGCGAACGCCGCGCCACATCTGTCCGCATCCGCTAAATGCTTGTCCTGTATGTCTTTGTGGATAATAGCACAATCGGGGCGCACCGTGGCGAAGTGACCGATTCCCGAGCACCCGGCCGGCGAGGCCCGTGAGAAACGGCCCAGCGGGGGCGGATTTGCTCCCCCTGTCCGAAATGGCTACAGGTGAGCGGCGGAACCGGCTGCGCGAGGGCGCAAAGCACGCGGTGGGAAGAGCTTGGCGGGCAGGGAACGGGAGTGATGGAGCGCCGCACGTCGCTCACAGGTAGCTGAACCACCACTCCGTGCGCCGCTGCTTGATCGCCGCGTACCAACGGCAGAGCGGGTAAAGGAGCGCCACGCCGACGGCCCAGGCCAGGTAGGTGATGCCCAGTCCGAACCCGGCGCCGGGCTGCGGCGGGGTGCCGCCGGGAAAGCCGAACAGGTGGGCCGTGGGCCTGCCCGTCGCCAGCGACAGCCCCAGCCCCATGGCGTGCGCCACGAACCACTGCAGCACGTAGAAGAAGAGGGGAACGCGGCCGAACGTCACCAGCATCCGCCCCACGCGGCCGCGGGGCACGCGCTCCAGCCACGCCAGCGCGAGCAGCGCCGGCCCCAGCGTCATCAGCACGAACAGGAGCGACGGCGGGTACTTGTTCGTGTTCAGGAAGGAGAGGACGGTGAACGCCGCGTCCTTCTGCACCGCGAACGGAGCGGGATTGCCGTACACGTTGGTGGCGCGCAGCAGCACGAATTGCACGATCATCGCCACGCCCAGCCGGGCGAGAAAGCGCTGGCGCCGCTCCGGCTCCCACCCGTAGACGCCACCGAGCGCGTACCCCGCCAGCATCACGCCCAGCCACGGAACCAGGGGATAGGCCACCAGCGCGGGCGCGCCGAAGAGCAGGATGAAGCCGGGCTGGTGAAGCACCATCCACAGCGCGCCGAGCGCACCGGGCCCCGGCGTGCCCGGACCGGCCCACCCCTGCACCACGATGGGATCCGCCAGGTTGTGCAGCACGATGATCGCCACGCCCACCGCGCCGGTCGCCACCACGGGCAGGTGGACGAACGCGGCGAGCACGATCATCGAAACCCCGATCGCCCAGATCACCTGCAGCATCCCGGGGAACGCGCCGTAGTCCAGGTCGAACGCGATCCCGAAGCGCACGATGGTGAACTCCAGCACGATAAGCCAGAAGCCGCGCGAGACCAGGAAGCGCGAGAGGTCCGCCTTCGACTTTCCGCGCCGCAGCTGCAGCGCCACGCCCGTCCCGGCCAGCAACACGAAGATGGGCGCGCAGAAGTGCGTGACCCAGCGGGTGAAGAAGAGCGCGACGGTGGTGCGGTCCAGGTTGGCGGCGTCGAACAGCGGCGCGTCGCGGTGAACGAACTCGCGCGTGTGGTCCAGCAGCATCAGCACCATCACCAGCCCGCGCAGCACGTCTACCGCGTCCACCCGCTTCTTCGGGGTGGCGGCGGGTCCGTGCGCGGGATCGGCGGAGTGCGGCGCCGAAGCGCGGGTCGTCTGCATGATGATCGGGGCGTGGCGAAGAGTGATGATCCGCGGCTACGATCCGCTCGTTGCGGTCGCGCGGGTGGCGAGTCCCTGTGCCTGCAGCCAGAAGTAGAACACGTCTACCCAGTGGTCGCTGCTCGTCCCCTGCTTGCGGGTGCCGAAGCCGTGGCCGCCCGTGGCGAACACGTGCACCTCGGGCTGGATGCCCGCGGCGAGCAGCGCGTCGTGAAAGCGGACCACCCGCCCCCGCGACACGCGGTCGTCCTGGGCCCACGCCAGGAAGGTGGGGGGCAGCCGGGCGGGGATCGCGGGGATCACGCCCAGCGGCCCGCCGTAGACCATCGCCGCGAAGCTGGGGCGCGCCGCGCTGTCCGGCTGCAGCAGCGCGCCGCTGGTGACCATCGCGCCGGCGGAAAAGCCGATCATCCCCACGCGGTCGGGAGAAATCCCCCACTCCGCCGCGTGCCTCCGCACCACGCGCAGGGCCTGGATTCCGTCCGCGATGCCGTATCGCCCGGCGGTGTCCATGTCCATCTGCGGAATGCCCTCGCCCTTTTGCTCCACCGTGCGGTACTTGAGCACGAACGCGGCGATCCCCCGCTGCTGAAGCCAGCGCGCCAGGTCGGCGCCCTCCAGGCTGACCGTGAGCGCGATGAACGCGCCGCCCGGGGCGATGATCACCCCCGTGCCAGTCGCATTCGACGAGTCCGGAAGGAACGCCGTCAGCGTGGGCGTAACCACGTTCTGGATGACCGTGCCGACCGGCGTATCCTCGTAGACCTTCTCCTGGTGCGTCCAGTTCTCCGAGCCGGGCGCCACACCGGGCCAGAGGTTCACCACCTGCGCGTTCGCCTCACCCAGCGCGAGGCCCACAGCCGCCGCGCTGATCAAGATCGTCCTGAACATGATCGTCCTTCGATGTGTGGCTTGGGGAGATGCGGAGCAGGGCCGCCTGCTACGCATGTGTGCCCGCTCCGGAGGCGCCGACGAGCCCGGGAAGGTAGCGCTCGCGGAGGATCGCGCCGTGGTGAAGCTCGTGCCCGGCGATGATCCACGCCAGTGCGCGCACCGAGCACTCCGCGCCGCTGGCGATTCCGCGGCGGTCGAGCGCTTCGGCGGACAGCGGGCGGAAGAGCGCGATCGTGGCGAGGCGCACGTGTTCGAGCTCTTCGCCCAAGTCCGCGATCGTGCGGGCATCGGAGCCGGCGCCCGCCACGAACCGGTCCTGGTCCATCGACGGCAGCGGCGCCGTGTCGCCCCGGGCAAAGTGGAGCGCGCGATACGCCATCACCCGCTCCGTGTCGATCACGTGCCCCAGCACCTGGCGGATGCTCCACTTCCCGGGAAGATAACGGTACCCACCATCCGCCTCGTCCATGCCTCGCGTCGATTCCAGCGTGCCGGCCAGCTGGGACCGCAGCGTGAGCAGCACGTCGCCCTCCGGGACGAGGTCCACGTAGCGGCTGAAGTACGGGGGATGCTCGGATGGATCGGGGCGCGGAATCATGGGCGGCGTGCTTAGTGGGGGTGCTTGCATCGGTCGGTAGCTGCTCTCATAATAAACGAGAACGGTCCGGCGGGAAGGGTCGTTATCCACGTATCGGCAGGACCATTGCCAGAGAGGGACGGCGTGCCGAAGAAGCCCGGCGGAGTGGGACTGGAGGTGCTGGAGCTTCAGCGGAACGGCGCGCCGCTCAATCTGCAGATCTATCGCTCCCTGCGCGGCGCCATTCTCGCCCGCCGCCTGGTGCCGGGGGTGCGCCTCCCCTCCACGCGGTCGCTCGCCTCCGACCTGGCGGTTTCGCGCAACACGGTGGAAGAGGCGTTCTCCCGCCTGCGCGCCGAGGGGTTCATCGAGCGGCGCACGGGCGATGGGACGTACGTGGCCATCATCGACCGGGTGCTGCAGCCCGAGCCTTCGGCGCGGACCGCGCTCCCCTCCGCGCCGCGCCGCCTCGCCGCCCGCGCTGCCGCCTTCAATCCGTCGTCGTTCTCGGCGGACCCCCCCGTGCCGCGCGCCTTTTCGGGGGGCTCGGCCGCCGTGGAAGCCTTTCCGCTCGACATCTGGCGGGGCCTCGTTTCCCGCGGCATGCGGCGGCTGGGGCGGCGCAGCCTTGGGTACGGCGATCCGGCGGGATACGGGCCACTGCGCGAGGCGATCGCGTCGTACGTGGCCACGTCGCGCGGCGTGATGTGCGAGCCGGAGCAGGTGATCGTTCTCACGAGCTCGCAGCAGGCGCTGGACGTGGCCATCCGCGTGCTTACGGACCCCGGGGACGCGGTGTGGCTGGAGGAGCCGGGCTATCCCGGGGCGCGAGCCGCGTTCACCCTCAACGGCGCGCGCATCGTCCCCGTGCCGGTGGATGACGACGGGCTGCAGGTGAGCGAGGGGGTGCGTGCCGCGCCGGACGCGCGGCTGGCCTACGTGACGCCCTCGCACCAGTATCCGCTGGGCGTAACGATGAGCCTGGAAAGGCGGCTGGAGCTGCTGGACTGGGCGCGGGGGGCCGGCGCCTGGATCATCGAGGACGACTACGACGGCGAGTTCCGCTTCGATGGACGCTCCCCGGCGGCCATCCAGGGCATCGACCAGGACGCGCGGGTGGTCTACACGGGCACCTTCAGCAAGGTGCTGTTTCCGTCCATCCGCCTGGCCTACGCCGTGGTCCCCGCGGACCTGGTGGCGCCCTTCACCATCGCGCGCGGGCTGCTGGATGGGCACACGGCGCTCCTTCACCAGGTGGCGCTTGCAGAGTTCTTCGCGGAGGGACATTTCGGCGTGCACGTCCGCCGGCTCCGCGGCCTGTACCGCGAGCGGCGGGACGTGCTGGTGGACGAAGTGGACCGCACGCTGGCGGGGCGGATGCACCTGGGTCCGGCGGATGGCGGGATGCACGTCGTCGGCTACCTGCCGGACCCTGCGGACGATATCCGGGCCGCCGCCCGGGCCGCGGAGGAAGAGGTGGACGTGCACCCGCTCGCCCGCTATTACGTGGGCGCTCCCGCGGCGCGGGGCCTGGTGCTCGGCTACGGTGCGCTCGCCCCCGACGCCATCCGTGCCGGCGTGCAGGCGCTCGCCCGGTGCCTGTAGCGGCGGCGTACGAGAATGAACGCGACCTGACACCCTGACGATCGGAATCGAGATGAGACGTGCAATCGCGGTGGCCGCACTCTGCCTCGGCGGTGCCTGCACCACGCCCGCGCAGGTCGCGCCCGGCCCGGTGCAGGCCGCGCCGGTTCCCGCGCAGGCCGAGGCCGGACCGCTCACCATCGGCGAGACGTTCACGATGCCGTCGGCGGCGCTGAACGAGACGCGGCGCATCAACGTGTATCTGCCGCCCGGATACCAGGAAGCCGCGGCCGACCGCTTTCCCGTGCTGTACATGCCCGACGGCGGGATGGCGGAAGATTTTCTGCACGTGGCGGGGCTGGTGCAGGTGGGCGTCGGCAACGGGACGATGCGCCCGTTCATCCTGGTGGGGATCGAGAACACCCAGCGCCGCCGCGACATGACCGGGCCGACGACCGTCGAGGCGGACAAGCGGATTGCGCCGCGCGTCGGTGGCTCGGGGGCGTTCCGCACGTTCATCCGCACGGAGTTGATGCCGCGCATCCGCGAGCGCTACCGGACCACTGAAGAGACGGCCATCGTGGGCGAATCGCTGGCCGGCCTGTTCGTGATGGAAACCTTCCTGCTGGAGCCCGCGCTCTTCGACACCTACATCGCCTTCGACCCCAGCCTCTGGTGGAACGACCAGGCGCTGGTGCGCGGCGCGGCCGAACGGCTCCGCGCGCAGCCCGTCGCGGGGAAGACGGTGTACCTGGCCAGCAGCGGGGACGGCGGGCTGGAGGAGGCCATCGGCAGGCTGGCGGCGGACCTCCGGGCCAGCGAAGCACGCGGCCTGCGCTGGTTCCACGTGCCGATGCCGGAGGAGAAGCACGCGACCATCTACCACCCCGCGGCGCTGCGCGCCTTCCGCACCGTGTTCAAGCCGGCCCCGGCACCCTGACGGGTCGCCCGCAACGATCATGTAACGGGCGCCGGAGCCCGACACTTTCGCGGCGGAAAGCCCGTACGGATGCGCGCCGGGCGGGCTGGTCCCGCTCCCGGCCGGCGGGTAGATTGGCCGCGCACCGCCCGCCGTTCCACGCCGCCCGCGAGACGGAACCGGAATGCCCCGAAGCTACGACGACCTGCAGCCGGAGGAGCTGCCCGAGGTGCTGCGCGAGGCCGTCCGCCGCCAGGACGTGGACGAACGCGAGCGCGAGCTGCGGATGGACCGCGAGAGCTACGAGCAGGCCGCGCAGGAGATGGGCATCTCGCGCGTGGAGCTGGACCGCGCCGCCGCCGCCTCGCACGCCGCCACCGTGGCGCGCATCCGCCGCGGCCGGCGCATCCGCACCACCGTCGCGGGCGCGGCGCTGGCCCTCCTCGCGGCGGCCGGCGTGTACCGCGTCGCCAACCCGCCCGAGCCGGAGCCCGCCGCCTGGACCTTCGAAAGCACCGCGCAGGCGTGGTCCGGCGACTTCAACCCGCGCTCCACCGGCCGGGCGGGGCAGGAGGGCGGGCGCGGGGTGATCCAGGTGGACCGCTTCGTGGCGGAGGATGACGGGCGCTACTGGGCCAACCTCAACACCGCCTCCGTCCCGCCCTCGCTGAAGGGTCACGAGACCATCACCCTGCGCATCCGCGGCGACGGCGGGCTGGGCCGCGCGCGCCTCTTCGTGGAGAACGGCGCCACGGAACGCTGGCGCTCTCCCGACATCCCCGTGCGCGCGGAGTGGCGCACCGTCACCATCCGCATGGACCAGCTGGAGCACCAGACCCGCCCCGACTCGCGCAGTCCGTGGCGCGGGGAGCGCGGCGGCGCACCCGGCGCGGTGACGGGCGTTTCCCTCAAGGTAGGCCACCCCTTCAATCCCACGGATGCCCGAGGCCGCGTCGAAGTGGACGATCTCCGGATCGACTAGCGCGCTCGCGCGAGCCGTTCCGGACGAAGCGCCCGATCCCTTCGGCGTGCAGCCCATGTACGCGCTCACGCTCGGCGAGCGCACGCACACGGCCGCCGATCCGCGTGTGCTGCGCCGTCTGCCGGGTGCGCCGCGCGGCGTGGATCCGGGCGCGCTGCACGGCTACCTCTGCTTTTCCCATCCCCCCGGACCGAAGACGCTGTTCGACGGCGTCTCACGACGGCCGGAGCCGGCGCCCTGGCGCGAGCGTCCCGCGCCGGTGGACGAGGATTCCGCCGTCCGCACCCTGCGCGCGCTGCTCGCCGCGTCGGTGCAGCGGATGCTGGGCACGGAGCGCGACGTGGGCGTCTACCTGTCCGGCGGGCTGGACAGCAGCCTGGTCGCCGCGCTGCTGGCCCGCGCCGGCGCCCGCGTGCACCTCTTCTCGCTGGACTTCGGGCCGCCGTGGGACACGGAGCTGGAGCACGCGCAGGCCGTGGCCGCGCACCTGGGCCGACCGCTGCACCGCGTCCGCGCCCGTCCGCGCGACCTGAGCCGCGCGCTCCAGCCCACGGCCGCCGCGCTCCACCAGCCGTTCGGTGACCCGGTGACCGTGCCGCTGTACCTGCTGGGCCAGGCGGCGCGCCAGTCCGTCTCCACCGTCTTCAACGGCGAGGGCGGCGACCAGCTCTTCGGCGGCTGGGCGACGAAGCCGATGCTGGCCGCGGAAGCGTACGGCGGCGCGGGATACAGCCGCGAGGCCGCCTACCTGGCCACCTACCACCGCTTCCACGGCGCGGAGGCGCAGCTGCTCACGCCGGCGGCCATGGAGGCGATCGGGACGATGGACGCGGGGGCGTGGCTGCGGCCGGCGCTGGACGCAGATGGCCTGCCGACGCTCCTCCATCGCCTGCGCGCGGCCAACATCCGGCTGAAGGGCGCCCAGAACATCGCCCCGCGGATGACGCAGCTGGCGGCGGCGCACGGGCTGCAGGCGCGCGCGCCCTTCATGGACCGCGCGCTGGCGGAGTGGACGTTCACGCTTCCCGCGGACTTCTTCCTGCGCGGCGCCAGCGAAAAGCACCTGCTGAAGCGCGCCGCCGAGGGGCTGCTTCCCCCCGCGCTGATCGACCGCCCCAAGCGGGGGATGGGCGTGCCCGCGACGGAGTGGCTGCGCGGGTGGATCAGTCCGCTGCGGTGGGAGGCGGCACGGCGCCTGTCACCCCGGCGGCTGCGGCGGGACGGGTGGTTCCGGCCCGAGTACGTGGCCGCCCTGCGCCGCGGCGACGACGATCCGGGCGAGACGCGCCGCCGCCGCGCCGGCGAAAAGCTGTGGGCGCTGCTGATGCTGCACCTGTGGATGGACGCGCAGGATCCGCCGCTGGACTGGGGGATTTCGTGACGCGCCTCCATCCGCCGCGTTCATCCCCCGACCTGGCGACTGCATGAAGTGCATTTACTGCGGGACGGATTCGAAGCTGCGCCAGCGGACGGAGGGGCGGTGTCCCGGGTGCCGTCACCCCTTCGCCTTCGAGCCGACCAGGGACCCGTACAAGGTCACGGACGGCCAGTTCGAGAACGCCATGGAGCGCGTCTCGGGGAACGGCAAGGTGCTGTTCACGGAGCGGCACCTGTGGTACGAGTTCAACCGCCGGTGGATGAAGCCCGGCTTCTGGCGCAGCCTGTACGGCAAGCTTGCGTTCGCGGGCGCTGCGCAGCCGCCCCGGCCGCCGCGCATCGCCTTTCCGGAGTGGGAGCGGCGGTACCTGCGGCGGTGGAAGGAGGTGCACGGCGACGTCGCCGCGCTGCTCCCCGTGCGCCAGGTGGCGGCACCCGCCCTGCCGCGCGAGGTGCCGGCGGACGTGGCCGCCTTCTCGTTCGACCGCGCGGTGGTGACGGACCAGTGGGAGACGGCGCAGGTGCTGGTGGCCAACCGCTTTCACTTCGAGCACAACTGCGCCGTGCTCAGCCGCGACGGCTATCCGGACGGGATCGCCGGCACGGTCAAGGAGATGCTGCGCCGCAACCCGCGCCTGACCGTCTTTGCGCTGCACGACGCCAGCCCCGGCGGATGCCTGCTCCCGCTGACGCTGCGGGAGCAGGAGTGGTTTCCCAACCCGGCCGTGCGCATCGTGGACCTGGGGCTGCGGCCGCAGACGGTGCGGCGGCTGCGCATTCCCGCGCTGGCCGGCTCCCCGCGCAAGCTTCCGCCGCGGCTGGGCGAGGTCCTGCCGCCCGACGACGTGGCGTGGCTGGCCAGGGGGCACACGGGAGAATTGGCCGCCCTGCACCCCGCGCAGGTGCTGCGCGCCGCCTACCAGGGCATCGTCGCCGCGGGGCCCAACGACGGCTCCGCGCCCAGCGGGGGTGACGGTGGCGGCGGGGGCGACACGTACTACGGCGGCGGGGTGATCTGGGTGGGCGACCTCGGCGGCGGCACCGACACCGCCGCGGTGGACGGGTTCGGATGAGGGCGACGGCATGAAGTGCGTTCATTGCGGAAGGATCTCCCGGCTGCGCGAGCGGGAGGACGGGCGCTGTCCCGGGTGCCAGCACCGGTTCGCGTTCGACCCGGGGACCCGGCCGGCAGCGAATACCGACGCCGAGTTCCAGGCCGCCATCGACCGCGTCTCCGCCGGCGGGCAGCTGTGGTTCACCACCCGCCAGCTGTGGCTCGCCGTGCACGGAAAATCGACGATGCCGCCCTTCCCGCCCGCCACCGAAGGGTTCATCGTGCTGCCCGCGCTGGGTTTCGCCCTGCCGGGGGTTTTCATGGCGGCGTTTGCCGAGCCGGGAATGCTGATCCTGGCCGTCGTGGGCGGCATGATGGGGGCGGCGTTGGGCTGGGGCGCTGCCCAGACCGCGAGGGAGCGGTACGCGGACCAGCTCAGGCCTCGCCTTCCGTTCGAGGTCTTTCTGAGTAGCCAGCTCCGGCCGTGGGTGGAGGTGCACGGCAAGATCCCCGGCCTGCTGTCGCCGCACGGCACGGACGCCGCCATCGCGCCGCCGCAGGTGCCGGCGGACGTGGCCTCTTGGAACCGCGCCGTGGTGACGGACCGGCGGGAGACGGCGAAGATGCTGGTCGCCAACGGCTTCGACATCGAGCACGAGTGCGCCGTCCTGAGCCTGGACGGCTACCCTGACGGCGCTGCGGACGCGATCAGGGAGGTGCTGCGCCGCACCCCGGGCCTGACCGTGTTCGCGCTGCACGACGCCAGCCCCGGCGGATGCCAGCTCCCGATGGACCTCCGCGAGCCGGAGTGGTTTCCGCAGCCGTCGGTGCGCGTGGTAGACCTGGGGCTGCGGCCGGAGACGGTCAGGCGCCTCGAGCTGCCGTGGATCCCGGGCACGCCCGTGCAGTGGTCGTCGTGGCCCCCGGAGTTCATCGAGCTGCTCTCGTACGAGGATCGGCGGTGGCTGGCCGCGGGGAACGTCTACGAGCTGGCCGCCCTGCCCTCCGCGCACCTGATGCGGGCGGCGTACGAGGGGATCGTGGCCGCGGGGCCCAACGACGGCTCCGACCCGGACCCGGCGTACGACGACGCCCCCTGGACCCGCGTCGCGGCCTGGTTCAAGTCCCTGACCGGCGGCGGCGCGGACACGGCCGGGGTGGACGGCTTAGGATGACGGCGTTCGCGGGGGTGTTCGGCGGGTCAGATCCGGCCGCTGCGCTCCGGCGTCGGGGATTCGACCCGGCGTGGAGCGAGGGCGAGGCCGCCTTTGCCGGGTCCATCGAGAGAGCGCCGGACGGTGGATGGATCGCGTGCGGCGACGTGGTCGTGGACAACGCGGACGAGCTGCGTTCGATGCTCGGTCTGCCCGGCGCGTCGCCGCTGACCCTCCTGGCGGAGCTGGTCCGCGCGCACGGCCCGGACGCCGGACGGCACGCGCTGGGGATGTATGCCGCCGCCGTGTGGCTCCCCGCCGAGCGCCGGCTCTGGCTGCTGCGCGACGGGGCGGGGGCGCGCACGCTGTACTGGACGGGGGATGAGTCGCGCGGATGGAGCTTCGCCTCGTCGCCGCGCCCGCTGCGGCGCGGGACCGGCGTCTCAGGCGACCTCGACTTGGTGGCTCTGCGCGACTATCTGACCTGCGCCTTCGTCCCCGGCGAACGGACGATGTGGCGCGGCATATCCGAACTGCGCCCCGGGACGGCGCTCCCGCTTCCGGACGTGCGCCCGCACGAGTTTTGGGAACCCACGGAGCGCATCGACGACGCGGACGCGCCGCTGGAGGTGCACGCGGCGCGGCTGCGCGAACTGATCGACGAGGCCGTGCGGGTGCGCCTCCCCGCATCCGGCCCCGTGGGCGTATACCTTTCGGGCGGCGTGGACAGCAGCCTCGTGACGGCGCTGGCGGCGCGGATGGCGCCGGGGCCCGTGCACACCTTTTCGCTGCACTTCGGCGGGGGGTACGCCAACGAGCTGGAGTGGTCGTCGCGGGTGGCGCGGCACTGCGGCACCCGGCACCACGTGCTGGACTTTCCCGCGTCCATCATCCAGAAGCACCTGTCGGAAAGCCTGGCCGTGCTCGACGACCCCATCGGGGATCCGCTCACCACGCCCAACCTGCTCATCGGGCGGGCGGCCGCGGCGGTGACGGGCACCATCCTGAACGGCGAGGGCGGCGACCCCAGCTTTGGCGGCCCCAAGAACACCCCGATGCTGCTGCACGCGCTCTACGGCGGGGCGGACGACCTGACCACGGCCTACCTGCGCTCCTTCGGCAAGTGCTGGGACGACCTTCCCTCGCTGCTGACGGACGATGTGCAGGCGACGCTGCGCGACGAGCCGCCGGCCGGGTGGTGGTTCGCGCCGCGGCTGGTGGACGGGGGGATGCGGCACTTTCTCAACCGGCTGCTGGACGTGAACGTGCGCTTCAAGGGCGCGGACCACATCCTCACCAAGGTGGCCAACCTGACGGCGGCCAACGGGCTGGTGGGCCGCTCTCCGCTGGCGGACCGGCGGGTGATCGAGGCCAGCTTCGCCATTCCGCCCGAGCACAAGCTGGCGGGCACGGTGGAAAAGGCCGTGCTCAAGGCCGCCGTGGCCGACCTGCTTCCGGCGGAGGTGGTGCACCGTCCCAAGAGCGGGATGCTGGTTCCCGTGCAGGCCTGGTTCCAGAACGAGCTGCGCCCGTACGCCCGAGCCATGCTCCTGGACCGGAACGCGCGGACGAGGCCGTACTTCGATCCGCGGACGGTCAAGGAATGGCTCGACACGCCCAAGGTGCCCAGGCGGGGTGTGAAGATCTGGCTGCTGCTGACGATGGAAGTGTGGCTGCGGGCGAACGAGTGAGAGGTTCGGCACGGCTGGGGCGACTGAAGTCGCGGCAACAAGAGCCCGAAGTCCGCCTTCGCGGACTGCACGCATAGTCGAGTGCGCGGGGCATGCCGAAGCGCAATCGAATTCTCCCCTCTCCCGCTTGCGGGAGAGGGGCCGGGGGAGAGGGCAGCCGAGGCTGCGCCGGCGCAATTCGAAACGCCCCGATGTCGCGGCCTCTGCACGGGTGACCGCTGCCGCGCCCGGGCTGGGAAGTGCCCCAGGTTAGATCCTTCGCCCCGCGACGCATGGTGTGCGGGCCGGCACCGTGCGCCTGGGGCTCAGGATGACAGGGTTGGTCGCCCGCCCCGGGCTCCGGGTACGCACCGGGCTGGCTCCTTCCCCCGCGCAGTTTGCGGGGGAAGGGCTGGGGATGGGCGGCGGCAGCGGCGTGCGAACCACCCAGCCTCATCCGGTGAAGTTGTCCTTCCCCTGAGATCCGCATGACGATGAGCACGACGAGCGACTTCGTTCCCCTGGAGATCCGAGACGGCCTGCTGGTGGACCTCGCGGACGACGCGTATCCCACCCGCGTCTATGGCTGGCGGGCGGACGCGCTGGCGCTGGAGTCTGATGCGACGCACTACGGGATGGCGATCGAGGATGGCTGCGCGGTGGAGACTGAGACCGGGCGCTTTTCACTGCGCGCGGGGATGTTCTTCGTGGCGCCCGGCGCGGCGAGGGTACACGGCGGGGCGGGGATGGTGATCTCGCGGCTGGGGTACCGCGGCCTCTTTTCGCTCGGCGGGCCGGTGGAGGCCGCCGGGCGACTGCGCTACATCGACGGCTGCTCCGACACCCTGCTGGTGTGCCCGCCGGTGCTGGGCGAGCCCTGCCTGAATCACCTGCACATGCCGCCGGGGACGGACCAGACGGCGCACACGCACCCGTCCGAGCGCATCGGCGTGATCGTGCGCGGCACGGGCGAGTGCCGCACGCCGGGCGGCACCTTCGCGCTGCGTCCGGGGATGGGGTGGCGCATTCCCACCGGCACCCTGCACTCGTTCTTTACCCGCGGCGAGGCGCTAGACGTGCTCGCGTGGCATCCGGACAGCGACTTCGGCCCCACGCACGACCATCACCCCATGGTGAACCGCACGATGGTCGACGGGGTCTCCGCCGCTGGCATCGACGAGATCCGCACGGCGGAGACGTGACTCCGCAATGAAAACGCCGCCGCTCGGAAGTAAGCGGCGGCGTTTTTCGTGTGTTGATGACGAGCTTAGGTTCGGTCAGCCGGGGATCAGCAGCGGATCGCCGGGACCGGCAAGATGTGGCGCGGGCGGGGCGCCGAGGAGCGCCGCGGCGCGCACCGCGATCACCTCCATCTGCGATTCGCGCTCCTGCGCCCAGCCCGGCAGGCGGAGCGCGTTCCAAGCCAGCGCGCCGCCTCCCATCATCGACAGCATCACGGGGCCCAGCATCTCCTCGGCCAGCGCGCCGCTGACGTAGAGCACGACGACCGTGACCAGCGCCATCATCAGGCTGACGGCGCCCATGCGGTTGAGCGCCACGCCGTTGGACTTGGTGGTCGCCAGCCTCAGCCGGTACCCCGTGGGAGTGGGCTCCACGAATGCGTTCAGGTTGCCGTTGGTCCACTCGCGCACCTCGCCGCGCGAGCCCGTGCGCCCCTTGGCGCCAAAGGTCTCGCGCAGGTCGGCGACCAGCATCTCCCACTCGCGGTCCGTGGGTGCGCGCGGCAGGTCTACCGTGCGGCCGACCGCGATCGGCATCCCCAGTTCGCTGCGGCGCAGCGCGCCGCGACGCAGGTCCACCGCGGCGGCCGCCTGGGCCACGCGCTCCGGCGCCAGCCCCACCTCGCCCCCGATGGACTGCAGCTCCGCCAGCGTGAACCCGTTCACGGGTGCCAGCGCGGTGCCTCCGGTGGCATTCCGGGCCTCGGCGGCGATGCGGAAGATCTCCGCGACCTCCTCCTCGCCGTACGTTCGCTCGTCGGGCATGTTCTCAGTCTCGGGGGTGGACTTGCGGGGGTGCACGGCAGTCGAATCATGGGGTCCCGCGCCGGTGGCGTCAAACCGTCGCGCAGGCTCGGCCCTATGCCACTACGAGACGAGCGCGGAAGAAGATTCCGCCCGGGCCGCTCCGCGGCCACTTTCCTGCAGGAGCGCCACGCATCCGGTGGTACCACCTCTCCACGCCGTGTGCAGGCCGGCCGACTTGACCGACATCCAATCCGCCCCTCGCGCATCCCAGGTGAGGGGCGCCGCGCTGGGGATCGCGCGGGCGCTGGCCCGCTTCGTTCGTGCGCGCTGGCAGCGCCTTCTCGAGTTGTTTGCGCTGGTGGGCCTGCCGCTGGCCATCTTCGGCACGCTGGCCGAGGACGTGTGGGACGACGGCGGGCTGGCGTGGGACACCCCGATCCTGCACTGGGCGCGTACCCAGCACACCCCGGGGCGCGATGCCGCAATGGCGTTCATCAGCGACATCGGGCACGCGTACGGGGTGCTTCCCCTGGCGGCCGTGATCTTTGTCGCGCTGCTGGTGGTGCGCCGCCGCGGCAACGCGCTGTTCTTCGCGGTCGCCATGTGCGGGGCGGGCGCGCTGAACCAGGGTGCCAAGCTCTTCTTCCGCCGCGACCGGCCGGACCTGTGGCTTTCTCCGTCCCCCGCGCCCGAGCACACCTACAGCTTTCCCAGCGGGCACGCGATGGGGAGCATGGCGCTCGTCGCCGCGCTGGCGGTGCTCGCGTGGCCCACGCGGTGGCGCTGGTGGGCCATCATCCTGGGGGGCGCCTTCACCTTCCTGGTGGGGTTCTCGCGCGTCTACCTGGGCGTCCACTATCCCTCTGACGTGGCGGCGGGATGGTGCGCGTCGCTGGGATGGGTGCTGGGGGTCAGCCAGATCGCGTACGGCCGGGCAGGGAAGCCGTCCCCCCGCGCTACCCCCGCGGCCTCCGGCCCCGACCCCGTGGAGGAGCCGAACCTGCGGGCGGGCGCTGCTGGAGGCGACTGAAGTCGCGGCAACCACGGCCCGAAGTCCGCCTGCGCGGACTGCACGCGCAGTCGAGCGCGCGAGGCCTGCCGAAGCGCGATCGAATTCTCCCCTCTCCCGCTTGCGGGAGAGGGGTCGGGGGAGAGGGCAGCCGAGGCATGCGCCGGCTCGTTTCGAAACGCTCCAAAGTCGCGGCCTCTGCCCGGGTGACCGCTGCCGCGCCCAGGCTGTTGCGTGCCCAATGTTGGATCCTTGCGCCCCGCGAAGCACGGTGCGCGGGATGGTTCAGCGCGCCTGGGGCTCAGGATGACAGGTCGTGGTGCGGCACAGAGTTAAAAGCGCGCACCGGGCTGGCTCCCTTCCCCCGCGCGGTTTGCGGGGGAAGGGCTGGGGATGGGGGGCGCCCGCCGCATGCGCACCACTCAGCCTCCACCCGGTATGAAGTTCTCCCCTCTCCGCATGCGCAGCATGCGGGGAGGGGCCGGGGGAGGGGCCAGCCGAGGCATGCGAAGAGCCCTATCGAACCTCGTCGTCCAACTCGCGCGTCATCTCGATCATCGTCGGCCGGAAGCCGGCGTGCGCGAACAGGCGCTGTGCGGATTCGTTTTGCACCGCGGTAAAGAGCACGGCCTGGCGAACGCCCCGGGCCCGGAGCGCCGCGATCGTCGCATCCACCAGCATGCGGCCGATGCCGTGCGCGCGATGGGCGGGATCGACGGCGAGGTCGTGCAGCACGCCGGCCGGGCCCCGCAGCGCCAGGAAGTCGGTGCCCTCGATCGCCGCGTACGTGTAGCCGACCACGCTACCATCCCGCTCCGCCACCAGGACGACGGCGTCCGGATCGTCGAGCAGCGCGCCCAGGAACGCGGCGTACGCATCCTCGATGTCCGGCGGCGGCACAATGAAGCGCGCCGCGTCGAACGCGTGGTGCACGTAGACGAGAAGTGCGCCGAGCCGCCCCAGGGCAGGGACGTCCGCGGGAGTCGCGGGGCGGACGATTGCGGCCGGAGCGTCGGATGGCTGCATGGGATGGACTGCCATCGGCTTTACCGCGGCTCAACGCGGTAGCGCAGCCAGAGGACGTCGTCCGCGCGCCGCTCCACGGAGTCGATCGCCAGCCGGTACCGCCGCGCCTCGTCCTCGTCGAAGTCGAAGAGCGCCGGCGTTCCCATCCGCCCGTCCACCACCGGCGCGAGAAGGACGCTCACCTCGTCGACCAGCCCCGCCCGCAGCATCCCGCCGTTGATCGTGCCGCCGCCCTCCAGCATCAGCGTCCGCACGCCGAAACCGGAGGCGATCTTCTCCAGCGCGACGGAGAGATCCACCTGGCGCTCCCCGGCCAGGATGTACGAGACGCCGCGCTCGCGGAGGAACGCCAGGTACTCATCGGACACGCGCTCCGAGAGGATGGCCACCACGTGGTCGCCGTCGATGTCGTTGGTGTCCCACGCCAGGCGCCCGCTGGAATCCACCGCGAAGGCGAACGACTCGTGCTCGCCCGGCGCGCGGAAGTCCTCCCGCGGCGCGCCGTCGTGCTCGCGCGCGATCTCGGCGTCGGAGCGTACACCTTGGGAAAAGTGCGCCTCCATCGTCACGCGGCCGCAGAGCCACGCATCCGGCTCGTAGCTTTTGTGCACCACCTCGTACTGGCGCCGCCCCTCGTCGGATTGCGGCCAGCCGTCGGTGAGAATGCGCCCATCCACCGAGGCCATCATGTGGCAGATCACGCGCGGCCGCGATGCCGCCGCGCCCGTCATGGGCCCACCTGCGCCTGCTCGGCCGTGCGGAACCAGTCGACGATCGCGGGCATGTTCGCCTCGAATCCGCCGGGGATGAACACGTTCAGCGCCCCCGCGCGGGTGGCGGTGCGGTTCTCGAAATCGTGAGTCACGCCGGCTGGAATGCGCAGAAAGGTGCCCGCGGTGGCGTCCACGTGCTGGTCGCCCACGCGAAAGGTCATCGTTCCCTCGATTACGTAGAACAGTTCTTCGTTGGCCTCGTGCGAGTGGGCGCCGGGCCCGGGCCGCCCCGCGTCTACCCACCAGATGGATACGGAGTACCGGTCGCCGGGCTCCTCGCCATCGGCCAGGAAGACGCTGTGCATGGGGCCGCAGGGATAGCGGCGGCCCTCCCCCGGCGGAAGCACGATGGCGCCCGCGGGAAGCGCGTTGGTGATCATCGACATTGCGATGTTCTCCGGTTCGAGTGGTGGGACGTCAGCGGTCGACCATCTTTTGTGAGTTTTCGGAGTACCGCTCGCCCTGCACGGCAATGTGGGCCGCGGCGTTCTCGATCTCCCGCAGGTCGTCGGGCGTCAGCTCCACGGAGGCGCCTCGCAGGTTCTCTTCCAAGCGATGCAGCTTGGTGGTGCCGGGAATCGGCACGATCCACGGCTTCTGCGCCAGCAGCCAGGCGAGCGCCACCTGCGCGGGCGTGGCCTGCTTCTCCCCCGCGATCCTCGCGAGGAGGTCCACCACCGCCTGGTTCGCCTTGCGGTTCTCGGGAGAGAAGCGCGGGACGGTGTTGCGGAAATCGTTGCTGTCGAACGTGGTGCTCTCGTCGATCTTTCCCGTCAGGAAGCCCCTGCCCAGCGGGCTGAAGGGAACGAAGCCGATCCCCAGCTCCTCCAGCACGGGCAGGATCTCCTCCTCGGGCTCGCGCCACCACAGCGAGTACTCGCTCTGCAGCGCCGTGACGGGCTGAACGGCGTGCGCGCGGTGGATGGTGCGCACGCCCGCCTCCGACAGGCCGAAGTGCCGCACCTTTCCCTCTGCGATCAACTCCCTGACCGTTCTCGCGACCTCCTCGATGGGCACCTGCGGGTCCACCCGGTGCTGGTAGAGCAGGTCGATGGTCTCCACGCGCAGCCGCCGGAGCGAATCCTCGGTCGTGCGGCGGATGCTCGCGGGCTGGCTGTTGAGCGCGCCGGTCGGCTTGCCATCCGCGTCGAAATCGAAGCCGAACTTGGTGGCGATCACCACCTGCTCGCGGACGGGAGCCAGGGCCTCGCCCACGACGTCCTCGTTCGTGAACGGGCCGTAGACCTGCGCGGTATCGAAGAACGTCACGCCGCGCTCCACCGCCGCGCGGATCAGCGCGATCGCCTGCTGCCTCTCCACCGCGGGGCCCATGGCGAAGCTCAGCCCCATGCAGCCCAGGCCCAGCGCGGAAACCTCCAGGCCGCTGCGCCCCAGCGTGCGCGTTTGCATCGTCACAGATCCTGCCGCGTGGGGCGGAACAGGATTTCATTGATGTCCACGTCCTCGGGCTGGCTCATCGCGAACGCCACGGCCCGCGCGAACGAGTCGGCGGAAATCGCGACCGCCGCGTAGAACTGGCCGACCCCCGCGGCGATCTCCGGCTCAGTGACGCTCTGCGGCAGCTCCGTCGCGACGGCGCCGGGCGAGATGATGGTCGTGCGGATGTTCCACGGCTTCACCTCCTGCCGTAGCCCCTCGGTGATCACGCGCACGGCGGTCTTCGATGCCGAGTACACCGCGCCGCCCGGGCCCACCTTGTGGCCGGCGACGGAGGAGACGTTGATGATCTGCCCCGCCTGCTGCCGCTGCATGTGCGGGAGTGCGGCGGCGATGCCGTAGAGCACGCCCTTGATGTTGACGTCGATCGTCCGGTCCCAGTCGTCCAGCTTTCGCATGGCCAGCGGCGAGAGCGGCATCAGCCCCGCGTTGTTGATGATGACGTCGATCCGCCCGAATCGCTCGACCGCGGCATCCACCAGCGCCTGCACCTGCGCGGCGTCCGTCACGTCCGTGGCCAGCGCGAACGCCTGCCCACCCTTGCCGGTGATCTCGCCGGCCAGCGCCTGGATGCGATCGGCGCGGCGCGCGCCCAGCACGACCGTCGCGCCGCGCTCGGCAAGGTACCGGGCCGTCGCCTCGCCCAGGCCGCTGCTGGCGCCGGTGATGACGACGACCTTGCCGGTGATGTTCGTATTTTCCGTATCCACCGTCGGTTCTCTTCCTCTGGATTGGACCTGCTGGCGCCGCTTATTGCAGCGGCACGAACGCAAGGCCGTTGTTCGGGTTCATGGGAATCACGAGCTGGTTCGCGCCCGCGTCGTAGCACATGGACGCGGCGCTCGGAATGTTGCGGGCGATGAGCTCTGCGGGCGTGCCCGGGCGGATGCGGGAAACGCCTCCCAGGGTGACGCTGCTCAGGTACTTCGTGCCGTCCGGCATGATGACGAGGCCATCGCTGCCGGCCTGCGCCGCGTTCTCCGTTTTCACCAGCCGCCCAGCCGGAGAGAACGTCAGCACCTCGTCGTTGCCCATGTTGGCGACGACGATGTTGCCTTGGGGATCGATCGCGACGCCGTTGGGCTGGCGGAGCGGCGCCCCCTGCGCGAAGACCGACGCCGTGCCGTCCGGCGCGATCTTCCACACCCGCCACGTGGCCGGGTCGGGGGTGTCGCCGAAGTCGCCCGTCTGCGTGGCGTAGACCGCGCCGTCGTCCGCCACCTCGATGTCGTTCAGCCAGGGCGCGCCCTCCACGCGCATTTCGCCAGCCGGCACGCCGGTGCGCAGGTCGAAGCGGCGGATGACGGCGGCGCTCGGCTCGTCCGCACGGGTGCCGCCGTCGCGGTCGGCCACGTACAGCATGCCGCGCGCGATGTCGCTGCCGAACGGCTCGTTCAGCACCAGCGGCGTCGTCAGCCTCGGGCGCTCGGCCGGGCCCTGCACCCCGATCCACCGGGCGGTGTGCACCGACCCGTCGTGGTTGATGAACGAGACCCAGGCGTCGTTCGCCCGAACGTTCTGCGGAACGCCACGGTTGGGCACCACGATCACCCCACGCTCCGCGTCGTACGAGCAGCTTTCGGCGGAGAAGATGGCGCCGAAGACCTTCACGTTCGACGAGATCGCTTCGAACTCCCGCCCGGGCGTGACGGTGGCCGGCAGGCCGAGCGGATTGCCCACGGAGTAGGGCCGTGGACCCTCCGGCTGCTGCGCGGCCACCGGGGCGGCGAGAAGGCTGATGGCCAGGCCGGCTGCCCGGCCGAGGGAAACTGCTCGCAGCATGTTCGATCTCCTGATGTGGTCTTCGCTGTTTCTGCCGCTCAGCGTAGAGCCGGACCCTGCGCGGCGCAACCTCCGGCAGCTCTCCACAATCCATGACCGAGTACATCTCACCGTCTTCCAACGCCGTGTCTCCCAAATAGAGGGCACAGGGTGATTTGGGGCACGTTGAACGTGCCATTCGCGATTTGGGCGGAACGACGCCAGCAGTCGTAGCAGACTTCACCACGGCTGCTGCATCCGGAGTCCTTCAGTCACGCTGCAAGCCGCTGCACCACCTCCACCGCCGCGCGCTTGTAGACGGCAACGCACACCAGCTCGCCCCGCGAATCGCGCACCTCCCCCCAGCGGTGCTTCTCGCGCTTAACGACGTTGTACACGGGCAGCGCGGCGGGTGCGGGGCGTTGTCCTGCTGCTTTCTGGGCACATGACCTCCGATCCAACTCGAGCCCATCACCTACCCGCCCAAGGTAGAACTTCCTTGACGGGGACCCGAGCGCCGTTTAATGGTACGACTGTTCATCGATTTAGAGGGGCACGTCATCCCAGGAGCCAGTCTCATGAAACAGGTACTTACGCACGACCGCGAGGCGCTGAAGAGTCGGATTTGGGCGCTTGATCTTGACCCGATTGTGGTGAAGCTCACGCACGCGGATGGCGGCACCGGCTGGACCCGTGAACGCGCTCTCCAAGGCGCAGAGGAATACAGACGCTTCCTCTTCCTGACTGTGGCGCGTCCGGAGACGATCGTGCCGACGGAGTTTATCGACGAGGTGTGGCATACACACATTCTCGATACGATGAAGTACGCCGAGGATTGCGACCGAGCGTTCGGGTTCTTCTTGCACCATTTCCCGTACTTCGGGATTCGCGGTGACGACGATCAGGCGCTCCTGCAGTCAACCTTTCGCGCCACCGCCGGGATCTATGAGAGCGAGTTCGGATCGACGTATTTCGTTGGTTTGGACAGCGCCGGTGATTGCAGCGGTGGGGGAGGTTGCGCGCATACAGCGCCGTATGCTGCCGGTGATTGCAGCGGTGGAGGAGGCTGCGCGCATCCCGGCTACATCGTCGAGGACGTCGTTCGTTCCAATCTTCGGCCGTCACTGGCGGCCGCGTAGTGATCGCCGGCTCTCCCCCGCCCTGTAGGGGTCCGGTACGAGGGACGACCAACGTCATTGCAATGCCAAGCAGCAGCCGAGGTATTCCTCACCGCGGCTGCTGCACTCTGCCCTGCCTCACGCCGAGAGCCGCAGCAACACCTCTACCGCGCCGCGCTTGTAGACTGTCACGCACACCAACTCGCCCCGCCGATCGCGCACCTCCCACCAGCGGTCCTTCTCGCACTTGACGACCTTGTACGCGGGCTGCGCGACGGGTACGGGCGCGTTGTCCTGCTGCTTCCTGGCCATCGTGACATCCGATCCTCTTGACCCTAGGCCGTCCAGCAGCGCCGAGGAAGATCACCGATGCACTACGTTCACGACGGTACTTCGGTACGAAGTCACCCAGATTTCCTGCTCATTGATGCCGACGATGTCGGTGACATTACCGACAACGTAGCCAAACACAAAGAACAGTACGTCCTCACCCCACGCGATTTTTTCTTTGAGGATCCCCCGAACCACCTGCTCATTAACTCCAGCCTTCCGAAGGTCCTTGCCCTCCAGAAATACATTAACCGTAGATTCGTCTACCAAGGAAACCGGTAGTTGCCCAAACTCGCGAAGCAGATTCATCACGTAGTAGCGTTGTCGTTGATTGCTCCATTCCTTTCCGATTAGTTCATAGAGATGCTTGGGGCGAAACAGGAGCTTTATGACTTGAACCCGTTCCTCTACAATCGGCTCTGGAGAACCCATCGCGAATGCGCCATCCACCTCGTACATCGAAAAACCTCCATAAACAGGCTGAATGGCCTTCAGACGATCAATGAGATCGTGCTGATGTTTAATCCGCAACTTTCCTGGCAACAACTTTTCGATTCGCTCCCGAGCTGTCTCCGTTGGTGGAGTCAAATAAGCGACCACCTCTTGCGGGGTCAGGCCGCGCTTCAATGCATCATAAACCCGTCCTTGGTAACTCATTTTTTTGGGGAGGAAAACCTCGAATAATAGCCCTGGTTCAGCTTGCTCTGCAGTGTAGTCGTCGGCAAGTCCCAACGAAGATCGAACCTCCTCTACGGAGTGGACGACGGAGGGTTTTAGCTTATTTATCGCGAGTTTTGCTTGCTCGGCGAAATCAAGGCTACTCACTTCCCCCACTACCTGATCTAGTTCATGCCGAAAATTATCGACGAGACCGTAGAGATGTTCGAGGAATTCTTTCTTCGTCATCGTGATTCCTTTCAGGCTTTTCGTGGCCGAACGGCAAGAGCGTCAAAGATGCGTGGCCTGCGGAACAGCGTAACGTGTGGTGCCGCTCGATAAGTCTAATTAGGCCGAGTTCTGATCAAGCGCAAGCACTTGGCAACGCTCGGGCCAAGGCTAGAAGGTTCCCAGCCACTGGGAACTGGCGCAAAAGCCGAAAACTGAAGCAGCCGCGGCAAGGCCGCCACGGCTGCTTCGAGTGTGACTCCTTGGGTCAGGTCGCGAGCCGGCGCACCACCTCGACCGCGCCGCGCTTGTAGACCGTCACGCACACCAGCTCGTCCTGCAGATCGCGCACCTCCCACCAGCGGTCCTTCTCGCGCTTGACGACCTTATACGCGGCCTGCGCGGCGGGTGCGGGCGCGCTGTCCTGCTGCTTCCTTGCCATCGTGACCTCCGATCCTCTTGACCCCGGCCGCCCAGCAGGGCAACTTTGGTGAGCGGGCGGCCTTCGGGTCGGTTCGCGAGTGCAAGGCTGATCGTGTCTCTTTGCGGAGGAGCGATCAGCCTCGTTCTTGTGCCCTCTGGTTAATAATGTCGTTAACCGTAGGGTTTGTCAATAGAGAGTTTAACCGCCGCCGACGAAGATCGTGGACTACAAGGAAGCTACTGACAGGCTGTTCGAACGGATCACCGCTGAGGATCTGGCAGCAGAACTCGGCCTGTCGCAGAATGCTATCGCCAGGGCACGCCTTGACCCTGCTACCCGCGGATACCGGCCACCGCCGGCCGCCTGGGAGGCTGCTGTCGCAAAAGTCGCAGAGAGGCGAGGCAGGGACTTGCTGGACCTCAGCCGTGAACTGACGAAGCTTCTATAATTGTTCGCGATTCGCTAACCTGCGAAGGGAAGGTCGGAAATGCCACAAGGTCAACAAAGTGGAGCCGCAGCTGCCAAATGGGGCCTAGCAACTGGCCGCAAGCTTGCGGAACAACTGGGGGCCACCTTAGTCAGCCACAGATCAAATGAGTGTCTGCTGCGCGGCGAGCGGATCGTCATAAAATGCGCAAAGCAGGAGACAGACAGTGTAGGAGTGACGTTTCGAATGCTTGAACGATTGTCCCGTGTCTTTGGTGCCTTTCAACAGCAAGACGGGAGCTTTGATGTCTGGGCCGTGCCCGCATCTGCTTTCGGGCAGAGCATGCGCGACAGCCAGAGTGGACGCCAGCGGGGTGCCACGCCGAAGGTGGGCCTCGTCCGTCGAAGCACGTTCATGGATTCCGGCACACACGTCGGGAATTTCCGCCTTCCGTGAACCCTCAATCGATTTTCCCTGGAGACAGAAAATGGCTCTGCAAGACGCATCAGAACTCAGGGATGTACTCGGGCTTGACCAATTTGAAAAACAATTGATCAAGGCTTTTTTGCAAGGCGCCGTTTACTGCTGGGTGAAGAACCGAAGGGGTGAAGAATTTGCCGCCCGGGACTTGGTCGGCGGTGAAAACGCCGACTGGCGGGGAACACCTCTCCAAGCCCTGTACGCGAAGCATATCGACCACGGAAAGGATCACGAATCCGCGGTCGAAGCTGCCGCGAAGGATCTAGGTTGGCTCTTGAAGTCTGTGTTAGCTGAGGACAAGCGGGAGTTTGCAACAGGAAAGTCTGGCTTAGTTAACGCCTATCGCTGGATTGAGGAAGGGAAGTGAGTCGTGCGTGCGTGTTTGGAATTATGTCGGTTGAGAATGGGTGGCCCGGAACCTTGACCGGGAGGAGCGAATGGGCCACCCTGGGATCTCAGTTCACTGCTTGTACTCTCTCAATGCTTTCCGCGTAGCGGGTGGCCTCCGCGATGAGACGTTCCACGAGATTCGGCAAATACTCCAAAGCCGCAATCCGGACAGCACGCGGAGCCTGAGACAGCGGAGTTGGAGCGGCGGCCAGGAACTCCTGGTGGTAGGGACATGCTGTATTGCCTTCAAAGAACCCGCTTACGAAACGCGTGGACTTAACTGCCAAGCACCAACTTCCATTCACTTTAGCGAACCCAAGGAACTGCGAGATCCACGACATCTCACCTGGATTCGGTTCTACCGCGTCAGTGGAGTTCAGAGCTTCCGACAGCCAGACCTCAATCCCGATGTTAGCAGAAACTAGCCGAGCTTCGACACTCGAGATTATGGTATTGGCTGTGTCCGAGGCTCGATTGAGGCGCTCGGCTGCGTTGGTAAGGCCGGGTAGCAGGTTGGTCAGTTCGGCTTCCGCCATAAGATTCCTCTCTTTCGTTTCGGCTCCTTCCGGAGCCCATGTTGAACCGGTCAAGATTCTGCCCGCAGGATAGCCGAATGCGCTGCTGGCGTCAACCTACTCGCGCCCCTCACATACTCGCGCCCCCTCACATACTCGCGCCCCCTCACCCGCCTGCCTCCTGCCGTCGACAAGCCCGGCTCGAAAAATCGAAGCGAGCGCCGCAACGGCGAAACCCCCGGGCAGGGGCGAAGCAAATCCAACCGGTAGGATGAACGCCGCCGAAGTCCCGCCCGCCGACGTGGTGGGCACTGGCGGCTCGCGGCTTCCCCCGTAGCTTTCACGTGCCCCAGCGGACAACCGTCCCCTGGCCGCCTTGGGCCAGGTGGCACGATCCATTTCCTCGCACCCAGCTACGCACATGCGCAGACTCCATCTGTCTCTCCTGCTGCTCCCCCTGCTCGCCGCCTGCCAGCCGCAGACGTCTTCCGCGCCGTCGCCCGCGCCCTCGTCCATCCCGGCGGCCGCCCAGGCCGGTGCGCGCGAAACGACGCAGCAGGAGCAGGCGGCGGTGCTCGCGGCCATCCAGAGCTTCATGGACGCGCTGCGGGCCAAGGACGTGGCCGCGATGAACCAGCACGTGGACTCGCTCACGCGCCTCACGCTCATCCGGCCGACGCGGGACGGGGGAACGCGCGTGGTGGTGATGACCGGCGCCCAGTTCATCACCGCGGTGACGCAGCCGAACCAGCCCGGGATCGACGAGCCCATCCGCAACCCGGTGGTGCACGTGAGCGGCGACCTGGCCACCGTCTGGGCCGAATACCAGGTGCGGCGCGACACCACCGTCACGCACTGCGGCTTCGACGCCTTTCACCTGGTGCGCAGCGGCGGACGCTGGAAGCTCCTGAACATCAGCGACACCTACCAGGCCGCGGGGTGTGGCCCCGCCTGGCCGAACTGACACCGTTCCAGGGCCAGGCGCCGCTGAGACGGTGCACGGGGGTGCCCGGCCACCCACCGCGATCCCCGCACCCTCGAGGTCTCCCATGCGCTACCCGATCCTGGGCTGGGCAGGCGTGCTCGCCACCGCCGTCGCCTGCACCCGCGCCACACCACCGGCTCCCGCTCCGGCGGGCGGCGGGACGGTTCTCGCAGCCGATCAGGGCGAGCTGTACTACCTGGGCCGGCGCCAGTCTCCCACGCTGATCAAGGTCGATCCGAAGGTCGCGGGGTCCCGGCACCTCTTCATGCTCACCGAGGTGCTGCCCCCGGGCACGGGCGTGCCGGTGCATCGGCACACGCACGACGAGGAAATCCTGTTCATCCATGCAGGAACGGTCACGGTAACGCTGGGCGACCGGCAGACCGAGGCGCGAGCCGGTGCCACGGTGTTCATTCCACCCAATACCTGGATCGGTGTCCAGAACACCGGGAGCGAGCCCGCCACGTTCCTCGCCATCTTCGCGGATCCATCCACGGGCGACTACTTCCGGGGGATCGGACGCGCCCCGGGCGACCCCCGGCCCCCGCCCACGGACGAGGAGTTCGCCGCGCTGAATCGCCGTCACCACATGGAGTACAGGTGAGTCTGGGTAGCGTGGCGGGGAGCGTCTTTTGCTCCGCGCCCGTTCAGGCGTAGCCGAACGCTGGATCCCTTCCGTCCAGACGGACACACACACCATCACCACCGGGACAACGAGATGCTCAAGCGCAGAGGCAGTGCGGTATGGAACGGCACCGGGGCCGAGGGCTCCGGAACGATCAGCACGTTCAGCGGGGCGCTGAAGGACCAGCCGTATTCCACCTCCATGCGGTTCCAGAGCGAGGACGGCCGCGCGGGCACCAATCCCGAGGAGCTGATCGCCGCGGCGCACGCGGCCTGCTTCAACATGGCGCTCAGCTTTCAGCTCACCGGCGCCGGCTTTCCCCCCGAGGAGCTGAGCACGCAGGCGGTCCTGACGATGGAGAGCGAGGGCGTGCACTGGACCATCACCGCCGTGCGCCTTGAGCTTCGCGGCAAGGTTCCGGACATCTCCGCGGAACAGTTCCAGGAGCTCGCCCTCGCGGCGAAGGCGGGCTGCCCCGTATCCAAGGTGCTGAACGCCGAGATCACCCTCGACGCCCAGCTCGCGTCCTGACCGTGCGGCAGACGATCGGATCGGCGCTCCTCCGCGCCGATCCGATCGCCTCCATCCCACGCTCCTCCTCTCCCACTCTCCCCACACGATGCGCGCTGTCGCGTGCGACGCATCATGGCGCACATCCGGCGAGCGCGGGGCGTGTCGCGAGCCCGCGGCTTCCCACCGCGATGGCGAGCGCGGCGACGATCAGCATCCCCGCGACTGCGAAGGTGATGCGCATTCCGGTGGATACGGCCGCGGGATCCGCCGTCGCGATGTCGGGCGACGCGGAGGCGAGGGCGAACACGGCGCCCATCACCGATGCACCCGTGATCAGCCCCAGGTTGCGCGACAGGTTGAGCATCCCCGAGACGACGCCTCGCTGCCCCGCGCGGATGTCGGCCATTACGGCGGTGTTGTTGGCCGTCTGGAACAGCGCGTAGCCCGCGGTCAGGATGGCGATCGGGACGACGTAGCCGCTCACGCCGAAGCTCGCCGGCAGCATCGACAGGGTGAAGCAGCCCGCCGCCACGCCGAGGAGCCCCGCGATGGACAGGCGTCGTGCACCCAGGTGGTCCACCAGGCGGCCGGCGGGCGCACCGGTCAGCGCGGCGACGAACGGGCCGATGGACAGGACCACACCGACCAGCGCCGCCTCCAGCCCCAGCGCCCGAGAGAGATAGAACGGTCCCACCACCAGCGTCGCCATCATTACCGTCGAGACGAGCGCGGTCGTGGCGAGCCCCGTCCGGAGCACGGGATCGTGGAGCATCGCCAGCCGGATCAGGGGCGACGCCGCTCTCCTCTCCGCGAGCACGAAGAGGCCTGCCCCGAGCCCAGCCGCCAGCAGCAGGGCCACGTTGAGCGTACCGAACCGGCCGCGCCCCATCGTCATCGCCAGCGCATACGCCGCCAGCGTGAGCGCGAGCAGCAGCGTACCCACCGCGTCGAACCCGGCCCGATTCGTCGACGCACCCGGCCGGTCGGCGGGGAGGTGGCGATGCGCCAGGAGCAGCGCCGCGATGCCCAGCGGCACCGTGACGAGGAAGATGGCCCGCCAGCCGAGCCCGGCGATCAGCACGCCGCCGAGCGAAGGGCCCAGCGCCGTGCCGACGGCGGACATCGTGCCGAGCAGGCCCATGGCGCTCCCCGTTCGTTCCCGCGGCACCGTCTCGCCGACGAACGCCATGGTGAGCACCATCATGGCCGCCGCCCCCAGGCCCTGCGCCGCCCGCGCCGCGATCAGCATCCAGAGCGTGGGCGCGACGCCGCACAGGGCCGACGCCACGGTGAACAGGAGGATCCCGGACAGCAGCAGCCGCTTGCGTCCCACGACGTCCCCGAGCCGCCCCACGCTGACGATCAGGGTGGTGATGGCCAGCAGGTACGCCAGGACAATCCACTGAACTTCCTGGAACGAGGCGGTGAACGCCCGCGCCAGCGTCGGAAGGGCGACGTTGGCGATGCTGGTGCCCAGCGACGACAGCAGCACGGCGAGCGAAAGGCTGGCGAGCGCCCACCGGGCCGAGGACGTGCGTCCCATTTTTCCAGCGACTGGCCCATCCCGTTCCGCGGTGGCGTTCTTCATCGTGGACTCCCGTTCTGATGGCTCTTCTATGGCCGATCAGAAACGTAGTCCCGCTGAGGGATGGCGGAAGACGCATGGATTGCATTTTATTCGTGCGTTCAACGCCACGTCACACCGTCCTGCGAGGGGTGCATGTCGAAGCCAGATCTCAACCTGCTCGTCACGCTGGACGTGCTGCTCGCGGAGGGCAGCGTCGCGCGTGCGGCCGAACGCCTACGGCTCAGCCCGTCGGCCATGAGCCGGGCGCTGGCGCGGCTGCGGGAAGCGACGGGTGATCCGCTGCTGGTGCGGGCCGGACGCGGTCTGGTTCCCACGCCTCGCGCGACGGAACTGCGCGAGCGAGTCAGCCAGCTCGTGCAGGATGCGGAGGCGGTCCTGCGTCCGGCGGAGATGCTGGATCGCGCGCGGCTACAGCGGACCTTTGCGCTGCGGGCCAGCGAGGGGTTCGTGGAGAACTTCGGAGCGGAACTCGTCGCCCGGGTCGCGGCGGAGGCTCCCGGCGTGCGGCTGCGGTTCGTGCAGAAGTCCAGCAAGGACAGCGCGCCCCTTCGCGACGGGAGCATCGACCTGGACGTCGGCGTCGTCGGCGCGGGGGCTGCGCCGGAACTGCGGGCGCAGTCGTTGTTCCGGGACCGGTTCGTGGGCGTCGTGCGGGCGGGCCACGCGTTGAGTGAGGGCGAGGTCACCCCCGCCCGCTACGCCGCGGGCAGGCACGTCGGTGTATCGCGGCGGAGTGGGGACGGCGGGGGACCGATCGACGACGCGCTGAGGGCGGTGGGACTGGAACGGGAGATCGCCACCATCGTCGGCGGGTTTTCGGCGGCGCTGGCGTTGGCGCGGGCGTCGGACCTGATCGCGAGCGTTCCCGAGCGGCACACCGGCAACCTGCGCGCGGGGATGCACACCTTTCCGCTCCCGTTCGCCACGCCGGGGATCACCGTTTCCTTGCTCTGGCACCCGCGGCAGAGCGCCGATCCGGCGCATCGCTGGCTGCGCGGATGCATCCGGGAGATCTGCGCCGCGCCCGCCGAGTCACGCTAGCCGGCAGACGAGGCGCGCCACTCCGCTGCCCTGCGGTCGATCTCCTTGATGAAACCGTCCTTGCCATCCACGTACCCGTCCATGTCCCACGGGTATTCCTCCGCCAGCTTGCGCTTCAGATCGCTGTACCTCTGCGCATCCGCGGGATGGGCGATCATGTAGTCGCGGAACGCCAGGTGTCGCACCACTTCCGCCGAGCCGGCCTGGAACGCGTGGACCTGGTGCGTCCGAGTACCGTGCTGGTCATCCTTGCGAAAGTACCGGCGGCCCGGCATGCCGAACTCGCCCATCACTTCGTAGCCGATCGCCTCCATCGCGGAGCTTCGCTGGTCGATCGCCTCGATGTCATCGACCTCCATCAGCAGGTCGATGACGGGCTTCGCGTGGATGCCGGGGATCGCCGTGCTGCCGATGTGGTGGATGGCGATCAGGTGGGCGCCCAGCGCGGCCGCGATGTGCGTCGCCTCCGCCTGGAAGGAATCTCGCCACCGAGGATCGTGCGGAACGACTTCGACTTTCTTCATGATCAGGGATCTCACGTGTAGCTCGTTCACGGCAGCGGATTGAACCAAGCGCGGGGCGCGCCCTGTTCCGGAACCCACACGACCGCGCGCCCGCCGCCCTTCCAAGGGCGGGTAAACCCGCGGCTGGAACAGCGGAAAGCCCCGACTCGGACCGCTGTCGCGTCCCGCTCGGGGCTTCACCGGCATGCACACCGCAGTTGCCGGCGCGCACCTGTCATCCCGACGGAGCGGCCACGGGCACCTGCCGCCACACCGTACTCCGCAGCGTCGTTGCCGCGAATTCATTCGCCCCAGGAGGCCTGGGGCTCCCCGCCAGGAAAGGCCGAGGCCCGGGCTTCCGTGCCGCTGCCGCGCTCAGGCGGGGACGTGTCCGCGGCTGGATCCCACGGCCGTGCGCCGCATGTACTGCGGGCCGGTTCAGTGCGCCCGGGCCTCTGGATGACAGAATTGGCCTCGCGATGCAAGAGCGCGACATTCACCCTAGGACGCTCGAGGCATTCCCGCGTGGAAAGGCCGAGGCCCGGGCTTCCGTGCCGCTGCCGCGCCCAGGCTGGGAAGTGTCCGCGGCTGGATCCCACGGCCCTGCGAAGCGTGTACTGGGGGCTGGTGCAGTGCGCTCGGGCCTCTGGATGACAGATTGGCTGCAAGAGGCGTGGGATGACGCGCGAAGCCGATTGCAACCGAACGGGCGCTAGTCCGGTCCATCGTAAGGTAGCCCGGCAGGCCGATGTGCGGCCGGCGGGCAGAACCTTTCGCGGGACGAACAACCATGAAGTGCCATTCCGGCCGACGCACGGCCCTGCTCATTTTTCTGATCCTCGCTGGCTGCGCCCCCGCCACGCCGCCGACCGTGGCGCCGCCCGCGCCGCTGACCGTCGCCGACGTGCTCGAGCGCGTGCGGCGGGCGCAGGGCAGCGCCGCGGCGGGCGTGGTGCTCACCGAAGCGCCGGCCGGCGCCCCGGCGGACACCAGCGTGCGCGCCTTCGGGGCGGACGGCCGGGTGCGGAGCGGAAACACCCTTGGCTTCGACGGGGAATTCGCCTTTCAGATCGACCGCACCGGGATGGCGACGCCGGTTCCGCAGCGGCTGCGCGAGAAGCTCGCCATTCCCCTCTGGGTGCGCGGCGGCTGGTGGGCGGAGCGGGCGGGCCGTTCGAGCGGCGCCTTGCCCCGGAGCTGTCGGACGACTCCACGGTGGCCGTGAGCTTTCGGGCCCGCGACGGCCTGGTGCCCGCCACCGCGTTCGTGGACCGGCGCACGTGGCGGGTGCGCAGGCTGGTCGTGGAGTACGAACGGGGCCCCTACACCGTGGACTACGGCGACTGGCGCCCTGTCGCGGGGCGGCACTACGCGTTCGCGACCCGCACCGCGTACCGCGATATCGCGGAGCACCGGGTGGTGCGCGCCACGCCGCTCGCCCCGGGCGACTCGGTTCGCTTCACCGTGCCGCCGCTGCCGGCGGACCACGAGTTCGACGCGTCCGTTGCGGCCGAGGTCCCGACGCGCCGCGGGGTTCCGTTCGGCCCCGACTCGCCCGGCCACTACTACGTGCAGCCGGAGATCGACGGGGAGCAGGCGGGGTGGTTCCACTTCGACTCCGGCTCCGACGGCATGCAGATCGACGTGGCCCTGGCGGACCGGCTGGGCATGCCGGTCATTGGGCGCACGCGGTCCATGGGCGCGGACGGGCGGGTGCGCGAGGGCACCCTCCGGCGCGGCAAGACTTTCCGCCTGGGGCGCCTGACCTTTCGCGACCCGGTGTATCTGGCCCTGGACCTGTCCGAGAACAACGCGCCTCCGGGAGCGGCTATCCCGTGTTCGCGCGCGCCGTGGTGGAGTTCGCGCGCGACGGCGAGCACATCGCCCTGTTCGATCCTCGCGGCTACGCCCTGTCGCCCGGCGCGCAGTGGCAGCCCATGAGCTACATCGACCTGACGCCCGCCGTGTACACCCGCATCGAGGGCGGCCGCACGGGGCTGTACCAGCTCGACACGGGACACAGCGGCAGCCTGACGCTGTATGGCCCCTACATCCGCCAGGAGAACCTGCTGCAGGGCCGCGACACCATCGCGGTGACCACGTCGGGAGCGGGCGGCAGCTACCGCGAGCACGTCGGTACGGTGCAATGGATCGAGCTGGGGGGACGCCGCTTCGAGAACGTTCGCTCGGGGTTCCGCCTGGAGGGGCTGAGCCGCGAGGGCGGGGCAGGAAACATCGGACGGAAGCTGATGGCGCCGTTCACCGTGGTCTTCGACTATCCACACCGGCGCGTCGCCTTCGTGCCGCTGCCCGCCGGCTGATGCGGCCGCACGGGCGTCGACGGCTTCCGGCGGATCAGCCCAGCTCGATGCCCATCCGCAGCGTGCGGCCGGGCTGGGGGAGGCCGCACTGGTCGTAGAGGGCCGCGTCCGTGGCGTTCTCCACGTCCAGCGTCAGCCGGATCCTGCCCGCGAGCCCGCGGCCGCGCCTCCACTCGCGCTCCACGCCGCCGTCCACCCGCGTCCCGTCCTTCAGGCGGACCATCCGTTCCTCTTCGGCGTGCAGGCACCACTGCGCGCCCACGTACAGCGCGCGGCTCTGGGCGCGCAGGTTCCACGGCAGGTCCAGACGCGCGTCGAGCCCGGCGCGTGCGGAGGGAATGTTCTCCGGCCGCCGCTGCCCCTGGGGCGCGGTGGGGCCGTGGATGTGCACCCGCTGCAGCATCAGGTCGGCGGAAAGGGCGAGGGCGCGATGGCGGGTGGTGGCGAGCAGTTCCACGCCCGTGCTCTGCATCCGGTCGCGGTTCTCGCGCCGGAACCGCCCGTCGCCCACCGCCGTGCGGACGATGGCGTCCGACAGGTCGTGGCGGAACGCGACGCCCTGCACCTCCACGGGCCCCACCGCCGCCGTCAGGCCCGCCTCGGCGCCCAGCAGCCGTTCCGGGCGCAGCCCCGGGTTGGGCTCGAACCGCCCGAGCGACCCCGAGTAGAGCTCGCGGAGCGACGGGATGCGGGCGCGGCTGCTGACGGAGGCGTGAAGGCGCACGGAGCCGCCCGGCCGCGCGCTCACGCCGGCGCGCATTCCCGCCGCCCGCAGGGGGCGCAGGGCCGGCTTGTCTCCCGATTCCGGGGTGTCGGCCGCGTCCATCACCGCGCCGCCGCTCAGCTGAACGGCGCCCAGCGCCACCTCGCCCTCGGCGCCCAGGCTCCACAGGCGCTGGCGATACCGTGCGAACGGATCGTCGTCCACGCGCTCCCGGTGCCGGATGTCGGCATGGGTGAACGCGTACCGGAGGGTGGCGTGCGCCCCGGCTGCATGCTCCGCCGTCGTCCGCAGCGTCACCGTGCCATCCCGCCACCGCTCCCGCGCCTCGACGGCGTCGTACGACAGGTCGCCGTACTGCTCCAGCTCCGTCGCGGCGGCATCCACGCCCACGCTCGCCTCCACCCGCGCGGGCCAGGTGGCCGGGCCGCCCGCGGACAGGGCCAGCAGCGAGCGCGAGGTGGCCGGGTAGCGCCACAGCCGCGGCTCGCGCAGGTGCAGCTCCGGCGGAACGCCGCGCGACCCGCGCAGCACGCTCAGCGAGGCGCCGGCCCACGCGCCCGCGCCGCCCTCCGCCCGCGCGCCGACGTACGCCTGCGCCTGCTCGAAGTCGCTGTTGGCGCGCAGCCCGCCCGCGGCGCCCGAGTCGCTCACGGGGGAGGGGAGCGGCTGCCCCGGCCGCCGCCGCACGCCGGCGGAGGACGAGAGCGACAGCCTGCCGCCGCGCACCGCCGTCGACACGCCCGCCTGTCCGGAAGCCGACACCCCGCCCGCGTGGTCCGCGCCCATGCGCAGCGTGGGCGGCGCGCCGCCGATGGGAGAGCGCACCTGGACCACGCCGCCGAGCGTGTTGGGTCCGTGCAGCAGCGACGCCAGCCCCCGCACCAGCACCAGCCGCCCCGCCGCGGGGACCAGCGACGGGTCCGCCCGCCCGTCCCACGTCAGCGAGATGGGGACGCCGTCCATCACCACGGCTACCTGGCGCGACTCGGAGCCGCGCACCGACAGCTCCACCTCGCCGCGCGAGTTCTCGCGCACGCCGACGAAGGGAATCCGGCGCAGCGCCTGCGCCAGCGTGGGGGCGGCCGGCAGCGCGAGCGAGTCCGCATTTGCGACGATCGCGCTGGCGCCGCCCACCACGGAGGCCGCCGCCGGCACGGAGACGACCACGGCCTTCAGCCCGACCGTGGCCGCGGTGTCGGGACGCTCCTGGGCCGCCGCGGCGCCTGCTCGAAGCCCGGCGAGCACCGCGGCCATGCGCATCGCGAGCAGGGCGAGGCGCCGCCGGGCGGCGGGTGCACGGGGCACGATGGGAACGGAACCAGGGACGCGGTGCATGGGGCGCAGCGGGGTGAAACGAGCGGTTCGAACCACGCGTAGACCATCGCGCGAATCCCGCGCCAGAGGACGGTGCACGGCGCGGGCGTGATCTCGTTCGCGGCAGCGGAGTGAAATAGCTTCGGACGCGCTTCGTTGTAGAGGCCACGCCACAGCAGGCCGGTCCACGCAGGTGGACTTCGTGTGGTCGTTCCGCGAATTCATCCGCCCCAGGAGGGCTGCGGCTCCCTACCCGGGCAGGCCGAGACCCGGGGTTCCGTGCCGCTGCCGCGCCCAGGCGGGGACGTGTCCGCAGTCAGATCCCACGGCCCTGCAGAGTCTGCACTGCGGGCAGGTCCGGTGCGCTCGGGCCTCTGGATGACAAATTTGGCCTCGCGATGCAAGAGCGCGGCATTCGCCTGGAACTCCCGCCAGGGAAGTCCGCGAGGCCCGGGGTTCCGTGCCGCTGCCGCGCCCAGGCGGGGACGTGTCCGCAGTCAGATCCCACGGCCCTGCATCGTCTGCCCTGCGGGCGGGTTCGGTGTGCTCGGGCCTCTGGATGACAGATTTGGCCTCGCGATGCAAGAGCGCGGCATTCGCCTGGGGCTCCCGCCAGGCGAAGTCCGAGGCCCGGGTTTCCGTGCCGCTGCCGCGCCCAGGCGGGGACGTGTCCGCAGCCAGATCCCACGGCCCTGCATAGTCTGCACTGCGGGCCGGTCCGGTGCGCTCGGGCCTCTGGATCACAGAATGGGCCTCGCGATGCAAGAGCGCGCGATCCCTGCGCCAGAGCTCGCTCTTCCGCATCGAGCCCGCCGTAGAAGGCTCATGATCCAGGGATCTCGCGTGCAGCGCGTCCGGGGCAGCGGAGTGAAACAAACGCGGGGGGCCCGCCGTTGTGGAATCCACTCGCATCACGGCGCCGATGCAGTGCGACGGATGAATTGCCGAAGTGCGCGGTCCCTGTTATCCTACCGCGCCGGGCGGGCATCGACACGTTTTCCGCCTGACATCTCCGTCGTACGTTCTCCCCGCCGTCCGCGTTCCCAACCTTTCTTCTTCGCCTCCCTTCGATGCATCGAGCATCTGCTTTCCGCCGGCCCGTGGCCGGGCTGGCCGTGGGGCTCGCCCTCGCGTGGCAGCCGGGTGCCGTGGCCCTGCCCCCCGCCCCGTCCACGCCGCCCCAGGGGGTGTCCATTCCCGTCACGGGGGTGGGCTTTACGGCTGACGGGACGATCGCGGGGAACGCCAAGGAGCGCGCGGTGCTGCTGCGGGCGGGCTCGGTGCGCTTCCTGGGCGTCGGTGAACGGGGTGAGCCCAGCGAAGTGCGGGCCGTAAGCCGCTCGGGAAACGTCGTGGGGACCATCGGCCACCTGGGGAGCGTGCGCGGCTTCGTCCGCATGCGCGACGGGGCCCTGCACACGCTGCCCGCCGGGTTCATGCCCGTGGCCGTGAACGACGCCGGTGAGGTGGTGGGCCTGCTGTACCCCGAAGAGGGGCGCCGCCGCTCGGCGGTCTGGCGCGCGGGCGAGGCGCTGGCCCTGATCCCGGAAACGGACGAGATGCCCTTCGAGGCGGCCGGCATCAACGACCGGGGCGAGGTCGTCGCCTCGCACCCCGCGGCGGGCGTGTGGTCCCGGCGGGGCATGCGCCGTTTGCCGAAAACGCTGCGGGGGGAGGAGATCGCCTGGCACAGCTCCGTCGACATCAACAACCGGGGGGAAATCCTCGCCAACGGCTACGATTACCGGGAAGGCTCCACCCCGTTCATCTGGTCGGGCGGTGCGGCCCGCACCCTGCCGAACCCGGGCTCCACCGGCAGCTACGGGACGGCCCACGCTACGGCCATGAACGACCATGGAGAGGTGGTCGGCTGGTTCACGGCCCTCGACGAGGCCGGAGTGCCCGAGCGGTTCGCGGTCCTGTGGGGGCGGCAGGGCGTCCGGGTGCTCGGGGGGGTTCCCGGCACCCGCTCGTGCGTGGCTTCGGCCATCGACGGCGCGGGCACGGTGCTCGGTGTCTGCGAGTTCGGCGCGGCGTGGCGCATCGGCGAGCGCCCCGTCCCCGTCGAGGTGCCCGTGGTGTGGGAGAACGGCGTGGCGCGGCTCCTGTGCGGCGGCGGGGCTCCGCCGCGGGGCCGGGAGCACCCGTGCGATCCCGCGGCGTACGTGGCCGAGCCGCCGCGAGCGGTTTTCACGGCCCGCATCCATCCGGGCCTTCCACGCTACCGGTTCGAGTTCGTGGTGGACCACGGCGTCCCGGTGTCGGTGACGGCCCGTCCCGAGGACGGCAGCCGCGAGCCCCAGTATTTCGAACTCGGGGACGGCACCTCCACGGGCACGCCCATCCAGCTGACGGACCTGAACTTCGACGGATACCGTGACCTGTCGGTTCTCACGATGGGCGGCGGGCACAACGAGAGCTTCGAGTACTACCTCTTCGACCCGGCGACCGCGGCGTTCGTCTTCTTCCGCGCGGACAACCAGCTCATCCCCGAGCGGGCACGGCGCGAGGTGACCCAGTTCATCCACGGCAGCTGCTGCGCCGGGGAGCTGCGGACCTTCCGCTGGCTGGGAACGAAGCTGGTGCTGGTGCGCAACGAGGTGTGGGAGCCCTGGTCCCGGGACCAGACCCGGACGCTGCGCGTGGTCAGCGAGCGGAGGAACGGGCGGATGGTGGAGGTGTCGCGGCGGGTAGAGGTGCCGAAGCCGGACCCCCAATGAACGACGGGCCGGACTTTCGCTCCATGCTGGAGAAGGCGGACCGCGTGGTGCTCGGCGCGGTCCTGGGGTTCGTCGCCTACTACGTGGTGTGCATGATCTTCCTGTTCACCATGCTGATCGTCCAGGGCGGCGGGGCCCCGTGCGATCCGGAGGCGGGGCGGTGCTCCGATTCGCCCGACGTGCTCGTGTCGATGATGTCGGTGCTGGTGGCACTCACGGCGGGGATCCCGGCCGGGATATGCGCGGTGGTGCCGCGCTGGCGCGTGAACGTGCGGCCCGCGCTCGCAGCCATGGGGGTGACCTTTGCCCTGTCGGCGGTGCTGGAGGCGAGCGGCGCGGGGGGCACCGACGGGGGGTTCCTGGCCGTCGCCCTGATGGGGCCGCTGCAAGTCGCCGCGGCGCTGGCCGCCTGGCGCATGCGCAGGCCGTCCTGCTCGATGGAAGGGCTGTGAGATGATGAGTCCCAAGGCCAAACGCCTGGCGCTCGCGGCCGTGTGCCTGGCGGGGCTGGCGCTGCTGTACCTGTGGAGATGGGGAATCCCGTCCGATGACGCGGACTGGAGCCCCAACCGGCGGTACTACGTCCAGCGCTACAGCAACCTGAACTCCCGGATGTTCGAGATGCGGCCGCCGGGCGACGGCTCCAACTCCGACGGCTTCGTGCGCGTGTACGACCGCCGCGGAAGGCTGCTCCGCGAGCTGTACTACCGCGACAACCTGTACGTGCGGCCCCTGTGGTCCGGAGCGACCCTGTGGCTGAACGAAGATTCGGTGGCGCTCCCCACGACCTCGGAGTGAACCTTGTTGCGAAGAATGCGGCTTGCGAGGGCGCTGCTGGCGGCCGCCGCGCTGTTCGCGCCGAGCGCCGCCCGGGCGCAGGCTAGCCCCATGCAGACGGCGGAGGCGTTCCTGGACGCGCTGCGCACGCGGCGGTGGGAGGCCGCCGCGGCGCTCCTGGATCCGCGCGACGCCGCGCAATACCAGGAGCGTGAGCTGTCCTTCGCCGCGAGCGAGGCCGATCGCAGGCGAACGGGCGAGCTCCCCGCCGACACCAGCCCCGTGTGGACGATGGCATCGGCGCGGCTGCCGGTGTACGACACCGCGGCTGCCGGGCTGTTTCCGGGCTACCGCACCATCGGTGAGCACGCCGCGCTCCCGCCGACGCGGTTCGTGGCGCTCGCCTTACGGGCCTGGGCCGACAACCCGTACGTGGAATTGCTCACCGGCCCCACCAACCGCATCGTGGGCGAGGTGATGGAGGACGACTCCACCGCGCACGTGCTCATGCGCCGCGAGCGCGAGGCCTGGGACGTCCAGGACGCGGACGGGCCCGATGAGATGGACGTGCTGAGCCTGTACCGCGTGGACGGCCGCTGGCGCGTAGGCGCGAACCCGGACCTGCTTCGGTCCGTCCGCGAACTCCCCCGCCAGGAACCCGATGGTGACCTCGATGCCGCGCCGTGACCTCCGCGGCGCCATGCCACGGCTCGCGCGGACGCTGCTGGCCGCGGCCGCCGTGCTCCTGGCGCCCGCCGCCGCCCCGGCGCAGGGGAGCCCCGCGCAGACCGTGCAGGCCCTGTTCGACGCGATGGCCGCGCGGCAGTGGGATTCCGCGGCGGCGCTGTTCACACCGGAATCCGCGGCGTGGTACCAGCGCGAGCAGCTCGGCCTGAACCCTCGGCCCGCGGGGGACGATGAGCCCGGCAGCCGCGAGCTCCGGCTGCCCGACCCCGAGAGCGTGACGCGGGACGACTCCATCGCCCTCGGGCTGATCCCCGGCCTTGGCCCGGCCGCCGAACTGGCCGATCTCCCGCCCGCACGATTCGTGGCGCTCGCCCTTCGGGTGTGGGGAGGCACGCTGGGCTTCGAGACCGCCACGGCGCCGGGCGCGCGAACGGTGATCGGCCAGGTAGTGGAGAACGACTCCGTGGCGCACGTTCTCTATCGGGTGAGCCCGGAAGCGTACATGGACGGCCTCCCGTCGGCGGTCCGCGTGGTGCGCCTGGATGGAGTGGACGGGCGATGGCTCGTTCGCATCAACCGCGCGCTGTTCCGTTCCTTTGGAATGATGGAGCTGTACGCCGCGTGGAAGCCGCCGCTGGCCGTCACGGCGACGATCGAGGTGTACGCGGGCAGCGCGGCGGGCGCGTGCGATCCGGCGTCGTACCGTGAGCCTCGCCGCGGCCAGGAAGATCCAGTAGCGCTCCCCCACCTCGCCGGAGTGAGCCCATGACTTCGCACCGGTCCCCCGGCCGCCTGAACCGCTGGCTTGCCGCCGCCGCGGCCGCGAGCTGCGTGGCCGGCTGCCGCGCGGCCGCCCCGGATCTGGAGGCGGCCTCGTTCGACCCCCGCGCCGTACCCGGAGACACGGCCGTGGCGCAGGTGAGCGCCGCGGACGCCGCAGGAGGCGTGGCCGTGATGCCGGTGAGCGCGGCCGACACCCCTGCAGACACGGCGGGGGTGCAGGGGAGCGACACCGACGCCATCATGATCGTCTCGAACCGGGACTGGTGGCGGCCCTTCCCGCTAGCCGACTACGTGAAGCACCTGGACCCCCCCGGCCGCAAGATGCTCGACCGGCGGTGGGGCCCCGATGGGCGGCTCTACCTCCTGGTCCGCTCGATAGAGGCGTCGCGGTGGGACCCCAAGATCGCCTTCTGCGGCTCGGGCCAGGAGATGGACCTCGTCTGGCTCGCCGCCGATTCCGCGATGCGGGTGGTGAAGGAAGCCAGGGTCCGCGTGGCTTCGTGCCTCACGGGCCTCGAGCTGGAACGCGAGTCCCTGAAGGGGATGGCGGCGCCGTGGTACGTTCGCTTCCGCATGGCGGGCGACAGCCTGGGGACGGTGGAATACGATCCGCGGCATCCCGAGCGCGGCCTTCGCATGACCACGGTGCTGGACACGCTGCGCATGTAGTCCCGGGCGAGTGGTCCGGCGGAGCGCGCTTCGCCCGGTCCACGCCCCCGTCCGGCGCGCCGCCTCCTGTTTCCGCGGGAACCGTCGCGCACTATCTTCTACTTACCCGTCGTCGGTCCCACTTCCCGCCTCTCCTCTCCCCATGCGCCGCGTATCTGCCCTCCTGGCCGCGCTCGTCGGCTTTGCCGGCGTGTTCGTGCTCCGCGCCGAGTCCGCAGACCAGACCGGCCCCGTGCTGGGCGTGCTGCGCACGGCGCCGGACTCCGCCGCACAGCCCGGCGACGTGGTCACCATCACCTTCGACCGGCCCGTCGCGGGCGGGCTGGAGGAGATGGTCAGCGCCGAATCGCTCTTCCGCATCGAGCCGGCCGTTCCAGGCAAGGCCGAGTGGCGCGACCCGGTGACGCTGCGCTTTACCCCCGCCGCGCCGCTGCGCCCCGGCGCCACGTACACCGTCACCATCGCCAACGACTTCGCGGCCATGGACGGCGCGCGCCTGCCGCGCCCCCACCGCTTTTCCTTTCGCGTGCGGGGGCAGGCGGTCCTCACCGGCTACCCCGTGGGCCCGCATACGGCGCCGCAGTTCCTGGAGCGGGAGCCCCGCTTCTTCGTGCTGGTGAGCAGCGCCGTGGAGCCCGGCGTGCTGGCCGCCGCCGGCCACGTGGCGATGGCCACGCCGTGCGGCGGCGTGTCGCGCGTGGCCCTGCGCGGCGTGGGCGCGCGGCCCATCGGCGAGCAGGACCCGGAGTGGCTGCGGTACTTCGGCGCCACGGGCAGCCCCGCCACCGACGACCTGCGACGCGTGGTGGAGCTTGCCCCCGCGCAGCCCCTTCCGCCCGGGTGCTCGGCGTCGCTGGTGCTTCCGGCGGGAATGGACGAGCTCGGGGGCGACGACCTGCGCTGGCCCTTCGCCACCTACGGGCCCCTCCGCGTGGTAGAGGGCGGCTGCCCCGAACACGACTGCCACTACGGTCCCGCCGTCATCGAGTTCTCCACCCCCGTACGCGGCGCCGACGTGCTGCGCCACGTGCGCCTGGACCGCGACCGGCCGTTCACCGTAAGCGACACCACCGCCGAACAGGCCAGCTGGGTGCTGGAGGGACGGCTGCAGCCCCGCCGCAACTACACCATCACCGTCGACCCGGCGCTCACCGACATCTTCGGACAGCGGCTGGGCACGCCGGCGCGCATCGCCTTCGCCACCCCCGCGGTGCCCCCCTCCGTCGTGCATCCGCACGGCAAGCTGGTCATCGAGCGCGAGGGCTTCCGCACGCTGGCCGTGCAGCACGTGAACGTCGACACGCTGGAGGTCACCGTCGTTCCCGTTCCCGACTCGCTGGAGGGACGCCTGCTGAGCCGCGGCTGGGGCGGGTGGAACGAGGTGTGGTCCCAGCTGCGGCCCCGCGCGGCGCGCCGCCGCATTCCCGTGCGCAACGAGCGCGACCGCAGCTCCGTCACCGGGGTGGCGCTGGCCGCCCCCGACGCGCGGCGGGGCCCCGGCGGCACGCTGATGCTGGTGGAGGTGGGCGGCGCGGGGGTGGATACCGCGGGCGGCGGGCACCCGCTGGCGCTGGTGCAGGTGACGGACCTGGCGGTGCACGCCCGCGTGGGCGTGGACCAGGCGGTGGTGTGGGTGACCGGGGTGGGCGACGGCAACGCGCGGGGCGGGGTGGAGGTGGCCTTTCACGACGGCTCCGGCGCCGTGCGCGCCACGGGCCGCACCGACGAGCGGGGGGTGGCCACGCTCACCGGCTTCCGTCCCGTTCCGCCGCCGCGCGACACCGCCTGCACGGGCGGCGAGGAGTGCCGCTGGGTGCCGCCGATCGAGGGCTACGTCGCCGCGCGGCTGGGGGCCGACCGCGCCCTGGTGGGGATCAGCGAGTACGATCCGGACCTTTCGCCCTACCGCTTTGGCCTGTACGGCGCCTGGGGAGAGGAGCGTGCCCCCGCGGCCGGCGCCGTCTTCACCGAGCGCGGCATCTACCGCCCCGGCGAGCCCGTGTACGCCAAGGCCATCATCCGCCACGGGCCGCTGGGCTCGCTCGCCCCGCCCGCGCCGGGCGACTCCATCCGCTGGCGCTTTACGGACCGCCAGGGCGAGCCTCTGCGCGAGCGGACGGTTCCCCTCAGCCGCTTCGGCACGGCGGACCACACCTTCCGCCTTCCCGCCGACGCCGCCCTGGGCGACTACGGCGTGCAGATCCTGCTGCACCGCGACCGCGAGTGGCGGCAGGTAGGCTTCGCCAGCTACCAGGTGGCCGAGTACCGTCCGCCGGAGTTCCTGGTGGAGGTGGCCACGACCCCCGAGCCGCGCTTCGCCGGGCAGCGCCTGCGCGCCACCGTGGGCGGGCGCTACCTGTTCGGCGCGCCCATGGGCCGGGCGCCGGTGCGCTGGTCTGCCCGGCAGGAGCCCGCCTCCCCGTGGGAGCTGGAGATTCCCGGCACCGAGGGGTGGTACCTGGGCGACGCGGGCGAGTGGTGGGAAGAGGAGCCGGAAGGCACCGTGGTGCTGGCCGGTGGCGTCGACACGCTGGATGCGCGCGGCTACCGCGAGCTCGACGTGGCGCTCCCCCCGCTGCCCGAGGGCCGCCCCGTGCGCGTGAGCGTCGTCGCCGAAGTGGCCGACGCCAACCGGCAGGTGGTCGCGGGGGTGGCCTCCGTCCTCGTCCATCCGGCGGAGTTCTACGTGGGCGCCCGCCCCGAGGGCGCGGGCTACTTCTGGTCGGCCGGCACCCCCGTTCGCGTGGGCGTCAACGCCGTCCGTCCCGACGGGCGCACCGTCGCCGGCGTCGCGGTCACGGGCGCGGTGGTGCGCCGCGAGTGGCACCGCGTGCGCCGCAGCCGGGGCGGGATGTACGACGAGGTGGGGGAGTGGGTGTCGGACACGGTGGGCACGTGCGTGGTGAGGACCCCGGGCACCTGCGCCTTCACCCCGCGCGCCGGCGGCACCTACACCGTCTCGCTCACCGCGACGGACGCGCAGGGACGGCAGGCGCGCACCACGTTCACCCGCTGGGCCGTGGGCGGCGACTGGGTGCCCTGGAACGACGAGGGCAAGTTCGCGATGGACGTGGTCGCCGACAAGGAGCGCTACTCGGTGGGCGACACGGCCACCATCCTGGTCGCCTCACCCTTCACCGAGGCGGAGGCGTGGGTGACGGTGGAGCGCGAGCGGGTGCTGGAGCAGCGCCGCATCCGCATCACCTCCGGTACGCACACGCTCAAGATTCCCATCACCGAGGGGTTCGCGCCCAACGCCTTCGTCTCGGTGATCGTGGTGCGCGGGCGCAGCGCGCCGCCGGGGACGGTGGACGATCCCGGGCGGCCGACGCTGCGCGTGGGCTACGCCGAGCTGCGGGTGACGCCCGAGGTCAAGCGGCTGGCGGTGGAGGTGACGCCGCTGCAGCCCGAGTACCGCCCGGGCGACAGCGCCCGCATCCGCGTCCGCGTGCGCGACGGCGCCGGGCGCGGGCAGGTGAGCGAGGTGACGCTGTGGGCGGTGGACGAGGGCGTGCTTTCCCTCACCGGCTACAAGACGCCGGACCCGCTGGAGCTGCTGTACCAGCCGCGCGGCGTGGGAATGCGGCTCGGCAGCAACCTGGTGGCGGTGGCGCCGCAGGTGCCCGAGGGGCAGAAGGGAACGCGCAACCCCGGCGGCTCCGGCGGGCAGGACCTCACCGGCATCCTGCGCTCCCGCTTTCGTCCCACCGCGTTCTTCGTGGGATCGGTGGTGACCGACGCCAACGGCGAGGCCGTGGTCGCCGGCGGGCTGCCGGACAACGTCACCACCTTCCGGGTGATGGCCGTGGCCGTCACCGCGGGCGACCGCTACGGGGCGGGGCAGTCGCCGCTGCTGGCGACGCGCCCGCTGATCGCCCGTCCCGCGCTGCCGCGCTTCCTGCGCGAGGGCGACGACTTCACCGCCGGCGTGGTGGTGAACCACCGCTTCGGCCGGTCCGTGAACGCGCGGGTGACCGTGCAGGCCACCGGCGTGACGATGTCGGGCGTGGCCCAGCGCGACGTGACGCTGGTGGCCGGGCGGGGCGCGGAGGCGCGCTTCGGGTTCCAGGCACCCGTGGTGGGGGACAGCGCCACCTTCCGCTTCGGGGTGACCGGGGGCCGGGAGGCCGATGCGGTGCAGGTGCGCATTCCCATCCTCCCCGCCAACCGCCCCGTCGTGCAGACGGCGTCGGGGGTGCTGCGCGACACGGCCACGGTGGAGTTCATCCTCGCCGCCGAGGCCGATCCCGCCCGCTCGCGGGTGGAGCTGGGCTTCGGCACCTCGCCGCTGTCGCTGGTGCGGGCGTACGGGCGGCGGCTGGACCTGTATCCGTACGAGTGCACCGAGCAGCTTTCCAGCGGCGTGCTTCCGCTGATCGGCCTGTACCGCGCGCGCGCCGAGCTGGGCGACGGCGCCGTGCCGGCGGACGCGCACCGGCGGATCGCGGCGGTGGTGGCGATTCTCGGACGACGGCAGCGGGCGGACGGCGGCATCGGGCTGTGGGACGCGCGGGGATGGACGTCGCCCTGGCTGACCGCGTACGCGGGGCGGGTGATGCTGGAGGCGCGCGGGGCCGGCGTGGAGGTGAGCGATTCCGTGATCGCGCGGATGGGCCGCTACCTGGAGGCGAGCCTTCGCGAGCCGGAGATGCTGCGCGCCGTGCTGGACCCCGGGCAGCAGGGGCTGGACTGGGTGCTGGGCGAGCGGCTGGCCGCGGCGGACTTCCTCAGCCGCCTGGGCCAGCCGAACGTGGCCGCCGAAAACCAGCTGCTGGGGCAGGCCGCGCGCCTGCCGTGGGAAGACCGCCTGGGGCTGGCGGAGATGCTGATGCGGCGCGGGGCCACGGTGCCCGCCCGGCAGCTGGTGACGGCGGCGTGGGACGGCGTGCAGATCCGCGGCACGCGCGCCGTGCTGCCGGCCTCGGCGTACCGCCGCGACTTCTACTTCGCCAGCCGCGTGCGCCCCGCCGCCCGGCTGCTGACGGCCACGCTGGCCGTGCAGCCGGAGCACCCGGGGATCGGCGCGCTGGTGGAGACGGTGGTGCAGGAGGGCCGCGCCGACGCGCGCGAGCCGTGGAACACGCAGGACTACGGCGCCGCCGTCCTGGCGCTGCTCCGCTTCCAGGAAACGCAGCGTGGCGCGCCGGAGCGCACGGTTCGCCTGCGCGTGGGCGAGCGGACGCTGGTGGAAACCCGCGCGCGCCACGGCGAGCGCGGCGACACGGTGCCGGACCTGGCCGGGCTGCTCACGACGCTGCCGGACGGACGCCGGTCGCTGCGCCTGTCGCTGGACGCGCCCGGCGGCGGTCCGCCGGTCTACTATCACGTTTCCGTGCGCGAGGTGGTGTCGCGCCCCGCGGCCACGCCGCTGGACCGGGGCATCGCCGTGGAGCGCTGGTACGAGACGCTGGACACCCGCCGCGCAATCACCACCGTGGTGGAGGGCCAGGTGGTGCGCGTGCGGCTGCGGCTGACCGTTCCGGACGACCGGCAGATGGTGATCCTGGACGATCCGCTCCCCGCCGGCCTGGAGGCGGTGGACCTGAGCCTGCGCACCGTCAGCCCGTTTGCGATCGATGCCTTTGGCGAGGACGGCGGCGAGGAGGAGGACGAAGGCCTGCAGTCGGCGTGGTCGTACGGCAGCTGGGACGCGGGGCTGTGGTCGGCGTTCGACCACCGGGAAATCCGCGACGACCGCGTGCTCTTCTTCGCGCGCCGGCTGTGGAAGGGATCGTACTCGGCCACGTACCTGGCGCGCGCGACCACGGCCGGACGCTTCACCATGGCCCCGGCGCACGCGGAAGAGATGTACAACCCCGGCGTGCACGGCCGCAGCGGCGGCGGCGCGTTCGTCATCACCCCCGCCGCCCCGTGACGCGGCGCGCGCGGTGGATGGCGGGTGCCGCGGCGGCGCTCGCCGCGGTGCTGGCGGTGGCGGGGTGGATCGCGCGCCCGCTGCCGGCGGAGTTCGCGCGCCCGGCCCCGGTGCCCGCGCTGGCCATCCAGGACCGCGGGGGGATGCTGCTGCGGGCCACCCGCTCGGCGGACGGCAGCCGCGGGGGATGGACGGGGATGGGCGAGGTGGATCCCCGGCTGGTGCAGGCCTTCCTGGCGGCGGAGGACCACCGCTTCTTCGCGCACCCCGGCGTGGACGCGCGGGCGGTGGGCCGCGCGATGCGCGACAACCTCCGCGGGCGGCGGCGCGCGGGGGCGTCGACGCTGACCATGCAGACCGTGCGGCTGCTGCGTCCGCTCCCCCGCAGCTGGGGGGGCAAGGCGCGGCAGGCGGCATGGGCGCTGCGGCTGGACGCGCACCTGGAAAAGCGCGCCATCCTGGAGCAGTACCTGAACCGCGTTCCCCTGGGGCAGGCGGCCGTGGGCGTTTCCGCCGCGTCGTCGCTGTACTTCGGTGCCTCCGCCCGCGAGCTGAGCCTGGGGCAGGCGGCGCTCCTGGCCGGCATCGCCCGCGCCCCCTCACGTGACAACCCGCTGGTCTCGCCCGAGCGGGCGCGGGGGCGGCGCAACGTGGTGCTGCAGCGGATGCGTGCGCTGGGCTACGCCACGGGGGACGAGGTGGCCCGGGCGCGGGAAGAGCCCGTGCTCCCCGTGGGCCGGGCGGCGCCGTTCCTGGCGCCGCACTTCACCACCCGCGTGCTGCAGATGGCGGAAGCGGAGGGCCGGCCGCTGGACGGCGCCTGGCGCACGTCGCTCGACGCGGAGCTGCAGGCGCTGCTGGAGGCGGAGGTGCGCCACAGCGTCCGCGCGCTGGCGGACCGGGGCGCGCGGCAGGCGGCGGCGGTGGTGCTGCACAACGAGACGGGCGAGGTGCTGGCCTGGGTGGGCTCGCCCGACTTCTGGGAGGCGGGGGCGGGGCAGGTGGACATGGTGGTCTCGCCGCGCCAGCCCGGCTCGGCGCTCAAGCCGTTCCTGTACGCGCTCGCCTTCGACCGCGGGCACACGGCGGCGACCGTGCTGCCGGACGTGCCGCGCAGCTATTCGACCAGCCTGGGGCCGTACAAGCCGCAGAACTACGACCGCCGCTTTCGCGGGCCGGTGCGCATGCGCGAGGCGCTGGCCAGCTCGTACAACGTGCCCGCGGTGGAATTGGCGGACCGGCTGGGGGTGGACCCCGTGCTGCGGACCCTTCACCGCGCCGGCTTCGCGTCCCTCTCCCGCGGTGCCTCGCACTACGGGCTGGGATTGGCGCTGGGCAACGGCGACGTGACGCTGCTGGAGCTGGCCAACGGCTACCGCGCCCTGGCCCGCGGCGGCGAGTGGACCCCCTGGCGTTGGCGCCCCGCCGCCCCGGGCGAGCCCGGGGGCGTGCGCGAGCGGGTGGTGTCGGCGCGGGCGGCGGCGCTGGTGCTGGACGTGCTTTCCGACGCCGAGGCGCGCACGCCGGGCTTCGGCGTGGAGACGCCCTTCGACTTTCCCTTTCCCGCGGCGGCCAAGACGGGCACCAGCCGGCACTTCACCGACAACTGGGCCGTGGGGGTCACGCAGGGGTTCACGGTGGCCGTGTGGGTGGGCAACTTCAGCGGCCGGCCGATGGAGGGCGTCAGCGGGGTCACCGGCGCCGGGCCGCTGCTGTACCGCGCCGTCCTGGCCACCGCCAGCCGCTACGCGCCGGGCGCGCTCGCCACGCCGGAAGAGGCGGGGCTGGTGCCGGTGCGCGTCTGCCGCCTTTCGGGGCTGCGCGCCACCCCCGGCTGCGTCTCCAAGGTGGAGTGGTTCATCCCCGGCACCGAGCCCGCGCGCGCCGACGACTGGGAGCGGGGCGGCCGCGTGGCCCTGCCGGCCGAGTACGCTGAGTGGGCGGCGGGTGAGCAGGGGCGGCTGGGGGTGATGGCGTCGCTGGCGGGTGACGAGCCGTTCCGCATCCTGGCCCCGCGCGACGGCGACCGCTACGCGGTGCCCGTGGGCGTCGATGCGCGCTACGCCACCGTCGCGCTGCACGCGGCAGGCGGGGGAGGGCCCGTGCGCTGGTTCGTGGACGGCCGCGAGCTGCCGCGCGAGCGCTGGCGCCTGGTGCCCGGCCCGCACACCATCCGCGCCATCGCCCCCTCCGGCGACTGGGACGAGGTGCGCGTGATGGTGGAGGGGAGCTAGCCCGGGTCGATGAAGTGCACGACCGACGTGCCCGGGCCGAGACCATCCGGTCCGGGCAAGCCTCGCGGGATGGGTAAATCTCCTTATCCGACTTGTTTTAGTGCATCCGAACGTGCTGATGCACAATTCTGGTTCGCCATCTACCGCGTAAACTTATTATAACTGGATATCTGCCAATAGGTTAGAGAAAAACGGATTGCGGTACTCAGCTTGCCTCTCCGGTGGGGCACATCCCGAACAGGCCTCGAGCTGTAGCGCTCCGGCCATCCGTCCCCATCTCCAGGAGATTGCATGTTCGTTCGTCCCGTAGTCCTGTCCGCAGGAATCGCCCTTGCCGTCGCCGCCTGTTCCGGCGATGCACGCGCACCGCTCTCGCCGGAAGCCGCGCCGCTGGCTTCGGCCAACGTGCAGGCCGGCAACATCCAGGACCAGTACATCGTGGTGTTCAAGGCCGGCGCTTCCGCGAATGCCGCCGCGGCCGCCGTGGGCGCCAGGCCGCTGCACGTGTACCGCGCCGCGCTCAACGGCTTTGCGGCCAAGCTGAACGCGGCCCAGCTGGCGGCGCTGCGCAACAACCCGCAGGTAGACTACATCGCGCCGGACCAGGTGGTCACGGCCAGCGGCACCCAGTCATATCCCACGTGGGGGCTGGACCGCATCGACCAGCGCTACCGCCCGCTGGACTACTCGTACACCTACAACCGCACGGGCGCCGGGGTGAAGGTGTACGTCCTCGACACCGGCATCCGCTACTCGCACACCGAGTTCGGGGGGCGCGCCGTGGCCGGCTACGACGTGTTCGGCGGCAACGGCAGCGACTGCAACGGGCACGGAACGCACGTGGCCGGCACCGTCGGCGGCGCCACGTACGGCGTGGCCAAGGGCGCCACCCTGGTTTCCGTGCGCGTGCTGGACTGCTACGGCAACGGCAGCACCAGCGGCGTGATCGCGGGCGTGGACTGGGTGACGTACAACCGCGTCGGGCTGTCCGTGGCCAACATGAGCCTGGGCGGCGCGGCCAACTACGCGCTCGACAACGCCGTGCAGAACTCCATCAACTCCGGCGTGACCTACGTGATCGCCGCGGGCAACAACAACGCGAACGCGTGCAACTACTCGCCGGCCCGCGTGACGGACGCGCTGATCGTCGGCAACACCAACTCCAGCGACACCCGTAACTCCACCTCGAACTACGGCCTGTGCCTGGACCTGTTCGCGCCGGGTACCGGCATCACCTCGGCCTGGTACGGCAGCGACACGGGCACCACCAGCATGACCGGCACCTCCATGGCGGCCCCGCACGTGGCGGGCATCGCGGCCATGTACCTGGAGTACAACCCGGGCGCGCTCCCGGTGGACGTTCAGTACGCCATCGACCAGAACGGCACGTGGGACGTGGTGAGCAACAAGGGCAACAACTCGCCCAACCGCATCGTGTACTCGGGCTTCATCCCGGCGGCCTCGACCGGCGGCGGCGGCGGCACGCCTTCCACCCTCTCCGTCGCGGTGTACTGCGACGATGCCAGCGGGTACTGTGACGCCACGGCGTCGGGCGGCAGCGGGGCGGGGTACAGCTTCGTCTGGACCAAGGCGTCGGAGCAGTACGACGCCGACGGGTACAGCTACGCCTATCCGCTCTGCGGAACCACCAGCCGGGTGCTTGTGTCCGCCACCGTCACCGACAGCAACGGCGCCACGGCCACGGGCTCGGCGAGCTACTACTGTGGCGGGGGCGGCGGCATCGAGCCCTGAGCCTTCGCATCTGCCGGTCAGGACAGGCCCCGCCGCGCTCGTGCGCGGCGGGGCCTTTTTTGGCGGTTCGCACCTGGTCCCGGCGAAGCCCAGGCGTCCGGTGCCGGCGCGCGGGCGCGAACTTCCGGCCGCGTGTCCTTCCAATCCACCGTGGGCCAACTCCGGCCGTCCTGGTCCCCTTCCAACCGAAAGGCTGAACATGCGAGTGAAAATGGTGCTGGCATTGGCAGTCGTCGCGTTCCATTGCGGCTCGTGGCGATACGCCGCCGCGCAGGGGCCGGGAGCGAGCCCCGGCCCGACGACACCGGTCCTGGCCGAGACCGCGCGGGGCCCCCTTCCAGCCGCGCCCGCGCCCCCGACCCCGTGGGACATCTTCCTCGCTTGCCGTGCCGAGCCCCTTCCGGCTTCGGTAAAGACGTTGTGCGAGCTTCGCCTGCCGGTGATCGGGCGCGACTTCACGCGAACGGAACTCAACGAATGGGCAGCAGCCGTCGCGAGCGCGCCCCCGGTCGGCGCGATCGATGCCGCGCGCACCCAAGCCGAACAGAGTCTCGTCGAGACAGCGAAGAACGTCAGCCGCGCCATCGCCGGAAACCACGAGTTCTCGTTCGCCGAAGGCGCCGACACGTTGGGGACGGAGTTGCAGCAGCACATGCGGCGCCATGCGGCCGCGGCGGCGGCGGCCTTTGCCGCGGACTCGCAGCCGATCGAGGTGCTGGGCTTTGCGGACTATGCCCAGGACACGCCCGACCCGAACAACCGGGCCCTCGCCGAGCGGCGGGCCCACCACGTGGCCGCGTTCTTCCGGGGCGCGGGCATTCCGAGCGACAGCATTCGCGTGAAGGCGGTGCTGGTCAGGAACCCTTCCGGCAGCGACGCGGTGGGCCAGCCGTACCGGAAGGTCGCCATCGGGGGCACGCTGTCGACGCTGGCGCCCAGTCCGGCCCCCGGCGACGGGATTTCGGGGCTCTCACCGGCCGAGCTGATGGCCGGCGCATCCGACTTCCTGATCGAGCGGGCGAAGGAAGAGCTGCAGACGTACATCATGCGTGTCGGCGTAGATCGCATCTGTGCGGGGGCGGGGACCACCTGGAAGACGATGCTTCCCGCCACCTGCGCGCTCCTGCCGGTAAGCGGCGATACCTCCCGCTACATCCCAGGACCGACGACGCTTCAGGAGGCGCTGCGGACGGACCTCCGCCAGATGCCGTACAGCATCGCGGAGGAAACGCTGGGTTCCCTGGCCGCAAGCGTGGGGGGCACCTCTGGTTCCAGGATCACCGCGGCGCTGGTGCTCGTCCGCTACCTGCGCTCCGTCGCGGAGGGCGCGGAGCCGCTGGCCACGCTGGCAACGTGGCAGACCGCCCGTTTCAGGTTCGGCGCCCACGACCTGTCCATCCCCGAAACCATTCAGAAGGTGGGAACCGTGGCCGACCTGGCCCGTAGCGCCAGGGCGGACCTCGGCGCGCAGGTCTCAGGAGCGGCGCTCGGAGACTCGGTAGCCCTGTACGTGCTGAGGGCGCTGGTCGTTCGTGGCGGCCCCGAGTTCTCGGGAAGTGTGTGGAGCGGGTGGGCGTCAGGCGCAAACGTCCCGCGGATCAACTCGGCGCTGCACGCGGTGCGCACCGCCCAGTACGTGGCGAAGGAGGTGGAGGAGGGGTGGACCGCGCTGCGGAACACGGCGGACGATTCGGCCGCCGCCGACGCGCGGGCCGCGGTGGTCGCGGAGGTGGTTTCCGCCGCCACCAGCCTGTTCGCCGTGAATCTCGGCAGCGGAACGCACGGGTCGGCGGTGCTGGGGGACTCGCTCCTGGAACCGGCGCGCGACATGGTCCTCTCCCTCACCCGCGGGAACTCGCGTGCCGCGCTCACCAGCCTGGTGCGGCTGGTGCAGGTCGGCGCCGACAACCGATCGGCCCGGCTTTCCAGCGACTACACGCGCCTCCTGGGATTCGTGAACGACGCGTCCCAGGCACGCACCGTCGACGAGTTCAGCGGCGCCCTGGAAAGCCTGGTGGGAGTGCAGGGCGGCTATCTGAGCAAACGCGAGAGCCGGACCCGCCGGTACGCCCGCCTGAACGCGTACGTCGGCGGAAACGTGGGGGTGGAAGGCGCGGAGAGCGACGGTGCCGGGCTCGCGCTGGGGCTCTCCGTTCCCGTTGGTGTCGAATTTGGAAGGTCTACCTCTGTCCGGTCCTCGAATGGGGTGTTCCTGCAGTTCATCGACCTGGGGGCCGTCGCATCCACACGCTTGGGGGGGAACGGGGAGGTGGAGAGTCTTCCCGAGTTCAGCCCCGGATCCGTGATCGGCCCGGGAATCTTCTGGACGCACGGGCTGAAAGACTCTCCGCTGGCGGCGGCGCTCGGGATCGCGTACTTCCCACAGGGGCGCGAGCGCGAAGACGGCGAACGCATCGGGGCGGTACGCACGACGTTGATGTTGGCCATCGACATTCCCCTGTTCCCCTGACATACCGGATGCCAGAAGCGAACGCCGTCGCTCGGAAGAGCGGCGGCGTTCTTATGTCGGCCTCCACGGTTGCACGCCGCAGTTCAGCCTCACTCTGCTCGCCGCGCCGCCTGTTCTGAGCAGGTTGCTTCCGACGAAACTCTGGGTGCGTCGCGGGTGCGCACGAGCCGGTCCAAGCGCACGTGCTTGCGAGCGTCACGCCGCTGAAGTAGACTGTGTGCGCGGACCGCACAAACGCCGAAGATAGAAGCTGTCCCTCATCCACTCCACTGCCAGAGGCCACTACATGTCCACCGCTCCCGAAACCGCCGCCGTCATCTCGCCCGAAGCGCTGCTGGAGCACTGGCAGGGGCACCGCCGCCTGACGCGCCGGGTGATCGACGCCTTTCCCGAGGACCAGCTCTTCACCTTCACGCTTGGCGGGATGCGGTCCTTCGGCACGATGGCGCTGGAGATGCTCACCATGGCGGCGCCCATGGTGCGCGGCGTGGTGACCGAGGAGTGGACGACGTCCTGGGGCCGGGATGCCATCCCAAAGGCCGAGATTCTGCGGGGGTGGGACGAGGCGACGGAGGAGATGAACGCGCTCTGGGCGCAGATCCCGCTGGAGCGGTTCCAGGAGACCACCACGGCCTTCGGGATGTACCCGGGCAAGGTGCACGACCTTCTCCTGTACGTGATCGACAACGAGGTGCACCACCGTGGGCAGGGCTACGTCTACCTGCGCGCCCTGGGCATCGAGCCGCCGCCGTTCTACGAGCGCACCTGATAGACTAACAACCGGAAGCGGCGCCACGGCCACGGGCTCTTGGAGCGAGAACTCAATATCAGTCTTTGCGGCTCCGGATCAGGAGTGGCCCGCTGCGCTCGTGCGCGGCGTACCTTCTCGCCGCCACCCGGGATGTACGCATCGAGACCATCGCGCGCAGACCCGAATCGTCTTGCCTGGAAATTGGTGTGTACGTATATTTTCACGTACACCTCATAGGGAGGATATCCTGATGCCCTACACCGTACGCCCAACCACCACGGGGAACCAAGACGCTCTGGCGTTCCCGAAGGATTTCAGCCGGGAGTATCCGGACGTGTTCCGGGGTCGATGCGACGTGCACCCGCTTTCCGCCGACACCTTTCTGCTCACGACTCAGGTGGCGGCGGAGCCCGGGGCCGACGAGGACGACCCGGTCTTCGGGGCATTCCTCGGCTTTCTGGAGCAGCAGATGCAGGCACGGCCGGACCTGATCACGCCCCTGACGCAGGCAGACGTGGCAGGGCTCGATGATCTCTTGCGGGATGTGCCCAGCGGGGACGAGGTGGACTGGGAGGCATTCCGCCTCCCGTGACCAGCGAACGGAATGCCTCCTCGGCGGGGCAGAACGACCGGGCCATGGAGCCGGTTGAACGCAACGGCTGGCGCATCTATGTGTGGAGCGAATTCCGGAGTACGTGGACCACGCTTCGGCAGGAAGTCGAGGAACTGGCGCGGAAGAGCCCTGACACATACCGTCAGCATCCAAAGACCATCTTCCTCCGAGACGTGAGAGACCTCATCCTCTCGCAGGTGCCGGCCGATCCCGGGGCAGACCGGTATCAGCATGGATCGAAGCTCGGGGCCAAGTACCGCCACTGGCGGCGAGCAAAGTTCCGGGGCCGCTTCCGCTTGTTTTTTCGATACAGCAGCGCGCACAAGACGATCATCTACGTGTGGCTCAACGACAAGGACTCGTTGCGCAAAGAGGGAAGCCGTTCGGACCCGTACTTCGTTTTCCGCTCCATGCTGGAGCGGCACCGCCCTCCGACGGATTGGAACGCACTGCTTGCCGAGTGCATCGCCTTGCCGGCCGCAGAGGCTGGCTGATACGGCCATCGCGACGAGCGGACGGCGCCGAGAAAGATTGCTCCGTGCCGCTCGGCTTCTGGAACTGTTCCGCGGCTTACCGTTCGACGCCCGCTCCCCGATTCTTCGCTACCCGCCAAACCCGCCCCGCCGCGTGCGGGGACGCACCAGAACGGTGCGGCCCGAATCGCTCCGATTGGTTCACCACGTTCGCTTGCCAATGATGGGGAATCCGGTGCATCCGGATCAGCCGCAACGGCTTGCGCGGATGGGCCCTACGCCAGTCAGGACCTGATCGGGACGCGGATCGCTCCTTGCCGTACGGACGGGTTCCAGCCGTACACACCCAACACCCGGAGAATCCCTGATGCGGACAATTTACACGTCGGCCCTCTTGGCCGGCGCGGCGCTGCTTCTTGCCGCCTGCGCCGACAACCCCGCCTCCGGACGGGATGCGGCGGATCCGGAGATCGCGGTGCCCTCGCAGGCGCGCCTGGACAAGGTGTTCGCCGAGGCAGGGGCCGAGTTCAACGTCCCCGCGTCGCTGCTCAAGGCCATCGGCTACCACGCCACCGAGCTGCAGATGATCCGCAGCGAAGAGGAGTTCCCGGGCCAGGGACGCGCGTACGGCGTGATGGCGCTTCGCGGGGCGCAGCTCGCGCGCGGCGCGTCGCTGGCGGGCGTGTCCGTGGTGGCCGCGCAGAGCGACGTGCGCGCCAACGTGCGGGCGGCCGCCGCGCTCCTGGGGGCGCAGGCCGGCGAGCTGAGCATCGATCGTGACGACGTGAGCGCCTGGGCGCCGGCGGTGGCCCGCTACAGCGGCATCGCCAGCGCCGAGATCCGCGCCATGTACGTGCAGAACGGCGTGTACGGCGTTCTTCGCAACGGCGCGGTGGCGCGCGACGAGCGCGGGGCGGTGACGGCCACCATCCCGCAGGAGATGGTGAAGGTGGACGTGCAGGCGGCGGCGGCGGTGGAGTGCGCGCCGGACTTCTGCGTTTCGGGCGCCCTGTGGCGGGCCAACCCCAACTACAACGCCCGCCCCGCCGTGCCCACCAACACGTCGCATCCGTACAAGCAGCAGATGATCATCCTGCACACCTGCGAGGGCGACTACTGGAACGGGTGCCTGCAGACGCTGCTGGACCGCGGGCTGAGCGCGCACTACGTGGTCAGCCGCCCGGTGGACATGGCCGACGGCTCCATCCAGATTTCGCAGCTGGTGCGCGAGTCCAACCGCGCCTGGCACATCGGCGCGTACTACGACGCCACGCGCAACGGCAGCACGCACACCTACCTCAACGGCGTGCAGTCCAACGACTTCACCGTGGGCATCGAGCACGCCGGGTACGCGTCGCAGACCACCTGGAGCGACACGCAGCTCAACTTCTCGGCGCGGCTCAGCTGCGACATCACCAGGGCGTACGCCATCCCGCGCGACCGCTACCACCTGAAGGGCCATGGCGAGCTGCAGAGCGGCAAGAGCGATCCCGGCTCGGCTTTCTGGACCTATGGCGTAGATTACGTCGTCCGGGTGCAGAACTACTGCGCGTAACCGCCACGCGGGTCGTCCCGCGGGGGGACGGCCGGCACGGACGGCAGGGTTCAGGCGCAGGGACATGGAGAACCGGTCTCCGGGTCCCTGCGCCTCATCCGTGAGGCTCGATTCTCGTTTGCGCACCAGACACTCGTGATGATGAACCACCGTTCGCGCTTCCGTGCCCCGCGCACCGCACTGTGCCTGGCGGCCTGGACCTTGGCGGCCTGCGGGGGCGAGCCGCGGCGCCCCGATGGAGTTCGCGCGGCGGCGGACACGCTCTCGCTCGCGGAGCGGCGTCGGATCCCCGGGACGATCGCGTACGTGGCCGAGCGGGACGGCAACAAGGAGGTGTACGTGGTGCGCGCGTCCGGCGAAGGCGAGCGGCGGCTTACCCGCACCCTGCTGGACAGCTACATCACGAGCATCGCCCCCGACGGGTCGGGGGTGCTGGGCATCGAGGTAGAGGAGGCGGGGGGAAACCGGTTCGAGCAGCTCGTCTTTCATCCCGTGCCCCGCGGAACGGCGCGGCCCGTGGGCGGGCGGCACCCGTACTCGCGCAGCGCCGCGTGGAGCGCGGACGGGGAGTGGATCGTCTTCGAGTCGGCGCAGGCCAGCTTTCGCGACCTGTACCGCATTCGCCTGGATGGAACGGGGGAGCAGCGGCTGACCGACAACCGCGAGGGCAACTTCGAGCCCGTGATTTCGCCGGATGGCGCGTGGGTGGCGTTCGGCAGCAGCCGCGACCAGAACGCGGAGATCTACCGGATGCGCCTGGACGGCTCCGAGGAAACGCGGCTGACCACCGTTCCCCGGCACGACGACTTCTTTCCCCAGTGGTCGCCGGATGGCGCCTACCTGGCCTTCGCCAGCACCCGCGACGGCGACGAGCGCATCTTCGTCATGCAGTCCGATGGCCAGGCGCAGCGGCGGCTCACCCGGCCAGACACCCTCTCCGACATCGCCGAGCAGCAGCCCGCCTGGTCGCCCGACGGGCGGAGGATCGCCTACATCGTGCGGCAGCGCGGCCGGGGATCACGCGTGAGGATCACCGAGGTGGCGTCGGGCGCCACGCTCGAGGTTCCAGGCGGAACCGAGGGGGGCGAAAGCGAGCCGCAGTGGTCGGCGGACGGGCGGTACCTGGCGTTTGCCTCCAGCCGCGACGGCGACCACGAGATCTACCTGGCGCGCGCGGACGGCTCGCGCGCCACGCGGCTGACGCACGCGCCGGCGGACGACTGGCACCCCCGCTGGATCCCCGCGCGAGCGCCCGCGGCCGACAGCATGCGGACGTCCGCGCCGTAGCGGCGCTACTTGGACACCAGCTGGTGGGCGCCGTCCCACTCGGCGGGGGGAGGCGCGGCGGCGTGGCCATGGCAGCGCTCCAGGTACACCGCCGCGGGCCCATCTTCCGGAAAGCGGTCCACGAGCGCCTGGAACGCATCCAGCGCCTCGCCGAAGCGGCGCTCGCAGTAGAGCGTCCGGGCGTGCGCGAATCCGTCCAGCAGCGCCGCCGTGTCCGCATCCACTCCGTCTTCCCGCGTGGCGACCAGTTCGTGGACCCCCACCAGCCCCTCACGCCCCACCACCCGCACGCAGTCGATCTCCCGCCCCACGAAGTGCGCCTGCACCTGGGCCCAGGTGAACTCCGAGACGACGATCTCGGTGCCGTAGTCCTTGTTCAGCCCCTCCAGGCGCGACGCCAGGTTCACGTGGTCGCCCATGCAGGTGTAGTCCATCATGCGGTGGCTGCCCAGGTTGCCCACCAGCACCGCCCCGGTGTTGATGCCGGTGCGGGCGTGCAGGGCGGGGAGCCCGCGGCCGCGCCAGTCCGCGCGCAGGCGCCGCAGCTCGTCGCGCATGCGCAGGGCGGCGCGGCAGGCGTGCACGGGGTGGCCATCCAGCGGCACCGGCACGCCGAACTCCGCCATCAGGCAGTCACCGATGTACTTGTCGACGATGCCGCCGTGCCGCACCACCACGTCGGTCATGGCAGTCAGGTACTCGTTCAGCAGCGCCACCAGCTCGGCCGGGGCCAGCCGCTCCGCGATGGCGCTGAAGCCGCGCACGTCGCTGAACAGCACCGTGGCAACGCGCTCCTCGCCGCCCAGCGCCAGCAGCTCCGGGCGGCGGATGAGCTCGCGCACCACGGCGGGGGGCACGTACTGCTGGAACATGCCCCGGATACGCGCGCGCTCCCGCGCCTCGTCGGCCCACAGCACCGCCGCGGAGCCGCCGGACGCCAGCCCCACCGCCAGCAGGGGCGCCACCGTCCACAGCCAGGCGCCCCCCGTGAACAGCAGCCCCGCCGCCGTGGGCGCAAGCACCGCCAGCGCGCCCGCCGCCGCCACGCCGCGCCAGCCGCGCAGCCGCGACAGCGCCAGGACCGCCGCCGCCGCCAGGAGCACCGCCCAGGCGTACTGCGCGGGCCGCGGCACGGGTTTCACGTGGCGCCCCGCCAGCAGCGCGGCGGCGGCCTGTGCGTGGATCTCCACGCCGGGCATCCCCACGGCCCCGGCCGCCCCGTCCGCGTCGCGCACGGAGGTGGGATGAAGGTCCTGGTGCTCGGGCACGGTGGTGCCGACAAGGACGATGCGGCCACGGAATACGCCGTCCCGCGCCAGGTCCTCGAACGAGTCCAGGTCCCACTCGCCCAGGTCGGTGACCGCGTCGTCCACCACCGTCGCGTACGAGTAGGTGGAGACGGAGCCGGCGGGGCCCGCCCAGTCCACCAGCATCGCCCCGCCCGGGCCCGCGGGCACGGCGCGGCCGCCCAGGCGCCACCCGTCCGCCGCCTGGCGCAGCGAGTCGGCGGGTAGGCGCAGGAACCGGAGCACCGCCTGCGCCCCCAACTGGGGAACGGCGCGATCGGGGTAGGTGTGGAGCAGCGGGTACTCGCGCACGACGCCATCTACCGCGTCGGGCTGCACGTCGACGATCCCCATCGGGGCGCCGCGCAGCACCCCGGCGGGCTCCTCCAGCCGGAACCCGCGCGCGCCGCGGCGCAGGACGACATCCGTCTTGGCGCCGAGCACCGCGATGCCGGTCTCGTCGATCGCGGCGCGGAAAGCCGTGTCGGCCCGCGGAAAGGCGTCGGCGAACGTGAGGTCGAAGGCCACCACGCGGGCGCCGGCCCGGTGCAGGTTGCGGAGAAGGCGCGCGTGCCACTCGCGCCCCCAGGGATACCGGCCCAGCGACGCCTCGGAATCGGTGTCGATGGCCACGATCACCACGTCCGCGGGGCGGGGGAGGGTGCCGCGCATGGTGAACCAGCCGTCGTACACGCGCCGCTCCAGCGCGCGCCCCACCCGCGCCTCGGCGACGGCCAGCGCCAGCAACGGCGCCAGCAGCGCGACGGCCGCGAGCAGCAACGTGCGGCGCTGGGGGTGATTCAGCTTCATTCCCTGACCCGAGGAAAAACGAGGCCTTCCGTTGCGGAGCCGGTCAGAACGCGCGGCTCAGGCGAATGCGCATCACCAGCTCGCGGGTGTCCAGGCCGGGGATTCGCCGGTCGGTGTAGTCCACCACGCCCGCCGTAAAGGAGAGCAGCGCATCCGGGCGCCACGCGAACTCGCCGCCGCCCAGCGCCTCCGCGCGGGTGTAGCGCGGGCCGGCCACCCCGGCGGATTCGGGGCTGCGCGCGGCGGTGAGCCCGCCGTCGAACCGCGCCGCCCAGCGCTCCGTCAATTGCCGCCGCCCGTACGCCGTCAGCCGGTCGAACGTAGTGCTGCCGTCGGGCAGGCCGGGGAACTCGGCGCGGTTCTGCCCGGCCATCAGCGAAAAGCTGGTGCCGCGCGACTCCGTTTCTCCCTGCACGCCGGCCAGCACGTACAGGTCGCGCGTGGCGGAGAGCGGATTGGCGGGATCGCTCCGCTCCACCCACGTTCCGTTGAGGCTCACCCGCGTACGGAACGCCGCCAGCAGCCCCACGGGCACCAGCACCCCGCCCGACGCGGCCAGGGTGGATTCGTCCAGCGCGCCGGGGGTGCCCGCCGCCAGGCCGTTGGCGCGGGTGGCCAGGCGCAGCGAGCCCGTGAGCAGCAGGTCGCGCGGTGCCTGCCAGGTGACCGAGGCGAACCCGCCCTGGCCGCGCCGGGTAGCCGGGGCGGAGCCGTCCAGGTTGTCGCGGTCCTGCTCGTAGCCGGCCGTCACGAAGAGCGCGTCCAGAAGGGAGAACGAGTCGCGCACCCGCAGCCCCTGCCAGTCGCGCTGCAGGCCGGGGTGGCCCATCGTCTGGTAGTCCATCCCCACCGACCGCCACTCCGCCGAGAACAGGTGCCCGCCCGCGCGCACGCTGGCCCGGGCCTGGTGCGCCGTGCTGGTGAGCTCGCGCGGGTCCAGCGGCAGCAGCGACGCGTTCAGGATGAAGAAGCGGTCCCAGCTGGCGGGGTCCAGCCCCGGCGGATCCGCACCCGCGGCCACGAAGATGGAATCCAGCTCCCGCTGCGTCCGCGGCCGGAAGCTGATGTCGCGGGCCAGCAGCGAGGCCGCGTTCTCGTACTGCAGGACGATGCGGTCGCGCGCCAGGCGCAGCGACACGTCCAGCCCCGCCACCAGGTTGTCCCGCGGGGCGGGGATGGCGGAAAAGGTGCCCGAGTCCGCGGCGGCGGAAGCGGTTCGCAGGGCGGGGATGGAGCCCACGTCGTCGCGGGCGTGCATCACCGTCAACCCCATTCGAAAACCGCCCAGCCGCAGCGACGGGCGCACGGCCAGCAGGTCCTGCTCGTAGGTGCCGCGCCGCTCGATGCGCGCCGGGTTCAACGGGTCCAGCGCGCCCGGGATGGCCCGCACGGTCTGCCCCGCGACGACGCTCAGCCCCGCGAAGCCGGCGCGCAGGTCCAGCTGCCCCCCGCGCACCCGGCGCCCGGACAGGATCACGTCGTGAAGCACGGGGTTCACGTCGCCCACGGCCAGCGACAACCCGGGGATGTGCAGGTCCGCGCGGAGGCGGTTCACCGGCTGGCGGGTGGCGGTCTCGTACCCGCTCAGGTGTCCGCGCACGCTGTAGCGCCACCCCGGCCGCAGCTGCCCGCCCGCGTTCACCCACATCCGCGGGGCGAAGTCGTCCTCCCGGCGAAAGGCGCCGCCTGGGCCGCTGACGGAGTTGCCGCCCCCCTCCATCACCACGCTGCCGTGCGGCCGGGCGGGCGAGGGCCGGGGGCGCTGCACGCCGGTGGGCCCCGCCAGCCGCGGTCCCGGAGCCACGGTGAAGGTCCACTCCACCGGCGCGCCCCCGCCGCGCGCGGCGACGACCACGCGATGCGGCCCGGGGGCCAGCGGCTCCCGCGGACGCCAGGTGACCACGCCGCCCGAGCGCTCCACCTCGGCGCTCACGTCCCGCGATCCCAACCGCACGGTGACGGCCAGCGAGTCCGCCGTCCGCGGCAGCGACACGGCCACCAGCACCTGGTCCGCCGGGACGCGCTCCCCCGGCTCGGGCGAAAGGATCAACGCGCCGGGCGCCGGCCGCTCCTGCGCGGCGGCCCGTCCAGGGAGCGCCGCCGCGGCCAGGGCGGCGGCGAGCAGAAGTCGCATTCTCATGGCGTCCCCTGTACGCGCCCGCGGAGCGCCTCGGCGGGCACCTGCATCATCAGCGTGCGCACGCGCCCGTCGGCGTGCTGGAGCTGCACCTCCACCCACGTCGCCCTCCCGCCATCCGCGGCATCCTCGCCCCCCACCTCCTCCGCGCGGCGCAGCTCCTCGCGCGTCGCCCGCCTGGCCTCCGGCGCATCCGACTGCGATCCCGCCGACGCCATCTGCCCCGCGCCCACGTCCGTCCGCCCCGCCTCGTTGAAGAACTCCACCACGCCTTCCAGCGTGATGACGACCGTCCCCCCCGCGGAGTCGATGCGCACCAGGAACTCCGTCCCCTTCACCGCGGCCACGCCGGCCGGGGTCTGGATGCGGAACTCGGAGCCGTTGCGGCGGTTGACGCGCGCCCACACCTCGCCGAACTCCAGCTGGAGGGTGCGCACCACCGCGCCGCGCTCGTCCCCCGTGGTCAGGCGCACCTGCGAGCCCGGGTTGATCCGCAGGATGGAGCCGTCGTCCGTGAACCGCAGCGCCGCGCGGGTGTTCGCGGACGTGGCGACCACGTCGCGGTTGCGCAGGCGGTCGCCCAGCTGCGCCCGGCGCTCCCCGCCCGCCGCGGGATTGATCACCATCTGCCCTTCCTGCAGCAGCCGGTACACCAGCGCCACCTCCGCCTGCTGGGCCAGGGCACGCCCGGGCACCGCGCCGACGGCGAGGATCGCCGCCGCGGCGGCCAAAATGGATCTGCGCATGGCGGCCCTCACTGGACGCGGACGGAAAGGAGGGGGACGTCCCCCGCGGCGATGGCGGCCAGCAGCGCCTGCAACTCCGGCAGCGGAATCGTGCGGCCGTCCTGCAGCCGCGCGCTCACCGGAACGAAGCCGTCCAGCTGGGGAGAAAACCCGAGGGCCCGCAGCAGGATGGCGAACGAGGGATCGCCGGCGTCCGCCGCGGCTCCCCCGCCGCCGACGCGGAACCAGTAGATGGGGCTCTCGATGGGCTCGTCGCCCCCCGACGTGGCCACCTCCCGCGTCACCTGCCAGGCGTAGGTGCCCCCCGGCTCCAGCCGTACGGCCTGCACCGAGGCGGGATACAGCGCCGAGGTGGCCGAAGTGGACGTTTCCCACACGGGGAAGCCGCCCTGGATGGCCTCGACCGCCGATCCCTCGCCGTCCACCCGTGCCACGCGCAGCCGGTACCGGGCCCCGGGGGCGTCGCCGTCCGCGCTCCACAGGAAGCGCGGCGTGGGTCCGGGCACCATCGGCGGCGGGCCCGCGTCCGCCGGAATGCCGGGGGAGAGCAGGTCCACCCGCGCCGAGTAGCCCAGCGTGATCCGCAGCTCGTCGCTGTCCAGGACGGCGCCCTGCGTGGAGCGCACGGTGACCGTGAACAGGTACGTCCCCGCCGGCAGCCGGCCGCTTTGCAGCCCGGCCTCGTCCAGCAGGTTCTCGTTGACCGAAAAGTCGGTGAGGGCGAACTCGCCGCCGTCCGTCGCCAGGTCGCGCGTCGTCAGGTGCCGCACGGGAGCGCCGGGAACGAACGGGTCCGTCGTTCCGCGGAACAGCTCCAGCGGCGACGGGGATTCCCGCGCCACCACCACCTCCATCACCACGGGGCGCGACGCGTCCTGGCTGATGAGGGTGATGCCGAACAGGTCCGGCCGCACCCCGGGGCTGCCGGGGAGAAGGTCGGAGACGAAGATGGCCTCCACCGGCGCGAGGCGGCGGATGGACACCTGCACCTGTGCCGAGCCGGCCGCGGGGGCCAGGCCCGCCCAGCCGGTCGCGAGCACCAGCGCGGCAAGGGCGCGAACGAAGACACGCATGAATGGCGACGGAGCGAGAGGAAGGTCCAGCGAAGGGAGGAACGAGCGGCGGGCCGTGCTGCTTCGACGGCGCGTTGCAGCGATAGGATAGTCGGCACCCCGCCCGGAGCCAAGGCTTTTCTTCCGAGCGTCGAACGGTCTCGTCCCCGTTCCGCTCTCTCGCGAAGCCTCCATCGTTGCACCCGGCCCAGCGCGCGCCTACCTTGCGCGGCGGATGCGGTCCACCCCATCTCGCCCTCCACGCCCACTTCCCCGCTCCCCATGAGCCCTCCGCCCGGCCTGACCGCCACCTGCTGGGGCACCCGCGGCTCCATTCCCGCGCCGGGGCCGGACACCGTGCGCTACGGCGGCAACACCCCCTGCCTGGAAGTGCAGGCGGAAGGCCGCCGCTACATCTTCGACGCGGGAACGGGAATCCGCGCGCTCAGCCGTGCGCTGCAGCCGGAGGAGCCGGTGGAGGCGGAGCTGTTCCTGACGCACTTCCACTGGGACCACGTGCAGGGCTTTCCCTTCTGCGGCCAGCTCTACCACGCCGACAGCCGCATCCGCGTCCACGGTCCCCCGCAGGACGGTGCGGGCGTCGCCAGCGTGCTCGCCGGGATCATGGCGCCCGCGTACTTCCCCGTGCCGCTGGACGCGCTGGCCGCCGGGGTGGAGTTCGTGGACGTGGACACCGCCCCGTGGACGGATGGAGCGGTGGAGGTGGATGCGCTGCGGGTCTGGCATCCCGGGTTCACCTGCGGCTACCGTCTGCGGACCGGCGGCGCCTCGATGGCGTACGTTCCCGACAACGAGCTGCGCGAGGCCGGCGACGCGCAGTACCGGCGGATGGTGGAGTGGGCCGCGGGGGTGGACCTGCTGGTGCACGACGCCATGTGGCGCGACGACGAGTACGCGCGCTACCGCGGCTGGGGGCACGGCAGCGTGGGCGATGCGGTGCGGCTGGCGGAGGACGCCGGCGCGCGGCGGCTCCTGCTCTTCCATTACGCGCCCGAGCGGAGTGACGACGAGCTGGACGACATCGTAGACGACGTGCGGCGCGGCCTGGCGGAGCGGGGGTCGGCGCTGCGCGTGGACCCGGGGTGCGAGGGCGTGGCCGTCCACCTGTGCCGGGGGGACGCATGAGCACCCTGCTTCCGGAGTCCGCCGCGGCCGGGCCGCTGCCGCCGCGCGTCGCCATGACGCCGCACCCCCTGCTCCTCCACTCCGCGGCGTGGACCCCGCCGGCCGCCCTCGCCGCCGCGCTGGAGACGCGGGCCATCGGCTCGATTATGAACGTCGAGGAGCCCGATGCGCCGACGGTGCTGGTGCTGGACCAGGCGCTCGCCGCGGGGGTGGACGACCTGGATGCGGCGCTGCGGGCGCTTCCGGACGCCGTGATCGTCGTTCCCGCGGACGAGGAGACGGATGCCGTCGCGCGCTGGAGCGAGCGCGTGCTGCTGACGCTCCCCGGGGGGGACGAGCCGGCGGCGCGGGCCATCCGCGGCGCCCTGCGCCTTTCCGCCGCGCGGCTGTCGCAGGCGCGGCTGGAGCGCGAGCTGGCCGGTGCGCGCAGCCAGCTGCGCGAGTTGGTCGGCGTGGGCATGGCGCTGATGACGGAGCGCGATCCGGACCGCCTGCTGAACACCATCCTCTCCAAGGCCCGCCAGCTCACCGCCAGCGACGCGGGGAGCCTGTACCTGGTGGAAGAGGAAGACGGCGAGCGCCGCCTGTGCTTCACGCTGGCGCAGAACGATTCCATCGACGCACCGTTCCGCGCCTTCACCCTGCCGCTGGACACCACCAGCGTGGCGGGGTACGCCGCCACCACGGGCGAGACGCTGCGCATCGCGGACTCCTACGACCTGCCGGATGACGCCCCGTATCGCCTGAACCGCAGCTTCGACGAGCGGTTCGGCTATCGCACCTGCTCCATGCTCGTCGTCCCGATGGTGGACCACCGCGGCGGCGTGGTGGGCGTGCTGCAGCTCATCAACCACAAGCGCGATCCCGCCGCGCGCATCGACGGCCCGGAGGCCGCGGCGCAGTGGGTGACGCCCTACCGGCCGCGGGAAATGGAGGTGTTGCAGGCGCTGGCGGGGCAGGCGGCCGTGTCCATCGAAAACTCCCGCCTCTACCGGCAGGTGGAGAACCTGTTCGAGAGCTTCGTGAAGGCCGCCGTCGTCGCGGTGGACCAGCGCGACCCCGCCACCTCCGGCCACAGCGTGCGCGTGGCCACGCTGACGTGCGACCTGGCCGTGGCGCTGGAGCGGGGCGGGCGCGGGCCGTACGCGGGAATGCGCTTCACCAGCGAGCAGATGCGCGAGCTGCGCTACGCCTCCCTCCTCCACGACTTCGGCAAGGTGGCGGTGCGCGAGGAGGTGCTGGTGAAGCCCAAGAAGCTGCCGCCGCTGCTGATGGAACGCGTGCAGGGCCGCTTCGCCTTCATCCGGCGCACGCTGGAGATGGAGCACTACCGCGCCCGCGCCGTGGCCGCCGAGCGGGGCGAGCGGCTGGCCGACGCGGCGATGGAGGCGCGGATGGCGGAGCTGGAGCGCGTGCGCACGCTCGTCCTTTCCGCCAACGAGCCGACGATCCTGCCGGAGAAGGCCGCGGCGGAGCTGGACGGGTTGTCGGCGCTCACCTTCGCCGGGCCGGAGGGCGTGCCGCTGCCGTACCTGACGGAAGAGGAGCTGGCGTACCTGCGCATTCCCAAGGGCTCGCTCACGGAGGAGGAGCGCAAGGAGATCGAGAGCCACGTGGAGCAGACGTACCGGTTCCTGGTGCAGATCCCGTGGACGGGCGACCTGGGCAACGTGGCCGCGATCGCCTACGGGCACCACGAAAAGCTGAACGGCAGGGGCTATCCGCGCGGCGTGTCGGCGGACGGCATTCCCCCGCAGACGCGGATGATGAGCGTCGCCGACATCTTCGACGCGCTCACGGCCAGCGACCGTCCCTACAAGCGCGCCGTGAGCGCCGAGAAAGCCATCGACATCCTGCACATGGAGGCGCGCGACGGCCTGCTGGACACCGCCCTGGTGGAGACGATGGTGGAAAGCGGCGTCTACCGCCGCATCCTGGAGGTGGACTGGCGGGCGCTGTAACGCGATATCCATCCCTCCGGTCCCGCCGCCCCGGGCCCCCGAGCACACCGCTCGCGGGGCCCGGGGTTTTTCCGCCCACAGGCCCCGCACGGACGCGTAGCGGACTGAAACCTGCAATGGCCGCGGCTCCGATCGGCGCGGGCCCGGTCCCGCTCCGGCGGGCCAAGGCCGCACACGTCATGGACTTCTGAACGGCGGGGCAGATCGAAATGGACCAGCAGCAGACCAAGACCCGCGGGGTCGCCGACATCGTGTTCCTGATCGACATCTCCGGGAGCATGGCGCCCGCCATCGACGCCCTCAAGGCGAACATCGGCACCTTCGTGGCATCGCTGAGCGGCGGCGAAGGCAACAACATCTCGCCCGTCCGCGACTGGCGCGCCAAGGCCGTGGGCTACAGCGACTTCGACGAAGACCCGCAGCCGTTCGTCGACAACCCGTTCGTGAGCGACGTCGAGGCGCTGCGGGGGCAGCTGGCCGGCCTGGTGGCCGGGGGCGGCGGCGACGAGCCCGAGTCGCTGCTCGACGCGCTGTACAAGGTGTCCACCATGCCGCAGACCGAGAAGGGCGCGCAGAGCCTGGACGCGACCAAGTGGCGCTACCGCAGCGACGCGGCCCGCGTGGTGGTGGTGTTCACCGACGCCTCGTTCAAGCCCACCATGTCCATCCCCGAGGCCAAGGGCGGCGGCATCCAGGACGTGATGAACGCGGTGATCAACAACCGCGTGATCCTCAGCCTGTTCGCGCCCGACATGCCCGGCTACGACGAGCTCAGCCAGATCGACAAGTCCGAGTGGGAGGCCATCTCGTACCCGGGGCTGAACCCGCAGGACGCGCTGGCCAAGTTCACGTCGGACCAGGCCAACTTCAAGAACACCCTTCGGCAGCTGGCGGCCAGCGTGTCGAAGTCGGCCGAGACCGTGGCGCTCTGACCGGGGATGGCCAAGAAGCTCAAGGTGGGCGACGCCATCAACGGGTACCAGATCGACAAGGTGTTTGGGCCCGGGGCCATGGCCATCTCGTACGCGGCGCGCAAGTCGTCGGGGCAGCGGGTGTTCTTCAAGCAGTACAAGTCGCCCTCCGTCACCGTGGCCTGGTACCGCGACTACGTGCGCTACCAGAAGGAGCTCAACCGGCGGATCGAGGTGAGCCCCGCGCGCAACTTCTGCGTGCGGGCCATCGACTCGTTCGAGGCGGTGTGGGGCGGGCGCACGTACTTCCAGGTGTTCGAGCTGGTGGAGAACGGCGCCGACCTGGGCGGCATCTTCGAGCGCGAGGCCGAGGCGAACGGCGGGCACACGTTCGCCGTTCCCTTCACGGACGCGCGGCTGTGGGAGCAGCACGTGATCTGGGCCAAGGTGCTGATGTCGGGCATCAACACCCTTCACGCGGCCAACGTGGCCCACGCCGACCTGAAGCCCGACAACGCGTTCCTGATCGAGGACCCGTCCATCGCGGCGGGCTTCCAGCTGAAGCTGATCGACCTTGATTTCTCGGTGCTCACCGACCAGACGGCGCCCTGGCACGGGCACCAGGGGTACGTGGGCACCGACAACTACCGCTCGCCCGAGCACTTTACGGCGGGCGCCAAGCCGGGGGCCGCCTCGGACGTGTTCACCTGCGGGCTGATCCTGTACCAGCTGCTCGCGGGACGGCACCCGTACTGGGCCGAGGACCAGTCGGAGTACGCGCGGATGGCGCTGGCGCACGCGGCCGAGCGCCCGGTGCTGGGCGGCACCATGCCGGCCCCGGCGACCAACGAGGCCGTCTCCGAAATCCTCTGGCGCTGCCTGTCGCCGCGCCCGGCGGATCGCCCCACCGCCGCCGAAGTGCGCGACGTGCTCACGGGACGCAGCGGTGGGAAGACGGCCAGCGCCGCGTCCGGTGCTGCCGCGTCAGGTGCCGCCGCAGCGCCGGTTGCCGCTCCGAAGGCGACTCCTGCTCCGGCTCCGACGCCGGCTCCGGCTGCGCCGACACCGACGCCGGTCGCACCGGCACCGGCGGCAGCTGCGCCCACTCCGCCACCGATCGTCCCACCGCCGCCAGCCACTCCGCGTGCGCCGGCTCCGCCCGCTCCGGCTCCGGCTCCGGCTCCAGCCGCGCGGCCCGCCGCGGCCGGTGGCGCGCCGCTGACGTCGGCTCGCATCCAGCTGGCGGGTGAGTCGGGGCAGGTGATGACCATCGGGGTGCGCACGCCGCTGGGCAAACACGCGGTCCGCCAGTTCGGGGACGACTTCGCGGTGTGGGACGCGGAGCAGTGCGCACTGGAGCGCGGGAACGACGGCGCGTGGCAGATCGTCCCCAGGGCGGGGACGACGAACGAAACGCTGCTGAACGGCGCCGCCATCACCGCGCCCCAGCCGCTGCGCGAGGGAGACGTGATCGCGGTGGGCCGCGAGGCGAAGGGAATCGCGAAGCTGCCGCTGACCGTGCGCGCGGCCTGATCGACAAAGAAGGAGGGCGCGATGATCGCCATCGCGCCGACCAGCAGAGACCGTACGTGGGAGAGCAACCGTGACCGAAGAGCAGAAGCAGCCTGAGGGGGAAGCGACGGCTCCTGGAACGCCGGGCTCGGGGGCGGGCGGGGAACCCGTCACTCCCGGATCGACCACGCCTGCACCGGAAGCGCCGGGAGCGGAGCCGCCCATCCCCGGATCGATCACGCCCGCGCCGGAAACGCCGGGAGCCGCGCCCGTCGCGACGCCGAGCGACCAGGGCGACGGCGCCGGAGCGCGGATCGACCCCGCGCCCGACCCGTCCGGCACCCCGGCCGAAGCGGGTGCCGTCACCGACGCGACGACGCCCACGGACGCGGCTTCGGGCGGATCGTCTGCGCCCGCTGATGCCGCTGCCACGACGGACGCCGCTTCGGCCACGGATTCGGACGTTACGCTGGAATCGCCCGCGGCTCCCTCCGGGGATGCCGGGGCGGGGGACGGATGGTCGACGGGCGCGACGGAGGGCGATGCCGCCTCCTCGACCGGCACGGCGGACGCCTCCGCGGAGGCTACCACGCCGGTCGATCCCGCCACCGCCGAGCCGGTCGAACCGGCGGACGTTGCCGCGCCCGAGGTCGGGGCGTCGGTGACGGACACGACCGCCGCCGACGTGACCGCCAGCGGCGAGGCCCCGCTCGATGCCCCCGCGGCGGCTCCCTCCACCGATCCGGCGGCCGGGGCGGCGGCGGCACCCGGCGGCGCGCTTTCGGCGGACCGCATTCAGCTCGTCGGCGAGTCGGGGCAGGCGCTGACGCTGGGCGTACGCACGCCGCTGGGCAAGCACGCGGTCCGCCAGTTCGGCGACGACTTCAACGTGTGGGACACGGAGCAGTGCGTCATCGAGCGCGGAGCCGACGGCGCCTGGCAGATCGTTCCCGGCGCGGCCACGACGAACGAGACTCTGCTCAACGGCGAGCGCATCACCGCGCCGGCTCCGCTCCACGACGGCGACGTCGTTTCCGTGGGCCGCGCGGAAAAGGGCATCTCCAAGCTGCCGCTCACCGTCCGCACGGCCTGAGATGGCGTGGAAGTGCCCGCAGTGCGGCTTCGTGCACGAGGACGATGCCACCCGCCGGTGCGAGGCCTGCGGGCACACCCGCGCCGGCACGCTGGCGCTGGTGTCGGAGGCGACGACGAAGCGGCTGAGCGTGGGGGTAGACACGGCCATCGGCAAGCACCTGCTGCAGACGTTTGCCGGTGACGACCACGTGTACGCGGCGGAGCCCCAGTTCCTCCTGGCCCGCGACCTGGTGCACGGGGGCTGGAGCATCGCCCCCGCGCCCGGGGCCAAGAACCCGACTTTTCTGAACGGCGCGGCGCTGGGCGATGCACCCGCCCCGCTCCCCGAGGGCGCGGTGATCACCATCGGCCCCACCCGCCTGCGACTGCGCGTGGAGAACGAGCTTTGATGGACAACGAGGAACATCCCCGGGTCGGGCACGAGGAACCCGCGTCCGCCGACGCCCCGGCCGAAGGCTCGGACGCGGTGACGGCCCCGTTCGAGGAAACGGAAGGGATCGGCGGACAGCCCGACGTGGCGCCATCCGGGGAGTCGGCCGCCGCGACCCCGGCCGATCCACCGCCGCCCGAGCCTGAATCCTCGACGCCCCCCGCGGCACCCGTCGCCTCGGCCGAGGCCGCTTCGGTGAACGTGCTGGAGGTGCGGTCGCTGGACTGGAACGCGGTGCGTGCGGCGGTGGCGAATCCGCCGTCCGGCGAGCGGGCCGAGCGCATCATCGCGGCGATGGAGGAGCGGCTGGCCGGGGGCGGGCCGCTGGGCACCGCCTTCGAGGAGTACGCCGCCGGCCCCGACGACCAGGCCATCCACATCGGCGACGACTGGCCGCTGGGCGAGGTATGGTTCGTGGGCGACGTGCACGGCGACCTGCTGGCGCTGGAGGCCGCGCTGCAGCACGTGGACCGCAGCGGCGGCGGCGCGGACGCCCGCCTCGTCTTCCTGGGCGACCTCTTCGACGACGGCGGGCACGCGGCCGAGGTGGTGCTGCGCATCTTCGAGCTGATGCTGCAGGGGCCCATGCGCGTGGTGGTGCTCGCGGGCAACCACGACGAGGCGCTGTCGTACGGCGACGGGCGCTTCCAGTCGTCCGTGCTTCCGTCGGACTTCACCGGCTGGCTGAACGAGCAGTGCGCCGCCGGGCACCCCTGGGCCGAGCGCCTGGGCAAGCTGATCATCCGCTTCTTCCGCCGTGCGCCGCGGGCCCTGTTCTTTCCCGACGGGCTGCTGGTGGCGCACGCGGGCATTCCCCACACCGACCTGCACCCCGAGCTGGCGGAGAGCGGGAACTGGAACGATCCGCGGGTGCTGACCGACTTCGTGTGGCTGCGGGCGCACCCGCGCGCACGGAAGCGCATTCCCAACCGCACCACGCGCGGAAGCGAGTTCGGGCGCGAGGACTTCGCCGCGTTCTGCGAACTGGCGACGCGTCTCGGTCGCCCCATCGGCCGCATGCTGCGCGGGCACGACCACGTCGAGGAGCGCTTTGCCGTGTTCCCGGCCTGGGCCGCGCACCCCGTGCTGACCATCAACACCCTTTCGCACCGCCTGCCGCGCGAGGTGTTCGGGCCGTACGAGCGGGTGCCCGTGGTCGCGCGCTGGGTGCGCGGCGAGCTGCCGGAGGTGCGGCGCCTGTTCATTCCGCCGGAGCTGGTGCGCGAGGTGTATCCCGAGCCGGTGGATGCGTCCACGGGGGAGGGCGGGTGAAGCGCGTCATCGAGCGGTGTCCCAACTGCGGGGTGGAGCACGACGAGGCGGTAGGCGGGGAATGCGAGGTCTGCGGCACCCCGCTTCGCTTCTGGTGCCGCGTGCACGGCAAGGAAATCGGCTTCCTCTCCTCCGCCGAGTGCCCCCGCTGCGTGGCGGAGGAGCAGGCCCGCCGCTCGCGCCCCGTCCCGCCGCGCGCTCCGGCGCCCACCCGGCGCGAGGCGCCGCGTGCGCCCGTCGAAGCGGCGCCGCGCCGCCCGCGCAGGCCCGTCGTCTTCGACTCGCCCCCGCCGCCATACGCCGGGCGCGATCCGCGCGAGATGGCCGAGGACATGCGGCCGTACGTGGCGGCGGGAGCCGACTTCGCGGTGCTGATGATGCGCGCGCTCTTCGCCCTGGTCCGGCACGTGATCGGGTGGGGCGTGCTGGGTGGCATCGCGGGCGGGGTGCTCGGATTCCAGCAGGGCGGCGATCCCATCTGGTCGGCGATGTTCGGGGTGATGGTGGGCGGCGGCGCGGGACTGTTCTTCGGGGCCATCTCCGCGCTGCGCATTCTCTTCGGCGCGCGGCGGCGAGAGCACTAGCGCGGCCGCGCCAGGACCATCCGGGTGCGACAGGTACGATCAACGGCCGAGCCTTGGCCCCTTTCGGGAGTTGCAGATGAATACTGAGGGGAATGGGCCCGTCAGACGGCTCAGCGAACTGAACGGTCCCGTCGCGGACGGACACGCCGACTCGCGCGGGTGGGAAGTGCACACGGCCGACGGCACCCTGGCCGGCACGGTGGAAGACCTGCTCGTGGAGCCGGGGTCCATGGCGGTGCACTTCATCCTGGTGCAGGTGGTGAAGGAGCTCGCGCCGAATGAAACGATGCGGACGCTGCGCGTGCCCATCGGCCATGCGGACCTGGACGCCAAGCACCGCCGCGTGAACCTGAAGACGCTCTCCCACTCGGACCTGGGGCTGCTTCCGGTAGATCGCGCCGGCGTGGGCGCCGCCGGGGCAGGCAGCCAGCCCGCCGCGCAGCCCGGTGGCGAGGACGTGCGGGTGGTCCTTTCGCACGAGGAGCTCGACGTCAACACGCGGTGGGTGGAGGCGGGCGAGGTGGGGATCACCAAGCGCGTGGAGACGGAGCAGGTGCGCAAGCTCGTTCCGGTGGAGCGCGAAGACGTCTCCATCGAGCGCCGCCCCGTTCCGGCAGACATTACCGACTTCAGCCCGCGCACCGAGGGTGACGTCACCTACATCCCCATCCTGGTGGAAGAGCTGGTGATCCAGAAGCGGCTGGTGGCGCACGAGGAGCTGGTGATCCGCAAGACGCGGGTGACGGAGGAGCAGGTGGTGGAGGAGGAGCTTCGCCGCGAAGTGCCCGTAATCCGCGGCCCGGACGGACCCGTGGAGGTGGGCGCGGAAGGCGGCCGGACCCAGGGCTGATACACGCCTGATACGCCGTCCCGGGGGTACGGGAGTTGCTAAGTCCCCCGCCCACACGGTGGGAATCGGGAACCAGAAAACAGGAGCACGAGCATGCTGGAAAACCTGGGCGGAAGCCACAACCGGAACGACCGCGATCTGGGCGGCCGCGACCGCGACGCGCTGGTCCGCGAGCGCATGCAGGCGCAGGGGATCACCGAGGAAGAGGCGACCCGCATCGTCCTGTCCGAGGAGCAGCTCGCCGTGGGCAAGCGCGAGGTGCAGACGGGCGAGGTGGGCATCCACAAGCGGGTGGAAACCGAGCACGCGCACGCCGACGTGGCCCTGCGCCACGAGGAAGTCGACATCGAGCGCCGGCCCATCGAGGGTGGCTACTCGGCGGCCGGCGCGACGGGCGCCACCATCGGCAGCGACGAGGAGATCCGGGTGCAGCTGCACGCCGAGGAAGCCGTCGTCGAGAAGCGCGTGGTGCCCACCGAGGAGATCCTGGTGCGCAAGCGCGAGGTGGTGGAGAACGAGTCCATCGACACGGAGCTCCGCCGCGAGCACGCCGAGGTGGACCGCACCAACGTCTCCACGGACCGCGGCGTCCGCGACGACCGCCTGGACGGCCGGATGTAACCTGGCGGGTTCCCGGTAACGGGAGACCCAGCCGGATGATGAAGGAGGCTCCGCGGGCACGATGCCCGCGGAGCCTCGTCGTTTCGGGGTGCCCCTCCCCCGGCCCCTCCCCGCACGAACTACGTGCGGAGAGGGGGGAACTTCAGTTGCCGGTTGGCAGATATCCGTGCAGGCCGCGGCGCCCCCCATCCCCAGCCCTTCCCCCGCAAACCGCGCGGGGGAAGGGAGCCAGCCCGGTGCGTCACCCCACCTCCGTGCCGGCACCCCCCCAGCGCCTGTCATCCTGAGGCCCAGGCGCGCCAAACTGGCCCGTAGCACAGCCATCGCGGGCCGAAGGATCTAGCCCGGCGCCACTTCTCACTATGGACGCGACAGCGCCACGGATGCCGGAATCGCCTCGCTCCCCGGCGGCGGGGCGCGCGAAGGCTGGCGGAAAATCGGAGTGCTTCGGCAGCTCCGGCGCATTCCGCCGGCTGCCCTCTCTCCCCGGCCCTCTCCCCCGCAAGCGGGGGAAAGGGGGAATTCGACTGCGCTTCGGCTCGCCCCGCGCGCGACGCTGGTGTGTACACCCTCTCCCGCTTGCGGTCGCTTGCGGAGAGGTGGCACGCGTGTCAGCGCGGCCGGGTGAGGGCCCCAGCGGCGCCGAGGTCCAGACATCCGTGACCGCTGCCGCGCCCATACTTGTACGGTTCCGCCGCTAGATCCTTCGGCCCGCGTACGATGGCGTGCGGGCGGGAACGGTGCGCCTGGGCCTCAGGATGACACGCTGTTGCGCGGCAGGACTTGCATGCACCTGGACGCGTGTCGGCGCGGCCGTTGAAAAGCAGTCCGCGAAGGCGGACTTTGGGCCGTCGTTGCCGCGAATTCATTCGCCCCAGCGGAGCCGAGGGCCTCAGCAGAGCCGAGGGCCCCAGCAGAGCCGAGGGCGCCAGCGGCGCCGAGGCCGCTTCACTCGGCGGCGGCCGCCTGCACGGTGGCTTCGGTCGCACCGCCCTCCACCTGCTGCACCTGCGCCAGCACGTCCAGAAAGTCGTCGGCCAAAATTACCAGCAGGTCGTCCTGCTGCATCAGCTCCAGCGCGCGGGCCACCGCCTCGGGCTCGGGGTACACGGCCTCGATGTTCTCGGCCGCCAGGCCGCCCGCCTGCAGCCCTTCGCCAATCAGCCGGGCCACGTCGCCCGCCGGCCGGCCGCGCCGGTACTTCTCGTGCTCCTTCACCACCGCGTAGTCCAGCACCGAGCAGATCTGCCCCAGCTCGCGCAGGTCCTCGTCGCGCCGGTCGCCGGGCATGGTGATCACCCCGATCCGCCGCGCCGCCGGCATCCGCCCCACGAACTCCATCAGCCCACGCACCGCGGCGGGGTTGTGCGCGTAGTCCACGATCACCGTGCCGCGCGCCGTCTGCAGCACGTTCATCCGCCCCGGCGTGGCCGTTCCCGAGGGCAGGAAGGTGCGCAGCCCCTGGGCGATCGTCTCCACCGGCACCTCCTGCAGGTACGCCGCCGCCACCGCCGCCATCAGGTTGTGCAGCTGAAAGCGGGCGGCGCCCCCCATGGCCAGCGGCACCTCGTCGACGGCGACCACGGGAACGCGCGCGCCGCCCTTGGCGCCGCGGATGACCAGCGACTCGCGCCCGCCCTCGTCCTCCACCATCACCGCCATGTGGCCGAACGCCAGGTGCTCGGCCAGTGCCGGGTTGTCGGCCTTGCCCAGCACCGAGGTGTACACCACCCCGCCCGGCGTCCGCTCCGCCATCCCCACCACCAGGGGATCGTCGGCGTTCAGCACCGCGAATCCGTCCTCCTTGACCACGGAGGGGATCACGGCCTTCACCTCGGCCAGGTCTTCGACGGTGTGGATGCCGCGCAGCCCCAGGTGGTCGGCCGTGACGTTCAGCACGATGCCCACGTCGCACTCGTCGAAGCCCAGCCCCGAGCGCAGGATGCCGCCGCGCGCCGTCTCGATCACCGCCACGTCCACCTTGGGGTTGGCCAGCACCACGCCCGCCGCGAAGGGGCCGGTGAAGTCGCCCTCCATCTGCAAGTGTTCCTGGTAGTAGATGCCATCCGTGGTGGTGAACCCCACGCGCACCCCCGTCTGCCGGAAGATGTGGGCGATCAATCGCGTGGTCGTCGTTTTTCCGTTGGTGCCGGTGATGGCGATGACGGGAATGGTGGAGGCCGCCCCCGGCGGATAGAGCATGTCGAGGATGGCGCCGGGGACGTCGCGCGGCGTTCCCACGTCGGGATCGGTGTGCATCCGCAACCCGGGGGAGGCGTTCACCTCCAGGATCGTCGCGCCGTTCTCGTCGAAGGGAACCCCGATGTCGTCCGTCAGCACGTCGATCCCCGCGATGTCCAGCCCCACGGCGGCGACGGCCAGCTCGCAGAGCAGGGCGTTCCGGGGATGGATCTCGTCCGTGCGGTCCACGGAGGTCCCACCGGTGGAGATGTTGGCCGTGGGGCGCAGGCAGACCGTCTCGCCAGCGGCGGGAACGGTGTCCATCGTCCGCCCTTCGCGCGCCAGGAACTCCTCCGTCTGCTCGTCCAGCGGAATGCGGACCAGCGTGGGGTTGGGATGGAGCGGGTCGCGCTTGGGATCCTGGTTCACCTCTTCCGCCAGCTCCCGCACCGTCCGCCGCCCATCACCCACCACGTGCGCGGGAACGCGCTCCGACACGCCGACCACCTTGCCGTCCACGACGATGACGCGGTGGTCGCGCCCCTGCGCGAAGCGCTCCACGACCACCTTGGGATGCTCCGCCAGGGCGATGGGCCACGCCGCGCGCACCTCGTCGTCGCTGTCCAGCCGGCCGGAGATGCCGCGCCCGTCGTTGGCGTCCAGCGGCTTCAGCAGCACGGGAAAGCCGATACGGTGGGCGATCTCCAGCGCCTCCTTGGCCGTCTCGGCCACGCCGCCCTCGGGAACGGGAAGGCCGTTGCGGGCCAGGATGCGCTTGGTGCGGTCCTTGTCGGAGGTCATGTCCGTGGCGATGACGCTGGTGAAGTCCGTCATCGCGCCGTCCATCCGCCGCAGGTTGCGCCCCAGGCCCAGCTGGAAGACGGGGTCGCCCGCAAAGCGCCGCACGGGAATGCCGCGGCGCCGTGCCTCCTTGATCAGCACCAGCGAAGTCGCCCGCGGCCGCGCGTCGTGGAACACCTCGCGCAGGGCAATCACCGACGCATCCAGGCCCAACTCGTCCCCGCGCAGGGCGCGCAGAAGCAGCGTTTCGGCCGTGTACAGGCTCTCGACACCCACCTCGGCCTCGGCGTAGCCCACCGCCAGCTGCGGCGGCTCGCCGTGCGCGCCGGGGATCACACGGTTGAACATCGTGGGCGCGCCCGCCAGCAGCTGCAGCGCCACCGCCACGCGGCCGACCAGCTGCGCCCACGCCGCCTCCTCGCGCCCAATGCCGAACGCCACCGCGTCGGGCGAAAGCCCGGGAAGCGCCGCGGCCAGCTGCTCCATCAGCCCGGGAACCGCCTCGGGGGGCCGCGCCGCCAGCGGCGGCGCGATCCACACCTCGCAGGCGGCCACGGGGTGGGTGGCCCAGATGCTGGGGCCGCGCAGCGGCCGCACCGAGCGCAGGCGGATGGGGTCTTCGCTTCCCGTCTCCATCGCTTCGTCCGTCAAGCGTGCTCTCCCTTGGTGGAACTCTCGCCGGCCTTCGTGCCGCCCTCCGGCGCCGCGGCGGGGCGGGGCGCGCAGTCGATCCGGCGCGCGTAGGTGTGCGGTTCGCGCGGCGACGCCGCGACGGGCTTGTCGCCCGGGGTCCGGTCCTGCTTTGCTGGGGTCATGAACCTGCACATGAAAGGGGAACGCGGCCCTCCGAAGCCCAGCCACGCGCCCTCCTGGAACCGGAGGGCGCGCGAGCCGTGCCGCAGGGCCGCGTTCTGCAAATTCCTGCCCGCGTGGCGCACCACCATCCCGCTGTAGGGAGGGGCACCGAGCGGGTGCGCCTGCCCAAGCGCTCTTATCGCGCGCCGAGTCTCTGCAGCAGCCAGGCGATCCGCTCGTCGCGCGCGTCGGACGACTTCAGGTAGTGATCGCCGTCGTACCACCGCACCTCCTTGGGCTCCGCTCCCGCGGCGGCGTACCGAAGGAACGTGGCCTCGGCGAAGTACTGTTCCTGCCGGGGGAACTGGAACAGAATCGGCCGCGACGCCGCTCGCCCGACGTGGTTCACGGGATCGATCGGCGCCATCTCCCGCGCGTAACGGTCGCGCGCCTCTCCCATGAGCTCCGGGTTGTTCACCGCGGCGATTTCGGTGAAGCTGGACGGCCCCGCGATCAGCACGGCCGCCCGGATGCGCGGCTCCGCTCCCACCAACGCCCCGCCGAACGCGGCTCCGAAGCTGTGCCCCACGTACCCGATCCGCGCCGCGTCCACCTCGGGCCGGGCGGCGAGCACGTCTACCGCGCGGCGCAATCCCACCACCACGCCCGTGTAGCGTTCCAGGTCCGCCGCCCCGTCCTTGAACAGCGGCAGCCAGAAGGCTTCCCTGGACCACGGCGCGTCCAGCACGAGGGAGGCGACGCCGCGGCGCCCCATCTCCACGGCCTCGTCCAGGTACGTGGTGCGGCTGCCCGGCGCCGGGTGCGTGTAGATCACCCCCGCGGCGCGGCCTCCCGTCCCGGGAATCACCAGGTACGCGCGGACCGGCTGGCCATCGGGGCCGGCATATTCCACGTCGTGGATGGAGACGCCGTCCTGCGTCTCGGTACCGGCGATCCGCACGGTCGGCACTTGGCGAGCGTCATAGTCGAAGGCGCCGCGCATGCCGGCCGCGGGTCCGCGGGCCGCTTGGCCGCAGGCACCGAGCAGGAGCGGGAGCAGCGCTAGGTCCCTCATCTTCATCCGTTGGGCAGAGACATTCATTCGGGCTCCCGGATCAGGGGTGCCAGGCACGGCTTCGTGCTCCGGATGAACACGAGCCCAGGAATCGATGACGCGGAGTGCGCGCGAACGTTACGCCCGAACGGCACGATGCGCACCTGGAAATCAGGCCCCCGGGTCGATGGACGGGGTCGGCCCCGGCGGCACCGACCGTGCACTGTGCTCACCTCGAATGGTGCAACGAACCCTGGATCGGGAGTATGGCTATGGCGGAGAACGAACGCGAGACGAAGGAATACTCGCTGGAGGAGCGCCGGTACATCGGCGACGATGGCAAGGTGCATCACCACACCAACAAGTGGATGGCGGAGCACGAGGGCGAGTCGAAGAGCGGCGAATCGCAGTCCGCCCGCGGCAAGGGTTCGGAGTCGGGCGAGAGCAAGGGCTCAGGGTCGAAGAGCGGCGGATCGCAGGCGAAGAGCAAGGGCTCGGAGTCCAAGGGCGGCGAATCGCAGTCGAAGAGCAAGACGTCGGAGTCCAACGGCGGCGAATCGCAGTCGAAGAGCAAGGCGTCGGAATCCAAGGGCGGCGAATCGCAGTCGGCTCGCGGCAAGGGTTCGGAACGGGCAGAGGCAAAGGGCTCGGAGTCCAAGAGCGGCGAGTCGCAGTCCGCCCGCGGAAAGAGTTCGGGGTCGGCGGAAGGCAAGACTTCGCGTTCGGGCAAGGGTGAGGAGAGCTCCGGCGGCGCGCGCCGTACTTCCGAGGAGTCCGAAGAGTCGAAGGAGGGCGGCGGGCTGGCGAAGGGGCTGATGGCCGCGGCTGCGCTGGGCGTGGCCGGAGTAGCCGCGGCCGCGGTGGTCGCCGCCCGCACCAGCGGCGAGCGTGAGGTAGACACCGTCGAAATCCGCGAGACGGGCGACCGCACCCCCGACGCAAACCAGACCGGGCGTACCGGCACCGAGGGCGGAGTGCACTGAACGCTGCCGGTCGTGTGGGACTTGGCCGAGGCTCCGCGAGCTACATGCTCTCGGAGCCTTCGGCTTGATATGTCATCATGTTGACGATGGCTGCTATCCCAGCAGCGCGATCAGCGCCGCGCCGCTGGTGACGAGCAGCGCTCCGGCGGCGCGGGTGCGGACGGCGGAGCGCTCGCCCAGGAAGCCGATGCCCAGCGCCGTCGCGATCAGGATGCTGGTGCTGGCCACGGCCATCACGTAGCCGGCCTGCGCAAGCCGGAACGCCAACTGAAGCCCCGCCACCTGCACGGCGAAGGTGGTTCCCGTCAGCACCACCAGCCAGGCCCACGGCATCATCCGCGCGGGCAGGCCGAGGCCGGGCTGCTCCCTCCACGCCATCCACGGCAGCCCCGCCGCCAGCACCGCCGCCGACCCCAGCGACAGTGCGGCGCCCCACGGAAACGGCCCCACCTCGGCGATCCCCACCTTGTGCACGAGCGTGGCAAAGCTGAACGCCACCAACGATCCCACGGCGTACCAGCTGGCGCGGGAGGCCGCGAGGGAGCGAATGGGGCCCAGCGCCGAGCCGCCCGGCCGCAGGCCGATGCAGTAGATGCCCAGCGTGACCATCGCCACCCCCGCCGCCGCGAAAGGCGTGGGCACCTCGCCCAGGAAGGCGAAGCCGCCCAGCATCACCAGCGGCGGCAGCAGCCCGCTCAGCGGCTGGATGACGGACAGCTCGCCGCCGCGCAGGGCAAGCGCCATCAGCACCATCCCCAGCACCTCCGGAACCAGCACCATCCCCATGGCACGCCAGAAGCCCGGGGTCAGCGGCGGCCATCCGCCGGTAAGTGACACGGCCGCGCACAGCAGCGCGCCGCCCACCAGCCGGTACGCCACCGTCGAGACCACCACGCCGCCGCGCGCCGCGGTAAGCTTGAGCGAAAAGCTGTGCGCGGCCGTCCCGATGGCGGCTACGAGCGCGAAGACAATCCACATCCGCGGCTCAGCGCGGCGGAGGGGCAGCCAGCCGGACGGCCTCGGCACGTCCCTGCGCGCCGGGCTTCCCGCCGCACCCGATCTCCCCTGTCCCCCCTCCCACGCCGCCCACGTCGCGCTTGTCCACGAACCGTCTTCCCTCGTCCAATTGAGCATCCGTGTTCCCGGCGACCCCGCCGCCGCGGCCCCTTCAGCAAGCAGCGTGCGGGGTGCCCCCAGCGGTTGCCGATTGGGCTCGGACGGGCGACCTATGCTCGGCCGCGCGAACCTTCTCGCGAATCCGCCGGACGTCTTCGTCCACCATCAGGCGGGGAGCTTTGCCGTACGAGGGGGCGGAATGGGGATCGGCGGCGAAGAAGAGGCTCTTGATCTCGCTCACGATGGGTTCCTGCGACGAAGGGGTACGGCCGCCCGAGTCTCCTCCCGCCGCGGCGCCCCAACGTGCGCCACCAAGATCGACGTGCCGCTATCAAGGCGGCAACGGTCGGGTCGGCGCGCCGCCATGTGACCTGACCAGTCGCACTCGAAGGCCGCCCGGCGCCCGTTCGAATATCGCGCAACGACCGACCCCTCCCCCGAACCTCGGGCGAGGGGTCGTTCCTTGTCGACTGCGCGGACGGCCCGCCGGCCGCGAAAAACGGGCGGAAGCGGGCGGGCGGGTGCCAGGTTCGCTCCGACGCCGCCGCATCCGCGCCGCCCGAACCACACCCCGGGGCGGCGAACGGAGCGGCCGATTGGGTGCGCAACCTGTTCTCCCGCGCGTTCTTACGTTATCTTACGGGGTTCGCGAGACCTTCGCGCACACCCCCTGTTCCCGCCACGGAGACTACCACATGCGTCCTGCCCGTTTCCTTCCCGCGCTCGCGCTGCTCGCGCTTTCCGCGGCCGCGTGCGAGCGCGCCCCGGCCAGCTCGGTGAACGCGCCCGAAATGGCCAGCATGACCATTGTGTCCGGCGACAACCAGGCCGTGCTGCCCGGGCGCGAGCTGCCGGACCCGCTGGTCGTGAAGGTGGTGAACGCGAGCGGGCAGCCGGTGCAGGGGCAGGCGGTGGTGTTCCGCGTGTCGTCGGGTGGCGGGCGGGTGTTCGCGGGGATCGCCGTGAGCAACGCCCAGGGACTGGCGCGCGAGCGGTGGACGGTGGGCACGAGCCAGGCCGACAGCCAGCGGGTGCAGGCGCTCGGCATCGACAACGCCACGGGCGAGGCCCGCATCTTCGCCACGTTCAGGGCGACGCTGCTCACCGCGGCACCTGCCCAGATGCAGAAGCTCTCCGGAGACAACCAGCTGGTCGAGGCGGGCGCGCGAACCGACAGCATGCTCAAGGTCGTGGTCAGGGACGCCAGCGGAAACCCGTCTCCGTCGGTGAGCGTGACCTTCACCTCCGACCGCGGGGGGACGTTCTACTTCTACAACCCGAGCGTCACGGGCAAGGCCGGCGTGGGGGGCATCTTCTTCACCCCGAAGTTCGGGGGGTCCACCCGGGTGACGGCCACCGCCCCGGGACTGCAGCCGGTCCATTTCACGGTGACCTCGCGGTGGGGCGTGGTCTCGGTCCGGCAGACGCCCAGGACGCTGGCGCTCGCGGTGGGCCAGACCGGCCAGGTGCAGGCGACCGCGTACAATGCGCAGGGCTCGCCCATTCCCGACGCGCCGATCCGGTACTTCAGCAACTCGCCCGGCATTGCGGCGGTCGACTCGGTGGGCAAGGTGACCGCCAAGGCCCCCGGCACCACGCCCGTGTTCTCCCAGAGCGAGCGCGGCGTCACGAGCGACACCACCTGGGTCACGGTGACCTCGGCCTCCGCGAGCGTGGCTTCGCGGCCCTGAGCCGCACCCCGCGGGCGGACGGATGAGTGAAGGGGCGGAGCCGGCTGGCCCCGCCCCTTCGCGCTCCCGCCGCATGCACCGGCAGCCCGTCGACCCCCACCCGAACTTCCCCCCTCTCCGCACGTAGTTTGTGCGGGGAGGGGCCGGGGGAGGGGCCCCCACCAGCCGCCACAACCCGCCACGGCTCGCACACCCAAGTCCCGCAATCCAGAGAAGATGCACCTGCGCGGGACCGCAACTTGCCGTCCCGCGCGGCGAACCGTTCGACACTGACCTGGAGAGCATGACAAGAATCATCACGGCCGCCGCGGCCGCCGCGGCGGCCGCGCTGGCATTCGGCGCGGCGGCGCGGCCCGCCTGCGCGCAGACCGACTACTACAACACCGACCGCGGCCGACCCGTGCAGATCGAGGACGCCGCGCCGGTCGAGCGATACGCCTTCGAGCTGCAGCTGGCCCCCGTGCGCCTGGAGCACGAGAACGGCGGCGCGTACAACTGGGAGATCGCCCCGGAGATCGCCTATGGAATCCTGCCCCGCACGCAGCTGGAGGTGGGCTTTCCGGTATCGTTCCTGGACGACGGCGACCACGACCACGTGCAGGGGCTGGCGGGCATCGAGATCGCCGGGCTCCACAACCTGAACGTCGAAACGCGCACGCTCCCGGCGTTCGCCGTCGCCGTCGAGACGCTGCTTCCCGTGGGAGGGCTGGCCCCGGACCGCGCCTTCACCTCGCTGAAGGGAATCGCCACGCGCACCTTCACCGGCGCGCGCTTTCACCTGAACGGCCAGTACACGCTCGGTTCGGAAGGGGGCGACGTGGGCGATGCGTCGCGGTGGATGGCGGGCATCGCCGTCGATCGCGCCTTTCCGCTGCGCGGCCTGCTGGCGATCGCCGGCCTGTTCGCGGAGCAGCCGTTGGACGACGACGAACGGCTGGGGTGGACCGCGGAAGCCGGACTCCGGTATCAGACGAGCCCGCAGTTCAACGTGGACTTGGGGCTCGGCCGCCGGTTCGCGGGCGATGAGCAGGGCTGGTCGTTCACCTTTGGAGCGGCGCACGCCTTCGCGGTGCGCGGCCTGCTCCCGGTCCGCTGAAAGCGCGCGACGGCCGGCGGCAGCGCCGGCCTGACCGATAGAGGAGAAGTGATGACGACGAAGTTTACCGCACGAGCCGTCCTCGGCGCCGCGGTCCTGGGCATGGCGCTCGGCGCGTCGGCCGAGCCCGCACGCGCGCAGTTCACGCGGCAGCACGAGCAGTTCTACATGCCCGCCGAGCACAACTGGGTGTTCCGGCGCAACTATCCCGGTGCCGACCGCCTGTTCAACGCGTTCGACTACGGGCACGCCATCCTGTACGAAAAGCTCTACACCCGGCCGGGCGCGCCCGTATCGGAGCTGGAAGAGCGCGAGTACGACTTCATCACGCGGCGCCTGCTGTTGAGCCCGCCGCGGATGCCGCTGGAAGAAGCCGCCATCGAGATCGAATACGTGAAGCTCGCCCCCGAGGCGAAGCTCATGTTCGAATGGGCGCACCTCCTTCACCGGCAGATGTACGACGTGCTGGGCGACGACCGGCTGTCGCAGGAACAGAAGGACGCCGAGATCGCGAGCCTGCTGCGCTACTACAAGAGCCGCCCGGACGTGGCCTTCAGCTCCGTTCCCAAGAACATGGAGCTGATGGAGGGCCAGTACTACGCAACGGCGTTCCGCGACAACTATCCCAAGTTCAACGGGCTGATCTGGGGCTACCACTGGCTGCAGGTGGGGCTGTACGAGCCGCTCGTGGTCGGCCGCACCCCCGAAGAGCGGCAGACCGGGGTGACGGCCACGGTCGCGCGCTTCCGGCAGATGCTGCAGGACGCGCCCCGCAACATGCCCCGCCTGATGCCGATGACGGCGGCGGTGGCGCCCCGGTTCGCGGCGCGGTACCCGGAAGCGGCGATCATCTTCGACAACCTGCACGGCATGCACGACGTGATCTCCGACATCCTGGCGTCGCCCAGGGTGCCGCGGGAGAAGAAGCGGGAGGAGATCCTGCTGGCGGCGGAGCGGTACCGCGACAACACGTCGTTCGTGATGACGCAGGCCGAGTGGCTGGCGATGAGCCACGCGATGGGCGTGCAGAACATGGGCGGACCGGTCGTGGGCCTGCTCCCCGGCTTTCCGGAGCCCACGGTCGAGCGCGGCGCCGTGATGGCCCACGGGGGGATGCAGCACGGTGCCGCCGGCGGCTCCGGGACCGATCACGCCGCCATGGGCCACGCCCCGCCCTCCGCCGCGGCGCCGCAGGGGACGGATCACTCGGCCCACGCCGCCACGCCCCCGTCCGCCGCGATGCCGGCGGCGGACCACTCCGCGCACGCAACGCAGGCCCCTTCCGCCTCCGCAAAGGGCGGGAGCGGGTCGCCGAGTCCGGCGCTGATCGCGGAACTGCACGCGCGGTTGATGGCGGATCCCGTCATCCGCGAGCGAGTGGCCACCGATCCCGTGCTGCAGCGCCTGATCGCCGAGATGCAGGCCGCGCACGGGATGGATGACGGGGCGATGCGGGCGGGCGTGGCGGCCTCGGACAGCGCGCAGGCGATCGACTTCGCGGTGCGTCTGCTCTCCAACCCCGAGGTGGAGGCGCGCATCCATTCCGATCCGCGCCTGCACCAGCTGTGGAGCGATCCCGAGGTGCAGCGCCGCCTGGCCGAGCTGCGCCGCGCCCAGCCCGCCGCGCCCGCCGCCGATGCGCACCGGCACTGAAACGGCGCGGCGATCCGCGTCCACGACCCAGGTGATGGCGATGTTCGGAAAGTACGGTGCAAGCCTCGCGGCGGCGCTGGTGATGGCCGGGTGCTCGGGCGAGCCCGACACGGCCGAGCGCCCGCTGGAGGCCAGGCGAGACACGGTTGCGCCCGCCCCTGCCCCCCACGCGATGCACGACTCGGTCGCCACAGATTCGGCTGCGGGGATGGCAGGGATGGACCATTCCGCCATGGGCCACGCAACTAGCGATGGAACACCGGCAGCGGCAACGGATCACTCGGCCCATGGCGGCACCGGCACGGCATCCAACACGGCGCCGGGTGTGGACCACGCGGCGCACGGGGGCAGCGCCGGACGCGCCACGGCCGGAACGGCGCACACGGGCGGGCACGCAGGGACTGGCGGAACTCGGCACGCATCCACGGGCGCGGCGGGGCACGCGGGCGCTCACGGTCGTGCGTCCACGGAGGGGGCAAGCGCGAGCCACGCGGGGATGAATCACGCCACCGCGCGCACCTCGTCCGCGGCGACACACGCAGGCCACACCCCGCAGTCTGGAGGCACGTCGCACGCCGGGACGAATCACACCCGCGGGACGGGGGCGTCGAGCGCGCACGGCAGCCATGCGTCGCACGCCAGCGCGCATGTGGCGGGCGGAGCCGCGACTGCGCACGCCGGGATGAACCACGGGGGGAGCGGACACGCGATGCCCACGCTGGCGGCGGGGCCGGTCGACGAGGGGACGCGGAAGCTCCTGGACCTCGCGGGCGAACTGGTGCGGGACCCGGCGGTGCAGCGCGAGATTCAGCAGGACCCGGCGCTGCGTGAAGCCTGGTCCGACCCCGCCGTACGCCGCGTGGTGACGAAGCAGCCGTAAGCGTCGGCACCAGCCCGCACGTGCAGGTGAAGCCCCGAACGGGACGCGCGAGCGGCCCGTGTCGGGGCTTTCCGCTTTCCAAGCGCCGGGTTCACCCGCTCACGCGGGGGCCGGGTGCATCCTCCGGCGGACCCCTCCGCGGGCCCCTCCCCCGGCAAACTGCGCTGGGAGAGAGGGGAACTTCGATCGGGATTCGATAGGCTGCCTCGCATGCCGCGGAAGCCCCCTCCCCCCGGCCCCCGTCCCCCGCTGCGCAGGGGAGGGGGAGACCTGAATCGCGCTTCGGCTGGCCTCGCGCACTCGACTGCGCGTGCAATCCGCGAAGGCGGACTTTGGGCCTTTGTTGCCGCGACTTCAGTCGGCCCAGCACGGTGGAGGCCTCGGTTTTCCAGCCGAGGCATCTTCCCAACCTCGCTACAGCGTAGAATTTCCTTGGCTATGTTGTCCACCCGGGTTACACTGCGCGACGCGGCATCCGTCCGGAGCCGCCGAACACGTGCCGGAGATCGCCCATGACCGAGGACCGACAGTCCGCCCCGAGTGCAGGCGACGTAGTCCTGTTGGTAGGCACCATGAAGGGCGCGTTCGTGCTCACGTCCAACGCGGACAGGCGCGAGTGGCGCACGGAAGGCCCGTTCTTCCGGGGCGAGACGGTGTACTCGCTCGCGTTCGACCAGCGGGGCGGCCGCAACCGCATCCTGGCGGGCACGCAGAGCTGGCACTGGGGCAGCGTGGTGCGCACCAGCGACGACTTCGGTGCCACGTGGACGTCACCCGAGCGGCAGAACGTGAAGTTCCCCGAAGACTCCGGCCTGGCGCTCGCCAACATCTGGCAGATCCGCCCCGGCCCGGTGAGTGAGCCGGACCTGGTATACTGCGGCGTAGAGCCCGCGGCGCTCTTCCAGTCGCGCGACGCGGGCGACACGTGGAGCGCGGTCGATGGAGTGCTGAATCACGAGCACCGCCCGCGCTGGCAGCCAGGCGGCGGCGGCCTGTGCCTTCACACCATCGTCCTGGACGCGGCCGAGCCCCGGCGGATGGGCGTCGCCATCTCCACGGCTGGCTTCTACCGCACCGACGACGGCGGGCAGAGCTGGCAGGCGCGCAACCACGGCGTGCGTGCGGAGTTCCTCCCCGACAAGCACCCGGAGTTCGGTCAGTGCGTGCACAAGGTGGTCAACCACCCGTCGCGACCCGAGCGGCTGTACCTGCAGAACCACTGGGGGCTGTACCGCAGCGACGACTGGGGCGACACCTGGCACGACATTGCCAACGGGGTGCCGTCGGACTTCGGGTTTGCCATCGAGGTGCACCCGCACGAGCCCGACACCGTCTACATCATCCCGCTGGAATCCGACCAGTTTCGCATCGTGCCCGAAGCCAAGCTGCGCGTGTACCGGACGCGCGAAGCCGGCGAGACGTGGCATCCGCTGAGCGAGGGGCTTCCGCAGGAGGGCGCGTACGAAACGGTGCTGCGCGACGGGCTGTGCACGGACGGTCACGCACGGGCTGGCATCTACTTCGGGACGCGCGGGGGCAAGCTGTTCGGATCGGCGGACGCGGGCGACACGTGGAACGAGATCAGCGCCACGCTGCCGCCCATCGTCTGCGTGAAGGCGGGTGTGGTGGGAGGCGCGGCGTGACCCAGCCGCGTGACGGCGCCATCGTCGTCGAGCTTCCCAGCATGCTGCAGCCCTACGCAGCGGGGCGCGCGGAGATCCGCCTGGGCACGCCGTGCCGCACGGTGGGCGACGCGCTCGCGGCCGTCGCCACGCTGCACGGCGGAGTGACGGACCGGGTGATGGACGAGCGCGGCATCGTCCGGCAGCACGTGAACGTCTTCGTAGACGGCGAGAACATCCGCTTCACCGCGGGCCTGGAGACGCCGGTGGACCCCGGAAGCACCATCGTCATCGTCCCCGCCGTCAGCGGGGGCTAGCCTCTACCTTGACGGCCGGAGCCAACGCCTGTCATCCCGAGGAGCGGCCACTCCGAACCCGCAGCCGCTCCAGAACCAGCAGCGACCGAGGGATCCGCCACACACTTGGCGCACCGCTTCGCTCTCTCAGCCTGCTCCGAAGTGGTTCCAGGGCCGTTCCGGCCCGAAAGGAACAGGCTCAACGCATCCCGGATAGCGAGCGACACCCCGGCTGTGTGGCGGATCCCTCAGTCGCTGCAAAGTATGGCGTAGGGCCAGGGTACACCGTGGCCGCTCCATCGGGATGACATCGGTGCGCGTCGGCAGGCGAGGTGGGCGTGCGGGTGAAGCCCCGAACGTGACGCGCCAGCGGCCCGTGTCGGGGCTTTCCGCTGTCCCAGCGGCGGGTTCACCCGCTCACGCGGCAGTGGCCTCGGCTCCGTCGGGCGTATGAATTCGCTGCAACAACCATACGATGTCCGCCTGCGCGGACTGGCCGGTTGCCGTGTGAGGAGAACCGTGTAGCGCGCCCGGAGTGTGTGGCGGATCCCTCAGTCGCTGCAAAGTGTGGAGTACGGGCAGGGTACACCGGGGCCGCTCCATCGGGATGACATCGATGCGCGTCGGCAGGCGAGGTGGGCGTGCGGGTGAAGCCCCGAACGGGACGCGCCAGCGGCCCGTGTCGGGGCTTTCCGCTGTCCGAGCGGCGGGTTCACCCGCTCAGGGCGCGTCGGGGCTTTGCCTTCTCGCTGAGGATTCACCCGCTCGGGCGCGCCCGGCCATCACACGGATGCGGGTGCCCACGTGGCCCGTGTGGACGGAAGGTGCGCGATTTGCGCCTGCGCGCCGGCAATGAGCCCGCATTCCGCGCGATCGGCCAGTCGCTACCTGCCCATCGAGGACCACGGCGTCATCGGCGACCTCCACACGGTGGCGCTGGTGGGGCTGGACGGCTCCATCGACTTCCTCTGCGCCCCGCGCTTCGATTCGCCTTCCATCTTCGCCTCGCTGCTGGACGCGAAGCGCGGCGGATCGTACCGCATCGACCCGCAGCTGGGCGAGGCCCGCCGCAAGCAGCTGTACCTGCCCGACACCAACGTCCTGCTCACCCGCACGCTCTCCCCGGACGGCGTGGCCGAGGTGTCGGACTTCATGCCCGTGGGCGAAACGGCCGGCGTGCGCCGCGTGGTGCGCCGCGTGAAGGCGGTGCGGGGAACCGTGCGCTTTCGCCTGCGCTGCGCGCCCAGGTTCGGCTACGCGCTCGTGGAGCACCGGGTGACGGAAGATGAGAACGGCATCCTCTTCGTCCCCGACGATGCCGGGCGCGCCGGGCTGGCCTACCTGCGCCTGCGCGGGTCGGTGCCGCTGCGCATCGCGGAAGGCGACTGCGTGGCCGAGTTCGAGCTGCAGCCCGAGCAGACGGCCACCTTCGTCCTGGAGGCCGCCGCCGAGCGGCACGATGCGGCGCCCGCCACGCACGACTACGCGTCCGAAGCCTTCAAGCGCACCACCAACTACTGGCGGACGTGGATCGGCAGGTCCACCTACCGCGGCCGCTGGCGCGACGAGGTGCACCGCTCGGCGCTCGTCCTCAAGATGCTGTTCAGCCATCCGCACGGCTCGCTGGTGGCCGCGCCGACGTTCGGCCTGCCGGAGGCACTGGGCGGCGCGCGCAACTGGGACTACCGCTACACCTGGGTGCGCGACGCCGCGTTCACCCTGTACGCGCTGATCCGCCTGGGGCTGACGGACGAGACCGGCCCCTTCATGCAGTGGATCGCCGAGCGCTGCGCCGAGGAGGGCGACGGCATTCCCCTGCAGCCGCTGTACGGCATCGACGGCGCGCACGAGCTCCCCGAATCCACCCTCCACCACCTGGAAGGCTACCGCGGATCGCGCCCGGTGCGGATCGGCAACGGGGCGGTCGGGCAGCTGCAGCTGGACATCTTCGGCGCGCTGATGGACTCCGTCTACCTGTACGACAAGTACTCCGAGCCCTTGTCGTACGACCTGTGGCAGTCGCTGACGAAGATGGTGGACTGGGTGTGCGCGAACTGGCGGTTGCCCGACCACGGCATCTGGGAGATCCGCCGCGCCACGCGCCCCAACCTCAGCTCGCGCGTCCTGAGCTGGGTGGCGATGGACCGCGCGGTGCGCCTGGCCCGCCACCGCTCGCTGCCGGCGCCCGAGGCACGGTGGATGGAGGCGCGCGACACCATCTACCACAGCGTGTTCGACGACTTCTGGCACCCCGGCCGCCGCGCCTTCGTGCAGTCGCCGGGCGAGGGATCGCTGGACGCGGCGTGCCTGCTGATGCCGCTGCTGCGCTTCATCAGCCCCACCGACCCGCGCTGGGTGAGCACCATGGAGGCGGTGAAGAAGGACCTGGTGGAAGACTCGCTCGTCCGCCGCTACGCCGTGCGCGGCGGCGAGGCCGACGGCTTCCAGGACGAGGAGGGCACCTTCTCCATCTGCTCGTTCTGGTACGCCGAGTGCCTGTCGCGCGGAGGAGACCCGCAGCAGGCGCGCTTCGTCTTCGAAAAGATCCTCAGCTACGCCAACCACGTGGGGCTGTTCGCCGAGGAGCTGGGCCCCAGCGGCGAGCACCTGGGCAACTTTCCCCAGGCGTTCACGCACCTGGCCCTGATCAGCGCCGCGTACGACATCGACCGCCGCCTGGACGGCGTCCGCGGCGACGGCCCCGCGCGCATGGCGTAGAGGCGCGGACGCCCCGGCTCGCGCACACCGATGTCCAAGCGGTGTATGGGACGAACGCTGGGAGGGACGGGACGCGCGGGAGCCCGTCCGCGCCCTCCTCCCCGGCCGCCGTTCCGGCCGTTCGGTTGACAGGAAGCGTTTTTCCCTGTACTTTTGCGGTTTATGCTGAAAGTGAACCTCGCGGCGCTGGACCGCGGAGAAGTGCACGTTCGCGAGCAGGTTGCCGCGGACGACCCGATGTGGGGCGACGTCCGCGTGGAGCTGGCGGCACCGCTGGACGTGGACCTCACCGCCCGCTTCGTGGGCGAGGGCGTGTTCCTGCGCGGCCGGCTCCGCACCGCGGTGCGGCTTGCCTGCCGCCGCTGCCTTACGCCGGTGGAGCAGGAGATCGACGACACCGTCGACCTCCTTTTCGAGCCGCTGACGGAAGAAGACGAGGGCGTGGACGGCGAGGTGTATCCTCTCCCCGCGCGGGGCGACGAGCTGGACCTGCGCGACGTGGTTCGCGAGCAGGTGCTGCTGCGGGCGCCCGAGTTCGCCCTGTGCGGCGAGGACTGCCGCGGGCTGTGCCCGCAGTGCGGAACCGACCTGAACACGGCGGGCTGTGATTGCGTTCCCGCGCAGCTACCCAGCGCCTGGGACGTGCTGAAGAACGTCAAGTTCGACGACTGACCACTTACCGATAGCAGAGCAGGGGGCACCGATGGCCGTACCGAAGCGTCGCCAGTCCAAGCAGCGCCAGCGCAAGCGCCGCACGCACGTCAAGGCGGCCATGCCGTCGTTCAGCGCGTGCCCGCAGTGCGGAGATCCGCACATCCAGCACCGCGTCTGCCCGAACTGCGGCTACTACCGCAAGGAGCAGCGTATCGAGGCCGACGAGTTCTAAACGAACCCGTCACCCCGAAACCACGCATGCGGATCGCGCTGGACGCGATGGGCTCCGACCGTGCCCCGGCCGTAGAGGTCGAGGGCGCGGTCGGAGCTTTGCTTGACCTGGACGCCGGCGCCAGCGTGGTGCTGGTGGGCGACCGGGACCGGATCGAAGCCGAGCTGGCGCGGTGGCCCGACGCGCCGCGCGACCGGCTGGCGATCGTCCATGCGTCAGAAGTCATCGAGATGCACGAGGCGCCCGCGACGGCCATCCGCCGCAAGCGCGACTCGTCCATCGTCGTGGGCGTGCGCCTGCTGCAGGCGGGCGAAGTCGACGCGTTCATCAGCGCCGGGAGCACCGGCGCCGTGATGGCCGCGTCGCTCGTCATTCTGCGCACCCTGCAGGGCGTCGACCGCCCGCCGGTGGGTGCGCGCATCCCAACCTCCACCGGGCGCTGCCTGGCGCTGGACGTGGGCGCCAACGTCGACACCAAGCCCCACCAGCTGGTGCAGTTCGCCCAGCTCGGGAGCGTGTACGCCGAGGACATGCTCGGGATCGACCGTCCCCGCATCGGCCTGCTGAACATCGGCTCCGAGCCCGAAAAGGGGAACGAGGTGGTGCTAGAGGCCCACCAGCTCCTGGCCGCGCTTCCCGACATCAACTTCGTGGGCAACATCGAGGGGCGCGACATCGTCACGGGCAAGTGCGACGTGCTGGTGGCCGACGGCTTCGTGGGCAACGTCCTGCTCAAGTTCTACGAGTCCGTGGCGGGGCTCATCACCTCCATGCTGCGGCGCGAGTTCGCCGAGCAGGGGGTGCAGATGGACTTCGACCGCGTGTTCCGCAGCCTGGACTACACCGGCGTCGGCGGCGCCCCGTTGCTGGGCGTCAACGGGGTCGTCATCATCTGCCACGGGGGGTCTCCGCCCCACGCCATCCGCAACGCCATCGGCGTCGCCGCGCAGTCGGTGAACCGCCGCATGGTGGAGCACATGGCCGCCCGCCTTTCGCAGGCGCCGGCCGAGGAAGCGCAGCCATGATCCAGCCCATCCCCACCGCTCCCCGCGCGCGCCTGGTTTCCACCGGCCGCTTCAACCCGGAGCGGGTGGTGACCAACGCCGAGATGGCTACCATCGTCGAGACCAACGACGAGTGGATCACCAGCCGCACGGGAATCCGCGAGCGCCGCATCGCCAGCAAGGAGACGGGCGCCGCCGACATGGCCGCCGCCGCGGCGCGGGTGGCCATGGAGCGCGCGGGCGTCGGGCCGCTGGACCTGGACATGATCCTGCTGTCGACGGCCACGCCCGACCGGCTCCTGCCATCGACAGCGTGCGACGTGCAGGCCCTGCTGGGCGCCCGCAACGCCGCCGCGTACGATTTCGCCACGGCGTGCTCGGGCTTCCTGTACGGGCTGTCCATGGCAGAGGCGCACATCGCGTCGGGGCAGGCGGAAACCATCCTGGTCTGCGCGACGGAAAAGATGTCGTCCATCGTCGACTGGACGGACCGCACCACCTGCGTGCTCTTCGGCGACGGCGCCGGGGCGGCGGTGGTGCAGCGGGCCACGGACGGGCGCGGCATCCTGTCGACGTACATGAAGAGCGACGGCACCCTGGCCGAGCTGCTGTGGCGCCCCGGTGGCGGCGCGCGCATGCCGCTGGACCTGTCGGTGCTCGACGATCGGTCGCACTACGTGAAGATGGCCGGGCCCGAGGTGTTCAAGTCCGCCGTGCGCGCCATGTGCGAAGCGGCCGAGACGGCCCTGGTGCGCGCGGGCGTCACGTCGGACCAGATCGACCTGATGGTGCCCCACCAGGCCAACGTGCGCATCATCGAAAGCACCGCCAAGTACGCGAAGATGCCGATGGACCGCGTGTACGTGAACGTAGACCGCTACGGCAACATGTCGTCCGCCTCCATCCCGGTGGCGCTGGACGAGGCTGTGGAAAAGGGCCTCGCCGGGCCGGGCTCGCTGGTGCTGATGGTGGCCTTCGGCGCCGGGTTCACCTGGGCTTCCAACGTGGTGCGGCTGTGATGGGGGGCGAACGCATCGCCCTGCTCTTTCCCGGGCAGGGCTCGCAGGTGGTGGGGATGGGCAAGGACCTGGCTGAGCGCTTTCCCGAGGCGCGCGCCGTCTTCCAGGAGGCCGATGAGGCGCTGGGGTTCGCCCTGTCCACGCTGATGTGGGAGGGCCCCGCCGACGAGCTGACGCTGACGGTGAACGCGCAGCCGGCCCTGCTCACCCACAGCGCCGCCGTCTGGGCCGTCCTCAGGGCCGCCGACATCGACGTCGTAGCCGCGGCCGGGCACTCGCTGGGCGAGTTCAGCGCCTACCACGCCGCCGGCTCGCTGGGCTTCGCCGACGCGGTGAGGACGGTGCGCCGCCGCGGCGAGCTGATGCTGGAAAGCGGCAACGCGCGGCCGGGCACCATGGCCGCGGTGCTGGGGCTGGACGACGAGGTGGTGGAAGGCGTCTGCCACGAGGCGTCGACGGAGGATTCCGTGGTGGTCCCCGCCAACTTCAACACCCCGGGCCAGGTGGTCGTATCCGGCGACGTGGCCGCGGTGGAGCGGGTGGGGCCCATGCTGGTTTCCGCCGGCGCCAAGAAGGTGCAGCCGCTGGCGGTGTCCGGCGCCTTCCACTCGCCGCTGATGCGCGTGGCCGAGGCGGGGCTGCAGGCGCAATTGGACGCGGTAGCCTTCGCCGACCCCGCGTTCGCGGTAGTCAGCAACGTCAGCGCGCAGCCGGTGACGGACGGGGCGGAGGCGCGGCGGCTGCTGGTTGACCAGCTGACCTCGACGGTGCGCTGGACGCACTCGGTGCGCACCATGCTGCAGATGGGCGCCGAGCGGTTCCTGGAGGTGGGAGCCGGCAAGGTGCTCACGGGCATGCTCAAGCGCATCGACAGGGCGGCCGAGGGACGCGGGGTGGCGCTGGGGACGGCGGAGCAGGTGGAAGCGTTCTTGAACGGTGCATCGTGACGGGAGGTGGCGAGGTGCAGGAGCTCCAGGGACAGGTGGCGCTGGTGACCGGCGGATCGCGCGGCATCGGCCTGGCGATTGCGCGGGAGCTGGCGCAGGCGGGGGCGCGGCTGGCGCTGGTGGCGCGCGACGGCGCGCGGGCAGAGGCGGCCGCGGCGGAGCTGCCGGGCGAGGGGCACCGCGGCTACGCCTGCGACGTGGCCGACCCGGAGGCGTGCGCCGCGCTCGTCAAGCAGGTGGAGGGCGACTTCGGCCAGTTGGACGTGCTGGTGAACAACGCCGGCGTCACGCGCGACAACGTGCTGATGCGGATCAAGGACGACGACTGGAACGCCGTTCTCGACACCAACCTGCGCGGCGCCTTCAACCTGATGCGGGCGGCCTCGCGCGGGATGATGAAGCGCCGCAGCGGGCGGATCATCAACATCACCTCGGTGGTGGGGATCATCGGCAACGCGGGGCAGGCCAACTACGCCGCGAGCAAGGCGGGGCTCATCGGGCTGACCAAGTCGGTGGCCAAGGAGCTCGCCGGGCGCGGAGTTCTGGTCAACGCCGTGGCGCCGGGGTACATTGAAACGGACATGACGTCGGACCTTCCCGAGGCCGCGCGCACGGCGCTGATGAGCAACATCGCGCTGGGGCGGCTGGGGCGGCCCGAGGACATCGCCCCGGCGGTGCGGTTCCTGGCCGGCCCGGGCGCCGCGTACATCACCGGCCAGACGCTGGTGGTGGACGGCGGAATGGTCATGTAGGATTGTGCGAAGGGCAGGGCCCGCGTCCCCGGGGCGCGGGACTCACGGGATCAAAAAAACAACGACAGGGAGACGGACATGGCGGACATCGAGGCGAAGGTCAAGGAAATCATCATCAACGAGCTGGGCGTGGACGCCGAGAAGGTGACCCCCGAGGCCTCGTTCGTGGAGGACCTTGGCGCTGACTCGCTCGACACGGTGGAGCTGGTGATGGCCTTCGAGGAAGAGTTCGGGATGGAGATCCCCGACGAAGAGGCCGAGAAGCTGCGCACGGTGGGCGACGCCATCAACTACATCACGAGCAACGCCAGCAACGGCTGAGCGCCCCGGCGCTTGCCACCGCGGCCTTTCGATAGGGCCGCCCCCCGGGGCGGCCCTGCATACGTCCCGAACCCGTCCCGGAGCGGCTGATGAACCGCCGAGTCGTGATCACCGGGACCGGCCTCGTCACGCCCGTCGGGCTGGAGGTCCAGGACTCCTGGGCGGCCCTGCTCGGCGGGCGTAGCGGTGCCGGCCCCATCACCCAGTTCGACGCATCCGGCCATGCCGTGCGCTTTGCGTGCGAGGCCAAGGACTTCGACCCGGGGCAGTACATCGAGCGCAAGGAAGTGAAGCGCACCGACCGCTTCAGCCAGTTCGCCATCGCCACGGCCGTGCAGGCCATGCGCGAGGCGGGGCTCGACGACAAGTTCGACACGCTGGATTCCGAGCGCTTCGGCGTGATCGTGGGCAGCGGCATAGGGGGCATCCACACCTTTGAGGAGCAGCACGCCCGCCTGCTGGAGAAGGGCCCCGGCCGCGTGTCGCCCTTCTTCGTGCCGATGTTCATCTCCGACATCGCCGCGGGGCTGGTGTCCATCCGCTACAACGCCAAGGGCCCCAACTACTGCACGGTGTCGGCGTGCGCGTCGGGCGCCCACGCGGTGGGCAACGCCTTCCGCAGCATCAAGCACGGCGAGGCCGACGTGATGCTGGCGGGTGGCACCGAGGCCAGCATCACGGGGCTGACGGTGGCGGGCTTCGCCAGCATGACGGCGCTCAGCACCCGCAACGACTCGCCGGAAACGGCCAGCCGCCCGTTCGACGCCACCCGCGACGGCTTCGTGCTGGGTGAGGGCGCGGGGATGGTGGTGCTGGAGGAGCTGGAGCACGCCCGCGCGCGCGGCGCCACCATCATCGCCGAGATCGTGGGCTACGGCCAGACGGCGGACGCGTACCACATCACCGCCCCCGCCGAGGGCGGCGAGGGCGCCGTCCGCGCCATGCGCGCGGCGCTGCGCGAGGCCGGCGCCGGGCCGGAGGCGGTGGGCTACGTGAACGCGCACGGCACCAGCACGCCGGCCAACGACAAGAACGAGTCGGCGGCCATCCGCACGGTGCTGGGCGACCGCGCGCGCGACGTGATCGTGGGCTCCACCAAGAGCATGACGGGGCACACGCTGGGTGCGGCCGGGGGTGTGGAGGCGGTGATCAGCGCCCTGGTTTGCCGGCACGGCCAGATCCCGCCGACCATCAACTACACCACGCCCGACCCCGACTGCGACCTGAACTACGGGACTGACGGGGCGACTGAGCGGCCGGTGGAGCTGGCGCTCAGCAACTCCTTCGGCTTCGGTGGCCACAACGTCTGCCTGGCGTTCCGCCGCTTCGACGGCTGATCCCAGGAAAGACGAGCACGACGAGAACGGCCCCGGCGCATCAGCGCCGGGGCCGTTCTTTTCGCACCCCAGCCGCCCCATCGCACCAATCTGTCACTCGAAAGCCCGCCGCAAAACAGTCATCCAGAGGCCCGCGCCGCAACCTGTCATCCAGAGGCCCGGCCGCACGGAACCGGCCCGCAGTGAATACCATGCAGGGCCGTGGGATCTTGCTGCGGAGGCCACTTCGCTTAGGCGCGGCAGCGGCACGGAACCCTCAGCCTCGGTCCGCGGTCGTCGCTTGGGGAAGCGGGCCCAAGACTCCCCGGGCGAATGAATTCGCTGCAACGACCACACGATGCTCACCTTCGTGGACTGGCCTGCTGTCGTGTGGCTTCTCTGCTGGGGCGCGCCCCGGCGCCACCATTCGCTACCGCGTCGCGGCGAGCAGGTGCGCCTCGTTTTCCCACGGCTTGTCCTGGTCGGGCACCACCATGTTGAGCCCGCTCAGAAGGACCACGGCCGACCCGAAGTCTAGGTATCGATAAAGGCCCCGGAGGGGCGGAACCTGGGACGCGATCCAGCTCTCGGCGGGCTCACCCAAGGTCACCGAAGCAAAGTCGTACTGCGCCACGTGCACCCGTTCGTGCGCCAGCGCCTTGGGGAACTGCCGCTCCGATTCGCTGACCAGGACCACGCCGGCCAAGTGCGCGGCGCGGTGTCCCCACTCCGGCGACACGCGGAAGACCGGGGCACCGGACGAGAGGCTCGACGACACGTCCAGCCTCGCACCCGGCCGTGTGGCGCCCCACGCGATCGCCGCTACGCCGGCCACGTCCAGCTTGGCGCGCGCACGGCCGGCGGCGGGCTCGGCGTAGACGCGCACGGGACCCAGGGGGAAGGCGAGGCGCGACAGGGCAGGGCGGCCCGCCGCGGCGTTGCTCACCGCGGAGCTGCCGATCGCCGCGACCTGGCGCCCGGCCACTCCGGCGCCGGTGAAGCGGGCGGCGGTCATCTGCTTGCCGGCGAACACCAGCCCGCCGCCCACGGCGCCCCGCCTGAATCCCTGCCAGAACGATCCGCCGTTCCACCGTTGGGCCACCCCACCCGTCAACCCGCCGATCAGCACGTTCGCGCCGATGTCGATTGCGTAGCCGGCCTCGCGGCTCATTCGCTCGGACTGGCTGGGTTCGCCACAGGGCCAGTACGGGCAGTCCTGGGCATGGCCGGGCGCCGGAAGCGCCGCGAGCACGAGTGCCGCACCAACGAGCCAGCGCCTCGGCGTACTGCTGGTGGAGTTTCGACGCATTCGGCTCCGAGTCACTGCGGGGATCGATGCTGGGCACAAGTGGACAGGCGACGCCGGAGTGGGCTCTCGCTGCCACGTTCGTTACGGCCTGCCGCCAGTTGATGAAAATACCTATTGCCAGCAGCGTTGTCACCCGCGTTGATCAGGGCCGCCGACCAGCGTTGGCTCTATCGGCTTCCCCTTCCGTCGGCGATCGTAGTCGATCCCAAAGACAATCCTTGCGCATCGCATATGGGCGGCCGTCCGCCGCCGACCGGGGTGCGGATCCCGCAGCGGCCGGCACCCGCGCGAGCTGATCAGCGGACGTGCACAACAGAACGGCCCCTGCGCATCCGCGCCGGGGCCGTTCTTATCGCACACCAGCCGCGCGATCGCGCAATCTGTCATCCAGAGGCCCGGGCGCACCGAACCGGCCCGCAACGCCTACCACGCAGGGCCGCGGGATCTTGCCGCGGAAGCCACTTCGCCCGGACGCGGCAGCGACACGGAACTCCGGGCCTCGGCGTCCTGGTACTCCTTGACGACACTATGTGACTTCAATTATAGTGGATTAGATAGCGCTCCTTATATGTCCTAATCCGTCCCCGACGAGCCTGGTCCTGCCAGCCCTTCCACCAGGAACGACGCATGTTGAAGAAAACCAAAGCTTTAGGAGTGGCATCCATCCTGGCGTTCGCTGCCGCCTGTGATATGCCGACCGAACCAGACGTCCTCATGCAGGTCGCCAGGTGGAACGGGAACGTAATGAGCTCGCCCGTAGGGTACGACTTCGACATTGAGGTAGTGTTGAAGCAGGACATCGACGCAGCAACATCCGAGACTGCAGGGGTAATCCTCGCTGTGTGGCAGGTGGCCGGAGCAGGGAACTGGATGGGCCGCTGTGTGAGCCCAGGGACTGACATCATCACGATTTTCTTCCCTGACAACACGCGGGGTACCTACCTGGTTGAATGTGGAACGGTGGAGACCCTCACGGGCCTCCTGGCGAGGCCCAGGAATATCGGCGCGTACTTGGGCGAACCGACCAGTACAGTACAGTTCGTGGCTGGTGCGCAGGAACTCTGGCGTCGGATTGTCGATGGTCAGACCGAGGTTACCTGCACCGAACTGGGCATCTACCAATATATTATGGTCACGGCCCCGGATGGCGCGCACACCTGGTATCAGTACGAATGTGTAGAGGGAATCCCTTTGCCTGTTCCCCCCCCGAGGGTGCTGGTCGTCACCAACCTTTCAGAGGCATTCCGGGCGCAAGGGCGGGCGTTACAGGCCGTTCAGGTCTGGCCGAGTGACCTCGCAACCGGGGTCGTGATAAACAACATGGTGGCCCCGTCCGTTGCTGCGCCACCCGCGCAGTCCACAGCGCCTCGCGCTTCAACCGGGGTTGCCGATGACGTCGGGCTTAGGTGCGAGCGCACCGGAAGAGGGACGATCACGCTGACTTTCGCGGGTAGCGCGCCTGGCACCGCCGATTATGCCCTGACCTGCCATCCCGTGCATGAGCAGGGGAGCGGGGGATGATCCCCCGGCGCGACGGGTGGAGTGGACGGGCGGGCACGATCAGCGTCGCAGAGGATCGGTGGCCGGATGGTGAGTGTGCGCGTGCGGCTGCTGAAGGAAGGGCGCCACCTCTCCCCGCTGGCCGTCGGCAGGCAACCGAATGCCGGCGCGCCTGGGGCCGGTGCACGGGCGCGCCATCGTGGCCGCGCTCCAGGACCTGAAGGGCCTTTCCGGTGGGGTGAGCTAGACTTCGCACTCCACGCGACGGAACGAACGGACGCATGGCATTCCGCCGTGCGCCCGTTCTGCGTGTGCCCAGGCAAGAGCAGTGAACCCTTGCCTTTCCGCATCGGTCCCTTCCGTCTCCGGCGCCCGCGTTTTCCATAACACGATCCTTGCGCAACGTTTATAGACTGAAATGTTGATTGCCCGTCCTTGTCGAACAGCCTTTTTGATGAGAGTCAGCAACCAGACATGCGCCACCATCATTCACAGTCGGTTCTCATTTTTTCCGAATACGGATGGTATCGGGCTCTGTCGTGCCTGGGTTCGCGGACGTTCGCTCGTTCGTGTAATCCCTGGCCATCGCACCGCGCACCGCGCACCGCGTCCCGGCCGTGCCGCCCCACGCGGGGAGGCGCGGCCGATCTGCAGGTGACGCGGCGCGTTTCCGTTTCTCCGCACCCCATCACCCCGTCCTGCACCGACCACCCGAGGAGAACCCTATGAAGGGCCGTCGAGAGCTTCCGCACAACTGGCAGCCCGGCCGACGCGCGCGGCACCGTCAACGCGCACATCCCGCCCCCGCCCTACACCGAGGGTCGGGAGTGCTATACCTTCGAGTGCCCCGGCACGGCGGAGACGGAATGCGGCACCTGCGCCGGCAGCGAGTGCGGCTCATGCGCTACCGTGTGCTACGAGGACTCCTACTGCGCCTCCTGCGCGACCCAGTACGGCGACCGCACCTGCTCTCCGTACTGCTGATGCAGCTGCAGTTGCTGCTGGTGGCCGCGCGGAGGCCGTCCGCCGCCGACCGGGGTGCGGATCCCGCAGCGGCCGGCACCCGCGCGAGCTGATCAGCGGACGTGCACAACAGAACGGCCCCGGCGCAACCGCGCCGGGGCCGTTCTTTTCGCACTCCAGCCACGCGAACGCCCGCGCGGAATCTGTCATCCAGAGGCCCGGGCGCACCGAACCGGCCCGCGGTGCATACCACGCAGGGCCGTGGGATCTGGCTGCGGAAGGCACTTCGCCCGGACGCGGCAACGACACGGAACTCCAGGCCTCGATATCCCGGTCCTGGCCTCCCCGGGCGAATGAATTTCGCTGCAACGACCACACGAAGTCCACCTTCGTGGACTTGCCTGCTGTCGTGTGGCCTCCAAGATGGGGCGCGCCCCGGCTTAGCGAGTTGCGCCGACGCATCGCGAACGGCACCTTGCCGCCCGTCCCGAGCACGATGCTTTCCTCCAGGCCCCGATCGTATGTCCGAGTTCTACCTTCCCCCTGTCGACCGCCTGCTGAAGCTGGGCGCGGAGCCCGCCCGGCGCCGCACGTGGCCCGACTACCGCAACCTGGGACTGGAGGACCACCACGTCCCGGCGCTGATCCGCATGGCCACCGACCCCGCGCTGCACGCGGCCGAGGAGCGCTCGGCCGCGGGGTGGGCGCCCATCCACGCGTGGCGCGCCCTCGCCCAGCTTCGCGCCCCCGCCGCCGCGGAGCCGCTCCTGGCGCTGCTGCAGCGGGAGATGGACAGCACCTGGGTGTTCGAGGAGTTGCCCGTTGTGCTGGGGATGATCGGCCCGGCGGCGCTGCCCGGGGCCACGCTGCTGCTCTTCGACGAGGGCAAGGACGAGGACCTGCGCTTCGCCGCCTGCGGGGTGATCCTGAACGTGGCGCACGAGTATCCCGAGCGACGCGACGAGGCCGCCGGCGTACTGGCGAAGCAGCTGGAAGACTGGCGAGACCAGAGCCCGCAGATGAACGCGATCCTCGTCTCGTACCTGATGGAACTGAACGACACGGCCGCGGCGCCGGTGATGGAAGAGGCTTTCGCCGCCGGGCGGGTCGATGTGACCATCACCGGACCGTGGGAAGACGTGCAGGTGGATCTGGGCCTGCTGCCGGAGTCCGAAGCGGGGCGTGCGCCCATCGACCACGGCTTTCCGCCGCCGGACGGCCCGCCGCGCCCGTCCGTGACCAAGCCGGGGAAGTCGAAGGCGCAGCGCAAGGCCGAGAAGGAGGCGCGGAAGCGCAACCGCAAGAAGAAGTGATCGCTCGCCCGACCGGGGTCGTGATCGGTGAAAACAAGAAGAGCCCCGGCGCGCATCGGCGCCAGGGCTCTTTCTGTCGCTCCAACCCGGGATCAGCCCCGGCGGGAGGTGCTCTTTCCGACGCTGGCGTTGGCCCAGCGGTCTTCCTGCATCCAGGTGCGGTCCAGCGGCGAGAACAGGAACACCAGGCCGCCGCGGGCGATCTTGGGCAGCAGCGTGCGGGCGCGGCCCTGCTCCATGGCGGGGCAGCCCTCGCTGCGGCCGGCGCGGTCGCGCGTTACGTACGGGGCGCCGTGCGCCACCACGCCGCGGGCGCGGGCCGAGCTGTTGTACTTGCCCGACAGGCCCTGCAGGCGCAGCCCCACCGAGGTGTAGCGCTGGCCGCTGGAGGTGCCGGAGAACCCGTACGTCTCCTGCGCCAGGTACAGCCCCAGCGAGGTGGCGTTGCTCCCCTGGCGGTTGGAGAACCGCGTGGGGCGCCCCGCGGTGGGCGAGGCCGAGCCGCGGCCGTGCGCCACGGTGAACGGGCCGTCCACCACCTTCAGCGACTCCATGTCGAACACGTAGCCGCGCGGGGTGCGGTTGTCCAGCCCGTAGTCCACGTAGTACAGGTACGGCTTGCGCACCTTGCCCGGGTTCTCGGCCTTGTAGGCGTAGTACGCCTGGAAGGCCATCCGCAGCGCCTTGGGGTGGCTCTGGCGGCGGACGCGCTTGCCCAGCGCGTCGAGCGCCACGTCCACGCGCGTCTTCTCGGCTCCGCTCTCCACGCCCACGCCGCTCAGCACCGCGCGCGCGGCCTGCAGCGCCACCGGCTGCGGGGCACGGGCGGGCGCCGGCGCGGGGCGGGGGGCCTGTACGGCGGGCCTCACCACCATCTTGGCCGCGACCGTCGCCCGGGGCGCGGGCGTGGGCTGCGGGCGTTCCGATCGGTCGATCAGGGCACCGGTGGCGCCAATGCACGCGGCAACGGTGGCGATGGTCAGCAGATTGGATCGCATGGCTCTCGGGATTGTACGGGCGGATGAATCGCCCGGAAGTTCTTCGATCTGATCGAGGCGCTCCCCTACGTGCGGGAGCGCTCGTCTCCAGGATGGGTCCGGATCTGCGGCGCGGGAACTAGGGTTGATTTCCCAATCTACCCGCATGCCGTGGCCTCCGTCCAGTGCGGCGGACCCTGACGGGGCAAGGAGCCCGGGGCCTTCCGCGTGCAATCAATCTACAAAAATGCTAAGTCGTTGTCAACGTGTAGGATAGGCGTTGCGGCCGTTTTGGGCGGTCGCGGCGGAGCCACGGCTGATGGTCACGGGGATGGGCATCGCCCCTCTTCGTTCACCCCATCACCGCGACTAGCGGGGGCCGAATTGGGCGACACGTTTGACGCGATCTCGATCAGATGTATATAGGAACAACGGGCGGCATCTTAGTGCCCACCAGAGCCGCTCGTCTGCACGGCCGACCTGCCGCGCAAGGCGCGCACGAGCGAGCTTCAGGTCTCCCCCTCCCCTGCGAAGCGGGGACGGGGGGAGGGGGCTCCCACTGCATGCATTGCACCCTGTCGAACCCCGCTCGAAGTGCTCCCCTCTCCCGCGCTGTTTGCGGGGGAGGGTTGGGGGAGGGGGAACCCCGTCCACGGCGGAATCGATCGATCAAGCGCTCTGCCGCAACTCTTCGCGGAGCACGCGTCGAAGCGTCTCTTCCAGCGGTTCTGCTGCGTGGCGCACGTGGTCCCGCAGGACCGAGTTGATGAGGCTCTGGTAGTTGCCGCCACCCGCCGCATCCACCTGCGCACGAAACCAATCCAGCACCTCGTTGTCCAGCCGGATGGTGATTCGTGTCTTTCCCGCAGGAGCGGGGTCGATCGCGCCTCGCCGCCCCGCACTGAAATCGTACTCGTCTTTCATCGGTTACCTCGATCATAGAGAAGTCGCTCTGTCCGCGACGCCCGGCGGGCGGAAATCAAGCGCACCGTTCCTATTCCTCGCCACGTGTAAACCACCACGACGATTCGGCCCAGGCTATCAGTGCCGATCGTCGCGTAGCGCTCCTCCTCTGGATGTGGGTCCTCCACCGTAATCGCGTCCTCGTCTTGCAGCACAGCTACCGCATCGGCAAACCGAACTCCATGCTTCGCAGCGTTGGTACGTGCCTTCTGCGGATCCCATTCATATCGCATCGTAGTGTATGCACGTTTGTGCAGCCGGTCAAGGACAAAGGGAGAAGCGCCGTCCTGACTGGGACGGCGCTTGGGCGAATTGTGTAGCGAGCCGGTGTACAGCTGATGGGACAAGCTACGCCAGTGGAAGCCCCGACGTGGCGCGCGTCTGCTCGTCGTGGAGCGCGCGGAGAGGAGCGATGTCGGGGTGTTCTACACCGCTGCCCAGCTCCTCCACGAACAGGCAGGTCGCGCGGCCGCCCGAGGCTGCGTCGTAGCGCCGCTCCCATTCGCGCATCGACTGCTCGTCCGCGCCCGTCTCGTATGGGAAGGTGACGGGCGGGTTCTCGGTGCCCACGCGCCACGGCTTGGGCGTCAGCCGCGCGCGAAAGCTTTTTTGCACCTGGCAGAGGCGGATGTACTGCGGGTCCGCCCCCAGCGCCGTCATGGTGGCCTGCACCTCGGCATCTGTGGGCGAAAACGGCGCGTGCGTAACCAGGTAGCGCATTCCCGAGTGCGTACGGTACACGCGTACCCGCCAGTCCGGATGCGACGCGATCCAGTTGCGCAGCCGGGCCAGGGGTGCGGTGGGCGGGTCCCCGGGTGTCCACCCGCCCGGGGACGGAGCGGGCGGGGGCGCGGCTGGGGCCGGACTCCGCGGGCCGAGGAAGGTCTCGGCGATGGACCTGAGGCCGGGTGGCACCGGTAGCGCATCCACCAGCCCCCATAGCGGATGCGAGGTCGCCGGCGGCGTGGCGGGCCGCGACGTGGGCGGGGTGTCCGCGGCGGGAACGTCGACGTCGATGAAGAACGCCCGCGCGGCGTTCAGCACCAGCGCGCCGTACGAGTTGCGGGTGATGGCCGCGTCCGGCGGGTCGGCCGAGGCGGCGGCGGGAAACTCGCGCACCACCTCTTCCCGCAGCGGGCGGTCGCCGTACGTGTAGCGCTCGGGAAAGCCCGCGCCCGCCTGGATGCGCGCCGCCACGCGTCCCACCGCCTCCTGCGCCAGCGACTGCGCCTCGGCCGGGCTGCTTCGCGAGCCGCGCCAGACGTGGAACCGCACCGGCTTGCCGGCCGGGGTGACGGCCTGGGATTCTGCGCGCGACCAGTAGCGGGGAATCAACATCGGTGGCCTCCGGACGGTTGGACGGGCAACGAATGGGGAGCGTGCGGTGCGTTCAGTATCGGCGCCGCCCGGCCCGGCCGCAAGCTCCCTGCGAGCGTCCATCGTGCTCCGCTTCTAACCGACGCGCATGGCCGCGGTTGTCCCGCCCGGCGCTCGCACGTACTTTCCGCATCCGGCAGCCTCAGCACTCGCCTTCCCCAGGCTCGCCGCCCCGTCCCGCCGCACGTAATCCACTCCACCGTACCCATCCGATGACCGAAACCGAAAGGCTGGACCCCGACCGCTGGGCAACCTGCGTGAAGCTCGCCCGCACCCTGCTGATGGTGGGCGACGACGACAGCGACCTGGTGCTGAAGTACCTGGACGTCCTGATCGACCGCGGGCTGACGAAGACCGACAAGCCCAAGAAGGTGCTGGTGGTGGGGGCGGGGATCGCGGGGCTGGTTTCTGCGTGGTTGCTGAAGGAGGCGGGCCACCACGTGACCATCATCGAGGCAAACGGCAACCGCGTGGGCGGGCGGCTGAAGACCTTTCGCTACGACCAGTGGCGCCCGGACCTGCCGGCGCCCTTCCGCGATCCGCGCCAGTACGCCGAGGCCGGCGCCATGCGGCTCCCCAACTTCCACCCGCTCGTCCTTGCGCTGGTAGACAAGCTGGGGCTGAAGCGCCGCCTGTTCTACAACGTCGACGTAAAGCCCGGCACCGGCAGCGGCACCGTGCCCCCGGTGGTCTACACGTCGTTCACGGGGGCCGAGTGGCGCAACGGCCCCGAGGTTCCCTTCACCCCGCCCGACAAGGTGAACAACGCCTGGATCCGCGTGAACGGAATGCAGGTTCGCAAGAGCGAGTACGAGAAGGACCCGCGCGCCGTCAACGCCACCTTCGGCATGCCCGAAGATCTCCGCGGCAAGACGACGAACCAGCTGGTGAACGACGTGGTCGACAAGGTGCGCGACTACTACTCCGTGGTGGACCCCGCGACAGGCGTGCGGAAGAGCAAGCCGTTCGAGGAGTGGGTGGAGGGCTGGGCGCGGGTGATCTACGACTTCGACCAGTACTCCATGTGGAGCTTCCTCAAGGAGCACGGCAAGTTCGCGGACGGCACCATCGAGGCGGTGGGGACCATCGAAAACCTCACTTCGCGCCTGCCGCTGTCGTTCTTCCACAGCTTCCTCGGACGCAGCGACATCAACCCCAAGGCCACGTACTGGGAGATCGAGGGCGGAAGCTGGCGGCTGCCGTACGCCTTCCTCTCCTTCCTGCGCGACGAGATCGTCATGGGGCGCCGCCTGGTGCAGATGGAGTACTGGCACCCGGACCGCGACTGCTCGGCGTGCACGCACGTGGGGCCAGACGGCCCGGCCGTGTGGATCAAGACGGTGGACGAGCACGCCGACGAGGACCGCGGTGGGAGCCGGCCCCCGCCGGAGTTCCAGGAGTTCACCGGCGACGTCGCCATCATCACCATTCCCTTCAGCAGCCTGCGCCACGTGATCGTGGACCCGCTGTTCAGCTACAAGAAGGGCAGGGCGGTGATCGAGCTTCACTACGACTCGGCCACCAAGGTGCTGCTGGAGTTCAGCAAGCGCTGGTGGGAGTTCACCGAGGCCGACTGGAAGCGCGAGATGAACGCCATCCGCCCGGGGCTGTACGAGGAGCACGCCAGTGAAAGCCAGGCGAAGGGAACGGCGCTGCTGGGCGCGGACCCCGACGTGGACGAAACCCGCATCGCAAAACGTGAAAAGGCGTTCTACGCCGAGCTTCGCCACCAGGAGGCGCCCGACCGCGAGGCCACGCACGTGTTCGGCGGCGGGTCCATCACCGACAACCCCAACCGCTTCATGTACTACCCGTCGCACCCGGTGCCGGGCAGCGACGGCGGCGTGGTGCTGGCCAGCTACAGCTGGGCCGACGACGCGGCGCGGTGGGACTCCATGTCCGACGACGAGCGGTACGCCTTTGCCCTGCGCGGCCTGCAGTCGCTGCACGGCCGGCGCATCGAGGTGTTCTACACCGGCAAGGGGCAGACGCAGAGCTGGCTGCGCAACCGCTACGCCTTTGGCGAGGCGGCGGTGTTCACCCCCGGGCAGGTCACGCAGCTTCACCTTCACATCCCCACGCCCGAGGGGCCGGTGCACTTTGCCGGCGAGCACACCTCGCTGAAGCACGCCTGGATCGAGGGCTCGCTGGAGTCCGCCGTCCGCGTGGCGCTCGAGGTGAATGGCGAGGTGAAGGCATGAGCGTTCCCGTAGACGGTCGATGGACGGTGGCGCGCTACCTGTCGGCGCGCCTGGCGGAGCTGGGCGTCACCGACCTGTTCGGCGTTCCGGGCAACCACCTGGGCCCCTTTCTACCCGTGGCGCGCCAGGCCGGCATCCGCTGGGTGGGCAACTGCAACGAGATCAACGGGGGCTACGCAGCAGACGGCTACGCGCGGGCGACGGGCCGGCTGGGCGCCGTGGCGGTCACCTACGGCGTGGGCGCGCTGTCCGTCATTCAGCCCGTGGGCGGCGCGTACGTGGAGCAGATTCCGCTCGTCGTCATCACCGGCGCGCCGACCTACGAGCAGTGGCAGAACCTGAAGGCCATCGGCCTGCTGACCAGCCACATGAGCCCCAACACGCGCAGCAACGTCGACGCCTTCCGGCAGGTGACGGTGGATGCGCAGGTGGTCACCAGCAGCCGCATGGCGCCCGTGCAGATCGACGGCGTGCTGACCGCGTGCCTGACGGAGCGGCGCCCCGTGTACCTGGAGGTGTGGGAGAACGTGTGGGACGGGGAGTGCGACGCGCCCGCCGGCCCCATCGTGGCGCGCCCCCGGCCGACGTCGGCCGCCATGGACCGTATGCGTACGGCGGCGGTGGACGAGGCGGTGGCGCTGATGGAAAAGCTGGGGTGTCCCATCCTCTGGGGCGGCGAAGAGATCGACCGCTACGGGCTGCGCGCCGAGTTCGAGTCGCTGGTCGACGCCACCGGGCTGCCCTTCTGCACCACCATCGGCGGCAAGTCGGCGGTGTCGGAGAACCACCCCCTGTTCCACGGCGTGTACAACGGCAAAGCCAGCCTGCCGGAGATCTACCGGATGTTCCAGGACGTGGCCGGGTGCCGCGTGGGGCTGGGCTCGTGGGCCACCTCCAAGAACCTGGGGGGCACCCGCTCCGTGGGCGACGACTGGATCGTGGCGGCGCACCAGGGCGTCAGCGTGGGCCCGCGCTACTTCCCCGACATCAAGCTGGGCGAGTTCATCACCAGCCTTCGCGATGCCCTGGTGCAGCGTCGGATCACCGCGGAGAGCGCGGATGCCCCGGCGGACTACTACAGTGCAACCGAGGGCTCGCGCGAAGTGGCCGTCGGCGAGCCGGCCGCCGCGCCGCCCGCGGACGCGGGGCTGACCTACGATGGCTTCTTCGCGCGGATCAGCGCCTTTCTGGACGCGTCCGCCTCCGGCGAGGGCACCGCGGCCACGTCGCCGTACGTGGTGGTCTCCGACGCCGGCTTTTCGCTGCTGGGCTCGCAGAACCTGAAGATGCCGCAGCCGCGCACCTACTTCTGCCAGGGCTCGTGGCTGGCCATCGGCTACTCTGTGGGCGCGGTGACGGGGGTGAAGGCCGCGCTGCCGGAGAAGCGCGCGCTGGTGTTCGTGGGCGACGGATCGTTCCAGGAAACCTGCCAGGAGCTTTCCACCCACACGCGGCTGCGGCAGGACAACGTGGTCTTCGTGATGAACAACGACGACTTCTACGGCATCGAGCAGATGCTGGTGCACCCGTGCTTCTACGATCCCGCCTCCGGCGAGGAACCCGGCTTCTACAACGTGCTCCACAAGTGGAAGTACAGCCGGCTGGCGCAGGTGTTCTCCGGCCCCGACACGCCGATGGCGGGCGTGGTGGTGGGCACGCACGGCGAGCTGGATGCGCTGCTCGGCCGGCTGGGGGACGGGGACGACGCGATCAACGCCGGCCCCGTGCTGGTGCAGGTGCGCCTGCCGCGGGAAGACTACCCGCGCGCCATCCACTACGAGGTCAAAAAGAACTGCGGCTCCGGCAAGCACTGACGGAAGTCGATGGAAAGAAGAGCCGCGGAGGGCACCGAACCCCTCCGCTGCTCCAGCCGGTCGGGCGAATGAATTCGCTGCAACAACCACACGAAGTCCGCCTGCGCGGACTGGCTGGTTCTCGTGTGGAGAAGCCCGTGTGGCGCGCCCGGAACGTGTGGCGGATCCCTCAGTCGCTGCGGAGTACGGCGGATGGGCAGGTTCGCCGGGGCCGCTCCATCGGGATGACATCGCGCTCGTCTGCAGGCGTGGCGCGCGTGCAGGTGAAGCCCCGAACGGGACGCGCCAGCGACCCGTGTCGGGGCTTTCCGCTGTTCCAGCCGCGGGTTCACCCGCCCCTGGATCCCGCCCCGGGATCTCGTCACCCGGGATCTCGCCCTGGGACTTCACCCCTCGAATCTCTGGCCGACCGTCACGGATAAACGTAGACGTCCTCGTCCCCCGTCATGCGCTCCACGAGTAGTGGAACGCGGAGTAGATGGTGTCGTCCTCCAGCTTTACGAACAGCTCGTCGTTCAGGTAGTTGGCCGAGTGCGAAAGGTTGTGCGAGCCGGTGGCGCTGTGCCGGAGGCACTCCCATCTTACCTCGGCGCCGTCCTCGCCTCACCGCCACACCCATGAACCCGCTCACCGCGCACTGCATGGCCCTGCGACGCATTCTCCTTGTCGCCCTGATGCTCCTCGGCTCGCCGCTGGCGGGGCAGACCCAGGGTGCCGGGCCGAGGGCGAGAATGCGGGAATTCGTGGAGGCGCTCCAAGGTGATCGGGCGCAGCTCGAAGACTTCTTCCCCCGGCGCGACCCGTGGGCCTGGATCGTCACGACGCGCTCCCTCAGCGGGCGGGTGACCGTGGAGCGCCGGGAGTTCCTGGGTTCGGAAACGCTCGCGGCGATGGAGCACCCCGGTCCGCTGTGCGAGACGTTCGCCTTCGGCGGCGACGTGGGGAGCGTGGAAAGCTTGATGCACCGGCTGCGGATGGATCCCCTGCGGTGGCGCCTGGTGGATGGACGCCGCTTCGTGCCGCCGCGCGCGTCGCCGCGCTCCGCGACCTTCGTGGAGTGGCGGCGCGAGGACCGCCGCTGGGTGGTCTCGGCGATCGGCGAGGAGCGGACGGCGGCTCCCCGGCTGCTCGGCAGGCCCGTGAATCGGCTGGTCCGCGATTCCACGCCGGGCGAAGCCGTCACGCTGCCGCTGCCGGCGGATGCTGCCGTCGCGGCCGGGACCCGCTGGTTCGCGGAGTACGCGCCGATCATCGCCGGCAACATGATGCTGACCGCCTACGGGCTGCCGCGCGCGGTTCCCGCCGAGTTCCTGACCCGCATCGGCACGGTGAACGGGGTAGCCGCGTACGTTGAGACCGGGGCGGGGCTCGAGGTGGTCTACATTCCGGTGACGCGCGACGGCAGCTTCCAGATGTACCAGTTCATGACCAGCTCAGGCTGCCCCTGACCTGCGCCGACGTGTGGCGGGCTGGCGAACAGGCTTGCGTCCGACGACGCCGCCGACGAAGATCCCGCACGCTTTTCAAAGCCCGGTCACATCCGCCTTCTTGGAACGGAATCGCCATGCCCGACTCCCGCATGATCTTCGTGAACCTGGCCGTACGCGACCTCGAACGCTCCGTGGAGTTCTTCACGAAGCTCGGCTTCACCTTCAACCCGCAGTTCACCGACGAGTCCGCCACCTGCATGATCATCAGCGACAAGGCGTTCGTCATGCTGCTGGTGCACGGCCGCTTTCAGGATTTCACGAAGAAGCAGATCGTGGATTCCACCACGCAGACGGAGGTGCTCGTCGCGCTCTCCGCCGAAAGCAGGGAAGCCGTGGACGCGATGGTCCACACGGCGCTGGCGTCCGGCGGCTCGCCCGCGAACCATCCGCAGGACCACGGATTCATGTACGGCTGGAGCTTCCAGGACCCGGACGGACACATCTGGGAAGTGGTCTGGATGGATCCCGCGCACGTCCAGGGCTGATCGCCCGCGGGGCGGCGGCCCGGGCATCGTGCCCGGCGCCGCGCCCCGCTCGGGCCCGGTCCCAACATCCACTCTGAAACCTGCCGCTCACACCATCGTAGTCGCTGCGTGCCGCCGATGCGCGGCCGCGGGTAATGCTCATCCTCCTTACCTGACAACTACGATGCGTATTCTTGTCGCGGCCTCGTGCGCCGCTTTTGGTGCAGCCGTTCCCGCCGTTGGCCAGGCGGCCGCCGATCCCATCGCCGCCTGCGCGGATCGGCTTGTCCCGTACGCCGACCGCGCCCCGGCGGCGGATGGCCTTCCGCCGTTGGAGATTGCGTCCGCGAGCGGCCACCTCAGCTATTTCGGCGCGTCGCATTCGCGCGATCCCGAGAACCCGCAGTTCGCCGCGATTCGCCAGCTGTGGGAGCAGCGCCGGCCCACGGTGGCGTTCTACGAGGGTCCCGCACGCCCCGTCGCCCGGACGGGTGACGAGACCATCCGCCAGTACGGCGAGTCCGGGTACGTCCGCTTTCTCGCACAGCAGGCGGGTGCGCGCGTGGAGCGCCTGGAGCCCTCGCCCCAGGCCGAGGTGGCGGCGATGCTGGAGCGCTTTCCGCAGGACCAGGTAAAGCTCTTCTACCTCCTTCGGGAGACGGCGCGCCTTCGCGAGCGGCAGGGCTTCGGGGAGACGGAGCTGAAGACTGGCGTCGCGCGGCTGCTGCAGCAGGCGAACGCCATGTTCGGCGAGCAGGTCGGGGAGGCGTGGACGATCGACGACCTCGACGCGGCCTACCGGCGCTACTGGACGGAGCCGGCGGCATGGTGGCAGGCGCCGACGCAGTGGTTCGATCCGCTGAAGACGTTCACGGAGACGGGTGGCATCTTCACCAACGACGTGAACCGCGCCTCCAGCGAGTTCCGCAACCGTCACATGTACACCGTCCTGGCCACCGCCGCCGCGCGCGGTGACCGCGTGTTCGCCGTCGTGGGCCGCGACCACGTTCCCGCGCAGGCCGCCGCGCTGCAGTGCGCGCTCGCGGGGGCCCGATGAGCGCCGCCGCCACAGTGCCGAGGGACACGACGGCCACGCGGATGGGCCTGCGCTGGCTGGCCGCGTTCTGCATCCTGATCCTGGCGGTGCACGAGGCGCACGAGCTGGCGCACACGGTTACGGGCCGTCTGATGTGCGGAGAGTGGGCCACGCGCGACTTCAACGAGTGGAACCTGTCCGCCGGCTGCACGACGTCCGCCCCCACCGCGGCCGGCCCGCTGTTCAGCTACCTGGTGATCGCCATCGGCATCGTGCTCACGCGCCGGGCGGATTGGAACGCCAGGTGGATGGGGCTGGCGCTGATCTTCGCCGCGAACCCGCTGGCCCGGATCATCACGGTGGGAATGCGTGGCGGCGATGAGCTGGTCGTCGCGCGCACGCTTTCCGGCGGGCAGACGATCAGCCCTACGGTCTACTGGATGACGATGGCACTTGTCACGCTCATCTGCGGGGCGGGAATCGTGGCTGGATGGAGGGCGACGCGCGGAATCCGCTGGCGCGCCGCCACGTTCGCGGCGATCCTCCTGCTGCCGATGGTGTTGACCGGAACGCTGCTGTTCGTGCTCTTCAACGGGCTGCTGCGCGACGGCTTCCTGGCCCAGCCGATCGTCGCTGGCTCCCCCGTGTTCATCACGATCGTCACCGCCATCGTCGGCGTGCTGCTGATCGCGACGGCAGGCTGGCTGCGGAATCCATCGTCACGAGTCGTGTAGCTGCGCGTCGTGGCGATGACAATGTGGCCGGCGATCTCACCAGATCGCCGGCCACGTTGCTGTTGCGCCAACGATTTCGCCTGCCTCAGGGCTTCTGGATCCCCCCGGCCAGCCAGAGCTTGTCCGGGCAGCCCGGCGGCAGGTCATTCCGCAGGTGCCCGGCGTCAGGAGTCGAGCCCGGGGCTTCGCCACCGCTCAGACGGACCGGCCCGTCCACCTTCACCATGACCCCGGTCTGCCGGTCGCGGACGGCCCTGCCGCGTGGTTCCAGGGCAAGGTCCACGTGCGGTGGCCAGAGCACCGCGTACCGCTCGTCCGTGCCCGTGCGAACCACCAGGCAGCCGTTCTCCACCACCAGGGTTCCCGCCACGAGCGCTTCCTGCACCTCGCCGCCGTCACCCGGCTGCCACCGTGGGAGCGAGGCAACGGCGCCCGATGAAGCAGGAGGCGCAGCGGCGGGCGCAGTCGCCGGAGCGGCGTCCGACGCGGCGGGCGGGGGATCGCTCTTCTGGCAGGCAGCCAGGGCGAAAAGGTACAGCGGCAAGCAGATCGATCGCATCTGGCACACGTTCACGAGTGGGCGTGAGTATCCTCGGGGCAACTGAGGGTCGACGGAGCAGGCAAATTCGGCTCCGAACCATTGTGATTGCGATTGCACGGTGAAGCGGCGTTGGTGCGAACAGGCAGATGCGTTTACCTTATATTCGGGATGTCCGGGATATCCCGGATGTCCGGAACATCCGAGATGTGCGGGATTTTCGGCATAGCCGGGATGTTCAGTGGTTTTGGTGTGGATTCGGGGTCCTCGCCTGGTCTCAAAGCGGAGCGGAACATGGGTGAGCGTGCTTTCGACATCGGTAGCGAGTCGCGCCTGTTGGAGTTCATTCGCCAAGCGGGCGGAGGGGAAGACGTGATCCTCACGAACGGCGGGGAGCCGATAGCCAAGGTCATCCCGATCACGCGTGCAAAAGGTCAACGCGAGTTCGGCAGCGCCAAGGGTCTGATCCACATGGCCGATGATTTCGACGCGCCGCTCGACGACTTCAGTGACTACATGTGATTCGTCCGATGCCGACTTGTGCATTGCTCGACACCCATGCCTTCGTCTGGTTCATCAGCGGCGACCAGCGCCTCAGCCGAGCCGCACGGAAACTGCTCGATGATCGCGAGAACGAGATCCTCATCAGCGTTGCGAGCCTGTGGGAGATCGCGATCAAGCACAGTCTGGGCAAACTCACGCTCGAACGCCCCTTCGCGGAGTTCATTCCTGAACAGCTGGACCGACAGCAGATCGAAATTCTGCCGATCACGCTCACTCACCTCGCGGAGGTCGACCGCCTCCCGTTCCATCATCGTGATCCGTTCGACCGCGTGATCGCTGCGCAGGCCCTTTCCGAAGGCATACCCGTCGTCAGCTTGGACGCCGCGTTGGACCCGTACGGCGTGAACCGGATCTGGTAAGTCACCGTTGATCGTGTAGTTGAAGCCCCGGACGGCGGCGCAGCCGCTGGGCCGGGGCTTACCGCTTCCCGAGCGGCGGGTTCGCCTGCCTGCGAGTCGCTCTTCCACCTCGTTTGCCGTTCGCGATGCCCCGCCGTATACTCCCGTGACGACACGAAATGCGCTGTATCACACCCCGGGAGGAGCCATGCCGCAACGTTTCGGTAGGCGGGTCCGCGCGCTGTACGTCGCCCTTGGACTGAGCGCCATCCACGCGGGGTGTGAGGAGGTGAGCGGCCCGGCGCCACGGCTGATCGAGCCGGGCGCCGGGCCGTCGCAGTCGGTGGCCATCAGCTACCGCAATCCCATCATCCGTCCGGATGCGCCCGATCCGCACGTGGCGCAGTTCGAGGGCAAGTACTGGATCTATCCCACCTCCGAAGGCGGGCAGCGGTTCCACGCTTGGTCGTCCACCGACCTGGTGAACTGGGTGGACGAGGGCATGGTGCTGGACCTGGGCCCCGGCGTGAGCTGGACGGACCGCAACGGCTGGGCGCCCGCCATCGCCTTCCGCAACGGCAACTACTACTTCTACTACAGCGCCAACGGGCCGCATCCGGACAGCAAGATCGGCGTGGCCGTGGGCACCTCGCCACGGGGGCCGTTCACCGACATCGGCAAGCCGCTGGTGCACAGCGACGCCGCGGTGCCGCTGGAGGCCATCGACCCCATGGTGTTCATCGACGGCGACGGGCAGGCGTACCTGTACTACGGCGGGTCGGCGGGGAGGGGCAACATGGCCGTCCACCGCCTGAACGCCGACATGACCTCGCTCAGCGGCTCGCGGATCGTGCAGAAGCCCTCGTACTTCACCGAGGGGCCGTTCGTGCACAAGCGCAACGGCATCTACTACCTCAGCTACAGCAACGGCGGCTGGAACACGGTGGACTACAACGTCCGCTACGCCACCAGCTCGTCGCCCACCGGCCCGTGGACGTACGGCGCGCAGATCCTGTCCAAGGACTTCAACTACACCGGCCCCGGCCACCACGCCATCCTGAACCGCGGCGGAGACGACTGGTACATCGTCTACCACCGCTACGAGGACGGCACCGAGTTCAACGCCAAGCGCCGCGCCACGGCCATCGACAGGCTTACGTACAGCGGCAGCACCATCCAGCGCGTGACGATGACCGGCGCCGTGCCCAACGGCCGCTACAAGCTGTTCGCGCGGCACAACGGCAACGCGCTCGACGTGGGCGGCTGCTCCGCGGCCGACGGCGCCGACGTCATCAGCTGGCCGTACTCGGGCGCGGGGTGCCAGCAGTGGGACTTCGCGCGGCAGACGGACGGGCACTACAAGATCACGGCCGCGCACAGCGGCAAGGCGCTGGACGTGGGCGGCTGCTCCACGGCCGACGGCGCCGACGTGATCCAGTGGCCCTGGAGCGGCGCCGACTGCCAGCGCTGGCAGGTGGTGAAGACGGGCCCCGACGCCTTCAAGCTGGTCGCCAAGCACAGCGGCAAGGCGCTGGACGTGGCGGGGTGCAGCACCGCGAACGGCGCCGACGTGATCGTCTGGACGTACACGGGCCTGCTCTGCCAGCAGTGGACCATCCGGCAGACGGCCGTCGTCGTCCCCAATGGACGCTACAAGCTGCTGGCCCGGCACAGCGGGCAGGCGCTGGACGTGGCCGGGTGCTCCACGGCCGACGGGGCCGATGCCATCACCTGGCCTTACTGGGGCGGCACCTGCCAGCAGTGGAACTTCGAGCGGCAGACCGACGGCTTCTACAAGATCACCACGGCGCACAGCGGCAAGGCGCTGGACGTAGGCGGCTGCTCCACGGCGGAGGGCGCGAACGTGATCACCTGGCCGTGGGCAGCCACCGACTGCCAGAAGTGGGACGTGGTGGACGTGGGCGGCGACTACTACCGCATCACCGCCAAGCACAGCGGCAAGTCGCTGGACGTCGCCAGCTGCTCCACCGGCAGCGGCGCCGACGCCATCGTCCGCACCTACACCGGCGCGGATTGCCAGAGGTGGCGCATCGAGACGACGCCGTGAGCAGGTAACTTACTTCGCATTTCTTACCAATGAACAGATACCGGCACATGCTCTCGTTCACCTGGGGGTCACCTCCGGCGACATGAGAGTCACGCGCGCGCTTCTTGCGATCACAATCATGTGATGGTCGAACTCGCGATCAGGTACGAGCAATCGCGGCTCCCTGCCGAGGAGGCACCATGGTCAAGGCGCGCTCTGTGGTACAACGAATTCACCTGCTGCAACTGGCACTTCAGATCACATTCCGTCGGACGCCACTCGGTGTCGGGATGCAGAATGAGTGCTGGGGTGCGGTGGCTGCCGAACTCGCCCGTTTGCGGGGGGAGACCGTTGTTGCCTACTATGGGATTTCTCTTCGGGAATTCAGGGAGCTTATAAAGGGGAACAAGCTCACCCCAGCAGTCATGCGGAACCGCGTGATGGGGTTCCGAACTCTTCGCTTCGCAGTTGAAGTATAGTGCCGCTCGGAAGAGTGCATGGCGCCCTCCCCGGGGACGCGCTTCATACTCGAGGGACCAGTCTCACGAACACCGTCTCATGGGGCTTCTGATCCCGAGTTACGGGTTTGAATCCATGTTGTCTGGCCAAACGCAGACCTTCTTCTGTAACAGGCCGCGTGTATATGCACTCCACGTGCGAAGCCAAAGCAGCTAAGAAGCCTTTTAGGGCCATGAGCGTGTTCTCACGAGCCCTCCAACCTTTCGCTCCGATTGCGCTGACATACAGAGCGGCAGGTGCTTCTCTGGGACCAACAATGTGCTTCGGTTCGATACGAAACCCGCGCAGTTCATTCTTTTCTAATTCTTGTTTGGCTTTCATTGTGACGGGTACCACAGTAAAGAAGCCAACTAGTTCACGCGTCGTGCGAAACATTCCTGCCGTAACTTTGAAGACTAACTGGTGGCAATCGGGCCGTCGCTTCTGCCACGCCCGCAATGCGTGCACCGATAAAAGCTCAGCGTCAATGATCGTTTGAGCAAAATTCCGCAGGACGGGAAGATCTTTAGGTCGGGCGGGTACGCAGATGTAGATCGGGCGTCGAGGCACTCGCACCCGTGCAGTGGCCACCAACGCGCCCCCTAGACACACGGCGATCATCCCTAACACAGCACCGGTTGTGTACACAAAAGGTGGTAGATCCAGCGCTCTTTCGAGCTGGGATTGTGCGCTTGCCAAGCCGACCAATACGCCGCCGACGGTCACCAGCGTGGCCGCGACCCGGTTCAACGATTTCGCTTTCATTGTATTCTCAATCCGGCTCGGGCTGATCCAGAATCGCCATCGCTTTGATTCGCCAGGCGCGTAGCTCCAGAATTATATTTACGTCGCCCGCAAACAACGTGCGGGGCTCGAGTGGGATCAACGCCCGCCGTGCTTACCCCCTTCGCATCGCAGTCCTTCTCACAGAGAAACGTGCGTAAGCAAGGTGTGGAGGAACGGAGCCGCAGCAGGCGCGGCTTCCGTTCCTCGTTATTCAGTTTCAAAGGGCAAGCCGCCGCACTACCTCTTCCGCGCCGCGCTTGTACACCGTCAGGCACACCAGCGCCCCGGCGGGATCGACCACGGCCCAGTACCGATGTCCCTTGTACCGCCCGATCCTGTAGCCGGTCTGCTCCGGCGTGGTGGTGCCCTCGGTCTGCTGCTGAGAGTTCATCTCGGCCTCCAATCCTCTTGACCCCGGCCGCGCAGCAGGGCTATCGTTGGCGAGCGGGCGGCCTTCGGGTCGGTTCGCGATTGAGGCTGGCCGATTCTTCTTGGTGGGAGAGCGGCCAGCCTTGCTTTTCCGCCCTGCTGTTTACAATGTAGTACACGTAGTCTTGTTTGTCAACCTAGATGTAAACAGAATGAGTGACGATTTTCGCGAAGTCACGGACCGATTAATCGCATCGGTAACGCTGGCGGACTTGGCGCGGGGCCTCGGGGTGTCACATGGGCTTTTGCGGCAGGCCCGCCTTGATTCGTCAGCATCCTCGTACCGCGTTCCACCGAGAGATTGGAAGGCGGGGGTGGCCAGACTTGCGCGGCAACGCGCGGCCGAATTGTTGGCCTTGGCGAGCGAGATCGAACCCTAAGGTTACGATGAGTTAGCGCATTGCTTTTAGTTCTTCGAGCATCCTCCGCGTCTCCGCGAGCTCCTTCTGACATTCGACTGACGATAGCTCTTCTCTAAGGACGACGGATGATCCTTCTGATTCTGCGAACCTCAACTGGAAGATCCGGAGTTTCTGCGAAAATCCCTTGGGCTTCAGCGTGCCTGCTAGTCTCCACCGGCTCCGGCTCCCGGACGCATCGACGAAGCTCTGCGAGGTTAGTATTGTATTGGGTAGTGCTTGGCCAACAATGCGGGCGCAGCGGTCCACCACGGTGCCTTGGGGGTCACCAATCATGGCCGATCCGTTCTGCCCGAGATCTGGGAACGTCAGGAATGAGGCTTTCCCCAGATCTAGTCCGATCTTCACCTGAAAATTCATATCGCCTGACCGCAAGCAGAAGGAGACGATTAGCTCTGCTGCATGCTCGGCGTGCAGGACAGCATCGCTGGCCTCGAATACTGCCATCACTTCGTCGCCGATGTACTTCACGACCCGCCCGTGTGCCGAGACGATTTCCGTCACAGCCGTCAGGAAGGCGGCGAGGCGTGCTAACCACACCTCCTCTGCCGGATTTTGCTCCTTGTAAGCCGTAGAGCCCACGAGGTCGACGAACATTACGACGCATACGGATGTCCGCCGGAGATCCGCTAATCCCTCACGAACTGCTCGAGAAGAGGCGAGTATTTCGTCGAGGGTACGATAGTTTTTGTCCATGTACTCTCCTACTTCACCATGTTGGGTACGTTGTGAGCGTTGGGTGCGTTGGGGACGCGGTGCGACTCGGCTAATGCGTCCTGAACTGCGCGTCGCAGTTCAGCGGTTCGTTGCTCCAGACGTTTCTCGCCTATCAAGTCGCGCACGTCTGGAGCAACAAAGATTCGAATTGTCCGAGACAGCGCCGCGAATTGCTCGCGTAATTGTAAAATGAACGGCGAATTGATGAAGTACTCCGGGCGGCCGTCCGGTGTAAGTTTGACAACATGCGTTTGACCTATCTGCTCATCTAGAGAGCGTCCAGGCACGTCGAGAAGGAGGTCGTCCGCATCTAACTTTCTCTCGCCGAGTTCCTCTTTGAACAAATCTTCCAGTCTATCGCGAAGATTGCTTAGAAAGGTCTCCCTATGTTGAACAGATATACGTGAGAGTTCATTGAAGAGCCGCGTGCTTTCGCCGGAAGGCGCGCCTTCCCCCCGCTCCCATGCGGCATTGATACTGATGATTCGCCGATACATGCGATTGCGTCGACTGCCCAAGTCTGCCGTGATTGCTGGCTTCCGAAATTTCTCTCTATGCATCGCATTCAGCAACTCGAGCGCGCCGGTTTCCGAGCGTCCGATCGTTTCTCGAATAAATGTCTCGTAACTGGCAGACCCGTCGCCAAACACCCGACTGATCACATGTAAGATCATGGAACTGATAGCACGGTTACTGTGGTGCCAGTATATCTGCCGAAAGTTCCAGAAGCGAGCCATCAGCAACGACTCGACTGCGGACCTCGCACCTGGACCGAAGCACAAGTGATACCGGATCGGTGCTGTTGTGGCTTCCTCATCGGGTCGCCGCCCCTCTGGATCGGAACTTCGAATGCGTGCTATGTCCGCATGTTCGAACAAGGCGTCATAGTCCACGCCTTGTCCGAAGGGGACCCCAGTGTGGCGGGCGTCATCCCTAACATATGTCATTTTATCAACGTCGACGCCTCCATCGATTATTGATCGTATGACTTGCATCTGTGGATCCGTTAGTGCTTCCTCATCTCCGAAAAGGATCGCTCTGAGGTATGTTGGATCCATTCCTTCTCCGGCGACCAACTCATATACGGATGGCGAGTCCCCCGTCGCCTCACCGGCGCAAAACAAGTTCAAGAAGTCGATTTGCTTTAGGGCAGGATCATTCAATTCTTGGAAGTAATGAAGAAACGGGAAGTGGTTAACGTCGTGCAGAAGACATACTAGAAGAAGTTTTGTAACCCCCGCCTCATCGAAGAGAATCCGAAATCGGGGCGATCTCGCCAGCGAGTCGACGAGGCGTGTCGCAGTGACGTAAACCCCGAGAGAATGCTCGAAGCGGGTCTGGCTCGCACCAGGATAAATCATGTTGACGAACGATAACTGATTGAGGAGTTGCAGCCTCCGCATCGCACGCGTATTGAGCAACTTCTCCACAGTGGGCGTAAGATCAAGTCCACCAGTCGGTAGAGCTATATGTTTGTCGACCCCCGGTGAAGTGGCATGTCCGGGCGACCGCAGGCTAAGAAGCATCTTCTTGAGTTGCCCAGCGACCTCACCGGCATTGGATTCCTTTGCCGTCCTCCAATCCCGCAGGCGTCGTGTGATCAGATGCAGGAAATCTCGATCGAACGATGAAAGAATTCGGCTTACTCCCGGTATCTGAATAAGATCCTCCAAAAGCTTCCCGAGATTGTGCAGATCCAAGCCCGGGAACACCAAGCGTCGAAGCTCATCGCGATTCACGACGTTGCTCCCAGTTGTCCGGACAAGTTCCCGAATGTCCTTGACTAGAGCCTCTGGCATGTTCTCAGGCATGTAGCGGATCTGGGTCGCGGTATCGGCGAGTGCCGGGTCAAAGCAGTGCGCGTACCCGAAATCTATCACAACCGGCCGCTCCGATGCGCTATGTACAATGATGTTGTCCGCGCGCAAATCAGAGTGCTGATAGCGCCGCTCTTGGTGGATGTAGTGGAGGGTTTCAGCCACGTCGTGGATGACCCTGCATATGGCCTGTCTAGCCTCTCGATCGGATATACGGTTGGCTATATCCTTTGTGTCTAAGCGTCCAACAGTTCTGATAACCCAGTCCCTCAGCCGTGGTCCGTCAATGAAACGGCTAATCAGAAATCTTACTTTCCCGTTGTCGGGCAGCAGTATGCCCGGCCGGTGACCGAAGTAGAGGCGAGCGTCGTCCAAAATGCCGTAGGAGATGAGTTCTTGGACTCCGGGGTGTCGAGTTTGTTTGAGAAAATGAAACTCGGTGTCGAACACCCCCTCGTCCTCCGGCAAGATCAGCGCTCGGAAGGTTGTCTCGTTCAGAAATGAAGCTTGGGCGGAAATGACGTAGAACTTCACTGCGACAGAAATGGTTGCATCACTAGCCTTATGTCCGCGATAGACGATTCCTGTTCCACCCGAATCAAGCTCGGAGTCGAGAATGTATGTATCCTTCAAAAAGTCTTTAACTTGCGTCAGTTTCCGGGGCCGACGAACCGTCTTTTTTTCGGCAACCATATAGAAGCCTAACTTTCTCAGGGTAAGTGCGATGGTCACGACACATCTATGTTAGTAGCACCACAGGGAGTGAACAAGGAAGTCGTGGAAACCGGGCTAAGAAGAGCGTCAGGATTGTTGAGCTACCCACAAAAGCCGTACACCCGCGACCTCGAAACTATATATCCCATCTCATGGATCTCTCCCACTGAATTAGCGGGACGTTTCATTCCCGCCCACCGTCTCACCCGTCAGCCCCTGCTGGGCGTCGGCTCGCTCACCTGGGTCAGGCCGCGGCGCTTTGTGATGACATCGGCATCAGGTGCCCGAAGTCGTGGGTGAACCGATCGTAGCGCGTAGAGAGCGTGCTGACTTCTGCTCGTTTCTTCGCGGGGATTAAGTCTAAATCACAGAGACCGTGGATCCGCAATCAGGGACGAACGATGTCGCAAACGGTTGAAGCGGTGGTCGAGCCGAATGGGCAGGTCCGGCTTTGGACCCGATCATAGTCGCCGAGAGTCGGCGCGCTCAGGTAACTGTGCTTGCCGAACCTGCTGACGTAGTAGCGAACGAGGCGGCGCTCCTCAGTGAGGCGGCGTTGGCGAACTAGAGATCGGAAGAGGAAGATGCTGCGTGACCGCACCTGCAGTAGGCTCCGTCGTCTCGTCACGTTCCCGTCCGGCTTTCAGAGGAGGGAAGCGGTAGCTCGGCATCTCGGGAAAAGTAGGTTGCACAACAAACACGACCGGCGATCCGCAACGGGACCGCCGGTCGATTTTGCTCACCTTCAAGGCGCGTCGGCCTCCAGCCGCTCCTTCACCAGCCTGCTGACAAGCTCCGGATTGGCGCTGCCGCCGCTCTGGCGCATCACCTGGCCTACGAAGAAGCCCAGGAGCCCCGTCTTGCCCTGGCGGTACTCGTCGGCCTTCTTTGCGTTCGCGTCGATCACCTCGTCCACGATGGGGCCGATGGCGCCGGGGTCGCTCACCTGGCGCAGCCCGCGGCGCTCCACGATGTCGTCGGGGGCGCCGCCGCCGCGCACCATTTCCGCGAGCACCGCCTTGCCGCCGCCGCTGGAAATCATCCCGTCGTCCACCAGCTCGATCAGGCGGTGGAACTCCGCCGGGGTGAACGCGATCTCGTTGATGCCGCGCTCCTTGGTTTCCAGCAGCACCACGTTCACGATCCAGCTCGCCACGCTCTTCGGCCGCGCGCCCAGGTCGACGGTCGACTCGAAGAGGTTCGCTATGCCGACGTCGCGGGTCAGGATGTCGGCCTCGGTGGCGGAGAGGGCTAGCTCGTCGGCGTAGCGCACGCGGCGCTCCTCCATCTCCGGCGTCCGCTGCACCTCGGCGGCGGGCGCCTTGGCGCGCTTCTCACCATCCGACGCGGCGCTCTTCTTCGGCTTCTTCTCCGCCTTCGGCGCCGGCGCCGACTGCGTGGACTTGGCCGCCCAGGTGTCGCGCAGGGTGACGGTGCGGTTGAAGACGAGCGCGCCCGGCTTGGAATCCACCACGTCCGCGCAGAAGTATCCCAGCCGCTCGAACTGGAAGCGGCTCCCCGGCTCCGCGTCGCGGATGCTGGGCTCGACGATCGCACCGGGGATCACGACGAGCGACTCGGGGTTCAGGTGGTCCTTGAAGTCGCCCTCGCCCGCATCCGGATCCGGCACGCTGAACAGGCGGTCGTACAGCCGCACCTCGGCGGGGACCCCGTGCTCCGCGCTCACCCAGTGGATGGTGCCCTTCACCTGCCGCCCGTCCGGGGTGTTGCCGCCGCGCGTGGCCGGATCGTACGAGCAGCGCAGCTCCACGATCTCCCCCGCCTCGTCCTTGACCACCTCGTCGCAGCGGATGACGTACGCGTACCGCAGCCGCACCTCGCCGCCGGGCTGCAGGCGATGGAAGCCCTTCGGCGGGTTCTCGGCGAAGTCGTCGTGCTCGATGAACAGCGTGCCCGAGAGGGGCAGGGGACGCGAGCCCTCGTTGGGCACGTCGTGCGGCCAGAGCGGCGCGTCCAGTTCCTCCGTCTGCCCCTCGGGATAGTTGGTGATGGTCACCTTCAGCGGCCGCAGCACGCATAGGACGCGCGGCGCCTTCGTGTTCAGGTCTTCGCGGATGGCCCACTCCAGCTTGCCGACCTCCGCGCGCGTGCTGGCCTTGGTGACGCCCATCCGCTCCCAGAAGGCGCGCACCGCCTCGGCCGTGGCGCCGCGGCGGCGAATGCCGGCCAGCGTGGGCATGCGCGGATCGTCCCAGCCGCTCACGAAGCCGCCCTTCACCAGCTCCAGCAGCTTGCGCTTGCTCATCACCGTGTAGTCGATGTTGCCGCGCGCGAACTCGTACTGGTGCGGCCGGGCCGGCGTGCCGCCCTCGGATCGCACGAAGTCCTGCCAGTGGTCCACCGTCCAGTCGTAGATGGCGCGGTTGTTCTCGAACTCCAGGGTGCAGAGCGAGTGCGTGATCCCCTCGATGGCGTCTTCGATGGGGTGCGCGTAGTCGTACAGCGGGTAGATGCACCACCGGTGGCCCGTGCGGTAGTGATGCGCGTGGCGGATGCGGTACAGCAGCGGGTCGCGCAGCAGCATGTTGGGCGACGACAGGTCGATCTTCGCCCGCAGCACGTGGGAGCCGTCGGGAAACTCGCCCGCCTTCATCCGCCGGAAGAGATCGAGGTTCTCCTCCACGGAACGTTCGCGGAACGCCGTCGGCCGCCCCGGCTCGGTGACGGTGCCGCGCGCCTCGCGGATCTCCTCGTCCGACGAGCTGTCCACGTACGCCAGCCCGCGCGTCACCAGGAACTCGGCGAACCGGTACATCTGATCGAAGTAGTCCGCCGCGTGAAGCACCTCGTCGCGGAAGTCCGCGCCCAGCCAGCGCACGGTGTCGACGATGGACTCGACGTAGCTGACGTCCTCGGTCTCCGGATTGGTGTCGTCGAAGCGCAGGTTGAAGCGCCCGCCCGTCTCCCGCGCGATCCCGTAGTTCAGGACGATGGACTTGGCGTGGCCGATGTGCAGGTAGCCGTTGGGCTCCGGCGGAAAGCGCGTGACGATGGCCTGGTACTTCCCCGCGCGGATGTCGTCCGCCACGATGGAACGGATGAAGTCCAGCCCTTCGCGCGCGGCGAACGCCTCCGCCGGCGAACGCCCGTCTGCGCCGCTCTCGCTGCTGATGTCGGTCACGTGAAGCTCGGTTGATCCAGAGAAACCCGCATGCGGGCGCGAAACCGCGTCGGACGGCGGATCCACAAGGCAAAAGCTCGCGACAGAATAGCGCTCCCGCGGCCGATCTTCAACATGCCGCCGCACCCTTCGTCGAACAGGGCCGAAGTGCGCGCCCGCGAACTCCGCCGACGATCGGAATAGCCACAGAATTCGCCTTCCTGTATCACGTAGCGTCGTATAACGTGATTACAGCGGCAGGGCCTCCTGCCGCTGCGGCTACTTCATCCAGGAGGGACCCATGTCGTGTGTGGAAGAGCGATACCCATGTGATGTGCCGGAGTACGCGCTGACGGGACCGCAGGTGGAGCCCGAGGCGAGCTTCTGGAACCACTGCCCGCAGCTGCGGCTGGTTTCCATCGAGGAGCTCACCACCATCACCGACGACCCCAAGCACTCAGGGTACTTTCCCCCATACCCCGACTACTGCACCGACGAGGGGCAGCACGAGATCAAGAAGGAATTCGAGGAGCTGCTGGACCTGGCCAAGCGCCGTGACGATCCCTGCTCGCTGGAAGCACCCGGCGACGGCTGCCCGGTGCTCACGGAGTGGCCGTGCGAGCCCCGGTACGACCTGCCGAAGGCGTTCGGCTGCCGCGCCCCCATCAGCCGGCTCTTCGACCTGATGCCCCCGCCCATCGGCGCGGTGCAGGCCAACCGCCTGCCGGGGCAGCGGGTGATCCGCACCGGGCGCGGGCTTGCCCGTGCGCTGGAGAACGAAACCCCGGGGCTGCACTACCGCCACACGCTCAACTACCTGATCACCACGCGCGGCGCCTGGTCGCCGCCGCGGCAGGCGCTGGTGTGGGCGGCGCTGGACGTGGCCATCGCCAGCGCCCTGCAGGCGGCGTGGTATTACAAGTGGCTGAGCCCCCGCCAGTTCACCTCGCGCCGGCCCCGTCCCATCGAGTACGGCGGACTGGACGTGCTGTACGACCGGCCCGACGAGCTGAACCCCATGTACATCACCTGTCCCGACGCGCGGCCGTGCTCCCGCAACCCGGGCTTCAGCCCCGGCACGCCGCGCCACCCGGCGTACCCGTCGGGGCACAGCACCTACGCGGGCGCGGCCAGCACGGTGCTGGCGTACTTCTTCGGCAACGATCGCACGCCCAACGCCCTGACGCTGGGGCTGTCCACCAGCACCATCGGCGAGGAGCTGCGCAACATGGCCGACAACATCGGCGTGGCGCGCATGTGGGCCGGCATCCACTGGCGCAGCGACCACGAGGCCGGGCTCAAGCTGGGCCAGGTGGTGGGCTGCCTGGTGCTGCGGCAGCTGGCCAGCATCTGCGGCGGCAACTTCGAGCTCTGCCGCCCGGTGGCCCCCGCGGCCAGCCAGTGCGATTGCAGCGAGCGCGTCATCTGCTCCAACGATGAGCCGCCGCCGTGTGAGAAGCTCAAGGAGATGGCGTGGCGCTGCAAGGAAGGCTGCCCGCCCTGCGGAACCAGCTTCGACCGCCTTCCCGAGCCGTGCTCGCCGGCTCCGCAGCCGGACGGGGCGACCGCCGAGGATCTGGATACGCGGAGTGTGCAGCAGAGCGCCTGATTTCACCCTCTGCCTGATCGAAAGCGCCCGGACGGCCTCGCCGGCCGGGCGCTTCCCGTCGCCGGAACAGGCAGGGGTGCCGCGCGCCTCCGGATTGTGTTAAATTACATCGTCACAACCACATACGGTGCACGTCGACTTCCCGGACCCGAAGGAAAGGAGCCCGAATGAAGATCATGCGCGTTCTTTCCGCGGCCGCGGTGGCCGGCACGCTCGCCGCCGCCCCGGCCCACGCGGTGGAGCCCACGCTGCGCGGCTCGCCCTCGTCCATGGTGCGCCAGCACGAGGTGGCCAAGGCCAGCGACTACTCGTTCCTGCGCGACGCGGCCGAGGTCAAGCGCCTTGCCGAGGCGGGGTACCTGCAGCGCGTGAAGCCGACGGACGACTTTCGCCTGGCCAACGTGTCGCACCCGTACGCCCGGCCCGAGGTGGTCACCTTCATCGAGCGGCTGAGCGCGCAGTACCGCGAGGCCTGCAACGAGCGCCTGGTGGTCACCAGCCTCACGCGGCCCGTGGGCAACCAGCCCAGCAACGCGCACAAGCTGTCGGTGCACCCGGCGGGGATGGCGGTAGACCTGCGGATCAGCCGCGACGCCGACTGCCGCGCCTGGCTGGAAGGCACCCTGCTGGCGCTGGAAAGCCGCAGCGTGCTCGACGTGACGCGCGAGCGCAACCCGCCGCACTACCACATCGCGGTGTTCCCGGGCGCCTACTCGGCCTACCTGGCGCGGGTCGGCGGAACCAGCGCCCCGGCCCAGTTCGCCAGCGCCCCCAGGCCTCGTCGGGCGAGCCTGGAGGAGGAGCCCGCTTCCACGCGCATCCCGCCCACGCGGTCGAAGCCGGCCGCCGCCGCGGCGCGCATGGTGGCCACGCCGGGCGGTGACGACGACAGCGGGGTGCTGGCGGTGCTCACCGTGTGCGTGCTGGTGTCCATCGCCTTCGCGGGACGCAAGCGGCGGGCGCGCCGGGCCTGAGCCGCGGCCCGCCCCCCGAGATCATCCCACGCGCGCCCTGGCCGGAAGAACGGCCGGGGCGTCTGGCCATACGCGCAGTCCCAGGCACGAAAGCGCCAGGTCTACGGCCAACTCCGCCGTCAGGTTCCGCTGGTCCAGGATGGGGTTCACCTCCACCACGTCCAGCCCCCGCACCTTGCCGCTGCTGCCCAGCATCTCCATGGCCAGGTGCGCCTCGCGCACCGTCAGCCCGCCGGGAACCGGCGTGCCCACGCCGGGCGCGAACTGCGGGTCCAGCACGTCCATGTCGAAGCTGACGTGGATGCCTTCCGTCCCCTCCGTCGCCACCGCCAGCGCCGCCTCCATGACCGCGGCGATTCCGTAGCGGTCGATGGACTCCATCGAGAACACCGTCACCCCCGCCTCGCGCATCAGCGCGCGCTCACCGGCGTCCAGGTCGCGCGTGCCCACGAACGCCACGTTCCGCGGGTCGATGCTGCGCACGGCCGGGTCGCCCGACCCCAGCCCGGTCAGCCGCGGATCGCCGTAGCCGCAGAGCGCCGCCATCGGCATCCCGTGGATGTTGCCGGATGGCGTGGTTTCGGGCGTGTTCCAGTCGCCGTGCGTATCCACCCACACCACGCCCACCTTGCGGACGCGGGCGTGCCCGCCGATGGAGCCCAGCGCCACCGAGTGGTCCCCGCCCACGACGACGGGAAACCCGCCCGACTTAACGCTCTGCTCCACCGCGTCCGAAAGGGATGCCAGCACGGGAAGGATGGCGTCCACGAAGCGCAGCGTGGGCTCCGCCACCTTCACGTTCTCGCGCAGGGGAACGAAGACGTTGCCGCGGTCGTTCACGTCGTGCCCCAGCTTGCGAAGCCGGTCGAAGAGCCCCGCGTGCCGCACCGCCGCCGGCCCCATGTCCACGCCGCGCCGCCCGGCGCCGTAGTCCAGCGGCACTCCGATCACATCGATCTGCATACCCTGTTCATTGCTGGTTTCGCCACCGCGCGGTCGTTTGGACGCGGCGGGCATCGTGCGGAACACCGGGCCGTCCGCCGGGTTCTGTCGCGCGAGGCCGAAGTCATGCATCTTCGCCCGGCCGGATATATCGCATCGAGCACCCGAGCAACAGACCCGAATGACCGTTCGAACCTTTCTTCCGCTGGCCGCCGCCGCGCTGCTGGCCGGCGCGTGCGTTCCCGGGGGAACGCGCTCCACGCCCCAGCCCTTGTGCGGCCCCAACGACGTGCCGCCCCAGCCGTCGCCCGAGGTGCCGCCCATGGCCCTGCAGCCGCTGGTGCGCGACATCCACTCGTTCGCGCAGCCCAACGAGGCGCGGGTGCGGCACGTGGTGCTGGACCTGCGCGCCGACTTCGCCGCGAAAACGCTGTCAGGCACCGCCACGCTCGACGTGGACGCGGCGGCCGGGGCGGACGACGTGGTGCTCGACACCAGGGGGCTCGCCATCCACTCGGTGACGGACCGCGCCGGCCAGCCCCTCCGCTGGGCTCTGGGCGCGGCGGACAGCATCCTGGGCCAGCCGCTGACGGTACAGCTGCCGGGCGGGGGCGACCACGTGCTGGTCATCCGCTACCAGACCAGCCCCACGGCCAGCGCGCTGCAGTGGCTGACGCCGGAGCAGACGGCCGGCAAGCGCCATCCGTACCTGTTCTCGCAGGGCCAGGCCATCCTCACGCGCACGTGGATTCCCACGCAGGACAGCCCGGGGATCCGCCAGACGTACAGCGCCCGCATCACCGTCCCCGCCGAGCTGAAGGCGGTGATGAGCGCCGAGATGCTGACGCCCGAGGGCGAGCCGGTGTCCGGCGGCCGCGCCTTCCGCTTCCGGATGGGCGAAGCCGTTCCGCCGTACCTGATCGCCCTGGCCGTGGGCGACCTGGCGTTCCGTCCGCTGGGCCCGCGCACGGGCGTCTACACCGAGCCTGGCATGCTGGAGCGTAGCGCCAACGAGCTGGCGGAGCTGGAGAAGTTCGTCGATGCGGCGGAGTCGCTGTACGGGCCGTACCGCTGGGGCCGCTACGACGTGCTGGTGCTGCCGCCGTCGTTCCCCTTCGGCGGGATGGAAAACCCGCGCCTGACCTTCGCCACGCCCACCATCCTGGCGGGCGACCGCTCGCTGGTGTCGCTGATCGCGCACGAGCTGGCGCACTCGTGGTCGGGCAACCTGGTGACGAACGCCACCTGGGCTGGCTTCTGGCTGAACGAGGGGTTCACCACCTACTTCGAAAACCGCATCATGGAGGCGCTGTACGGCCCGGAGCGCGCCGCCATGCTGGCGAGCCTGGGCTGGCGCGGCCTGCAGTCGGCGGTGGTGGACGCGGGCGGCCCCACCGGCGCCGACACGCGGCTCCACATCGACCTGGCCGGCCGCGACCCCGACGCCGGGATGACGGACATCGCGTACGAAAAGGGCGCCGCGTTCCTGCGGACCATCGAGCAGGTCGTCGGCCGCGAGCGCTGGGACGCGTACCTGCGCTCGTACTTCGACCGCCACGCCTTTCAGCCGATGACCACGGAGACGTTCCTGGCCGACCTGCGCGCCAACCTCATCCGCGGCGACGCGGAGCTGGAGCGGCGGATCGGGCTGGAGCAGTGGGCGTACCAGCCCGGCGTGCCGGCCAACGCGGTGCAGCCGCAGTCGGGCGCTTTCGCCCGCGTGGAAGCGCAGGCGCGCGCCTTTGGGCAGGGGACGGCGGCGGCGCGGCTGCAGACGAGCGGGTGGAGCACGCAGGAGTGGCAGCACTTCCTGGGATCGCTGCCGCAGCGGCTGACGCGGGCGCAGCTGGCGGACCTGGACCGCGCGTTCGGGCTGTCGCGGCAGGGGAACAGCGAGATCCTGTTCGGATGGCTGACCATCGCGGTGCGCAACCGGTACGAGCCGGCGCTCCCGGCGCTGGAGCAGTTCCTGACCAGCCAGGGCCGCCGCAAGTTCGTCCGCCCGCTCTTCGCGGCGCTGATGGAGCAAGGCGAGTGGGGCAGGGGCCACGCCCGCCGCATCTACGCCATCGCGCGCCCGGGCTACCACCCGGTGACCTCGGGCTCGGTGGACGTGATCGTGAAGTAGTGGCCCTCACCCGGCCGCGCTGACACGCGTGCCACCCTCTCCCACAAACAGCGTGGGAGAGGGGGTACACTTCAGATGTCGGTGCGGGCAAGGGGGGAGCGTCCAGCCAGGGCCGTCCCGGCGGTTGAAACCGCGTCTGGAACGTCACGAAGTCCGCCTTCGCGGACTGCACGCGTAGTCGAGTGCGCCAAGCCGGCCGAAGCGCGATCGGATTCTCCCTTTCCCCCGCTTCCGGGGCAGAGGGCCGGGGAGAGAGGGCTGCCAGGGGAATGCGCAGGGATAGGTCGAAGCGCACCCCGCCCCTCCCACACCCGAAGTTCCCCCCTCTCCGCACGCAGTTTGTGCGGGGAGGGGCCGGGGGAGGGGCCCCCGCGTCTAGTCCCGCGCCGCCCGCCTCCCTACATTCCCACCGAATCGACAAGTCCCGAACGCAGCCGCGGTCGTGGCCCGTACCGTCGTGACCGTCTCGGCCGCAGTTGCCGTCGTTGCCGTAGTTACCCGAAATCACATCATGTCCGACCAGATCCGCGTCCGCTTCGCCCCCAGCCCCACCGGCTACCTGCACGTGGGCGGCGCCCGCACGGCGCTCTTCAACTGGCTGCTCGCCCGCCGCACGGGAGGCGTGTTCGTGCTGCGCATCGAGGACACCGACCGCGAGCGCAGCAGCGGCGAAATGACGCAGGCCATCCTCGACGGCATGACCTGGCTGGGCCTTACCTGGGACGAGGGCCCGTTCCACCAGGCCGACGGGCTGGATCGGCACAAAGGCGACGTAGCGCGGCTGCTGGAGCAGGACGCCGCCTACCGCTGCTTCTGCACCCCCGAGGAATTGAACGCCAAGCGCGAGCAATTGAAGGAGGAGTACCGCTACGACCGCGCGTGCTACCACATCCCGCGCGACGAGTCCGAGCGGCGCGCCGCCGCGGGCGAGCCGTTCGCCGTGCGCTTTCGCGTACCCGAGGGCGAGACGGCGTGGGACGACGAGGTGCACGGCGACACGCGCTTCAGGAACGAGAGCATCGACGACTTCATCGTCCTGCGCACCGACGGCACGCCCATCTACAACCTGGCCGTGGTGTCGGACGACATCCACATGCGCATCACCCACGTGATCCGCGGCGACGACCACATCGCCAACACGCCCAAGCAGATCCTGCTGTACCAGGCCATGGGCGCCGCCGTCCCCCGCTTCGCCCACCTGCCCATGATCCTGGGGCCGGACGGCAAGCGGCTCAGCAAGCGCCACGGCGCCACCGCGGTGGGCCAGTACGCCGAGCAGGGCATCCTTCCCCAGGCGATGAACAACTTCCTCGCGCTGCTGGGATGGAACCCCGGCGGCGACGTGGAGGTGATGGGGATGGACGAACTGGCCGAGCGGTTCTCGCTGGAGCGCGTCAACAAGAAGAGCGCGGTGTTCGACACGGCCAAGCTGGAGTGGATGAACGGCCAGCACATCGCCCTCACCCCCGCCGAGGAGCTGCTTCCCCTGGTGGCCCCCGTGCTGGTGCGCGACGGACTGATCGCGGAGGCGGAGGTCGACACGCGGCGCGAGTGGCTGCTCCGCCTGGTCGAGGAGTTGAAGATCCGGGGGCGCACCATCCACGAGATCGCCGGCCACGCGCGCACCTACCTGGTGGACGAGGTAGAGGAGTACGACGAGGCCTCCGTCGCCAAGCACTGGAAGAACGCCGCCGACGTGGACCAGCGGCTGGCCGACGTGCGCGAGGGCCTCTCGGGGGTGGACCCGTGGACGCCCGAAGGCATCGACGCCGCCCTGCGCGCCGCCGCCGACAAGGCGGGGGTGGGGTTCGGAAAGCTGGCGCAGCCGCTGCGCGTGGCTCTCGTGGGGCAGGCCGCCAGCCCGGGCATCGACTTCGTGGTGCACACGCTGGGACGCGAGGGCGCGCTGCGGCGCATCGACCGCGCGCGCGAGAAGCTGGCCGCCATGCAGGGCCCGTGAGGCTTCGCGACACGTGATTGTTGACTTCCGGACACTCTGCTCCTAAGTTGCGCCCCAAGGCCAGGTAAGGCGGAAACATCCCGCGCTCCCCACCGCCCGCGCCACGGAAACGTATCGCGCGGCACGGAAACAACTTGGGATGCCGGAGGGTGGGCGCACGGCACCGTCGCGCCATCCCGTTTTGCTTTTTCTGACCTGAAGTGTGATAGGCGGATTCATGAAGAGTCCGGACCCTTGGAGGGAAGTACCCACCCACGTTTCATCCCCGCGGAGGCCGCCATGCCTGAAGCGCTGACCAAAATCGAGCGCCGGATCCTGAACTACCTTGTGGATTACCTCAAGGAGAACACGTATCAGCCGAGCATCCGCGAAATCGGCAAGCGTTTCGGGATCAAGAGCACCAAGACGGTCTCGGAGCACCTCCAGTCGCTGGCCGACAAGAACTTCATCGAGCGCGACGCCTCCCGTTCGCGCGGCGTGAAGATCCTGGGGATGAACCTGTCGCCGGGCGTAGCCAGCGTGCCGCTCTACGGGCAGATCGCCGCCGGCGTTCCCACCCTCCTTCGCGAGGACGTGGTGGAGGAGTTCGAGCTCGACCGCAAGCTGGCCGGCAGCGCCGACGCCTTCCTGCTGGCCGTCACGGGTGACAGCATGACGGGCATGGGCATCGTCGAGGGCGACATGGTGCTGGTGGAGCCGACGGACGAGGCCGACATCCAGAACGGCGAGATCATCGCCGCGCGGGTGGATGGCAAGGCCACGGTCAAGCGCTACTTCGCCAACAAGGGCCAGGTGGTGCTCGAGGCGGCCAACACCAGCTACGCGCCCATCCTGGTGCACGAGCACAACGACTTTACTGTCCTGGGCCGCGTGACGGGGCTGTACCGCCGCTTCACCCGCGCCCACACCGAGGCCATCGTCACCGGCGCGCCCTGAGCGCTGGCGCCATTTCAGGCGGGGGACCCCGGCGCTTCGCCGGGGTCCCCTTTCGTTTTTATCCGTGCGGGATGCCAAAAGATGGGCGAAGAGGCGCGGCGCGAGGAGGACGAAAAGTGGATGCGGCTGGCGCTGGAGCAGGCGGCGCTGGCCGAGGCCCTGGGCGAGGTGCCCGTGGGCGCGGTGGTGGTGCGCGGCGGGCAGCTGGTCGCCACGGGGCACAACCTCACGCACACCCTTCAGGACCCCAGCACCCACGCCGAGATGGTGGCCATCCGCCGCGCCGCCCAGGTGCTGGGCGAATGGCGGCTGCTGGAGTGCACGCTGTACGTGACGCTGGAGCCGTGCGCCATGTGCTCCGGGGCCATCGTGCTGGCGCGCATCCCGCGGCTGGTCTTCGCCGCGCACGATCCCAAGGCCGGCATGTCGGGCTCGCTCGCCAACCTGGTGCAGCACCCCCTCCTGAACCACCGCGTCCATCTCACCACGGGCGTCCTGGCCGACGAATCCGGCGACGTCCTGCGCGCCTTCTTCCGCGCGCGGCGCCGCGGCAAGGCCGCCGCGACCAGCGAAGGCAGCCCACCCCAGGGCGTGAGCGGCTGAATCCGCCGCAACATTGCGGGGGTTCAGCCGCTCTTCAGCACTCGCGTCAGCCCCAGGCTCAGTCCGCCACCCGCGCTCGGATCACCCGGCCCACACGATCGGCCGGGCCTCCTTCTCCCGCAGCATCCCCAGGATCCGTTCCAGCCACCGCTGGTCGACCTCGTCGAACGCCGCCGGGATGGTGCTGTCCACGTCGAATACGGCGATCAGCTCTCCGCGGGCGTCGAAGACGGGCAGCACGATCTCCGACGCCGACGCCGAGTCGCAGGCGATGTGTCCCGGGAAGGCATGCACGTCCGGAACGATCACCGTCTCGCGCCGCTCCGCCGCCGCGCCGCACACCCCACGTCCGAACTCGATGGACAGGCACCCCATCGTCCCCTGGTATGGCCCCACCAGCAGCCGCGTGGGGCCGACGCGGCGGTAGAAGCCGGTCCAGAAGTAGTAGGGCAGGGCATTGTGAAGCAGGCACACCGCCGTCACCATCGCCGCGACGAGGTCCGGCTCCCCTTCCAGCACCGCCTCGATCTGCTGCGTCACCTCGGCGTAGCGCTCTTCCTTGGCTGCCGCGTCCAGCCTCAGTTCCCCCGTCCTGTCCGCCACCAGCGTATATTCGGCCATCGACTGCCTCGACTCCGTGGTGATGTGCCTCGATTCCCCTCGATCGCCGGGCCTGCCCGGGATGCGCCCGCATACACCGCCGCCTCGCATCGGTGCGAGGCGGCAATGAGCGGCGTGTGAGATCGTCGAGGGAAGGAGCAGAACGGGCGGTGAGCACGGTGGTGCGCGATGCGAGCGGTACTCGCGGGGCGCAGTCCGCGAAGGCAGACTTCGGGCAGTGGTTGCCGCGACTTCAGTGGCCCCTGCGCGGCCGGGTTAGAGCCCCGCGGCCCGTCAGCGGGGTCCGGTCCGCAGGAGCATCCCCGTCTCCATCAGCTGCTTGAAGCGGCGCAGGTCGTCCCGCAGCATCACCTCGGGCAGTTCGTGAAGGGCGCTGGCGATTGCCTGGCCCACGATGCCGCCCGGCGGATCGAAATCCAGCGCGTGGTGGACGATGGTCTCGCCCGCGCGCGCGCCGGGCGTGAACTCCACGAACCCGCGATGCGGCAGGTCCGAGCCGGGCAGCGTCATCCACGAGAAGCGGCCGGGCCGGTCGTCCGTCAACTCCGACATCCATTCGATGGTCCGGCCGCGCAGCCCCTCGGCGGTCCACTTGGAGCGCTGGCCGCCCTCGAGCACGTCGACGCGGATGATGCGGTGCATGAACTTCGGCGCGTTGGTGAAATCCCTCCAGAACGCGTACAACTCGTCGGGCGCGCGGTTGACGGTGACGGACGCCTGGACGCGGGTGCCCCCGTCCTCGGCCGCAGGCATCGCGTCCGGCGGATCCACCGTCTCGCGCGACGTGTCGACGCCCACCGCCGAATACAGGTGGCAGTGCCCGGCGACGCCCCGGTGCAGAAGCGCCGCGCCAAGGGTGGCGAGCAGCGCGCCGGGCACGCCGCGGCGCCGGGCTCCGGCCAGCGCGAGCGCACCCCCGCCGAGGGTGGAAACCAGGCGCTCCGTTCTGCCGACGTTCACCTCTCCGCCGAGCGCGTGCGCAAGCGTTGCCGCCACGTTGGCCACGGTCTACTCCTCGTCTCTCGTTCGTCAGCAACCGCCGAATCGGGCGGGGGAGGGGTGCAAGAGGTATTCCGGGGTGGGGTGGGCAACTTCGCACCGGATGAGGCAAGCTGCCTTGCATGCCGCGGCAGCCCCCTCTCCCCGGCCCTCTCCCCCGCTTCGCAGGGGAGAGGGAGAATTCGAGCGCGCCACTAGCCAAGCACGGTGCGTATCGCACGGTGTGTGGCGGATCCCTCGGTCGCTGCGAAGTTCGGCGTGTGGGCAGGTAGGCCGGGGCCGCTCCGTCGGGATGACAGCACCGGGCGGGGGCGCGTCGGGTGCGCGCGCCTGGATTCTATACGGTGCACCTCAAGCTTGCAGGCGCATCCGAGCCTGGATCCGGGTCTCCCCCTCCCCTGCGCAGCGGGGGAAGGGGGCCGGGGGGAGGGGGCTCCCGCGGGATGAGCGGCAGCCTGTCGAGCCGGGTGGACCTCAGCGTTTAGAGCGCCGCCGGCTCCGGCAATCGGGATCGCGCGGTCTCCTCCACGTGGCCGTGCGGATTGCGCTCCGCGAGCGCCGATGCGGCGGTAAGGACCAGGGCGATCCACAGCGCGTCGGCCAGCAGCAGGTGAACGATCTGCATCCACACGGGAACGAGCAGCACCACGTTCACCATCCCCGCGACGATCTGCAGTCCGAACATCCACGCCAGCATCCGCGAAAACCGCACGGTGGACGGGTCCGGCCGCATCCTGCGCACCGCCGCACCCGAGAGGACCACGAACACTCCCGTCGCGATGGCGATGGCGGGGTGCACCACGCGCAGGCGCTCCAGGAAGTGCGCCGTGGGCGACAGGTTCAGCCCCACGGAGGTCTTGGGGAACAGGGTGTCGCCCAGGGCGGTGATGGCGCCCGTCACGCCGACGATCAGCGTCAGCACGATGGCGGAAAGCATCAGCGCCGCCGCGGCGCCCTGGCCGCGGAGGCGGACGCGCGGGGCCCCGGCGCCCCACCAGGCGGTGAGGGTGATGGCCCCGAGGAGGAAGAAGGTGTTCACCAGGTGAAGCGCCATCATGAACGCCCGCCACCCCGACGAGTTGGCGCCCACCAGCTCCAGCAGCACCAGACCGGCACCCACCGCCGCCTCGGTGAGCATCAGCACCACCGAGGCGACCGCACCGGCGCGCGCGGGTGCGCCCTTGGGCAGGCGGCGGAAGCCGTAGAGGAGCAGCGCCACGACGGCCAGCAGCGCCAGGCCGCTGGTGGCACGGTGGGTGAACTCGATGATCGTTTCGGCCGAGGGGCTGCGCGGGATCGTCTGCCCGTTGCAGCGCGGCCAGTGACGCCCGCACCCCGCGCCGGACCCCGTGGCGCGCACGTACGCGCCCCACAGCACCACGGCCACGGTATACGCCAGCACCAGCTGCGCGGCGCGGGCAAAGCCCTTGTGGGCGTTGGGGTTGATGGACATCCGGAGGCGCGCGGGTGATGGGCGGTGACGGCGCACCACGGTACAGGGCCGGGGCGCGCGCGCGCAAGTGGTTGAACGCTTTGGGCTTGGCGGGCGTGGGGCAATCTCCCGCGGGCGTGTCGGGAATCACCCGCGCAGGGTGGCGCTCCGGGGCCGCCGGCGTATATTTGGGCCACCCTGCACCCGGAACGACCAGGTTGATGTCCGACGCGATCGCCGCCATTCCTACCGAGCCCCTGAGCGCCCCCCGCCCCGCGCCTCCGCGCGACGGGGCCGATGCGCAGATGACCACGGCCACGCAGCGGGCCGGGATGGCCGCCGCGCGCACCGGCTCGGGGGGCGTGGCGCAGCGGCTGCGCGACTACGTGACGCTCACCAAGCCGCGCATCATCTCGCTGCTGCTGGTGACCACGGCCGCGCCCATGTTCATCGCGCTGGGCCGCATGCCGGCCGCGGGCGTGCTGCTGTGGACGCTGCTGGGCGGATACCTGATGGCGGGCGGGGCCAACGCCATCAACATGTTCATGGACCGCGACATCGACGCGCACATGCCGCGGACGAAGCTGCGGCCCATCCCCAGCGGCCGCATGTCGCCGGGGCACGTGCTGGCGTTCGGCATTACGCTGGGCGCGGCGGCGTTCGCGCTGTTCGCGTTCAAGGTCAACCTGATCAGCGGCATCCTCGCGCTGGCCGGGCTGCTCTTCTACGTCTTCGTCTACACGCGCTGGCTGAAGCGCACCTCGCCGCAGAACATCGTCATCGGCGGGGCGGCGGGCGCGTTTCCGCCGCTGGTGGGGTGGGCGGCGGCCACCGGCGAGATCTCGCTGACGGCCGTCTACCTGTTCATGATCGTGTTCTTCTGGACGCCGCCGCACTTCTGGGCGCTGGCGCTGGTCAAGCAGAAGGACTACGGCCGCGCGGGCGTGCCCATGGCCCCCAACGTGTGGGGCGAGCGCGAGACCATGAAGCAGATGCTGCTGTATACGCTGATCCTGGTGCCGCTGTCGCTCGGCCCGGTGACGTACGGCGGGCTGGGCGCCTTCTACGGGGTGATGGCCGCCATCCTGGGGCTGTGGTTCCTGCGCGACGTGGTGCGGGTGATGCGCGCGGCGGACTTCGTGAAGCCGGCGTGGGCGCTGTACCGCAACTCGCTGCTGTATCTGGCCCTGCTCTTCGCCGCGATGGCCATCGACGGCGTGGTTTCGGCCGAGGGCGAGCGCTCGCCGGGCGTGGTGTTCGTGCGCTCGTCGCCCGTGGCCGTTGCCGCCGAGCCGTGAGCAGGGAAGCCAACATCGGCTTTCAGGCCAGGAGCCCGTCGGGGGACGAGGGCTACGTCATCATGCTCTTTCCCCCGGACGCCGACGGAACGGTGCGCTACCGCGAGTGGCCCTGCGACCAGGACCCGGAGCTTCCCGGGCACGACCGGCAGGCGCTGGCTTCCGACCTGATCCGCCGCGTGGAGGAATGGCGCCGCGCCGGGTGGAAGTTCACCGAATCGCCCATCCGCATCACCCACTGGCTGACCGAAGGCCGCTGACCGGCGGCCTTTTCCCATCCCTCCCCACCTTCCGCACCCATGCCCGCGACCGTGCCGCGTACCGACGCGCGCTGGCGTTCGGCCCTCGAAGAGCACCACGTGGCGCTCGCCAGCTACCTGGATGCCGCCGCCGCGCTCTCCGCCGACGCCTGGACCACGCCCTGGCAGCCCGGCAAGTGGACCCCCGCCGAGATCACGGAGCACCTGGCGCTCACGTATCGCGTGTTCATCGGCGAGGCGACGACCGGGGCGACCATGAAGCTGAAGCTGACGCCCTTTCGCCGGCGCATGCTGAAGCTGCTCCTGCTGCCGCACATGCTCTTCCACCGCAAGTTTCCCAAGGGCGCCCGCGCCCCGCGCGAGGTGCGGCCCCACACACCCGGCGGAACCCGCGAAGGGGCGCTGGCGCAGCTGCGGACGCTCGCCGAGCAGTTCGAGCGCGCGGCGGAGGCGGCCCGCGGGGCCGGGAGGCCGGGGCTCACGCATCCCTACTTCGGCCTCATCGACTGGAACCGCGGCATGCGCTTCGCCGCGCTGCACATCGAGCATCATCGCGGGCAGATCGCGCGGAAGGGCAGTGCGAGAGTGCGTTAGTGCGGTAGTGCGGTAGTGCGTTAGTGCGTTAGTGCGTTAGTGCGTTAGTGCGTGAGTGCGTGAGTGCGCATAGGCCCTGGACGCCGCGAGGTCTGTCATCCAGAGGCCCAAGCGCACCCCATCAACCCGTAGCACACGCCTCGCGGGCCGAAGGATCCAGCCAGGCGGCACTTCCAAGCCCGGGCGCGGCAGCGGCACGAAATCCCGAGCCGCGCCCTCACCTCCTTGACCGATGCTGATCCCTCCCGCGGAGAACTTCCGCTCCGAATCGGGCAGCGACATCCCGATGCGCTGCTGGGCGGCCCTTCCCGAAACCGGATACGATCTCGCCGTTCCCGTCGGCGTGGAATGGGAGCCCGAGGCCCGCTCGCTCGCGCTTGCCGAAACCGTGGTTCCCGTGGTCGATTCGATCCTGGACGAAGCCATCGGCCACGTGCGCAAGTACGCGGACGCACAGCGGCTCGGCATGGCCGGCAGCCGGCCGGAGTTGTTGTGCGTTTTCTGCGACGCTGAACGGGAACTCGTGGAAGTGAGCTTCTTTTGGGAAGTACAGCTTTACATCCACTGGACTGTCGCGTTCGCATGGAGCGGCACCGGCGCCCGCAGTCCGGTGGAGCTGTCGATCAGGCCCCGCTGAAGAATTTCCCTCGCAACCAGCCCTTCAAGCGCAATGATGCATCCAAAACATCTCCTGCTCGCGACCCTTCTGCTCGCCGCCTGCGGATCGGAGCCGTCCCGAGACGCCGCCGCCGGCGCTTCTCCCGATTCTATCGCCGAGGCTCCGGCTGCCGCGATCCGGGACACGGCGGATACCGTTGCGAGCGGCCCAGAACGCGGCGCTGCGTCCATCGTGCTCGCGCCGGACGGGTTGACGCTCGGCGCGGGCGCCCCGAAGCGGCTCGTGTTCGGGGCCCCGCAGGCCGGCGTGCTCGCGGATGTCAACGCCGCTCTTGGCGAGCCGAAGGAGCAGGGAAACCAGGAGGAGTGCCCGGCCGGACCCCTGTACCAAGCATCGTACGAGCCGGGCCTGCAGGTGGTGTTTCAGGACGGCGCGTTCGTGGGATGGTTCGCGCGGGAGGGCTCCCGCTTTCGCACCGCGCAGGGCATCGGCCCCGGCTCCACGGTGGGCGAGCTGAAGAAGGCGTACCCGTCGACTACGGTGGAGGAAAGCTCGCTGGGCCACGAGTTCGCGGCCGGCGAGCTGTACGGCGTGGTCACGGGCCCGTCCGACACCGCCACGGTGGAAGTGATGTTCGCAGGCACGAACTGCATCTTCCGGTGACGCGCCCGCCGCAGATCGTCGTCGTTCGAAACACGACGGCAGCCGCGGAACGGGGGTTCCGCGGCTACCGCTGCGACCATGGTGGAGTGTAGCCGAGCGATCAGACTGGAGCGGGCGCGTCGGTGATGATGTGTCCCGGTACGTGAACCTGCTTGCCCACCGCGGTGGTCGCTTCCGGGCCCGCCTTACCCTGGACCGCTGCGTTCACCGCTTCCTTCTTCAGGTCCTTCACGGCCTTGGTGTATCCCAGGAAGTTGTTCCAGAACGCCGACCCGCCGCTCGCCAGCAGTCCCACCACCAGCACAGGCAGCTTCACGTCGTCGGTGAGCGTGACACTTCCCGTGAACCAGTTGGTAGCCGGACCCTCGACCATGGCGGCGGTGGCGCAGCAGAAGGCGAACGTGAACGCCTGGATGATCAGCGGTCGCACCCGTTGGTTCCAGGCGCTGTTCGGGTCGCCCTGCTCCGCCAGGGCCGGGACGACGGTCTTCAGGATGGTGACCATGCGCTCGGAGGCGAGGCTGATCGTGAGCAGGAAGGCGATGATGAGTTCGATGTTTCCCACGGGAGACTCCGGATGAGGGGGGGATGCGGGGTCCGCAATTCCGCGTACACGGCGGTCGCGATGGGTGCCATGCCTGCGGGCAGTGTTAATAGATGGACAGCGGTTTTCGAATTCCGGCCCGATCGGGATTGAAGGAGGCACCGGGGCGAAGTCGCCCTCGACGGGGGAGAGGGAGCCAGGAACCCGAGCCGCCCCACGGCGAAGCAGAATGCCTGTCCACGATCGATCGCTGATCCTCCCCGATTCGTGGCGCCAGCCCGCACGCCAGGCACCCCGGCTTTGCGCCGCTCCTGCCGGGCATCCAGAATACCTGGTTCCCGCTCGCTGAAGTGCTACTTCACCGGCATGCAGATTGCCGCTGCGACAGGTGTTTCTCCGGATCCTCCATCCCTGGGTGACAGCTCTGAATCCCTCGACCCGCCTCTCAGCCCTGGACGGCGCGGCTCCGGCCGGCGCCAGTTCCTCCCGCGGCGCGGCTTCGCGGCTGCCGCTGTCGGTACCCGCGCTGCTGCTCGCAGCCGCCATGCTGCTACCCTTCGGCATGCCGTGGCTGGCCGGAGCGGTTTCGGCTCCCGTGTCGCTGCTGACCCGCGATCCCGTCGCCGTCGGGAACCTTCCCCCGTGGACCGGCCTTCTTTCCACGCTGGGCCTCTGCGCGTGGGCGGCTGCCGCAACCGTGGCGCTGTTCGCCGGTGCCTGGGTGCGGGAACGCGGCGGCGCCACGGCCGTTCCGGCGGGCTGGTTCTTCGGCGCGGGCGCGCTGTCGGTGGTGCTGCTGCTGGACGATGCGTTCCTGGCGCACGAAATCCTGCTCCCCGTCTTCGTGGGCATTCCCGAGAAGGCCGTCTACGCGATGTATGGCCTGGCCGCGCTGGCCTGGTTCGTGGGAGGGCTCCGCTTTCTGCGCGGCACGCCGTGGCTGCTGCTGGGAATCGCGGGGCTGGGGTTCGCGGCCTCGGTGGTGATCGACGTGGTGTCCGGCGACAACGACCCCGCGTTCACCGTGCTGCTGGAAGACGGGGCCAAGTGGATCGGCATCGCGGCGTGGGCTGCGTATCTCTCGGCGACGGCCTGGAGCGCCGTGGCCCCGGTGCCCACCGCGGCCTCGGGTGACCGCAGGGGCTAGTCCGGCGCGTCCACCTGCACCATGCGGCGTCGGAGCCTGGTCTCCGCGGGATCGTCAGCGCCGAAACGCCACCGATGTCTGCGTTGCCCCGGACCGGGGAACGTCGTAGACTGTGCCGCATCCGCCGTTTGTTTCCGCCCGATCGGCCTTCCCGCATGATCCGTTCGAAATCTCTCCTGGTGCACCCGGGCGGGCAGGACAACTTCGACGACGCGTTCGCCTTCATCCTCCTGCACCAGGTGGGGCACGCGGTCGTCGACGTACTGCAGCTGGATCTCGGCGTTTCGACGGAAGAGGCCGCCGACCAGTTCGTGGCCATGATCGCGGGAATGGCACCCGGCGAGCTCGATGGGCTGGTGAATGGCGTCGCGGCACTCCAGGACCTCGAATTCGACTGGGAAACCCCGGATACCGGGGCCACCACCATCGGCAGCGACCGGGGGGCGACGCTGACGTGTCTGCTCTACGGGGGCAACCCCGACGCCCACGCCAACCTCGTGGAACAGGGCGAGCTCACCGCGAGCCGCGCGACCAGTTGCGTCGGCGAGTTCGCGGACCTGCAGGCCCGGTGGACGGCCCTGCTGGAGAGCCATCTCAACCAGGGCTGATCCCCTCCGCCACCGCACTGCGGCGCAGAGCCCCGGCGCGGTCCTCCGCGCCGGGGCTCGCGTCGTCTCGATCCTTTGGGCCGGAATCGATCTACAAGATGGCGGATTCGGTCATCTTGCGCGAAGTGTGCACCCGGCCCTTTGTTGTACGCGCTCGCCGGCATTCGGCACCCCCCGCACGGCCCCTCGCCATGGACATCGAGCAGACCACGTGGACCGCGCCGGGCGGCTGGCAGCCCGCGGCCGGGCAGCCGCTGGGCGGCGCCGCCCAGCTGGTCCTGCTCTTCGGCTCGCGCGAGCTGCTGGACCAGGCGCAGTGCTGGAACGAGGCGCGCGGCCGCTACCCCGGCGCCCGCGTGGTGGGCTGCTCCACCGCGGGCGAGATCGCCGGCACGCGCGTGCTGGACGACTCGGTGGTGGCCACCGCCGTGGCGTTCGCCCACACGCAGGTGCGCGTGGGACGCGTGTCGCTGAGCGAGTTCGGGTGCAGCGAAGAGGCCGGCCGCGCGCTCGCCCGGTCGCTGGAGCCCGCGGGCCTGGTGCACGTGCTGGTGCTTTCCGACGGGCTGCACGTGAACGGCACCGAGCTGGTGAAGGGGCTGTCGGAGCAGCTTCCGCACGGCGTCGCGGCCACGGGCGGCCTGTCGGGCGACGGGTCGCGGTTCGAGCGGACGCTGGTGGGGGTGGACGGCGACGTGGCGGAGGGAATCGTCGTCGCCGTGGGGTTCTACGGCCCGCGGCTGCGCGTGGGATACGGCTCGCTGGGGGGATGGGACCCGTTCGGCCCCGAGCGCGTGATCACCCGCTCGCGGGGAAACGTGCTGTTCGAGATGGATGGACGCTCCGCGCTGCAGCTGTACAAGCGCTACCTGGGCGAGCACGCCGCCGAGCTCCCCGCCAGCGGGCTGCTCTTTCCCCTGAGCCTGCGCACCCCGGACGGCGAGGCGCCCGTGGTGCGCACCATCCTGGCCGTGGACGAGGCCGAGCAGAGCCTCACCTTTGCGGGCGACGTGCCCGAAGGCGCCATCGCCCGGCTGATGAAGGCCAACTTCGAGCGGCTGATCGACGGCGCCACCGGCGCGGCCCGCACCAGCGGCGACGGCATCCGGGGCGGGACCGCCCAGCTGGCGCTGCTCATCTCGTGCGTGGGCCGAAAGCTCATCCTCAAGCAGCGCACCGAGGAAGAGGTGGAAAGCGTGCGCGACGTGCTGGGCGGCGGCCCCGTGCTGGCCGGCTTCTACTCGTACGGCGAGATCTCGCCGTTTTCCGCCTCCACGCGCTGCGAATTGCACAACCAGACGATGACCGTCACCACCTTTTTTGAAGCGGAGTGATGCACAAGCTCCTGCTTCGCCAGCTGCGCCGCCACTTCGGCTCTCCCGACGTGCCCGCGGAGCTGCGCGGGTTCGTGGACGCGGTGAACCAGGCGTACGAGGAGGCCCAGGGCGACCGGGTGCTCCTGGAGCGCGCCATGGAGCTCACCTCGCAGGAAATGCTGGAGCGGTACCGCGACCTGCAGGCGCAGGTGGGCGAGCGCGAGCGCGTGGAGCAGGCGCTGCGGCACAGTGAAGAATACTTCCGGTCGCTCACCGAGAACGCTTCGGACGTGGTGAGCGTGCTGGAGGCTGACGGGACGGTGCGCTACCACAGCCCGGCCATCGAGCGCATCCTGGGCTACTCGCCGGAGCGGCTGGCGGGCACCCGCGCCTTCGCCGGCGCCCACCCGGACGACCGCGGGGCGGTGGAGGCGGCCTTCGGCGAGGTGCGGCGCACGCCGGGCGCGGTGCGGTCCGTCACCTACCGCAACCGCCACGCGAGCGCGGGGTGGCGCGTGCTGGAGTCCACCGCCACCAACCTGCTGCACGCCCCCGCGGTGGCGGGCATCGTGGTCAACTCGCGCGACGTCACCGAGCGCTCCGTGGCCGAGGTGGCGCTGCGCGAGTCGGAGATCCGCTTTCGCACCGTGGCCGAGTCGCTGGGCGAAGGGCTGCTGATCACCGACCTGGACGACGTCATCCAGTACGCCAACCCGCGGGTGGAAGAAATCTACGGCTGGCGCCCCGAGGAGCTGGTGGGCCGCAGGGGACTGGAGGTGCTGATCCCGCCGGAGGACCTGGAGCCGTTCCGGGAGCGGATGGCCCGCCGCGCCCGCGGCGTCGCCGAGCGGTACGAGATGCGCGCGCTGCGAAAGGACGGCACCACGGGGTGGGTGGAGGTGCACGGCACCCCCTTTCGCAACGCCGCGGGCGACATCGTGGGCACCCTGGGCGCCATCACCGACATCACCGAGCGCAAGCGCGTGCAGGAGCAGCTGGCCCACGGCGCCCTGCACGACGCGCTCACCGGGCTTCCCAACCGCGCGCTCTTTTTGAACCGGCTGGAGCACGCGCTGGAGCGCATCCGGCGGGGGCGGGGCATTCCCTTCGGCGTGCTGTTCCTGGACGTGGACCGCTTCAAGCTGGTCAACGACTCGCTGGGCCACGGCCCGGGCGACGAGCTGCTGCGGCAGATCGGGGCGCGGCTGGTGCAGGCGCTGCGGCCGGGCGACACGGTGTCGCGCTTTGGCGGCGACGAGTTCACCGTCATGCTGGAGCGCGTGGCGACGGCGGTGGACGCCACGCACGTAGCCGAGCGCCTGCTGGCCGCGCTGGCGGTGCCGTTCTCCATCGGCGGGCGCGAGGTGTACGCCTCGGCCAGCATCGGCATTGCGCTGTGCGACGGCGGCGACGCCCATCCCGAGGAGCTGCTGCGCAACGCCGACGCGGCGCTGGGGCGCGCCAAGGCGCACGGCAGGGGGCGCTGCGAAGTCTTCGACCGGCAGATGCACGCGGCCGCCATGCGCCGCCTGCAGATGGAGACGGACCTGCGCCGCGCCGTACCCAACGGCGAGCTGCGGCTGGTGTACCAGCCCGTGGTGTCGCTGGGGGCCGGCGGCATCGTGGGCTTCGAGGCGCTGGCCCGGTGGGAGCACCCGCGCCACGGCACCATCGAGCCCGCCGACTTCATTCCCGTCGCGGAGGAAACGGGGCTCATCGAGGGGATCGGCCGGTGGGTGCTGGACGAGGCGTGCCGGGTGCTGGCCGCGTGGCAGGCGGCGGTGCCGCGCGACCCGCCGCTCACCATGGCGGTGAACGTGTCGGCCCGGCAGTTCGTGCAGCCGGACCTGGTGCAGCAGGTGGAGTGCAGCATCCGCCGCCACGGCGTGCCGGCGGAGTCGGTGCGGCTGGAGATCACCGAAAGCGTGCTGATCGACAAGCCCGACGCCGCCGCCGAAACCCTGGTTGCGCTGCGCGGCCTGGGGCTGAAGCTGCACCTGGACGATTTCGGCACCGGCTACTCGTCGCTGGCCTTCCTGGAGCGCTTTCCCATCGACGCGGTGAAGATCGACCGCTCGTTCGTGCACGGCATGGAGTCCGAGCCGCGCCGCGCGCGCTTCGTGGCAGGGATCGCCGCGTTTGCGCGCAGCCTGGGCGTGGGCGTGGTGGCGGAGGGCGTGGACGCGCGCGCCCAGCCCGCCCTGCTGCGCGAGCGCGGCTGCCAACTGGCGCAGGGGTACCTCTTTTCCCGCCCGCTACCGCCGGACGAGGCGGAGCGGCTGCTGCTGGCCGAGCCTGGGTGGATCCTGGACTGACCGGCGGTACCGCTCACAGGTCGCGGTGCTCCCACGTACCGGGTTTCGCCAGCACGACGCTGGCGATCCAGGCCAGGGCCGCTAGCAGCACCAGGTCGCCGCCGAGCAGCGCGACCGGCAGGCCCACGGCGTGGCCAACGGGAAACAGCAGGGCTCCCAGGCATAGCAGCAGCGAGGCAGCCAGCGGCACCTGGCGCCCCAGCACCAGGGCCACGCCCAGGCTCAGCATCCCCAAGGGAAAGAGGAGGCCCGGCGCCACCGTGGTCAGGAAGAAAGACGGCACGCTCCACGCCTTCTCGGCGGCGGCAGCCACCGCCGGGGAGGTGCTCGCCTGCTCGAGCAGCAGGGCGGCGCGAAAGAACGCCTGCATGGAAGCCCCCGCCATTGCCCCCAGGAACGCGATGGAGCCCAGCACCAGGCCCGCGCGCGGCGCGCGGGCGCGAACCAGGTGGGCCAGTGCGAAGATGGCGGGTACGAAGGCGCAGAACGAGAGAAAGAGCAGGACGGTCCAAAGGATCGTTTCGCGCCGGGTGAGCACGCCTGCCAGGTCGCCGAGGGCAAGGAGGAGGGGCGCGGCCACCAGGCACAGGGCGGCGGGCCGGCGCAGGTCGGTGCGCGGGGACGTGGGCTGCATGGGACGCGGGGAGCGCAGGTAGTCGGGATGACCGGCCGCCGCACCCCGCATCGTCTCGTTTCAGCCTGGCTGAATCGGCGAGCGGGAGCAGCACCGGGGGTCCGCCAAGAGTAACCCCGCCGTTCGCACCCGGATTGAATCAATCGGACATTCGCATCAGGGAGCGAATATCTGGCCCGGAACGGGCCCCACGCGCTGGCGGTACTCACCCGGCGTCATCCCGGCGATGGTGCCGAAGTCGCGACAGAGATGGGCCTGGTCGGAGTAGCCGGCCGCGTGCGCCACCTGCGAGAGGGTGGTTCGCCGCGACGACATCAGCGCGAGTGCGCCCCGAAAGCGGGCGAGCTGGCGCCACTGGCTGGGCGTCACCCCCACGTGCTCCAGAAAGACGCGCCGCAGGTGGCGCTCCGAAAGCCCCAGCTCCTTTGCGACCCGGCCCACGTGCGGCTCTGCCGCGCGGGCAAGCGCTTCGGACGCCCGGTGCACCAGCGCGCCGTGCTCGGCGCGGCCCAGCCCACCGGCCAGCCACGCCAGCAGAGCCCGGCACTGCTCCTGGAAGCTCGCCGCATGGTATAGCTGCTCGCACAGCAGCCCCGTGCCCGGCAGCACCAGGTCGCCCTCCACGTTGCGGTTCGTGAGCTCGGTCAGCGGCCGATGGAAGACGGCGCTGCCGGCATGCGCCTTCAGCGTTATGCCCAGCACGTACACTTCGTCCACGGCGCGGATGGTGTACGCCGTGGTAGGAAGGCCCCCCATCACCGAACTGCCCGTCGCGATCGATTCACTGCCACCGCGCAGCGGCGACACGTCCAGCCGGCTCCCCAGGTTGAACAGGATGGCGGCCGAGCCGCCCGGCATGATGGTTTGCGCCGAGTACTCTCCGCGCGCCTGCACGAGAAAGATCGACTCCACGCACCCGGCGAGCGGGTGATCCGGGGGCGGAGCATGGATGTCGAGTTTCATCGGTTGCCGGATAGGTTGGAAAGGGCCGCGCACCATTCATCATGGCGGCGGCGGGTGGGGGGATGCAACGGCGCGGGTACCCGTCTAGGCGCCCCGGTTCGCGGCCGCTTGCCCGCACCGCTCGCCGCAGGCCCCACGCGCGCGATGGACTGCAGTCGCGAATGCACAAATTTCGGCTGCGGCAGGGGCGCCCCGAGGTTTCGTTCCCCGAAAAGCCCTGCCAGCTGGCGCAGGGCTACCTCTTTTCCCGCCCCCTGCCCCCGGAGCAAGCGGAGCGGCTGCTGCTGGATAAGCCTGGGTGGACTCTGGACTGACCCGAAGGGACCGGGGGCGGCTGATCCTCGCTCGCCCTGGCGTTCGTACGAAGCCCCGGCGCGATCTCCGCGCTGGGGCTTTCATCGTGTGGTCCAGCATGTAGGGGCCGAGCGATCCGCAAGGCGCACAAGGGGTCCGGCCGGGGTCGCCGATTGCCCTCCATCTCATTCACCCGTCGGCAGTTAGATGGCGATTCTGCTTGCGTAAACCGCCAGTCTCGGTTATCATATGTTTACGTTGAATCTCCGTTCTGCGGACGCTCCTCACACCCGTCGCACGGTCTCACCGCATCCGCTTCTCCGCAGGAAAATGAAGATTTTCAATGTTTGCATTACGGCCGCCGGCGCCGTATTCCTGGCCGCGTGCCAGGACATTGCCACGGACCCCGCTGAGCCCTCGCCGGGCGATGCGCGTGCGGCTTCCGTCGCCCCCGCCCCGGCCATTCGCGAGGAGGAAGCGGAGCTCCACCAACTGGCCGCCGAAGTTCCCGGGTTCGGTGGGTACTACTTCGACGAGAACGGCGAAACGGTGGCTTTCGTCACAGACTTGGCACGGGCCGACCAGGCGCGGGCGGCGGTCCAGGCGCTGCTGGCGGGCAACCCGGCCGCTCGCCGCGGCGGGCGTGTGCTCGTGCGGCAGGGCCGCTACACCTTTCCGGAGCTCGCCGCCTGGCGTGACCGCATTACCGGCCCGATCGTCGACATTGAGGGCGTCCAGTCCGTGGACGCCAACGAGGGCCGCAACCGCGTGGTGATCGGGGTTTCCAGCCCTGCCGCACGGCGCGGTGTGGAGCAGCTGCTCGCCGAGCACCGCGTCCCCCGCGAGGCGGTGGTGATCGAAGCGGAGGAGGAACTCTCTCTGCACATGGCTCCCGAGGAAGATCTGGCCGCCTCCTTCGGCGGGGAGTTCCTCTCCAGCGTGATCCGTCCATTGCACGGGGGAATCCAGATCGGCCGGTGGACCAATCGCTCGACGGGGAAATGGAGCAGGTGCACCCTCGGTGCAATCGTTCGGCGGAGCGGGTACAACCTGTTTCTCACCGCTTCCCACTGCAGTCAGAAGTCGTGGGAGGATGACGTGGGTGCCCACTACCAGCCGATGCCCGACATCTACGACTACGATCTGATCGGCAACGAGTACGACGACAAGCGGGGGAGCAGCTGCGGATTCATGTCCCCTAACGTCTGCCGCTACTCGGACGCCACGCTCATCCGCATCAATAGCAGCATTGGAGATGAGCTCGGGCGCATCGCGCGCACACGCTACTCCGCCTCCTCGGTGTACCCGGATACCATGGGATCTCTTGAGATCGACCCCGCGGCGCCCTACTTCCAGATCGTGGGGCGGGGCACGGTGTCGCAGGGGGCGCCGGTCCACAAGATGGGTGCGCGGACCGGCTGGACTCGGGGCGTCGTGACGAACACCTGCACCGACCAGCCCGCGGAGCGTTCATACAGCTGGCTGCGCTGCCAGGTAGCAACGAAGACCTGGGTGAGTCCGGGCGACAGTGGCGGGCCGGCCTTTACGCTCAACGCCGATGGCACCGTGTTGCTGCTCGGCATCTTCTGGGGACGGAAGACGAGCGGAGCGTACCACTACTACAGCCCGCTCAGCGGGATAGAGAGGGAGCTCGGCTCGCTCGTCATCAACTGAGCGGTACCGCAACGGCCGTAGTGCCTCCGTCCGGGGCACCAGTTCGTGGGCCCAGGCGTGCCCGGGCCCAGCAACATTCACATAGAACTACCATGCCAATGAACCGAATTCATCGTTTGGGAATGGTGGCCGCCCTGTACGTTCTCGCCTCGTGCGGCGATCCGGTGGGGAGCGGAGAGCCCGGCTGGCTGCGCGCGTCCCTCTCGGGCGCGGTCTCTGGAAGCTACCAGGGGACGGGCGACTTCCTGGACCAGGCGAACCGCGAAGTCGGGCCGCGCCGCATGTTCTCCGTGGTTTCGACAACGGCGGGCCCGAACCCGGAGAGCTTCAGCTTTTACCGGCAGAACGGAAATCGCCCCGCGGTCGGGACCTACCAGCTGGAGCTCGTCGACCAGAGCGACTTCAAGGCGGTGGGCTTTTTTGCATTCTACACCCGCGCGACGAGTGACCGGGTGGAAAGTTTCGTAGCCCAGTCCGGGGAGGTGGTGATCACCCGATCGACGTCGAACCGCGTCGAAGGGACGTTCCGGTTCGTGGGGTTCCGCTACTGCGCCATTCCGCGAACCGGAAACGGGCAGGAAGGCCCCTGCTCTCCGCCCGCCACGGCCCTCGTGGGCGCGCCCACGGTGGAGGTCAGCGGCTCCTTCTCCGTCGCTCCGGACGATGGCGACGATATGCTCCCGATGTGATTTGCCACGCGCGACGTAGCCTGACAGGTTCGCGATCGGAACCGCAGTCGCGGCCTGACGAAGACAGCAACTGAGTGAGAGCCCCGACGCGTCCTCCGCGCCGGGGCTCCCTCTGCTCAGGTGTTCAGCCGCCGCACCACCTCCTGCGCGCCCTTCTTGTAGAGCGTGATGCACACCAGGGCACCGTCAGGGGCAATCACCATCCAGTTGCGGTCCCGCTTCTTGATCACCCACACGCCGGGTGGAGGCGGCGGGGGAGGGAAGGGCGACTTCGGCTTGCGAGGCATGATCGGCTCCGTGTCTCTTGACCCTCGGGCCGCGGCAGGGCACCTTTGACGAGCGAGGCGGCCTTCGGGTCGGTTCGTGAACGAGGCTGGTCGAGCTTTCTTTGCGGGAGGATCGGCCAGCCTTGCTTTTTGCCCTGCTGTTAATAATACTACTACCTAAGCCGCTGAAAGTCAACCCCCTTACTACCCGGAGTGGAAATGGATTTCAAGACGGCGACCGACCGGCTGACCGATCGCATTACCGCTGATGATATTGCTGAGGCGTTCGGAGTTGCGCGAAACTCTATCGCCCGTGCTCGGTTGGAGCGGTCCAATCCAGGCTATCGACCGCCGCCGGAGAGCTGGCAACCGGTGCTGGCGCGTTTGGCGCGTGAGCGGAGCAAGCAGCTAAGCGAACTTGCAGCCGAGGTGGAGCGCAGTCATTCATGAGAGGGCGACGGGCATTGGCCTCTCGCCAGCGTCCATGCGAGGATAGTATGTTATGGAGACACGCGTGGGTCCTCTCTGCATCCGGGTGGACACTTCGGTGCCATGGATCGCGGCACAGCCACTGAACCTTTGATAATCCGTGCCTTTCGTTATCCAAGAGAACGAGATTGACGGTGAGCATCGCTGGGCGGTGGCTACATGCGGATGCGACCTCACCGACGACGGTGACGCGTTGCTCCAAGCTACTGTAACTCTTGTCCGGGAGGCATACGGCGAGAATGAACTACTCGCAGCCGCCGACCCGGATTTCCTTGCGAATGTGGACCCGTTGGTTGCGGGAACCTTCGACCTTGACGCAATCCGTTCCGGCTTTCGCTTAGGGTTGCCAGATCCCGAGAAGGAGAATTTGACTAAGAAGCAGCCGTGGCTCCGGAACTACCGCTCAGAAACCACTGAGATGGTGGCGCGTGGCGTTCTGAAAACGGCGCACCATGTCGATTTCCCTAGCCATCCTCAGCGTGGGAAGGCAAACGCGAACCAACCATTTCTCGGGTTCGATGGGTGGGGACTGCTGTCACTGGAAGGGACTGCTGCTAAGCTCGTTCTTGTTCAAGTTAAGGGTACCGATGACACGGCATGTCCCCCATCAGAGGCCAGAAAGCTGGCCCAAGAATGTAAAGACGTGCCCAGGGACCTCGGGAAGCTTGCGCGGGCCATCTCGGTGCTCGCCGTTAACCTAAAGGGAACGAAGGAAGGAGTAACTCTCCTTCAGATGCTGGAACAACTAGGGAAAGGCATACTGCCGCCGATGGCCGTCGCACCGGTGATTATACGGGGAATCACACCCGCGAACGGTGATGACCTCCAACCCATTCGACAGGTCGTGGGGGAGTTTCTCCCGGCATGCGCGCGCGGGGTCACCGTGTCCATCAATGTGGCGCTTACAGAATTTGGCGAGCGTGTGATGACACTGGCGAGGGCTGCGTGAGAGACGCACTAGCGGAACTGCACGACTCCGCGGCTGTCCACGCTCTTCTCCGGAGAGTGGACACCGCACGACTCGCAGACGAGTTGGGTGCCCGCGAATATGTCACGCCGGATCCTGATGCAACGTCGAGACTGAGGGTTGTGGCATCCTTGGCTTTTGCCGAACTCCTCGGAGAGGCGAGCGTAGATCAACTCCTTCGTACATTTGCCGCAGAGGCGAACGGGCCAGCAGCTTCTAAGGCGCAGATTGCCTCGTTCCGGAAATGGACGGGGTACATTAATGCACTGCTCGACGCCAAGATCCCGCCCAGCCTGGATGATCTGTTCATGTTCGCTGCTTCCGGCTTACTTGCTCGGCAGCCGACCGAGGTTCGCTCAATCCTTCGCCAGCCGCTGGTTCGGTCGTCGATTCGAAACCAAAGGGATAGGGCGTCCGAACTGCCTTGGAGCGAGCGAGTACGATTCAATGTCAGCTACTCGCTTTTGTTGTTGGTTCGTCAAGAAGGCCGCAGCGATCTGATTGCGTCTGGCGACGGGATCCGACGAGTAGCGGAGGATCAGCGAGCGTTTGAAAGTAGCTGGCTGCGGACGCAAACGAATGCAAGGCGGGATGCCACGACGCTGTTGGGGTATTACCATCTAGCACAAGCGTTGGAGCGCCTTTCTGAGTTCCTTCTAGTCGGTACTCTCCGGTCCGGAAATCAAGTGATCACGGACTTTGAGCCAGAACTCCGTCGTCTCTTAGTGCGAGCAGAGGAGTTCATCGGGTTTGGAGGCGACTCTGAAACCCAGATGTGGCTTTCATGTGTGTCAATCATACTGTGGCGATTGCGTGCAGACTCACTTTGGGTGACTGCGAGAGGCATCTCTGAGCGACTTGACCAACTTTTGGACGCGCTGACTTCAAGCGAGAGGGAGCGGCAAGTATTTAGTCTTTTGCCGTCCCAGCAAGAGGCATTACGGCAGAGCCTTTTGGATCCAAACCGGATCGCTGTGGTCCTGCAGATGCCTACCAGTGCTGGAAAGACCTTGTTGGCAGAGTTCTCTATCATTCAGACGATTGAGAACTACAAAGGTGAGACGCGAATCGTGTACGTTGTACCGACTCGAGCGCTTGCCACCCAAACGTACCGGACGCTTATTCAAGACTTGCGGCCGCTTGGCATAGATGTAGTTGCGGCGAGTAGCGCGTTTGAAGAGGATCCGTACGAGTTGAACCTGCTCGTCGAGTCGAAGGGTGTAGTTGTTGCTACTCCCGAGAAACTGGACCTCATGTTGCGCTCCCATCCAGAGTGGTTCGAGACACTTCGAATGGTGGTGGTTGATGAGGCGCACCTCCTTCAAGACAAGGAGCGTGGCGTCAGACTCGAACTTCTGCTTGCGAATATCCGCCGGGAGCGCCCGCAGGCAAAGCTACTTCTTCTCACGCCTTTCCTAGAGAACGCCCAGCAAGTTGCCACCTGGCTCGGCGGTGCCCGGGGCCTGCCTATAACAGTGCATTGGCGCCCATCGCGGCTATTGCTTGGTTTGTCGAGCATTGCAGGAGCGGGCCGCAATCGGGCACTCACTATCGAGTGGAGCGATCCATATAGTCGCGATCAGTCTCCTACTCCCATCCGCATCCCGGTGAGCATTCCGTCGCGCGATGTGCAAACTACTCGCAGTCGTTTGGTGTACTTAGCACACAAATTTCAGGACTTAGGTACCATCTTAGGTCTCTGCACCGGGTCGAGAATTGAAGCCGAGACTGCGGCGCTGGCGTTGGCAAGGACACGTGCGGTGATTCCAGAGACGTCCCGTACTTCTGGTCTGCGCGTCGCTATTGCACTTGCCGAAAGCGAGTACGGGTCCGACTCTAGCCTGAGTTTCTGTCTACAACGAGGTGTCGCATTCCACCACTCCGCGTTGTCGCCTATGCTGCGATATCTTGTTGAGGAAGAAGTACGTGCCGGCGTTGTGAAGATAATCATAGCGACAACCACATTGGCGCAGGGCATGAATTTCCCTGTCGCGGTGGTATTGGTGCATTCAGTGCACAAGCCGTACGGCGGGGGCAACCTCACACCTGCAGAATTCTGGAATATCGCCGGCCGTGCGGGGCGCGTGGGGCTCGTGGATCGTGGGCTGGTGATATTCACGGGCAAAGATCACCGGGAGCACTTTGATCGATACTCATCACTGCTGACGGACTCTGTTCGGTCGGCACTTTTGGCGGTCTTAGGCTCGCTGTCTCCGACTGTCGAGTTGAAACAGTTATATAGGCAACACGAAGAGTTGCGCCCATTCCTACAGTATCTCGCCCATGCTGCTGCTAGCCGCTCTCCTACGGAGGCACTTGCGAATTTGGAGGAGTTGCTCCAAGCAAGCCTCGCTAACGCGCAGGTAACTACGGAGGCGCAGTCTCGTGCTATGAGGTCCGTAGCACGACGCTATCTCGAGTCGATTCGAGCACAAAAGTCGGGATACTTGCGTACCTCGGACGCCACTGGGCTTGGTTCGTTTAGCTTCGACGAGTTGTTTGCTAAGATCGGCAATGACGCCATCCTTCGGGCTGGACCGGGTGAAGTGCTGTCACGGCGGGCTGAAGGGCTGAGCCATCTAGTTGACGCACTGAAGTGGCTGCCGGAACTTGACCTAGCAATAGGATTAGGGGAGGGGCCGATGAACTCAGACGCGGTTGCTCGGGTAATCCAAGGGTGGATCGACGGCAAAACTGCTCAAGACCTTTCCACGGAATTTCCCGGCCACGAAAGAGAGGATCGGGTCCGAAAAGCCGCTGCATACCTGTTTGGAAAGGTGTCTCAAACGATTTCTTGGGGCGCGCATGCATATGTGCGGGGTTGGTTCCTAAGGCAGCCGCAGAACACGCCGGATGCCCACCGCAGCAATGAGATGCTCCCTGCCTACATACAATTTGGGGTTCGAACTCCGGAAGCGGCGGTCGCATCCCTGCTAGGTGTTCCGAGGCAATTCGCCGAATCGTTCGGCGGCGTCTTCCGTGAGAAGCATGGATTGCTCGCTCCCGAAAGCGCGAAGATGTTTCAAGGCTTCGTTGAGACGGCGGATAGCGGAGTGTGGCGCGACGTTGTCTCGCGCTCAACCCTCAAGGATGCAGTAAGTGCCGATGACGTGCGCGGTGTTTGGCGCCGCATGCAGGGGCTTGATCCCGGATGAGGTCTCTAGCCTTCAGCAGAGTTTATTGCGATAGATAGAGCGGAAGCTTAGGCGGCATTGTGGTGCGAGGCTTTGGTCGGGTGATTGGCATAACGACGATCTGTCCTGCTGCTGGACTGAGGCACCGGGCACTTGGGTGGGACTACGGCCGAGAGGTCCGGCGCCTGCCGCCCCGGGCAGGAGAACTTGGACATTTTGCCCGCAGCGCGTGCGTCTACCGGGGCAGCACACCGTCGCGCGGACCATCCCCCTCATCCGCACAAGGTTCGGCCCTTGTGCTCCCGCCCGATGACGATTAGCCTTCACCCCATGAGCATCTGCGCGCGCACCTGGTACCGCGGCTACCGCTACTACGGGTTCCCCAACGGGAGTCCGGGGCCGGCCGCGCGCGTGTAGCATCCGCTCGCCACAGGCATCCGAAGGCTCCCGGAATCCCCGGGGGCCTTTTTGTTTGCTTGCATTTCCGCCACCGTGCGGCAGGAGAACGACCGATGATCATCGTCACGCGTCCGAGCGTCACCGACGCCGAGCTGGACATCATATCAACCGGGGCGAATTGCGACCGGAATGCGACAAGTTTCTGCACTTGTGCGCCCGCTCCGGCGTGGTTACCGTTGATCTCACGCGCATCTACCCGTGCATCTGCCGCCACCGCTGCCACTATTACGGGTTTGCCAACGGGAGTCCGGGGCCGGCCTCGCGCGTGTAGCATCCGCTCGCCACAGGGTCCCAAGGCTCCCGGAATCGCTGGGAGCCTTCTGCTTGCCCGCCCCCGCCACACACCGCAGGAGAACGACCGATGATCATCGTCACCCGTCCGAACGTCACCGACGCCGAGCTGGACAACATCCGGGAGCGCATCGAAACGCTCGGCATGCGCACGCACCTGTCGCGCGGCGAGCACCGCACCATCATCGGCTGCATCGGCGACGAGACGCTGCTTCACGAGGCCGCGCTGCTCAGCATCGCCGGCGTGGAATCGGTGCACCCCGTGCTCAAGCCGTACAAGCTGGCCTCGCACGAGTTCTCCAACGGGCCCTCCATCGTGCGCGTGGGCGATTCGGCCGAGGTGGGCGGGCGCGCGCTGGCCATCATCGCCGGGCCGTGCTCGGTGGAAGGGCGCGACATGCTGCGCGAGACGGCGCGATCCGTGGCGGCTTCGGGAGCGGGGATGCTGCGCGGAGGTGCCTTCAAGCCGCGCTCGTCGCCGTACGCCTTCCAGGGGCTGGGCGAGGCGGGCCTGAAGATGCTGGCCGAGGTGCGCGCCGAGACGGGGCTGCCCATCGTCACCGAGGTGATGGACACGCGGCAGGTGGAGATGGTGGCGGAATACGCGGACGTGCTGCAGATCGGCGCGCGCAACATGCAGAACTTCTCGCTGCTTTCCGAGGTGGGGCGGGTGCAGCGCCCGGTGCTGCTCAAGCGCGGGATGAGCGCCACCATCAAGGAGTTCCTGATGGCGGCCGAGTACGTGATGGCGCAGGGCAACCGCGACGTCATCCTGTGCGAGCGCGGCATCCGCACCTACGAGACGGCCACGCGCAACACGCTCGACATCGCGGCCATCCCCGTGCTCAAGGCCGAGACGCACCTGCCGGTGATGGTGGACCCCAGCCACGCCGGCGGCCGGGTGGACCTGGTGGCGCCGCTCTCCTTTGCCGCCATCGCCGCGGGGGCAGACGGACTGGTCGTGGAGGTGCACCCGACGCCCGAGACGGCCCTGTCCGACGGCGACCAGTCGCTGACGCTGCAGAACTTCGAGAAGCTGATGCGGCAGATCCGGCCCTTCGCCGAGGCCGCCGGACGCACCGTGGCCGGCCCGCGCACGGGCCTGCGCGTGGAGGCGGCATGAGCGCGTCCACGGAAGCCGACTGGTCTACCGAGGCCGAGCTGGAGCGCCTTCGCGACGAGATCGTGGAGGTGGACCGCGCCATCGTGGGGCTGATCGCGCAGCGGGTGGAGCTGGCGCGCCGGGTGGGCCCGCTGAAGCGCGCGCTGGGGATGCCCACGTTGGATCCGCCCCGCGAAGCCACCATCGTCCGCCGCGCGGGCGCCCTGGCGCGCGAGGCCGGCCTGGCGGAAGACGACGTGCGCTACATCTTCTGGCACCTGGTGGGCCTCAGCCGCCGCGTGCAGCTGGAGCAGGAATGATCGAGTCCGCCGCCGTCATCGGCCTGGGCCTGATCGGCGGCTCGCTGGCCCGCGACCTGGCGGCGAAGGGCGTCCACGTGTTCGCGGGGGACCGTGACGAGGCGGCGGTGCGGGCGGCGGCGGAGCAGGGGATTGCCCGGCCGCTGACGTGGAACGAGCCGGTGGACGTGGTCGTGCTCGCAGCTCCCGTCGTTGCCGCGCGCGAGCTGCCGGGGGAACTGGCGGGCAGGATGGAGGGCGTGCGGCTGATCACCGACGTGGGAAGCACCAAGCGGTCGATCGTGGACGCGGCCGAGCAGTTGGGGATCGGCGATCGTTTCGTGGGATCGCATCCCTTGGCCGGCGATCACCGAAGCGGATGGGATGCGTCTCGCACCGGCCTGTTCGTGGGCGCGCCCGTGTACCTGTCGCCCTGCCGATCCACCGATGCCGATGCCGTGGAACTCGCGCGGGAGCTGTGGACGATGGTCGGTGCGGTGCCGGAGGTGATGGACGCGGCCGAGCACGACCGGCGCCTCGCCTGGACGAGCCACCTCCCCCAGGCCGCCTCGACCGCGCTGTCACGCGCGCTGGCCGCTGCGGGCATCGCGCGATCCGACCTCGGACCCGGCGGCCGCGACGTCACGCGCCTGGCCGGCAGCTCGCCCGAGGTGTGGGCCGACATCCTGGCAGACAACGCCGACGAGGTTCTTCCCGCGCTCGACGCCCTCGAAGTGGAGATGCGCGGCCTCCGCCAGGCCGTCGCCAGTGGCGACCGCGACCGGCTGCGGCAGTTCTTGGCCAGCGGGCGGGAATGGCACGCGCAGCATCCGTGATGGCGCGCATCATGAAGTGGGGCGGCCGACGCGTTGCCGGCGAACATGATCGCACACGGGGGGACGATAGTGACTCGGGCACCATCTCGCATGCTCGCGCGGACCGGCCGGCTTATCGGCGCCGCCCTGCTCCTGGCGGTGGGGGCCTGCGGCGGAGACGTGGGCCTGGACGAGGAGGCGGAACTCGGCGCCGAGTACGCGGCCCAGGTCAAGGCCGAGGTGCCGCTGATCACCGATCCCGCGGCCGTCGCCACCCTCAACCGGATGGGCGACGAGCTCGTCGCGCGCGCCCACTCCACCGGGCGCGAGTACACCTTCTACCTGGTGGACTCGCCCGAGGTGAACGCCTTCGCCATTCCCGGCGGCCACATCTTCGTCAACCGCGGGCTGATCGAGACGGCCGACCAGCACTCCGAGTTCGCCGGCGTGCTCGGGCACGAGATCGCGCACGTGACGGAGCGGCACGGCATCGAGCAGATGAAGAAGCAGCGCGGCGCGGGCACGCTGGTGACGCTCGTCTACGTGCTGCTGGGGCGCGAGCCGGGGGTGGTGGAGCAGGTGGCCATTCAGGCGGGCGGCTCGGCGCTCTTTGCCAAGTACGGCCGCGAGGCGGAGCGCGAGGCCGACATGCGGGCGGTGCAGACCCTGCCCGCGGCGGGATACGATCCGGAAGGCGTGGCCACCTTCTTCGAGGACCTTCTCAAGCAGCAGGCGCGCGAGCCCGGTCTGCTCGACACCTGGTTCGCCAGCCACCCCACCAGCCAGGAGCGGGTGCAGAACGCTCGCACCATGATCCGCACGCTGAACGTGGACCGGCAGGGCCTCAAGGACGACACCCCCGAATACCAGGCCTTCCGCAAGCGCATCCTCCAGATGGGCACCCGCGCACGCCCCTGAACCCGGGGCTTACGCGAACGCCTTGGAAACGCGCGTTGTCATCCCGAAGAAGCGGCCACCCGGCACCCGCCCACGCGCCAAAGACGGCAGCGACTGAGGGATCCGCCACACACTGCGCGCATGGCCCCCACACCCGCGGAAGCAGCCTGGCCTTTCCCTTCCGGCGAAGGCGCCCAAAATCAAAGACCAGATCCGTGCAGCCGGAATCGCCGCGATGATCCCCGACTGTGTGGCGGATCCCTCAGTCGCTGCGATCCATGGTGTACGGGCAGGCTCACCGGCGCCGCTCCATCGGGATGACAGAGCACGCGCCGCACCTGCCGGAGCGCGATCGAATTCTCCCTTTCCCCTGCGAAGCGGGGGAGAGGGCCGTGGAGAGGGGGCTACCGAGGCGTGCACCGGCAGCCGGTCAAAGCGCACCCACGCCCAGAACCAAGGTGTGTCCGCGAGGACGAAGCGTCATCCGAGCTGTGTGGCGGATCCCTCAGTCGCTGCGGTCCGTCGTGTACGGGCAGGCTGGCCGGGGCCGCTCCATCGGGATGACATCCGGTCCGCCGAAGCGCGCAAGGTACTCCGACGCAACCTCAGACGAAGTTCTCCCCTCTCCGCACGCAGTTTGTGCGGGGAGGGGCTGGGGGTGGGGCCAACCCGGGCCGGGGGAGGGGGGTCTCCGTTGCCGCACCCGCCCCCGCGGATTACCTTATGCGGGTTTGTGACGAAAAGGAACAAGCGACCGAAATACAGGCGTTCCATCCATGCCGACGTACGAGTATCGCTGCCCCGAGTGCGGCAACGACTTCGAGAAGTTCCAGAAGATGTCCGACGAGCCCATCGCTGACTGCCCGGCGTGCGGCAAGCCGGCGCAGCGTCGCATTTCCGCGGGCGCGGGCCTCGTCTTCAAGGGGAGCGGCTTCTACATCACCGACTACCAGCGCGGCGAAGGCTACAAGAAGGCCGCCGAGAGCGACGGGGGCGCCAAGCCCGCCGAGAGCAAGCCGTCCACCGAGACCAAGGCAGCCGATACCGCGGCCGCGGCCCCCAAGGCCGAGCCCAAGCCGGCACCCAAGAGCGAGTAGATGCCGGTAGAAAAGCTGCAGCGGGAAATCGCCCGCGCCCTGGGCGAGATGGGCGTAAGCGAGCCGGGCGCCATCGTCCTGGAGCGCCCGCGCAACCCGGAGCACGGCGACTGGGCCACCAACGTCGCGCTCGCGCTCGCCAAGCCGCTGCGCAAGGCGCCGCGCCAGATCGCCGACGAGCTGGTGGGCCGCATCGACGCGTCCGCCGCGGGCATCCGCTCGGCCGAGGTGGCAGGGCCCGGGTTCATCAACTTCCGGCTTTCCAGCGACTACCTGCGCGACGGGCTGGTGCGCATCGTCAGCGAAGGCGACGCGTACGGCCGGTCGAACGCGGGGCAGGGGAAGCCGGTGAACGTGGAGTTCGTTTCCGCCAATCCCACCGGTCCGCTGCACATCGGCCACGGGCGCCAGGCGGCGATGGGCGACGCCGTCGCCGAGCTGCTGGCGTGGGACGGGTGGGCCGTCGAACGCGAGTACTACTACAACGACGCGGGCGAGCAGATCGCCCGGCTGGCCCGCAGCGTCTGGGCGCGCTACCAGCAGGCGGTCGGCAGCAACGTGGCGTTCCCCGAGGATGGCTACCACGGCGGATACGTCGGCGAGATTGCCCAGTCTCTCTCGGCCGAGCACGGCGACCGCTGGCGGGGCGACGAGTCCGCCGACGCGCTCGACGAGATGCGGCGGTACGCCGTAAAGGTGCTGCGCGAGGAGCAGAACCGCGACCTCGAGGGCTTCCGGGTGAAGTTCGACACCTTCTTCCTGGAGTCGTCGCTGTACGGCGGCGGAGCGGTGGAAGACACGATCCGGCGGCTGCGCGAGACGGGGCTGGTGTACGAAAAGGACGGCGCGCTCTGGCTGCGGACCACGGAGTACGGCGACGACAAGGACCGGGTGATGGTCAAGAGCACCGGCCATCCCACGTACTTCCTGCCGGACGTGGCCTACCACGTCAGCAAGTGGGAGCGCGGCTTCCAGCGCGCCATCAACGTGCAGGGCGCCGACCACCACGGGACGACGGCCCGCGTGCGCGCCGGATTGCAGGCGCTGGGGCTCCCGGCGGGCTATCCCGAGTACGTGCTTCACCAGATGGTGCTGGTGATGCGGGGCGGCCAGGAGGTGAAGTTCAGCAAGCGCGCGGGCGACTACGTGACCATGCGCGAGCTGTACGACGAGGTGGGCGTGGACGTGGCGCGCTATTTCTTTTTGATGCGCCGCGCCGAGGCCCAGCTGACCTTCGACCTGGACCTGGCGCTGGAGCAGTCCGACCGCAACCCGGTCTACAAGGTCCAGTACGCCCACGCGCGGATGTGGTCCATCTTCCGCCGCGCGGAAGTGGACCCGGCCACGCTGGATGCCACGTCGGCGGACCTGTCGCAGCTGTCCCACGAGTCCGAGGCGGAGCTGGCGAAGTTGCTGCTGCGCTTTCCGGAAGAGGTGCACCTTTCGGCCGAGGCGCACACGCCGCACGCGATCTGCGCGTACCTGGAAGAGGTGGCGGGCGCGGTGAACTCGTGGTACCACGCCGGCAACCGCGACGCCACGCTCCGCGTGATCGGCGCCGAGGTGACGCCCGAGCAGTCGCGCGCGCGGCTGGTGCTTGCGCGCGCGGTGCAGGTGGTGCTGCGCAACGGCCTGGCCCTGCTGGGCATCAGCGCGCCCGAGCGGATGGACCGCGCCGAACCGGCGGAGACGGCGGAAGCGGCGTAGCCGGCCGGAGCACCGCAGGGGGCCGACGCGGCGCAGCCGGTCGAGGCGACGCAGTCGGTCGAAGCACCGCAGCCTGTCATCCTGAGGCCCAGGCGAACGACACTGGCCCGTAGTACCAACGTCGCGGGCCGAAGGATCTAGCGGCGGACACGTACAAGCCAGGGCGCGGCAGCGGTCACGAAAGCCCGGGCCTCGGCTGCCGTGGGGCCCTCACCCGGCCGCGCTGACACGCGTGCCACCCTCTCCCACAAACAGCGTGGGAGAGGGGGTACACTTCGGGGTGGGGTGCGTCAGGGCCAGTTCGGTGCGCGGGCCGGTGCCCCCCATCCCCAACCCTTCCCCCGCAAACTGCGCGGGGGAAGGGAGCCAGTCGGGTGCGCGAAGCCAGCTGAAGCGCACTTCAGGTCTCCCCCTCCCCTGCGCAGCGGGGGACGGGGGCCGGGGGGAGGGGGCTCCCAAGGCATGCGCCGTATTCAGCCCCCACCGGCACGAAGTTCCCCCCTCTCCGCACGTAGTTTGTGCGGGGAGGGGCCGGGGGAGGGGCCCCCGCGCGGCATGCACCAAACCCAGCCTCACCCGGCACGAAGTTCCCCCCTCTCCCGCGCGGTTTGCGGGGGAGGGGCCGGGGGAGGGGGAACGACCGAAACCGCGGGCCCGCGAGGGCCCTTCACACATACGCACTCACCTCTACGCACCAGGACCATGTCCCTTCTCGTCGTCGGCAGCGTCGCGCTCGACACCGTCGAAACCCCCTTCGGCCGCGCCGAAGACGCCTTGGGCGGCTCGGCAACCTTCTTCTCGGCGGCCGCGTCGCTGCTGCACCCCGTGCAGCTGGTGGGCGTCATCGGGGACGACTACCCGGTAGACGCGCTCAACTTCCTGGCCGAGCGCAACGTGGACCTCGCCGGCCTGGAGCGCGCCAAGGGCGAAAGCTTCCGCTGGTCGGGCGTGTACAGCTACGACCTGAACTCGCGCGAAACGCTCGAGACGCGCCTGGGCGTGTTCGCCGACTTCACGCCCAAGATCCCCGATCAGTTCCGCGATGCCGAGTGGGTGTTCCTGGGCAACATCGACCCGGAGCTTCAGATCGGCGTGCTGGACCAGGTGCACAAGCCGCGGTTCGTGGCCTGCGACACCATGAACCTGTGGATCGAGATCAAGCGCCAGCGGCTGGTGGAGCTGCTGGGCCGCGTAGACCTGCTGATGGTGAACGACAGCGAGGCGCGCCAGCTTTCCGGCCAGCACAACCTGTCCAAGGCCGCCCGGTGGATCCTGGACCGCGGGCCGCGCTACCTGATCATCAAGAAGGGCGAGCACGGGGCCATCCTGTTCACCCCGCACAGCACCTTCTTCGCCCCCGGCTACCCGCTGGAAGACGTGTTCGACCCCACCGGCGCCGGCGACGCCTTCGCGGGCGGCTTCATGGCGCACCTGGCGCAGTCGGGCCGCCTGGAAGACGCCGACCTGCGCCGCGCCGTGGTCTACGGCTCGGTGCTGGGCTCGTACGCGGTGGAAAAGTTCTCGGTGGAGCGCTTCAAGGACCTCACCGCCGAAGAGATCGAGGAGCGGGTGAAGCACTTCCACGAGATGACCGTCTTCGAGCTGCCCGTGGGCGCCGGTGTCTGAGCAGCCCGGCCTGTCGTACGCGGCCGCGGGCGTCGACATCGACGCGGCCCACCAGGCCATGCAGGGCGTGGCGGCGCTGGTGCGGTCCACGGCCACGCCGGACACGCTGTCGGAGCTGGGCTCGTTCGGCGGGCTGTACCGCGTGCCCCGCGGCGCGCGCCAGCCCGTGCTCGTCGCCTCCACCGACGGCGTGGGCACCAAGCTGAAGGTGGCCTTTTCCACCGGCCGCCACGGCACCGTGGGCGAAGACCTGGTCAACCACTGCGTCAACGACATCCTGGTGCAGGGCGCCCGCCCGCTCTTCTTTCTGGACTACGTGGGCCTGGGGCGGCTGGAGCCTGGCGTGGTGGAGGAGTTGGTGTCGGGTGTGGCGCGCGGCTGCCGGAACAACGGATGCGCGCTGCTGGGCGGCGAAACGGCCGAGATGCCCGACATGTACCAGCCCGGCGAGTACGACCTGGCCGGCACCGTCGTGGGCATGGTCGAAGAAGACCGCGTGCTGGATGGGAAGGCGATCCGCGCGGGCGACGCCATCGTGGCGTTGGCCTCCACCGGGCTGCACACCAATGGCTACTCGCTGGCCCGACGCATCGTCTTCGACCGGCTGGGGCTCGGGGCCGATTCCCCCTTCCCCGGCGAGGACGCCAGCGTGGCCGACGTGCTGCTGCGTGTCCACAAGTCGTACCTCCACTCGTTGTATCCGCTGATCGAGGCGGGGCGGGTCCGCGGCCTGGCGCACATCACGGGCGGGGGGCTGGTGGACAACGTGCCCCGCATCTTGCCGGAGGGGCTGGACGCGCGGTTCGATGGCGCGTCGTGGCAGGTGCCCAACCTGTTCCGCGTGCTGCAGCGGGAGGGCGGGGTAGAGGAGATGGAGATGTACCGCGCCTTCAACATGGGCGTGGGGATGGTGGCCGTGGTGGCCGCGGACGAGGCGGATGCCGTCGTGCGCGACCTGTCCGCCGCGGGGGAGCAGGCATGGATCGCCGGGGAGATCGTCCCCGGCGCGGGCACGGTGGTCCTGAGCTGAGGAGGATGGGATGCGGGTGAACAACATGCGCGCCGCGATCGTCGCGGCGCTGGTGGTGAGCGCGGCCCCGCTGGCCGCGCAGAACGACGTCCATACGGTCTGCCACGAGTTTCCGAACAATGCCGAGGCGCGGGATCGCTGCGGGCTGGTGGCGCAGGCGCTGGATGCGGCGCAGCCGCAACTGGGCATCCTGATGGCGGGGGGCAACCCGACCCTGGGCACCGCGAGCACCGGCGGCGTCCGGCTGGGGCTGATCCCCCGGGTGAGTCTCACGGGGCGGATCAACGTGGTGGCCGCACGGCTGCCCGACATCCGCCAGGAGGCGGAGGACGAGGCCAAGCAGTTCAGCCTTCCCGCACCCGCGGTGGGTGCCAACCTGTCGATCGGACTTACGCAGGGGTTCAGCGTTGCACCGATGATCGGCGGGCTCGGCTCGATCGACCTGCTCGGCGGCGTGAGCGTGCTGCCGCTGGAGCTGGTGGGCGACGACTTCGGCGATAACGCCTTCTCCTGGGGCGCCGGGGCGCGCGTGGGCCTGTTGCGCGAGTCGTTCGTAACGCCGGGGGTGTCCGTCTCGGTGATGTACCGCAAGCTGGGGAACGTGAGCTTCGGCGACGTCTGTGAGGGTACGGAAACGCAGGACCCCACCAACCCGAACCGCCGGCTGTGCGACGGAGGGGTGGGCGAGGGCGACTTCGGCGAGATCTCGTTCGGGCTGAACAACTGGAGCACGCGGGCGGCCGTCAGCAAGCGGCTGCTGGGGCTGGGGCTCACGGCGGGCGTGGGCTACGACAAGTTCGACACCGACGCCGACTTTGCCGTCCGCGGCCCGGTGCTGGTCAACAACGCTCCCGTCGAGCGGGTCTACCGATTCGGGGACGTCGCCGTGGAAAACGATCGCTGGTCCGCGTTCCTCAACGGCTCGTTCACTGTGCTGGTGGCGTCCCTGGTCGGTGAGGTGGGGTGGATGCAGGGCACCGATCCTATCGAGGGCTTCCCGGACGAGAGCGACTTCGACGCCAAGGAAGGGACCTTCTTCGGCAGCCTGGGATTCCGGCTTTCCCTGTAGGGGGAAGTGCGTTAGTGCGTTAGTGCGTTAGTGCGTTAGTGCGAAAGTCGGACGCGCACCGTAGTCCAGCCGCACACCAGAGCGCTGTCATCCAGAGGCCCGAGCGCACCGCACTGGCACGCAGCACACGCGTCGCAGGGCCGTGGGATCTAGCCGAGGCCACGAACAAGCCCGGGGCGCGGCAGCGGCACGAAACCCCGAGCCGCGTCCCGGGCCGTCGCCCGAGACCGTGACGGGCGACTGAAGTCGCAGCAACGACCACACGAAGTCCACCTTCGTGGACTGGCTGATCATCGTGCCGGGGCGGGTGAAGAGCCCGCCCCGGCTTCGTTTTGGGGGCCGTGAGCGAAGTCAGCGAGCAGGATCGCGGGTGGATGCGGCGGGCCATCGCGCTCGCGGCCAACGGGTGGGGCAGGGTGGCCCCCAACCCGATGGTCGGCTGCGTGATCGTGCGCGACGGGAAGGTCGTCGGCGAGGGATGGCACACGGAGTACGGCCGCCCCCACGCCGAGCCCGAAGCCCTGCGCGCCGCAGGGGAGCAGGCGCGCGGCGCGACGGCGTACGTCTCGCTGGAGCCCTGCAGCCACTGGGGAAAGACACCGCCCTGCACCGACGCGCTGATCGCGGCCGGTGTGCGGCGCGTTGTTTTCGGCGGGTTCGATCCCAACCCCAAGGCCGCCGGCGGCGCCGACGTGCTCCGGGCCGCGGGGATCGAGGCGGTCGGGGGCGTGGAGGAGCAGGCGGTCCGCGACCAGAACGCCGTCTTCTTCCACGCCCACTCGCCGCTCGGCGCCGAGCGCCCATTCGTCGCGCTGAAGCTGGCGATGTCGCTCGACGCCCGCATCGCCGACCGCGACGGGCGCTCCGTATGGATCACCGGCGAAGAGTCGCGCGCCGAGGTCCACCGCCTCCGCGCGGGCTACGACGCGGTGGCGGTCGGCATCGGCACCGCGCTCGCGGACGATCCGCAACTGACGGTGCGTGGTCCAGTGACGCCGCGCATCCCGCCCGCGCGCGTCGTGTTCGACCGCACGTTGCGGCTGCCGCCGGACTCCACCCTCGTCCGCACCGCTGGCGAAGTCCCCACGTGCGTCGTCGCCGCGCCCGATGCCCCTGCCGACCGCCGCCGCGCGTTCGAGCAGGCGGGCGTAAAGATCGTCATCGGGCAGTCGCTTCCGGAGCAACTGCGCGCGCTCCGCGATGCCGGCGTGCGCTCGATGTTCGTGGAAGGCGGTTCCACCCTCGCGTCCGCGCTGCTGTCGGCGGACATCGTGGATCGCATGTACCTGTTCTACGCCCCCCTGCTGATCGGCCCGGAGGGGATGGCACCGTTCGGCGGGATCGCGAACCCGCCGCTCGGGGACGCGGTGCGCTGGCGCGCGATCGAGACGCAGGTGTTCGGCGCGGACACGATGGTCACACTGGCGCGGTAACTCGCCGTTGCGACGGCACGGCCGTGCGCCGAACGGAGAACTTCACGCCCGTTTCGGCGGGGTTCTGCGCATCCGCGGCCGCCCCCCATCCCCAACCCTTCCCCCGCAAACTGCGCGGGGGAAGGGAGCCAGCCGGGTGCTCGTGGCAAGCGGGACGCACGGGGCTGGCGGATGCAGTCCGCGAAGGCGGACTTCGGGCCGTCGTTGCCGCGGATTCATCCGCCCCAGCAGAGCCGAGGCCTCGGCAACGGTGACCGCTGCCGCGCCCCAGTATCAAGGCATCCTCGGGTAGATCCGACGGCGCGCGAATTCGGGGGTACGGGCCGGTTCGGTGCGCTCGCGCCTCTGGATGACAGACGGTTGCGTACCAATGATTTGGATGCGCATCATACAGGTGTGTACCCCCTCTCCCACGCTGTTTGTGGGAGAGGGTGGACGAGCATAGGCGAGGACGGGTGAGGGCCCCACGGCAGCCGAGGCCTCGGTAACGGTGACCGCTGCCGCGCCCCGGCATCAAAGCATCCTCGGCTAGATCCGACGGCGCGCGAAGTCGGGGGTACGGGTTGGTGCGGTGCGCTCGCGCCTCTGGATGACAGACCGGCGTGCGTATTCGATGGGTGCAGTTGAAGCCCCGAACGGGACGCGTCCGCGGTCCGTGTCGGGGCTTACCGCTTTTCGAGCGGCGGGTTCACCCGCTCACGAGGCACCGAAGCCCTCGCCAGCGCCGTGCTAAGAGCGTAAGTTTGCGCCCGCGCCGACGATGGCGCGGGCGTCGTCACATCCAGCGAGACCGGATCGCCTTGTTCACGGGCATCGTAGAAGAAGTCGGTACCATCGCCGCCGCAGAGCCCGAGGGCAACGGCGTGATCTTCACCGTGCACGCCCGCACCGTGCTGGACGGTATGGGCCTGGGCGACAGCGTCGCCATCGAGGGCGCCTGCCTGACGGTCACCTCGTTCAGCGATGACGGCTTTACCGTGCAGGCCATTGGCACCACGCTGGAGCGCACCACGTTCGGCGGCTTTCGGCCGGGGCGGCGCGTGAATCTGGAGCGTGCGCTGGCGTTCGGGGCGCGGCTGGGCGGGCACCTGGTCGCCGGGCACGTGGACGGCGTGGGCAGGGTGACGCGCATCGAGCCGCGCGAAGAGCTGGTGCTGATCGACTTCACACTCCCCGAGGAAGTGGTCGGCGTGACGGTGCTGCACGGGTCCATCACGCTCAATGGCATCAGCCTGACGGTGAACGACCTGCCGGAGCCCGGCGTCTGCCAGGTGTCCATCATCCCGTTCACAGGGGATCACACCTCCATCGGCGACTTGAAGGTCGGGGACGCGGTGAACGTGGAGGGCGACATGATCGGCAAGTTCGTCCGCAATCTCCTGGGCGCCCCCGTGCGCGGCGGCGAGCCCGGCGGCGCGGCGCGCGAGCACGTTCTGCGCGCGTGGGGGTACCAGTGAGCGCGCGGCTGCTCGCCTTCGTCCTCATGGCCGCGGCGTGCGACGCGCCCGCGCCCCGGGCGGACGCCCCGGCGACGGAGAGCACGCAGGCCGTGGCGGATACCGCGGTGCCGACATCGAGCGCGCCCGCCGCGGAGACCATCGACAGCCTGGCCGCGATCGTCGCATCGTCCGGCGGCAGCGTGGGAATCGTCGCGGTGCACGTGGAAACCGGGCGTCGTGTGGAGCACCTGCCGGCGGAAGCGTTCCCGATGGCGAGCACGTACAAGCTCCCCATCGTGCTCGCGGTGCTGGCCCAGGTGGACAGCGGCCGCATCTCGCTGGACGATTCGATCGACGTGATGCCATCCGACTTCCGGCTCGCCCCCAGCCAGATCGCCGATTCGGTCGGCGCGTCGGGCGGCAAGGCGACCGTGGGCGCGATGATCCGGTCGGTGATGATGTACAGCGACAACACCTCCGCTGACCGCCTGATGAAGCTGGCGGGCGGCCCGCAGGCGGTGACGGCGCACGTCCGGTCGCGCGGTATCGACGGCATGCGGATCGACCGCTACGAAGGCGAGGTTCACTGGCAGTACAACGGCGTGAACGACGTTCCTCCGCCAGCCGAGTGGACCCTGGCCGAGTTCAACCGCCGCATCGCGGCCGTTCCCGCGGCCGAGAAGGAAGCGGCGCGCGCACGGTTCTGGGACGATCCGCGCGACACGTCCACCCCCGCGGCGTTCGCGGCGCTGCTCGTGCAGGTGCATCGCCGCGAAGCACTTTCGGCCACCAGCCAGCGCGTTCTGCTGGACGCCATGGAGCGCTCGCCGACCGGGCGCGGCCGCATCCGCGCGCTGCTGCCGGCGGGGACCACGGTGGCCGACAAGACGGGCACCATCGGCCGCACGACCAACGACGTCGGCCTGATCACCCTGCCCGACGGGTCGCACGTAGCGCTGGCGGTCATGGTGAAGATGTCCACGCGCACCAACGCGGACGAGGAGCGCACCGTCGCCCGAGTGGCGCGGGCCGTGTATGCCCACTTCGCGCGAGAGCCGAAGTCCTGATTTTTGATCTTGCAGACGGCGAGGGAGAGATGCCGTTCGATACGATAGAAGCAGCGCTGCGCGACATCCGCGACGGCAAGATGGTGATCGTCGCCGACGACGAGGACCGCGAGAACGAGGGTGACCTCGTTTGCGCGGCCTCGGCCGTTACGCCCGAGATCATCAACTTCATGGCCACGCACGGCCGTGGGCTGATCTGCCTGGCGCTCACCGCCGAGCGCGCGGACGAGCTGGAGCTGAAGCCCATGAGCGAGCACAACACCGAGGCGCTGCAGACGGCGTTCACGGTGTCCATCGATGCCGCCCATCGTTTCGGCGTCACCACGGGCATCAGCGCCTGGGACCGCGCCAAGACCATCCAGGTGTGCCTGGACCCCGCGACCAAGCCGGGCGACCTGCGCCGCCCCGGCCACGTCTTTCCGCTGCGCGCCCGCGCCGGCGGCGTGCTGCGGCGTGTGGGGCAGACGGAAGCGTCGGTGGACCTGGCGCGCCTGGCCGGCCTGGAGCCCGCCGGGGTGATCTGCGAGATCCTGAACGAAGACGGCACCATGGCGCGCCGTCCGCAGCTGGAGGAGTTCGCCGCGCGGCACGGGCTGAAGTTCATCACCGTCGCGCAGATCGTGGCCTACCGGCTGAAGCGCGAGCGCCTGGTTCACCGCGAGGCCGAGGCGATGATCCCCACGCCCACCGGCGACTGGCGCATCATCGCCTACCGCAACGACGTCGACCAGCACGAGCACGTGGCCATGGTCAAGGGCGAAGTGCAGGGGCAGGACCGCGTGATGGTGCGCATGCACTCCGAGTGTCTGACGGGCGACGTCTTCCACTCCATGCGCTGCGACTGCGGCGAGCAGCTGGACGCGGCCATGCGGCAGATCGACGCCGAGGGGCGCGGGGTAATCGTGTACCTGCGGCAGGAGGGGCGCGGCATCGGGCTGGTGCACAAGCTTCGCGCCTACAACCTGCAGGACCAGGGGATGGACACGGTGGAAGCCAACGAGGCGCTGGGCTTCCGCGCGGACCTGCGCGACTACGGCATCGGCGCGCAGATCCTGCTGGACCTGGGGCTGCAGTGCGTGCGCATCCTGACGAACAACCCCAAGAAGATCGTGGGGCTGGACGGCTACGGCCTGTCCGTGTCGGAGCAGGTTCCGCTGTCGGTGGAGCCCAACCCGCACAACAGCGGCTACCTGCGCACCAAGCGCGAGCGGATGGGGCACGTGTTCTCGCTCGAAGGCGAGGATGCGGCGTAGAACGGCAGTGCGTGAGTGCGTGAGTGCGTGAGTGCGTGAGTGCGTGAGTAGGCGCGCCGCGGTCGCCGGCGCACTGTGTCATCCAGAGGCGCAAGCGCACGGCGCCAGCACCTGCTCTCGAGTTGGCGCGCCGAAGGATCTAGCCCTGAACCGCATCTCGACCAGGGCGCGGCAGCGGCACGGAACTCCGGTCCGCCGGGGCATGAGCGTGAACGAAACGAAGGATCGAGCATCGCAGCCGGCCACACGGACCGGCACAGGCACGAGGACCCTTGGCACCATGATCCCAGGGCACTGACTTGATCGAACATCACGGGCAGATCCGCGGCGAAGGCAAGCGCTTCGGCATCGTCATCAGCCGCTTCAACGACCTGATCACCCGCCAGCTGCTGGCCGGCGCGCGCGACTGCCTGCGCCAGCACGGCGTGGCCGACGACGCAATCGAGGTCGTCTGGGTCCCGGGCGCCTGGGAGATCCCCGGGCCCTGCCGCATGCTGGCGGAAACGGGCAGCTACGACGCGGTGATCGCGCTCGGATGCGTGATCCGCGGGTCCACGCCGCACTTCGACTACGTCGCGGGGACGGCGGCCAACGGGCTGGCGGCCATCGGCGTGAACTCGCGCGTCCCCATCGTCTTCGGCGTGCTGACGACCGACACCATCGAGCAGGCCATCGAGCGGGCGGGCACCAAGGCCGGCAACAAGGGGTGGGACGCCGCGATGGTGGCCATGGAGATGAGCGACCTGTACGCCCGCCTGGGCGACGGGTCCATCGGCGGCAAGGAGGCCCGGTGAACAACCGGAGCCGTGCCCGCGGCTGGGCGCTGCAGGCGCTGTACGCCTGGGAGCAGCGCGGCGGCGACGTGTCCCAGGCGATTCCCGTGCTCCACGGCCTGTTCGAAAACCTCCGCGTGTCGCCCGCCAACCGGCCGTATTCCGAGGTCCTCGTGCGCCTGGTGGCGACGAACCTGCCGCGGATCGACCGCGCCATCGTGGAGTCGCTCACCAACTGGCGGATGGAGCGCCTGTCGGTGATCGACCGCGCCATCCTGCGGCTGGGGACGGCGGAGATGATGTTCGTGGACGACGTCCCCGCACGGATCGTGATCCGCGAGGCCATGCAGCTCGCGGAAAAGTACGGCACCCACGAGAGCGCGCGGTTCGTCAACGGCGTGCTGGACGCGGTGATGCGGCGGGTCGCGCCCGGGGAGTCTGCCCCGGCGTGAAGATCCTGGTCCTGAACTGGCAGGACCTCGCCAACCCGCAGTCCGGCGGGGCAGAGATTCACCTGCACGAGATCTTCGGGCGGCTGGCGCGGCGCGGGCATACGGTGCACGCGCTGGTCAGCGGCTGGCCGGGCGCCCCCGCCCGCGCCCAGGCGGACGGAATGGAGATCCACCGCACCGGCGGCCGCAACACCTTTTCCCTCGCCGCCCCCGCGTACTACCGCAAGCACCTGGCGTCCGAGCCGTGGGACGTGGTGGTCGAGGACCTGAACAAGGTCCCGCTCTTCACCCCGTTCTGGGTGCGCCGCCCGCTCGTCCTGCTCGTTCACCACCTGTTCGGCGCGACGGCCTTTCGCGAGGCCTCTGTGCCCTTCGCGGCGGCCACCTGGCTGCTGGAGCGTCCCATCCCGCGCGTCTACCACGGGCTTCCTACGCAGGCCGTTTCTGAGAGCACCGCCGACGACCTCGCTTCGCGCGGCCTGCGGCGGAGCGACATCACGGTCATCCACAACGGCGTGGACCTCGCCTTCTTCTCCCCCGATTCCTCGCTCACCCGTCCGCCGGAGCCGACGTTCCTGTACGTGGGACGGCTGAAGAAGTACAAGCGCATCGACCTCGCCATCGAGGCCGTGCACCTGCTGAAGGAGCGCGGCCACCCGGCGCGCCTGCGCATCGCCGGCCGCGGCGACGACGAGCCGAACGTGCGCGCGCTGGTGGACCGCTTGGGCGTGGACGACCGGGTGAGCTTCGAGGGATTCGTGAGCGAGGAGCGCAAGCGAGAGCTGCTGCGCACCAGCTGGGCGAACGTTTTGCCATCGCCCAAGGAGGGGTGGGGGATCACCAACGTGGAAGCCGGCGCCTGCGGCACGCCCGCCGTCGCGGCGGACTCGCCCGGGCTGCGCGAATCGGTGGTCCACGGCGAGACGGGCCTGCTGGTTCCCTACGGCGACGCGCCCGCCCTGGCCGACGCGCTGGCCTCGCTGACGGCGGAGCGCGTCGCACTTCTCGGCACCGCCGCCCGCCGCTTCGCCGAGGGCCTGTCCTGGGACCGCGCGGCGGATCGCACGGAAGCGCACCTGGCGGCGGTCGCCCCCCAGCCACGCTGACACCTGCGAGCCCTGTCATCCTGAGGCCAAGCCACGCCACACTCCCCCGCAAACCCTTACCTGGCGGGCCGAAGGATCTAGCCGCGGACGGGTAACAACCTTGGGCGCGGCAGCGGTCACCGTATCCGAGGCCTCGGCTGCCGTGGGGCCCTCACCCCGCCGCGCTGACACGCGTGCGACCCTCTCCCACAAACAGCGTGGGCGAGGGGGTACACCCCAGTCGATAGCACGACTCCAGCCGAAGCGCGATCGAATTCTCCCTTTCCCCCGCTTGCGGGGGAGAGGGCCGGGGAGAGAGGGCGGCCAGGGGCATGCGCCGGGCTCCCCGAAGCGCACCGTTCCTCGCCGACATCCCCGTCGGACGCACAGGCCCAGCCGAAGCGCGGTTCAGGTCTCCCCCTCCCCTGCGCAGCGGGGGACGGGGGCCGGGGAGAGGGGGCTCCCGCGGCATGCGTGGCACCGTGTCGAACCCCGATCGAAGTTCTCCCCTCTCCGCACAGCAGTACCGTGCGGGGAGGGGCCGGGGGAGGGGCCGGTTTGCGGGGGAGGGGGAACCCGTCGCACCAATGTTGCGTGCGCATCCACCCCCGAACCGTTATTCTACCGGGCCGGCCCGGAGCCACCCAACCAGAAGGCGCGAATTGACGGTTGACGACCTGCTGCGCTCCAAGCGCGAATCGCTGGCGCTGGAGCTCCTGACCGACGAACGCGGGCTGTCGCGCACCATCCACACCCCCGACATCAGCTCGCCGGGACTGGTGCTCACCGGCTACACCGAGCGCTTTCCCGCCGAGCGCATGCAGGTGCTGGGCGAAACCGAGGTCGCCTTCCTGGAGTCGCTCGACGAGGACCGCCGTCGCGCCGCGCTCGAGGTGTTCCTGGCGTTCGACATCCCGGTCGTCTTCGTCACCAAGGGGCAGACCCCGCCGCCGCCGCTGCTGGAGCTGGCCAACCACACCGGCACCCCCGTCATCCGCTCGGCGCTCAAGACCGCCGAATTCTACACCCGCATCAAGCCCTTCCTGGAAGAGCGGTTCGCGCCGCGGACCACCCTCCATGGATCATTGGCCGACGTGTACGGGGTAGGACTGCTGTTCGTGGGCAAGAGCGGCATCGGCAAGAGCGAGACGGTGCTCGACCTGGTGGAGCGCGGGCACCGGCTGGTGGCCGACGACCTGGTGATGATCACCCGCCGCGGCCACGAGGTGCTGATCGGCAAGGGGCACGACCTGCAGCGGCACCACATGGAAATCCGCGGCGTGGGGATCATCGACATCCGCACCATGTTCGGCGTGCGCGCCATCCGCCAGCAGAAGCGCATCGAGGTGGTGGTGCAGCTGGAGATCTGGGACGAGAACGCGGTGTACGACCGCACGGGGCTGGATACCAGGACCATGGACATCCTGGGCATCCCCGTGCCGATGGTGACGGTGCCGCTGGTGCCGGGAAAGAACATCACCGTGGTGTGCGAGGTGGTGGCCATGAACCACCTGCTGAAATACTCGGGCGTCGACACCGCCCGCCTGTTCAACCAGCGGCTGCAGGCCCGCATGGCGGGGGTGTCGGACTACCTGGAGGAAGATTATGAATGAGCCGGTGCGGGGGCTGGTGGTGAGCCACGCGTCGCTGGCCGAGGGGCTGGTGCAGTCCGTGCGGCAGATCGCCGGGGCCGACGCCGGTGCCCTGGTGGCCGTGAGCAACGAGGGGTGCGGGCCCGAGGCCCTGCAGCGCAACGTGCTGCAGGCGCTGGGCGATGGGCCGGGGATCGTCTTCACCGACCTGCCCAGCGGCTCGTGCGCCTTCGCCGCGCGCAAGCTGTCGCTGGAGCGCGAGGACACGGCGGTGGTGTGCGGGGTGAACCTGCCCATGCTCCTGGATTTCGTCTTTCACCGCGAGCTGCCCCTCCCCGAGCTGGTGGACCGGCTGGTGAGCAAGGGCAAGTCGTCGATCACCGGCCAGTGCCGGGAAGGGGCGCATGCCGATCGTGCTGTTTCGGGTTGACGAGCGCCTGATCCACGGGCAGGTGGTGGTGGGATGGGGCGGGCCCCTTCACGCCGACCGCATCGTGGTGGCCGACGACGAGATCGCCGCCAGCCCGTGGGAACAGGAGCTGTACTGCCTGGGCGTGCCGCCCGAGATCGACGCCGTGTTCGTCACGGTCGACGAGGCCCGGCGCCGCATCTCCGAGTGGAAGGGCGGGCGCCGCGTGATCGTCCTGGTGCGCGACGTGGCCACGGCGCGCCGCGTGGCCGAGGGCGGCGCGCTGGCGGGCGAGGAGGTGAACCTGGGCGGCATCCACCACGCCGAGGGGCGCACCCGCGTGCTGCCCTACCTGCACCTGGGACCCGGCGACGGGGATGCATTGCGCGAGATCGCCGCGTCCGGGGCCGAGGTGTCGGCGCGCGACCTTCCGGCCACGCGAAAGGTGATGCTCGACGAGCTGCTGGCGGGAGGCTGACCGGCCCATGGTCCCCGACGTTCCCATCCTGCTGCTGCTGGGGCTGCTGGGCGGCGTGCTGGCGCTGGACGGAACCTCGTTCGGCCAGTTCATGCTGTCGCGCCCGCTGATCGCGGCGGGGCTGGCGGGGATCGTCACGGGGAGCCCGCACGCGGGGATCGTCATCGGCGTGCTGCTGGAGGCGCTGCAGCTGGCGGTCCTTCCCGTCGGTGCCGCGCGCTACCCCGAGGCCGCCCCGGCGGCCGTGGCCGCGGCGGGGGCGTACGCGGGGGCGGCGGTGGACGTGCCGGTGGCGCTGATGGCGGCCGTCGTCTTTTCCATGGCCTGGGGGCGCGTGGGCGGGACGACGGTGGAGTGGCTGCGGCGCACGAACGTGGGCATCGCCGTGCCGGGCGACGGGCAGCGGGTCTCGCCCGGGGACTTGGAGCGCATGCACCTCAAGGCGCTGGGGCTGGACTTCGTCCGGGGCGCGGTGGTGACCATTACGGGGCTGCTGGTGCTGGGGACGCTGCTCGAGACGCTGGGGTGGATCCCCTTCCAGGAGCACTGGACGCGGCCGGCGCTGGCGCTTTCCGCCGCGGGGGCGCTGGCGTCGTCGCTGCGGCTGTTCGGCCGGCGCCGGCTGCCGCTGTTCTTCGCGGGCGCCGCGGCCGGGCTGGCGGTGCTGTGGCTGAAGTGAGCCCGCTTCCGCGCGGCGTACGCCGGGCGATGCTGCTGCGCAGCTTCGCGGTGCAGGGGTCATGGAACTATCGCACGCTGATCGGCACGGGGATGGCGTTCGTGCTGGCGCCCGCGCTGCGGCACGTGCACGCGGGCGACGCCGAGCGGCTGCGGGCCGCCGTGGCGCGGCACGCCGAACTGTTCAACGCGCACCCGTACCTGGCCACCGTCGCGGCCGGCGCCATCGCGCGGCTGGAGGCCGAGGGCGCCCCCCCGGAGCTGGTGGGGCGCTTCAAGAACGCGCTGCGCGGCTCGCTGGGCTCCATGGGCGACCGCCTGGTGTGGCTGACCTGGCGCCCCGCCTGCGCCCTGCTGATGGTGGCGCTGCTGCTGGGCGGCGCGCCCTGGGGGGTGGCGGTGGCGGCCTTCCTGGTCTCGTACAACGCGCTTCACCTGTGGATGCGCGTATGGGGGCTGAACGCGGGGCTGCGCGACGGGCTGCAGGTGGCCCGGGCGCTGCGCGAGGCGCCATTCGAGCGGCTGGGGGACTGGGCGGGGTCGGCGGGGGCCTTCCTCGCGGGATTGGCCGCGGTGCTGGCCGTGGGATGGGGAGAAACGCCGGGCCTTCCGTACACCGCGCTGGGCGCCGCGGCGCTGGCGGCGGGGGTGCTGCTGGGCCCGCGCGTGCGGATCGTGGCGGGGATCGGGCTGGCGGCGCTGCTGATCGCCGGCGTGGTGCTGGCGAGCAACTCATGACCTGACAGGGGATGGAACACCAGACCGAAGTCACCATCGTCAACAAGTACGGCTTGCACGCGCGGCCGGCGGCGGAATTCGTGAAGCTGGCCAACCGCTACCGCTCCGACGTGTGGATCGGCAAGGACGACGTGGAGGTGAGCGGCAAGAGCATCATGGGGGTGATGATGCTGGCCGCCGAGTGCGGATCGTCCGTGCGCATCCGCGCGGCCGGCGACGACGCGCGCGAGGCGGTGGACGCCCTGGCCGCGCTGGTCAACGGCCGCTTTGGCGAGGAGTGACGGCGTGAGCGTCGTCCGCGACGGCATCCCGGCCTCGCCGGGCATCGTCATCGCCCCCGTACGGGTGCTGCGGTGGGAGGTGCCGCGCGTGCCCCATGGCGCCGTGATCTCCGAAGACCGGGTGGAGTACGAGATCCAGCGCTTCCGCGACGCGTGCGACTACGCCCGCGAGCGCATCCGCGTGCTGCAGGAGCGCACGGCGCGCACGGTGGGCGAGGTGGAGGCGCGCATCTTCGAGCCGCAGGTGCTGATGCTCGAGGACGCCGACCTGATCGACGGCACCATCGGCACCATCCGCGAAAACCACCTGACGGCCGAGCGCGCCTTCGAGTGGCGGGTGCTGGAGTGGGAGTCGGCGCTGTCGCACAGCTCGCATCCCATGGTGCTGGACCGCCTGGCCGACCTGGCCGACGTGCAGACCCGGGTGCTGCGCCGGCTGATGAACATGCCCGACCCGGACCTGGCCGCCCGCGTGGACGACGGCGAAAAGTACATCCTGGTCGCCCGCGAGCTCACGCCCTCCGTCACCGTGCAGCTCGACCCGAAGACGGTCGTGGGCATCGCCACCGACCTGGGAACGCGCACCTCGCACAGCGCCATCCTGGCCCGCTCGCTGGAAATCCCCTGCGTCGTCTCCGTCGGCAACCTGTCGGACACGGTGCACGACGGCGACGAGATGATCCTGGACGGGCGCACCGGCCGCGTCGTCCTGGCGCCCACGGAGGAGGACCGCGAGGCCTATCGCCAGCGCGACTACCTGATCCGCGAGTGGGAACAGGAGCTGGTGCTGCTGGCGCACCTTCCCGCGGTGACGCGGGACGGCAGCCGGCTGGTGCTGCGCGCCAACATCGACCTCCCCGGCGAGTCGGACCACGCCCGCGACCACGGCGCCGAGGGGGTGGGGCTGTACCGCACCGAGTTCCTGGTCGTGGGCCGCGGCACCGCGCCGGGCGAAGAGGAGCAGTACCGCGCCTACCGCCGCGTCGCCGAGTCGTTCCCGGGGCAGCCGGTGATCATCCGCACCTTCGACCTGGGCGGCGACAAGTTCCCGGCGTTCCTGCACATGGGGCGCGAGGAGAACCCGTTCCTGGGGTGGCGGGCCATCCGCGTGTGCCTGGACGAGCCCGAGGTGTTCCGCACCCAGCTGCGGGCGCTGGTGCGGGCCATGGCGCACGGGGAGATTCGCGTGATGCTGCCGCTGGTCAACGAGATCAGCGAGGTGACGCGCACCCGCGTGCTCATCGACCAGTGCATCGGGGAGCTGCGCGCCGAGGGGCACCCGGTACCCGCCGTCTACACGCTGGGCGCCATGGTCGAGACGCCCGCCGCGGCGCTGATCGCGCCCGAGCTGGCGAAGCACGTGGACTTCTTTTCCATCGGCACCAACGACCTGGTGCAGTACACGCTGGCGGTGGACCGGGGCAACTCGCGCATCGCCAGCCGCTACAACCCCTTCCACCCCGCGGTGGTGCGGCTGCTGGACTTCATCTGCCGCTCGGGACGGGACGCGGGGATCGAGGTGGGCGTCTGCGGCGAGGTGGCGGCCATGCCGCTGGGCGCCTTCCTGCTGATCGGCATGGGGGCCTCGTCGCTCTCCGTGGGCCCGCCGGCGCTGGCGGAGATCAAGAAGGTGATCCGCTCGGTGACGTACGAGGACGCCGCCGCCGGTGTGGCCGAGGCACTCAAGGCGTCGTCGCCGGAGGAGGTGCTGCAGGTGCTGACGGCGCGGCTGGGCCGCGTGCTGGACCTCAACAAGTTCTCGGCGTCGCTGGGGTTGTCGCGTCCGGAATGACGCACTAGGTTGGCCGGCGTTCCCGTGGTACCCTTGGCGACATCATGATCAAAGTCCGCGTGCAGAGCCTGGGGCTCGACCAGAGCACCCAGTCGCCGGTGGTGATCCTGCAGGAGGAGGGGGGCGAGCGCGTCCTTCCCATCTGGATCGGCCCGGCGGAGGCCAGCGCCATCGCCATGGAGCTGGCGGGGATGAAGTTTCCCCGCCCGCTCACGCACGACCTGTTTCCGCTGGTCATCCGCGGGCTGGGCGGCACGCTCACCCGCGTATTGATCACCAGGGTGCACGACAACACCTACTTCGCCGAGCTGGTGATCACCCGCGGCGACGAGGTGTTCACGGTGGATGCACGGCCGTCGGACTCCATCGCCATCGCGCTCCGCACGCAGGCGCAGCTGTTCACCACCGACGACCTGCTGACGGCCACCACCATCTCCATGGCGCCGGAAAGCGACGCGGGGACGGTGGACCTGAGCGGCGAGCCCGGCTCCGCCGGCGAAGGGCCGCAGCCGGGGCTGAACCCCGAGCAGCTGAAAGAGTACCTGCGCAACCTCGATCCCGAAGACCTGGGCCGGTTCAACCCGTGATCTCCTTTTTCTTTCCAGAGCGGGCGGCGCGCCGGGTGGCACGCCGCCCGTTGCCGCACCTGCTGGCCGCGCTTCTGCTGGCGATCTTCGCCGTTCCCGCCCTCGCGCAGGACGTGGTTTCCGGACGCGTGGTCAAGGGCGGCCAGGGCGTCGCCGGGGCCACGGTGGAACTCCACCGCGTCTCGTCGGACACCTCGGGGATGGTCGGCCGCGCGATGTCGGGCCCCGGCGGGGCGTTCCAGTTCACCCTGCCCGCGCGCGCCGACACGGCCACGTTCACCGTCTTCTTCGCCGCGGCCATGGTGGACGGCGTGCGCTACCTGGGCCCGGCGCTCCATCCCAACCAGCCGGGCGCGGGATACCTGGTGCAGGTGTACGACACCACCTCCGCCCAGGGCGCCGTGGACTCGCTGCGCGTCACCCGGCGCGACGTGATCGCCGTCGTGGGGGTGAAGGGCGGATGGGAGATCGCCGAGGCGGTGCGGGTGGAGAACCCCGGCACGCGCACCGTCGTGGGCCGGGGCGGCACGCCGGTGTTCGGCGTTTCCATCCCACCCGGCGCCAGCGAGTTCCAGACGGAGCAGCCGCTGGCCGGCGCCTCCGCCTCCACCGGGGGCGACGTGATGCTGGTGGGCGACCGCGTGGTGGCCGCGGTGCCGCTGGTGCCGGGCTCGCGCGACTTCCTCTTCCGCTACCGGGTGCTGGGGAGCCGCAAGCCCCTGGCGCTCCCCATCTCGCAGGCCACGGACACGCTGGCGCTCTACCTGCGCCAGCCCGCGCCGAACGTCACCGTCGAGGGGCTGAACGACGGCACTCCGTTCGAGGCCGAGGGCGACAGGTACCTGCGCTTCACCGGCGTGCGGCTGCGTCCCGGCGCGCGGGTGGCGCTCCGTGCCAGCCGCCCGGCGGGCGGGGTGGATCCCCGCCTGGTGGCGGGTGCCGCGACCCTGCTGGTGCTGGGCGTGGGGGCGTTCTTCGCCCTGCGGCGGCGCCCCGCGGCGCAGGGCTGACGGGGGCGGGAGGGGGACGTGGCGCTCACCACCACGCGGGCGCTGGTCCTCCAGTCGTTTCCGTACAGTGAAACAAGCAAGGTGCTCCGGCTGTACACGTGGGACCACGGCGTGCGCTCGGTGATGGCCAAGGGCGCGCTGCGCCCCCGCAGCCGCTACGGCGGGGTGCTGGAGCCGTTCACCGAGGGGCACGCCACCTTCTACCTGAGGGAGGGGCGCGACCTGCACACCCTCAGCGGCTTCGACCTGGTGCGGAGCCGTCAGGCGCTGGGCCGCTCGCTGGTGGGCTTTTCCGGCGCCTCGCTGCTGGCGGAGCTGGTGATGCGCGTGGGGACGGAGGACCCACACCCCGGGCTGTACCAGGCGGTCGCGAACGCCTGGGACGCCATCGCCGACGCGCCCACCCCCGCCGAGGCCTTGGGCGCCTCGCTGACGGGCGCCTGGTCGCTGGTGTCGCTCTTCGGCTTCGAGCCGCAGGTGGACGCGTGCGTGCTCTGCGGGGGCGACGTGGCCCCGGACGAGCCGGTGCGGTTCGACGCGGTGGCGGGCGGCGCGGCCTGCACGCGCTGCCGGCAGGCGGGGCGGGTGCTGGAGGCGGAGAGCCGGGCGGAGCTGCGGGGGATGATCCGCGGCCACGTCCCGCCGGGCGGGGTGGGGCGGCCGGGAACGCACCGGGCGCTGCTGCGCGCGTTCCTGGAGGCGCAGCTGGCGCACGACAGGCCGTTCCGCTCGCTGGAGCTGTTCCTGGAGAGCGCGGGCGACGCGCGGGCCGGGCAGGGCGGGGACGAGGGGCCGGCCGTCGCTTGACCCCGCTGGCGCGCACCGGGTAAGTTGGATGCGGAGCCCTTTTCCCCTTGGCAGGACCGCGAATCGGAGGAGCCGACACGCAACAACCTGGTGAACAGTGAGGTGCTGATGCTGCGTGCACCACCTGTTCTGCTCCTCCTGCTCGTGTGTTTCGCTTGGCTCTTTCCCCCCGATGCGCGGGCGCAGGGCGGCACCACCGCGCAGGCCGCGCAATCCAAGGGATTTCGCCTGGAGCAGAACTACCCCAGCCCCGCGAATCCCGACACGTACATCCCGTTCATCCTGGAGGGAGACCTTTTCACCGATGGAGCCCCGCGTGTGGTCTCCATGCGGGTGGTGAACATGCTGGGCCAGATCGTCGCCGTGCCCCGGGCCGTGGGGCACCCCCGGGGGGCCAACGTCCCGGTGCTGAACCTGCGCTATACCGAGCCGGGGCGTAAGGTGGCGTACTGGGACGGGCGAGACCTGAACGGCAGCCGTGTGGCGACGGGCGTGTACTTCTGCATGCTGCAGGTGGGCGACCGCACGGAGTACCTGAAGGTGATCGTCACCGCGCCTCCACGGCGCAGGTCCCGGTTCTGGCCGTTCGGCCGCCGAGGCGACTAGAGCCGGTCTGACCACGAGGTCGGGCCGGCTCTTTCGTTGCGGTTCCCCCTCCCCCGGCCCCTCCCCCGCAAACGGCGCGGGAGAGGGGTGAACTTCGGGCGGGGTTCGATCGGGTTCGGCGCATGCCGCTGCTGGCCCCTGCCCCAGCCCCTCCCCCGGCAAACTGCGCCGGGAGAGGGGGGAACTCCGATCGGGGTTCGACTGGCTGCCTCGCATGCCGAGAGAGCCCCCTCCCCCCGGCCCCCGTCCCCCGCTGCGCAGGGGAGGGGGAGACCTGAACTGCACTTCGGCTGGCCACGCGCACTCGACTGGCTCCCTTCCCCCGCGCAGTTTGCGGGGGAAGGGTTGGGGATGGGGGGCGCCGGCCCGCGCACCCCACTCCGAAGAGCCCCATCCTGGCCCCCGTGCGGGGGTGGCCTCGCGAGCCTGCGCGCCGGAACCTACATTCGAACGCACAGCATCACCCATCGCCCCAGCCGCCGATCGCGCCCATGCCGATCCCCGTCCGCCTTGCCGCCGCGCCCGCGCTGGCGCTGCTCGCCGCCTCCGCCGTGCAGGCGCAGGACCTTCGCGTTCCCGACCGCAACGCGCGCGTGCGGCAGGCGCTGGAGTTCGCGCGGCAGGACGAGCCGCGCACCATCGAAGACCAGATCGCCATCTGCCAGATCGAGGCGCCGCCGTTCAAGGAGGCCCGCCGCGCCGAAGACCTGCGCGCCCGGTTCGCCGCCATGGGGCTGCGGAACGTCCGCATCGACTCAGTCGGCAACGTGATCGCGGAGCGCCCCGGCGCACCCGGAGAGCCCGTCGTCGTCATCTCCGGGCACCTGGACACCGTGTTCCCCGAGGGCACGGACGTCACCGTCCGGCGCGAGGGCACCATCCTGCGCGCCCCCGGCATCGGCGACGACTGCCGCGGGCTCGCTATCCTGCTGGGGATCGCCCGGGCGATGGACCAGGCGCAGCTGCGGACGCGCGGCACCATCATCTTCGTCGGCACCGTGGGCGAGGAGGGGGCGGGCAACCTGCGCGGCGTGCGGCACCTGTTCAGCCACGAGCTGAAGGACCGGGTGGACTACTTCATCTCCGTCGACGGCACCGGGCTGGGGCTGACCAAGGACGCGGTCGGCAGCCACCGCTACACGGTCACCTTCCGCGGCCCCGGCGGCCACAGCTACGGCGACTTCGGCGTGCCGAACCCCGTCCACGCGCTGGGCCGGGCCATCGCCAAGGTGTCGGAGTTCCAGGTGCCCGCCGATCCGCGGGTGACGTTCAGCGTGGGGGTGATCCAGGGCGGCACGTCGGTGAACTCCATCGCCATGAGCGCCGGAATGCAGGTGGACATGCGCTCGGTGGATGCGGGGGCGCTGCAGGCCCTGGACGACCGTTTCCAGGCCGCCATCCGCGAGGCGCTGGCCGAGGAGAACGCCCGCTGGCAGTCCGGCGAGCGGCTGACGGTGTCGGTCGACACGATCGGCATCCGCCCCGCCGGGTCTCAGCCGGCCGACGCGGCCATCGTGCGCGCGGCCAACGCGGCGGGGCGGTCGCTGGGCTTCGACGTGCCGGCAGTCGCCAGCAGCACCGACGCCAACATCCCCATCAGCCTGGGCATTCCCGCGGTGACCATCGACGGCGGGGGCAAGGGCGGGGGCGCGCACTCGCTGGGCGAGTGGTTCGACACGGCGGACAGCTACCTCGGTACGCAATGGGCGCTGCTCTTCGTCCTCACGCTCACGGGTGTGCGATGAACATCGTGCGACTCGCGATGCTGGCGGTGGTCGCCGCGCTGGCGTTCATTTCCCTGCGCAACCGGTACGACCTGACGACCAGCATCATCATCGTCGCCGCGGCGGGGCTGCTCGTCGCCCGGCTGCTGGCCCGCTTCGCCGCCCGGCGGCGGCGCGCCGGCGGACCCTGATCGGCGCATCCCAACGACCTGTCGGGATGGAAGCCTCGCGTCGAGCGGGGCTTTCGCCGTTCAGCGGGGCGGAGATGCGCCTCCGCGGGGACGGAACTTGGCTTGACCGGCCTTGTAGACTCAGGTAGAATCCGCGTTCTGCCCCGTGCCTGGTATGGAGACGAGAAAGCGAATGGCCGAGCCGCTGCCGCCGCAGTACAACCCGCAGGAAAACGAGGACGCCCTCTACCGCTGGTGGGAGGAGCAGGGATTCTTTCGTGCCGACGCGGCGTCGGAGCGCGAGCCGTACGTCATCGTCATCCCCCCGCCCAACGTTACGGCCATGCTGCACATGGGGCACGGCCTGAACAACACCATCCAGGACGTCCTCATTCGCTGGCGGCGCATGCAGGGCCGCGAAGCGCTCTGGCTGCCCGGGACGGACCACGCGGGCATCGCCACGCAGAACGTGGTCGAGCGCCTGGTGGCCAAGGAGGGCAAGACCCGGTACGACCTGGGCCGCGAAGCGTTCGTGGGCCGCGTCTGGGAGTTCGTCCACGAGACGGGCGGCGTCATCCTTCAGCAGCTGCGGGCCATCGGCGCTTCGGCCGACTGGACGCGCACGCGCTTTACGCTGGACGAAAGCCTGTCGCGCGCCGTGCGTGAGGTGTTCGTGACCCTGTACGAGAAGGGGCGCGTCTACCGCGGGCACCGCATCATCAACTGGTGCCCGCGCTGCCTGACCGCGCTCAGCGACGAAGAGGCCGAGCCGGCGGAAACGCAGGGCAAGCTCTGGCACCTGCGCTATCCGCTGGCGGAGGGGGCGGAGATCCCCGGCCTGCCGCGCCTGCCGGACGGCCGCCAGTACATGACCATCGCCACCACCCGGCCCGAGACCATGCTGGGCGACACCGGCGTCGCGGTGCATCCCGGCGACGAGCGCTACGCGGCGCTGGTGGGGCGCGAGCTGGATCTGCCGCTCACGGGGCGCCGCATCCCCGTCGTCGCCGACGAGTACGTGGACCCCGAGTTCGGCTCGGGCGCGGTGAAGCTCACGCCGGCGCACGATCCCAACGACTTCGAGGTGGCGCAGCGCACCGGCGTGGCCACGCTGAACGTGATGACGCCCGAAGCAGCCATCAACGGCGAGGCGCCCGAGCCCTTCCGCGGGATGGATCGCTTCGAGGCGCGGCGGGCCGTGGTGACCTCGTTCGAGGAGCTGGGGCTGCTGGAGAAGGTGGAGGAGCACACCCACGCGGTACCCCATTGCTACCGCTGCGACACCGTGGTGGAGCCGCGCCTTTCCGAGCAGTGGTTCGTCAGCATGAAGCCGCTGGCGGAGCCGGCGCTGCAGGCGTGGCGTGACGGCCAGGTGCGCTTCCATCCCGAGCGCTTCGGGCGCACCTACGAGCACTGGCTGGAGAACATCCGCGACTGGTGCATCAGCCGCCAGCTGTGGTGGGGCCACCGCATTCCCGTCTGGTACTGCGGCGACTGCGGCGAGACGATCGTGGCGCGCGAGGATCCCACGTCTTGTACGAAGTGTGGCGGCTCGGCACTGGAGCAGGACCCGGACGTGCTCGACACCTGGTTCAGTTCGTGGCTGTGGCCGTTCAGCACCATGGGATGGCCGGAAGACACGGCCGACATGCGGAAGTTCTATCCCAACAGCACGCTGGTGTCGGGGCACGACATCCTGTTCTTCTGGATTTCGCGCATGATCATGGCGGGGCTGGAGTTCCGCGGCGAGGTGCCGTTCCGCGACGTGTACCTGACGGGAATGGTGCGCGACCACCTGGGACGGAAGATGTCGAAGTCGCTGGGCAACGGCATCGACCCGCTGGTGGTCAAGCAGCGCTTCGGCGCCGACGCGCTGCGCTACACCGTCGTCAGCGGCTCCGGGGCGGGAACGGACCAGCTGCTGAACTACGAGAACCTGGACGAGACGTTCGGCCCCGGGCGCAACTTCGCCAACAAGCTGTGGAACGCCGGCCGGTTCGCCCTGATGAACCTGGGCGACGATCCCCGCGTGCCGCTGGACGAGGTGTCCGCCGACCTGGAGCCGATGGACCGGTGGATCCTGTCGCGGCTCTCCAAGTCCGTGCGCGAGGTCACCGATTCGCTGGAGCGCTTCCGCCTGCAGGACGCGGCCACGCGCGGCTACGAGTTCTTCTGGGGCGAGCTGGCCGACTGGTACCTGGAACTGGTGAAGCCCCGCCTGCGCGGCGACATGGGCGACGCCAGCCGCCGTGCGGCGCAGGCCACGCTCGCCCAGGCGCTGGACGGGGCGCTGCGCATCCTTCACCCGGTGATGCCGTTCATCACCGAGGTCGTCTGGCAGAAGCTCCCCAAGGCAGAGGGCGAGGCCCCCGCGCTGATCGTGGCGCCGTGGCCGCAGCCGCGCCCGGAGTGGGAAGACGCGGCCGCCGAGCGGGCTATCGAAGAGCTGCAGGCGGTGATCGGCGCCGTGCGCACCATCCGCGGGGAATACGGCATTCAGCCGGCCGCCCGCGTGCCGCTGCGCATCCCCGGCGCGTCCGACGAAGTGAAGGCCGTCCTGGATGCCAGCCGGCGCGCGCTCCGCGACATGTGCCGCGTGGACGAGGTGGAGTTCGCGGGGGCGGATGGCGAGGTGGGCGCCAGCGCGGTGCTGCGCTCGGGGACGGAGCTGTTCATTCCCCTGGCCGGCGTCATCGACCTGGACAAGGAGCGCGCGCGGCTGCGGGACGAGATCCAGCGGCTGGACGGGCACATCGCGGGGACGGAAAAGAAACTCTCCAACGAGTCGTTCGTCGCGCGCGCGCCGGAGAACGTTGTGCAGTACGAGCGCGACAAGCTGGCGTCGTTCGGCGACCAGCGCGGCAAGCTGGCGGAAAAGCTCCAGGCGCTGGAAGGCGCGGCGTGATGCGGCTTGCACGCGCCGCCGTCCTCCTCGGTCTCGCCGCGTGCGCCAACGTGCAGGCGCCGCCTGGCGGGCCCGAGGACAAGCAGGCGCCGCAGCTGCTGGCCACCCGTCCGGACACCATGGCCAGCCTGCAGGGGTGGACGGGCCCGGTGGTGTTCGTGTTCGACGAGGAGCTGGCGGAGGCGGGCGTGGAGGACGCCGTGTCGCTGAGCCCCGTCCGCGGCCGCGTTGCGGTGGAAAAGGAGGGCGACCAGATCGTGATCCGCCCGCGTACGGGCTGGGAGCGGGGGCAGATCTACCAGGCCGAGGTGGCGGCGGGGATCAAGGACCGCTTCGGCAACGCGCGCACGGAGCCGATCCGGCTGGTGTTCAGCACTGGACCAGCGATCCCGGACACCCGCGCGTCCGGGGCGGTCGTCGAGCGGATCACCGGCAACCCCGGGCAGCAGACGCGGGTGGACGCGGTGCGCCTTCGCGACTCGCTGACGTACACCACGCGCACGGACAGCGCGGGCCGCTTCGAGTTCCGGCAGGTTCCCGAGGGCGAGTACCGGGTGATCGCGTACCGCGACGCCAACCGGAACGGCCGGCCAGACCCGTTCGAGGCGCGCGACACGGCGCGGCTGACCTTCGCCCCGGGCCAGGCGCCCACCGCGAGCCTGGCGACGCTGCTTCCCGACACCACGCCCCCCGTCGTGCGCTCCGCGACGCTGACGGAGGGGTGGGTGGAGGTGCGCACGGACGACTACCTAGACCCCGAGCAGCCGCTCTCGGCCGCGCAGGTAGCCGTGGTGGGCCCGGACAGCGTGGCCGTCGCCATCGCCGAGGTGCGCGTGGGCGCGCCGCCCGCAGCGCGCGACACGGCCGAGGTGGACAGCGCGGCTCCCGCGGCGCAGCCGGGCCCGGAGCGCCAGCCCCCGCGCGCGGACAGCGCCGCCGCCGAGCCGCGCGGTCCGCTTCCCGCGCAGGCGCTTTTCGTGCGGCCCGCGTCGCCCCTGCGGCCGGACACCGTCTACATCGTGCGGGTGACCGCGGTGCGCAACATCAACGGGCTGGTGGGCAGCGGCCAAGCACGGCTGCGCACGCGGGAAGCGGCTCCGGCTCCGGCTCCGGCGCCCCGAGTGGAGGCGGACTCCCCGGCGACGGGGAGTGCCACACCCGCGCCGCCGGGCACCGTGCGGCCCGCGCCGGCCGACCCCGCGCCGGCCCCGGGACGCCCGCGCGCCTCGCTTCCCGCGCGCGGCGCCCTGGTGCCGGCGCGGGAATGAACCTGAATCGCGAACATCCTCCGTTCACCGGATAATCGGAACCGACCATGTCCGAAAACTCGCCGCTCGCCGGTCTGCTGGCGGGGAAGAAGGGCCTCATCGTGGGTGTGGCCAACCAGAACTCCATCGCGTGGGCCTGCGCGCAGGCGCTGCACGGCGCGGGGATGGAACTGGCCTTCACCTACCAGGGCGAGCTGATGCGCGACCGCGTGATGAAGACGGTGTCGTCGCTGGGTGACGTGCCCGTGTTCGACCTGGACGCGCGCAGCGACGAGCAGATCGACGCGCTCGTGGCCGCGCTGCGCGAGCGCTGGGGGAGCCTGGACTTCCTGCTGCACTCCATCGCCTACGCCCCCAAGGCCGCGATGGCCAACGCGTTCATCGAAACACAGCGGGAGGATTTTTCCGCCGCGCACGAGATCAGCGCCTACTCCCTCGTCGCCCTGTCGCGCGCCTTTGCGCCGATGATGCCCGAGGGCGGCAGCATCGTCACCATGACCTACTACGGCTCGCAGAAGGCGGTGCCCGGCTACAACGTGATGGGTGTCGCCAAGGCGGCGCTGGAGGCCAGCGTCCGGTACCTGGCGGTGGACCTGGGCGCGCGCGGAATTCGCATCAATGCCGTGTCCGCCGGGGCCATCAACACGCTGGCGGCGCGCGGCGTGGCCCACTTCCGCGACCTGCTGCGGATCACCGGCGAGCGCGCCCCCCTGAAGCGCGCGGTGGAGCCCAGCGAAGTCGGCAACGCCACGCTGTTCCTGGCGTCGGAGCTGGCCGGCGGCATCACGGGCGAGGTGATGTACGTGGACGCGGGCTTCAACATCACGGCGGGGTGAGCGCCTGAGGATTGATTCTCGGCGCCGTCCGCATATACTTCAGTAGTTGAACAACGGCGCCGCGGCCCGGAACCTGCTGGTTTCAGGAGCGTACAAGTCGTTACGAGAGCGGGGGTTGGCGAACCCGCGACCAACCTTGTGATGCGGGGTTGCAGCAATGCAGACGAGCGAGATCAGCACCGAAGCTCCGGCCACTCCGGTTCTTCTTACGGCCACGGCGGCCACCGAGGTGCGCCGGTACATCGAGGAGCAGGGCGCGGCCGAGACGGCGGGGCTGCGCGTGGGCGTGCTGCCCGGCGGCTGCTCGGGCTTTCAGTACGGCCTGAACATCGAGGACGAGGCCGGCGAAGACGACATGATCCTGGAGTCGCAGGGCATCCGCCTGTTCGTGGATCCCTTCAGCCTGCAGTACCTGCAGGGCACCGAGATCGACTACGTGTCGACCTTCCAGGGCAGCGGCTTCACGTTCAACAACCCGAACGCGGCTGGCGGCTGCGGCTGCGGGAGCTCGTTCACGGTGTGAACGGCAGTGGAGTGCGTGAGTGCGGAAGTACGCACGACGCAGGGAGGCCCGCGGAGCGATCCGCGGGCCTTCTTTCTTTTTACCGCACTACCGCACTCACGCACTGACGCACTTCCCGCCCCCCCCTCTTGCATTCTCGTAACGAGTATGACATATTCCTATCGTTCTCAACACGAGAACGCTTAGACGACGCCTGCCGCCGAGGTGAGCCTTGATCCAGATCGCCGACGTCCTTTCCACGCCGCTCGAGTACGCCCGCCTTTCCCGCGAAGAGCTGGCGGAGCGCATCCGCCGCCGCACGCAGGAGCTGAACGCGGTGATCCTGGGGCACAACTACCAGCGCGTGGAAATCCAGGAGGTCAGCGACTACCTCGGCGACTCGCTGGGACTGTCGCAGGAGGCCGCCAGCACCGACGCGGACGTGATCGTGTTCTGCGGCGTGCACTTCATGGCCGAGACGGCCAAGATCCTGTCGCCGGACAAGACGGTGCTGATGCCCGACCTGCGGGCCGGCTGCCCCATGGCCGACTTCGTCACGGGCGACGCGCTGCGCAGGCTCAAGGCACGCTTTCCCGGCGCGGTGGTGGTGGCGTACGTCAACTCCACCGCCGAGGTGAAGGCCGAATCCGACATCTGCTGCACGTCGGCCAACGCGGTGCAGGTGGTGAACACCATCCCGGCGGACCGGACCATTCTCTTCGTCCCCGACCGCAACCTGGCGCGCTACGCGGCGGAAAAGAGCGGCCGCCCGTACGTCATCGCCGGGCGTGAGGAGGGGGATGTGAAGCCGGGGAGCATCGTGGCGTGGGACGGCTACTGCTACGTGCACGACGACCTGGTGATGGACGAGCTGGCTGCGGCCAAGAAGAAGCACCCCCGCGCGCTGGTCGTCATCCATCCCGAGTCGCGCGCCGAGCTGCTGGCCCAGGCCGACGTGGTGGCGTCCACGGCGAGGATGGTGGACATCGCCGAGCAGAATGACGAGGTGATCTTCGGCACGGAGCGCGGCATCGTCGACCGGCTGAAGGCGCGCTTCCCGGAGAAGACGCTGGTGCCCCTATCCGGAGCCGCTATCTGCGGCAACATGAAGGTGAACACGCTGGCCAAGCTGGCGTGGTGCCTGGACCACCAGCAGCACGAGTTGGTGCTGGACGAGGACGTCCGCACGCGCGCGGAGCTTTCCCTGCGCCGCATGCTGAACCTGAACGACGGCTGGGCCGCTCCCACGGCCGAGGAAATGGCCCTGGAAGAAGCCGGCCTGCGCAAGACGGGCTGCGGCTGCGCCTGATCGCACCTGTCGGTCGAAGAAACGAGCGGCGGCATCCAAGGGTGCCGCCGCTCCTCTTTTCGCCTGCTCCATCATCTGTCATCCAGAGGTCCAAGCGCACCGTACCCGCCCGCAAACCGTCCATTGCGGGCCGAAGGATCCAGCCTGCGACACTTCGATGCTTGGGCGCGGCAGCGAACACCAATACCCGCCAGCCCGAGTCCTTCCCCGCGCCCCGAACGACTTTCGAGCATCCTGAATCGCGCGAACTCTCTGGCGGCCAATAAGATGCCCGTCGTGGTGCGCTTGGTGGCGGATCGTGTTGGATTGACAGGACTTATGCTCGTCCGTACCGTTCGCATCGTTGCGCAGCACATGTTCACCTTGGGCGGACGGGCACGACGGATGATTCCCCGGCTGGAATTGAGGAGGCTGGCCTTTGCGAGGCTGAAGGATGCGCGCGCCCTTTACGCGGCCGGCCGCTACGACGCGGCGCTGTACCTGTGCGGCTACGCGGTGGAACTCGCCCTCAAGGCGCGCATCTGCCGCACGTTGCGGTGGGATGGCTATCCCGAGTCGCGCACGGAGTTCGCGAACTTCGGGAGCTTCAAGATCCATGATCTGCAAGTACTCCTCGAACTGAGCGGGATCGAGCAGCCGATCCGCGCGGGCCACGGCGCTCACTGGGGAGTGGTCGCGAAGTGGCATCCAGCCCTCCGCTACGCGCAGGTAGGAACGGTTGGTCAAATCGAAGCCAAGCGTCTGATTACCTCTGCTCGCCACCTGGTGAGGGTTCTATGAGCGATCTTGTCGAGAAGCTGCGTCCCGTGGAGCGCGATCTTGCTCGCGACTTCGGAGATTTCGCGTTGCTCGCGCTTTTCGCTCCGGAAGAGAATTCCTACGAGAGATGGGATCTCGTGCTCGCGGCACCCCGGCTGCACCACACGTACGAACGCGCTCAACTGCAGCGGATCATCGACGTGATGCGTCAGCACCTGACGCTCAAGGACTATATCCGCGTGTGCCGCTTCATCCTCCTGCCGATGACGAGCCCGGAGGTGATGGAGATTACGCGGCGGTACCCAACCGAGGGCCGGGTCATCGAGATCTTCAGTCGTGAGATGTTTAGCCGTTTCATGCGGGAAGGCTACATCATGACCTCGCGGTCAGTGCTGGCTTGCGCGGCCGACGCTCCATCGCAGGGCTCCACTGAATGCACTGGACCCGCTACGATCGTGCGAAAGCCGCGGGTCACGCGCCAAGTGGCGGAACTGCCCCGCACGTAGGGGCTCCGGCGCGTGGGTTGCAACGGCACTCGCACTCCGTTACTTCTACAGCCATCTCTGCGTCCTCACTCGTCTCGCCCCACGCCCGCGCCCATGCCTGCAGCCTGCATCGAGCGACTCCCCGGCCGGAGCCGTCCCGCTGCGTGGCCGCGGTACGGGCGGGGCTCATGACCCGTCCGCTGCGCCTGCTGACGGTGGGGCACTCGTACGTCGTCGGCACCAACCGGCGGCTGGCGCACGCAATGGCACGGGCCGGGGCGGGGGAGTGGGAGGTGACCGTCGCAGCCCCGGAAGCATTCCCGGGCGACCTCGGTCCCATCACGCTGGAGCCGTTCCCGGGCGAGCTGCCGCGGTTGGTGCCCGTGCCCGTCCACGGCGCGCGCCGCATCCACACCATGCGATACGGGCGGCGCTTTCGCGGCCTCCTACGCGAGGGGTGGGACGTGGTGCACTGCTGGGAGGAGCCGTTCGTTCTCGCCGGCGCGCAGGTGGCCGCGTGGACGCCGCGGGAGGCGCGTCTGGTGTACGCCACATTCCAGAACCTGCCGAAGCGCTATCCGCCCCCGTTCGCCTGGGCCGAGCGGTACGCGCTTCGCCGCGCGGCGGGGTGGGTGGCGTTCGGCGAAACCGTCCACGACGCCCTGCGCGTCCGCCGCGGGTACGACCATCTCCCGGTGGCGGTAATCTCGCCCGGGGTCGACACGGAGCTGTTTCGTCCCGACACCGAAGCGGCCGCGCGCGTCCGCCATTCGTTGGGATGGCGGGACGATGGCCCGCCGGTGATCGGCTTTCTCGGCCGCTTCGTCGCGGAGAAGGGGCTACGCACGCTCATGGCGGCGCTGGACGCGGTGCGGGAGCCGTGGCGCGCGTTGATCGTCGGCGGCGGGGAGATGGAGGGCGAGCTGCGGGCGTGGGCGGCGGGGCGGGGCAACGCGGTACGGATCGTCACGGGCGTGCCGCACCGCGAAGTGCCATCGTATCTCAACGCGATCGACGTGCTGTGCGCGCCCAGCCAGACGACCCCGCGTTGGAAGGAGCAGCTCGGGCGGATGCTGATCGAGGCCATGGCGTGCGGTGTGGCGGTGATTGGCAGCGACAGCGGCGAGATCCCGCACGTCGTTGGCGATTCCGGGATGATCGTCCCCGAGGCGGAGGAAGCGGCCTGGGCCCGCGCGATCGACCGCCTGCTGGCGGATTCCGAGCATCGCCGCGCGCTTGCGGAGGCCGGTCTTCGCCGCGTCGGCGCGCATTTCGCGCTCCCGGTGGTCGCCCGCGGCCACCTGGACTTCTTCCGGTCGCTCCTGTGACGGCGGGCGTGTCCAGGTTCTTACCGGTCACTGTCATGTGCCGCCACGTGCCAGATCGATGCTGAGGGGGATCGCCACGTCCGGGCGCGCGCTGCTGAACCGCGCGGGCATCGACCTGGTTCGCCATCGCCCGGTCCCGCCGCACCTTTCGCGCAGGGCCCACCTGCTGTCGCGCTTCGGCGTGACGGTGGTTCTCGACGTGGGGGCCAACGCCGGGCAGTACGCCCGTGAGCTGCGGGGCATCGGGTATCGCCGCCGCATCGTGTCGTTCGAGCCGCTGTCGTCCGCGTATGCCGCACTGAGCTCGCTGGCTGTAGCGGACCCCGCGTGGCAGACGGTGAACCTGGCGCTGGGCTCCGCTCCGGGCGAAGCCGTGCTGAACGTGGCGGGAAATTCCTGGAGCAGCTCCCTGCGTCCCATGCTGGACGCGCATCTCTCCGCCGCGCCGGAATCGGAATACGTGGGATCGGAAACGGTCACCGTCGAGCGGCTGGACGCCGTGTTCGACCGGTACGTCCAGCCGGGAGACCGTGTCTGGCTGAAGATCGACACGCAGGGCCACGAGGCCGACGTGCTGGATGGCGCCGGCGGGGTTCTCGACCGCGTCGACACCATCCAGCTGGAGATGTCGACGGTGGGGATGTACGAGGGCGAGCTCCCGTTCGTCGAGATGTACCGGCGGCTGGAATCGCTGGGCTACGCGTGCGTGCACCTGGAGCCGGCGCTGGTGGATCCGCACGACGAGCGCCTGCTGCAGCTGGACGGCTACTTTCACCGGGTGGCGCCCGCGGCCGGAGGCGCGCCGCGGTGAACGGCGACAACGCGGAGCTGATCGCATCGGGCGAGTACGCGCGGAAGCAGCTTTCCGGGGGCGCGGGGCTCATCGGGTGGAGCCACGAGCGGCGGTTCCGGACGGCGCGGCGGATGGTGCAGCCGTACGCCGGGGCGCAGCTGCTGGACTACGGCTGCGGCGACGGGACCTTCCTGGCGATGGTGCACGACCTGTTTCCCGACGCGGTGGGTGCGGAGATCGACCAGGCGCTCGTGGACGGCGCGCGCGAGCGCTTCCGCGCGCTGGCGGGGCTGGCGTTCGTCCACGCGGGAGACGAGCTGGATGCCCTCCCGGCGGCCGGGTTCGGCGTGCTCACCTGCATGGAAGTGCTGGAGCACTGCACGTCCGACACGGTGGAGCGGGTGCTGGGGCAGCTGAAGCGGCTCGCGTCGCCCGGCGCGGCGGTGATCATCAGCGTGCCGGTGGAAACGGGGCCGGCGCTGCTGGTGAAGCAGGCGGCGCGCGCGGCCGCGGGGCTGCGCGGCATCAGCGGCTACCAGGAACGCGAGCGGTACGCGCCCGGCGAGCTGGTCCGCATGATCGCCGGCGCGGCGGTGGATCGCCCCGTGTACGAAACGCGCTTCGCCGATGGCACCCCCAACCGCTACCACGGGCACAAGGGCTTCAACTGGCGCGCGCTCGCGGCCCGCATCGGGCGGGATTTCCGCATCGAGCGGACGCGGTTCTCGCCCGTTCCCGCGCTGGGCCCGCTGCTGAACTCCCAGGCCTGGCTCCTGTGCCGCCCCAGGTGAGCGCCCGCGTCGGAATCGTCTACGACTACGCCGCCGAGAACTGGCCCAGCATGGACCTGGTCGGCGACCTGCTGATGGATGGGCTGCGCCGGCATGCGCCGCGGTTCGCGCCGGAGCGCATCCAGCCACGCATGCCGCGCCTCCTTGGAGGATGGGCGGGGGGCGCGGGGTACAACGCCGACCGCCTGATCGGGCGGCACGTGGCCTACCCGCGGTGGTTGCGCCGGCATGGCGGGGGGAGGGACCTGTATCACGTGGTGGACCACAGCTACGCCCAGCTCGTCCGCGCGCTCCCGGCCAGGCGCACCATCGTCACCTGCCACGACCTGGATGCCTTTCGCTCGCTCCTGCAGCCGGAACGCGACCCGCGGCCGCTGTGGTTCCGGGCGATGATGAAGCGCGTCCTCGGCGGCCTTCAGCGCGCGGCGCACGTGGTCTGCGACAGCGAGGCGGTTCGCGCGGAACTGCTGGAGCACGGCGTCGTACCGGCGGACCGCGTGTCGACCGTGCCGCTGGCCGCACACCCCGACTTCCGCGCCGATCCCGATCCCACGGCGGATGCGCACGTGGCGACGCTGCTCGGCCCGGCGCCGCCGGACGCAGTCGATCTCCTCCACGTCGGAAGCACCGCTCCACGGAAGCGCATCGGCCTGCTGCTGCGCGCCGCAGCCCCGATGCTCGCGGCGAACCCCCGTGCTCGTCTGATCCGCGTCGGCGGACCGCTGGAGCCGGTACATCGCCAGTTGGCGGAGGAGCTGGGGATCGCCGGGCGGATCGTGGAGGTGCCGTGGGTGCCCCGCCCGCTACTCGCTGCGCTCTACCGCCGCGCCGCGCTGGTGGTGAGCACGTCGGAGCGCGAGGGATTCGGGCTGCCGCTGGTGGAGGCGATGGCCTGCGGCGCTCCCGTGCTCGCCAGCGCCCTGCCCGTGTATCGCGAGGTCGGCGGCGGAGCCGCGCGGTACGTGGACGGAGACGATCCGGCCACCTGGTCCGCCGCGCTGTCGGGAACGCTGGCGAGCCTGGCGGACGCGGGAGAGCGGAGCGCCGCCACGGCCGCGTCGCTGGACCGGGCGCGGCGGTACGGGCTGGACCGCTTCGCCGCGGGGATCGCCGCCGTGTACGACCGCGTGCTGGCGGAGGCGGCGTGAGCGCGCGCCTGAAGGTGGTGCACGTCGGCAAGTTCTATCCGCCCTACCCCGGCGGAATGGAAAGCCACCTCGCCACCCTGTGCGGCGAGCTGGTGGACGACGTGGACCTGCGGGTGATCGTCGCACACGACGGGCGCGAGACGGTCTCGGAGACGGTGGACGGCGTTCCCGTGCTGCGGATCGGCACGGCGGCGTGGATCTCGTCGGCGACGGTGAATCCCGGGATGGCCGCCGCCATCCGCGGGTCCGGGGCCGACGTGGTGCACCTGCATCATCCCAACCCCACGGGCGTGCTTTCGTACCTGGCCAGCGGCAGCCGCGCGCCCCTGGTCGTCACCTACCACAGCGACATCGTCCGCCAGCGCGTGCTGCGGACGCTCTTCTGGCCCGTGCAGCACCGTTTTTTGCGCCGCGCGCACGCCATCATCGCCAGCTCGCCCGACTACGCGGCCAGCTCGCCCGTGCTGCGGCGCCACGCGGACCGCGTGCGGGTGATCCCCTTCGGCATCCGCCCGGACGACGCGGGCACGCCCGACCCCGCCACCGTCGCCATGCTCCGGGAACGATATGGCGCAAGGGTGGTGCTGGCGGTGGGTAGGCTGGTTTACTACAAGGGTTTCGACTACCTTGTCAGGGCGATGGACAGCGTCGACGGGCACCTGGTGATCGTCGGCGACGGGCCCATGCACCGCGAGCTGGAGCGGCTGGCGGCCGAGCAGGGCATCGCCGGCCGCGTGACGCTGGCGGGGCGCGTCGACAGCGTGGCGTCGCACTACGCCGCCGCCGACGTGTTCGCCCTTCCCGCCACGGCGCGGAGCGAGGCGTTCGGCCTGGTGCAGCTGGAGGCGATGGCCGCCGGGCTGCCGGTGGTCAACACGCAAATCCCCAGCGGCGTGCCCTTCGTGTCGCGCGACGGCCAGACGGGGCTCACCGTTCCGCCCCGCGACCCCGCCGCGCTGGCCGCCGCCCTCACCCGCCTGCTGGACGACGTCGGCCTGCGCACGCGCCTGGGCCGGGCGGCGCGCGAGCGGGTGAGCACGGAGTTCAGCGCGGAGCGCATGGCCCGCGACACGCTGGCCCTGTACCACGAAGCCGCGGGCCGTCCCATGCCCGCCATCCCCACGTCCAGGCCCGAATGACCTCCAGCGAAGCCGCCCCGCCGCCGTCCCTGCCCGAACTCGAGGCCTCGTCCGACTTCTGGCGCGGGCGGCGCGTCCTGGTCACCGGCGGATCGGGGTTCCTGGGCTCGCACGTGGTCGAGCGCCTGCGCGCCTGCGGGGCCGAGCCCTTCGTTCCCCGGCGCGCGCAGTTCGACCTGACGCGCCAGGCCGACGTGGAGCGGGTGTACGAGGCCGCCCGTCCGCAGCTCGTCATGCACCTGGCCGCCGAGGTGGGCGGCATCGGCGCCAACCGCGCCGCGCCGGGGCGCTTCTTCTACGCCAACGCCATGATGGGCGTGGCCATGATCGAGCAGGCGCGCGTGGCCGGGGTCGAGAAGTTCGTGCAGATCGGCACCGTCTGCGCGTACCCCAGGATCACCCCGGTTCCCTTCCGCGAAGAAGACCTCTGGGCGGGGTACCCGGAAGAAACCAACGCGCCCTACGGCATCGCCAAGAAGGCGCTGCTGGTGCAGCTGGCGGCGTACCGCGAGCAGTACGGGCTGAACGGCATCTACCTGCTGCCCACCAACCTGTACGGCCCGCGCGACAACTTCGACCCGGCCACCTCGCACGTGATCCCCGCGCTCATCCGCCGCATGGCCGAGGCCCGGCGGGATGGGGCCGGGGAGCTTCCCGTGTGGGGCACGGGCGAGGCGTCGCGCGAGTTCCTGTACGTGGACGACGCCGCGCGCGCCATCCTGCTGGCGGCGGAGCACTACGACGGGGTGGAACCCGTCAACGTCGGAATTGGTAATGAGATACGCATCCGCGAGCTGGCCGGGCTGATCGCCGGCCTGGTGGGCTTCGAGGGGCGCCTGGCCTTCGACCCCACGCAGCCCGACGGGCAGCCCCGGCGCTCCCTGGACACCAGCCGGGCCCTGCGCCTGTTCGGCTTCCGCGCGCGCGTCCCCATGCACGAGGGGCTGCGCCGCACCGTAGAGTGGTACCTGAGCCAGGGTTCCGCGTAACTCCCCTTCAGCCGGTCTCCCGTGCCTGAATTCCAAGGCAACCGCCTTCTGCCCGAACCCGTGCCCTCCGCGCAGCCCTCGCCGGTGCTGCGCGGCGTCCCCACGCCCGAGCGCTACGGCTCGGCGGTGGAAGAGGGCATTCCCCTGGACGAGTACGTGGCCGCCCTGCGGCGCTACGCGTGGCTGATCGTGGCCGCCGTGCTCCTTTCCATGGGCTTCGTCTGGTACAAGCTGCAGCGCCAGGTTCCGCAGTACGCCGCCGCGTCGTCGGTGCGCCTGGTGAACGCCCGCGAAGAGATGGCGGGCGACATCGCCCCCGGGCAGGTGCAGGACGCGCAGGGCTGGTACACCGACCCCATCCTGTCGCAGATCCAGCTGCTGCGCAGCCGCGCGGTCGCCGCCGAGGTGGTCGATTCGCTGGGCCTGCGGCTGAGGCCCACGTCGCCCGGGTTCCCCCGGTCGGCCATCCGGTCGATCCACGTTTCCCCCGGCGCGCCCAGCGGCGACACCGTGTCGTTTACCTTTCGGGCCGACAGGGTGGAGGCGCGGATGCGGGGGCGCGCCGTCGCGGCGGCCTACGGGCAGCCGCTGGACCTGGGCGCCGTTGCCGTCACCTTTGGCGGGCGGCCCGTTGGCGTTCCCACGGCCACGTTCCAGGTGATCAATCACCAGGAAGCCGTCCTGGGCGCCCTCGGCGCGATGAACGTGTCGCAGGTCGAGATGACCAACCACATCACGATCCAGTACGTCGCCGACGATCCCGTCCTGGCGCAGCAGGGAGCCAACGCGTTCGCGGCGGCGTTCCGCGACGTCAGCATGCGGTCCGCGCAGACGCTGTCGCGGCGGCGGCGCCAGTTCGTCGAGGAGCAGCTGCGCCAGACCGACGGGCTGCTCCTGGTGGCGCAGCGCCAGCTCAGCGACTTCCGCCGCGGCGTACGCGCCTTTTCGCCCCGTGAAAAGTTCCGGGTCACGGAGGAGGGGCTGGCCGGGTTCCGCCTGCAGCGCCAGGACCTGCTGAGCGAAAAGCAGATCTACGACCAGATGGCGCGCGGGCTGGCCAGCGGGAGCGGCCGCGAGAGCACCGAGCAGGTCGCCGCCCTGGCCGCCTCGCCCGAGGTGTCGGCCAACGCGGGGATCGCCGCGCTGTACACGACCCTGCTGCGCTACCAGGGCGACCGCGACTCGCTGACCACCGGCCGCTGGTCCCGGGCCGCCAGCAACCCCGACGTGCAGCAGCTGGATTCCCTCATCACCACCTACCGCGGCCGGCTGATGCGCGCCGTCGAGGCCCGCAGCGACGCCCTTGCCGCGCGCATCGCCGTGCTGGACCAGGTGATGTCCGAGGACGCGGCCTCCATCACGGAGCTTCCCGAGGCCGAGGCCGACGAGATGAGGCTGTCGCGCGAGGTGGAGACGCTGCAGAAGCTGGTGGACGACCTGCGGCGCGAGCAGCAGGAGGCACGCATCGACGAGGCGGTGCAGGCGGGGCAGGTGGACATCGTGGACCTGGCCATGGACCCGGGTGCGGTCATCGACCCCGGCACCAAGCGCCGGCTGTTGTTCGCCCTGCTGATCGGCCTGATGCTGGGCGCCGGCGGCGCGCTGGTCCTGGACCGGCTGAACACGGCCATCAGCCGCCGCGAGGACGTGGAGACGGCCATGCGCGCGCCGGTGGTGGCGGTGATCCCCCGCCTGGGCGAGCCGCCGCGCGCGGCCAGCCGCCTGGGCAAGGCCAAGCTGCTGGGGCGCGGCGGCGAGCCGGAGCGCACCGAGCAGCTGGTGGCGGTGAACGACGTTCAGTCCGCCGGCTCGCAGGCGTACCGCAAGCTGCGCACGCACCTGATGTTTGCGCAGCACGGCATGCCCATGCGCACGCTGCTGGTCACCAGCCCCGGGGCGTCGGAGGGCAAGACCACGGTCACGGCCAACCTGGCCGCCACCTTCGCGCAGCAGGGGCTGCGCGTGTGCGTCATCGACGCCGACCTGCGCCGCGCCCGTCTTCACGGCGTGTACGGCCTGCCGCGGGCGCCGGGGCTCACCGAGGTGCTGCTGGGCGAGGTGCCGCTCGACGAGGCGCTGCGCCCCTCCAAGGTCGACAAGCTGCACGTGCTGGCCGCGGGACGGCTGGTTCCCCACGTGTCGGAGCTGCTGGGCGGGCCGGGAATGGGGCGGCTGATGCGCGTGCTGAGCGGGGTGTATGACCTGGTGGTGGTCGACACGCCCCCGGTGCTGGCCGCCGCCGACGCGGAGATTCTGGGCGCCCAGTCCGACGCCCTGCTGATGGTGGTGCGCGCCGGGCAGACGGAGCGCCACAGCGCGCAGCACGCCGCCGAGCAGCTGCGCGCGGTGGGCGCGCGCATCGTGGGCATCGTGCTGAACGACCCCGACCAGAAGATCGGGGGCCACGAGAAGTACGCCTACTACTACGACTCCTACACGGACGAGGTAGAGGCGGACCGGGCGTAAGCGCGATTCGCACAGCAAGACGGGCTGTCCACGCGGGCGGCCCGTTTGCTCATCCAGCTTCCTCGTCGCGCCAGTATCCGGGCTTTCGCCGGTGATGCGCAAAGGCCAGCACGAACACGGTGTCGTCCTCCACCCGGTAGATCACGGAGTAGGGAAAGCGGCGCATCACCAGCTTCCGCTCGCCAATCCAGAATGCGGAACCGATCTCCGGCCGTTCACGGATCCGGTGTGCTGCTGCCTCGAACGCATCAGCCAGGTCGTCGCCAAGCCCTGGTTTCTCCCGGTTGTACCAGGCCGCGGCTTCCTCCAGGTCCTGCAGCGCAGACGCGGATACGGAGAGGTTCACCGTCGGAGGCGCGCCCGGAGCCGGGTCATCGCGTCCTCCAGCGGAATCATCTCCTCGCTGCCCTGCAGGTACGCCTCCCACCTGCGGTGCGCTTCACGACCCCAGGCTTCCTCCACTTCCCCGGTCCATTCCCTGGAGTCCCCACCCGCGTCGTCGAGGACCGAATGCACCAGGTCGGCGAGGACGTCCCGGGGAAGGCTCTTCAGTTCCGATCGCAATTGCTCGAGGGGAATGCTCATCGGGCACCTCTCATTGGGGTTCCTTCGAATGTAAAAGCGAACGGGGCGGGATGCACAGGGGGGACGAAAAATCGGTCCGGCCTGTGGCTCAACGGGGGCGCGCCGATGCCGTCCGGGGCGCGACGGATCCAGGGATCGGGCCCGCGCGTTGAACCGGCGTGCCCCAGAGCGTATATTGGTCGGCCTGCATTCTAACGATCATCAACGAAAGCATCAGCGACGGGAGGTGCCCGATGGCCGGGCATAGCAAGTGGAAGCAGATCAAGCACAAGAAGGCGCTCACCGACAACCGTCGCGCCGCCACCTGGACCAAGAAGATCCGTGAGATCACCGTCGCCGCCAAGGAAGGCGGCGGCGATCCCGCGGGCAACCCGCGGCTGCGCCTGGCCATCGACACGGCCAAGTCGGTGAACATGCCCAACGAGAACATCGAGCGCGCCATCAAGAAGGGCACCGGCGAGCTCGAGGGCGTGAACTACGAGGAGATCACCTACGAGGCGTACGGCCCCGCCGGCGTCGCCATCATGATCGAATCGCTCACCGACAACGGCAACCGCACCGTCGCCGACATCCGCCGCTGGCTCTCGCGCAACGGCGGCAACCTGGGCAGCTCCGGCAGCGTGGCCTGGATGTTCGACCGCCGCGGCCAGATCTCCATCGACGCCGCGAAGCACGACGAGGAGACGGTGATGATGGCGGCGCTGGACGCGGGCGCCCTGGACGTGGAAACCGGCGAGGACGGCCACACGGTTTTTACGGAAGTCGCCGACTTCCACGCCGTGCAGGACGCGCTCCGTGCCGCGGGCATCGAGTGGGAAGACGCCGAGCTGGCGATGGTCCCCAAGACCGAGATCCGCGTCGAGGGCGCCGACGCCGAGCAGCTCGTCAAGCTGCTGGAACTGCTGGAAGAGCTGGACGACGTGCAGAAGGTATACACCAACGCCGACCTGGACGCCGACGCCCTGGCAGGGGTGTGAGCCTGGGCCTTCCCCCGTCCGAGTCCGTGGTGCTGGGGGTGGACCCCGGCACCGCGGTCACGGGATACGGCGTCGTCCGCCGGAGCGCGGACGGCGCCCTTTCGCTGCTGGAATGCGGCGTCGTCCGCACCGACACAAAAGATGACCTCGCGGACCGGCTGCGGGTGATCTTCGAGGGGCTGTCGGAAGTCATCGAACGTACGAAGCCCGCGGTCGTCTCGGTCGAGGGCGTGTTCTACGCCAAGAACGTCCGCACGTCCGTCGTGCTGGGCCACGCCCGCGGCGCCGTGCTGCTGGCCGCCGCGCTCAAGGGGCTGCGCGTGGCCGAGTACCCGCCCGCCGAGGTGAAGGCCGCGGTGGTGGGCGCCGGCCGCGCGACCAAGGACCAGGTGGGGCTGATGGTGCAGCGCCACCTGAAGCTGCGCGAGGTTCCCCGTCCCCACGATGCGGCGGACGGCGTGGCGCTCGCGCTCACGCACTGCTTCCGCGGCTTCGGCCCGCAGCTCAAGGCGCCGATTCCCCTTACGTTCGCGAACCTGCAGAAGCTGGGAGGCCGCCGATGATCTCGCGCATCCGCGGCGAGCTGATCGTCCGCGACCTGGAACGCGTGGAGGTGATGACCTCCGGCGGCGTGGCGTACGAGATCGCCATCCCTACGACCGTGTTCGAGCGCCTGCCGCGCCTGGGCGAGCAGGTGACCATCCGCACCTATCACCTGGTGCGCGAAGACGCGGTGATGCTCTTCGGGTTCCTGGACGACACCGAGAAGACCGTCTTCACGCGGCTTCTGGGCGTGAACATGGTGGGGCCGCGGCTGGCCCTCGGCCTTCTCTCGGCGCTGACGGCGGAGCAGGTGGTGCGCGCCGTACGCGAGCGGAACGCGGCGGCGCTGACGGCGGTGTCGGGCGTCGGCAAGAAGACGGGCGAGCGCATCGTCCTGGAATTGACGGGCAAGCTGGACGACATCGCCTTCGCCTCGTCCGCGCTGGGCCAGCGCGCCCCCGCCGCCGAAGAGGCCCTGCGCGCCCTCACCGCGCTGGGCGTCACCACGGCGGACGCGGACCGCGCGGTCCGGTCGGTGGTGCAGGAAAAGGGCAGCCTCTCCGCGCCGGAGCTGATCCGTGAGGCGCTGGCGCGGCTGAAGTAAAGCCGGGCAGCCCCGATCCCCTTGCGCCCCTTGGCGGAAGGGGATCTTCGCGTAGAACACTCTGGTGCGATCCGAAGAAAAGCCGTACATTGTTGACGGACGGCATTCCACGACCCGGAACCATCGCCCGATGTCCCAGCAGCAACCGCGCTCCGAGATCACCACGCCCGCCGCGCTGACCGACGAGGAAGGCAGCGAGCTCAGCCTGCGCCCGCAGCGCCTGGCCGAGTTCATCGGCCAGGACAAGGTCAAGGAGTCGCTGCAGATCGCCATCGACGCGGCGCTCAGCCGCCGCGAGCCGCTGGACCACGTCCTGTTCTACGGCCCGCCCGGGCTGGGCAAGACCACGCTGGCGCTGCTGATGGCCCGCGAGCTGGGCGTCAACATCAAGATCACCGCCGCCCCGGTGCTCGAAAAGCCGGCGGACCTGGTCCGCGAGCTGACGACGCTGCGCGAGGGCGACATCCTGTTCATCGACGAGATCCACCGCCTGCGTCCCATCATCGAGGAGTTCCTGTATCCCGCGATGGAGGACTGGCGGATCGACGTGCGCCTTTCGGACGGGCCGCATGCGCAGATGATCTCCATGCCCATCGAAAAGTTCACGCTGATCGGCGCCACCACGCGCTACGGCCTGCTCACGCCGCCCATGCGCGCCCGCTTCGGCATCGTGCAGCGGCTACACTACTATCCCGTGCAGCACCTGGCCTTCATCGTGGAGCGCACGGCCGAAATCCTGGGCGTGGGGTGCGAAACGCATGGCGCGATGGAGATCGCGCGGCGCTCGCGGGGCACGCCGCGCGTGGCCAACCGGCTGATGCGACGGGTGCGCGACTACGCCCAGGTGCGCGCGGATGGCGTGATCACCCGCGACGTGGCCGATGCGGCGCTGCTGATGCTGGACGTGGACGAGTTCGGCCTTGACGAGATGGACACGCGGGTGCTGCGCAGCATGATCGAGCAGTTCGGCGGCGGGCCCGTGGGGCTGAACACCCTGGCCGTGGCCATCGGGGAGGACGCCGGGACGCTGGAAGAGGTGTACGAGCCCTTCCTCATCCAGAACGGCTTCCTGATGCGCACGCCGCGCGGGCGGGTGGCGACGGCGCTGGCCTACCGCCGCTTCGGCTACGCCCCGCCGGTGGACGGCGCCGGCGCCAACCTCCCCGGGATGTTCGGCGGGGCGGCGGGACCGGTGCAGCCCAACCTGTTCGACGCGTGACGGAGCGCGCGTTCCGCACGTCGGACTTCGATTTTCACCTTCCGCCGGAGCAGGTGGCCCAGGCCCCGGCGGAGCGGCGCGACGCCAGCCGGCTGCTGGTGGTGGACCGCTCGACCGGCGAGCTGCACCACCGCGTCTTTTCCGACCTGGTCCAATACGTGCCCGCGGGAGACACCCTCGTGCTCAACGAGACGCGGGTCTTTCCCGCGCGCCTGCTGGGGCGCAAGGCTACGGGCGCCGCCGCCGAGGTGCTCCTCCTGCACCCGCACGGGGGCGAGGAAATGGTGTGGACGGCGCTCGTGCGCCCCGGCGCCAAGCTCAAGCCCGGGCGAACGGTGGAGGTGGGCGAGGAGCTTTCGGTGGAGATACTGGACTCCACCCCCGGCGGCGAGCGCATCGTGCGGCTGGTGACGCCGCTGCCCCTGGCCGACGCGCTGGACCGCTACGGCGAGGTGCCGCTGCCGCCCTACGTGGAGCGGAGCGCGACGGAGGCGGACCGCGAGCGCTACCAGACGGTCTACGCGCGCGAGCGGGGCTCCGTCGCCGCGCCCACCGCGGGCCTTCACTTCACCCCCGAGCTGATCGCGGCGTTCCAGGCCAGGGGCGTGCGCATCGCCCGCCTGGTCCTGCACGTCGGCGTAGGCACCTTTCGCCCGGTGGAGGCCGAGGACCCCGCCGAGCACCGCATGCACTCCGAGTGGTACAGCGTGTCGGCCGAGGCGGCGGCGGCCGTCAACGAGACGCGCGCGGCCGGCGGCGCCATCTGGGCCGTCGGCACCACCGTCGTGCGTACGCTGGAGTCCGCGGCCGCGGACGACGGACGGGTGCACGCGGGTGAGGGGTGGACCGACATCTTCATCCGCCCGCCGTACCGCTTCAGGGCCGTTGACCACCTGGTCACCAACTTCCACCTCCCGCGGAGCACGCTGCTGATGCTGGTGTCGGCTTTGGGAGGGTACGAGCTGGTGATGGCGGCGTACCGCGAGGCCGTAGAGCGCGGATACCGGTTCTTTTCCTACGGTGACGCGATGGTCCTCCGGTGACGGCTTCCGGATGGTGGTCGAAAGTGTCCTAAATACCCATAAACAAACCACTTGCGCAACGGCGGACCGGCGATCATCATTCGTCCGGTCCGTTTGCATTTCTGCTCACCCGAGGGACGGGGACCATGAATCCGATGCTCAGGTGGTTCGTCTTCACGATCGCGTTCGGCCTGCTGCCGTTCGGGGTTTCGGTCCTCCTGCAGCTGCTGAGCGGGCGGGCAGCGTTGGTTCCGCACTCGCCGGCTCTGCTCTTCTTCGCGGTGATGATCTGCGCGGCTCAAGTAGGCGCCATCTTCAGTTCCTTCCTGGACGCACAAGGCTCGGACAACCGCGAGATCCTGAGCCCGCTCTTCGGGATTTTCCTTCTTGGTGCCGTCTTCTCGGCGGCAATGTACGGCGTGTACATGCATCATGATCTCAACGATCCTGGCCTGCGGTGGAACACGAGTTGTTCACGTCCTGGCGTGAAAGTGGACGGTTGTTCGCAGTGGCTGATTTTTAGCGTGAACCTGTTTACTTTGTCTGTTTGGGTGGCCGCGTTCGCGGGTGTCCTGGGTACCTGGTCTGAGTGGACAAGGAGCAGAGGATGAGCACGGAAACGTACTACCAGCTAGTCCTGATCGTCGGCTGGAGCGTCCTCGGTGTGATGGGCGCGATCGGCCTGTGGACGGTTTTCCTGGTGATGCGGGAAGATCGTGCGCGGGCGCGGGATGCGACCGTACGCCAGGAGCGGCGCATTGGAGCACCCGACCGGCGGGCGCACGCCGAGACGCGCTGACGGGGCGGAATGCAGGTCGCGCCTTGCCGTGGCCCCCCGCATCCGCCAAACTACCGGCCTGCCGACGCATGCGGGTGACGGCGCGGGTTTGACCAGGGGAGGCGCAGTCTGTTCGAGTTCCAGATCCATGCGACCGAGGGCGCCGCGCGCACGGGCACGCTCACGCTGCCCCACGGGCAGGTGCAGACGCCCGTGTTCATGCCCGTCGGCACGCAGGCGACGGTCAAGACGCTGACGCCCGCCGAGGTGTCGGGGCTGGGGGCACATATCATCCTGGGCAACACCTACCACCTGTACCTGCGCCCCGGGCACGAGCTGGTGCGCGAAATGGGAGGGCTTCACCGCTTCCAGGGGTGGGACGGGCCCATCCTCACGGACTCGGGCGGGTTCCAGGTGTTCTCGCTCTCCGACATCAACACGATCGAGGAAGAGGGAGTCACCTTCCAGAGCCACATCGACGGCTCGCGCCACCTGTTCACCCCCGAGCGGGTGATGGAGATCGAGCGCGCGCTGGGGGCCGACATCATCATGGCCTTCGACCAGTGCCCGCCGGGACAGTCGTCGCGCGAGGTGGCGACGGAGGCGTACGAGCGCACCCTGCGCTGGCTGGAGCGCTGCCGCCGCCGCTTCAGCGAGCTGCCGGGGGAGGACCCGGAAGGCCCGGTGCAGACGCTGTTTCCCATCGTGCAGGGCGGGGTGTACCAAGACCTGCGGCGCGAATCGGCGCGGGCGACGCTGTCGGCGGGAGACTGGCACGGCATCGCCATCGGCGGCCTTTCCGTCGGCGAGCCCAAGCCGAAGATGCACGCGATGCTCGAAGCGGTGCAGCCGGAGCTTCCGCCCGCGCTGCCGCGGTACCTGATGGGCGTGGGCTACCCCGACGACCTGCTGGAGGCCATCGCCCGGGGCGTAGACATGTTCGACTGCGTGGCCCCCACCCGAAACGGGCGCAACGGCGCGGTGTGGATCGCGGGCGAGGGGCAGGCGAACATCAAGCAGCACCGCTTTCGCGCCGACCCGGGGCCGCTGGACCCCGAGTGCGACTGCTACACCTGCCGCACCTACACGCGGGCGTACCTGCGCCACCTGTTCGTGGCGGGCGAGGGGCTGAGCATGCGGCTTCTCTCCATCCACAACCTGCGGTTCCTGGTGCGGCTGGCGGAAACGTCGCGCGAACGGATCGCGGCGGGCGACTTCACCTCGTGGAGCCGCGCCTGGCTGGACCGCTTTCACGCGGGCAAGGCGGCCCGCGCCAGTGCCTGAATCGCGGCACATCAACTCACGGCCGACCGGATCGATGGACATCCTACTTCTCGCGCAGGCTTCGGGGCAGGGGCAGGGCAGCTCGCTGTTGGGGTTCATGCCCATGCTCATCATCATCGTCATCTTCTACATCGTCTTCTTCGTTCCGCAGCGGCGGCAGCTGAAGGCGCACCAGGAGATGGTGAACAGCCTGCAGCGCGGCGACCAGGTGGTCACCGCGGGCGGGCTGATCGGCGAGATCACGGGGATCAAGGACGACCAGGTGCAGGTGAAGAGCGGGCAGTCGACGGTAGTGGTCGAGCGCTCCAAGATCGCCCGGCGCACCGGCCCGGCGACGGCGGGCGCGGAAAAGAAGTAGCATGCCCGTCCTCGAGATCGAGACGCTGGGCGCCGAGGTCCTGCGCCGCCGCGCCGAAGAGGTGCCTGCGCCCGGACCGGAGCTGGATCGCCTGGTGCAGGACATGTTCGAGACCATGTACGACGCCCACGGCATCGGACTGGCGGCGCCTCAGGTGGGCTTGGGGATGCGGCTGATCGTGGTGGACGTGGCCGAGGAAGGCGCCCCGAAGATGGCGCTGATCGACCCGCGGATCGTGGAGTCGGGGGGCGGCACGGAGCGGGTGGAGGAGGGGTGCCTTTCCATCCCCGGCGTCACCGGCTCGGTGGACCGGCCGGCGACGTGCGTGGTCGAGGGGCTGGACACGCAGGGCAACCCGGTGCGCATCGACGCCGACGGGATGATGGCGCGCTGCCTTCAGCACGAGATCGACCACCTGGACGGGGTACTGTTCATCGACCGCCTGTCGCCCATCAAGCGCTCCATGCTGGTGAAGAAGTACCGCAAGCTGGCGAAGCCGTGAAGGTCCTGTTCTGGGGCACGCCGGCCTTTGCGCTTCCCGCGCTGCGCGCCCTGTGCGAAGAGGGCCACGACGTGGTGGGGGTGGTCACGCAGCCGGACCGGCCGGCGGGGCGGGGACGGGCCGTGGCCCTGTCGCCGGTGAAGCAGGAGGCGCTGGAGATGGGCGTGCCCATCCTGCAGCCGGAGCGGGCGCGCGGTGACGAGTTCGTCGCGCAGGTCCGCGCGCTGGGGCCCGACATCTCGGTCGTCGTCGCCTTCGGGCAGATCCTGCGGCCCGAGGTGCTGGAACTGCCACCGCTGGGGTCGGTGAACATCCACGCTTCGCTGCTGCCGGAGCTTCGCGGCGCGGCGCCCATCCAGTGGGCCATCGTTCGAGGCCACGAGTCGTCGGGCGTTTCCATCATGCGCATGGAGGCGGGGCTGGATTCCGGCCCCGTGCTGCTGCAGGTGGAAGAGCCCATCGAGTCCGACGAGTCCGCCAGCGAACTCGCCATGCGCCTGGCCGAGGTGGGCGCCGAGGCGCTGGTGGAGGCGCTGGCGCTGATGGAGGCGGGCGGGCTGGATGCCCTGCCGCAGGACCACGCCCGCGCCACGTACGCGCCCAAGGTGGACCGCGAGGTGGCGCGCCTGGACTGGTCGCGCCCCGCGGACGAGGTGGCGCTGTGGATCCGCGGGATGGACGACGTGCCGGGTGCCTGGAGCCCGCTGGGCGACCGCGGGCCGGTGAAGCTGTTCCGCCCCCAGGTGGTGCCCGAAGCGGCCGGCGCGCCGGGCGAGGTGCTGGAGGCGGACGGGCAGGAGGGCGTGCTGATCGCCTGCGGCAGCGGCGCGGTGCGGGTGCGCGAGGTGCAGCCGCCGGGGAAGCGCCGGATGGGAGCGGGCGAATGGGTGCGCGGCCGCGGCGTGGCTGCGGGCGACCGGTTCGGTGGCGAGGCCTGATTCCCTTCCGCCGCTCCACGTCGTCGCCGACGACGAGGTGGTGGCCCGGACGGACTTCGTGGATTGCGCGCGGCTCATCCTGGCGATGGGGGGGCCCGACATCGTGTTCCACCTTCGCGCGCCGCGCGCGTCCGGGCGCCGCCTGCACGACCTCGCCCGCGTGATCCGTGACGCAGTCGGCCGGCGCGCGGTGCTGCTGGTGAACGACCGGATCGACGTCGCGCTCGCGGCGGCGGATGGCGCGCAGGTGGGTGCACGCGGAGTGCGGGTGCGCGACGCGCGGCGACTGCTGGGTCCGGATCGGCTCCTCGGTGCCTCCGTCCACTCGGCCGCCGAGGCGATCGACTCGGTAGCGGAAGGAGCGGACTTCGTCGTCGCGGGGACGATCTGGCCGACCCCGTCGCACCCGGGACGGGAAGGCGCCGGGCTCGGGCTGATCCGGGAGATCGCGTCATCCGACATTGCCGTGGTCGCGATCGGCGGGGTGACGCCGGAGCGGGCAGCGGAGGCACGCGGGGCGGGGGCGTCCGGGATCGCGGTGATCCGCGGCGTGTGGGACGCGGTGGATCCCGCCGAGGCGGTCCGCGAATACCTGGAGTACTGGAAGGGAACCGATGTCTGACACGCTGGTGGCGGGGGGAATCACGGTGCGGGTGAACGGCGACGAGCGCGCCATTCCCGCGGGGCTGACGGTCGATCGCCTGCTGGAGCACCTGTCGCTGAACCCGCGCATGGTCGTGGTGGAGCGCAACTGCGAGATCCTGCGCCGCGAATTGCTGGCGGAGACGATCGTCCACGAGGGCGATTCTCTGGAGCTGGTCCACTTCGTCGGCGGCGGCTGATCGACCGAAGCGCACACGAATTCTCCCCCTCTCCCGCTTGCGGGAGAGGGGGCCGGGGGGAGAGGGCAGCCGAGGCATGCGCCGGCGCCGATCGAAGCGCCCCGACCTTCGCACTCACGCACTGAAGTCCGATGTCCGAAGCACTGCTCGAAACCCCCACCGCGCTGGACACGCCGCTGGTGATCGCCGATCGCCCGCTGCGCTCGCGGCTGATGCTGGGGACGGGAAAGTACCGCACGAACCCGGAGATGGTGGCCGCCATCGAGGCGTCCGGGACCGAGGTGGTAACGGTCGCCGTCCGCCGCGTGGACCTGGACCGGACGAAGGAGGAAGGCGTTCTCCATCACCTGGATCCCAACGACTACCTGCTGCTTCCCAACACGGCCGGGTGCTACACGGCCGAGGACGCCATCCGCTACGCCCGCCTGGCGCGCGCCGCCGGCTTCACCAACTGGGTGAAGCTGGAAGTGATCGGCGATCAGGAGACGCTGCTGCCTGATGCCGAAGCCACCCTGCGCGCCGCACGGGAGCTGGTGGCAGACGGCTTCGTCGTGCTCGCGTACACGAACGACGACCTGATCACGGCGCTGCGGCTGGAAGACGCGGGATGCGCGGCGGTGATGCCGCTGGCCTCGCCCATCGGCAGCGGGCTGGGGCTGGTGAACCCGTACAACATCCGCACGATCAAGGCGCGCCTGTCGGTGCCGGTGATCGTGGACGCGGGCGTGGGCACGGCGTCGGACGCGGCGGTGACGATGGAGCAGGGCGTGGACGGCATCCTGATGAACACCGCCGTCGCCGAGGCGCGCGACCCCGTGCGCATGGGCCGCGCGATGGCGCTGGCGACGGAGGCGGGGCGCCTGGCGTACCTGGCCGGCCGCATGCCGCGGCGCGAGCGCGCGGTGCCGTCGTCGCCCCTGGCCGGCATGCTGGACTGAACGGAATGGCGGCACAGCCGACGGTCACCCGGCAGGCGGCGCTGGAAGCGCTGGCCCGCGTGCGCGAGGGCGAGCTGGGCGACCGCGCGCTCGACGCGGCCACCGAGGGGCTGGACCCGCGCGACCGGGCGTGGACGCAGGAGCTGGTGTACGGCACCTTTCGGCTGCAGGGGCGGCTGGACCACATCGTCGACACCTTCGCGCGCGACGGGGCGGCCAGCCTGGACCCCACGGTGCTCGACGTGCTGCGCCTGGGCGCGTACCAGCTGCTGGAGATGGGGAGCGTTCCCGCGTACGCCGCCGTCTCCGAGTCGGTGGAGCTGGTGAGGATGGCGGGGGTGCCGCGCGCCTCGGGGTTGGTGAACGGCATCCTGCAGAACCTGCGGCGCCGCCCGGAGATCGTGTACGCGTCGTTCGATGAGGATGCGGCCGGTTTCCTCTGCACCTGGGGTTCGCACCCGCGCTGGCTGGTGGAGCGGTGGATCGAGCGCTGGGGCCCCGAGCAGGCGCGGGTTCTGGTGGAGGCGAACAACCGGCGGCCGGAGCTGTACATCCGGCCGCTGGGCGTCTCGACGGACGAGGCGCGGGCGCGGCTGCGGGCGGCGGAGATCGAATCCACCCCGGTCGACTTCGCGCCCGACTCGCTGCACGTTCCCGTCGCCCCCGTCGCGGAGGTGCTGACCGCGGTGCCCGCGGTGGTGCAGGACCCGGCGGCGGCCCTCGTCGTCCGCTACGCCGACGTCGCGGAGGGCGCCACGGTGCTGGACGTCTGCGCGGCGCCGGGGGGCAAGGCGCTGGGGCTGGCCGAGCGCGCGGGGCGGGTCGTCGCGGCGGACCTGTCGCGCCGGCGGATGCGGCGGGTCACCCAGAACTCCGCCCGCCTGGGGTGGGACGACCGCATCGGCGTGGTGGTGGCGGACGCGCGCCGGCCCCCGTTCCGCGCGGCGGACGCGGTGCTGCTGGACGCGCCCTGCACGGGGACGGGAACGCTGCGCCGGCACCCCGACGGGCGCTGGCGGGTGACGCCGGAAGACCTGGAAGCCCTGGTGCGGCTGCAGGACGAGCTGCTGGCCGCGTCGGCGGAGCTGGTGCGCCCCGGGGGGCTGCTGGTGTATTCCACCTGTTCGCTGGAGCGGGAGGAGAACGAGGTGCGAGTGGAGCAGTTCCTTGGTGCGCGCCCCGGGTGGGCGCTGGAGGCGACGAACGCCGTGGACGGGTCCGTGCTGGATGAGGCCGGGCGCCTGTGCGTGCTGCCCCAGCGCCACGGCGTGGACGGCGCGTTCGCGGCGCGGCTGCGGAGGCCCGCGTGAGCCGCAAGCCTCCGCGCTACTACGCGCGCGTCCGGCCGCCGCCGCGCGGCTGGCACCGCGAAATCCCCGGCCGCGTCCGGCGGTACTTCGACGAGCGGCGCCTGCAGAAATACGTGCTGATCACCGGGCTGTCGATGTTCGTGGTCGGCTACCTGGTGATGACGTTCCTGTTCTTTCCCGGCTTCGGGCGCTCGCCCATCGTCACCGTTCCGGACCTCACCGGGCGCACGGCCGGGCAGGCGGAGCGCGCCGTGGAGCGGCTGGGGCTGGAGATGCTGCGCGGCGGGCAATTGCCCAACCCGCGCGTGGGCCGCGGGCGCGTGCTGATGCAGACGCCCCTGCCCGGCGAAGAGGTGGCGCGCGGCACGCAGGTGCGCATCGTGCTCAGCTCGGGGGCGGAGACGCGCGTCGTGCCCTCCATCAAGGGGCTTTCCCGCGCGGACGCGGTCGGCCTGCTGCAGCGCTACGGCTTTCGCGTGGCCGTCCGCAACGTGCTGCACCGCAGCGAGGAGGGCAGCATCATCGGCCTGCGGCCCGAGGCGGGAAAGCCGGCCTCGCTTCCCGGGCCGGTGGAGCTGCTGATCAGCGCGGGGCCGCCCAGGGTGCTGGTGCCCAGCGTGGTGGGGCTGCTGCAAGGCGACGCCCAGGCGCGGCTGCAGGCGACGTCGCTGAGCGCGGGCCGGGTGGCGTACGATCCGGCGTCCGCCGAGCCGGCGGGAACGGTGATCGCCCAGTCGCCCGCGGCGGGCGACAGCCTGCGGATGGGCAGCTCCGTCCGGCTCACGCTGGCGGGCGAGGATCCCCGCCCGCCGCCGCCGCCGGTCGCCGACACGGTGGCCGTGGATTCCGCCGCGGCGGAGCCCCCGGCGGAGGAGCCCATTCCGGAGCCCGAGCCTGACCCGGACGAGCCTCCGCGGCGATAGGCCGGCGGGGACGAGAGACACTGAACAGCGGGACGACGGCGATACGATGGCGAAGCGGCGGCAGTGGGTGTGGTGGGTGGCGACGCTGGGGGTGCTGGCGGCCCTGCTGGCGGCGGGGTGGAGTGCGCGCCACCGCTTCCTGCCGATGGACGTAGGCACCCGCGCCCCCGACTTCCAGGCGGTGGACCTGCAGGGGCGTGCCGTGTCGCTCTCGTCCCTGCGCGGGCAGGTGGTGCTGGTGAACATCTGGGCCACGTGGTGCGGCCCCTGCCGCGACGAGATGCCGTCGATGGAGCGGCTTCACCGCGAGCTGGGCCCCCGCGGCCTGAAGATCGTGGCCGTCAGCGTCGACAAGGCCCCCACGGGTGCGAAGGAGCTGCAGGCGTTCGGCCGGGAGCTGGGGCTTACGTTCACCGTCTGGCACGACGCGTCCGGCCGCATCCAGCAGACCTACCGGACCACGGGCGTGCCCGAGTCGTTCCTGGTGGGGCGCGACGGGGTGATCGTCCGCAAGGTGATCGGCGCGACGGAGTGGGACCACCCGGCGCAGGCCGACCTCGTGCGCCGACTGCTGGCCGAGGGCCCCGCGTGAAGCGGTCGCTGGCCCGCAGCCTCACCTACAACTGGCGGCTGAAGCTTTCCGCCCTGGCGCTGGCCGTGCTCATCTGGGCGGTGGTCAGCGCCGAGCAGGTCACCAGCCAGTGGATTCCCGTCCGCGTGGACCCCGTGGTGCGCGATCCGGAGTTCGTGGTGACCGCCCCGGCCGAACCTGCCGTCGTGAGCGTGCAGGTCACCGGGCCCGGCCGCGAGCTGTGGGAGCTGGCCATCAACCGGCCCACGCTGGTGCTCTCGGTCCGCGACGTGGGCGAGCGGCGCACCTTCGGGCTGGACCCGTCGATGGTGCGGCTTCCGCAGGGGCTGGCGGTGCGGGTGAGCGACGTGCGGCCCTCCGTCGTCACGCTGGGGCTGGAGCGGCTGACCAGCCGCATGGTGCCCGTCCGCGCGCGCATCGGTGGGCGGTCCACGCAGTACTTCGTGATCGGCGAAGACCTGGTGATCGTTCCCGCCGAAGTGCGGGTGACCGGCCCGGCGGACCGCCTCGCGACCCTGGAGGCGCTGACGACGCGCAGCTTCGACGTGGTGCCCGACGACTCCACCTTCAGCCTCGAGGTGGTGCTCGACACGGCGTCGCTCGACGGGCTGAGCTTCGCCCGCACCCGCGTGCGGGTGAGTGGAACGGCGGACCGGCGCGTGGAGCGTACGGTGGGGCCGATCCGCGTCTCCGTGCCGGACGGGCTGCAGGCGCGGCCCGCCGAGGTGGCGGTCCGTCTTTCCGGGCCCGAACGTGCCCTTCGACGGGTGTTTCCGGGCGAACTGCGCGCCGTGGTCCACCGCGATTCGCTTCCGCCGGACCTTCCCCCGATGGGGGCGGATGCGCGGGTGGTCGTCGAGGGGCTGCCCGCGGGCGTGGCGGCCACGGCCGTTCCGAACCGGGTGCGGGTGCTGCCCCCGGGCGTCGCGCGCTCCACGGCCAATCCTGCGCCCGCGGCACAGGTGCCCCGGTGAGCGAGCCGCTGGTGCTGGCGATCGAGACCAGCTGCGACGAAACCTCCGCGGCCGTGCTGCGTGGCGAACGCGAGCTGCTGGGCCACGTGATCTTCACGCAGGACATCCACACGCTGTACGGCGGCGTGGTGCCGGAGCTCGCCTCGCGCGCCCACCTGCGCACCGTGGACGACGTGGTCGCGGGCGCGCTGCGCGAGGCCGGCGTGGGGCTCGAGGACGTGGACGTCGTCGGCGTGACCGCGGGGCCGGGGCTGATCGGCGCGCTGCTGGTGGGCGTCGCCTGGGGGAAGGCGGCGGCGTGGGCCGCGGGCAAGCCGGTCGTGGGCGTGCACCACATGGAGGGGCACCTGTTCGCCACGCACCTGGAGCACCCGGGCGCCGAGCCGCCGTTCGTGGCCCTCCTGGTCTCCGGCGGCCACACCATGCTGCTGTGGGTGCCCGCCTGGGGCGAGTACAAGCTCCTCGGCGCCACCCGCGACGATGCGGCGGGCGAGGCGTTCGACAAGGCGGCGAAGATCCTGGGGCTGCCGTACCCCGGCGGCCCCTCCATCCAGCGCGCCGCGGCGGAGGGTGACCCCACCCGCCACCCGCTGCCCCGTCCGCTCCTCAACCGCGGTGAGCGCCCGGGAGACCGCGAGTACTACGACATGTCGTTCAGCGGGTTGAAGAACGCCCTGCGGCTGCTGGTGCGCGGCCTGGAAGGGGACGGAAGGCTGGCGGACGAGGTGCCGCACGTGGCCGCCTCGTTCCAGGCCGCGGTGGTGGACGTGCTGGTCGCCAAGACCATGCGTGGCGTACGCGAGATGCGCTGCCCGCGCGTGGTGCTGGGCGGGGGCGTCGCCAACAGCCGCGCGCTTCGCGAGGCGCTGGCACATCGGCTGGGGGAGAAGGGCCAGCTGTACGCGCCCTCGCCGCGGCTTTCCACCGACAACGCCGCCATGATCGCCCGCGCCGCGCTCTTCCGCTGGCGGCGCGGCGAGGTGGGAGGGCTGGAGCTGAACGCCCGCGCGGACCTGCCGTTTCCGGGGCTCACCCGGTGACGGAACCCGCGGTGGCACGGGGAGTGAAGGAAAGCACCGGAGGTTACGGAAGTCACCACGTCACGACAGTCACTCCAGGGCCGGCTTGATCTCGCTTCTTCACGTCTCGGACCTTCACTTCGGCCCGCCGCACCACCCCGAGGTGGCGCGGGCGCTGCACGCGTTCGCGCACCGGCTGCAGGCCGACTGCATCGTGGCGTCGGGCGACTTCACCCAGCGCGCCACCGACGAGCAGTTCGCCGAGGCGCGGGCGTTCCTGAATACGCTGCCCGGCGTTCCGCTGATCGTCACCCCGGGGAACCACGACGTGCCGCTGATGCGGATCGCCGAGCGGGTGCTGGACCCGTATCGCTACTACCGCAGGCACATCCTGCCGGAGCTGGATACCGTCACCGACATCCCGGGGGCGCGCATCGTCGCCATCAACTCCACCGCGCCGCTCAAGGCCACGGTCAACGGCCGCATCCACCAGTGGCAGATCGACTTTGCGCGCGAAGCGTTCCAGGGGGTCGCCGACGAGACGTACCGCATCGTGGTGGCCCATCACAACTTCGCGCCGCCGCCCGACTGGGAGGGCGCCGACGCCATGCCCCAGGCCAGGCGCGCGCTCGACGCGTTCACGGCCATGCGCGTGGACCTGATTTTGGGCGGCCACCTGCACCGGGCCTACATCGGCAACTCGCTCGACGTGTACGCCGGGGCGGACCGCGAGCACGGCATCGTCATCGCGCAGAGCGGCACCACCACCTCGCGGCGCGGGCGCGCGCGCGAGCGGGAAAAGAACTCGCTGAACGTGCTGAAGCTGGATGACAAGCACATCCGCATCACGCACTACATGTACTTCGACGACGCGGGCGACTTTCTGCCCACCAGCCGCCACCTGTTCTACCGCCGCGGCCGGCCGCCGCTGGACGACGAGGGCGAGGTGACCAAGGCGCTGTGGATGGACGACCGCAAGGAGGTGCGCGATGCCGCGGTATGAGCGCCGCCGCCTGTCGCGCGGCGAAGAGATGAAGGCGGTGGGGATGGCGGCCGGCGTGGCGGCGGGCATCGGCGCGGCGGCGTGGTACGTTGCGCGGATCTTCCTGGCGCGCGAGCGGGTGGACGGCGCCTCCGCGCCCTCCCCCGCGCCCCTGCCGGAGGCCGGGGGATGAAGAGGAACCGGGCCGTCCGCCTGTTCACCTGGGGCCTGGGCGGGGTGCTGCTGGGCGTGGCGCTCGCGGTGCTGGTGCTGAACATCGTCGCGCGCACCCAGACCGGGCACGAGTTCGTGCTGCAGCGCACCCTGCGCGCGCTGGGCAAGGGGCTGAACGGTGGCCAGCTGAACGTCGCGCGGATCGACGGCAACCTGTTCGAGGGCGCCAAGCTGTACGGCGTTTCGCTCAAGGACCGGCAGGGCCGCGCCTTCATCCTGGCCGACAGCGCCTACCTGGACTACGACGTCAGGACGCTGCTCTCGCCGCGCATCCACATCACCCGGGCCACGCTGTACGAGCCCGAGGTGTACGTGTTCAAGCTGCCCGGCGACTCGCTGTGGAACTACCAGGCGATCTTCGCCGCCGACCCCACCCGCAGCGATACGACGAAGCGCGTGGAGCGCATCACGCTGCTCGACACGCTGCGGATGATCGACGGCGTTGTGCGCGTGCAGAACGTGTGGAAGCCCGATTCCACCCTTTCCGCCCGCGCCCAGCAGGCCGAGATCGCGGCGGCGCTCTCCGACACCTCCGTGGTCCTGGTGAACCGCGTGGGCGGCGGGTACATCCGCACCATGAACTTCCGGCGGATGAACGGGCGCCTTTCCCGCGTGCGCTTCGCGCCGGGAACGGTCTCCGGCTCGCGCATCCACATCGATTCGCTGCGCACGGAAGCGCAGATCTTCCGGCAGCCGGTGCAGCTGCACCACAGCCAGGGGACCCTCGCGCTGCTGAAGGGGCACATCGAGTTCGACGTCCCCATCGTGCGGCTGCGCAACTCGCTGCTCGCCACCTCGGGGGTGGTTCGCACGGACAGCTTTCCGCGCTGGTTCAACCCCGCCTTGGCGCCCATGTACGACGTGGCGTTCCGCACCGACTCGGTGGACTTCGGCGACCTGCGCTGGCTGTACAAGCGCTTCCCCGAAGACGCGTCGGGCAAACTCTCGCTGCGCATCGAGTCGCGGCCCGGCGGCACCATGTTCCTGGCGCGCAACGCCGACGTGCGCGCCCCGGGCACGCACGTCGTCGGCAGCTTCGGGATGCAGGTGGGCGATACGCTGCGCTTCATGGACGTGGACCTGAAGGCGGAGCCCGTCCGCATCTCCATCATCGAGCGTATGCTGCCGGAGGGCCTGCCGGTGCGGGGCCTGCAATTGGGCGGGGCGGAGATCCGCGGCGCTCCCTGAGATCGTCGTCATCCACGAAACGCAGCGGGCCCGGAGGAAAGATCCTCCGGGCCCGCTCTCGTCGGTGCTCGATTTCCGGCTCAGCCGGCCGCCACCAGCTCGCCCTGCGAGGGTGCGGGCGCCAGCCGGCGCACCACGGTAAGGATGCGGTGCAGGTTGCACGGCTTGGGGAGCAGCGCGCTGAAGCCTTCTTCCAGGACGCGCGCCTCGGGCCACTTCAGGACATCCGCGGTAAGGGCGACCACGGGGATGCCGGAGGTTTCCGGAAGCTCCGCCAGCTCCCGGCGCGCGGCGATGCCGTCCATGCGGGGCATGCGCATGTCCATCAGCACCACGTCGGGCCGGGAGTCGCGCGCCATCCGCACACCCTCGGCGCCGTCGCGGGCCTGGAGCACACGGTAGCCGGCGTGCTGAAGCAGCACGCCGCAGACGGTCTGGTGGTCGGGGTCGTCGTCGACGATGAGGACGGTAACGGGCGGCATGGGCCACTTCCGCGGGCGGGCTTCCGGATGGGGGGCGGAAACAGCAATCTAGTCGCCGTTCCCAAATTGTACAATGTATTTGTAGGGTTGGGTCGTTCCACGCCGTTTTTCGCTGCCGCGGATCAGTCGCCGCCCCGGTTCTTGTCGATGATGGCGGCCAGGATCAGCACGAATGCCAGCAGGCGCACGGAGTACAGCAGCAGCTGCTCACCCGTGGGATCGGTGGTGAGCGCGAGCGCGGCCCGCTGCGCCGCCAACAGCCAGAACGCCGCCGCGAAGATTCCGAACAGGCGGTCGCGTGTGTCGCGCCAGAACCGCAGGAAGTACAGGCCGGCGACGAAGTACCCCATCACCAGCGCGCCCGAGATGAGCTGGCTCACCGCGTCTCCCATACCAGGCCGTAAAGTAGGATGGCGATTCCCGCCAGCGCCGGAAGCGTGCGCCAGACCGAAAGGTCGATGTCGGGCACCACCCGCATGTCGACCAGCAGGATGATGTTGTTCAGGGCGAGCCCCGTGAAGCACAGCCCCGACCACAGCAGCAGCCGCACCCGGTTGCGGGCGTAGCCCCGCAGCAGCAGGACGGCGCAGGCAAGGCTGGTGAGCGCGCAGAGCGCGTAGACGAGTGTCGCCATCGGGTCAGCCCTTCCTGAGCTTGAAGGCGTCGGCGAACGAGCGCACCGGGTCCGGAGGCTGGTTGTAGATCAGGTTGATGACCGCCACGCGGTGCTGGCGGTAGGCGGCGGCCAGCGCACTCACCTCGTCGCGTAGCCGGGGGCTGGACGGATGGTAGCGGTACACGGGCGTCGCGGCGCCGTTGGACCGGGCCAGGCCCAGGCCCACGAGCTGCTCCAGGCGCCGCGTGGCACCGGCGGGCACGGTGTAGATGGAACGCGCGACGTCTTCCGGCGACCAGTCCTGTTCCGGCTGCGAATGGATCAGCAGAAGCGTTTCCAGCAGCTCCGCGGACTCGACGTTGTGTGCGATGAACGCCTTTACGACGTCCGGAATCGCCTCGCTCATCCTCTCCGGCGGTAACGGGAAACGCGGTGGAACGCACCGTGGCGGCGGTCGCTGCAGATGGACGTGAGGCCGCTGCTGCCGCAAACCGCTCGATCACGGGAAGAACGGTGCCATTCGTCGGATGCGGCTCGCCTCGGCTGCCGCGGGGCCCTCACCCGGCCGCGCTGACACGCGTGCCACCCTCTCCCACAAACAGCGTGGCAAACAGCGTGGGAGAGGGGGTACACCCCAGAATCGAGCGCATCAGGCCAGCCGAAGCGCAATCGATTCTCCCCTCTCCGCATGCGCAGCATGCGGGGAGGGGCCGGGGGAGGGGCCCACCCGGAGCATGAGCCACCGCCGGTGGAAGTGCATGTCGGCCCAGCCCATCACTCCTGGCACCGGCACTCCGCCGCACACCGGGCTGGCTCGCTTCCATGGCAAGAAAACCGCCCCTCCCCCGGACGCCGGGGGAGGGGCGGTCTTCCATCCACAATGCAGCGGGACGGTTACTTCTCGTCCGTGTACGTCGGGCGCGGAGGCGTGTCGACGTGCGCCTGGTGGTGCGTGCGCTGCACCACGCTGTGCCGGCGGCCGTACAGGAAGTAGATCGCCAGGCCGATGGCCAGCCACAGGAACAGCCGCTCCCACGCGATGCGCGGCAGCCCCGTCATCAGGTACACGCACGACAGGATGCCCAGGATGGGGAACAGCGGCACGAAGGGCGTCTTGAACGGACGCGGGCGGTTCGGCTCCTTCACGCGCAGGTACCACACGCCCGCGCACACGATGCTGAACGCCAGCAGCGTGCCGATCGACACCAGGTGCCCCAGCTCCGAAACGTCGTAGTAGCCCGCCAGGAACGCGCAGACCAGGCCCACCAGCGCGCTGCTGATGTGCGGCGTGCGGAAGCGCGGGTGCAGGCGGCTGAACACCGGCGGAAGCAGGCCGTCGCGCGACATCGTGTAGAAGATGCGCGGCTGGCTCATCAGCATCACCAGCATCACCGACGAAAGACCGGCGATGGCGCCCACCTTGATCCACGGGGCCAGCCAGGTGTAGCCCGTGGCGTCGATGGCCACCGCGATGGGCTCGCCCACGTTCAGGCGCGGGTACTCCACGATGCCGGTCATGATGCCCGACACCAGGATGTACAGGATGGTGCAGATGATCAGCGAGCCCAGGATGCCGATGGGCATGTCGCGCTGCGGGTTCCGCGCTTCCTGCGCCGTCGTGGACACCGCGTCGAAGCCGATGTAGGCGAAGAAGATCACGCCGCCCGCGGCGATGATGCCGTTGAAGCCGAACGCCCCCGGCCCGGTGCTCTGCGGGATGAACGGCGTCCAGTGGTCCATCGACTGTCCCCAGTGGGTGAGGACGTAGTAGCCGCCCGCCAGGATGAACGCCGCCACCACGGCCAGCTTGATGGCCACCGCGAAGTTGTTGAAGCGCGCCGACTCCTTGATGCCCGTCACCAGCAGCACCGTCACGGCGAAGATGCCGAGCGCCGCGATGATGTTGAAGCCGCCGTTCGCCTGCGGAAGGCTGTCGATGCTCACGCCCTGCGCCGCCAGCGACTGGGTGAGCTCCTCGGTCTTGCGCACCCAGGTGTCGGAGCCCGGGGCCTGCACCAGCTCGCCGGCCGGGTTGGTCAGGTAGGGCGGAAGGATGACGCCCAGGTCCTTGAGGAACGAGTTCACGTACCCCGACCAGCCCGCCGCCACCGTCGCCGCGCCGAACAGGTACTCCAGGATCAGGTCCCACCCGATGATCCACGCGATCAGCTCGCCCAGCGTGGCGTAGCCGTAGGTGTACGCGGAGCCCGCGATGGGGATCATGGACGCGAACTCGGCGTAGCAGAGGCCGGCGAAGACGCAGGCGATGCCGGCGAACACGAACGCCAGCACGATCGCGGGCCCCGCGTGCTGCGCGGCCGCCGTGCCCGTGAGCACGAAGATGCCGGTTCCGATGATGGCGCCGATGCCCAGCGACACCAGGTTCAGCGGGCCGAGCTCGCGTTTCAGGCTGTGCTCGCCTTCGGAAAAGGCGTCCGCCTGCAGCTCGTCGATGTTCTTGCGGGCGAAAAGACTCATGACTGCTCCGGTGTGGGCGGACTCCGGTCCGCCGCGGGGGGTGGAGTGTGATGTACCGCGCCGGGCGGGCGCGTGCTTCCAGCGGCCATGGGCCGCGCTCGGCCGTGTGTAGCTCCGCCCCCTGGGCGGGCGGGGGGTTCTCCCGGAGACGGGGGAATCGCGATCCAGCGTTGATGATGCTGAAGCGCATGAATGTAAGCGGCGTGCGGCTCCGGTCAAGCATTCGTTCGAAGCCCCTCCCAAAATCGTCGCGTTCCGGCGCGGCGCGGACGCGCGCCCGGTGTTGCGTCCGCATTGCGCCTCCGCCCCCGCGCGCGTTAGTGTGCCGCTCCGGGGCGGCCCCGCGCCGCCCGCGAACCCCGCGTGCGCGAGTTCCATGTCAGAGCTGCTGGCCGTTCCCGAGTCCCGCGCCTTTCCCCTGCGCCGGCTGCTGCAGCCGCTGCTGGGCGCCCGCAGCGTGGCGCTTCACACGCACGTGCACGCCGACGGCGACGGGGCCGGCTCGCAGGCGGCGCTGGCGGCGTGGCTGGAGGGGCGGGGCATCCGCTGCACCATCGTGAACCCCACGCCCTTTCCCGACTCGCTGCGCTTCGTGCTTCACCGCCAGGACGTAGTGGCCGACCTGGGCACCCCCGAGGCCGAGGCGGCCCTGGACGAAGCCGACCTGTTCCTGGTGCTCGACACCAGCGAGCCGGAGCGCATCGGCAAGCTGGCGCAGCGCATTCCCCGCGACCGTACGCTGGTGGTGGACCATCACCCCGCGGGGAGCGAGGTGGTGGGCGACGTGGCCGTGCAGGACCCCACCGCCGCCGCCACGGGCGAGATGGTGTACGACATCATCACCCTGTCGGGCGACGCCGTGCCCCAGGCGTCGGCGCTGGGGGCGTACGTGGCGCTGGTCAGCGACACGGGCTCCTTCCGCTTCGGCAACACCACGCCGCGGGTGCTCGCGGTGGCCGGCGAGCTGATGACGTTGGGCATCGACCCCGAGGTGGTGTACCGCCGCCTGTTCGCCACCGCGCCGCGCCGCCGGCTGGAGCTGCTGCGCGAGGCGCTGGCCACCCTGGAAAGCGACGACCGCGTGGGGTGGATGGTGGTGCCGCACGAGGTCACCCGGCGGCTGGGCGTGTCCGGCGAGGACTTCGACGGGCTGATCGAGCACGTTCGCTCCATGGAGGGAACGGAGGTGGCGCTGCTCTTCCGCGAAACCGCCCCCGGCGAAACCAAGATCTCGTTCCGCTCCAACGGCGCCGCCGACGTCAACCGCATCGCGCGCGAGTTCGGCGGGGGCGGGCACGTGAAGGCGGCGGGCGCCAACGTCCACGAAGCCGCCACCACCCTGGTTCCCCGCGTGATCGACGCCGTCCGCCGCGCTCTCCGCGGCTGAACGGCCCACCCTTCCGGCGCTCCGCGAACCGCGCGCGAGCGCCGTCTTCACCCCCTCCGCCACACGCCCATGACCGTACCCTGCCGCCAGTGCAGCACCCCCGTAGATCCCGCCGCCGCCGTCTGCCCCGTCTGCGGCGCGGCCAATCCCGGCCAGCGCCACGGCCCGCCTCCGGGCCCCGCCGCCGCCGCCTCGTACGCCGGCGTGCAGCGGACCGGCCCCGAGCAGGTGGTCATCACGGGTGTCGAGATCCCGTTCGGCAGGATGGTGATGCTGATCCTGAAGGTGATGATCGCGTCCATCCCCGCGTACATCCTCCTGATGATCATTTTCCTGGCGATCTTCGCCGTGCTCGGCGGGATGGCGGCCGCGATGATGCCGGAGCTGTTCAGCGGAGGCGCGGGGGGGATGGAGGGGCTGTAATCCGCCCGCATGATGGCGAAGGGGGCGCATCCGGCTGACCGGATGCGCCCCCTTCGCACTCTCCCCGTCCGGCCGCTAGAAGTCGCGGTACGGGCGGCGCTTGGCGTAGTTGTAGGCGGTGATGGCGGCGATCACGTGGGCCACCCATCCCAACAGCCCGCCCGTTCCCAGCCACAGGCCGGGGGTAAAGACGAACCAGAACAGCGCGCGGAACCATGCGCCGTTGTACAGCTGCCCCAGGCCGGGGATGAAGAAGCTCAGCAGAGCCGCAAAACCGGGATCACGCACGGTATCCTCGCTTTCGTATTCAGGTCGCAGGACACGCCTTCGTCCCGCTCGGATGGAGCATACGGCAGAGCACCGGCGGAAGTTTCAGCACCGTCGGCCGGACCAGGATGGCGGTCCTCAGTCCGCCGGCGCTCCTGCACCATTTCGGTGAAGGCCGATGTTCGCTCCTCACCACAACCGTGCAGGCGGGATGGGCGGCGTTCCGCCGCCGTCGCGCTAAGTGTGGACGTGGAAAGGAGTTGGCCCTGTCCACGCGAATCGTACCGGTGCTTGCATGGAAGGACCGCAATCGAAGCTTCCATCACACACTGGAGTTCACCGACATGCGACGCTCGCTCCTTCTCCTGGCCGTGGCCGCGCTGGGCGCCTGTGACGGCGCCGACACCCCGCTGGCGCCGGACGTCCAGCCCTCGACCCTGCTGGCGGGGGCGACAGACGGCTCCATCCCCGGCCACTACGTCGTACAGCTGAGCTGGGGCGCCAACGCCTCCGTGCTGGCCGCGGAGTACGGCCTCAAGCCCCGCTACGTGTACGAGCACCTGCTGAACGGCTTCGCGGGCGCCATTCCCGACGCGAAGGCGAAGGCGCTGTCGCTGGATCCCCGCGTGTTGAAGATCAGCGTGCAGCGGCAGTACCGGGTGGTGTCGACCACGCAGTCCGGCGCCACGTGGGGGCTGGACCGCATCGACCAGCGCGCGCGGCCCGTGGACGGCAACTATACCTACGACTTCAACGGCGCCGGCGTCACCGCCTACATCATCGACACGGGCATCCGCTTCGACCACGTGGAGTTCGAGGGGCGCGCCGTGCCGGGCTTCGACGCCTACGCCGCCGATCCCACGGACCCGCTGCTGATCGGCGACATGAACAACGACTGCCAGGGCCACGGCACGCACGTGGCCGGCACCGTGGGCGGCAAGACGTACGGCGTGGCCAAGCAGGCGAAGCTGGTGGCGGTGCGCGTGCTGAACTGCGCCGGCTACGGCTCCGACGCCGACGTGATCGCCGGGATGGACTGGGTGGCGGCGAACGCCACGCTCCCCGCCGTGGTCAACATGTCGCTGGGCGACGTGATCCCCACCAGGACCCTGGGCACCAGCGCGCCGATCGACGACGCGGTGCGCGGGATGATTTCGTCGGGCATCACCGTGGTCGTGGCCGCCGGCAACGGCTGGGGCAACGGCACCATCGGCGCCGACGCCTGCATGTTCCCCATCGCCAACGTCGCCGAGGCGATCACCGTGGCCGCCAGCGATGCCGGCGACGCGCGCACCGACTGGACCAACTACGGCGCCTGCGTCGACATCTTCGCCCCGGGCGACGGCATCACGTCGGCGTACAACACCAGCTCCACGGCGACCGACGTGCTGGGCGGCACGTCGATGGCGAGCCCGCATGTGGCCGGCGCCGCCGCCCTGGTGCTGCAGCAGGCCCCCGGCGCCACCCCGCAGCAGGTGCGCGACCTGCTGGTGGCCAGCGCCACGCAGAACGTCGTCACGCCGGTCACGCTGAACAGCGGCCACACCATGAACAGCCACCTGCTGTACAGCCGCGTGACGGTGCCGGTGACGACGACCACCGAGCCGGTGAAGACGAAGCCCTGCACGCCCAGGCGCCAGCGGCAGGGAGAGTGCGTGAGTGCGTGAGTGCGTGAGTGCGTGAGTGCGTGAGTGCGTGAGTGCGTGAGTGCGGAACTCAGTGAATAGCGAGTATCCGCGCGAGTCCGCAGGCTTTTGAACGCGCCGAGGGGCGCCCTCCCACCCGGGAAGGCGCCCCTCGTCGTTTCCGCACTCACGCACTAACGCACTAACGCACTAACGCACTTCCCTCACGCTTCGCCCTCGAGATACGTGTACCCCGCCAGCCCCGCGATGTAATCCGCGATGAACGCGTTCGCCTCGGCGCGGGTGAGATTCTTGGCGTTCGCGATCTTGCGGCGGAAGGTGCTGATCAGGTCCTGCGTGTTGAACTGCACGTAGTTCAGCACCTCGGTGATGGTGTCGCCGTGCACCAGGTCGCCGATCTCGTACCCCGTCTCCGACAGCTTGATGTGCACGGCGTTGGTATCGCCGAACAGGTTGTGCAGGTCGCCCAGGATCTCCTGGTACGCGCCGGTCAGAAAGATCCCCAGCACGTACGGATCGCCGTGGCCGAATGCGTGGAGCTCCAGGCTGGGCTTGGGCTTCCGCCATCCCACGAACTGGTCGATCTTGCCGTCGGAATCGCAGGTCACGTCCTGCAGCGTTCCCCGGCGCGTGGGCTCCTCGTTCAGCCGGTGCACGGGCATGATGGGGAACAGCTGGTCGATGGCCCACGAGTCGGGCAGCGACTGGAAGAGCGAAAAGTTGCAGAAGTAGCGGTCGATGAGCATCCCGTGAAGCTCGGGAAGGATGTCCTCGTACTCCTCGGGGTCCTTGGCCGCCAGCTGCGCCACGCGGTTCATGATGGCCAGCCAGTACCGCTCGCCGATGGCCCGCTCGCGCAGGGTGAGCGTGCCCGAGTTGAAGTGGTTCTGCAGCTGCTCCTTGATGAACGAGGCGTCGTGGTACACCTCGCGCATGCTGCGGCCGTCCAGCTCGCGCAGCACCCCCGCCAGCTCCTGCACCAGCAGGTGGTCGTCTTCCGACACCTCGTCCAGATCTTCGGGGCTCTGCGTTTCCAGGTCGATGACGTTGATCAGCAGCAGCGCGTGGTGCGCCGTGAGCGCGCGGCCGCTTTCCGAGATCACGTGGGGCATGGGCACCTCGTTCTCGCGGCACGCCTCGGCCAGGGCGTAGACGATGTCGTTGGCGTACTCCTGCATGGAGTAGTTCACGCTGGCCGAGGTGGCGGAACGTGAGCCGTCGTAGTCCACGCCCAGCCCGCCGCCCACGTCCACGTACTCCACGTTCACCCCGATCTGGCGCAGCTCCACGTAGTACCGCGCCACCTCCGTCATCCCCAGCTTGATGTTGCGGATGTCCTGGATCTGCGACCCCAGGTGGAAGTGGATGAGCTTCAGCGCGTCGAGCTTCCCCGCTTCGCGCAGCTTGTCGAGCACGCGCATCAGCTGCGAGGCGTTCAGCCCGAACTTGCTGCGCTCGCCGGCCGACTCGCTCCACCGCCCCGAGCCCGTCGCCGAGAGCTTGATGCGCACGCCGGCCATGGGCACCACGCCCATGTCGGCCGCCACGCGCAGGAGCACGTCGACCTCGCCCGGCTTTTCGATGACGATCACCACGCGGTGGCCCAGCTTCTGGCCCATCAGCGCCAGCCGCATGAACTCCTCGTCCTTGTAGCCGTTGCAGACGATCAGGTGGTCCGTGCGCTCGGTGAGCGCCAGCACGGCCTGCAGCTCGGGCTTGCTCCCCACCTCCAGCCCTACGCCGTGCCGCTCGCCGAACGCGACGATCTCCTCGACCACGTGGCGCTGCTGGTTGACCTTGATGGGGTAGACGGTGGTGTAGCCGCCCTGGTAGTCGAAGTCGCGGATGGCCGTGGCGAAGCGCTCGCCCAGGTTCTCGATGCGCGTGCGCAGGATGTCACTGAAGCGCAGCAGCAGCGGCAGCCCGACGCCCTGGGCCTCCAGGTCGGTCGCCAGCTCGTACAGGTCCAGGCCGCGGGCCGGGTCCTTGGTGGGGTGCACGGAAACGTGCCCCTTGTCGTTGATGTCGAAGTAGCCGATTCCCCAGCCTTCCACGTTGTACAGCTCGCGGGAATCTTCGATGCTCCACTTCTTGTCGATCTCTGCCTCCGGGCTCGGGCGCCTGGCCATGGTCGGTTCAGGTGAAAGCGGGGACGCAATTTGGACCCGATGGCCCCCGCGCGAAAGTGGTGCCGCTCTCACCGGAGCGCGCAGCCGCCGCCACCCTGTCGCGCCCGCGGGGCGGCGGATACTTTCCGGCGAGCACACGTCACGAAAAACGCCCGGACCCCAGATCCTTCGATGTACCGCGCACCCGACTTTTCGCAGCCCCGCTTCGCCGGCGCCCCCGACGCCACTTTCGCGCCGGCCCCGGCAGACGGGGTGCTTCCGGAAGGCTTCTTTTCGACGACCAACCTGCCGACGTACGTCCGCCTGAACGGCGAGTGGAAGCTGCCCCGCGACCCGCGCATGGACAGCGCGCTGGTGCTGGACCCCGACGGCGTTCCCCGCGTGCTGGAGGCGCGCTACGTCCGCGCCGGGCAGCAGGTGGCCATGGGGCTGGCCGAGGACGGCAGCGAAGGCATCTTCGTGCACGCCAGCGGGCTGATGGGCGCCGAGGGCGACGTGGGCCCCGAGGGCGAGTTCAAGTTCATGTCGTCGGAGGTCAGCCGCGAAAAGCCCACGGACTACGGCGAGATGGCGCGCATCCTGGTGGACGAGCGCGAGCGCGGCGGGCACTTCATCTGGGTCGTCGGCCCGGCGGTGCTTCACTCGCGCGGCCGCGACACGCTGGCGTGGTTCATCCGCGAGGGGTACGTGGGCGCGCTGTTCGGCGGCAACGCGGTGGCGGTGCACGACATCGAGAGCGCCACCATGGGCACCACGCTGGGGATGAACAACCGCGGCATTCCCATGGAGGGGGGCCACGCCTTCCACATGCGCGCCATCAACCGCGTCCGCGCCGCCGGCTCCATCCCGGCCGCCGTGGAGCAGGGGATCATCCGCGAGGGGGTGATGCACGCCGCGGTGACGTCCAGGGTGCCGTACGTGCTGGCCGGCTCCATCCGCGACGACGGCCCGCTGCCGGACACCATCACCGACGCCATCCGCTGCCAGGAGGTGATGAAGGAGCACACGCGCCGCTGCACGGGGGTCATCATGATCGCCACGGCGCTGCACTCCATCGCCACCGGCAACATGCTGCCGTCGTACGTGTGGAAGGAGGAGACGGGCGAGGTGCGGCCGCTCACGACGATCTGCGTGGACTCGTCGGAGTTCGTGGTCAGCAAGCTCAAGGACCGCGGCACGCACCAGGCCTTCGGCGTGATCACCAACGCACAGGACTTCCTTCACGTCCTTCGCTTTTACGTGGAGCAGGAAGCCGCCGCGCGCGCCCAGGCTCCCGCGGGCGTCGCCTGAGCGCGGCCGCGGGCGGCGCCTCGCCCGGCGCCGTCAACCCGCACCTGGCGGCGGCGCTCACGGCCGTCGCCGGGGCGATCCCCCCGGAGCGGATCGACGGCGTGTGGATCTTTCCCGCGCGCCAGCTGGGGCCGCGCGAGAGCGGGCTGGCGGTGCTCTCCGTCTTCGTGGAGGGCGACGAGGCGCGGAGAACGCGGACCATCTACACCATCGGATACGTGCTGGAGCCACCCGCGCCCCGCGCCCGCCCGGTGCGTGCCGACGAGGTGGCGGAGCAGGGCACGGTGCCGGTGGACCGCGTGGGGCGCATCATCGAAGGCGTGCTGCGGCGCCTGGATGAGCCCGAGATCCCGGGCGTCCGTGAGACGGGGGGCGACGCGGAGAAGTGGAAGGAACTGCTGGCGGAGCTGGGCGGCGTTTCCGGGGCCGGAGAATCGGGCCGATGAGGCCGCGGATCCGGATCGCCGGGGAGACGGACATCGGGGAGATGCACCGTATTCGCCTGGCCGTTCGCGAGAACCGCCTGGCAGCTCCGTCGATGGTCCAGCCCGACGACTACCGCCGGCTGCTGGCGGGGAACGGGCGCGGATGGGTGGCCGAGGCGGAAGGGCGGATCGTGGGGTTTGCGGTCGCGGACGCGGCGCGCGGCAACGTCTGGGCGCTGTTCGTCGCCCCGGAGTTCGAGGGCCGCGGCGCCGGGCGGATGCTGCACGACGCGATGATGGGCTGGTTCTTCGCCTCGGGCGCCGACTCCATCTGGCTGAGCACCGATCCGGGCACCCGGGCGGAGGCGTTCTACCGCGCCGCCGGCTGGCGGCCGGCCGGCGAGTACCACGGCGAGGCGCGCTACGAGATGTCCCGCCAGGACTGGCTCGCGGGCGGTAGAGGAGGCGAGAGCGGCTGAACGCGACGCTGATCGGAACGCGTGGTTTCCCGGTGCGTGCACAGTGCGGCTTGACCGCACTTATCAAGAATGATTATCGTTCCAGGCAGATCGCCCGCGCGACGGCCCGCTCCCGAGGACCATTCATGGCCACGATCGAAAAGAACGCCACGGCCCCGCACCTTCACCTGTTCCGCCGGTACCTGCGCCAGCAGGGGCTGCCGGTGACGCAGCAGCGCGAGGTGGTGGCCGACGTTCTGTTCAGCAGCACCGAGCACCTGTCGGTGGAGGAGATCGAGGCCGAGCTCAAGAAGCGCGGCGAGCGCATCGGCAAGGCGACGATCTACCGGACGATGGAAATCCTGGTGCGCGCCGGGCTGGTGGAGGACCACGACTTCGGCGACGGCTTCAAGCGGTACGAGCACCTGTTCGGCCGCCAGCCCGTGCACGAACACCTGGTGTGCACGCACTGCCGCAAGGTGGTGGAGTTCCGCCGCCGCGAGATCCACCGCATCCAGGACGAGGTGGCGCGCGAGCACGGCTTCATGGCCGTCCGCCACCGGCTGGAGATCTACGGCCTGTGCGCCGACTGCCGCGCCGCGGGCGTGCAGCTGAGCAACGACGGGGTGGCGTGCCCGGCGCTGCGGCTGTGAACGGCAGTGCGTGAGTGCGTGAGTGCGTTAGTGCGTTAGTGCGTTAGTGAGCCGCCCCGTGAGATGATCTCGTGGGGCGGTTTTCGTTGCTATCCGCGCTTGTGCCCGGCGTAGACGAACATGGTGATGCTGTAGAAATACCGATTCGTCGCGCCCATCTCGACGAGTGATCGGTAGAACGACTCGTACCGCTCCGGGGCGAGCATCCCCCGCTTGACCAGGCCGCGGAAGTTCTCGACGGAGGAGTGCCCGTACGTCCCCGGCTCGAAGCGGGTGTTCGTGAGCACGAAAGGGTGCACGGCGCCCTCGAACCCTTCTGACTCCTGGAACGTTCGCCACAGGCGCCTGCCCATCCAGGCGTCCGAGTCTGCCATCCACGCCTGCTTCCAATCACCGAACGTGTGGACGATCTCCCGAATGAGATCCTTGTCGTCGCCATCGATCAATTGCGAGTCCCAGTCCCAGTGCGCGAAGACGACCCTGCCTCCCGGCCCAAGGACGCGGTGCACCTCCGTGAGCAGCCGCTGCTTGTCCGCAATGCACTCCAGCAGGTTCACCGAAAGCACGCGATCGAACTCACCGTCTTCGAACGGCAGCCCAGCCGAGACATCGTGGGCAAAGTACAACTGCCGGGAGTCATCCCCGGCTCGCTGCTGGGCCTCGGTGATGTTCGCCGCCGACGCATCGACCCCCACCAGGCGGGCGTCTTCCCCGGTCAGTTGGGCGATCTGCCGCAGGTCTTCGCCCCGCCCGCAGCCAACGTCGAGGATGGATGAGGCGCCCGCGGGATGCAGCAGGCCCTGGATGAAGTCGCGAACCGGAACCGTGTCGGGCGTCATGTCTTGCGCGGGTGGAATGCTCCGGGCGGGGCACGCGCCAGGAAGATGGCGCGGTTGGCCGCGGGAGGGAAGCGCGCGCCGTGCTTGACGCGGCCCGGCGTGTGCCTTCTTTTCGGCGTCCTGATCCAACGACGACCACCGAGACTGACGGATAGATGAGCGACCAGATTCCCGCCGCGCTCCAGGAGCTTCCCTGGGAGCTGCCCCGCAACTTCCTGGGGCTGGAAGGCGACGCCGCCACGTGGCAGAACGCCGGCGTGGTCATTTTGCCCATCCCCTACGAGAGCACCGTCAGCTACCAGGGCGGCACCAAGCTGGGGCCCGACGCCATCATCCAGGCGTCGCGCTTCATCGAGCTGTACGACCAGGAGCTGGACGGCGAGCCCGGACCCGGCGTGGGCGTGTGCACGCTGCCGGCGCTGCACCTGACCAGCGCCGGGCCCGAGGCGGCCGTCCGCCAGCTGCGCGAGTGCTACGACGCCATCCTCGCCGAGGCGGGGGACAGGCTGGTGATCGGGCTGGGCGGCGAGCACAGCATCACCAGCGCCCCGGTGCTGGCGCATGCGGATCGTTTAGGCGAGGGGCGCCGCCTGTCGATCCTGCAGTTCGACGCGCACGGCGACCTGCGGCTGGAGTACGAGGGCTCGGCGTTTTCGCACGCGGCGGTGATGGCGCAGTGCATCGACCGCGCGGACCTGGTGCAGGTGGGCATCCGCGCCATCACCAGCGAGGAGCGCGCGCTGATCCGCGAGCGCGAGGGCAGCATCACCACCATCTTCGCCGACGAGATGTGGGACAACGACGCGTGGCAGGACCGCGCGTTCGATGCGCTGGGCGACGACGTGTTCATCACCTTCGACGTGGACTACTTCGACCCGTCGCTGATGCCCGCCACCGGCACCCCCGAGCCCGGCGGCCCGCCGTGGTATCCCACGCTGAAGCTGCTTCGCCGCGTGTTCGAGGAAAAGAACGTCGTGGGCGTGGACGTGGTGGAGCTGGCGCCCATGGGCGGCAACTCGGCGCCGGACTTCGTGGTCGCCAAGCTCGTGTACAAGATGATCGCGTACTACAGCCTCTCGAAGCGCCGCGGCTGAAGAACGAGAGATGCAGTTTTCTTTGTGGAAGGAGCGACGATGCCGCGCGAAGTGACGGACGGGGACGGGACCACGTGGAGCCTGGTGGAGGCCTACGCGGGGCTGTCGGAGGATGGCAGGAGCGAGGCGGCGCGGATCGGTGACTCGGAGCGGTTCCGCGTGATCGCCACGCCTACGGGCGGCGCGCAGAGCGTGGAGCTGGAGCTGCCCGCCGGCTGGGCCGACGTCCTGTCCGACGACGACCTTGTGAGGGAGATCGGCGCCGCGGCGGAGTGACAGCCGACGCGCGTCCGAGCTGCCACACCGACAAATTCTTCCGCCACTCTGGCAGCCCTGAAAGGTACGGCGGATGCACTGCGCCGGGCTCGTCGCCGCCTGCTTGACAGCGAGCGGCTGCGGGTTATGTTACCCGGGCTGTTAGCACTCCCCGAGTGCGAGTGCTAACAGAAAGCAATCAACCACATCTACGTTCCACGGAGGGTCACTGATGCCTACCGCGACCGATCTCAAGGTCAAGCCGCTCGCGGACCGCGTCGTCGTCAAGGCGCTCGAAGAGAGCGAGCAGATGCGCGGCGGTCTGTACATTCCGGACACGGCCAAGGAAAAGCCCCAGCAGGGCGAAGTCATGGCCGTTGGGCCGGGACGCGTGGAGGACGGCAAGCGCGTTGAGATGGAGCTGAAGGTGGGTGACAAGGTGCTCTACGGGAAGTACAGCGGCACCGAAGTCACCGTCGAGAACGAGCAGTACCTGATCCTGCGCGAGTCCGACGTCCTCGCGGTGGTCGGCTGAATCGTCCCGGCGACCGCCGCACGTTCTGACTGACTGAAATTTTTCCACCCAGATAAAAGAGGATTCGAACGATGGCTGCCAAGGAGCTGACGTTCAACACCGATGCGCGCGCCTCGCTGAAGCGCGGCATCGACAAGCTGGCCGAGGCGGTGAAGGTCACGCTCGGCCCTAAGGGCCGCAACGTGGTCATCGACCGCAAGTTCGGCTCGCCCCTGATCACCAAGGACGGTGTGACGGTGGCCAAGGAGATCGAGCTGGACGACGCCATCGAGAACATGGGCGCCCAGATGGTCAAGGAGGTCGCCACCAAGACCTCCGACCTCGCCGGCGACGGCACCACCACCGCCACCGTGCTGGCCCAGGCCATCTTCCGCGAGGGCCTGAAGAACGTCACCGCGGGCGCCAACCCCATGTCGCTCAAGCGCGGCATCGACAAGGCCGTCGACGCCGTCATCGCCGAGCTCAAGAGCATCTCGGTGGAGACGGCCGGTAAGAAGGAAATCGCCCAGGTGGGCACCATCTCGGCCAACAGCGACGAGGAGATCGGCAACCTCATCGCCGACGCGATGGAAAAGGTGGGCAAGGACGGCGTGATCACCGTCGAAGAGGCCAAGGGGCTGGAGACCACGCTCGAGACCGTCGAGGGCATGCAGTTCGACCGCGGCTACGTGTCGCCGTACTTCGTGACCGACCCGGACCGCATGGAGGCCGTTCTCGAGGACGCGCTGATCCTGATCCACGACAAGAAGGTCAGCACCATGAAGGACCTTCTGCCCATCCTGGAAAAGGTGGCGCAGATGGGCCGTCCGCTGATGATCATCGCCGAGGACGTGGAGGCCGAGGCCCTGGCCACGCTGGTGGTGAACAAGCTTCGCGGCACCCTGCGCGTGGCGGCCGTCAAGGCGCCGGGCTTCGGTGACCGCCGCAAGGCCATGCTGCAGGACATCGCCATCCTCACGGGCGGCCAGCTGATCACCGAGGAAGTGGGCTTCAAGCTCGAGAACGCGGTGGTGAGCGACCTGGGCCGCGCCAAGCGCGTGGTGATCGACAAGGACAACACCACCATCATCGACGGCGCGGGCGACACGCAGGCCATCCAGGGCCGCATCGCCGAGATCCGCAACGCGATGGACAAGACCACCTCGGACTACGACCGCGAGAAGCTGCAGGAGCGGCTGGCCAAGCTGGCCGGCGGCGTCGCGGTGATCCACGTGGGCGCGGCCACCGAGACGGCCATGAAGGAGAAGAAGGCCCGCGTGGAGGACGCCCTTCACGCCACCCGCGCGGCGGTGGAAGAGGGCATCGTTCCCGGCGGCGGCGTGGCGCTGCTGCGCGCTCAGGCCAGCCTGAAGAAGCTGACGCTGGACGACGCCGACGAGAACATCGGCGTGCGCATCATCGAGCGCGCCCTGGAGGAGCCCATCCGCCAGATCGCCACGAACGCGGGCGTCGAGGGAAGCATCGTCGTGGCGCAGGTGCGCAACAACGAGAGCCCGTCGTACGGCTACAACGCCCGTACCGACGAGTACGAGGACCTGGTGCAGGCCGGCGTGATCGACCCCACCAAGGTGACGCGCACCGCCCTGCAGAACGCCGCGTCCATCGCGGGCCTCCTGCTGACCACCGAGGCCGTGGTCACCGAGAAGCCCGAGCCCAAGGGCAGCGGCGCCCCGGCCATGCCGGGCGGCGGCGGCATGGGCGACATGTACTGAGCCGATCGGGCGAAAGCCTGAACGGGTTCGGTCGGTGAAACGGACCGGCGGAGGGCATCATGCTCTCCGCCGGTTTGTCAGTCACGGCTGGGCCCGATTGTGGCCAGGTGCTGATCGTCCGCCGGTAATCGTTACTCGTACAACATCGAGCCACGTTCGACGAGTCCTCTACGGATTAGCCGGACGCCTCTGCAGTAACCTTCAGAATGGCTCTAGCATATAGTCAATACAACGTCCTTGAACTCTGATAATAAGCAAACGAATTTCGGGAGGTAGCTTTTGCGCCAACAGCCAAGAAAGGCGCTCAACGGTAAGACATTCGCTTGTGTTAGCTAAGGTGTGGAGCTCGGCAGCAAGTTCGCATGGAACTTTGGCCTCGGTGATGAACCGGTTGAGAACGCGCTTTTCATCTTCGTCAACGTGTTCGCACATTGGTGTGATCCATACAAGTTAGAGAAGGCCCCCGCTGCAGGGGGGGTGCGCGACATGTACTGATCTTGCTGCCGGCGTGGGTTTACTTACACCGGGAGTTTCACCGGATAAGCTCACATTCCGTACGCTTTTACGTCGTACGTCAAGGCTGGTCTCCACCGTCTCTTCTCCCGCCGGTACGAGCTCCACGTTCTCGTTCCCATCGGTCGGCACCCTCTCGGGTAGGGCTCATTCCGTCCTACACCCATTTATGACTCCTTGCAACTCGTGACATATCACAGAGCCGCACCGTAAACGTGTTCGGCTGATGGCAATCATGGGCTGGCCCTGCGGCCTCTCCCCCGCTTAGCCTGGTATAGGACGATGTCTCGACATCAAATTTCGCGGAACGGATGCTGAGTTGGTTCGACGCGGCGCCTCAAGACGCTGACAGGCTCGCGTAGTCAGGATTCCGGGCTGTTACCCGCCCGCAACTCGTTAGCAAAATGCGTGAGGTCCTCCCCGCGCTCCTCGGCAAGTTGGGCAAGGACTTCGGGCCAGTTGTTTGGAGGCGGGAATCCTCCGCCCTCACGTCTCCACCGGCTGATCGTCTCGCGACGCACGCCGAAGCGCTCGGCGACAGCGCCGAGGGAGAGCCCGATCCCGACGAGTCGATCCGTTGCCGATACGAAAGTGAGCTTCGCCGCCATCTCCAGCCAAGTCAAAAGGTGTTGACATCAGCCCTCGTGCCAAATATTATTGACATGACGAGGCAAAAGACAAGGGGATTGGCCTCAGACCCGCGAAGATCAGGACGCCAACCCCCTCCCACAGACCACCCGAAAGCCGCCCGCATCGTGTAGAGTAGCCCTGCTCGGCGGCGCGGGTCAAGAGACGGAGGTGCGACATGGAACAGTACAACCCGCCCTCGCCCATGCGGCTCCTGGAGATCCTGACGGACCGGTTCGGCGCGCTGGAGGCGGTGGCCAACTCATCGATCAAGCTGGCCCGGTACGCGCCGGAGGACGAGCTGGCGATGGACCTGCTCGTCGCGGAAGCGGTGCTGGCGTTCGGCACCAGCCTTCGCGAGGCGGGCGACGGGGCGATGCAGTGGGCGCGGGACCGCGGAGCGGCGCCACCGCTGTAGGAAAGCTCCGGCATCGTCCGGGCGAAAGCAAACCGGCGGAGGGCCACGGCTCTCCGCCGGTTCGTTCAGATCCCCCGCCCGCGGGCGTGCGCGGTCAGGGCAGCGCGAGCACGAGGCCTGCCCCGACGCGCGCCGGCACCTGCCAGTCCGATTCTGCCTGCAGGCGCAGGCCCAGGTTGCGAGTGGCGAACAGGTCGACCCCGGCGTGCACGTGCGGCATCCAGGTGCGGCCTCCGTTCGTCCAGTACTCCAGGTTGGCGCCCGCGCCGGCGAACGGCACCACGGCGGCCCCGGCGCGGAAGCGGTACTCCGCGCCACCCGAGAGCATCCACAGGTTGCCGGAGTACGTGCAGGGCGCGTCCATGACGAGGCAGACCAACCTCTGGCTCTCTCCCTGCGCGGCCCCCGCCCAGGCCACCACGGAGCCCCGCACCGGCACGCTCACGCGAAGGCCCTGCGTACGCACCGCCTCCGCCCATCTCCACCCGCCGCCGGGCAGGCTGGCCGTGCGGGAGACGGCGATCTGGATTCCGGGCCCGGCCGGCTGCTGCGCCTGCAGGGGTCCCGCGGCCGCGAGTGCCAGAACGGGCACGGCGTACAGCAGACCAAGAAGATTCATTTGCATCCTCCGGATGGGGTCGTGGAGGGGCTCTCCTGCCGCCTCCAGCCGGATGTCCGCGGTCGCCTCGCGGCAAGTCCGACGAGAACGATAACGTCCGAGCCGGGAAAACGCCCACACCTGGTTCCGGTTCCTCGACAAGCGATGCACGCCCGGAGGACGGAGCGGGCGATGGACCTGCTCGTCGCGGATGCGGTGCTGGAGTTTGGCACCAGCCTTCGCGCGATCAGTGGCTGCTGGGTCGTTCGAAGTGCCAGCTGCCGCGCTTCATCCGGGCCGTCCAGGCGGCCTCGGCCGCGGCCAGGCGCGCGGCATCCGCGGGAGCCCTCAGGTCGCCCAGCCATTCCGACGACCGCTCGCCGTTGATGACGACCATTTCACTTTCCTGGACGTCATCCTCGAACCTGACCAGCTCCCTGAGGACGTCGTAACAGATCGTCCCCGCCCGCACCGGCTCTCCCGCCACGCCATCCTTGACCACTCGCGTGGCAGTCAGGCCCGCGTCATCCAGGCAGTCGACCAGCATCTCGATGCCTGCATCGCCGAACCTGTAGATGGACGCCTTGATCTGGCGATACAGGTCCGCCGAGTCGGCGTCGAAGACCCAGCCCCACATCCCCGTTCCGCGTACGTTTCCCTCCAGGAGCAGGAGGTTGACCTTCAGCGCCACGAGCCGATGCGCGTTTTCGGTTCGCCACTTGTGCTGCCGGACGAGCCAGTCATCGTACCAGGCCAGCGCCGCCTGGCGGGTGAGCGGTGGCCCGGGCGGCTCCTTGTGGTTCGTCCCGATTCGCTCCGTGCGGGGTGCTCGTCGTAGATGACCGTGAGTTGACGCCTCCACCGGCGAAAACCCTGCCGCAGAGTGAGGTGGAACACCTGCCCGAGCACCGGCCCACCGGCGCGCTGGTGGAGGAAGTAGCTAACCGAATCCGCTTCCGGCATCGCCTTCTCGGCGGCACGGGGATCCCGCACCTTTCGCAGGTTGGCCGCGTAGGCGTCCTTCGGCCAGAAAACCCCGACCGCTCCGCGACGTTTCAGCTCGGCCCGCTCGGCCCGCTCGAAGGCGCCGGCCTCATACACCCAGGCGGCGCCCGCATCGCAGAGGATGAGGAAGGTCCAGAGTACACGGCTGAGGGTGATGATGAGGCGGCGCGGGGCACTTCAGGGCCTGGCCGATGCGCGTCCGAGGCCCGGAGAACCGCGCGGTTCTCCGGGCCTCGTCCGTTCGGCGTGCGGTGGATCAGCGCGTCACCTCATCCGCTGCCGCCGCTTCACCCTCCACTGATCGCGGCTCGTCAGCAGTATTGGTCGCCGCACATCATTTCGACGTACACGTAGTGCTCGCTGCTCGTGGCGGAGCCGCCGCCGGTGACGATGACGCGCACGTAGAACGAGGCGCTGCGCGGCGCCACGCTGCGGGTGTACGAGGCGCTGTTGGTGCCCACGTTGCTCCACGTGCCGGAGTACTCCGGCCGGTACTGCCACTGGTACGTGTACGGCTTGGTGCCGCCCGTGGCCCTGGCGCTGAACGTGACCGACTGGGTGGTGGTGGGCGCCAGGTACGTGGGCCCGCTCACGCTCACCACCGGCGGCGAGGGCGGAGGCGGCGGGGGCGGGGTGGAGGCGTCGTCCAGGCGCGTGTACAGGAGCAGGTTCGACGTGCCCGGGTTCACCCCCGAGAGCCGGCCCTGCGACGCATGCCCCACCAGGGCGTTGCGAACGGTGGCCGGGGCGGCCAGCGGGTTCCCCTGCAGGTACAGCGCGGCCGCGCCCGCCACGTGCGGCCCCGCCATCGACGTGCCGCTGAGGGTGTTGGTGCCCCCCGACAGCCAGGTGGAGGTGATTCCGTCGCCCGGCGCGAACAGGTCTACGCAGCTGCCCCAGTTGCTGAACCACGCCTGGTGGTCCAGCGAGCTGCTGGCGCCCACCGTCACGGCCGCGCCTACGCGGGCCGGGGAGTAGTAGCAGGCATCGTTCGCGTCGTTGCCGGCGGACACCACGGTGGTGACCCCGGCCGCGATCAGGTTGTTCACGGCGTCGTCCACCGACTGCTCGGACCAGCCGCCGAGTGACATGTTCACCACGGCGGGCTTCACGTGGTTCAGGCGCACCCAGTCCAGGCCGGCGATGATCCCGCTCCACGCGCCCGTGCCGTTGCAGGCCAGCACGCGCACGCCGATCAGCGTGGCCGACTTGGCCACGCCGTACGTGGTGGAGCCCACCGTTCCCGCCACGTGGGTGCCGTGGCCATGGCAATCCTGCCCGTTGCCGCCGAGGGCGTCGTAACCCACCGACGCGCGCCCGCCGAAGTTGCCGTGCGCGGTCTGGATTCCGGTATCCAGCACGTACACCCGCACCCCCGACCCGGTGGCCGCGTAGGTGTACGTGCCGTTCAGGGGACGGTCGCGCTGGTCCACGCGGTCCAGCCCCCAGCTGCCCGCCTGCGCCACGGTGACCACCCGGTCCTGCTCCACGTACGCGACCCGCGGGTTGCGGCGAAGCGCGTCGGCGGCCGCGTCGGGGAGTGTGGCCGCGAAGCCCTTGATGACGTGCTGGTAGGTGTAGTGCACCGTCGCCCCGTGCGCGTCGGCCAGCTGCCGCGCCAGCCCGGGCGCGTCGGCGACGTCGTTCTCGAAGACCACGATGTAGCGGCCGGGGATCGCGTCCCCCGCCCGCGAGGCCCGCGACTCCTGCGGTGCCGCGGGTGCCGCCGATGGCGCGTCGGGCGCGCTGGGCACGTCGGCGCACGCGGCCAGTCCGGCGGTGAGCAGCATGGCTGCAGCGAAGTGCCTGCCGCGGATGAGCATGTCCTGCATCCTCCCGTGCACTCCGGGTGAGGTACGCTCCCGCCCCCATCCCGGAGTTGCACACGGGGGCGGGCGGATGCGGCCGGGCGGCCGCATCATCGTTGTCCGGTACCGCGAAAACACCCCTGCCGGCTCGCGAGCCACTGCGTCACATTAAGTCCTCAAATGTGAAATCATCCTAAAACCACCATCTCTGGAACGCAAGGGGTCTTTCGGAGCGCACGCGTGCGGATCCCGGCGGGCACCGTCGGGGAATGACCGAGTTTCGGCAGGCATTGGCAGCGAGAGCTTGCTATTCTGACGGAAAGCAGTAGCATTCAGTCCGGGTCATCACCCACCGGCGGAGTTCTCCCTCCGCCACTCGTTCGTCCCACCATCCCCAATCCGCAGGAGATTCACATGAAAGCCAGCGCCATTCCAACGCACGAAGCCGACTTCCGGACCAACGGAAAGGACTCGGACGGCAAGAAGTTCACGCTGTCACCCAACCAGGTCGCCATTCCGGGCACCAGCGAAACGCTCCAGGTGGTCTCGTGCAAGCCGGCCAGCGGCGACGAGAGCTTCTTCTACAAGGAAGCACCCGCCAAGAAGCGCATCGTGGTGCACTACACCGCCGGGTACCTGAAGGGCGACATCGCCGCGCTCACCAAGCCCAACAACCACGTGTCGACCCCGTTCGTGGTGGCGCGGGACGGCACCATCTACAACCTGTTCTCGTCCAGGTACTGGTCGTACCACCTGGGGCCGGGCGCGCAGGGCGGCAATTCGCCGATGAGCCAGAGCGGCGTGGGCATCGAGCTGTCGAACGTCGGCTACCTGAAGCCCAGCGGCGGCAACCTGGTCACGTACATGGGCGCCAACGACGTGTACTGCACGGCGGCCGAGACGCAGCACTACACCAAGCTGGCCCAGCCGTACCGCGGCTACACCCACTACGCCACGTTCACGCCGGCGCAGTACGCCAGCCTGGCCAAGCTGCTGCGCTACCTGAGCGGCACGTACGACATCCCCCTCAAGTTCATCCCCGAGCCGGCGCGCTACGACGTCTACAAGGACGTCGCCAACTTCTCGGGCATCACCACGCACGTGAACTACCAGCCGCAGTCGTACGGCAAGTGGGACATCGGCCCGGCGTTCGACTGGCAGGGGCTGATCTCGGCCCTGGCGAAGGCGTCGACGGTGCCGGTGACGGGCACCACGATTCCCACGCCCACCCCGGCCGGCTGAGGGCGGCGAGTCCTCAGCGCCGGCCGCCTCGAGGGCTGAACGACTCGTAGATGACAAACAGGACCGGCGGAGGGCATCACGCTCTCCGCCGGTCCTTCGTGTCTCCCATCCCGCGGGAAAACTCCAGGCGCTCCGTTCAGCGCGGGCCGGTGTCAGGCCATGCGCAGCCAGCGGATCAGCTCGCCCATCGAGGGCTTCTTGCCGGTGCTCAGGATGCCCACGCGGTAGATCTTCCCCGCGATCCACACCACCCCCAGCATTCCCAGCACCAGCAGCCCGATGGCCGCGGCGATTTCCCACGCGGGAACGTCCGTGGCCACGGCGCGCATGGGCATCACCACGGGCGAGGTGAAGGGGATCAGCGACAGGGTGCGCGCGATGGTGCCCAGCGGGTCCGTCATCACGGGGACGATGAACACCATGGGGATGAACAGCGGCAGCATCAGCGGAAAGGTGAGCTGCTGCGCCTCCTGCTCGCTGGTTACGGAGGCGCCGGCCGCCGCGTACATCGCCGCGTACAGGATGAACCCGAAGGTGAAGAACACCAGCAGGATCGCCACCACCGACGGCTGCAGCTTCACCGCCGAGAACGCCGCCGCGCTGATGCCGAAGCGGCGCTCCAGGAACCCCGCCTGCGACGCGAGCAGCGCCCCGAACGCCACCCAGATGCCGATCTGGAAGAGCACCACCGAGGCCAGCCCCAGCACCTTGCCCGCCATCAGGTGCATGGGCTTCACCGAGCTGACGATCACCTCCACGATGCGGTTGTTCTTTTCCTCCAGCACGCTGCGCATGGCGTTCTGGCCGTACAGCGTGATCAGCTGCACGAACAGGAACAGGATCACGTAGCTGGCGATCAGCGTGGCCATCAGGTTGCCGCGCTCCTGCCCGTCGCCGGTGATGCGCGCCGCCTGCACGTCCACGTCGCGCACCAGCTCGGCCACCTGCGCGGGGGTCATTCCGCTGCCGGCCAGGCGCACCTGCTGCACGGCCGCGGTGACGGCACCCTCGATGTCCTGGACCACCTGCAGCTTGGTGACGTCGCGGGCGCGGTAGGCCACCTGGCTCGTCTTCAGCACGTCCGCCCCGATCACCACGTACCCGTCGATCTCCTTCTTCTCCACGCGGCCGTTCAGCGAGGCGCGCTGCGCGTCCATGGGGCCGGGAACGCGCTCCACGGTGTAGCGGATGGCCTCCTTGCCGGGCCTGGGCGCCTGCAGGGCGGCCGCCACGCGCTCGCCGATCCCCGCGGGCGACTGGTCCACCAGCACCAGCGTGCGCTCGCCCCCGCCGCTCTTGATCAGCGCCGGGAGAAAGACCAGCGCCAGCATGAACACGGGGAAGAGCACGGTTCCCACCACGAACGACTTGGTCCGCACGCGCTCGTTGAACTCGCGGCGGATGATGATCATCACGTTACGCATGGGCCACCTCGGGGCTGCGGCGCGGACGGGCGGCGTCGCCCACCTTGCTGACGAAGATCTCGTGGAGCGACGGCTGCACGTGCTCGAAGCGCGACAGCGGCACGTCGAGCCCGTTGGCCGCCGCCACCAGCTCGCGCGGGCTGGCCGACGCGCGCAGCTGGGCCACCCACCCGTCGCGCGCGCGCTCCACGTTCTCGAATCCCGGCCAAGTGGCCATGAAGCGGTCGGCCGTTTCCGACGGCTCGTCGAACGCCACGGCGTAGCGGTTTCCGCGATGGGCGCGGCGCACGTCGCGAAGGTTGCCGTCCAGCACCTTTTCGCCCCCGGCGATGATGCAGACGTGCTCGCACATCTGCTCGGCCTGCTCCATGTTGTGCGTGCTGAAGATCACCGTGCGCCCCTCGTCGCGCGCCTGCAGGATGGTGTCGCGCAGCACCTCCTGGTTCACCGGGTCCAGCCCGGAGTGCGGCTCGTCCAGAATCAGCAGGTCGGGCGCGTGCACCACGGTGGTGACGAACTGCACCTTCTGCTGCATCCCCTTCGACAGCGTCTCGACCTTGGCGTTGCGCCAGTCGCCCAGCCCCATCCGCTCCAGCCACCGCGCGCCCTCGGACCGCGCCCGGGCCGCCGGAACGCCCTTGAGCTCGGCGAAGAAGGTGATGACGTCGATCACCGACATCTTGCGGTACAGGCCGCGCTCTTCTGGGAGGTAGCCCACGCGGTGAAGGACGCTGCGGTCCACCTGGGGATCGGCGCCCAGGAGCGCGATGCGCCCGGAATCGCGGATGATGATGTTCATCACCATCCGCAGCGTGGTGGACTTGCCGGCCCCGTTGGGGCCCAGGATGCCGTAGATGGTGCCCTGCGGCACCGCCAGGCTCAGGTTCTTGACCGCGGCATGGCCGGCGTAGCTCTTGGAGACGCCGTCCAGGAGGAGTGCGTGTGACATTCGGGCCGGAGAAAGGGAGGATCGAGCCGTCCGGGGGGAGGAACGGCGTGGTCGCGCGCGCCACTCTACGGGGCACGGCGCATGAAGGTTTCACGACGGAAGGTGACCGGCGAGTGTGGAACGGTAACGGGGCGCCGCCCGCCGGACAAGCCGCCGCGGGTTGAGCGGCCGCGCGGGGCGGGGTAGATTGCACGGCTCGTGAAGGAACGACCGACCAGGAACCCGCCGGGGAACACCATGCCGGAGACGCCGCTGAAGGAACAGCTCCGTACCGACCTCAACCAGGCGCGCCGCGACCGCGACAAGCTGCGCACCACGGTGCTGTCCACCTTCCTCTCCGAAATCCGCAACAAGGAGATCGACCTGGGCCGCGAGGCCGCGGACGACGACGTGCGCGGCCTGCTGACCACCGCCATCAAGCGCCGCCGCGAGGCCGCCGAGCAGTTCCGCGCCGGGGCCCGCGCCGAGCTGGCGGAGAAGGAAGACCAGGAAGCCGCGCAGCTGCAGGCGTACCTTCCCCCCGCGCTGGGCGACGACGAGGTGCGCGCGATGATCCGCGAGGCGATGGACGCCGGCGCGGCGGACCTGGGCGGCATCATGAAGGCCGTCACCCCGCGGGTGAAGGGCCGCTTCGAGGGCAAGGAGCTCAACCGCCTGGCCCGCGAGTCGCTGTCCTGAAGACAGCAGTTTCACGCAGAGGACGCAGAGAAAACGGAGAGGACGCAGAGAAACGAACCGTCGTTCCTCTGCGTCCTCTCTTTCAACCCCTGCGTCCTCTGCGTGAAACGTTGGTTTGTAGGGGAACGAGCGCCTCAGCCCAGCAGGTCGTCCACCGTGTCGAGGACGGAGCCGCGTGCCATGTTGGCCGACTCGTAGGCGTGGATGCGCAGCAGCGTGTCGCGGTCCAGGTCGGCCTCGCTCAGCCAGTCGACCAGGGTGTCACGGTCCATTCCGTCGTAGCCCAGCACCGGCTCCTCCGTTTCCAGCGACGTCGGCAGGCGATCGTCGTCGTCACCGCCGGAGGTGGCGGGCCGCAGCCAGCGCTGCGTGCGCGAGTCGCGGAACGCGGCCACCACCACGCCCACCGCCGCCAGCCCCAGCAGAATTCTCAGCAGTCTCATCGCCGTTACGGGTAAGGGTTCGCGGCGCGGGTTGAGCAAAAGCCCGGCCAGGCAAGCGGCCTAGTTGGGCTGCTCCTCGGCCGGGCGCACGCGGATGCGCTGGGCCAGCGAGTGCGAGATCACCGCCCGCTCGCCGTTGACGGAAAGCGACACGGGCCCTTCGAACGGTGACTTCTCCACCACCTGCACCTGCGCCCCCGGCTTCAGGTTCAGCGAGCCCAGGTAGCGCAGCTGCTCGGGCTCCTGCACCTGCACCTCGAGCACGCGGCGCGTGTCGCCCGGGGCCAGGTCGCCCAAGGCGGCGTAGGGGTTCAGGTCCACCTCGCCGGTCGCGCTGGGGATGGCCGCGCCATGGGGGTCGCGCTCGGGCTCGCCCAGCAGGCGCGCCAGCCGCTCGATCAGCTCGTCGCTGGCCGCGTGCTCCAGCCGCTCGGCCTCGTCGTGCACGCGGTCCCACTCGTATCCCAGCTTTTCCACCAGGAACAGCTCCAGCACGCGGTGGCGGCGGATGATCCGGAGCGCCGCCATCTCCCCCGCGGCCGTCAGCCGGACACCGTAGTACGGCTCGTGGCGAAGCAGCTGGTGCTCGGCCAATCGCTTGATCATGGCCGTCACGGCCGCCGGGGTCAGCCCCAGCCGCTCGGCGATGCGCGAGGTGGCGACGGGCGATTCCGTCTGCTGGAGCATCCACACGGCCTTGAGGTAGTCCTCGACGACCGGCGTGTACGTCGGTTCGCTGTGCATGGCCCGTAGGTTAGGGCCGCGCGCGCCGGTGTCAAGAACGACGAGCGCCGTGTCGTCCATCCCCGGGGCCAGCCCCGCCGCGCCAATCCCTTGCGCCGCGCTGGCGTGGACAGCAACATTGGCAGGCCCCTCCGCGCCGCCCCCCTCCGCCGCGCCCGCATGCCCGCCCCCCCGGATCTCCCGCACGAACCGCCTTTCGGCGCCGCGCCCGACGCCGCCGCCACCCTGGCCGGCGCGGACGACCTGTTCCGCGTGATGGTGGAGCAGTCGCTCGTGGGCCTGTACGTGATCCAGGACGGACTTCTCCGCTACGGAAACCCGCGGCTCTCGGCCATCTTCGGCTTTCCCCCCGGCTGGCTCGACACGCCGCGCCCGTTCCTGGACCTGGTGGCCGAGGAAGACCGCGACCTGGTGGCCGACAACATCCGCCGTCGGCTGGGTGGCGAGGTCGAGGCCATGCACTACCGCTTCCGTGGCCGGCGCCACGACGGGTCGCTGCTGTACCTGGAGGTGCACGGCAGGCGCACGGAGCTGGACGGCCGCCCCGCGGTGCTGGGTGTGGGCATCGACATCACCCGCCGCGTGCACGCCGAGCGCGAGCGCGAGCAGGCCATCACGGCGCGCGACCGCTTCTACGCCATGATCAGCCACGAGCTGCGCACGCCGGTTAGCGCGGTGATGCTGTACAACGACCTTCTCCTGTCCGGCGTCTACGATCCCCTGACGGATGGCCAGCGCGAGGCGGTGGACCGCTCGCAGCACGCCGCCCGCCACCTGCTGGACCTGATCAACGACCTGCTGGACCTGGCCAAGCTCGAGGCCGGCAAGCTGGAAACGCGCGTGGAAGACGTCGAGGCCGCCGAGGTGGTGGAGGGCGCCGTCTCCGTCGTCCGGCCGCTGGCGCTGGAGCACGGGTGCGAGCTGTCGGTGACCTTCGACGAGCGGCCCCTGCCGGTGACCGGCGATGCGCGCCGCGTGCGGCAGATCCTGCTGAACCTGCTTGCCAACGCCGTCAAGTTCGGCTCCGGGCATCCCGTTGCGGTGCACGGGGGACGCTGCGAGGGCGGCGTTTTCGTCGAGGTGACGGACCAGGGTGACGGCATTCCCCCCGCCGACCTGGAGCGCATCTTCGACGACTTCGTGCAGCTGGGCGATCCCGGCGTGGGCACGGGTCTGGGACTGCCCCTGGCCCGGCGCCTGGCCGAGATGCAGGGCGGCTCGCTGCGGGTGGCCTCCACCGCGGGGCGGGGAAGCACCTTTCGCCTGGAGCTTCCCGCCGCGGTACCGCCGATGGCCCCATCGGCCGGCTTTTCCTCCTCGTCGTCTTCGGCTATTCTTCGGTAGACGGATCCGCGGGGGCTACGGCCAACGGCCCCGGCGCGTTATCTTTGACGGTTCCGCGCGCCCGAGCCGTACGACCCGCAGCCGAATGAATCCGCACGCCCTGAACGTCCTGGAATACCGCGAGGCGCTGCACCTCGTCGCCCGCTTCGCTTCGTCCGGTCTCGGCGCCGACGCGGTGCGCGCGCTTTCGCCCAGCGCCGACCCGGGATGGATCGCCCCCGAGCTGGCGCGGGTGGAGGAGATGCGCGCGTTCCTGCGCGGCGACTCCGGGTGGTCGGTGCCCGCCATTCCCGACGTGGTCGAGCCGCTCCGCCGCATGCGGGTCGAGGGATCGGTGCTGGACGGGCCCCACCTGCGCGACGTGGGCGTGCTGCTGGCCTCGTCGCGCACCACGCGGCGCGCGGTGCTGCAGCAGCAGGGCTCGCTGCCGTACCTGTCGCTGATCGCGGGCGGGCTGGCCGAGGCCGAAAAGGACGAGGCCGAGATCGCGCGGACGCTGGACGACGCGGGGCTGGTGCGCGACGAAGCCTCGCCCGCGCTGTACCGCCTGCGGCGCGAGCTGAAGAGCGCCCGCGGCCGCCTCGTGGAGCGGCTGGCCTCGTACATGGCGTCGCTGCCGCCGCACCTGCAGGTGCAGGACTCGTCGGTGACGGTGCGCGAGGGCCGCTACGTGATCCCGGTGCGCCGCGAGGGGCGGGGCGAGGTGGGCGGCATCGTGCACGACGAGTCGGCGACGGGCGCCACGCTGTTCGTGGAGCCGCCCGTAGCCGTGGAGATGATGAACCGGCTGCGTGAGCTGGAGGCCCAGGAGGCGCGCGAGGTCACGCGCATCCTCCGCGAGCTGACGGCCCGGCTGCGGCCGCTGCAGCCCGCGCTGATGGCATCGCTGGACGCGCTGGTGTCGCTGGACTCCCTGTACGCGCGCGCCCGCTACGCGCTGCGGGTGGACGGCCGCGCCCCGGCGCTGCTGGAGCCGGGGACGGAGGAGTACGAGGTGGTGCGCGGCTACCATCCCATCCTCCTGGCGCGAGGCGACGACGTGGTTCCGTTCGACCTGCGGATGGACCGGGGCGAGCGCACCCTGCTGATCTCCGGCCCCAACACCGGCGGCAAGACGGTGCTGCTGAAGGCCATCGGCCTGGTTTCGCTGCTGGCGCAGAGCGGCGTCATCCCCCCCGTGGCCAGGGGAACGCGGCTTCCCGTGTTCCGCGACGTGTACGCCGACATCGGCGACGAGCAGAGCATCGAGGCGTCGCTTTCCACCTTTTCGGCGCACCTGAAGAACCTGCGCGAGGTGCTGGAGGGCGCGGGGTGGGAGTCGCTGGTGCTGACCGACGAAATCGGCAGCGGCACCGACCCGCAGGAGGGCGCCGCCCTGGCCCGCGCGGTGCTGGTGGAGCTGACGCGCCGGGCGTGCTTCACCGTCGCCACCACGCACCTGGGACAGCTGAAGCTGCTGGCGGCCGAGGAGCCGGGGATCATCAACGCCTCTCTGCAGTTCGACGCCGAGCGGCTGCAGCCCACCTACCGGCTGCTGAAGGGCATCCCGGGCCGCTCGTACGGGCTGGCGATCGCGCGGCGGCTGGGGCTGGAGCCGCGCCTGCTGGAAGACGCCGAGGCCACGCTTCCGCAGGGCGAGCGCGACGTCGCCCGGCTGCTGCTGGACCTGGAAGCGAAGGAGCAGCGCTTCGCTGACCAGACCGCCGCGCTGGAGCGCAGCCTGGCCGAGACGGCGGCACTACGCGAGCAGATGGAGGCGCGCGAGCGCGACCTGAAGCAGCGCGAGCGCGACGCCGAGCGCCGGGCCCGCCAGCAGGCGCGCGACCTGTTGCTGCAGGCGCGCGCCGAGGTCGAGGCCGCCATCCGCGACGTGCGCGCGGCGGGCGACGCGGAGAAGCTGGACGAGGCCGCCCGCGCCGCGCGCCGGAAGGTGGAGGAGGCGGCGCTCCGGCAGCGGGAAAAGACGCCGGCCGAGCGGCGCGCGGCCAAGGCCGGAACCTCGAAGCAGCAGGACACCGAAGTCGAGCTGGAGGCCGGGGTCCGGGTGCGGATCGAATCGCTGGGCCGCACGGGGGTGATCGTGGACGTGCGCGACGGCAAGGCGATGGTGGAGGCCGGCGTGATGCGCCTGCTCCTGCCGCGCGAGGACCTGACGCCGCTTCCCGCGGGCGACCAGGGCGCGGCGCAGCCGAAGGCCCGGCCGTCCGGCGGATACATCAACACCGCCGCGGCGGACGCGCGCCCGGAGGTGGACCTGAGGGGGATGCGGCCCGACGAGGTGGAGACGGTGCTCGGGCGCGCGCTGGACAACGCGCTGCTGGCGGGGCTGCCGACGTTCCGCATCATCCACGGCAAGGGCACGGGCGTGCTGCGCGCCCACGTCCGCGAGCTGCTGAAGGCAGACCGCCGGATCTCAGTCGCCCGGCCGGGCGAGCTGTTCGAGGGCGGGACGGGTGTGACGGTGGTGGAGTTCGCGTAGGCCGCTGTGGCAGCCGGATGAGGGTTGGCCCTCCGCCCGTGCGCACCTGTCATCCCGAGGCCCAAGCGCACTGTACTCGCAGGCACGGCGAGCCTCGCGGGCCGAAGGATCCAGCGGCGGACACGTACAAGCCTGGGCGCGGCAGCGGTCACGGAAGCGTGGGCCTCGGCTGCCGTGAGGCCCTCACCCGGCCGCGCTGATACGCGTGCCACCCTCTCCCGCAAGCGGGAGAGGGTGTACACAGCAGGGCTGGATGCGTCGGGCCAGGCCCGGTGCTCGGGCCGGCGCCCCCCATCCCCAGCCCTTCCCCCGCAAACTGCCGCGGGGGAAGGGAGCTAGTTGAGCGCGCGGGGCCAGCCGGAGCGCAATCGAATTCTCCTCTCCCTCATGGGGTTTATGGGGGAGAGGCCGGGAGAGGGGGGCGGCCGCAGCGTGCGCCGGCGCACTTCGAAGCGCGGTTCAGGTCTCCCCCTCCCCTGCGCAGCGGGGGACGGGCCGGGGGGAGGGGGCTCCCGCGGCATGCCGCGGCGTTGGTCTCGCACTCACGCACTCACGCACTCACGCACCAAGAACCTTGCCCATCCCCGACCACCTCGTCGAAGACATCCGGCAGCGGGCCGACATCGTGGAGATCCTCTCGGAGCACACGCGCCTCAGGCGCACCGGGAAGACCTACCGCGGGCCGTGCCCGTTGCACGGAGGCGAGGGGCCCAACTTCTCCGTCGACCCGGCGAAGGGGTTCTACAAGTGCTTCACCTGCGGCGAGGGCGGCACCGTCTACTCGTTCCTCATGAAGCACCTCGGGATGACGTATCCCGAGTCCATCCGCTGGGTGGCGGAACGGGTGGGGGTGGAGATCCCCGACGAACGCGAGGAGCGCCGCGCCCAGGCCGAAGACCCCAACCGGCTGCTGTACGAGATCAACGGCTTCGCCGCCAAGTGGTTCCGCGACCAGCTCGCCTCGCCCGACGGCGCCGAGGCGCGCGACTACCTGAAGCGGCGCGGCATCACCCCCGAAAGCATCGAGCGCTTCGGGCTGGGCTGGGCACCCGAGTCGTTCGACGCGCTGGGCACGGCGGCGCTGAAGGCCGGCTACCACGGCGCCGACCTGCTCTCGCTCGGCCTGCTGAAGGAGCCCAAGAAGGCCGGGCGCGACCCGTACGACGCCTTCCGCGGCCGCGTGATTTTTCCCATCGAGGACCTGGGCGGGCGCGTCCTGGGGTTCGGCGGGCGCGTGCTGCAGCAGGTAGAGGCGCACATCCCCAAGTACCTCAACTCGCCCGAGTCGGAGATCTACCACAAGGGAAGCACGCTCTACGGCCTGAACTGGAGCCGCGGCTCCATCCGCAAGGAAGAGGTGGCGCTGGTCGTGGAAGGGTACATGGACTACGTGTCGCTGGCCGCGCACGGCGTCACCCACGCCGTCGCGCCCTTGGGCACGGCCATGACCGAGGAGCAGGCGGCGCTGGTCAAGCAGTACGCGCCCCGCGCCATCCTGCTGTACGACAGCGACAAGGCGGGGCTCAAGGCCACCTTCCGCAACGGCGACCAGCTGCTGCGCGCCGGCGTCGAGGTGCTGGTGGCCACCCTTCCCGAGGGCGAAGACCCCGACTCCCTGGTGCGCGCCCAGGGCGCCGACGCGCTCCGCCGCTACCTGGACGACGCGGTCGACGTGCTGGAGCGCAAGCTCCTGCTGCTGGACCGCAAGAACTTCTTCGGCAGCATCAAGGGAACGCGCCGGGCCATCGACCTGCTCCTGCCTACCGTCCGCGCCACCCGCGACGAGGTGCTGCGCGGCGTGTACCTGAAGCGTATCTCCGACCGCACCGGCGTTCCGGTCGACGCGCTGACCCGGGAAGCGGCCGAGGTGGTCGACGCGCCCACGCGCCGCGAAATGCGCAGCCAGCAGCGGCAGGACCCGCCACCGCCGCGCCGGGACGACGGCTGGGGTGACGGGCGGGGTGAGGAGCGGGGAGAGGGCCGCCGCGACCGGCAGCAGTGGCACGGACCGTCTCGTGGGGGGGAGCGGCAGGGGGGCCGGTGGAACGCCGACCGCCCGCTGCCCACCCCCGCGCTGCGGCTGCGTATGGGCGCCGAGCGCAACCTGCTGATGATGATGTTCCACTCCGAGCGCTGGGTGGAAGAGTGCGCCAAGTTCGTGGGGCCCGACGACTTCCAGGACCCCGACTACCGCCGCCTCTTCCGCGTGCTGATCGAAACCGAGGGCCGCCGCGACCCCGAAGGGCGCTGGCTGCTGGAGTTTCCCGAGGAGCTGGCGGGCGACGTGGAGACGGTGCGCGGCGACGCCGAGCACTACGACTGGAGCGGCGCGCCCGTGTTCTTCGCCGAGAACATGGACCGCATCCTCGCCCGCCCGCTGGAGCGCGACGCCCGCGAGATCAAGCATCGCGCGCAGTCCGGCGGCGAGGCAGACCCCGACATGCTGGCCGAGCTCCAGCAGCGGCTCCTTCTCAAGCGCGAGAACCGCAACCTGAAGGTGCGCCCGGGGATCCTCGATCCCGACGATCCCATCCTGCGCCGCGACCGCGAGCGCCGCTGAGCACGCCATCATCCACCGGCCGTTCCGAATGCCCGATCCGCGCGACCTGACCGAGATCGACACCCCCGCGCCCCTGGTGGACGTGGACCAGATGCACGCCAACCTGCTCCGGGCGGCGGAGTACTGCCGCGCGCACGGCCTGGCGTGGCGTCCCCACGCCAAGACCCACAAGAGCCCGTCGCTCGCCGCCGCGCAGGTGAGGGCCGGCGCGGTGGGCGTCACCGTCGCCACACCACGCGAGGCGGAGGTCATGGCGCAGGCGGTGGACGACATCCTGCTCGCGTATCCCCCCATCGGCGCGCCCAAGCTGCGGCGGCTGATGTCCCTCCCGGAGCGCGTGCGCCTGACCGTGGGGCTGGACTCGGCGGAGGCGCTGCGCGGGCTGTCCGACGCGGCGCGCGAGGCGGGGCGTACCGTCGGCGTGCTGGTGGAGGTGGATGCGGGGATGGGCCGCGTGGGGCTGCAGACCCCCAACGAGGCCGTCGCGCTGGCGCGGGCGGTGGCGGACGCGCCCGGGATCGAGTACCGCGGCCTGATGTTCTATCCCGGCCACGTCCGCGGCAACGTCGGCGGGCAGGACGAGGCCATCCGCGCGCTGTCCGACCGCGTATCTTCGTTCGTCGACGCGCTCTCCGCGGCGGGGCTTGCGGCGAAGGTCGTCAGCGGGGGATCGACTCCCACGTTCTGGAGATCGCACGAGGTGCACGGGCTCACCGAGGTGCGGCCGGGCACCAACATCTTCAACGACCGCACGACCTCGGAGATCGGCGCCTGCGGCTGGGACGAGTGCGCCTACTCGGTGCTGGCGACCGTCGTCTCCACCGCCGTGCCGGGGCAGGCCGTGGTGGACGCGGGCTCCAAGGCGCTGGCGAAGGAGGAGATCCGCGCCGAGACGGTGGGCTTCGGCGCGCTGCTGGACCGCCCCGAGGTGCTGGTGAAGGCGGTTTCCGAAGAGCACGGCCTGCTGGACCTGTCGCGCACCGGCTGGCGCCCGCGCGTGGGCGACCGCGTCCGCATCGTCCCCAACCACGTGTGCGTGTCGATGAACCTGCACGAGCGCGTCTACGGGGTTCGCGGCGAGCAGGTGGTGGACACGTGGAACGTGGCGGCGCGCGGCCGCTGACCGAAAAGCAGGACAAGCGGACGACCCGGATCGCCATCCCGCGTTCATGCGGAAGTAGACGGCGCCGGGATCCATTGCCCTCCGCGGACCCACCCACCACAACCGACCGCATGAGCACGCTTCCGGACGACGCCCTCGAACAGCGGCTGGCCCGCCTCGAACGGATGGTGGAGGAGCTGCACCGCCGCCTTCCGCCCCTCCGCGACGAGGCGGTGAAATCGTCGCGTCCGCCGCTTCCGGCCCAGGCGCGGCCGGTTCCCCACACGCCGGACGACCTTGGTGGATGGGGCACGCGCGGACCGCGGACGGCCCCGCGGCCCCCCCCGTCGGACCTGAGCCTGGCGGCGCTCTTCCCGTGGGATGGGCAGACCTGGCTCAACCGGCTGGGCATCGTGATGCTGCTGCTGGGTGTGGGGCTGCTCTTCCGCTACTCCATCGACCAGGGGTGGGTGACGCCGCAGGTGCGGGTGGGCTTCGGCGCGGCGGTGGGCGCGGTGCTCTCCGGGCTGGGGCTGCGCATCGACCAGCAGCGGCGGTTCGCGCCCGTGCTCCTGGGCGGTGGCGCGGCAACGTTCTACATCACCGGCTGGGCGGCGTACTACCTGTACGCGCTGGTGCCGTACACCGCGGCCTTTGGGGCGATGGTGGCCATCACCCTCGCCGCCTTCGGGCTGGCCCTTTCGCGTGGGCAGCCGGCGCTCGCCGTGCTGGGCGCGGGGGGCGGGTTGGGCGTTCCGCTGCTGCTGGGGATTTCGCTCGCCAGCCCACGCGGCCTGGCGGCGTATACCTCGTTCATCCTGGCGTGGACGGTGGTGCCCTACCTGCGCCGGGGATGGCGTTCCAGCCTGTGGACCTCGATGGCGCTGGCGTGGACGCTCCTGGCGCTGTACGCTAACCTGCTCGCAGGGACGTTCCGCGCGGGAGCGGGGGGGCGGGGATGGATCCAGGCGGCCGTGGCGTTCGCCTGGATCGTGCTGGGCGTGCTGCCGCTCGCGCGGCGGGTGGCGGACTGGCGCGCGGCGGAGCACGGGGGGCACGGCCGCTGGTCGGGCAGGGACGTGCTCCACTGGTACGGCATCGCCCTGGTGCCGCCGGTGATGGCCCTGGCGGTCAGCGGCATCACGTGGAGAATGAGCGTCGATCGCTGGGGCGCCGCCGCCATCTCCCTCGCCGCCCTCTACCTGCTCGCCGCGTGGGCCCTGCGCGTGCGCGACGCGCGGATCGCGAAGGTGCTGCTGTTTTCCGCGGCCGTGCTCCTCCCCGCCGGGTGCCTGGGCGCCGTGGACGGCGAGGCCCTGCTGGTGGCGCTGGCGCTGCAGGGGCTGGCGCTTCACGTGCTGGCGCGCCGCGGCGCCGGGGTGGCGGTGCGGTGGATGGCGCACAAGCTGGTGCTGGCCGCGGGCGCGTGGCTGGCGTGGCGCATCGCCTTTCCGGGCGCCACGGGCCCCTGGCGGCTGGCGGCCGACGCGGCGGTGGTCGGGGCGACCTTGGCGGCGGCGGGGTGGATCCGCGTACCCTCCGAGGCCATGGCGTACCGCATCGCCGCGCAGATGGGCGCCATGGCGCTGGTGGTGCGCGAGGTGGCGCACCTGCCGGGGGGGCAGGGGATCGCCACCATCGCGTGGGGCGCGTACGGGCTGGGGCTCCTCGTCCATGCGCTGCGGCGGGGCTCGCGGGTGCTGGAGCGGCTGGCCATCCTGACGCTGCTCGCGGCGGTCGCCAAGCTGTTCATGGTAGACCTGGCCCGGCTCGACGCGCTCTTCCGCGTGCTGCTGTTCCTGGGCTTCGGGTCGGTGTTCCTGTGGCTGAGCTACTCGCTCTCCGGGTGGTGGGACGCATCGGCCGAGGCGCGCGCGCGGCCGGCGGGGCGCGACGCGTGACCCGGCCCCACGCGCCGCCGCCCGGCCTGTGCGGCTCGTGCGCCAACGTCCGCATCGTCGAAACGCGCAAGGGCTCGCGCTTCTTCCTCTGCCAGCTCTCGGAAACGGACCCGCGCTTTCCGAAGTACCCGCCCATTCCCGTGCTGCGGTGCGGCGGCTTCGTGCCGATCACAGCGAGCCCGGGCGGCGGCTGACATCGTGGGGACCCCACAAGCGAAAGAGGGCCCGGCGTCCGCCGGGCCCTCTTTTCCTGGTCCCTCCCGCGGCGTCAGTTCGCGGTGACGCGCACCTGCACGGCCCGCGCGATGGCGCCTTCCAGCTCTCCCGTGCTGGAGCAGGCGACGGCGCCGCTGGACTCGGCGCTCGTGTAGACACCCTCGACCACCGTACGGAGGCGGCTTCCCTCGCCCTCGGGGGTCACGGACGAAAGCACCGAGAGGCGAACCGGGAAGGAGTTCGCCGCGGCGCCCTGCAGCCCCGTGTTCCCGCAGTCCAGGTAGGTGGAGATCGGTGCCCGTCCCAGGCGCCCGCGGGCCCGGATCTGGGTGTTGCCGGTGGTGCGGTTCGGCGCGTCGATGGTGCCGACCGTGATCCCCAGGTCCTCGTACACGCCCCCCAGTACGCCGAACACGGCGTCGGGTGCGCGGGCGATCTGCGTCTCGGCCGCCGCCGCGTAGCTGGTCGTGGTGACGGACGTCACCTTGGAGCCGCCCGCGGCGTCGACGGTGGTCACCATCGTCGTGTTGCGGGTCACCCTCTCGGGGCCCCGGGTCGTCGCGGGCTCGGCGGCCGCCGCGCACCCCGCGGCGGCCCAAACGAGCGTGGAAGCAAGGATCGATCGTAGCATGTGTGGCTCTCCGGAAAAGATTGAAGGCAGCGCCAGGGCGGCTGCCAGGACTTCGCTTACGCCTGCCGCCGGCTCCAGATCACGATGACGCCGCACCCCGTTTCCGGCCCGGCGAACTGCGGCGGTGTCTGGCTGGGCCCGCGGTACACCTCCATCGCCTCGATGGCGGTGACGGCGATGATGTCGTCGATGCCCTCGGCCCTCACCACCGGCATCCCGTCCAGGAACACCGCGGGCGGGCACGCCCGGCCCGTCCCCCCGGACCGGCCCAGCGAAACGCCGGCGCGGCCCTGGATGGTGGCCCTTCGCACCCCGGGAACGGAGCCCAGGACGTCCGACATCCGTGCCCCGCGGGTGCGGGCGATGTCGTCGCGCCTCATGAACAGCCCCGGCGCCGTCCGCTCGCGCGCATAGAACCCCGCGCGCTCCAGGTCGGGCAGGTGCGGAGGCGCGGCGCGGCCGTGGATGACCAGCGGATCCAGGTTGATGGACTCCACCGTCATGTTCAGGTCTACCTCGAGCACCTCGCGCGCGCCCACGTCGAAGCCGGGGCTGGTCACGGGCCGGTAGCCGATGCGCTGGGCCTCGAGGCGGTAGCTGCCGGCGTTCCGCAGATCGAGCGAAAAGGCACCGGCGGAATCGGAGATCGTCTGCCCGATGCGCCGGCCGCCGACGGTCACGGCCGTCACCTCGGTCGTGGCGATGGGCTGCTTCGTCGCCCTGTCAACGACCCGGCCGCGGACGACCTGCGCGTCCAGTGCGGCGGCGGCGAAAAGGCAGAGGGTGGCGTGGAGAAAGGTGTGACGCAGCATAGGGGTGCGCTCCGGGTTGGAGGCAGCGTTCTCTTCGTACCGCCGGCGGGGTGCCGGGCGTGGCCGCGGGAATGCCCTGTATGTAGCCTATCTGGGCCGTGCGTGTTTGTCCAGCCTGGTGGAAGGGGGTGCCGAAAACATCTCGGCACCCCCTTCCCGCAATCAGTCCCGCCGCAGTACCGTGGTCAGGCCTGGATCAGGCCTGGTCCACGTTGCACTTGGACGCATCGAACTGCGTGTTGTTGACCTCGGTGAACGGAATCGGGAACGCCACGTCGTTGCCGAACACCCCGAGGGGGCCGTAGAAGTAGGCGCCGGTGGGGAACACCGACGACTCCGCACGGCCGTACTGGCGGATCAGGCGGCGCATGTCGCCCAGGCGGTGGCCGGTCACGTACATCCAAAGCGCGCGCTCGCGGAAGAGCAGGTCCACGCGGCCGGCTGCCGTGCCCGGGTCCGTCAGCGGAGCCAGCGTCTGCGGGAACGTGGCCTTGAGGGCATCCGTAATGGCCGGGTACAGGATCGGGATCAGCGTGGAAGCCGAGGCCCGAAGCGTGTTCAGCGTGGCCAGCCACGCGCCATCACCCGGGTTGGCCGCCAGCTGCGCCTCGGCCTCGATCAGGCGCGCCTCGACGCCCGAAGCGAGCGGTACGTCGGAGTTCTGGTCGATGTACCGGCCGTCCCGGAACAGGTTCACGCCGCCCGCGAACGCGGCGCCACCGGCGAACCACGTCACGCGCGGGTCCATGTACGCACGGTACGCCAGCCCCTCGCCCTCATCCGTCCTGAAGCCGACGGTATCGGCCGGCGTGGCGCTGGTCGCCAGCTGGTCCGGGCGCTGGATCCCGCCCTCGTCGTTGGCCACGCCGTAGCGGCCGTTCGACTGCAGGCTCCAGATGGGGTTGGTCTGCGCTCCCGAGTTGGCCGAGTGCTCGATGCGGAACACGAACGAGGTGGGCACGCCCGCCACCGCCGCCGCCGCCGCCGCGTAGTTGCCGCGGTTCAGCTGGGCGCGGCCCAGCCCCACCTTGGCCAGGTAGCTGGCGTTGAGCGCCGCCGAGCCGGTCGGCGCCGGCTGCGCCGCCACGGCGGCAGTCATCCGCACGATGGCGCTGTCGAACGCCGCCAGCGTGGTGATGCCCGGCCGGAACTGCGTGGGGTCCACCGGATCGATGGGGCCCGAGTCCGGCGTAACCGAGAAGGGGATGTTGCCGCAGAAGCCCTCGGCGAGCGCCACGTACGTGAAGCCCTCGATGGCGCGCAGCGTGGCCAGCGTGGCCGGAAGGCTCGCCGCACCCGCGCTGCCCACGCCGAATTTTTCCGCCGCCGCCGCGGCGCGCCGCGCGTTCACGCGGGCAAGCTGCAGGCGTGCATACGCGGCGTCGGAGGTGTTGCCCACCACCGGCGGCTGCTGGTCGCGCTTGTCCGTCGCCTGCCGCGTGACGAAGGTGTCGGCGGTGTACAGCTCGTCGGACAGCGCCCCCGATACCGTCAGGTAGGCGTCGTCGGCCGCGCCGCTGTAGGCGACGAAGAACGAGCGCAGCGCGCCGTTGTACAGCCCCGGCACCGACTCGGGGTTCTCCAGCTCTTCCGGCGCCACCTGCTCCGGGTCCCGCACCGCCAGGATCCGGTCCAGGTCGCAGGCGCCCAGCGGCAGCGCAAGCACGCCGAGAGCAAGGATCCTGGGAAGAGGCCGAAGCCCCTTCCCGAAAATTCCAGTGAATTTCATTGGTTCAGCTCACCGCTCAGAAGGAGAGGTCCAGGCGGACCGTGAAGTAGCGGACCGGCGGCTGCGTGTTGAACTCATTCTGGTTGAAGTTCGTGCCGCCGCCCGACTCGTTGATTTCCGGATCCAGCCCGGTGTAGTTCGTCCACGTCTTCAGGTTGCGGCCCGAGAACGTCACGCTGGCGCCGCGAAGCGCGGGCAGGCTCTGTCCCAGGCGGTCGGGCACGCCCACGCGCAGCGCAAGCTCGCGCCACTTGATGAACTCGCCGTCCTCGATGTAGCCGAAGGTGGTGGCGCCCAGCCCCTGGGCCGCCGGGGCCGTCTGGGCCACGTAGCGCGCCTGGTCGGCGAGGTCCGCGTCCGGGTTGCCGGTGGCGTTGCACTGCGACTGCGTCTGGCTGCGGCAGCGGAAGTACTCGGTGTAGTTCAGCTGCTTGTGGCCGGCCCGGCGCTCGAAGAGCGTCGTGATGGACACGGTGCCGAACAGCGTGAGGTCGGCCGAGAACGACTGGGTGTTGGTGGGAAGCGACGGCCCCACGTACATGAAGTTGAGCGTGTCGCTGCTCAGCCCCTGCGCCAGGCGGCCGGCGTTGGTCGTGGGAACCACCAGGAACCGTGACGAGTCGACCTTCACCTCGGTGCGGCTGATCAGCCCGTCGCCGTTCGCGTCGGCGTAGGTGTACGGCGTCGCGAAGAAGGCGCCCGTGGGGAACCCTTCGCGGTGGTTCTGCGGGCCGCGGCCGAAGACGATGGGAGCGATGTCCTTGCCCAGCTCCTCGACCTCGTTGTTGAGAGTGGTCAGCGCCAGGCGCACGTTCAGACGGGTGTTCGTGCGGTCCAGGAGCAGCGCGTTGATGCCCAGCTCGGTTCCCGAGTTGCGGATGCTGCCCAGGTTCTGGTACACCGCGCCGCCCGCGAGGCCCTGCGAGGGGGCAAGGGGGCGCAGCACCAGCGCGTCCTGCGAGCGCTTGGTGTAGACGGTGAAGTCGGCGGCCAAACGGTCGTTGAGCAGGCCCACGTCCAGGCCGCCCTCGTACTCCGTCGTGATTTCCGGCTTCAGGTTCGGGTTGCCCGTGGACGAGGGCACCGCCGCGATCTGCGTGCTCGCCGCAAGCTCCACCGGCACCGCGCGGGCAAAGCTCTCGGCGTCGCCGAACGACGGGCGAAGGCCGCTGCGGCCGGCGGCGGCGCGCAGGCGCAGGTTGCTCAGGAACGAGCTCTGCGGGAAGAAGGGCTCCTCGCTCACCACCCACGACGCGCTGGCCGAGGGGTAGACCACGAAGTCCTCCACCAGCCCCGAGTTGCGGTCGCCGCGAAGGCTGGCGGCCAGGAACAGGCGGTCGTTGAGCGCAAGCTCCTGGCGGCCGAAGATGCCGAAGGTCTTGTTGTCGGAATCGTCCTCGTTCACCGCGTACTGGGCCGTGCTGCCGCCGCAGGAATCGGTGCCCACCAGGATGCCTTCACCGTAGCAGGTCACGTTGCCGAAACGCTGCTGCTGGTAGCTGAGGCCGGCCGTGGTGGTGGTGGTGAGCGCGCTCGACACCTCGAAGGTGCCCACGGCGGTTCCGTTCAGGGTGTACTGGTAGTTGTTCGCCCGCCGCGCGTCGCGATACCCGATGATGTAGCTGTTGGCGAGCGGCAGGTTGTTCGGGTCGATCGTCTGCTGGTCGAACCGCGAGAAGAAGTCGAGGCCCGTGTTGCCGTTCAGCGCCAGCCACGACGTCGGCCGGAAGTTGGTGTTGGCACCAACGATGAAGCGGTCCACGCTCTGGTTCGCCACCACGAACCGCATGTCCTCGTTGTTGTAGTTGAACTGCGCACCCAGCCGCTTGCCGCCGCAGGTGGGCGTCGTGCACTGCGTGGCGCCCGAGGCGAAATTGCGGCCGATCGTGGCGCTCTCCATCCCCGGGATGTACTGCCCCGGCCCGGTCAGGCCGTTGATCAGGGGGCTGAAGACGTTGTTGTCGCCGGAGGGCGACTGGAGGTCGGTGCGGACGTAGCCCGCGTTGACCTGGGCGGTCAGGTTGGGCCGCAGCTGGGCGTTCAGGTTGGCGCGGAGGTTGGTGCGGCTGAGGGTGTTGTAGTCCACCACCCCGCGCTCACCCTCGCGGTCGCCCGAAAGATAGTACGTCAGGTTCGCCGTGCCGCCGGAAACGTTCAGGCCGACCTTGCGGCGCTGGCCCGTGCTGAACGGCGTGGTGCGGGGATCCCGGAACTGGTTGAAGCTGTACGTGGCACCCTGGACGCAGCGGCCGGCCGCGCCCACCGCGCGGGTGGAGGCCTCGTTGGAGCAGAGGCTGAGCCCGGTCGCCAGCGCACCGGTGCTGGGATTGTAGATGGTGGTGTCGGCGTTGGTCGTGCCCGCCACCGTGGCGAAGTTCAGGGGATACTGGTTGACGTCCTCGATGGACCCCGACTCCACGTACCCGCGCCACACCGTCTGGCCGGCGCGGCCGCGGCGGGTGGTGATCAGCAGCACGCCGTTGGCGGCCGCGGTGCCGTACAGCGCCGAGGCGGCGGGCCCCTTCAGGACCTCGATGTTCTCGATGTCGTCGGGGTTCAGGTCGTTCAGACGGGTCGGCTGCTGGCCGCCCACGCCGATGCCGCCCTGGCTGGTGCTGGCGAGCACGCCGTCGATGTAGACCAGCGGATCGTTGCTGAGCGACAGCGAGTTGGCGCCGCGGATCCGGATGCGCTGCGAGGTGCCGGTGGTGCCGGCCACGCCCTGCAGCGTCACGCCCGTGGTGCGGCCGGTAAGCACGTCGGCCACCTTCGTGATGGGACCCATGTTCAGGTCACCCACGTTGATGTTCGACGTGTTGGTTCCCGCCTCGCGGCGGCGCTCCTGCTGGCCCGTCACCGCGTTCACCACCACGCCTTCCAGCAGAACCGCCGACGGCGACAGCTGGAAGTTGGCGGTGGTGGTCTGCCCGGCGACGACCGTGATCGTCCGCGAGCTGGCGCTGCGGCCCACCAGGCTTACCGCCAGGGTGTGCGTACCCGCCGACAGCTGGCCCATCCGATAGCGGCCTCCCGCGTCGGTCACCACCTGCTGAGTCGTTCCCTGAACCCGAACCTGGACGCCGCTGAGCGGCTCTCCGGTTTCGGACGCCGTCACCTGCCCCGCTACCTCACCCCGACCCTGCGCATGCGCAGAGGAGGGGAGGGCAGCCAGGGCGAGCAGCAACGACGCACCGAGCGCACGAAGCTTGGACATGCTGATCCTCCTGATGGTTTCCCGATTTGATGTCACGAGCAGAGGTGCTCGCGACACCGCCCATCACCCCGCGCCGCACGAGCCTTCGCCGAACAGTCGGCAGGCTCGTGAGGGCGGATACGCATCCCGGTGCGCGGCATGAACGGACGTTCGCTCATGGCCGAACCCCGAGATTCGCGGCGGAGATACCGCCGCACCACTGGAAAAGAACCCGGACACCCGGGCCGTGCACCGCCAGGTGACGGCCGCCGTGGCCGCCGCGTCACAGATTCGTTTATATCCGGGGCTCAGGCGTGGCAACCGCGTGCACAACCGAAAGCCCGGTACGATGTAACTGCATGGAGTGTATGGAGGATAGGGCACCGGGAGGCCCGTGTCAACGCCCGGGCCGTCGTTCGGTCGCGGCTCCGCTCGCCCACCATCGGAATACTACACCTGCGCGGCCCCGGTCCGCCAGCCGTCCGTGTCGCGCACGGGTGGGAACGCGCGCCCCGCGCGGCTGGCGAGAGGGATTCGCACCATCGTCACGACGTTGTACGAACCCGGAACGGCTCGCATCGTGGCCTGCGAGTTTCGGGCCAACTGATCCAGCCCGCCGTTGCAGCGGGCGCCGCTACCGCCCGTCCGGCATGCGCGCACCGGGTTCGGCGGAGCGGCTGCGGGCGATGCTCGGCGTTTGCCACGCCGGCCCGGCGGTTCAGCCGCCGAAGCCGCGCGTCGCCTCGACGGACGTGCGGTACGCATCCACCTGGGCGGCGATCTGGGCCGCGGACCAGCCGATCCCTGGCTGCGCCCCCATCAGCCGCGCCACGCGTTCCGCCACCGCGAGCCCGCCGTCCATCGCCTCGTAGAACAGGTGAAGGCGGCGGACCAGGACGTCGTCGACGCTCATCGCCATCTCGGCGCGCACGGCGTGCACCACCTCGGCCCAGATGTAGGGGTGTCCCTCCATGAGCCGCGCGGAAAGCGACGCGTCGGCGCGGGCGGCGGCGAGGATGGCGTCGGCGTCTTCGCCGTAGGCCCGCGCCAGGTGCTCGCCCGTGTCCGCCCCCAGCCCGGCCGCCACCGCCTCGCCCACCAGGCGCTCGCGGAAGGCCTCCCAGGGCTCGCGCGGGTCGCCGGGAAGGGGAAGGTGCGCCGTGGGCGACATCCCCGCCTGCACGCCCCGGGGCTTCAGCTCGCGCAGGGCCCGGTCCACCAGCTGGCGCGCCATCACGCGATAGGTGGTCAGCTTCCCCCCGCCGATGTTCAGCAGCCCGCCGGGGTCGCGCCAGATCTCGTGCTCGCGCGAGGTGGCGCTGGCCGTCAGCCCGTCGCCCGCGCCCTTGTGCGGGGCCAGGAGAGGGCGCACCCCCGCCCAGGTGCTGACGACGTCGGACTCCGTGAGCTTCGCGCCCGGGAAGATGCCGTTGGCCGAGTCCAGCAGGTACTTCACGTCTTCCGCGTCCGCCCGCACCTCGGCGGGCGAGCCGGTGAAGTCGGTGTCGGTGGTGCCCACGTAGCTGAACTCGCCCCAGGGAAGGACGAACATCACGCGGCCGTCCACGGGCGAGCGGAAGGTGACGGCGCTGCGGTTGCCGATGCGCTCGCGGGGAACGACCAGGTGCACGCCCTTGGTGGGCCGCAGGCGGGGCGCGGCGCCGGGATCCGCCAGCTTGCGCACGGAATCGCACCACGGCCCGGTGGCGTTGATCACCACCCGCGCGCGCACCTCCACCGGCTCGGCGCCGGGGCGCAGGCAGTCGCGCACGCGCGCCCCCACCAGGGAGCCGCCCTCGCGCAGGAAGCCGACGACCGCCGCGTGCGGAACCACGGCCGCTCCCGCCTCGTGCGCGCCGCGGGCGTTTGCCAGCGTCAGCCGCGCGTCGTCGACCGAGGCGTCGAAGTAGCGCGCCGCGCCCACCAGCCCGTCGGTGCGCAGCCCCGGCTCTTCCTCGCGCAGGCGCGCGCGCGGAAGCATTCTGTGGCGCGCGATGTTGCGGAAGAGCGAAAGGCCGTCGTACAGCCACATCCCCGCCTGCAGCTTGCGGTAGCCCACGGGCCCGCCGCGGTAGACGGGAAAGAGGAAGGGCAGGGGATGCACCAGGTGCGAGGCCAGCCCCAGCAGGCGGCGCCGCTCGGCGCTGGCCTCGAAGACCAGGCGGAACTCGAAGGTTTCCAGGTAGCGGATGCCGCCGTGGATCAGCCGCGACGAGGCGCTGCTAGTGCCGCGGCCCACGTCGCCGGCGTCCACCAGGGCCACCCGCAGCCCGCGCCCCGCCGCGTCGCGCGCCGCCGCCGCGCCGGTGATCCCCGCGCCGATCACCAGCAGGTCCCAGGTCTCGCCCGGCAGCGACCGCAGGTGCTCGTGGCGCGCGGCGGCCGAAAACGGGGCGAACCCCTCGTCCGGCATGGCGGAGATCGTCAGGCGGACGCGGCGGTACGGCCGGCGTCCGGAAAGCCGAGCGCCTGCAGCAGCGAGGTGAACGACACCTCGCTGTGGCTGAGGACGAAGATGCCCTCGAAGGTGGTGGCCAGGAAGGTGAAGTCGGTTTCGATCACCAGCCCGTGCGCGGCCTGGGGCGCCAGCTCGCTCCGCGGGCCCACCTTCATCTCGGGGGTGCCGATCATGATGCCCTTGCCCAGGAAGGTGCCCAGCACCCCCACGTAGGCCGCGCAGACGATGTTGCCCATCTCCATGAGCGCCGACTTTTCGAACGCGCCCACCTCCTGGTGCATGGACGGGTCGCGGCGCAGCATCAGCGCCACCATGCGCAGGGCCGTCTCCGTCGCCAGGACCAGGGAGGCGCGCTCGCCGCCGGCCTCGCTGACGCCGGTGATGGGCACGGTGATCACCACCAGGTCGCCGTCGCCGGGAAGGGCGGCGCCCACGCCCGCCCACTGGATGCGCGGGACGGAGATCATCACGGTCAGGCCGGTGAGGGCCGACAGGTTGGTGGCCGCGTGGCCGGCGCCGATGTTCACCACCTCGCGGATGGCGTCCATCTGCTTGGGGGTGACGGGGGTCTGGTTCATCGGGTAGTGACGATGCGTTGAACGATGGGCGACGAGTATGCGTCCGGCTGCCCCGGGCGATTTCCGGGCCGCGCCGTCGCGCGGGCGGGCACCCCCGCTCGCGCGGGGGTGCCCCTCATCATCGAGCCCGTGAAGCCGTCCACGGTGCGCCCCACCGCCCATCGCTCCGATGCACCGGATGGTGGGGCGCCGCGAGCAGGAGACGTTACTCGGCGAACTCGACGAAGACGGGCGCGTCGGAGTCGCGCGACAGGGCGACCGCCGAGTTCAGCGCCGCTTCCGCGCTCTCCCCCTTGGCCACGCGGATGACTTCCGCGTCCGCGTTCAGCGCCGTCGCCCCGGCACACTGCACGGTGATCGTCATCGGCGAGTAGATCCCGCCCGTCAGGAAGTTCGCCAGCAGGTTGAGGAACGAATGCTGGGTCTCGACCCTCGCCACCCCGTTCGGGCACTGCGCGGCGGTCTCGACGGTGGACGGCGGAACCAGCCCGCCGATGAACGAGTGCGCCCATTCATTTTCGACGACGACCCCGTTGGGGGTGAGGCCGGTATCGATGGAGGCATGGTAGCAGCCGGCCGCGGCGACGCTGAGGGCGAGGGTGGAGAGCACGATCCCGATCTTCTTCATTGGAACGAACCTTTGCCTTGGTCGTGTATCGCCCCTGCAGGGTCGGCGGAGGGGCGCGCCGTCGCACCGGGGTGTGGTGCCGTGACAACGTGTGGTCGTGGACGCGGGGCGCTACCGCGTCGTGTGGCAGGCCCTGCTACGCGGCGGGCATTCACGCACCGCCGTTACAGCCGGGGCGTGGTGACCCCCACCTGTCCCATGTACTTGCCCTTGCGGTCGGCGTAGCTCACCTCGGGGGGCTCGTCGCCCTGGAAGAAGAGCACCTGGGCGATCCCTTCGTTGGCGTAGATCTTGGCCGGCAGCGGCGTGGTGTTGCTGATCTCCAGCGTCACGAACCCCTCCCACTCGGGCTCGAAGGGCGTCACGTTGGTGATGATCCCGCACCGCGCGTACGTCGATTTTCCCACGCACAGCGTGATCACGTCGCGGGGGATGCGGAAGTACTCCACCGAGCGGGCCAGCGCGAACGAATTGGGCGGCACGATGCACACGTCGCCCTCGAAGGGCACGAACGACTTGTCGCTGAACGCCTTGGGATCGACGATGGCGTTGTTGACGTTCGTGAAGATCTTGAACTCGTTCGCCACCCGCATGTCGTAGCCGTAGCTCGACACGCCGTAGCTGATGGTTCCCGCCCGCACCTGCGCGTCCTCGAACGGGTCAATCATCCCGTGCTCGCGGGCCATGCGCCGGATCCACTTGTCGGAGCGTATGCTCATGCGGCGGAACGAAGCTTGAAGGGGTCGGGAAGGCCGCGCGCCGGGGACCGCACGGGGCAGCCCGTACGGAGCAGGCGGGAAGGCACGGGCAAGGCTGAAGTCCGGCGCCCAAGCTACGCCCGCCCGCGGGGGGCGGCAAGGGGCCGGAAACCCGCGCCGGGGCTGGCTTGACCCCGGTGATACGGGGCTGTATCTTGCCGCGGCTCCACCCTAGTGAAACGTTTCACAAACTCCTGTTACAGGACAGGCCCGAAGCGATGCTTCGACCCTACATCCCGGTGCTGATCCTCCTGGCCGTCTCGGTGGTCAACGCCATCTTCATGGTGGTGCTGTCCACGGTGCTCAGCCCGGGAAAGGCCACCAAGAACAAGTCTGCGCCCTACGAAAGCGGCATGGTGCCGCTGGGGGGAACGCGCGAGCGGTTCTCGGTGAAGTTCTACGTCGTGGCGATCCTGTTCATCGTCTTCGACGTGGAAACCGTGTTCCTGCTCCCGTGGGCCGTTTCGGCCCGGGCGCTGGGATGGCACGGGTTCGCCACGGCGATGATCTTCGTGTTCATCCTGACGGTGGGCCTGGTCTACGAATGGAAGAAAGGAGCGCTGGAATGGGACTGAACGACCGCCCGTCCGGCAGCAGTGGCGATATGACCGAGGGCCAGCCGCGCGACCACCGCGGGCTGGCCGTGCACCAGGGGCTGCCCGGAACCGTGCAGCCCGCCACCCAGCAGCAGCAGGGCAACCTGTTCGACGGCTCGCCGGGGTTCCTGACCACCCGCGTGGACGCCGTCGTCAACTGGGCGCGCACCAACTCGCTCTGGCCCATGCCCTTCGGCACGGCGTGCTGCGCCATCGAGATGATGGCCACCGCCGCCACCCGGTTCGACCTGGCCCGCTTCGGCATGGAGCGTATGAGCTTCAGCCCGCGCCAGGCCGACCTGCTGATCTGCGCGGGGCGCGTGAGCTACAAGATGGCGCCCGTGCTCAAGAAGATCTGGGAGCAGATGCCCTCGCCCAAGTGGAGCATCAGCATGGGCGCCTGCGCCAGCACGGGCGGCGTGTTCGACGTGTACAGCATGGTGCAGGGCATCGACACCATCATCCCCGTCGACGTGTACGTCCCCGGCTGCCCGCCGCGCCCCGAGTCGCTGATCTACGGCATCCTGCTGATCCAGGAAAAGATCCGGAACTCGTCGCCCAGCTCCGAGGACGAGTGGAACGCGGTGGACCAGCTTCCGGAAACGGGGAGCTACCTCCCGCAGGAAACCATCGACCGCATCACGCTGCCGTTCGGCAACAGCACCAACCAGAACCGCGCGAGCGGGCTGGTGAGCACGGGTGCCGTGGTGCGCGTCAGCGACCGCCTGCCCTGACGGACATGGCCAACGGCGAGTTCAAGAAGGGCCTCGAGGGGCTGGACCAGGGCCCCGGCCCCTCCGAGGCCCAGGCGCCCGAAGCGCCCCCGCAGGCCGGCGACCTGCCCCCGCACCCCACCGTCGACGCGCTGCGCGAGCACTTCGGCGCGGGCGTGCTGCGGCACGAGGTGGTGGCGGGCGACGAGCACATCGTGTACATCCCGCCCGAGCGCAACCTGGAGGTGCTGGGCTGGCTGAAGGACGCCTGCCGGTACGACTTCCTGCAGGACCTGACCGCCATCGACTACGGCGGCGGCCGGGCCATCCAGGTGGTGTACCAGCTCTGGTCGATCCCCACGAAGCTGAACCTCCGCGTGAAGTGCGAGCTTCCCCTGGAGGCGCTGGAAATCGACAGCACCTACTTCCTGTGGCGCGCCGCCGACTGGATGGAGCGCGAGGTGTACGACATGTTCGGCGTGGTGTTCCGCGGGCACCCCGACCTGCGCCGCATCCTCATGCCGTACAACTACGCCGAGGGGCACCCGCTGCGGAAGGATTTCCCGCTGCGCGGGCGCTTCAGCCGCGCCGAGCAGACCCGCCGTGCGCTATCCATGAAGACCGAAGACCACTACTCGCCGCAGGAGCTGGAGATCGCCCACGTGCTGGGGCAGCCGCTTCCCGACGTGATCGTCGAGGGCGGCCCCGGCGTGCCCAACCAGGGCACGATGCCCGGCATCGGGATCGGAGCGGGCTGATGGCGCTGCGCAGAGTCGTCTACAACGTCACCCGCAGCCCCGAGCTGGCCTCCGGCGGCAGCCTGGTGCACGCCCCCATCGTTCCCGTGCAGGGCGAAGCCCGCGAGGTGCACGAGGACGTGGCGGGCGAGCACATGCTCATCAACATCGGCCCGCAGCACCCCGCCACCCACGGCGTGCTGCGGCTGGTGCTGGAGCTGGACGGCGAAACGGTGGTGCGCTGCATCCCGCACATCGGCTACCTGCACAGCAGCTTCGAAAAGCTGGGCGAGTACCGCGACTGGAACCAGATCGTCCCGCTGACCGACCGCATGGACTACCTGGCGCCCCTCATCTACAACTGCGCCTACGCCATGGCGGTTGAAAAGATGATGGGGATCCAGGTGACGGAGCGGTGCAAGGTGGTGCGGGTGATGTGCATGGAGCTGGACCGCATCTTCAGCCACCTGCTGTGGCTGGGCACGACGGCCATCGACCTGGGCGCCTTCACCGTCTTCCTGTACACCTTCCAGCAGCGCGAGCTGATCTACGACCTTCACGAGTCGCTGACCGGCGCGCGGATCACCACCTCGTCCACCCGCATCGGGGGGATGATGGCCGACCTGCCGGCCGGGTGGGTGGAGCAGCTGAGCAAGTGGATGGACGGCTTTCTCCCCGTCCTCGACGAGGTGGAGACGCTGCTCACCAACAACGCCATCTGGGTGGGCCGCACCCAGGGCGTGGGCGTCATCTCGGCCGAGGACGCGGTGAACTTCGGCCTCAGCGGGCCCAACCTGCGCGCCTCGGGGGTGGACTACGACGTCCGCAAGGACCGCCCGTACTACGACTACGACCAGTACGACTTCGTGGTGCCCGTGGGCGAGCACGGCGACATCTACGACCGCTACATGTGCCGGATGGAGGAGATGCGCCAGAGCATCCGCATCCTGCGCCAGGCCATCGAGCGGCTTCCCGGCGGACCCATCAACATCGACGACCCGCGCGTGATCCTGCCGACCAAGACGGCGGCGATGAACGACATGGAGTCGATGATCCACCACTTCAAGGTGGTGATGGAGGGGGTGCGCGCGCCGGTGGGCGAGTCGTGGTTCTCGGTCGAGTCGTCCAAGGGCGAATTGGGCATGTACGTCGTCAGCGACGGCGGCGCCAAGCCCGTCCGCTGGCGCGTGCGCGGCCCCAGCTTCATCAACATCGCCGCCCTGCCGCACATGATCGAGGGGGCGCTTCTTTCCGACGTGATCGCCGTGAACGCGTCGCTCGACATCGTGCTGGGAGAGATCGACCGATGAGCGCCGAGCCGATTCGCGCCGGGAGCGAGTACGACCCGACGTCGTGGCCCGAGGCCGTGCAGAACCCCGGCTTCGTGGGCGACACCGGCGAGTTCGCGGGGCTGACGGAAGCCGACGTGCGGGGCACCGCCTTCATCGGGCGGCGCCCGGCGGACGGCGGCCACGCCTCCGTCGCCGGCACCCTGCCGTACCACACGGCGACCAAGGACCCGCAGGCGCCCATCTTCCACGGCCCCTACGAGGACCGGCTGGAGAAGATCCTCAGCCGCTACCCGGACCGGCAGGCGGCGCTGCTTCCGGCGCTTCACCTGGCGCACGAGATCCGCGGGTACCTGTCGCCCGAAACGCAGGACGAGGTGGCCGAGAAGCTCCAGCTTCCGCCGGCGTACGTGCGCGGCGTGGCCACCTTCTACACCATGTACAACCTGGCCCCGGTCGGGAAGTACCTGATCCAGGTGTGCACCAACATCTCGTGCAACCTGTGCGGGGGCGACGCCGTGCTCGAGGCCTTCCTCAAGCACACCGGCACCGAGCTGGGCGAGACCTCGGCCAACGGGCTGTGGACGGTGATCGAGGTGGAGTGCCTGGGCGCCTGCGGGTTCCCGACGGCGGTGCAGATCAACGAGTTCTACTACGAGAACGTGCGGCCCGAGAGCGTGCCCGACGTGCTCGCGCGGCTGACCTGAGGCGGCCATGGCATATCCGTACCGGCACCCGGCCGAGACGCTCGTCATCTCCGAGCACTTCGGCAACCCCGAGGCCCGCACCCTGAAGGGGTGGGAGGCGCTCGGCGGCTACAAGCCCATGCGCACGGCGCTGGGGCTGGACCGCGCCGAGGTGGTGAACATCGTCAAGGCGTCGGGGCTGCGCGGCCGCGGCGGCGCGGGCTTTCCCACGGGGATGAAGTGGAGCTTCATGCCCAAGAAGGAAGCGGGCAAGCCCCACTTCCTGGTGTGCAACGCCGACGAGAGCGAGCCCGGCACCTTCAAGGACCGCGAGCTGATGCGGTGGACGCCGCACGCCCTGATCGAGGGGTGCGTCGTAGGCGCCTACGCCATCAACGCCGAGCACGCGTACATCTACGTGCGGGGCGAGTTCTTCGAGCCGGCCCAGGTGATGGCGCGGGCCATCGAAGAGGCGTACGCCGCGGGGTACCTGGGCAAGAACATCATGGGCTCGGGCGTCGACATCGACATCACCCTGCACATCGGCGCGGGCGCGTACATCTGCGGCGAAGAGACGGGGCTGCTCAACTCGCTCGAGGGGCGCCGCGGCGAGCCCCGGGTGAAGCCGCCGTACCCGGCCATCGCGGGCGCCTTCCGCTACCCCACGGCGGTGAACAACGTGGAGTCGCTGATCGCCGCCGCGCACATCGTGCACCACGGCGCCGACTGGTACAAGCAGTGGGGCACCGAGAAGTCGGTGGGCACCAAGCTGTTCTGCGTATCCGGCCACGTGAAGCGCCCCGGCAACTACGAGGTGCCGCTGGGCTTCAACTTCCGCGAGTTCATCTACGAGGTCTGCGGCGGCACGCCCAGCGGCAAGCCGATCAAGGCGGTGATCCCCGGCGGCTCGTCGGTGCCCATCCTTACCGCCGACGAGCTGGACATCGGCATGGACTACGAGTCGATGGCCGCCGCCGGCACCATGCTGGGGTGCGGCTCGGTGATCGTGATGGACTCCGGCACCAACGTGGTCAAGCAGGTTCGCCGCATGGTGGACTTCTACGCCCACGAAAGCTGCGGCCAGTGCACGCCCTGCCGTGAGGGTACGGCGTGGGCCAGCAAGATCCTGAAGCGCGTGGAGCGCGGCCGCGGCACTCCCGACGACCTCGACACGCTGCTGGACATTTCCGACAAGATGTCGGGAAAGACCATCTGCGTGCTTTCGGACGCGGCCGCCGCGCCCATCGTGTCGTCCATCCAGAAGTTCCGCGACGACTACCTGGCGCTGATGGACGCCGGGCAGCTCGCCGGGGCCGGCGGGCGATGACCGCCGGCCACGACTGAACGAAAGAGAAGCCGGCGATGGCCGAACCGACCCCGACGCCTGAGACCGTTTCCGTCACCGTAGACGGAATGACGCTGGACGTGCCCAAGGGCACGCGCCTGCTGGACGCGTGCGCCCAGGCGGGCGTCGACGTCCCCCACTACTGCTACCACCCCGGCATGTCGGCCCCGGCCCAGTGCCGCATGTGCCTGGTCGAGGTGGAAAAGTCGCCCAAGCTGATCCCCGCCTGCGTGGGGTCGGTGACGGACGGCATGGTGGTGCACACCCAGAGCGAGAACGCCCTCAAGGCGCGCGAGGGGGTGCTGGAGTTCTACCTGGTCAACCACCCGCTGGACTGCCCGGTGTGCGACCAGTCGGGCGAGTGCAAGCTGCAGGACTACGTCTCGGCCGAGGGCCCCGCCATGGGCCGCTCGCGCGAGCCCAAGCGGGTGCTGGGGCGCGACGACTTCGGCGGCGACGTGCTGTTCTACGCCGACCGCTGCGTGATGTGCACCCGCTGCGTGCGCTTCATGCGCGAGGTCGCGCAGGACGAGCGGCTGACTGTGGTGCAGCGCGGGAGCCGCGCCGTGATCGACACCTTCTACGACGAGGGGCTCACGGGGAACATCTGGGCCGACAACATCGTCGACATCTGCCCCGTGGGCGCGCTGGTCAGCAAGGACTTCCTTCACAAGGCGCGCGCCTGGGACCTGGACCGGGTTCCCTCCGTCTGCCCCAACTGCAGCATGGGGTGCAACATCCGGCTGGAGACGCGCGACGACCAGGTGATGCGCCTGAAGCCGCGCCCCAACCCCGAGGTGAACGCGCACTGGATGTGCGACTTCGGCCGGCTGAACTACAACTGGATGAACCGCGTGGACCGCATCGAGGCGCCGCTGGTGCGCGACGCCTCGGGCCGCCACGTGCCGATGTCGTGGGCCGACACGCTGACCCGCCTGGCCGAGGCCCTGCGCGGCGCCGGCGGCGGCGGCGGCGCGCGGGCGGTCGTCTCGCCCTTCGAGTCGAACGAGGGAATGGGCGCGCTGCGCCGGGTGATGGAGGCCGTGGGCGGCGGCGACGGCGTGTTCCGCTGCGAGCAGGGCGAAGAGGTGGTTCTTCCCGGCTTCCCGGACCTGGCGCTGCGCCGTGACCGCGCCGCCAACGTCGTGGGTGCGGAGCTGTTCGGCTTCGGGCGGACGGGCAGGCCCGACGGCAAGGGCGGGCTGGAGTCGGTGGGCGCGCACACGGGCGTGCTCCTGGTCCTGGGCGACGAGCTGGGCGACGCGCCGGCGGACTTCGGAGCCAACGCGTCCCTCTTCGTGTACGTGGGCCAGCACCTGGCCCCCGCGGCGCGCAACGCCCACTTCGTGCTGCCGGCGACCACCTTCGCCGAGATGGAAGGGACGTTCACGAACATCCAGCGCCGCGTGCAGCGCTTCTGGCCCGCGGTGCGGGCGCCGGGAATGGCGCGGCCGGCGTGGCAGATCCTGGGCGTGCTGCTGGCCGGCATCAGCGAGGCGGGAGCGCCGGGAACGGCGGCCGACGCGTTCGGCACGCTGGGCGCGGTTTGCCCCGAGTTCGGCCAGCTGGCCTGGGCGGACCTGGGCGCCAACGGGGCGGTGCTCCCCGGCGTGCGCGAGCTGCAGGAGATGGGCGACTGATTTCGCGGATCGCGCGGGCGATCTGATCTGAGCAGGGCGGGGGACCGGCACGCAGGCCGGCCCCTGACGAACGCGGGCCCAACGGACCGAACGCGAATGCAAGCAGTGCAGACGATCTCGAACCTTCACCAGCCGTCGGACATGGCGTTCCTGGTGTGGTCGATGATCAAGGTGATCGCGGCCTTCAGCGTGGTCATGGTGACGGTGGCCATGCTGACGCTGATGGAGCGCAAGGTGAGCGCCTGGATGCAGGACCGCCTGGGCCCCAACCGCGTGGGCCCCGGCGGCCTGGGGCAGCCCCTGGCCGACGGCATCAAGAACATCCTGAAGGAAGAGACGAACCCGGCCGAGGCCAACCGGGTGTTCTTCACGCTGGCCCCCATGCTGTCCATCATCCCGGCGCTGGTGACCTTCGCGGTGATCCCCTTCGCGGCGCCGCTCCCCACGCGCTGGGGGGTGATCCCCATGATCGTGGCCGACCTGCCGGTGGGCATTTTGTTCCTGCTGGCGTTCAGCTCGCTGGGCGTGTACGGGATCGTCCTCGCCGGCTGGGCCAGCAGCAACAAGTACGCGCTGCTGGGCGGCCTGCGGGCGGGCGCGCAGATGATCAGCTACGAGATCGCGCTGGGGCTGTCGCTGATGTCGCTGTTCTTCGTCGTCGGCAACGTGGGGCTCCCCGAGATCGTGTACAAGCAGCAGCAGATGAACCTGTGGTTCGCGCTGCCGTTCTCGGTGTCGTTCTTCTTCTTCTGGATCAGCTGCTTCGCCGAGACCAACCGCCTGCCCTTCGACCTTCCCGAGGCGGAGAGCGAGCTGGTGACCGGCTACCACACCGAGTACAGCGCCATGAAGTTCAGCATGTTCTTCATCGCCGAGTACGCGCACGTGCTGACGGTGTCGGCGCTGATGGCCACGCTCTTCCTGGGTGGCTGGGACATCCCCGGCTACGGCGGCGACGACATGCTGGGCTTCGGGGCCGACGGGCGCTGGATCGGCGCGCAGCCGGCCATCTGGAAGACCATCGTGAGCTTCGGCTTCTTCACCGCGAAGACCTTCTTCTTCATCCTTATCTTCATGCTGGTGCGCTGGACGGTTCCGCGCTTCCGGTACGACCAGGTGATGGACCTGGGGTGGAAGATCATGCTTCCCGCCGCCCTGGTGGCCGTCGTGGTGACGGGCGCCACGGTGCTGGGGCTGGACAGCGCGGGCGAGCCGTTCGTGCAGGTGGCGCCCGACGGCACGCGCGGGGCCATCACCCTGTTCGGCGGGCTGGTGCTGACGGCGGTGAACGGGGTGATGCTCTTCCTGGTGATGTGGCTGATGGACCGGGGGCGCGTGCTTTCCGGCACGGGCTCGATGGACGAAAAGCGGATTCACGCGCAGCACCTGGCGCGGCGGCGGGCGGAGCAGATGCGCCAGCGGCTGACGACGCCGGGCTCTGCCGTCAGATAGAGGCACGGAACTATGGCGGCCACGGTTCAGGTCATGAAGCGCCCGGTGCGGAAGTCGTCGTACATCCGCGCCACGCTTTCGGGGATGGCGCTCACCTTCCGGCACCTGGTGCAGTCGGCGGGCGACCGCTCGGAAAAGACCATCCAGTATCCGGACGAGAAGAAGCAGCTGAGCCCGCGATGGCGGGGAACGCACGTGATGGAGACGCACGACGACGGGCGTCCCAAGTGCGTGGCGTGCGGCCTGTGCCCCACCATCTGCCCGGCCAACTGCATCAAGCTGGTGCCGGGCGAGGACGACCAGGGCAACCGCTACCCGATCGTCTACGAGATCGACGAGTTCCGCTGCATCTTCTGCGGGATGTGCCAGGAGGTGTGCCCGGTGGAGGCCATCCACGTGGGCAACCACTATGAGTCCGGCGAGTACACGCGCGACAACTTCGTGTATGACCTGGACCGCCTGATGAAGCAGACGCACCCCAGCACGCTGCTGTGGGACCCGGCCGATCCAGCCGGCGAGTGAGCGGCTGGCTGTCGTGCGGAAGTGCGTGAGTGCGTGAGTGCGTGCGGAAGTAACGGCGGAGTGAGCGCTCTCCGCCCCCGGTGAGTGCCCCGGGCTCCGTCGAACCGCACGGATGCAGAGGAAGCAGTCCGCGAAGGCGGACTTCGTGAGGTTCCAGCCGCGGTTTAAACCGCCACTGGAGGGGGACCGCGCCGTGTTTTGTCGAGGCGCACGATTGCAGAGGGTGCCGCCCGGAGAGGCGGACTGCGCCGTCTGTCATCGAGGCGCACCGATGCAGCGGAAGCAGTCCGCGAAGGCGGACTTCGGGCCGTTGTTGCCGCGGTTTCAACCGCCCCTGCAGGGGCATGCGCCGGCCCGGCCGCCGCGCACCGACGACGTCGTTTCGAGGGCCCCCGGATGAGGGTGCACAACGTGGATACCAGATGCTGACCCAGATCCTTTTCTTCTTCTTCGCGGCCTGCGCCATCGGCTCGGCCGTGATGGTGATCTCGCGGAAGAACCCCGTGTCGAGCGCCCTGTGGCTGATCGGCACCTTCTTCGCGCTGGCCGCCATCTACACCCTCCTGGGCGCCTTCTTCATCGGCATCGTCCAGATCCTGGTGTACGCCGGCGCCATCATGGTGCTGTTCCTCTTCGTGATCATGCTGCTGAACCTGGGCAACGACTACGAGGTGGACATCCGCGGCACCGGGTGGAAGATCATGGCGGGGGGCGCCGCGCTGGTGATGATCGCGCTGCTGGGCCGCATGTTCACCGGCCTTCCGCCCACGGGCGTGGGCGCCGAGGTAGGGCACGCCGCCCTGGCCGCGCAGACGGCCGAGCGCGGCACCGTGGGGCTGATCGGCATTCCCATGTACCAGGAGTACGTCGTTCCGCTGCAGGCCACGGCCATGCTGCTGCTGATCGCGGTGGTGGGCGCGGTGGCGCTGGCCAAGAGAAAGATCTGAGGAGCACGTGGAGCACGTTCCGCTGCAGTACTCGCTGGCGCTCAGCGCCATCCTGTTCTCCATCGGCGTCGCGGGGGTGGTCATCCGCCGCAACGCGATCGTCCTGTTCATGTGCATCGAGCTCATGCTCAACGCCGTGAACCTGGCCTTCGTGTCGCTTTCGCCCTACGCCGGGGTGCAGGGGCAGGTGTTCGTCTTCTTCGTGATCGCCGTCGCCGCAGCCGAAGCCGCGGTGGGGCTGGCCATCATCATCTCGGTCTTCCGCCACAGCGAGTCGGTGGACATCAAGAACTTCAGCCTGCTACGGTGGTAGGGGTGATGCTCCTCCTTCAAGCCGCCGAAGCGGCGCACGGCGCGCCGGCCGCCGCCGCGCACGGCGCCGAAGCGGCCTCGCACGGCGCCACGTTCCACCCGGTGCTGCCCTGGCTGATCCTGGCCCTGCCGCTGCTGGGCTTTCTGGTCAACGGCCTGATCGCGCTGTACGCCGCGCGCAAGGCGCTCCCCGCCGTTCCCCCCGTGGGCGACCCCTACTGGGACGCGCACGGGCACGACGCGCACGAGCACGCCCACGCCGCCGCCCCGGCCCTGTCGCACGCCCACGCGGGGGCGCCCAGCGAGCAGGAGCACCTGGACAGCGGCCTGCGCCCCAACCCCGGCGACCACGCGGACGACGCGCACCACGGCCACGCGCGCGACGCGCACGGGCATGACGCACACGGCCACGATGCGCACGACGATCACGCGCATCACGGCGGCCCCAGGCCGTGGACGCACGTCGCGCCGTCGTTCATCGCGCCGGGCGTGCTGCTGGCGGCGTTCGCCATCGCCGTGCTCAACTGGATGAGCATGCGCGGGGCGGGGACGTTCGAGGACATCAAGGGCTGGGAGTGGATGCCCGTCGGCGACCTGCAGGTGGGCTTCGACCTGCTGCTGGATCCGCTCTCGATGGTGATGACGCTGATCATCACCGGCGTGGGCTCGCTGATCCACATCTTCTCCATCGGCTACATGAAGGAGGACCCCGGGTATCCGCGCTTCATGGCGTACCTGAACCTCTTCATCTTCTTCATGCTGATCCTGGTCCTGGGCAGCTCCTACCCGCTGATGTTCGTGGGGTGGGAGGGCGTGGGCCTGTGCAGCTACCTGCTGATCGGCTTCTGGTTCAAGGAAAAGGCGAACGCCGACGCGGGGAAGAAGGCGTTCATCGTCAACCGCATCGGCGACTTCGGGTTCCTGATCGCCATGTTCCTGCTGTTCGTGAACGTGGGCACGCTCACGTTCAGCGAGGTGATGGAGCGGGCCCCCTCGGAGCTGGAGTTCGGCGGGGCGGTGGTGACGGCGATCGCGCTCTTCTTCTTCCTGGGCGCCGCCGGCAAGAGCGCGCAGCTGCCGCTGTACGTGTGGCTGCCGGACGCCATGGCCGGCCCCACGCCCGTTTCGGCGCTGATCCACGCCGCGACCATGGTGACGGCGGGCGTGTACCTGGTCGTCCGCTCGTCGGTGATCTTCACCATGGCGCCCCGCGCCTCGCTGGTGGTGGCCGTCGTGGGCACGCTGACGGCGCTGTTCGCGGCGACCATCGGCCTGAAGCAGTGGGACATCAAGAAGGTGCTGGCGTACTCCACCGTGTCGCAGCTGGGCTTCATGTTCGCCGCGGTGGGGATGGGCGCCTACACGGCGGGGGTGTTCCACCTGATGACCCACGCCTTCTTCAAGGCCTGCCTGTTCCTGGGCTCGGGCGCGGTGATCCACGCCATGCACGGGGCCTTTCACGCCACGCACAACCCGGCCGACGCGCAGGACATGCGCAACATGGGCGGGCTGAAGAGGCACCTGCCCATCACCTTCGCCACCATGGGCATCGCCACGCTGGCCATCGCCGGCGTGCCGCCGTTCGCGGGCTTCTTCTCCAAGGACGAGATCATCGGCGCGGCCTGGCTGGGGGCCGGCGGCGCCAACCCGCTCGCGGCGGGAATGAGCCACGTGGGGATGAACCCGGCGCCCTGGATGTGGGCCATCGGCATCATCCTGTCGATCACCGCCTTCATCACGGCCTTCTACATGGGCCGCATGATGATCTACACCTTCTTCGGCCGCTTCCGCGGGACCGACGCGGAGCGCAGCCACCTGCACGAGGGCAACTGGACGCTCACGCTGCCGCTCATCGTGCTGGCGCTCCTTTCGACGGTGGGCGGCCTGCTGAACGTCGAGGAGCACGTGCCCGTGGTCGAGTGGTTCGACTTCGGCCAGGGCGCGGCGCTGCACCACTGGCTGCACCCGGTGATCGCCGGTTCCGAGACGGTGATGCGCGAGAACGTGCAGAACGCCGTGGAGCCGCACCACGCGGCCTGGCCCATCATCCTGGCCATCGTCATCGGCCTGGGCGGCTTGGCGCTGGCGTGGGGGATGGTGAGCAAGCGCAACGAGCGGGTGCGGACGGCCGACGTGGAGCCGGCGTACGAGGGCGGGCTGCAGAAGGCGCTCTACAACAAGTGGTACGTGGACGAGTTCTACGACCGCACGGTGGTGAAGCCGGTGAACTTCCTGTCGCGCCTGCAGTGGGGGTTCGACCGGGGCATCGACGGCATGGTCGACATGTTCGGCCGCATGGCGCAGGCGCTGGGGCTGTGGATGGGCCGGGCCCAGACCGGATACGTGAACACCTACGCGTTCGTGCTGATCGTGGGTGTGCTGGTGGTGCTGGGCAGCTTCATGGCCCTTTGACGCGCGAACGGAAATGGAATCGATCTACCAGAGCCACTGGATCCTCACCTTCTTGATCCTGTTCCCCGTGCTGGGCGCGCTGGCCGCGTACCTGGCGGGCGAGCGGAACGCGCGGATGGTCGCGCTGGGGGCGGGGATCCTGGAGTTCGTCGCCTCGGTGCCGCTGTTCTTCAGCTTCGACCCGGCCGGCCGCTGCACCTTCGCGGGGTCGGGCGGACAGCTGGGGCTGGGGGTGCGTGAGCCCGTGAACGCCCTGATGCAGAACTGCGCCAATGCCGCGTGGTTCCCCGACTGGGGCATCCGCTACCAGATCGGGATGGACGGCATCAGCCTGTTCATGGTGCTGCTGACCACGCTGCTGCTGCCGCTGATGGTGCTGGGCTCGTGGACGTACATCCGCGACCGCCAGCGCACCTTCTACCCCGCGCTGCTCACCCTCACGTCGGGCGTCGTCGGCGTGTTCGTGGCCCTGGACATGTTCCTGTTCTACATGTTCTGGGAGATGATGCTGATCCCCATGTACTTCCTGATCGGCGTGTGGGGCGGCAGGGAGCGGGTGTACGCGGCGGTGAAGTTCTTCTTGTACACCACCATTGGCTCGCTGCTGATGCTGGTGGCCATCCTGTACCTGTGGTGGCGGGCGCAGGCCGGCGGCGCGGGCCCCAGCTTCAGCTACTTCGCCTTCCTGGAGGTGCGGACCACGTCGGCCGAGCAGTTCCTGCTGTTCCTGGCCTTCGCGCTGGCGTTCGCCATCAAGGTGCCCGTGTTCCCGTTCCACACCTGGCTGCCGCACGCCCACGTGCAGGCGCCCACGGCGGGCTCGGTGATCCTGGCCGGCGTGCTGCTGAAGATGGGCACCTACGGCTTCATCCGCTTCGGCGTGACGCTGTTCCCCGACGCGGCGACGGACCCGCGCACCATCTTCTGGGCGATGGTGCTGGGGGTGGTGGGCATCATCTACACGGCCATGGTGGCGGCGGTGCAGCCCAACGCGAAGAAGCTGGTGGCGTATACCTCGGTGGCGCACCTGGGCTTCGTGATCCTGGGGATCTTCGCCTTCAACCTGCAGGGGCTGCAGGGCGCGCTGCTGGTGATGATCGGCCACGGCCTTTCCACGCCCATGCTCTTCTTTTTGCTGGGCATGCTGTACGAGCGGCGCCACAGCTACGAGATCGAGGACTTCGGCGGGCTGGCGGCCACGGTGCCACTGCTGTCGGTGATGCTGGTGTTCGCGGCGATGGCCTCCATCGGGCTGCCGGGGACGGCCGGGTTCTTCTCGGAGTTCCTGGTGCTGCTGGGCACCTTCCGCAGCGCGCCCTGGATGGCGCTGATCGCCAGCACCGGCGTGATCTTCGCCGCGTACTACATGCTGCCGATGGTGCAGCGAATCCTGTTCAACCCGCTCGACAAGCCGGCCAACCGCCGGCTGCCGGACCTGAACCTGCGCGAGATGGCGATCCTGGTGCCGCTGGTGGCGCTGATCCTGTGGCTGGGCTTCTACCCCAAGCCCGTGCTGGACCGCATGGAGCCCGCGGCGAAGATCATCCTGGAAATGAGCAAGCGGTCGACGGTGGTGGAGCCCTTCGGCTTTGCCGCCCTCGACGCCGCCGAACCGAACCGCTGACCCGCGCCCGAGCCGATTGATGGAACTGAACCTGGCCAACCAGGGCCACTACTTCTGGGCGCTGCTGCCGGAAATCGTCCTTTCGCTCTGCGCGATGGCGGTGCTGCTGGTGGACGTGTTCCAGAAGGGCAACCGCTCCGAGCCCTCCAGCCGCGCCATTCCCTGGCTGTCCATCGGCAGCCTGGTGCTGACGGCCGTGGCCAACGTGGCCCTGTACCGGATGAGCCACCAGGCCGGCTCGGTGCCGGGGATGGTGGCGCTGGACTCGTTCCGGGTGATCGTGAACTTCATCTGCCTGCTGGCGGCCGGGATGGCGCTGCTGCTGTCGTTGGGGTACCTGGACCGGCGGGGGATCAACCGCGGCGAGTTCCACGCGCTGATCCTGTTCGCCACGCTGGGGATGATGCTGATGGCCGGCGCCACCGACCTGCTGATGGTGTTCATCGGCCTGGAGGTGATGTCGGTGGCCATCTACGTGCTGGTGGGCTTCGACCGCCTGGACGCGCGCTCCACCGAGGGCTCGCTGAAGTACTTCCTGCTGGGCGCCTTCACCAGCGCGTTCTTCTTGTACGGCATCGCGCTGACCTTCGGCGCCACGGGGACCACGAACATCGCCCGGCTGAACCAGCTGCTCATCTCCGGCAACCGCGACGAGCCCATGCTGATGGCGGGGATGGCGCTGCTGCTGGTGGGCTTCGGGTTCAAGGTGGCGGCCATGCCCTTCCACATGTGGACCCCCGACGCCTACGACGGCGCCCCCACGCCGGTGACGGCGCTGATGGCCACGGGGGTGAAGGCGGCGGCGTTCGCGGCGTTCATCCGCGTGTTCCTGGTGGGCTTCGCGGGGGGGTACGAGCACTGGGCCAACCCCATCTTCTTCATCGCCATGCTCACCATGATCGGGGGCAACCTGATCGCGGCCACGCAGGGCTCGGTGAAGCGCATGCTGGCGTATTCGTCCATCGCCCACGCGGGGTACCTGCTGGCCGCGCTGCTGGCCATCAACTCCGGCGGGCCCGGCGCCTTCCTCTTCTACCTGCTGGTGTACACGCTGATGACGGCGGGCGCCTTCGGGGTGGTGATCGCCAACGCGCGCGGCGCCGACGAGCGGGTGACGCTGGAAGACTACTCGGGGCTGGCGCACCAGAAGCCGCTGCTGGCGGCGGTGTTCTCGATCTTCCTGCTGTCGCTGGCGGGCTTTCCGCTGACGGCGGGGTTCCTGGGCAAGCTGTACATCCTGCGCGCGCTGGTGTCGGCCCCGCAGAACCTGACGCCCATGGCGGTGATCCTGGTGCTGGCGTCGCTGGTGTCGTACTTCTACTACCTGCGCGTGATCGTGGTGATGTACATGCGCCCCGCGCGCGGCGCCGACGAGCACGCGCACGCGCGGCTCCCCCGTCCGGCCATGGCGGGGGTGGTGGCCGCGGCGGCGCTGATCGTGCTGCTGTTCTTTACCGCCGGCGTGCGCGTCTTTCCCGGCGGGATGACGGCGTCGGGGGTGCGGGAGCGCTGGGGGATCCTGGACCTGGCCGACCGGGGGTGGCAGTCGCTGAACGCGCCGCGCGAGGCGGTGGCGTCGGCGGCCGAGCCCTGAGGACGGGCGCGGCCGGGGACCGAGGACGAGCTGCACGGGCCCGGCGGAGTCGCCGGGCCTTGGTGTTTGCACGGGGATTGCACGGGGGATGGACGGGGCTGGCGGGGAGCGAACGCGAGAGGAGCGGATGGCCGTGAACGAGGGCCCGAAGACGGGCCGCGAGGGGCGCCCGGAAGAGCGCCAGGACGAAGCGAAGGGCACGCCGCTGCTGGGCAGCACGCGGCGCAAGGCGGCCGCCGGCCTGGGTGCGGCGGCGTTGGGCGCGTACGCGGTGTACCTGCTGGGCGCCCGCAAGGCGCGCCGCAAGCCGGTGACGGAGCTGCCCAACGCGCTGGGGCTCCCCCTGGAGTACGTGCCGTGGGGCGACGTGTTCTACGCGTACTACCAGCGCGAGGGCACGGGCCGGCCCGTGGTGTTCCTGCACTCCATCAACGCGGTGGCCTCTGCGCACGAGATGCGGCCCATGGTGCGGGCCTTCGCGCGCTACACCGACCGGCCGCTGTTCGCGCTGGAGTGGGTGGGCTTCGGGCACAGCGATCGGCCGGAGATCGCCTACGAGCCGGGGCTGATGGAAGACCAGCTGGAGCACTTCCTGGAGCGGGTGGTGAAGCCCGCGGGCGGGGCCGACGTGGTGGCCCTGTCGCTGGGCGCGGCGTACGCGGCCGAGGTGGCGCGGCGGCGGCCGGACCTGGTGCACGCCCTGGTGGCGCTGGAGCCCTCGGGACTGGGCAAGAACCCCGGCGCCCTGCCGCGCATCTGGTCGCGCCTGCTGTTCACCCTTCCCGGGGTGCAGCGCGCCTTCTACGACCGGCTGACCACGCCGGAGTCGCTGTACCAGTTCGCGGCCGACAACCTGTTCACCCCCGAGTTCGGCGTGCCGGAGGAGTTCGTGGACTTCGCTGCCGAGACCTCGCGGATGGAGGGGGCCGCCCTGCCGCTGGACGACTTCCTGAGCGGGCGGATGTTCCCGCGCGACTCGGCCGACGCCTTCCGCCGGCTGCGGCAGCCGCTGCTGGTGATCCACGGCACGGTGGAGAACCGCCGGCAGGAGAACTACGACCGCCTTCCCGAGCTGGACGGCCGACCCAACGTCACCGTCGTGGGCCTTCCCACGGGCGGGCTTCCGCACTGGGAGCGGGCCGTCGAAGTGTGGGAGCGCGTCCGCGACTTCCTGGACGCGGCGGGCCCGCGCGCCTGAGCGCGGGCCGCCGCCTTTCGTCTTTTCGAGATCCTACGGAGACGCCATCATGCCGATGTCTGGGTTCCGCCGTTTGCCCCTGGCGCTCGCCGCCGCGTTGCTCCTGGCCGCGTGCGGAAGGGGCGGGGAGAAGGGCGCGGGGGGGCCGGCCAAGATGGATACCACCAACAAGGAGTGGGAGGACGGGCTGTCGTCGCAGCAGGTGCAGACCGAGGCCAAGGCGCTTTCTCCCGAAGAGGCGGCGCAGATGGGGATGGCCGTCGACACCAGCATTCACCTGGAGGCGCTGGACGCGCGCGACTCGGCGCTGGTGGAGCGCGGCCGGGTGAGCGCGCCGGCCCGCGGCGACACCGCCAGCGCCCCCGTGCGCGTGGACAGCACGCCCTGAAGGGTTCGCTGCGCCGGAGCAGGATGGAACGCAGGGAGCCGTGGCGGCTCTCCGCGTTTTCTTTTTGTCGGGAGATAACTCTTGTGTTCCCCGCCCCTAAGTGCCACATTATGGCGTAGCAGCTCTCCGCAACTCCTGTCGTTCCGCCGACTTGCGCCACGTCGTCAACAGAGCGGCACCGTAGACCGTTCCGAATCGTCATTCCATCGGCCCTGACCGTTCCAACCGCGCACCCTCCCTGGGTGCGCAGGCCCTCGCCGCGGGGTACGCGGCGGTTTTTCTTCCTATCCATTCCTCCCGAGGATCCATGAGCAGACTTCGCGGGTGTTTCCTTCTCGTTGGCGTCGCCGCGCTCGCCAGCGCGTGCGCCGACCTGAAGAACCCGGCTGCCCCCACAGGCGTGGCGGCGTCTTCCATCTCCGACGCCACGCACGGCGGCACGCCCGGCTTCTTCTGGCTGCCCCCGATGGTGAAGAACCCCGGCTCGGCCGGCACGCTGGACACGAACCTCGACCCCACCGTCACCATCTGCGCATGGTCGGGCACCGCCTGCACCTCGGCCGTGGCCGAGTACACGCGGGCCGGAGGCACCGGCGGCGAAGCGGTGAAGGTTTCCGATTCGCACTACCACGTCGGCTGGCACACCCGCCAGTTCACCCTGGACGCGGCGCAGGTGTACCGCATTCGCGTGAGCGTGGGTGCGCGTGAGCTGGGCCACGCCGACGTGCGCGTGGTGGCGACCGCGGCGGCGGCGCGGGGCGTGGACGGCAGCCAGTACGTGGCCGTGGTGAACGGGCAGACGCTGGCGGTGAAGTTCCGCATCGAGGCGGGCATCCCCGGGGCCATCACCGTCACCCCGGGGACCGCGACGGTGCAGCCCGGCGAAACCCAGCAGTACACCGCGGTGGTCACCGACCTGCACGGCAACGTCATCGCGGGCGCGCCCATCACCTGGTCGTCGAGCATCGCCAGCGTGGGCACGGTTGACGCGAACGGGCTGGCCACGGGCGACCAGGCGGGGTTCACCACCATCACGGCGGCGAGCGGATCGCTCACCGGCACCGCGGCGCTGATCGTGGACCAGCCGATCCACCGCTGGACGCTGATGGACACGGCCCACGACCAGGGGAACTGGGCGGTGTGGGGCACGTCGGCCAGCAACGTGTACGTGGCCAACTGGACCAGCATCCTGCACTTCGACGGCACCCGGTGGCACAACGTCGACACGGTGCAGTGGCACGGCACGCTGGACATCTGGGGCACCGGCGAGGACAACATCTACGCCGTGGGCCAGACCGGGCGCATCCTTCACTGGAACGGGACCGCCTGGTACTACGAGCGCTTCGACGGCAACATCGTGTATGCCCAGGCGCTGGGCGACTGGAGCAACCCCCCGGCGAACATCTACCTGTGGGGCGTGTGGGCGGCCGCGCCGGACGACTGGTTCATCGTGGGCGACCAGGGCACCGTGCTGCGCGGCAGCCATGGCAACTGGACGAAGATGAGCACCCCGGTGAACACGCTGCTGCGCCGGGTGTGGGGCACGTCGGCCAACGACGTGTACGCCACCGGCGACAACGGGGTGCTGCTGCACTTCGACGGGACGTCGTGGTCGCAGGTGACGCTGCCCGGCGCCCCGGGCGACCTCTTCGGGGTGTGGGGTTCGTCGTCGAACGACGTGTTCGTGGCGGGCACCGTGGGCAGGGTGTACCGCTTCGACGGCTCGGCGTGGACCGTTACGCAGCTCCCGACGCAGAACCAGCTGTTCGGCGTGTGGGGCACCTCGTCCGCCAACGTGTTCGTCGGCGGGCAGGGGGGCGTGATCTACCGCTGGAACGGCGCGCGGTGGATCTTCGAGGAGGCCCCGGCCCAGCAGGTGTTCGACTTCTGGGGACCCACGGACACGGACGTGTTCGCTGCCCTCAGCGGCTGGCAGATCCTGCGCCGCTGACGCCCGCCGGCGGCGGATGACCAAAGGGCCGGCCCCGCGCGTGCGGGGCCGGCCCTCTTCGCATTCCGCCGCCCCTTGTGGAACCCGGCGCGGCGTGTCACTGTGCACCGGTTCCACGAGTGAAGAGCCGCATCTCCCGAGGACGTAACTGCATGCAACGTAAGTTGTTCGCCCGCCTGGGCGCGCTGGTGCTGGCCGGGGCCGCGCCCGGGTGCGCAGGACGGTCCTTCGTGCCGGAGGAAACGTCGCTGGTGGTACCGGCCGCGGCCACGCCGGAGCAGGCCGCCGCCTTCATCGCCGAGAGCGAGGCCGAGCTTCGCGAGCTGTCGCTGCGCTCCAACCAGGCGGGGTGGGTGGCCGCCACCTACATCACCGGCGACACCGAGGCGCTTTCGGCCGAGGCGCAGAAGAACCTGAACGTGGCCATCCAGCGCCGGGCGCTGGCCGCGCGGCGCTTCGACGAGGTGCAGCTTCCCGCGGACCAGCGCCGCAAGCTGAACCTGCTGAAGCTGGCCCTGGTCGCGCCGCCGCCGGGGAACCCGGAAGAGGCGTCGGAGCTCACCCGCCTGACCGTGGGGATGGAGGCCGACTACGGGCGTGGGCAGTACTGCCGCGCCGGGGGCGAGTGCCTGGACATCGGCGCGGCGTCGCGCATCATGGCCACCAGCCGCGACCCGCGGGAGCTGCGCGACGTGTGGGCGGGCTGGCACGCCGTGGGCGCGCCCATGCGCCAGCGCTACTCGCGTTTCGTGGAGCTTTCCAACAAGGGCGCGCGCGAGCTGGGGCACCCCAACACCGGCGCCATGTGGCGCTCGGGCTACGACATGGGGCCCGACCCCTTCGAGGCCGAGGTGGAGCGCCTGTGGCAGCAGGTGCGCCCCTTGTACCAGTCGCTTCATGCGTACGTCCGCACGCGGCTGGTGGAGCAGTACGGACCGCAGGTGGTGCCGGTGAACGGGATGATTCCCGCGCACCTGCTGGGGAACATGTGGGCGCAGGAGTGGGGGAACATCTACCCGCTGGTGGCGCCCCGGAACGCGGCGGGGGCCGGGTTCGACCTGACGGAGCTGATCCGCCGCAAGGGGCTGGACGCCCGCGGGATGACGCAGTACGGCGAGCGCTTCTTCACCTCGCTGGGCTTCGACTCGCTGCCGGCGACCTTCTGGGAGCGGTCGATGCTCACGCAGCCGCGCGACCGCGAGGCGGTGTGCCATGCCAGCGCCTGGAACGTGAACGACGAGGACGACGTGCGCATCAAGATGTGCATCGAGCCAACGGGCGAGGACTTCGTCACCATCCACCACGAGCTGGGCCACAACTTCTACCAGCGCGCCTACCGCGTGCAGCCGCAGCTGTTCCGCAACGGCGCGCACGACGGATTTCACGAGGCCATCGGCGACGCCATCGCGCTTTCCATCACGCCCGCGTACCTGAAGCAGGTGGGCCTGCTGGACCAGGTGCCCGCCCCCGCGGCCGACACGGCGCTGCTGCTGCGCCAGGCCATGGACAAGGTGGCGTTCCTGCCCTTCGGCCTGATGGTGGACAAGTGGCGGTGGGGCGTGTTTTCGGGGCAGATCACCCCCGCCAGCTACAACGCGGCGTGGTGGGAGCTGCGCAACCGCTACCAGGGGGTGTCGGCGCCGGTGGCTCGCTCCGAGGCAGACTTCGACCCGGGCGCCAAGTACCACATTCCGGCCAACACGCCGTACATGCGGTACTTCCTGGCGCGCATCCTCCAGTTCCAGTTCTACCGCTCGCTCTGCCGCGAGTCGGGGCACACGGGGCCGCTGTACCGGTGCTCGTTCTACGGCAGCGAAGCGGCGGGGGCCAAGCTGGCGCGGATGCTGGAGGCGGGGCAGAGCCAGCCCTGGCAGGAAACGCTGTTCGCCATGACCGGCGAGCGGCAGATGGACGCGGGCGCGATGATGGAGTACTTCGCGCCGCTCAAGGAGTGGCTCGACCGCCAGAACGCCGGCAAGCCGGTGGGCTGGTGACCTGACCTGGGGTCTCGCACCAACACGGAAGGCGCGGGGGAACATCCTGCGTGCCTTTCGTGTTTCGTGTGACGCGGGCTGCGCGTAGGCCTCATCCCGTGAACGGTGGCGGGAGATATTGCTTGCCTCTCCGCCGGGGAGGAAGCATCATTTGGGGCGGTCGGCGTTCGGCCTCGCGCGTGATCCCGCCGCCGGCTTCCTCCATCATCCCTGACCGCGCTTCATGATCCTTTCGCGCCTGCTCGACCGCTTCGGCACCCTGACGACGGGGATCATCGTCGTCGCCGCGTCCATCGTGGCGTCGGTGGCGGCGACCGCGGCGATGATGGTGCTGTGGTTCGGGGGGATGAACGCGACGGCGATGGCATTGTCGGCCCTGGTGCCGGCGGTGTGCGCGCCGCTGTTCGTGACGCTGGAGCTGCGGCTGGTGGTGCAGCTTCGCGCCGCGCGGGAAGAGATGCGCAGGCTGTCGATCGTCGATCCGCTGAGCGGCGCGTACAACCGCCGCCACCTGGTGGCCCTCGTGGAGCAGCAGGTGCAGCGCGCGCTTCGCTACGGCGAGCCGTTTTCGGTGGTGATGCTGGACGTGGACCGCTTCAAGCAGGTGAACGACCGGCACGGCCACATGGCGGGCGACTACGTGATCCGCGCGGTGGTGGAGTGCTGCCGGGGCGCGCTGCGCGACACCGACGTCTTCGCCCGCTTCGGCGGCGACGAGTTCATCGCGCTCCTGCCGCATACGGGTGCCGAGCGGGCCGCGGAGACGGCAGAGCGGCTGCGGCGCACCATCGCCGCCGCGAACGTGCGGTGGGCCGGCGCGCGCATCCCGCTCTCCATCAGCAGCGGCGTGGCCGAGTTCGCGCCGCCCATGGCCGGGTTGGACGATCTTCTCCTGGCATCCGACCGGGCGCTCATGGAAGCCAAGCACCGCCAGAGTCCCGGCCCACAGCCGGAGGCGCGTTCCACCACTCCCCTCCTTTCGAGCACATGATCCTGCCCGCCCTCTTCGCCGCGGCGCTCTCGTTTGCCGGTCCCTGCAGCACATGCAGGTGCGTGGGACCGCCGACGCCCCAGTTCGCGCTGGAGTCCGCGACTGCCGTGTTCACGGGCACCGTGGTCAGGGTCCGGGAAACGACGGTGAGCCCCGAACCTGGCCGCTGGGCGCCAGCGCGGATGGTCCATTTTCGCGTGGACGGAGCCTGGAAGGGCGTCTCCGCTCCCAAGGTGGTCGTGCTCACCGGCATGGGCGGAGGGGACTGCGGGTTGGATTTCGACCGCGGTGTTCGGTACCTCGTGTACGCCCACGCAGGCGCGGACGGCAAGCTCTCGACCGGGGTGTGCAGGCGGACGGCTCGGGCAGCCGGCGCCTCGGAGGACCTGGGAGCCCTGGGCAACCCCGAACGGCGCTGGCCCCGGCTGAACGTTCAGAACTGAGTCACCCGGAGCAGGCGCGCAGGCCGACGTTCAGCAGGATGGTGAGGACGATGGAGGCGATGATGCTGAACATGCATCCGGCGCTGCGTACCTGGAACGGCATGGGTTGCTCTCTGGCGTACGGGTGATCGATGCGTTCCGCCCCGGGCAGCATGCGTGCCTGATGGGCTGCATCAGGGAAATGACGCGGGGCCGGATCGTTGATCGGGCCCCCGCGCCCGTTCCACCACCAGAACTTCGGTCGGGGTTCGACTGGCTGCCGGTGCATGCCGCGGGACCCCCCTCTCCCGGCCTCTCCCCCGCAAACAGCGCGGGAGAGAGGAGAACGTCGATTGGGATTCGACGGGCTGCCTCGCATGCTGCGGGAGCCCCCTCCCCCCGGCCCCGTCCCCCGCTGCGCAGGGGAGGGGGAGACCTGAACTGCGCTTCGGCCGGCCTGTGTGTACTCGACTGCGCGGGCAGTCCGCGAAGGCGGACTTTGGGCCCTTGTTGCCGCGACTTCAGTCGCCCCAGCAGGGCCGCGGCGTTCGCGTACGGGCTCGTTTCCGGGATGACGAAAAGCGGGCCGGCGATTGCTCGCCGGCCCGCTTCATTCCTTCCGATCCGCGGCTCAGTGGCCCTGGTGCGCGCGGCCGGACTGTACCAGGCGCTGGCGGCTCGTGTTGCCCGGCACCGCGATGTGCGTGGCCGGATCGTACTCCTTGCCCACCGCCGGGCTGCCCTGCGGTACCCAGAGCTGCGTGACCGTGTAGCTGTAGCCCTGCGGAATGTAGCGCACGTAGTAGCCGTCCGGGTGCAGCGACCAGCGCCCGCTGGGGACCGCGCGGCTGCCCGGGCCCATGCCCACGGCACCCGCCAGCACGGCCACGCGCTCCATCTCGGCGAAGCTGGCGCCCGGGTCCGTCACCATGCGGCGGAGCTGGTTCTCGGCCTCCACGATCTGGCGCAGCGGGCCGGGAACGCGGTTCATCAGCGCGCCCATCTCGTCGCCCGGAACCAGGTCCAGCGCGCTGCGGTTCAGCCGCGTGAGCTGGGCCGGCGTGAGCAGGCGCGCGGCGGTGGCCTTGTGCTCGGGCGAAAGGTCCTCGAACTTCGCCCGCGCGATGATGGCCCACAGCAGCGTCTGGATCTTGCTCTGCTCGATCTCGGGATGGTTTACCGAGTTGCGCAGGATGGTGGTCACGGCGTCCTCGGCCGGGCCCGCCGTGGGCGCGAAGAGGTAGCCGTCGCCGCCGCCGGGCCCGTGCGTGCCGGCCTTCAGGCAGTAGCTCTGGGTGTGCATCTCCCAGTAGCCGGGCTGCAGCACGAACCCGCCGTTGGGCGTGCGCTGAAGCTGCAGCATGGAGCGCTTGCTCTCGCGCGGGGTGAAGTTGTCGAGCGAGTCCACCGCCCAGCGCGCATGCTCCAGGCTGGTGGTGATGGGATGATCGCCGCCGACCAGCTGGTCCAGGCTCAGCCGGCCGCCCGTGACGCGCCCGACGGCGCCGCGAAGCCGGCCGCCGATCTGCGCCGACGCCGACTCGGCATAGGTAGCGCCCATTGTCATCGCAAGCGCCGCGACAGTGGCGAATCTGCGGGTGATGGATGTCTTCATTGCAAGTTCAGTCGTGCTGGTGGGATTGGCCGCGGCGGGGGAGGGGTGGTTTTGCCGCGACAATATTGTAGCGGCCCGAACCTCCGAACGCCAGAACTTTTTTGCTGCATCTCCACTGCTACAAACATGATACGCAACGGCAGGGCGTACGATGTTTGTGGCTGTGCGAGTGGTTACGACAAAGATCGCGGTGTCGTTTCGTTCCGGGATGGGTCGGTTGACCCAAACGAGCTGCGGCTACCGATGCGCCGCGCGGCGCAGGCGGTCGCGGATGCCGGCCCAGGCGGGGTCTTCCGGGACCGCATCGATCAGGATGGCGTCGCAGCCCGCGTCGTCCAACTCGTGAAGCGCGGCGTAGAGGCGGCTGGCATATCCCGCGGGATCGGCCGGCATGCGGATGACGGGCGCGATCCGCGGATCGGCCTCGTGGAGCATGAGGCCACCGATGCGCCTGCCTCCATCCACCTCGCGCGCGGCCGCCTCGATCGCGCGGTCCCGGTCCTCGCCAGGGACGATCCGCACGGTGGCCCGTGGGGCATAGTGCCGGTCCATCATCCCGGGCGACGGGCGCGCGTCTGCGGCGTGGGGATCGGCGGAGGGAAGCGCGACGTCGCCGATCACCGCGCGCAGGTCGTCGATGGAGACGGTTCCCGGGCGGAGCAGCGTGGGGCGGGGGCCGGCCAGGCTGATCACAGTCGATTCGATGCCTACGGGGCAGGGCCCGCCGTCCACGATTACGTCCACGCGGTCCCCCAGCCCTTGGAGCACGTGGGCGGCGGTCGTCGGCGAGACCTGGGTGGAGCGGTTGGCGCTGGGCGCCGCGACGGGGATGCCGGCCACTCGCAGGAGCGCATAGGCGACCGGATGCGCGGGGACGCGGAGCGCGACGCTGGGCAGCCCGGCGGTGACGGCATCGGGCACCGCGCCGTCCTTGGGCAGCACGAGGGTGAGGGGACCGGGCCAGAAGGCATCCGCCAGAAGACGCGCCTCGTCCGGCCACTGCGACGCGAGCCGGCGGGCCGCGTCCGCGTCTGCCACGTGGACGATCAGCGGGTTGTAGCTGGGCCGTCCCTTGGCGGCAAAGATGCGGGCAACGGCCTGCGGATCCAGCGCGTGCGCCCCCAGCCCGTAGACGGTTTCGGTGGGGAACGCCACGAGCCCGCCGGCGCGCAGCACCTGGGCGGCGTGCGCGAGCGTGGCGGGCTCGGGGTGGTCTGGATGCACCTTCAGCAGCATGGGCCGGGTCCGAAAATCGCCCTGGCCCCGTGGCGCGAACGGCTGCCGAAGTGCAAGGCAGCGGCCGGGCTGAAACGGATGTCCATGTGGCTACCGGGCGGCACGCGGGTTGCCTGAGCAGAAGGGCGATCGCACCGGTGGCGGCCGGTGCAGCCCCAAGGGCTCCGATGCAGGAACCAGGAGGACCCGATGTTCTGGATGTTCATGACGGCGCTGTGGGTGGTGATGCTCCTGGCGCCGCTGGCGCTCCTGGTGGCCCTGCTGCCCGCCGGCCGCGAATGCCCCCGCTGTAGCGGCGAAACCATCCTGCTGCGCCACCGCATGCTGACGCCCATCCGGCGCTTCATGGGCCGCCGCTGGTGCACGTCGTGCGGCTGGGAAGGAATGATGCGCTACTCGCGGAACGTGCCCGTTCCCGTGCTGGCCACCGCCGTCGCCGAGCACCGCGACGAGGCCGACGACGACGCGGTGTGGCGGCCGGAGCGAAACGATACGGTGTTCTAAACCCGGTCACGGCCGCACCGACGGTGCCCGGTCCCAGGCGATGCCCGCCTGGGACCGGGCACGTTTCGTTTCAGTCCGATTCTTCCGGCATCGCTCCGACCACCACGCGCACCACCCGGTCGGGGTGAAACACCTGGCGGGCGACGCGCTGCACGTCTTCCGCCGTCACCGCCTCCACGCGGTCGGCGTAGGTGTCCCAGTAGTCGTGGGGCAGGTTGTACGCTTCCAGGGTGACGAAGCGCCCGGCGACGCCGCTGGGCGTTTCGAAGTAGCGCGGAAGCGACAGGATCATGGCGTCCTTGGCCCGGCGCAGCTCGTCGTCGGGAACGCGTTCCTCCGCCAGCCGCTGCATCTCGCCCAGCATCTCCTGCACCGCGGCGGCCGTCACCTCCACGTCCACCGCCGTTTCCGCCACCCATCCGCCCAGCGCCAGCCCGGGTAGGAAGTACGAGCGCGCGCCGTACGTCCATCCCTTGTCCTCGCGCAGGTTGGATCCCAAGCGCCCGGTGATGGTGGACCCGCCCAGGACGTAGTTGGCGACGGACCCCGCGAACCAGTCCGGCGACAGGCGATCCAGCCCCACTCCCGCGATGCGGATCTCCGATTGCGCCGCGTCTTCCCACGGCACCACCACCAGCCGCCCCGCCGCTACGGCCGCGTCGGCGTCCGCCGCGTAATCGATCGACGGCGGCTCGCCCGTCCATCCCGCGAACGCGTCATCCAGCAGGGCGCGCAGCTCGGCGGTGTCGAAGTCGCCCGAAGCGACCAGGAAGGCGCCGCCCGGGCGGTAATGGGCGGCGTGAAAGGCCACCAGCGCGTCGCGCGGAACGGAGCGGATGCCCTCCGCCGTGCCGAACGGCGGGTGGCCGTACGGGTGCGCCGGGCCGAACACCTCCATCGCCGAACGGTCTTCGGCGAGGTTGGCGGGCTCGTCCAGGCGCGACAGGATGGCGTCGAGCGACTCGGCCCGGATGCGCTCCACCTCGCGCTCCGGGAACGTCGGGCGGATGGCGACCTCGGCCATCAGCGCGATCCCTTCCGCGAGCGTCTCGGAGAGGAAGACGGCCTCCACCTCGGCGAAGTCGTGGCCCACGCTGGCATGCACGGACGCGCCCAGGCCGTCGAGGCGCGCGTTCAGCTCGTCGGCCGTCATCGTCTGCGTCCCCTCCGTCAGCAGGCCGCCGGTGAGGGAAGCGGTGCCGGGGAACTCGGCGGGATCGGCGGCGGAGCCGGCGGCGAACGCCATGCGCAGCACCACCTGCGGCACGGTGGATCGCGGAAGGGCGATCACCCGCAGCCCGTTGTCCATCGTCCAGCGCTCCGGGCGCGGGGCGCGCGTGTGCGGAGGCGCGCCGGGAACCGGCGGCGGAAGGACGGCGACCGTGCTCGTCTCACTCATCGTCCGCCTCCTCGTCTTCGTCGTCCTGGCCAGGGCGGGGGATGACCACCAGCGTGGCGCCGCGCTCGGGGACCAAGTACTCGGCAGCCACGCGGCGCAGATCGTCGGTCGTCACCTCGGCGTAGCCGTCGAGCACCGTGTGCACGGCGTCCGCGTCACCCAGCACCGTCGCGGCGTAGGCGAGCGCATCGGCGCGCTCCTCCACCGTCGCCAGCTCCGACACCTGGTCGCGGCGCACGCGGCGGACGGCGCCGGTCAATTCCTCGTCCGTCACCCCGTTCGCGATCACCTCGTCCACCACCTGGCGGATGGCGTGCTCCAGCGCCTCGGGCTCCACCTCAGACCGCGCCGTGGCGACGAAGCCGAAGACGCCGCAGAGCGCGGTGGGATACAGGTACGAATCCACGTCCTGCGCCAGCCGCCCATCGCGCACCAGCGCCCGCTGCAGGCGGCTGCTGTCTCCATCCGCCAGCAGGTAGGCAAGCACGTCCAGCGCGATCCAGTCGGGCGTGCCGTACGCCGGGACGGCGAAGGCCTGCATGATGCGCGGAAAGGAGACGTCGTCCTCCATCACCCGCCGCGCGCCGTTGGGAGCGGGAGGCAGGAGCTGCGCGGGCGGCGGCGGAACGTCGGGTCCCGCGGGGAGGTCGCCGAAGTAGCGCTCGGCCAGCTCGAAGGCGCGCTCGGCGCCGATGTCGCCCGCCAGGACGAGCACCGCGTTGCCGGGGGTGTAGTAGGTCTGGTAGAATGCCCGCGCGTCCTCGAGCGTAATCTGCTCCAGGTCGCGCATGTAGCCGATGGTGGGCCACGAGTACGGGTGGTCGGCGGGAAAGAGCAGCTCGTGAAGCTGCTCGTCGGCCATTCCGTACGGGCGGTTCTCGATCACCTGGCGCCGCTCGTTCATCACCACCCCGCGCTGCAGCTCCAGCACCTCGCCGGTGAGCATGGGAAGGAAGAACGCCATGCGGTCGCGCTCCAGCCACAGCGGCAGCTCCACTGCGTGCGTGGGCACCGTCTCGTAGTAGTTGGTGCGGTCCAGCCAGGTGCTGCCGTTGTTGCTGCCGCCTACGCGCTCCAGCGCGTCGTCGAAGTGGCCCTTGGGCGCGTGCTGCGAGCCCTCGAACATCAGGTGCTCCAGCAGGTGCGCCAGCCCGGTGCGCCCCGGCCGCTCGTCGCGCGAGCCGGCCCGGAACATAAGGTGCACCGTGACGATGGGCGCCGACGAGTCTTCGTGCGCCACCACGCGCAGGCCGTTCGCCAGCACGCGGGTGGTGCTGGGGATTCGGATGGTGGATGAGATGATGGTACTCAAGCCGTTGCCGTTCTTGATGATGCGCGTTTTCGTCGACGTCGTCCCGAGCGCCGGGACGCGCCCAATCTAACACCACAGCGGCCGATGCGCTCCGTCACCGGGGCGACGGCCGGCACCGCCGCCGGAATGCACAGATCCCACGAATCGCCCGAGCTTCCCACCCTCCGCTGGCGCGCCGCGCTGTCGCTGCTGAAGCGCCTGCCGCAGGGCGCGCTCAGCCGCGGCTTCGGCCGGCTGGCGGACGCGCCCATTCCCCCGCGCATGCGGCCCGCCGTCCTCGGCGCCTTCGCCCGCGCCGTCGGCGCCGACGTGGCGGAGGCGGAGCTGCCGCTGGAGGCGTATCCCACGCTAAACGGCTTCTTCACCCGCAGGCTGGCGGCGGGCGCGCGCACCTGGCCGTCGGACCCGTCCGTGGTCGCCAGCCCCGTGGATGGGGCCGTGGGGCAGTTGGGCACGGTGCGCGAGGGCCGGCTGATCCAGGCCAAGGGGCGGCTGTACGAAGTGGGGCTGCTGCTGGAGGACGAGGCCGCCGCGGCGCGCTACGAGGGCGGGGCGTTCATCACCCTGTACCTCTCGCCCAAGGACTACCACCGCATCCACGCGCCGGTCGGCGGGGAGATCCGCGAGGCGCGGCACGTCCCGGGGTGGCTGCTGCCGGTGAACGCGCCGTCGGTGGCGCACATGCCGGACCTGTTCGCGCGCAACGAGCGGCTGATGTGCCACGTGGACGGGCCGATGGGGCGCGTGGCCGTCGTCGCGGTGGGCGCCTACAACGTGGGCCGCATCAGCGCCGCGTTCGACCGGGCGTGGAACGCGCCGCCGGGCGAGAACGCGTGGGTGACCAACCGCCGCGGCCTCCGATCCGCCGCGCGCACCTACGACCCGCCCGTCCGCGTGAACCGCGGCGACGAGGTGATGACCTTTCACCTGGGCTCCACCGTGGTCCTGGTCTTTGAGCCCGGCCGCGTGGAACTGCTGCCATCGCTCTCGGTGGACCAGCCCGTTCGCCTGGGCACGCCCATCGGCACGGTGGTGGAGCACGGGGCCGATCCGTCGCGATGAGGGATTCCACTGATGCGGCGCGCAGGCAGTGGCTGTCATCCCGATGGAGCGGCCAAAAATGAACCTGCCCTCACCCGGTAGTCCGCAGCGACTGAGGGATCCGCCACACACTCACCTCACGCAATCGCCTTCACCCCGTCACGGGCCCTGATTCGGTTGCATCGTTGTTCGTGGGAGGGGAACAGCAGCTATGTGTTTCCGCGGTTGCGGGGCGTCAGCGGACTGTGTGGCGGATCCCTCAGTCGCTGCGATCCGTGGTGTAGGGGAGGGTTTTCCGTGGCCGCTCCATCGGGATGACACGTGGAGCGGCATGGAGGTAGGAAGGTGCGCGTCGTCGATGTCCGGGGACGGCTCTGCTTCTAGCCGGCCACGAACTGATCTACGAAGTATCTCGGGGAAAGCTCCTCCCCCGTGGCGTGGACGAGCAACCCGTTCCAGTCGACCGTGGCGCCGGGGGCGAAGATGCGGTCGCGGAAGAAGGCGCCCACGCGCGGCTCGCCCGCGACGCTGCGGTCCGGTGGAAGGCCGGTCTCGAGGCGGATGGCGGCGGATACCTGCGAGGCCATCATTTCGCCCAGCAGGTAGTTGTGATAGTACACGGGCGAGAGCGACAGGTGGATCTTGCTGGCCCACTCCGTTCCGTCCGCCTGCGCTTCCGGGTGGCGCACGCCCTGGATCCGTTCCACGAGATCCCACCAGACCGCGTTCAGGTCCGTACGGTCGGGATCGCGGTACAGCTCGCGCTCAAAGTACACCATCACCAGCATCCACCGCGCCGCCACCAGCATTCCGGCGCGCAGCTGGCGGCGGATCTCGATTGCCTCGGCGGCGGACACCTCGGCGCTCATCACCTCGCGCAGCCACGCCGGCTCGCGCGTCAGCCGGCCGAAGTACATCGCGACGCTCTCGGTCGAGAGGATGTGCGCGGGCTGGCGCAGCACGTACGGCAGCGAGCGGGGGACGCCGCAGTCGTAGACGGCGTGCCCCAACTCGTGCAGCAGCGTGCCCATCCATTTTTCGTTCGGGCGCAGGTTGCACAGGATGCGCACGTCGCCCTGCCGGTCGATGTCCTGGCAGAAGGCGTGCTGGTCCTTGCCCTCGCGCTCGTACAGGTCGCTGCGCGCGAGCACCCCGTCCACCGGCAGGCCGATGCCGGAAAAGAAGCCGGCCGTGACCTCCACGGCGTCGCGGTCCTCGAACCAGGCATCCAGCTTCAACCCGCGCGCGGCCGGCGCCTCCTGCCCGAACGGGTCTTCCCAGTGCCACGGCCGCAGCTCGTCGGCCGAAACGCCAAACCGCGCCGCCATCTCGCGGTCCTGCTCCGCCCGCAGCGCGCGGAACGGCTCGTCGCTCAACGCGCGGAACTCGTCCATCAGCGCGAACAGCCGCGCCTCCGAAATCTCCTGCACCTGCAGGTCCATCACGTACGCGTCCGCGAACCCCAGCGAGCGCGCGGCGGCGTTGCGGCGGCGCACCAGCTCGCGCAGGGGATAGGCCACGCGCGCGCCCACCTGCTTGCTGGCACTCCACGCCGCGCGGCGCACCGCCGAGTCGTTCTCCGCTTCCAGGATGTCGACGATGCGGTTGTTGGTCACCCGCTCGCCGCCGATCTCCGCGCGAAAGCCGTAGTAGGTGCGCTCCAGCTCGGCCGTGCGCGCCACCAGGTCGTCGATGGTGTCGCGCGGCAGCTGGTTGGGGGTGAACTCGTAGTCCAGCAGCTGCAACTGCCGGCGAAGCAGCGGCTCGCGCACCTCGCTCGACGCGAGCCACGCGCGCACCCGCGCGGCGCCCGCGGGATCGGAAAACAGCGCCCGGTACTCCGACCGCGCGCGGGCCGAGCGCTCCAGCGCCGCGTCGCCGCCGCCCGTGGCCGCCTCCCACCACGCGAGGTTCGCCTCGGTCTGCAGGGGCGCGGCGCGCGCCTGCAGGTCCTCGACGAACGCCCGCGCTTCCGCCTCGCCGGCAGCGTTCACCGCAACTCCTCGTACATCAGCGCGACGGCCTCGGCGCCCTTCTGAAAGTTCTCCACCGACATCCACTCGTTGGGCGCGTGCGCGTTCTCACCCGGCAAGCCGAAGCCGATCATCAGCACCGGCGCGCCCAGCGTCTCCTGGAACGCCTGCACGATGGGGATGGAGCCGCCCTCGCGGATGAAGACCGGCTTGCGCCCCCACGCCTGCTCCAACGCGCGCGCGGCCGCGTCGAACACCGGGCCGCTGCCCTCGGCGTGCCAGGGCTGGCCGCCGTGCAGCGCGAGCACCTCCACCGTAACCCCCTCGGGCGCCAGCGAGCTGACGTGGTCGATGAACAGGCGCTCCACCTCGTGGAAGTCCTGGTCGGGCACCAGGCGCATGGACACCTTGGCCATGGCGCGCGCCGGGAGCACCGTCTTGGCACCCTCGCCGGTGTAGCCGGAAAGCATGCCGTTGACGTCCAGCGTGGGGCGCGCCCAGATGCGCTCCAGCGGCCCGAAGCCAGCCTCGCCGCCCAGCTTGGGGGCGCCCACTTCTTTGCGCAGGTTTTCTTCTTCGAAGGGCAGGGCGGCGATGGCCTCGCGCTGCTCGGCCGTCAGCTCGCGGACGCGGTCGTAGAAGCCGGGGATGTTCACCCGGCCGCGCTCGTCGTGAAGCTGCGAGATGATGCGGGCCAGCACGTTGGCCGGGTTCACCACGGCGCCGCCGTACGCGCCGGAGTGCAGGTCCGTCGACGGGCCCTGCACGCGGATTTCCATGTACGCCAGCCCGCGCAGCCCCGTGGTGATCGACGGCAGGCCGGGCGCGAACATGGTGGTGTCGGAAATGACCACCGCGTCGCAGGCCAGCCGCTGCACGTTGGCCTTCAGGAAGCCGGCCAGGTTGGGCGAGCCGATCTCCTCCTCGCCCTCCACGCAGAACACCACGTTCACGGGCAGCCTTCCGCCTTCGGCAAGCATGGCCTGCACGGCCTTCACGTGAAGGTATACCTGGCCCTTGTCGTCCACGGAACCGCGCGCGTACAGGTTGCCGTCGCGCACCTCGGGCTCGAACGGGGCGGTGGTCCACTCGTCGAGCGGCTCGGGAGGCTGCACGTCGTAGTGGCCGTAGATCAGCAGCGTGGGCGCGCCTTCCGGGGCGCCGCGCCACTCGCCCAGGACGACCGGGTGCCCCGCGGTGGGAATCACCTCCACCGTCTGCAAGCCGGCCTCGCGCATGCGGTCCGCAAGCCAGTCCGCGGCGCGCGCGGTGTCGGCCTTGTGCTCGCTCTTGGCGCTGACGCTGGGAATGCGGAGCCAGTCCTTCAGCTCGTCCAGGTGCTGTTCGCGGTTTCGCTGCAGAAAGTCGGTCGCGGGCATCGGCTCAATCCGTTGGCGGTCCGGGAAAAGGCATCCGGGAGAAGATACATCGCGGACCCGCACGGGCCAGACCCGCCGGTCCCGCCTTGCACCCCGCATGAGCATCGATGACCTCACGGCTGATGAAAAGCCGGGGCGGAAGTTGCATCCCCGTCGGTTGCGTTCACCCCGATTTCCAGAGCCAGCAGCTGATGCCGTCCATCCAGCCCCAGTCTGTCTGCCGCGTGCGCCAGCCCGGACCGCCCACGCCCGTGGCGGACGTCGGCGCACCTGTCGCGTACGATCCACGTTTCCAGCCGGTGCTGGCCCCCGGCGCGCGCCTGATGTCGCTCTACGACCAGGCGCTGTGGGCCGAGGGGCCGGTGTGGTGGGCCGCGCGCGACATGCTGGTGTGGAGCGACGTCGAAGGGCGGCGCCTGTTCGGGTGGCGACCGGACGGCGCGGTGGACGTGCTGATCGATGCGACCGCGTTCATGAACGGGAATGCGCTGGATGGTGGCCGACTGATCCACTGCGAGCACGGGCGGCGCTGCGTCAGCACCTCGGATGGGAGCGGTGAGCCCCGGATACTGGTGAGTCGCTACCAGGGCCGGCGCCTGAACTCACCGAACGATGCCGTCGTGGCCCCGGATGGCGCCATCTGGTTCACCGATCCCACGTACGGCCTGCAGAACCCGCGGCAGGGATGCCCGGGCGAGCCGGACCTGGACCATCGCAGCGTCTACCGGTTCCAACCCGGGACCGGCGCGCTGACGCGGATGGCGGACCTGGAGCAGCCGAACGGGATCGGGTTCGCGCCGGACGGGCGGACGCTGTACGTGGCCGATTCCGACCTGGACCGGCACGAGATCATCGCCTTCGACGTCGGGGTGGTCGGGGCGCTCTCCAATCGCCGCGTGTTCGCCGTGATCCAGGACGGGGTGCCGGATGGGTTCGCCGTGGATGCGCGCGGGTGGGTGTGGACCTCGTCCGGCGCAGGCGTGCAGGTGTTTTCGGCGGCGGGCGAGGCGCTGGGGCTGATCCCCACGCCCCACTCGTGCTCCAACTGCACGTTCGGCGGAGTGGATGGGCGGCGGCTGTTCATCACCGGCGAGGAAAGCCTGTGGGCCATCGACCTGGCGGGGCAGGCCGGACACTGAAAAGCGGGGTGCCCGGCCGCACGCGGCGGCCGGGCACCTCTCGTTTCGACCGACGAAACTCGATCAGCCGTCGCGGCGCTCCGACCGGCGGCCCTCGGCGGTCTCGCGCCCGTTGTCCAGCCGGTGGCGGCGCTTGACTCCCATGATGTACAGGAGGAGGCCGGCGGCGCCCAGCACCGCGGCTGCCTTGGACAGGTTGTTGCTTCTCGCGGGCTGCTGCCCGGCGTCGGTCGGGGATGCCATTCGGCTGTGTCTGGGGCGAGTGTCGGCGGTGGCGTGTCGCAAGACAGGACGATACACCGCCGCGCCCCGTCACGCGAGGGCGCGATCCACCTTTCTCACCATCGTTTCGCCGCGCGTGCACCGCCGCACATGAGCCAACCCTCCCCCGATCCGCTGGACGCGCTCTTCCAGGCACTCGGCCGCTCCACCTTCCGCAGCCGCTTCCGGTTGCGGGGAGCGGACCTGGCGTACCTGCGCGGCAAGGGGATGGACACCGTGCTGCGCCACGCCGACGAGATGATCGCCGCCCGCCTGGCCCCCGCCGAGCCGCTGAACGACGGCAAGCAGACGCCCATGCGCGGGCACCCGGTGTTCGTCGCCCAGCACGCCACCGCCACCTGCTGCCGCGGCTGCCTGGCCAAGTGGCACCGCATTCCGAAAGGGCGCGAGCTGTCGGATTCCGAGCGCGCGCACGTAGTCGCCGTCATCGAGCGGTGGATCCGGGAGCAGGACGCCGCCGCCCCCGCCTCGCCCGACGCCGCGCCGCACGCGGATGCGCAGCTCGGCATGGACCTGGGCTGAACATTTTTCGCAAATCGTGGCGGATCGCGTGCCTCTGATTTCCGTGTGTAAGGGGTGATCGTCGGGCGTCAAATGTTCCCCTCGCAGATCGGCTGCCCGCCGCTTATGTTGGGGCCCACGAACCCCCGACACCGATGCCTGAAGAAAACGAGTACCTGTTCGGTACCCACGACGACGAGCTGCGTCGGTTGGGTTTTCAGCACCAGGTGTGGATCCGCGAAGCGGCGGCGGCGTGGGAACTAGCCGGGTTGGGCGCCGGAAGCCACGTGCTGGACCTGGGCTGCGGGCCCGGCTACACCACCTGCGACCTGGCCCTGCTCGTCGGCGAGGCTGGGAGCGTGACGGGGGTGGACGTCTCGCCCCGATTCGTGGCGCACACGCGGGCGCAGGCCGCCGCGCGCGGGCTGGGGAACGTGGTGGCCCACGTGCAGGACGCGGAATCGCTGGACCTTGCGGCGGGGAAGTTCGACGGCGTCTACTCGCGCTGGGTGCTCACGTACCTTCGCCGTCCCGAAGCGGCCATTCGTGGCGCGGCGCGTGCGTTGAAGCCCGGCGGGCGGATGGTGATCCACGACTACTCGCACTACGAGGGGCTGCAGCTCGTTCCCGAGCATCCCGCATTCCGCCGCGGCATCGACATCGTGGTTGCGCAGTGGCGGGAAAGCGGGGGCGACCCCGGCGTGGGGGCGCGCCTGCCCGCGATGATGAGCGACGCGGGGCTGGAGGTGCTTTCCATCACCCCCGTGCAGCGCGTGGCCCGGCCGGGCGATGTCCTGTGGCGCTGGCCGCGGACTTTCTTCGACAACTACCTGCCGGCGCTGGTCGCCTCCGGAGCGATGACGGAGGACGAGCGGCTGGCGTTCGACGCCGCGTGGCAGGCCGCCGAGGCGCATCCCGGCGGGTTCTTCGCCACGCCGCCCATGCTGGAAGTACTCGCCATCCGCCACTGACATGCGCATCGTCCTGCAGCGTGTAACCCGCGCGCGCGTCACTGTCGGCGACCGCGTGACGGGTGAGATCGGCCCCGGGCTGCTGCTGCTCGTGGGCTTTACCGAAAGCGATGGCGACGACGCGCTTGCGTGGATGGCGGAAAAGGTGGCCGGCCTGCGCATCTTCGCGGACGACGAGGGCAAGATGAACCGCTCGGTGCAGGACGCCGGCGGGGGGCTGCTGGTGGTGTCGCAGTTCACCGTGTACGGCGACACGCGCAAGGGGCGCCGGCCCAGCTTCGTCGAGGCCGCGCGGCCGGAAGTCGCCATCCCGCTGTACGAGCGGTTCCTGCAGCTGCTGCGGGCCACGGGGCTCCCGGTGCAGACCGGCGAGTTCGGCGCGATGATGCAGGTGGAGCTGGTGAACGATGGTCCCGTCACCCTGATTCTGGAGCGCTGAGGATGGTCTGTTTCGGCCCCGTTACGCTGCAGAACGTGGTGGGCGTGTGGGTGGTCGATCCGGCCGACCCGATTCTCCGCACGGAGTTCGGGGACGTGACGATGATCATCGACGTCGATGGCGAGGTGCTGTACATGATCCTGGACCCGGGCGCCACGCTGGAGCTTCACGCGCAGATCGTGGAGGACGGCGGGCGGCTGTGGCTGGAGGGGCAGCCGGGGGTGCGCTCGCCCATCACCCTGACGCCGGACGGCAAGATGCTGCTGGACGACGGCGATTCGCAGTGCGTGCTCGTCCGCGTCCTGACCTGAACGAGAGCCCATGTACATCGAACCGATCGATTCGCCCACGCCGCCGCCGCTGGTGCTGGCCTCGCAGTCGCCCCGCCGCGCCGAGCTGCTGGGCCGCCTGGCGCTGCCTTTCGAAACGCTCCCGGCCGACATCGACGAGAGCTACCTGTCGGGCGAAACGCCGCCGCAGCACGCCGAGCGGCTGTCGCGCGAAAAGGCGCAGAAGATCGCGGCGCAGCGCCGGGAGGCCATCGTGATCGGCTCCGACACCATCGTAGTGATCGACGGCGAGGTGCTGGGCAAGCCGCGCGACCAGGAGCACGCGGTGGAGATGCTGACGCGGCTTTCCGGCCGGGAGCACGAGGTGTGCACCGGCGTGGCCATTGCGCACGGCAGCCGCGTGGAGACGGGGCTGGCGCGGGTGAAGGTGCGCTTTCGCGACCTGGACGAGCGCACCTGGATGGAGTACGTGGCCACGGGCGAGCCGATGGACAAGGCCGGCGCGTACGGAATCCAGGGCTTCGGCTCGGCGGTGGTGGAGTCGATCGACGGCGACTACTTCGCCGTCATGGGCCTGCCCGTGGTGCTGATGCTGGAATTGATCGAGCGCTTCGGGTGGCGCTACGCGTTCGGCACCCTGGTCAAGAGCTGATCCGGAGGCGGGCCACGAGAGCCTGTCATCCTGAGGCCCAGGCGCACTGTGCTCGCCCGCACGCCGAACCTCGCGGCCGAAGGATCTCGCCGCGGACGGGTACAAGCCTGGGCGCGGCAGCGGTGACGAAGGGCCGAGGCCTCGGCTGCCGTGGGGCCCTCACCCGGCCGCGCTGACACGCGTGCCACCCTCTCCCACAAACAGCGTGGGAGAGGGGGTACACCTCAGAGTCGGGCGCATTGAGCCAAGCCGATGCGCGGTCGAACATCGCACTTCCGCACTCACGCACTTCCCATGCAGTACACGGATTCACATGCGCACCTCGCGGACGACAAGGTTTTTCCCGACGTCGAGGGCGTCGTCGCCCGGGCGCGGGCGGCGGGGGTGACCACGATCGTAAGCGTCGCGACGGGGTCGGACGATGCGCGGACGTGCATCCAGCTGGCGGAGCGCTTTCCGGGGGTGTACGCCACTGCCGGCATCCATCCGCATCGCGCCGCGGAGTACGACGAGGACGCAATCCGCGACATCCGCCTGCTGCTGGACGACGCTCGCGTGGTGGCGGTCGGTGAGACGGGGCTGGACTACCACTACGACTTTTCGCCGCGCGACGTGCAGCGGACCTCGTTCGCGCGGCACCTGGAGCTGTCGTGTGAAACGGGAAAGCCGACCATCGTGCATTCGCGGGAGGCCGACGACGACATGCGCGCGCTGCTGCGCGAGGCGGGGCAGGGGACCGTGGGCGTGCTCCACTCCTTTTCCAGCGGACGCGCACTGCTGGAGGAGGCACTAGCGATGGGCTGGTACGCGTCATTTTCGGGGATGGTGACCTTCAAGAAGTACGAAGGCGCCGATTTCGTCCGCATGGTGCCCGCTGACCGCATCCTGGTGGAGACGGATACGCCCTACCTGGCACCCGTCCCGCACCGCGGAAAGCAGAACGAGCCCGCGTTCGTCCCCCACACCGCAGCGCGCTGCGCAGAACTCCGCAGCGAAGACCCCGCCGCGTTCGCTGCCCGGACGGTGGAGAACGCGCGCCGGTTCTACGGCCTGCGATAGAGGTCTCCGCACTTGGCCGGGGCGGGTGAACCCGCGTCTGGAACAGCGGAAAGCCCCGGCTCGGGCCGCTGTCGCGTCCCGCCCGGGGCTTCACCCGCAAGCGCGGCGCACCTGCCGAAGCGCGATCGAATTCTCCCCTCTCCCGCTTGCGGGAGAGGGGCCGGGGAGAGGGCAGCCGAGGCATGCGCCGGCCCCGGTCGAACCCCGATCGAAGTCGGGCGTGCCTCCCGTTCCCGCCACCGCCAGCCCACCCGGATCTCCCAATCCGCCGCACCCTCCGCACCGCTTCCCGCACGTGTGTCAACGGTTGACTCCGGCCCGTCCGGCGCGGTAGACTACCACCCGAAGTTCAGCCGAAAGCACGCCCGCGCCAACACGACCCAGCATGCCCCGCAGGATCCAGGTTCTTCCCGAAAAGCTCGCCAACCAGATCGCCGCCGGCGAAGTCGTCGAGCGCCCGGCGTCGGTGGTCAAGGAGCTCCTGGAGAACGCCCTGGACGCGGGGGCGTCGCGGGTGGACGTCACAGTGCGCAACGGCGGCAAGACCGAGATCCGCGTGGCCGACGACGGGCACGGGATGGGCCGCGAAGACGCGCTGCTGGCCATGGACCGCCACGCCACGAGCAAGATCCGCTCGGAACACGACCTGGCGGCCATTCGTACCCTGGGTTTCCGCGGCGAGGCGCTGCCCTCCATCGCCTCCGTCAGCCGGATGGTGCTGGAAACGGCCGAGCGCGAGGGGCACGGCACGCGGGTCGTCGTCACGGGCGGGCAGATGGCCGCCGTGGAAGACTGCGCGCGCCGTGTGGGGACGACGGTGTCGGTGCGCAGCCTGTTCTTCAACGTGCCCGCGCGCGCCAAGTTCCTGCGCTCCACCGCGGCCGAGAACCGCGCCATCGGCGAGGTGGTCACCACGGCCGCGCTGGCGACTCCGGGCATCGGCTTCACCTTCGATTCCGGCCCCAAGGACCTGCTGACGCTCCCCATCGCCACGGGGGTCGGCGAACGGATCGCGGCGCTGTGGGGGAACGATGCGGCGGCCGAGCTGCTCCCCATCACCCACCGGCTGAGCGCGGGCGCGCTTTCGGGGATGATCCAGCGTCCCAACGCGGCGCGGTCCGGCGGGCGGCGGACGTACCTGTTCGTCAACGGGCGCCCGTTCGGCGACCGCAGCCTGGTGCGCGCGGCGGACCGGGCCTACAAGACGACGATCTCGCCCGGCGTGCATCCCCACCTGTTCCTGTTCCTGGAGGTGCCGGACGGCGAGGTGGACGTCAACGTGCACCCGGCCAAGGCCGAGGTGCGCTTCCGCGACAAGATCGGGATCGAGCGGTTGATCGAGGAGGGCGTCCGCGCGGCCCTCGCCGGACTGGAAAGCACGCCCAGCATGGGCCTGCGGCAGCCGGCGGCGTACCCCATCGTTCCGGCCGGCTACGGCGTGATGACGGCGCGCGAGGTGCCGTCGCACGGCTACGGTTCCGAGCCCCCCCCGTCCGATCCCGCGGCCCCCTCGCTCCCGGAGGCCGCGGCGCCCGCCGAGCCCCGTGCCGAGCCGCAGATGACGCTGTTCGTCACCGGCGGCGGCGCCGATCCCGCTTCGAAGGAGGCAGGCCCGGAGCGCGCGCTTCCCGCGGACCTGTTCGCGGGCGCGGCGCCGGCCATGTGGCAGATCCACAACACGTACATCCTGGCCGAGACGCGCAGCGGCATCGTGATGGTGGACCAGCACTCGGCGCACGAGCGGGTGCTGTACGAGCAGATCGTGGGGCAGTTCGAGAACGGCGGGGCGGAGAGCCAGCGCCTGCTCTTTCCCATCACCCTGCGCCTGTCTCCCGCCGAGTACGCGCTAGTGGAGCAGATCCACGGCGTGCTGGAGCGCGCGGGGTTCGAGGTGGAGCCGTTCGGCGGTCGGTCGATCATCGTGCACGCGGTGCCTAATCCGCATCCGTACTTCGACGCCGAGCGCTGCCTGCGCGAGATGATCGCGGAGCTTTCGGACGGGTCGCCGCTGGTGGACAGCGCGCGCACGCAGCACCAGCGCATCGCGCTGTCGATGGCGTGCAAGGGGGCGATCAAGGCGGGGCAGAAGCTGAGCGCGCAGGAGATGACGGAGCTCTTCGACCGCCTGTTCGCGACGGAGCTGCCCTACCACGACATCCACGGCCGGCCGACGGTGATCCAGCTCTCCCTGGCCGAGCTGCACCGGCGGTTTGGGCGCAGCGGGTGATGGGGAGGTGCGTGAGTGCGTCAGTGCGTGAGTGCGGGAGTGAACGGGATTCCGCCACACGCACCGTCTGTCATCCTGAGGCCCAGGCGCGCCGGATTGTGGGCCCGAACCCTGGCCCCGGCGCATCCCGCGGCGCCCCCCATCCCCAGCCCTTCCCCCGCAAACTGCGCGGAGGAAGGGAGCCAGTTCGGCGCGTCGCGACAATCCGGCGCTCGGGCGGGTGGCCCTGGCGAGGTGTGGTGTGGTTCGGAGAGGCCGGCGCAGTCCCCGGCTGCCCTCTCCCCCGGCCCCTCTCCCGCAAGCGGGAGAGGGGAGAATTCGCGTGCGCTCGACCGGCCTCGCGCACTCGACCGGATTGGGACGCGTCTCAGCGCGGCCGCTCGGGCGCAGTCCGCGAAGGCGGACTTCGGGCCGTTGTTGCCGCGAATTCATTCGCCCCAGCAGGGCAGAGGTGCACTCCTCGGAACGGACCGAGACCTCGGCTTCCGTGCCGCTGCCGCGCCCGGGTTGAGAAGCATCCGCGGCTAGATCCCACGGCCCGCGAGGGATGTGCTGCGGGCCGTTTCGGTGCGCTCGGGCCTCTGGATGACAACGGGTGGTCGCCATTCGCCGATGTGCTCCCCTCTCCGCACGTAGTTTGTGCGGGGAGGGGCCGGGGGAGGGGCATCCCCGCATGAGCGCCGACGCGCTGGCCATCGTCGGCCCGACATCGTCGGGCAAGACCGCGCTCTCCATCGACGTTGCGCGGCGGCTGGATGCCGAGATCATCTCCATGGACTCGCGCGCCGTGTTCCGGGGGATGGACATCGGTACGGCGAAGCCCGCCGCCGAGGAGCGGGGCGGCATTCCGCACTGGGGGATCGACATCGCCAGCCCGGCGGAGCGGTTCAGCGCGGCCAAGTGGGCCACGTACGCACGCGAGAAGATCCAGGAGATCCGCGGCCGCGGGCGGGTGCCCATGCTCGTGGGCGGCACCGGGTTCTTTCTGCGCGCCCTCACGCATCCCATCTTTCAGGAGCCGCCGCTGGACGCCGCCGCCCGCGCCCGCATCACCTCGATGATGGAGCGGATGAGCGATGCCGAGCTGCTGCGCTGGCTGGAGCCGCACGATCCCGCGTCCGCCGAGCGCCTGCGGCACTGGGGCGGCCGCCAGCGGCTGATGCGTGCGCTGGAGGTGCCGCTGCTCACGGGACGGCCGCTGTCGTGGTGGCACGAGCACTCGCCGCCGGAAGATGCGCCCGTCCCCGTACTGCCGTTCGTGCTGCAGGTGCCGCGCGAACGGCTTCACGCGGGGATCGACCGGCGCATCGGCCAGATGGTGGAGGCGGGGCTGCTGGACGAGGTGCGCGCGCTGATCGAGAGATACGGAGAGAATGCCCCCGGGCTGAACGCCCACGGCTACGCCGAGCTGGTCCCGTATTTCCGTGGCGAGCGCACGCTGGACGAGGCGCTGGCGCTGGTGGGCGCGAACACCAAGTCGTACACCAAGCGCCAGATGACCTGGTTCCGCACCAAGCTCCCCGAGGGCGCCGCCTGGCTGGACGCCACGCGGCCGCGCGCGGAGTTGGTGAACGAGATTGTTACGAGCTGGCAGCAGGCAACGAGCGAACCTGAACCGTAGCGAGGGTACAAGAGAGAGGAATGCGCGTGAATGCCGACACTTCCGCACTCACGCACTTCCGCACTCACGCACTCTCGCGAAGCGAGCCATGAAGATCGGCATCACCTGTTATCCCACGTACGGCGGCTCCGGCGCCGTCGCGACGGAACTGGGGATCGAGCTGGCGCAGCGCGGCCACGAGATCCACTTCATCTCGTACGCGCAGCCGTTTCGCCTGCCGCACTTCGTGGAGCGCGTCTACTTTCACGAGGTGGAGACGGCGCGCTACCCGCTGTTCGAGCACCACAACTACTCGCTCGCCCTGGCCGCGGCCATGCACGACACCGTGGTGCGCAACGACCTGGACCTGCTTCACGTGCACTACGCCATCCCGCACGCCACCTCGGCGTGGATCGCCAAGGAGATGCTGGGGCACGACCATCCGCTGAAGATCGTCACCACGCTGCACGGCACCGACATCACGCTGGTGGGGCAGGAGCGCTCCTGGTTCGACATCACCCGCTTCTCCATCCAGAAGTCCGACGGCATCACCGCCGTTTCCAACTATCTCAAGGACGAAACGGTCAAGCACTTCGCCGTGCCGGGCGACGACATCGAGGTCATCTACAACTTCATCGATCCCAAGCTGTACGACCGGGCGTCGCACCCCTGCCACAAGGACACGCTCGCCCGGCCGGGGGAGATGCTGGTGCTTCACGTCTCCAACTTCCGCCCCGTGAAGCGGGTGCGCGACGTGGTGCGGATCTTCGAGCGGCTGAACCGCAAGGTGCCGTCGCGCCTGGTGCTCGTGGGCGACGGGCCGGACCGCCCGATGGCCATGGACGAGGCCGAGGCGCTCGGCATCAAGAACCGCGTCCGCTTCCTGGGCAAGCAGGACTCCGTGGCCGAGCTCATGGCCTGCGCCGACCTGCTGCTGCTGCCGTCCGAATCGGAGTCGTTCGGCCTGGTGGCGCTGGAGGCCATGGCCAGCGGCGTGCCCGTGGTCGCCAGCCGGGCCGGCGGCGTTCCCGAGGTGGTGGAAGACCAGGTGACCGGCTGCCTGGGCGAGATCGGGGACGTGGAAGGGATGGCCGACGCGGCCGTGGGCCTGCTCTCCGACCACGCCACCTGGGTGCGCACCAGCATCGCCGCCAAGCGCATCGCGGCCGAGCGATTCGCGGCGGACGTGATCGTGCCCCAATATGAGAGGTACTACGAGCGTGTGATCGCCGGATCGCCGGCCGCCGAGCCGGAACTAGCCGCCACGGGAGACGACTGAATGCTTCGACGCGACGCCCTTCTGCTGATCGACGCGGCCCTGGCCGAGGACGTGGGCCCGGGCGACTTCACCACCCTGTGGACCGTTCCCGAAGACCGCCAGGCCACGGCCGTCGTCGTCGCCAAGGCGTCGGGGGTGTTCGGCGGATGCTACGCGGCCACGGAAACGTTCCGTCGCGTGGACCCGCACCTGGAGATCGAGGCCGCCTTCGCCGAGGGCACGGCCATCGAGCCCGGCGACGTGACGATGACCATCCGCGGCTCCGCCCGCTCCATTCTGACCGCAGAGCGGACGGCGCTCAACTTCCTCCAGCGCCTTTCCGGCATCGCCACCGTCACCCGCCAGTACGTGCGCGCGGTCGAGGGCACGGGGGCGCGGGTGATCGACACGCGAAAGACCACGCCGGGCATGCGCTGGCTGGAAAAGGCTGCGGTCGCCGCGGGCGGCGGCACCAACCACCGCTTTGGCCTGCACGACATGGTGATGATCAAGGACAACCACATCGCGGCGGCGGGCGGCATCACCGCGGCGGTGGAGGCGGTCCGCAGCCAGAACGACCTGGGGCTGGCGGTGGAGGTGGAGACGGGCACGCTCGACGAGGTGCGCGAGGCGCTGGTGGCGGGCGCGGACCGCATCATGTTCGACAACATGACGCCGGAGATGATGCGCGAGGCGGTGGAAATCGTCCGCGCGCACGGCGAGGGCGGGCCGGAGACGGAGGCATCGGGGGGCATCACGCTGGAAACCATCCGCGCCTACGCCGAGACGGGGGTGGACTACATCTCCATCGGTGCGCTGACGCACTCCGCGCCCTCGCTGGACCTGTCGCTGCGGCTTACCGCGTTGTGACCGACCGCCCGGCCGAGCGCTGGGAGGGGCGCCCGGCAGCGGAGCTGGCCGCCCGCTGGTCCCTTCCCGCGGTTCACCTGTTCGAGAGCGTCGCCTCGACGAACGACACGGCACGCGCGCTGGCGGATTCTGGCGCGCCGCACGGGACGCTGGTGCTGGCCGAGGAGCAGACGGCGGGGCGGGGGAGGAGCGGCCGCGCGTGGGCGTCGCCACCGGGGCTGGGGATCTGGATATCGATGGTGGCGCGTCCGGCCGAGCTGCCCGCGCCCGGCCTGCTCCCCATCCTGGTGGGGCTGGCAGCGGCGAAGGCGGTCGACGCCTACGTGCAGCCGGCGATGGCGCAGATCAAGTGGCCCAACGACCTTCAGCTGGCCGGCCGCAAGTTCGGGGGCATCCTCTGCGAAGGCGCGTGGGAGGGCGACGGCCCGGGCGCGGTGATCGTGGGCATGGGCTTGAACGTGCTGCACGCGCCCGATGACTTTCCCCCCGACGTGCGCAACACGGCCACGTCGTTGCGCATCGCCGCGGGATGGCAGCCATCGCGCCCGGAGGTGGCGGGTGCCGTTGCGTTCGCGGTGATGCGCGCCCTGGCTCGCCCGCCGGCGCAGCTACGGGGCGGGCTGCTGGACGCGTTGGGCCGCCGCGACGCGCTGCAGGGCCACCACGTCCGCGTCACCGGCGCGCAACCGATGTCGGGAATCGCGCTGGGCATCTCCCCGAGCGGCGCCCTGCTGGTGCGGGACACGGATGGCGTGCTGCGCACCATCACCTCCGGCACGGTCCGCCTGGCCCCCGGCGACGCCACCCTGGCCTGAGCCGCGCCCGCCCTGCTTCCGCACTCACGCACTCACGCACTAACGCACTGCCCCTCATGGATCTCGTCTTCGACGTCGGCAACACGGAAACCGTCATCGGCTGGTTCCAGGATTCGGAACTGCGCGGCCATTGGCGCGTGAGCACCGACAGCCGCCGCACCGCCGACGAGTACGGGATGATCCTCGTGCAGCTGCTGACCGCGTCGGGCGTGGGGCACAACTCCGTGCGCGCGGCGACGATCGGCTCCGTGGTTCCCGCGATGACCGTCGTCTTGCGCGGCGCTTGTGAGCGGTATCTGAACGTCGCCGCGGTAGCGGTGGACGCGCGTACCCCGCTGCCCATCACGCTGGACGTCGACGAGCCGATGACCGTTGGCGCCGACCGCATCGTCAACACGCTGGCCGCGCTGCGGATGTATGCGGCCGACACCGTCGTCGTGGACCTGGGCACGGCCACCACGTTCGACTGCATCACCCGCGACGGCGTGTTCATCGGCGGGGTGATCTCGCCCGGCGTGAAGACGTCGTCCGCCAGCCTGACGGAGCGCACGGCAAAGCTGCCGCGCGTGGACCTCGTGCCCCCACAGCGGGTGATCGGGCGGCGCACGGAGACGTGCATCCAGAGCGGTGTGTTCTACGGCGCCGTGGACGCCATCGACGGGACCGTGCACCGCATCCGCGAGGAATGGGGGAGCGACGAGCTGCTCGTCGTCGCCACCGGCGGGCTGGCGGAACTCATCGGCCCCCACTGCCGCACGGTGCAGAAGATCGAGCCCTACCTGACGCTCTACGGGCTGGAGTTCGCGCGAGAGCACCTTTCCCGCGGCTGATCACGCCGTACTCCCGGGCGCGCCTGCAGAAACGCGGGCGTGCAGTGGAACGCAAGTGAGAATGAAGCGGGGATCCAGACGGGTCCCCGCTTCCGGTGAGCGGCCCCGAGGGCCCGAGCTGACGCTGGAGAACTGCAGGACCTGCGCTACGGCGAGACCCCGGACCCGCGGGGCGCGCGTTGCCGCGACGCGGACGCCGGGGATGCCGGGCTGGCCGCGATGAAGCTGCATGGCAATGAGCTGTCCTTCAACAAGCTACTGGACGTGGATGCCGCGCTCCTCGCTTTCTCCGCCTGCGTCTCCGCGTGAGAGGGGGAACAGGGAGCCCTTCTGTGCCGTGAGAAGCGGGCGGATTGGTCTGCATGTTGCAGCTCCTTTAAAGCACTAAAGTGTCGTGCCGCTCGGTCCCTCGGCGGTGCTTTCATCCACCCAATCCCAACATGGAGGAACTCATGAGGCGATTTCTCAATGCCGGGCTGGCGGCGCTGTTCGGCGTCACCTTGGTGGTCACCCCGGTGCTCGCTGCCGGGGAGGACACTGGGTGCGGGAGGTGCTACGACAATGCGGACGCCAGCGCACACGTATTTGGCCACTCCTGGTTCGGCAGTTACTGGTACATGGACTGCGCAGCCTTCAACAGTTGCCACACGAACTCGCAGTACGGGAGCTGCACCGGGAACCATTGGTCATGCGGCCTCGGCAGCCTGATGCTCCTGGACGCGGTCGGGAAGCTCGCCGAGCGTGGCGACCGGCAGGGAGTGGAGGCTCTGGTGGCGCGCTACCCTTCGGTCATGGGGTTCGACAAGTATGGAGCCGCGATCGTCACCGACTGCAACGGTCGGCCGATGACACGTCGCCCGATCTCCATCGCCGCCTGATCGTGCCTGGTCACGTCCTCAGTCAACCCTTTCCAGCGAGAGACCAACATGACATCAACGCGTCCCTTCCTGGTGTGTACCGCGCTGCTCACGATCGCGTTTGGATCCGCGGCTTGCGACTCACAGGACCAGCGAGCCCCTTCCGCGCCTTCAGCTCAGAGCGCCGTCGCCGCGGAAGGGCTGAAGCTCCGCATCAAGCCGGGCGGGCAGTACTTCGTGGCGGGCGAGTCCAGCGCCCTGACCGCTGAGCAGCTTGCCGCGCGCTTGAAGCGTGAAGACCCGTCGCGCTTCGGCCGGGCCGTGTACGTCTTGAGCGATCCCGGGATCGTTGGCTACGATGTCGTTCTTGCCATGAACGCCGCCCAGGACGCCGGTTTCACGCACGCCGAGGGACTGGCGAACTACCGGGAACGTGCAACCAACGGCATGCGCCCCGAGCCGTGGGAGATGGATTTGAGTCGGCAGACGCGTCGCGTCGCGGCGGACACAGCGCGGCGGAAGTAGGCGAGGCGGCCGGGTGAGGGGCCCAGCGGAGCCGAGGCCTCTGCATCCTGACCGCTGCCGCGCTCAAGTTCGTTCGTGCCCCCGGCTAGATCCTTCGGGACGCGGCGGACGGCGTTTGGGATGGTTTGATGCGCTTGGGCCTCAGGATGACAGGGTGTGTGCCGTCCCCCGAAACGCGAAGCGGCGGGCCTCGTGTGAGGCCCGCCGCTTCGCTTTCTCCTGCCCTCGCTTCGTCAGACCGGGCGACGGCCGGTGATGACGCGCCAGGCGATGATGATGATGGCCAGGATCAGCAGGATGTAGGCGATGTTGCCCAGGGCGCCGATGACGCCGCCCACTCCCAGAAGCGCAACCAGCAGCAGCACGATACCGACGATCAGCAGAATGTCCATCGTTGTCCTCGGGTATGTCGGATGTGGACCAACCGGTACTGCGCTAAACTGCCATAGCCCGTAGCAGCTACCGTGCCAAACCAGGAAGTGTTTGCCGCGTACAGGGTTTGAGCAGGGCGGGATTGCACGGTGCGCGAGCGCGGGGCTATCTTCCCCGGCTATGCCCAACACCCGACTAGCCCAGGTTCCCCCCGGATCGCAGGACCTCCTGGCCGCCGACGTGCGCCGCCGGAGGCACGTCCAGCGCGTGTGGTTCGAGCTTGCGGAGGCCGCGGGATACGACGAAGTGATCCCGCCGACCTTCGAGTACGAAGAGGTGTTCACCGCGGCCGGCACCAAGCTGGCCAGCGAGCTCATCCGCTTCGTGGACCGCGACGGGCGTCTCGTGGCGCTCCGCGCCGACTTCACCTCGGCCCTGGCGCGCATGGCCTCCACGCGCCTGCGCGACGCAGAGACGCCGCTGCGGCTGTCGTACGCGGGCAAGGTGTATCGCCAGCGGCCGGAGGGCGGGGGGCACGCACGCGAGACCTTTCAGCTCGGCGCCGAGCTGATCGGCAGCGCGGGGGCGGACGCCGACGTCGAGGTGCTGCGGCTGGTGATCGGGCAGCTGCGCCAGTTGGGGGTGAGCGAGTTCCAGATCAACCTGGGCGACATCCGCTTCGTCACGCCGCTGATGGCGGGGCTGAGCGCCGACGAGGCCGAGTCGCTGCGCACGGCCATCGACCGCAAGGACCGCGCGGCCCTGGCCGACGGCGCCCGCCGCTACGGTGCGCCCGCCGCGGTGGCCCGGGCGCTGGTGGAGCTGCCGGAATTGATCGGCCGCGGTGACGTGCTGCTGCGGGCGCGGTCGCTCGCCTCCGGTCCGGAGGCCGAGGCGGCCATCGAGCGGCTGCGTGCCATCGACGGCATGCTGACCGAAGACGAACGGGAGCACGTGGTCTACGACCTGGGCGAGATCCGCGGGCTGGGATACTACACGGGAATGCAGTTCGAGGTGTTCGTCGCCGGGGCCGGGCGGGCGCTGGCCTTCGGGGGGCGGTACGACGACCTGCTCGCGCGCTACGGCTCCGACCGGCCGGCGGTGGGCTTCGCGATGGAAACCGACGCGCTGGCCGAGCTGCTTCCGGAGGCCTCGTGAGCGCGCGACCGTTGCGCATCGCCCTGCCGAAGGGGCGGATGATGGACGAGGCGCTGCTGGTGTTCGAGCGCATCGGTGCCATCATCGATCCGGCCGCCCGCGACTCGCGCCGGCTGATCCTGCCCTCGGCGGATGGGCGCTTCGAGTTCCTCCCCGTAAAGAGCGGCGACGTCCCGGTCTACGTAGAGACGGGCGTGGCGGACGCCGGCATCGTGGGGCAGGACGTGCTGGACGAGGGCGAGCCCGACGTGCTGCGGCCGCTGGACCTGGGGTTCGGCGGATGCATGCTGGCCGTGGCGGCGCCGGAGGGCGCGCCGTATCCGTACCTGCCGGGCGAGACGATGCCGCGCGTGGCCACCAAGTACGTGGAGAGCGCGCGCAGGTTCTTCGCCACCAAGGGGATGCAGGTGGAGCTGATCCGCATCTCCGGGTCCGTCGAGCTGGCGCCGCTGCTGGGGCTTGCGCACTGGATCGTGGACCTGGTGCAGACCGGCCGCACGCTGGAAGAGAACGGGCTCGTGGTGGTGGAGCCGATCGCCCGCTCCACGGCGCGGCTGATCGTCAACCGCGCCAGCCACAAGCTGCGGCTGGAAGATCACCAGCGCCTGATCGCCGGGCTGGCGGGCGCCCTGGAGAGTGCGTGAGTGCGGAAGTGCGTGAGTGCGTCAGTGCTCGCGTCGCCGGAACTCCCGCACTCACGCACTGACGCACTCACGCACTTTGTTGAAGATTCGCACTCTCCGCGTCGCGCCGCCCTTCGCCGAGCTCCGGCAGATGGCGGCCGCCGCGTCTACGGACGATCCCGGGCTGCGCGATGCGGTCGCCGGCATCCTGCGCGACGTGCGGGCGCGCGGTGACGAGGCGCTGCTGGAGTACACGGCGCGCTTCGACGGATTCCAGGCGCCGGACGCGCCGGGGCTGCGCATCGGCGTGGACCGGCTGGAGGAGGCCGCGCGCTCCATCGACCCCGACCTGCTGGGCTCGCTGCGCGCCGCCGCCGAGAACATCCGCCGCTTTCACGAGAAGCAGCGCGAGCACGGGTTCCTGGAGATCGAAGCCGACGGCAGCATCCTGGGCCAGCGCGTGGCGCCGCTGCGGCGCGTGGGCATCTACGTTCCCGGCGGCCGCGCGGCGTATCCATCCTCCGTGCTGATGAACGCCATCCCGGCCGCCGTCGCCGGGGTGGACGAGATCGCCATGGCCTCGCCCACACCCGGCGGCGAGATCACGCCCGTGGTGCTGGCCGCGGCGCACGTGGCGGGGGTCACCGAGGTGCTGCGGATCGGCGGCGCGCAGGCGGTGGGCGCGCTGGCGTTCGGAACGGATTCCATCGGCCGCGTCGATAAGATCGTGGGGCCGGGGAACAAGTGGGTGGCCGAGGCCAAGCGCCAGGTGTTCGGCGTGGTGGACATCGACATGGTGGCCGGCCCCTCCGAGATCCTGGTGATCGCCGACGAGACGGCCGATGCCGTGCACGTGGCGGCGGACCTGATCGGCCAGGCGGAGCACGATCCCGACGCCATCGCCTGGCTGGTGACGACCTCCGCGGCGCTGGCGGAGCGCGTGCCGGCGGAGCTGGAGCGGCTGCTGGAGCGCAACCCGCGGCGCGACGTGGCCCGCGCGGCGCTGGAGGCCAATGGCGCCATCGTCCTCGTCGACACGCTGGAGGACGCCGCGGCGGTGGCCGACCTGCGCGCGCCGGAGCACCTGGAGCTGCTCGTGGCCGAGCCGATGGTGCTGTCGGGGCGCATCCGGAACGCGGGCGCCATCTTCCTGGGCGCCCACAGCCCCGAGCCGATGGGCGACTACTTCGCGGGCCCCAACCACGTGTTGCCGACGGGCGGCTCGGCGCGTTTCGCCAGCCCGCTGGGCGTGTACGACTTCGTGAAGCGCACCAGCCTGATCGGCCTTTCCGCCGCGCGCCTGCGCCGCGACGCCCCGCACGTCATCCGCCTGGCCGAGAGCGAGGGGCTGTTCGGCCACGCGGAAGCCGTGAGAGTGCGTGAGTGCGGAAGTGCGTGAGTGCGGCAGTGGGCTTCGGCGCCGCACATACGAGTGTGCACCGAGGCCGTCCGCCGTTCACTCCCGCACTAACGCACTCACGCACCAACGCACTTTCAACACTGACCTGGATCACGTGAAAGTCCTCTACTCCGTAATCGCCGAGAACGCCACGCTCCGCCACGACGGGCGCATGGACGTGCACGGCATTTTCCACGAGCTGTACGCGCCGGGCTTTCCCGCGCAGCAGGATCGGCTGACGCTGGTGACGACCATCGAGTGGAACCCCGACGAGCGCGGCGCCATCGATTTCAGCGTCAACCTGCTGGACCCGGCGCGCAGCCCCGTGCTCACCATCAACGCGCAGACCGAGGTGGCCGACGAGTACGCCATCCACCGCCCGGCGCGCACGCAGATGGCCATTCCCATCGACAACCTCGTCTTTCCGGGCCCCGGCACGTACGAGTTCGAGCTGACCGTCGGCGAGGTGAAGCAGGGACTGCTGCAGCTGTACCTGGTCCAGGACGCTCACGCGCACTGAGACAAAACAGAAGAGTTTCACGCAGAGGGCGCAGAGATGACGGAGAGGACGCAGAGGGGCCGTGGCTGCCCTCTGCGTCCTCTCGTTTCCCTCTGCGCCCTCTGCGTGAAATGCAGTTACATGGGGCGCGGAACAAGGGAGTCGAGCTCGCGCAGGTCGGCGTCGCTCAGGGTCCAGTTCGCGGCCGAAGCGTTGGCGTGCACCTGCTCGGGACGCATGGCGCCGGCGATCACCGATGCCACCGTCGGGCGCGACAGGAGCCATGAGATCGCCAGCTCCAGCAGCGTGTGGCCGCGGGACTCGGAGAACGCGACCAGGCGCTCGACGATGTCCAGGTTCTCGTCCGTGAGCAGGGGGTGGCGGGGTCCCATGGCCGTGATGCGCGTGCCCTGCGGCGCCGGCTGGCCCTTGCGGTACTTGCCGGTCAGCAGCCCGCTCGCGAGAGGGAAGTACGGGATGAACGCCACGCCGCGGCGCTCGCACTCGGCCAGCACGCCCGACTCGGGTTCGCGCTTGAGGAGGCTGTACTCGTTCTGCACGCTCACGAAGCGCGCCCCTCCCTCCGGAACGACCTCCGCCGCCTGGCCAATCTGTCCGGCGGAAAAGTTGGAGCTGCCGACCTCGCGCACCTTCCCGGCTTTCACCAGTTCGTCGAGCACGCCCAGCGTGTCGGCGATGGGCACGTTGGGGTCGGGCCTGTGCATCTGGTACAGGTCTACGTAGTCCGTCCCCAGGCGCCGCAGGCTGCCCTCCAGCGCCTTCCGCACCTGTTCCGGCCGCCCGCCGCTCTCGGGTCCTGATGCCGGGTGGCCGAACTTGGTGGCCACGATCGCCTCCGACCGCCGCAACCCCAGCGCCCGGCCCAGGAATTCCTCGCTCTGACCCCTGGCGTACTGCTCCGCGGTGTCGAAGAAGTTGATCCCCGCATCCAGCGCGGCCCCGACCACGCGCTCGGTCTGCACCGGGTCGATGCGCATCCCGAAGTTGTTGCACCCCACCCCCACGACCGAAACATCCAGCGATCCGATCCGTCGTGTTTGCATCCACGCTCCCCGCGTTTGACGTTGAATTTTGTGGTGAGCGACTGCATCCTTCGCGCCTTCCCGAAAATACCAGCGTGAGAAGCGTGTCGGAAAGTGCTCGGGCGCTATCTAGATTTTCGCCTCTGCACCCAGACCAGCCCAACCACGCCGACGCCGACGAGCGTGAGCCGGAAGATCGTCTGCGCGCGGGTGGGGTCCGGGCGGATGAGGAAGAGGATCAGCCCGTAGAGCGCCACGAAGACGAGGACGAAGCGCAGCTGGTTCCGACGGCTTTCCGTCAATCGCCCTCCCGCTCCCAGAAGTCCGGATACCGCGTGGGAAACCCTGCCTCGTCCACCGTGAGGTCGCGCACGAACGCGCCGCCCGCACTCTCGTACCGGTACGCGCGTTCGCCGGTGCGAATGTACGTCTGCTGCAGCGGCTCCAGCGCAAGGCTCGGAAAGCGCAGCCAGGCGGCCCGCACATCGGCCCGCTCACCGACGGCTAGATTCAGCCGTCGGATGGGCAGCAAATTGGTCGACGGGCTGAAGTTCAGGTCCACGTCCACACATCCCGCCACCTGCGGCACCTCGACCCCGTTCATCCGCCACACGCCATCCGCTGCGACGGCGATCTCGACATCGACCGTCCGCTGGCCGATCCACCCGGTAACCCGAGTTCGCACGGTGCGCCACGCGGCATCGCATTCGATGCGATAGCTGAGGCAGCACGGCCCGGCATCATCGGCGAACACGGCCGTCCCGGTCAGCCGCCATCCCTCGCCCACGTGATCCACCCGCGCCGACTCATGGCCGTGCTGGTCCACCCGCCGCCAGAGGATCACGGGCGCAGACTCGGCATCGTTGATGTTCATCGTATGTGGAGGAAGGATTGCAGTCAGGATCCGTCGAGCGACCGCGCTGACCGAAGCGCACCGCACTGGCTCCCTTCCCCCGCGCAGTTTGCGGGCGAAGGGCTGGGGATGGGGGGCGCCGGAGGCATGCGCCAGACTCAGCCTCATCCACCCCCAATGCAGGGAGTTCCTGATGAACGTGAGCGATGATCCACCGCCAATCAGCGAGGCCCTACGCCACGAGATTCTCCGGCGGGCGGAGGCCTACCGCGCGCATCCTGAAGACGTAGTTCCGCTGGACGAGGCACTCGCGCGGATCGAGCACCATCTCCAGCGCATGCCTGACGTTGTGGACGGGACCTAAACCGCTGCGAGCGCCTGATTGAGCAGGCGGATGAACACGCCCGCTTCACGCACCCGGTCCATCGGGTGCATCCACCCGGCGTGCGACGAGTGCGCGAAGAGGCCGGTGATCGCGACGGACGTGTCGACGGCTGGCGGCATCAGCGACTGCAGGCGCAACGTCTCGGTGTATGGAATCAGCCGGTCGGCGCGGCCATGCGACAGGACGATGCGGCCCCGGAGGTCGGCGAGACGCGGGCGCGGGTCCAACCCCGGATCCGTCTCCAGGAGGGCGGTTACGAACGCGTCCGCGATGTGGCGGACCAGGGTGGGGTCCGCCGGCGCGGCATCCGTCGCGGGCGCCAGCACGTCCCACACCTTCTGCTCGGCCGGCGAAAGTGTGCGCCGGATGTCGGCTTTCATCGGGTCGTACACGGGGTCCCACGACCAGTCGCCGCGCCGGCCCGCCTCCATCGCCAGCGCGTGCGCGCCCCGCTGCACCGCCTCCATCCCCCCGAACTCGGGAATGCGCGTCAGGTAGTTGCCCGCCATGATCCAGCGGCCGTACGGGTCGGGGTCCACGTGCTCCGTGCGCCCATCCCACTCGTGCTCGCCGGTGAAGAGCGAGTTCACCATCCGCCGCACGTCCGCGTAGCCGCCGAAGGAGACGACCGCCTTCAGGTCGCGGCGGATGCCGGGATCGGCGAACGCCATGATGGCCTGCGTGGCGCCGAAGGAGAATCCGATGGCCCCCACGCCTCCTGGCCTCACCTCCGGCCGGTGCGCCAGCACGTGCGCACCCGCGGCGATGGTCTGGCGGGCGGCCTCCAGGTCCAGCCTCAGCTCGCGCCACGTGGGCACGTCGGGCACCAGCACGGCCGCGCCCGAACCCGCCAGCGAACGGACGAAGCGCGTCATGGCCTTGTGGCGGCGGCCGGGCACCGTCAGCCCGTGCAGCACCACCCAGCCGGGGGCGGGGCGCGGCCGGTCGGGCAGGTACAGCGTGGCCTCGCGGCGCTCGCCGGCTACCTCCACGAACATCTCTTCTTCGCGGAACGCGCCGGCGCCGTCGCGCAGGTAGGTGCGAAGGAAACGCGCCGTGCGCAGGGTGGGGATCATCGGTGCGCCATCCCCACCGCCTGGCCGATCCTGTCCAGCCCCTCGTCGCGAAGCCGGTCCAGCAGGCCGCGGTTGATGTCGCGGGCGATGGCGGGGCCCTGGTAGATGAACCCCGTCCACACCTGCACCAGGCTGGCCCCGGCGCGAATCATCTGCCACGCGTCCGCCGCGCCGAACACGCCGCCCACGCCCACGATGGGCATCCGCCCTCCCGTCGTCCGCCAGATCAGCGACACCACCTCCACCGCGCGCCGGTGCACCGGCGCGCCGCTGATCCCGCCCGCGCCCATCCCGTCCACCCCCGGCGTGCGCAGCCCCTCGCGCGACACGGTGGTGTTCGTGGCGATGACCCCCGCCATCCCTTCCTCCTCCGCGATGCCGACGGCTTCCTCCACCTGCGGGTCCGTCAGGTCGGGGGCAATCTTCAGCAGGATGGGCCGGGGGGCGCCGCCGCGGACCTTCGCGAGCTCCGCCGCGTGGAGGCGCAGGGCGCGCAGGAGCTCGCGCAGGGGCGCCGCGTCCTGCAGCTGCCGCAGCCCCGGCGTGTTGGGCGAGCTCACGTTGACCACCACGTACGCGGCGAAGGCTTCGAGCAGCTCCAGGCTGCGCAGGTAGTCGGCGGTGGCATCTTCCAGCGCGGTCGCCATGCTCTTGCCGATGTTGATGCCGAGCACCGGTTCGATGCGCGTGCGCCGCAACCGTGCCGCCACGGCGTCCGCGCCCGGGTTGTTGAAGCCCATGCGGTTGAGCAGCGCGCGGTCGGCGGGCAGCCGGAACAGGCGCGGGCGATCGTTCCCCGGCTGCGGCAGCGCGGTCACCGTGCCGATTTCCACGTGCCCGAACCCCAGCGCGCCCAGGGCGTTGAACGACTCGCCGGACTTGTCGAACCCCGCCGCCAGCCCCACCGGGTTGGGAAAGCGGATGCCGAACCGCTCCGTCTCCAGCGCCGGGTGGCGCACCTGGAACATGGTCCGCGCGATCGCGCGCGACGGCCTCGTCAGCAGCGCGGCATTCAGCGCGGCGGTGCCGGCGAAGTGCGCGGGCTCGGGAGCCAGGCCAAAGAGCAGGGGGCGGACGGCGTCGTACAGCGGCATCGGCGCGGGCGCGGGCATCTCGCGGAAAGCCCGGACGGGCGCGGCACGTCCGGGCTGGGGACCCCGGCGAAGCTAGGGCGCGCTTCCAGGCCGGGCAAGGCGGGGTCCGGCTGGCCCCTCGACCGGATCGGTTTCGCTCGCGTGCGAATTCCACCCTTCCATCGCAATCGGAGAGGGGTGTCGTCGTGGACCCGCGCATCGGGAGGTAGACCAGCCACGGGTAGGGCTCCCGATGCCGGTGGCCACCGGGTCGAGGTGATGACTCGAAGGCACTCAACCGGATTTCTACTTGCGCAGCAGACCGACAGCACACCAATTGGCAACATTGGTACGGCGTCTCTCTTCTGCGGCCTTTGTACGTTTCCCTCCTACGTCTGCCTTCCCATGCAAGCGCACCCTGACGTCTCATCAGACACACGATCGCTCGAGACGGCGGGGGCTTCGCCGTCCAGGCCACCAGCCCCACCGGCCGTTCTGCGATACGGAGTGGCGTGGATGTTCCTGCTCTACGGCTTCGCGAAGCTGATGGGGTCGCAGTTCACCATTCTCGATTCGGAGTTGGACAAGCCGATGGGCGAGGTGTCGGGTTTCTGGCTCACGTGGTATTACTTCGGCTACTCCGCGGTCTACGGTAGCTTCATCGCGGTTTCGCAGATCTGTGGGGCCCTCCTGCTGACTTTCCGTCGCACCACCCTGCTCGGCGCGTGCCTGCTCTTCGGGATCACGACCAACATCGTTCTCGTCGATCTCTGCTACGGTGTCGAGCCTGGGGGCACCGCGACGGCGATCATCCTGTGGTGCTGCCTTCTCGGTATGGTGCTCTTCTACCGGGAGGCGCTGATGCATCTCTTCTGGAGAGCGACGGCCGGGCCCCGACACGGCGGCGTGCGGAGGGCTGCTGCGTGGAGTATCCGGTGCGGGATGGTGGTTCTAGCCGCCAGCTTCACGTACTGGGTCGCCAACTACAACAATCGTTTGCCGACCCCCCTGGATGGTGCATGGGAAGTTCGCGCACGGCAGGGCGGTACGGGGCAGGCGATGGTGCCTGCGCGCATCTATTTCGAGCGGAACAGGGCTCACATGGTGGTCTTTCGACACGCCGACCGTTGGACGACTCACCACTTCGAGATCGACCCGGCGTCCCGCGGCCTCCACGTGTGGGACGAGTGGCTCCGCAAAGGGGAGATCGTATTCCGGGGCACCTATACGCTGCAGGGAGACCGGATGGAGTTGCGGGGCCGGTTTGCCGGCTCGCAGAGCACGGTCGCCCTTCAGCTTGTGCGCATCGGGCCTGGGCACCGTGGTCCCGCCGCCGAACGAATCGCCGCAGCTGCGGGCAGCCGGGAGTACGGCGGACGTATGTAGTCCGGGTTCCGCGTGCCCGTTGTGATTGCACGATGGGCGCACCTGAACATGGGCCGCGCGCGTGCGTGCGGCACGTCCGGGGCCTCGCGACCTGGGTGAAGCCAGGGCGCCCGGGCGCCGGCAAGTGACCGGGAGGCCCGCTGTCGGGGCCGGAAACCTAGGGTCCGCGGCGTATCCCGGTTACGCGTGCAACGTCGTGTCGGGCGCCTCGCTCGGGACGAAGTATTCCCGCAGGCTCTTCAGCCGCTCCTCGATTTCGAGCACGGCCGTGTTGCGGTGATACTGCCCCTGTGCGAAGCCCCACGCGTCCAGGCCGCAGTTGCCGCAATGGGTGTCGCCCAGCCGCACCGAATTTCCACAGCCGCACGCCCAAGCCTCCTTGCCGCCGCCGAAGAGGCTCTTGACGGAGGTACGGCTCCAGAGATGCGGAAAGATCTCCTCGACCTGCACCTTGAGGGCTTCCAGCCGGGGAATGTCGTCCATCGAGTAGGAGGCCGGATGTGCCCGGAGAACCGTGAGCAACGACTTCTGGGCCGGTCTGCCCGCCTGGGGCAGCCTGCGGGCAAGTTCTTCGTAATCCACCAGTTCCAGTCCCGTGACGAGCTGCTCACAAGCCTTTCGGAGTGCACCCGCGTCTTGGCCCTCCGAGATCGTGAGGTTCGCGTACAGCAGGCGCTTGGCGTCGTCGGGGCTCAGCGCCGCGAAGTACGAGAACACCCGTTTTGTGATGATGTCGCGCGCCGGGCCCTCGATGGGAGATTTACTGAGGTCGCGGAACGCGCCAAGTGCGTACGGGCCGAAGCCGGTGATGGCGTGCTCGGTCGCGAAGTTCCACGTTTCTTCATCGAGCCGGAGCGTGTTGCCGCCGATGTCGGCCAAAAGCTGGTTCTTTCGGAGCAGAACGGCCATGTCGTCCGCGGAGATGCGGCGGGTGTCCCGTTCCTCGTCACGGATGCGGGGTGCCTGCTGGCGCTGCGCGAACACCGCCGTTCCCACGGCGTTGAGCATGAACATCGACTTTCCCTGTCCCGAAATCTCGTCGAAGTCTATGCGCAGCCCGATGACCGCGTTCCCGCCCAGCATCTCGGCCCGGTCCTGCAGCAGCTCGGTGGCCTCGACGTACAAGCCGGAAAGCTGTTTTCCGTAGCTCTCGGAGCGCCCGCCGAAGAAATCCGAGAATCCCGCAAAGATGTCGCTCACGATCCCCGTCCCGGCCACTCGATGCACGGATACGAGGCCGAGGTGCTCCACGATCTCCCAGCCTTCCAGCTGCGACGCCGTGGTGACCAGCGCCGACTTCCGATAGGCCCGGTATCTCATTTGTTTCCTTCGCGCTTCGTAATGGATGGGGCCCTTCACGGCGGAGCAGCCGTGGCTACGAACGGCACGGGCGGGAACGGGAGGTGGGCAGGCAGAGAAGATGGAGGATGATCATCGGCCGCTCAAGAGGGACACTGCTCTTCAGGGGCGACATCATAATCGTCCTCGACCCAGCTCCAGGAGGCGTGGCCCCGTCTGGTGAGCCACGTGAACGCGCTTGCGGAGGAGCGTCGTGATAGGCGGTGGCGGCGGATTCTGGATGTCGAAGTTGGTTCGAGTCCGCGCGGCGGTCCGACCCGGAGATCTGCCTGGGCGCGCCGGCTCGCCAACTCGGCGGGCTGGTTGTAGTTTGGGGGCCTTCCGCCGGGGATGGGCCGGCGTGGTGATTGGGACGTGTACGCCCGAGGCAGCGTGTTCAAGAAGATCCTGGTAGCCAACCGCGGGGAGATCGCGCTCCGCGTCATTCGCGCGGCGCACGAGCTCGGGGTGCAGGCCGTCGCCGTGTATTCCGAGGCCGACCGCCTGGCGCCCCACGTTTTGGCCGCCGACGAGGCGTACCTGATCGGCCCGGCGCCCAGCGCGCAGAGCTATCTCAAGGTCGACGTGCTCATCGACGTCGCCAGGCGCTCCGGCGCCGAGGCCATCCACCCCGGCTACGGCTTCCTTTCCGAGCGGGCCCACTTCATCCAGGCCGTGCGCGACGCGGGGCTCGTCTTCATCGGCCCGTCGCCCGAGGCGGTGACGGAGATGGGCGACAAGACGGCGGCGCGGCGGCGGGTGATCGCGGCGGGCGTGCCCGTGGTCCCCGGCACCAAGGACGCGCTGGTGGACGCGGCCGAGGCGCGGCGCGTGGCCGGCGAGATCGGCTACCCCGTGCTGCTGAAGGCGGCGGCGGGCGGCGGCGGCAAGGGGATGCGGATCGTCCGAGGCGAGGACGAGATCGAGCGCGCCTTCGAATCCGCCGGCAACGAGGCCCAGGCCGCGTTCGGCGACCGCTCCGTGTACGTGGAGAAGTTCCTGGAGGGGCCGCGCCACATCGAGATCCAGCTGCTGGCCGACCGCCACGGCAACACGCTGCACCTGGGCGAGCGCGAGTGCAGCATCCAGCGCCGCCACCAGAAGCTCATCGAAGAGGCACCCTCGGCCGTGCTGACGCCGGAGGAGCGCTCCGCGATGGGCGCCATGGCCGTCGCGGCGGCGCGGGCGGTGAACTACGAGGGCGCGGGAACCGTGGAATGCCTGTACCAGGACGGCGAGTTCTACTTCCTGGAGATGAACACGCGCATCCAGGTGGAGCACCCCGTCACCGAGCTGGTGACGGGTGTCGACCTGGTGCAGTGGCAGATCCGCATCGCGGCGGGCGAAAAGCTGCCGTTCACGCAGCACGACATCACCTTCGAGGGGCACGCCATCGAGTGCCGCATCACTTCGGAAGACCCCTCGAACTCGTTCCTCCCGTCCACCGGGCGCATCCAGAACCTGCTGATCCCCTCCGGCCCCGGCGTGCGTTGGGACGGCGGCATCACGCCGGGGGTGGAGGTGGGGCTGTTCTACGACCCCATGCTCGCCAAGCTGATCGTGCACGCGCCCACGCGCATCGAGGCGATCGACCGGATGAAGCGTGCCCTGCAGGAGCTTCGCGTGGAGGGCGTGGACACCAGCGTGCCCTTTCACCTGCGGGTGATGGACGAGCCGGACTTCCGCGCGGGGCGCCTGACTATCAAGTACCTCGAGAACCACGAAGACCTGCTCACCGCCGAGCCCGACGAGCAGACGGTGCGCATGGCGGCGCTCGCCGCCGCGCTGCTGGAGGAGGAGCGGCGGACGCACCGGGCGATGCCGCGCACGCAACCCGCCACCGCCGGCACGGGCGGTAGCGCCTGGCGCGGGAACACGGGCGGCTGGAGAGGGCGTTGAGCGACCGCGGTCCCCGCCGCTCCGGCGGCGGGCAGGGAGGACGCGGACGAGGCATAGGGCAGGGGCCGCGCCGTCCTCCGCCCACCGCGACGGTGCGGATCGACTCCGTCGCGGCGGGCGGGGAGGGCGTGGGCCGGCTGCCGGACGGCCGCGTGACGTTCGTCCACCGCACGGCGCCCGGCGACCTGGCCGAGGTGTCGCTGGCGGAGCGAAAGGAGCGGTGGACGCGCGGGCGGCTGCTGCGCGTCATCCAGCCGTCGCCCGAGCGGCGGGACGCGCCGTGCGCGTTCTACGAGCGCTGCGGCGGCTGCACGCTGGAGCACATGACGTACGAGGCGCAGCTTCGCGCCAAGTCGCGCATCGTGGCGGACGCGCTGACGCGGATCGGCGGGTTGGCGGTGGAGGCGCCCGAGGTCGTCCCGTCCCCGAACGAGCACCGCTACCGCAACCGCGTGTCGTTCGCGCTCCGGCGGACGGAGCACGGGCGCGTGCTGGCGGGCTTCCATGCGCTCGGCGACCCGGACGAGATCGTGGACCTGGACGGCGGCTGCCTGCTCTTCGAGGAGCCGATCGCCCGCGTGTGGGACGGCATCCGCCGCCACTGGGGTCCCGACGCGCGCCGCCTTCCCTCGGGGCAGCAGCTTCGCCTGACGCTGCGCGCCTCGTCCGCGGGACAGGTGTCGCTGCTGGTGGAGGGCGGATTCGCCCCGGGCCGGCCGCAGGAGCTGATCGACCTGGTCCCCGGCCTGGTCAGCGTCTATCATCGCCCGGGGGAAGCCGTCCCCGACCTGATCGCGGGGGCGCCGGGGCTGCCCGAAACGTGGGGCGACGAGACGGTGGAGCTGAGCGGCGCGGCGTTTTTGCAGGTGAACCGCGCGGCCGCGGCCCTGCTGGAGCAGCACGTGATGTCGGTGATCGGCAGCGCGGCGGGGCTGCGGGTGGTGGATGCGTACTGCGGCATCGGGCTCCACGCGCGGCGGCTGGCGCGCGCGGGGGCGAGCGTGACGGGGATCGAGCTGGACCCCGACGCCGTCGCCGAGGCGCGGCGGAGCGCGCCGGAGGGGGCGGTGTTCGTCACCGCGCCGGTGGAAGACGTGCTCGCCGACCACCTGCCGGCGGACCTGGTGATCCTGAACCCGCCACGGGCCGGCATCGCGGCGGAGGCGGCGGAGGCGCTCGCGGCCACCCCCGCGGCGCGGATCGTCTACATCTCGTGCAACCCGGCCACGCTGGCGCGCGACCTGAAGCGGATGGGGGGCGCGTACACGCTCGACAGCATCCGCTCGTTCGACCTGTTCCCGCAGACGGCGCACGTGGAAACCGTGGTCAGCCTGACGCACAACCGAGCCTGACATGCGCTATTTCGTAACCATCGCCGGACGCGAAGTGGAAGTGGACCTGACCGGCCCCACGCCCGTGGTGGACGGCACGCCCGTCGAAGCCCAGCTCTCCACGCTTCCGGGCACCCGAACGCGGCACCTGCTGGCCGGCGGGCGCTCCTATCCGTTTGCCGTACAGGCGGGGGACCGAAAGGGGCGCTGGATCCTGGCGACCGGCGCCGAGCGCTTCACGGCCGATGCCGTGGACGAGCGCACCCGCGCCATCCGCGAGATGACGGGAACGGTGGACGACGTGGCCGACAAGACCATCGTCGCGCCGATGCCGGGGCTGGTGCTGAAGATCGAGGTCGCCGTGGGCGACACCGTCCGCGCGGGGCAGGGCGTTGTGGTGGTGGAGGCGATGAAGATGGAGAACGAGCTCAAGGCGCCCGCGGACGGCGTCGTGGCCAGCATCGCCGTGCAGCCGGGGCAGACGGTGGACAAGGGCGCCACGCTGATCACGCTGGAGTAGCAAAAGCGACGGACGCGAGAGGCGAAATGTCAGGCGGGCGGTGCGGGTTCAACCTTTGGCGGCGGAGGTGGGGATGTATCGGCGGATCGACGATTTCGTGAAGGACTGGGAGCACGATGCGCAGACTACGCTCAAGGTGCTGCGCGCGCTGACGGACGAGTCGCTGGCGCAGCGCATCGTGCCGGAGGGGCGCTCGCTGGGGCGCTTGGCGTGGCACGTGACGGAAACGCTGCCGGAGATGATGGAGCATGCGGGGCTGCACGGCGTCACCGGACCGGTTCCGCTATCGGAGACGCCCGCTTCGGCGGAGGAGATCGTGGCGGCGTACGAGGGCGCGGCGGCATCCGTCGGCCCCGCGGTGCAGGCCGGGTGGACGGACGACATGCTGGACGATGAGGTGCCGATGTACGGCCAGCAGTGGAAGCGCGGGCTGGTGCTGAGCGTTCTGCTGCTTCACCAGGCGCACCACCGCGGCCAGATGACGGTCCTGATGCGCCAGGCCGGCCTCACGGTGCCCGGGTGCTACGGCCCCGCCGCCGAGGAATGGGCCGCGATGGGCATCCCGGCGATGGCGTAGAACCCGCGGGCCCTGCACTCGAAGTGCTCCCCTCTCCGCACAGCAGTATCGTGCGGGGAGGGGGCGGGGGAGGGCCCCCCGCACATGCTGGTCGATAAACCTCCCGGAAGCCGCGGGAGGTTTTCTGCGTCTGGATGCGAGATCGCGCGGTGGCCTGCCGCTCGCATGGTTAACCGGCTCGTGAGCGCCGCCATGGCGCGTCTTGACGAAGTCCCGCTCCCGGAGTGCTGCACGTGGTGATCAGCGGAATGCTGTCTTGCCGGCTCGCGTCCCTGTTCCTGGCCCTCGCCGCCTGCTCGCCCTCGGGTGACGCGGAGGGCGCCAGCGCCAAGGCGGAGGATCGGGCGCCGCCGACGGCCCGCGAGGCGCCTGCCGTTCCCCCGCTGCAGACGGACACGGCGGGGCGCGCGTGGGTGGAGCGCACCCTGGCCGGGATGACGCTTCGTCAGCGGGTGGCGCAGCTCGTCTTCCCGTGGATCAGCGGGCAGTCGCTGGAGGCCAATCCCGGCGAGGCGCAGCGCATCCGCGCCTGGGTGGCGGGGGACGGCGTCGGCGGGCTGATCATCTCCACCGGCTCGCCGCAGGCTACCGCCGCCAAGCTGAACGCGGCGCAGGCCCGCTCGGGGGTGCCGCTGCTGGTGGTCTCGGACCTGGAGACGGGGCCGGGAACGCGGCTGACGCCGGGCGGCACGCGCATGCCCCCCGCGATGGCGTTCGGCGCGGCGGACGACACGGCGTTCGCGCGGCAGGCGGGGCGCGTCACGGCGGTGGAGGCGCGCGCCGTGGGCATCCACGCCACCTTGGGGCCGGTGCTGGACGTGAACGTCAACCCGGCCAACCCCATCATCAACGTCCGCTCGTTCGGCGAGTCGCCCGAGATGGTGTCGCGGATGGGCGCCGCGTGGGTGGCCGGCGCGCGCGAGGGCGGGCTGCTGACCATCGGCAAGCACTTTCCCGGGCACGGCGACACGCACGCCGACTCGCACGTGGGGCTGGCGGTGGTGGAGGCGGACGCTGCGCGGCTGGCGCGGGTGGAGCTTCCTCCCTTCCGCGCCGCCATCCGGGCCGGGATGGACGGCGTGCTGGCGGGGCACATCGCGGCGCGCGGGGTGGAGGGCGCGGGCGCGCCGCCCGCGTCGCAGTCGGTGAGGATGATCGGCGGCGTGCTGCGGGGGGAGCTGGGGTTCCAGGGGATCGTGTTCACCGACGCGCTGAACATGGCGGGCGCCACGCAGGGCATCTCCGTGACCGAGGCGAGCGTCCGCTCGCTGCTGGCCGGGGCCGACGCGCTGCTGCAGCCGCCCCGGCACGAGGGGGTGATCGACGGCATCGTCGCCGCGGTGCGGTCGGGGCGCATTCCCGCGGGGCGGATCGACGCGGCGGCGCGGCGGGTGCTGATGGCCAAGGCCGCCGCCGGGCTGCACCGCGGTGCGCGGGTGGATGCTGCGGCCGTGGCGGCCATCGCCGGGCGCGCGGAGCACCGGGCGGTGGCGCGTTCGGTGGCGGAGCGCTCGCTGACCCTGGCGCGCAACCAGGGGGGCGTGGTGCCGCTGGCCCGCGGCGCGCGCGTGCTGCACGTCACCTACACCAGCACGGGGCGGGGCCCGTCCGGCGCCGAGCTTCACCGCGCCCTGGCGGCGGGCGGGCTCTCGGCCGAGCACGTGCGCGTCGGGCCGTCCACCACTGCCGCCCAGTTCGCCGCGCTGCGCACCCGGGCGTCCGCGGCGAACGTGCTGGTGGTGAGCGTGGCCGTGGCGCCGGTGCAGTACCGTGCCCTGGCCATCTCGTCGGCGTTCGGAACGTGGGTGCAGGGGCTGGCGGCGGGAGGCACGCGCGTGGTCGTGGTATCGCTGGGAACGCCGTACCTGCTGCAGGCCTTTCCCGCGGTTCCCGCCTATCTGCTGGCCTGGGACAGCCGCGAGCCGGCGGAGGGCGCCGCCGCGGCGGCGCTTCTGGGCGGCGTGCCCATCCGGGGGCGGCTTCCCGTTTCCCTGCCGCCGTTCCACCGGCTGGGCGAAGGCGTCTCGCTGCCTCAGCGGTGACGCGAAACGCGCACGCCGTCCGGGGGGACGGCGTGCGCGTTCTGCACCTCTCGCGGTCCCGGACCTCAGCGCCGCTGCATCCCGAAGTGGCGCGTGATCCTCCAGTTGCCGATCTCCGCCTGCTTTCCGGCCTCGTACGTGAGCGGATGGTCCTTGTAGGTCACCGCGGCGACGTGCACGCCGTACGATCCTCCCACGTTGCCCCAGACCATCGTCACCAGTTCCGTGTGTCCGAAGTCGCTGAAGGTGGTGCTGCTGGGCTGTCCGTACCGGGCGAGCGCTACGCAGGCGTCCATCCCCACCGCCACGCCGGAGCGCCGGCCGCGGGATTCGTTCGCTTCCGCGCAGCCCATCCGCGCCAGCAGCGTGGCCGAGGCGGCCGGATGCGAGGACCGGCGCCGCGCCGGCTCTTCGATATCCGCCCTGGGTGCCACGGCCGGTGCGCCGCCCTCGATGACCCCGCTGATAGCCATCATCTCCGCGCCTGCGAACGGCACGGCCTGCGCACGTGCTTCGGACGCGGAGATCAGCGAGATCGTGGCGGCGAGGGCGGCGGCGTAGCGGATGAAGGACATGATGGTGGCTCCAGCGATTTCGGTGAGGTGCGGGGACGATGGCCCCGGCGACGGCATCACCTTATTCGAGGAACGCGCCATAATGATCGATCGCGTGCAAGTACTTCATCTGCAGCGAGTTACGTCCTTCTCATCCACCGGGTGCGCCCACCGTGGAATGTACGGATATCGGTCTGGATCGAATGTGCATCGAGGCTGAAGTCGTGGAATTCCGCCACGTTTAGCCTGCCTGTACGAATTCCGGGCGGCAGAGTGCGAGAAACGCACACCGCCCAGGTGGACGGCGTCTCAACGCATTCCTGCCACCTCGTGACGCCCGGCCCAGAAGATGGAGTAGAGGGCGATCACGGCCACGCACACGGGCAGGAAGACGACGTAGGACAGCGCCTCAAGCTGCAGGAACACGAAGAGGAACACCGCGATCGGCCACAGCCCGCCCAGCAGGGTGACGAACAGGAAGGAGAGGAGCAGCGCGGCCGCGTCACGCCCCGCCGTGCGGCGCGCCTCGGCCTGGATCCCCCACGTCCAGCGGTGATAGCGATTGCGGGGAAAGCCCAGTTCCAGGGGCGTCGGGTACTCGGCGCTGTAGCGCGCGACCCAAACGACCGTGGCCCCGAGCACACCGCCGATCACGTTGCGCAGCGCCGGGTCGATCACCGCGTAGTAGAAGCGGGACCACGCCCAGTACACGGCCACCAGCCCCGCGCCGAACGCGATCTGCACCGGCAGCGGCCACGCGGCGGTCACCAGGTTGTGGAGTAACTCGCGTTCCAGCTCGGTCATGTGCCGACGAGGTTGACGGTGGGACCCCCATCGTCGCGCCTGTGTGCGGGTCGGCGCAAGGTCGTTCTTCCCTCGGACGCAAAGCCCGACGCCGATGGCGCGTGTTTCGCAGGCCTGGACTACGCTCGCCGCCACGCGGCAGTGTGGGTACCGCACCGCGCCAGCGCGGACGGCGGCACTTTCCTCGACCCGACGGACCACCGATGCATCTCCACGCCCCACGCTTCCTTCGCTTCACCGCCGCCCTGGCGCTCGCGGTTCTCTCCGCCGCGGGCTGCCGAACCGGGTCGCAGCCGGACGCGCCCGGCACCCAGGCCGATTCCGCGCCCGGTGCCACGGCCTCCGCGCCGGCGAAGGACGCGCCGCCCCGGAGCGCCGCGGTGGTGCCGGGAATCGAGGTGCTGCTCCGCGACTCGGTGCACCTGGTGCGCGGCAAGCGCGTGGGGCTGATCACCAATCCCAGCGCCGTCACGCGCTCCGGCGAGCTGGGCGCCGACGTGCTGGCGCGCACCCCGGGCGTGCGGCTGGTGGCGCTCTTCGGGCCCGAGCACGGCATCCGCGGCGACCTGGAGGCGGGCGCCACCTTCGTCGGCGGGCGCGACGCGCGCACCGGGGTTCCCGTCTACTCGCTGTACGACCGCACCCAGCGCCCCACCGCCGCGGAGCTGGACAGCGTCGACGTGCTGGTGTTCGACATCCAGGACATCGGGGCGCGCGTCTACACCTTCGTCTGGACGATGGCGATGGCCATGGAAGAGGCCGCCAAGCGCAAGATCCCCTTCATCGTTCTCGACCGGCCCAATCCCATCACCGACGCGCAGGACGGCCCCGTGATGGACATGGAGGTCCGCGCCGTCACGCAGGTGATCACCGGCTACTACAGCGTCCCCCTGCGCCACGGGATGACGGCAGGCGAGATCGCCCGCTACTTCAACGAGACGGCCAACGTGGGCGCCGAGCTTCACGTGATCCCGGCGGAGGGGTGGCGGCCCGACATGTGGTTCGAGGAAACGGGGCTGCGCTTCATTCCGCCCAGCCCCAACATCCGCTCGGTGAACGCGGCGCTCAACTTTTCCGGGCTGGTGCTGGGCGAGGGGACCAACGTGCACGTGGGGCGGGGCACCGACGCGCCGTTCAGCTACGTGGGCGCACCCTGGCTGAACGCCGAGCGGCTGCGCGACGCCGTGGCCCAGTACAACCTTCCCGGGGTGACGCTGACCCCGGTGCAGATCACGCCCACCACCGATCCCAAGGTCGACACGCAGTACAAGGGGCAGACCTTCACCACGCTGCGGCTGGACATCACCGACCGCAACACGTACCGCCCGGCGTACACGACGCTGGTGCTGCTGACGGAGGCGAAGAAGCAGAACCCAGGGCAGTTCCGCGTGATGAACACGGGGTTTACGCAGATGATCGGCTCGCACTGGGCACGCGCCGCATTCGACCGCGGCGACGACCCGCGCGAGATCGACCGCCGCTGGCAGCGCGAGCTGGCCGAGTGGAACGCGGTCCGCGAGCGCTACCGCATCTACCCGCGCGGCGACCGGTAGCCGATCATCAGCCTCAAGATGCTGGACCTATTACAAGACGTAGTCGAGGACGGGGTACATCTCCAGCGTAGCGGGCGAGCGGCTGCAAGCCATTCGCATCGAGCAGAGTGGTTTGTTGGGCCACGATGAGTCCTGGCTTGGGCAGACGCCGTTATGAGAAGCGTTAAGATGGCCGGATCGAAGAAGATGAATGGCAGAAACCCGAGCCATGCAACGGGGTTGTCCGAATAGCGCCCCGCCTCACGAGATGGCGTGCGGAAACAGAGGTAGCGCCTTGCCTGCAGCACCATCACAAGGCGGCCGTGTCAGCAAGGAAGCCCAGGAATATTCCGTAGCCGTGCGTGTGCCTGTATCTTCGTTGCGACCGCCTGCACCCACCTTTCGATCCTCTCCATGATGATCCGACTGTCGCACATGATCCGCGCGCTAGCGCTCTCGGCGGTCCTGGCGGCGCCCGCGAGCGCTCCGGCGCTGCTCGCGCAGGCCGCCGCGCCGGGCGTCACGGCCTCGGCCCAGGTGGTGGACCCGTCGCTGGCGGCGGTGGATTCCATGCTCGCGGCCGCCTATCCCGCCGGCGGGCCGGGCGCGGCGGTGATCGTGGCGCGCGGCGACCGCGTGCTGATGCGCAAGGCGTACGGGATGGCCGACATCGAGCTGGGCGTGCCGATGCGCCCGGAGCACGTCTTCCGCCTGGGCTCCATCACCAAGCAGTTCACCGCCGTCGCCACGCTGATGCTGGCGGACGAGGGAAAGCTCTCGCTGGACGACGACATCACGAAGTTCTTTCCCGACTATCCCACGCAGGGCCGGCGCATCACCGTCGAGCACCTGCTGACCCACACGTCGGGGATCCGCAGCTACACGTCCATCGCCGAGTGGCGGGCGAAGGCGCGTATGGACGTTACACCGGCCGAGCTCATCGCCGCGTTCCGCGACCAGCCGATGGACTTCGCTCCCGGCGAGGACTGGCGCTACAACAACTCGGGGTACGCGCTGCTGGGCGCCATCATCGAAAAGGTCAGCGGGCAGAGCTACGCCGACTGCCTGCGCACCCGCCTGTTCGAGCCGCTGGGGATGACGAACACGCGCGTGGAGACGCAGACCGCCATCATCCCCGGGCGGGTGCGGGGCTACGGGGTGGGACAGGGGCGCGCCATCACCAACTCCGAGTACCTGAGCCTGACGCATCCCTACTCGGCGGGCGCGCTGGTGTCTACGGTGGACGACATGCTGCGCTGGGGGCAGTCGGTGCAGGCCGGGCGCTTCCTGAAGCCCGAGACCTGGCGGCGCGCCCATACCGCGTTCGCGCTCCCCGCGGGGCGGGGAAGCGGCTACGGCTACGGATGGTTCCTGTCGCGGGTGGCGGGCGAGCCCTCGGTGGAGCACGGCGGCGACATCAACGGGTTCAGCTCGCATGGCGCGTTCATTCCCTCGCAGCGCCTGCACGTGTACGTGCTCAGCAACGCGGAGCGGGGTTTCGCGAATCCCGAGACCTTCGCCACGAGGATCGCCGAGCGCCTGATGGGCAGGGCGGCCCCGGCGTTCGTGGCCGTTCCCGCGGCGGAGCTGGACGCGTACGTGGGCGTGTACCGGGTGAGTGCCGACGAGCGGCGGGTGGTGACGCGCGACGGGGAGCGGCTGTTCCTGCAGCGTGGCCGCGGCGGCATGCGGCAGGAGATTCGCGCCCTGGGAAACCACGAGTTCATCAATCCCAACACCGGCACGCGGATCGCCTTCCTGCGCGAGGGCGGCCGGGTGACGGGGCTGCGGGTGAATCCGCGCATCGGGCCGCAGGAGGCGGTGTCGCCCCGGACCGACGAGTCGCCCGCCGAGGCCCTGGCGCCACTCGCGGCCCGCGTGGCGGTGCCCGCCGCCGTGCTGGACAGCTACGCCGGCGACTACCAGCTCGCCCCCAACTTCATCATCACCATCCGCCGCGAGGGGGATGGGCTGAAGGGGCGCGCCACCGGGCAGGGCGACATCACGCTGGTGGCGCAGACGGAATCCCGTTTTGCCGCGCAGGAGGCGCAGCTGACCGTGGAGTTCGAGCGCGACGCATCCGGCGCGGTCACCCGGCTGATGCTGACGCAGGGCGGACGCACGCAGCCGGCGCCGAAGATCAAGTAGGTCTTCCGCGAGGACGGGCCTGGCTGAGAGCAGGGCCTGGTGAGCCCAGGGCTTGTCGGGGTGTGGGTTCGATGATGTGGCGCGTCCACGCTGGGAGAGACGTTGGTCCGCGGGTGCAACGACACAGGGGCTGGGGATGGGATGAGCGGGATGGCGGCGGTGTTTCTGGACAAGGACGGCACGCTGGTGGACGACGTGCCGTACAACGTCGACCCGGTGCTCATCCGGCTCACGCGCGGGGCGGGGGAGGGGCTGCGGATGCTGCGCGATGCGGGCTTTCGCCTCTTCGTGGTCTCCAACCAGTCGGGGGTGGCGCGCGGATTCTTCGCGGAAGAAGCGCTCGGGCCCGTGGAGGCGCGGGTTCGCGAGCTTCTGAGGGACGAGGGGGTGGAGATCGAGGCGTTCCGCTGGTGCCCGCACCATCCCGAGGGCACCGTCGACCGCTACCGCATCGCCTGCGACTGCCGAAAGCCGCGCCCGGGGATGATCACCTCGCTCGCGGCGGAGCACGGCATCGACCTCGCCCGCTCCTGGATGATCGGCGACACCCCCGCCGACATTCAAGCAGGCCGCCTCGCCGGCTGCCGCACCATCCTGGTCGGCGGCCGAGCGGATGCCGATCCAGCCCTCACCCCGGACCACGGCGTCGGCGACCTTGCGGAGGCCGCGCAGATCATCGTGGCTGCACAACCAGCGGCGCATCAGACGGGGATCGATATCCGCTGAACGCCTACGAACGTCATCGGCTCAGCCTCTCCACCGTCTACTTCCAAGCACACTCCGACGGCTTCCTTCACACGTTCCATCAAGTCGTCCAGCGACCTGGCTTGCGTGTGACAGCCGCGCAGCGCCGGAACGGATGCCACGTAGCAGCCCTCCCTGTCGCGCTCGATGAGTACGTCGAACTCGCGATTCATCCTGGTAGCGCCTCTGCGTGCGACACCATCCACGCCTCGGCTTCGGCGGCGGGGAGCGGGGGCGAAAAGGCGTAGCCCTGCAGATGGGTGCAGCCGGCGGCGCGCAGGTCGTCGGCCTGTTCGCGCGACTCGATTCCCTCCGCGGTCGTTCCCTCCAGCCCCAGGCTGCCCGCCAGCGACACGATGGCGCCCACGATGGCCCGGCTTTCCGGCTTTTCGCGCAGCGACGCCACGAACGAGCGGTCGATCTTCAGCGCGTCCACGGCAAAGCGCGACAGGTAGCTGAGGCTGGAGTAGCCGGTGCCGAAGTCGTCCAGGTCCACCCGCACCCCCAGCGCCTTTACCTGCCGCAGCGCCGAGTCGGCCGCGACGTTGTCGATCAGCACGCTCTCGGTCACCTCCAGCCGCAGCGCTCCGGCGGGCACGCAGGCCCCACTGAGTGCCGACTGCACCTGTTCCACCATCCCCGGGTGGTCGAAGTCGCTCCCCGACACGTTCACGCTCACGAACAGCTCCGGAAAGCGCTCGCGCCACAGGCAGAGCTGCCGCAGCGCGTCGCCCATCACCCAGCGGTCGATCCGGACCATCATCCCGCTGTCTTCGGCAATGGGGAGGAACGCCGCGGGGCCCAGCAGCCCGCGCTCTGGGTGCTGCCAGCGCACCAGGGCCTCCCACCCCACCAGCGCCTCCGTCTGGGCAGACACGATGGGCTGGTAGAAGGTGCGGAACTCGGACCGGTCCAGCGCTCGGCGGAGCGCGTTCTCCGTTTCCAGAAGCCCCACCGCGTCGGCGTGCATGGTGGGCGAGAACACGGCGAACCCGCCGCGTCCGCGCGCCTTGGTGCTGTACATGGCGATGTCGGCGTCGCGCAGCACCTCGTCGGGGCCCGCGTACCCCTCGTGCAGCAGCGCCACGCCCATGCTGGCGCTGGGGGTGACCTCGGCGCCGTCCAGCTTGGCGGGCGCGGAGATGGCGGCCTGCAGGCGGGAGGCGATCCCCATCACCTGTCCCTCGCTGCGCGCGGAATGCACCAGCAGCGCGAACTCGTCGCCCCCCAGGCGGGCCGGGGTGTCTTCCGGCCGGGCGACGGCCTGGATACGGCGCGCCACCTCCTGCAGCAGCCGGTCGCCCGCGGGGTGGCCCAGGCTGTCGTTCACCCGCTTGAAGCGGTCCAGGTCCAGGAACAGCAGGGCGCATACGGCGTCGCCGCCCTCCCCGGCCCGCGCCAGGGCATGCCCCAGCCGGTCGAGCAGCAGGGTGCGGTTGGGCAGCCCCGTCAGCGCGTCGTACAGCGCCAGCTGCCGCAGCTCGGCCTCCATCCGCCGCTGCTCGGTGACGTCGCGGGTGTAGGTGATCACGTACGGGGGCTGCCCGCGACCGGCCGTGTTGCGCGAAAACACCTCCACCGTCCGCCACGACCCGTCCTTGTGCCGTAGCCGGAACCCGGTGCGCGCGGTGGCGCCCGGCTCCTGCATGTCGCCCGCGTAGATGCGGCGGACGAAGTCCTGGTCGTCGGGGTGAACGAACAGGGCGCCGCGCCGTCCCACCATCTCGTCGGGCGCAAAGCCCAGCATCCGCTCCACCGAGGGGCTGATGTACTGGATCACGCGCTGCGCATCCTGCACGTGCACGATGTCCCACGACTGCTCGGTGAGCAGGCGGAAGCGCTCTTCCGCGTGCCGAAGCTCCATCTCCGCCGACTTCTGACCGGTGACGTCCAGCACCAGCCCCTCCAGCGCCACCAGCGCCCCGTCGGCCGCCCAGACGCCCTGCCCCTGCTCCCACACCCACTTTTCACCGCCACGGGTGAGCATGCGGTAGGTGGACTGGAAGCGGCGGCGCCCGGCCAGGGCTTCCTGCACGTCGGCCCACACGCGGTCGCGGTCTTCGGGGTGAATGAGGCTGGCGTAGGTCACCCTGCCGTCCAGCAGGTCGGACGGCGGATACCCCGTCAACGCCTCGAAGCCCTCGCTGAGCAGCTCCGTGGGCCAGGTGGGCTCGTTCCGGCAGCGGTAGGCGAAGCCGGGAAGGTTGTCGAGCACGGTCCGGAAGGCCCGCTCGGTCTCCTTGAGCGCGTCTTCGGTGGATCGAGCCCGCGGCGGGCGCTCTGGAGCCGTCACTACACCTCTCGCGTGGCGATGGAGACCTGTTACACGGTTGTGACGGCGCAAAATGCGCACCCCTTCCGGTGATTTCCACCAGCCGGGGCGCGGCGTGCGCTTGACGCAACCGGCGCCCGCCGACGATGATACCCCGCATCGCCCGGTTCACCCCCACAGCCCACCGAATTGAGCACCCAACCCGCGCCGGCATCCAGGCCGTTTTCCATCATGCCCCCGCCCCCGCCGCCGGTTCCGCTGCCGGTGCGCGCGCGGTCGTTCGCCCTGGTGGGAACGTTCACCGCGTCGGTGTTCCTCAGCGCGTTCCTGCTGTTCCTGGTGCAGCCCATGTTCGGCAAGATGGTGCTTCCGCTGCTGGGCGGCTCGCCCGCGGTGTGGAACACCTGCATGCTGTTCTTTCAGGCCGCGCTGCTGGGCGGGTACCTGTACGCGCACGTGAGCACGCAAAAGCTGGGGGTGCGCGCCCAGGTGGGGGTGCACGTGGGGCTGCTGGCGGTGACGGCGCTGCTGCTGCCCATCAGCGTGGCGGGGCGCTCGCCGGAGGGCAGCGACGCGCCCATCCCCTGGCTGCTGGGGACCATGCTGCTCACCGTGGGCCCGCCCTTCTTCGTGCTGGCCGGCACGGGGCCCCTGCTTCAGCGCTGGTTCGCGCACAGCGGCCACAAGAACGCGGCCGATCCCTATCCGCTGTACGCGGCCAGCAACCTGGGAAGCATGCTGTCGCTGTTCGCCTACCCCGCGCTGATGGAGCCGCGGATGCGCCTGGCCGGCCAGAGCGCCGCCTGGGCTGTCGGCTTCGGCGCCCTCGCGCTGCTGATCGCCGGGGCGGCCGCCTGGGTGTGGCGCCCCATCCCGCCATCGATCGAAAGCGATGCGGCCCCCGCGGATGCGGACTCCCGCACTCCCGCACTCACGCACTCACGCACTGCGGTCCCCTGGCGCGAGCGGGGCATCTGGACGTTCCTGGCTTTCGTGCCGTCGGCCATGCTGCTGGCGCTGACCACGTACATCACCACCGACCTCAGCCCGGTGCCCCTGCTGTGGGTGCTGCCCCTCGCCCTGTACCTGCTGACCTTCACCCTGGCGTTTGCGCGAAGGCCGCCGCTGCCGCACGAGCACATGCTGTGGCTTCAGCCGCCCGTGCTGATGGTGGTGGTGCTGCTGCTGCTCAGCGGCTTCGTGGAAGAGGCCGTGGCAGCCATCCCGGTGCACCTGGCGGGGCTGTTCGTGACGGGGATGGTGTGCCACGGCGAGCTGGCACGCCGCCGGCCGGCCGTGCGGCACCTGACGGAGTTCTACCTGTGGATCTCGGTGGGCGGGGTGCTGGGCGGCATCTTCAACGTGCTCGTCGCCCCGGTCGTGTTCAACAACGTCTACGAGTACGCGCTCTCCATCGGCCTGGCGTGCCTGGCCCGCCCCTGGCCCCAGGAGCGGCAGGGGTGGAAGGGACAGGCGATGATGGCTGTGCGTACCGTGGCGGTTACGGGCGCGCTGCTGTACATCGGCGCCAACTCCAAGGAGATGAACCCCGGCCTGCTGATGGCATCCGCCGCGGCGCTGATGCTTCTGCTGACGCTGGCGCTGTCGCGCACGCCGCTGTGGCTGGCGCTGTGCCTGGGCACGGTGATGATGTACTCCACGGTGAAGGCCATCCGCGAGCCGGGGGTGCTGCTGGCGGAGCGCTCCTTCTACGGGCGCTTCAAGGTGGTGGAGTTCGGCATCATCGAGCGCTTTCACGTGCTGCGGCACGGCTCCACGCTTCACGGGGCGCAGAGCCTGATGCGCCCGCGCGACCCCATCACCTATTACCTGCCGCACGGGCCGGTGGGGCAGATCTTCGCCGCCACGGCTCCGCGCGCGGGGCGCCGCAAGGTGGCGGTCGTGGGGCTGGGAACGGGCACCACGGCCGCGTACGCCAGGGCGGGCGAGGAGTGGACGTTCTACGAGATCGATCCGCACGTGGTGAAGATGGCCACCGACCGCCGCTACTTCACCTACCTGCCGGACTCGCCGGCGAAGACGCGGATCGAGCTGGGCGACGCGCGCCTGTCGCTCGCGCGCGAAAGCGAGCCGAAGTTCGACATGATCGTGCTGGACGCGTTCAGCAGCGACGCCATTCCCGTGCACCTGCTGACCCGCGAGGCAATGGGCACGTACCTGGACCGCCTGGCGCCGGGCGGGGTGATCGCCATTCACATCAGCAACCGCTACCTGGACCTGGAGCCGGTGGTGGCGGCGCTGGTTCGCGAGCGGGGGCTGGCCGGGCGGGTGAGCAGCGGGCCGGATGGAAAGCGGAAGCGGTACGAGTCCATCGCCACCTGGATCACGGTGGCGCGCACGGACCAAGACCTGGTCATCATCGCGGCCGACCGTCGCTGGGAGCCGCTCACGGTCCGCCGCGTGCCGCCGTGGACGGATGATTACTCGAGCTTGTTGAGCGTGTTTGAGTGGTAGGGGAGTGCGGGAGTGCGTTAGTGCGTTAGCAGATAGAGATGTCGAGTGAGGTTCGACGCGGTTCGTCGCATGCCTCGGGTGCCCCCTCTCCCGGCCTCTCCTCCGCAAACGGCGCGGGAGAGAGGAGAACTTCGATCGGGGGTTCGACGCGGTTCGTCGCATGCCTCGGCAGCCCCCTCCCCCCTGCCCCCGCTTCGCAGGGGAGGGGGAGACCTGAACCGCGCTTCGGCTGGCCCTGTGAGCAACCGGGTTGATCGCTGACACTTTAAACCGGGAGGATCGTTGACAACTCCTCACGGTGATGACGCTAGTCCAGTCATCCCTGATGTCTCTTGTCCTCCCCCCTTGGGAGGCGTAAGCAGCCGCGAAGCGGAATGACAGCGCTCGCGCTCTACTTCGTCGAAGCGCCACGGCTTACGGGTGCACCTTGCCGTCGTGCGCGTTGAATCGCGCCAGCAGTGCATCGTAGAAGAAGATCGACCACACGCCGTCAGCAATCTCCTCCAGGGCGAGCGCTTCACGAACCAGGACTTCGCTGATG
>NZ_DASWMD010000017.1:0-15676 GCF_036399935.1 Longimicrobium sp.
CCGCCAGCCGCACCGCACTGGCTCCCTTCCCCCGCGCAGTTTGCGGGGGAAGGGCTGGGGATGGGGGGCGCCCGGGGCCCGCGCCGGGCCCCGCCCAGCCCAGCCGAACCTACACCCCGGCCGTCGCCACCAGCCCCGCCATCCGCGCCGCCGCCTGCCTCAGCCGGTCTTCCGTGCAGGTGAGCGCAATGCGGACGAAGCCCTCGCCGCCCGCGCCCAGCGACTTCCCCGGCAGCAGCGCCACGCCCTGCTCCAGCAGCAGCCGGCGCGACCACTCCTCGCTGCTCACGCCCTCGGGCAGCGGCACCCACACGTACATCGTGGCCTGCGGAAGCGGCACGTCGAACCCGGCGTCGCGCAGCGCCTCCACGGCGGCGTCACGGCGCCGCTGAAAGGTTTCCACGTTCCTCGGAACCCAGTCGGCGTGCGAGCGCAGGGCCGCCACGCCGGCGTGCTGGATGGTGAAGGGCACGCCCGTGTCGGCGAACGTCTTCACCCGCGTCAGCGCCCCCACCAGGTCGGCGTTGCCCACGGCCCAGCCGGCGCGCCACCCGGTCATGTTGTACGTCTTCGACAGCGAGTGGAACTCGATGGCCACGTCCATCGCCCCCGGAATCTCGAAGATGCTCGGGGGGCGATACCCGTCGAACGCGATCTCCGAGTAGGCGTTGTCGTACGCCAGGATGGCATCGTGGCGGCGGCACCACGCCACCGCGTCCGCCAGGTACTCGCGCGACGCCGAGGCCGCGGTGGGATTGTTGGGATAGTTCAGGTACAGGATCTTCGTCCGCCGTGCGACGTCCCCGGGAATCTCGTCGAGCGGAATCAGGAAGTCGTTCTCCGGCCGCAGCGGCACGATGTGCGGGGTGCCGCCCGCCAGCACGGTGCCGCCCAGGTACGCCTGGTACCCCGGGTCGGGGATCACCGTCATGTCGCCCGGCTCCAAAAACGCGAACGGCAGGTGGAAGATCCCCTCCTTGGAGCCGATCAGCGGCAGCACCTGCTTCATGGGATCGACCTCCACGCCGAAGCGCGAACCCATCCACCGCGTGATCTCTTCCCGGAACTCCACCAGCCCCAGCTGAAACGGGTAGCGCGAGTTGGACGGGTCCTGCGCGGCGCCGCGAAGCGCCTCGACGGCGGCGGGCGGCGGCGGCAGGTCGGCGTCGCCGGTGCCCAGGTCGATCACGTCCACGCCGCGGGCCTTGAGGTCGCGCTTGATGGCGGGAACGTCGGAGAGCGGGTACGGCGGAAGGCTCCTGAAGCGAGCCGCGAGTTGGGGCATTCGGGGTCCGGTCCGGTCAGGCGTGAGTGGGGGCGGATGCGTCGGCGCGCGGGCGGTCCAGCAGCATCCGCGCGGCCAGGATCACCCCGCCGATGGTGATGGAGATGTCGGCGAAATTGAAGATGTAGGGAAAGAAGTGGACGTAGATGAAGTCCGTCACTCCCCCGTTCACCAGCCGGTCGCCCAGGTTGCCCAGCGCGCCGCCCAGGACCAGCGCCCCGGCGATCTGCTGCCAGCGGTCGTGCGTGTCCCACATCATCCACACCGCCACGCCGATGCCCACCAGCGTCAGCAGCGCAATGAGGGGCATGCGCAGGCCGGGGGGCAGGTCCTTGAGAAAGCCCCAGGAGATCCCGGTGTTCATGGTGTGCATGAAGCTGAGCAGCCCCTCGATCAGCGGCCGCCGGTCGTACAGCGGCAGCCGCTGCTGCACGATCGCCTTGGTGATCCAGTCGACGGCGACGATGGCGGCGATGACGAGGGCCAGCCAGCGGCTGCGGGAAAGCTTGATCATGAGGCCTGCACGGGGTTGCGGAGAATGCCGACGCCGGGGATTTCCACCTCGACGACGTCGCCCGGGTTCAGGGGCGACACGCCGGCCGGGGTGCCCGTGGCGATCAGGTCGCCGGGCTCCAGCGTCATGACCCCGGAAATGTACTCGATCAGGGTGGGGATGCTGAAGGCCATGTCGCCCACGCGGCCGTGCTGGCGCACCTCGCCGTTCACGCGGCAGATCACCTCCAGCCCGTTGCGGTCCACGCGCTCCAGCGGCACCACCGTCCCCGTGGGGCAAAAGGTGTCGAACCCCTTGGCGCGCGCCCACTGCCCGTCTGGCTTCTGCAGGTCGCGCGCGGTCACGTCGTTCAGCGGCACGACGCCCTGCACGTAGCCCCACGCGTCCGCCGCGGCCACGTTCTTTGCCCGCCGCCCGATCACGACGCCGATCTCGCCCTCGTGCTCCACCTGCCGCGAGGCGGCGGGGAGCACGATGGCCTCGCCGTCGGCGATGATGGCCGAGGGCGGCTTGAAGAAGAGCAGCGGCCGCTCGGGAACGTCGTTCCCCAGCTCGCGCGCATGTTCCAGGTAGTTGCGGCCGACACAGACGATCTTGGACGGACGGGTCACGGCATCGTACGGGTTGGGGGATCGGCACGCTCCAGGGCGGCGCGCCCGTGGTCATCCCGGGTCTTTCACCGTCCTGCGTCCGACCCTGAGGGATCTACGTCTGGATGCGGAGGAGATCGTTCCTCCGAGTCCCGGCTTCGCTCCAGGACCGGTCGTGCAAGGAAGCTGCCCTGCCGCGCGCCATGGGTCAAGAGCAGTGGAGGTACACCACACACGCGCGAAACGGGCGCGGAGCCGAAGCTCCGCGCCCGTTTTCAGCGCGATGGGTCCGTCGGAGAGGCTTACGCCTGCTCGTCCGTGCCGGCGTCCGCGGCCGGAGCCTCGTCCGAAGCCGGAGCCTCGTCCGAAGCCGGAGCCTCGTCCGCTGCCGCCACCGGAGCCGCGTCGGCCGAAGCCTCCGCAACCGGGGCTTCGTCGGCCGCGGGCGCGTCGTCGGCGCTCGCGGTGGTCTCGGAAGCCTCGTCCGCGACGGCCGGGGTGGCCGCTACGGTGAACTGCGGCTCGCCGCCCTCGAACTTGGGCACCCGCACCACTTCGCAGACGATGCGGTGGTTGGCCGCGTCGACCTCGGTGATGCGCATGTCCAGCATGTCGCCCTCGGCGAACACGTCCGCCGGGTTCTGCAGGCCGGTCACGCCGATCTGCGAAACGGGCACGAAGCCTTCGACGTCGTTGCCCAGGTCCACCGCCACGCCCTTGTCCTGCAGGCGGGTGATGGGGCCGGCGATCTCCTGGCCCGCGTGGTACTGCGTGGCGATGTCGCCCCACGGGTCGTCCTGGGTCTGCTTGAGGCCCAGCGAGATGCGCTTGTTCTCGGCGTCCACGCCCAGGATCACCACGTCGACGTCGTCACCCTTCTTGACGACTTCCGACGGGTGCTGGATGCGCTTCGTCCAGCTCATGTCCGAGATGTGCACCAGGCCGTCGATGCCCGGCTCGATCTCGACGAAGGCGCCGAAGCTGGTGAGGTTGCGGACCTTGCCGGAAAGGCGCGTGCTCACCGGGTACTTGGCCGGCAGCGCATGCCAGGGGTCTTCCTCGATCTGCTTCATGCCCAGCGAGATCTTCTCGCCTTCCGGATCCACCTTCAGGATCACCGCCTCGATCTCGTCGCCCAGCGACACGATCTTGGACGGGTGCCGGACGTTGCGCGTCCAGCTCATCTCGGAGATGTGCACCAGGCCCTCGACACCCTTCTCCAGCTCCACGAAGGCGCCGTAGTTGGTGATCGAGACGACGCGGCCGCGAACGCGGGCGCCCACCGGGTACTTCTTCTCGACGTCCTTCCAGGGGTAGTCCTGCAGCTGCTTCAGGCCCAGCGACAGGCGCTCGCGCTCCCAGTCGATGTCCAGGACCTTCACCTCCAGCTCGTCGCCGATGCCCACCACCTCGGACGGGTGGCCCACGCGGCCCCACGACATGTCGGTGATGTGCAGCAGGCCGTCCATGCCGCCCAGGTCGATGAACGCACCGAAGTCGGTGATGTTCTTGACGATGCCCACGCGCTGCTGGCCTACCTCGAGCTCCTTCTTCAGCTTGTCGCGCTTGATCTCGCGGTCGGCTTCCAGGAGCACGCGGCGCGACACCACGATGTTGCGGCGGCGCTTGTTGAGCTTGATGATCTTGAACTCGTACGTCTCGCCGATCAGGTCCTCGATGTTCGGAACCCGGCGCAGCGCGATCTGCGAGCCCGGCAGGAACGCATCCACGCCCATCAGGTCGACGGTGACGCCGCCCTTGATCTTGCGCGTAAGCATGCCGGCCACCGCGGTGCCGTTCTCGTACGCCACGCGGATCTGCTCCCACACGCGCAGGAAGTCGGCCTTCTTCTTGGACAGGACGACCACGCCGTCCTCGTCCTCGAGGTTCTCGAGGAAGACCTCGACCTCGTCGCCGATCTGCAGCGAGTCCGGGTCCTTGAACTCGTCGCGGGTAACCGCGCCCTCGCTCTTGAAGCCCAGGTCCAGGATCACCGCCTTGTCGGTGATGCGGAGGATGCGGGCCTTGACGATCTCACCCTCTTCGATGTTGCTGAGGGTGGGCTCGTACATGTCGAGCATCGCCTCGTACTCTTCGGACGTATACTCGTCTTCGTCGAAGAGGTCGGGGCGAATGCCGAGCGAACGCGCGCGCTCGGCGATCTGCTCGATGGTAAGCTCATTGCCCGGGCGCCAGGGCTCGCGGGCGACGGCGACGCCGCCCTCGTCCTCGCCGGACAAGAAGTCTGCTGCGGTGATGTCGGACATGTGGTGTGGATCTCCCGTAACTCCCGCCGGCGGGATGGGTGCCGGCGGTGGGTTTGAGGGTGAGCGGTTGAGGGCCTGAAAAACTGCCCGGGAAACGGAGAAAGTTACGCCACTTCCCCGCCCGGGTCAACCCCGCCCCGCTCGCGCGCAAGCTCCACGATGCGCTGCACCTGCTGCTCCAGCGTCAGGTGCGTGGTGTCGATGACCACCGCGTCTTCCGCCTGCCGCAGCGGCGCGGCGGCGCGGTTGCTGTCCAGCTCGTCGCGCCCCTGCAGCCGCGCGGCTTCCACCCGCACGTGCTGCTCGCTCAAGTCGGCCTCGCCCTGCTCCATCAGCCGGCGGCGGGCGCGCTCCTCGGCGTCGGCGATCAGGTACGCCTTGAGTTCGGCTTCGGGAAACACGACGGTGCCGATGTCGCGCCCGTCGGCCACCAGGCCGCCGCGCGCGCCGGACTCGCGCAGCGCGTCCATCAGCCACTCGCGCACGGTGGGGACGGCGGCCATGCGCGACACGTGCTCGTTCACCCGCGGCATCCGGATCTCGGCGCTCACGTCGCGCCCGCCCACGGTCATCACGTAGCCGCGCTCGCCGGGAACGCCGTGCACGTCCAGCCGGTCCAGCTCGTCGCCCGACAGTGTTTCCCAGCGGTCGGGGTCGATGCCGGCCTGCAGGGCGGCGTAGGTGATGGCGCGGTAGAAGGCGCCCGAGTCCAGGTGCCGGTAGCCCAGCCGCTCGGCGACGGCCTTGGCGGTGGAGCTCTTGCCGGAGCCCGCCGGGCCGTCCAGCGCGATGATGATTCCGTCCGGGCGTGTGTTTTCGGTCATCGTTTCGGTGGTCGAATCGTGTGGGCCCCTCCCCCGGCCCCTCCCGCACAAACTGACGTGCGGAGAAGGGAGAACTTCGACTGTCATCCTGAGGCGCAGGCGCACCAAACCGGCCCGTGACTCACTCCTCGCGCGCCGAAGGATCTAGCCTGCGCCACTTCTCAGCCCGGGCGCGGCAGCGAGCACCCAGACCCGAGACGCGTCCCGCCGGAGGGCCCCTCCCCCGGCCCCTCCTCCGGCAAACTGCGCCGGGAGAGGGGGGAACTTCGGTCGGGTTCGTCTGGCTGCCGGTGCATGCCTTGGGAGCCCCCTCCCCCCGGCCCCCGTCCCCCGCTGCGCAGGGGAGGGGGAGACCTGCACACATCTTGGGGCGCGCCACAAGCCTACCTCACACCGCCGCAAGCCAGTCCACGCAGGCGGACGTCGTGTGGTTGTTGCAGCGAATTCATTCGCTCCTGCAGGGCTGGGGACCGACCTTGGCTGAGGCCCGCGCCTCAGTCCGGCGACTGCCCCGTCACCCCAGCCAGCAGCTCCCAGAATCCGGGGAAGCTCACGTCCACAACCGCGCGGTCGTCGATCTCGACGGAGTTTTCCGGGCACGCGCCCAGAACGCCGAACGCCATCGCGACCCGGTGGTCGTCGTACGAGTGCACCGCGCCGGAGAGCGGCCGGTCCGTTCCGCGGACGATCAGCCCGTCCTCCAGCTCCTCCGCATCCACCCCCAGCGCGCGCAGGTTGCCGGCCACCGCGGCAATGCGGTCCGTCTCCTTTACCCGCAGCTCGCCCGCGCCCGTGATCCGCGTCTCCCCCTCCGCCCGCGCCGCCAGCACCGCCAACATGGGGATCTCGTCGATGGCGGCCGGTACCTCCTGGCCCCCCACCTCGATCCCCCGCAGCCGCGCCGGGCGGACGACCAGGTCAGCGACCAGTTCTCCCCCCTCCTCGCGCTGGTTCTCGCGCGCGATGCGGGCGCCCATGCGCGCGACGAGCTCGAAGAACCCCGTCCGCGTGGGGTTCACGCACACGTCCCTGATGCGTAGCTCGCCCTCGTCCGCCAGCAGCGCGAGCGCCACCAGGAACGCGGCGGACGACGGATCGCCGGGCACGGACAGGTCCAGCGGCGGCAGCGCGCGGCCGCTGGGCGTAAGGCTGACGTGCACCGCCCCGTCCGCCACGCTGGTCTGCACGAACTCGCCTAAACCCCGCAGCATGCGCTCGGTGTGGTCGCGCGACAGGACGGGCTCGGTGACGGAAACGGGCACGCCCGCGCCCAGGCCGGCCAGCAGCACCGCGCTCTTGATCTGCGCGCTGGCCTTGGGCGATGCGTAGTGCAGCGGGCGGAGTGGGCCGCCGCCGACTTCGATGGGCAGGGTGCCGGATGCGCCCAGTTCCTGGAACCGCGCGCCCATCCGCTCGAGTGGGGCGGTGATGCGGCGCATCGGGCGGCTGCGCAGCGAGTCGTCGCCGGTGAGCGTCGCGTTGAACGGGCGCGATGCGAGAAGACCCATCATCAGCCGCGCCGTCGTCCCGCTGTTGCCGCAGTCCAGCCACTCGCGCGGCTCCGTCCATGCGCCGATCCCCCGTCCCACGACGCGGATCTCCGAGCCGTCCGCCGGGGGGACGGGCACGTCCACGCTCAGCGCCCGCAGCACGGACGCGGTGCTCCGGCAGTCGGCGCCGGGCAGCAGGCCGCGCAGGCGGCTTTCGCCGTCCGCCACGGCGCTGAACATCAGCGCGCGGTGCGTCATGGACTTGTCGCCCGGGACGGTGACGTCGCCGGACACGTGCAGCTTCATCGAGGCTCGCTCGTCAGGATTGCGTTCAGGGCCGCCAAGCTACCCATCCGCCGCGCGCCATCGCAACGCCTGCGCCGCGAACGGACCATCGCGTGCCTCGTCTCTCGAAACCGGTCCTCTCGATCCGTATCGATGCCGGGATTGTGTGCCGCGGCTGACAGGCATCACCTGCCGCCACCCAGCGCCTCGAACAACTCACCCACCTCCGCCGGGTCGCGCAGGTACGACCGGGCGGCGCTCTCGGCGGGGAGCGGATCGGCGATGAGCACGCCCTCGGCGGAGTCGCTCCAGCCCTCCAGCGCGCGGAACGCGTCCTCGTCGGTACGGTCGTCGCCCAGGTACAGCACGGGGGCTCCCGCCGGCGGGTGCATCTGCTCCAGGAGAAAGAGCACGGCGCGGCCCTTGTCCCACTCCACGCGGGGGCGCACCTCCAGCACCATCTTCCCCTCCGTCACCTTCAGCCCGGAGCGCCCGTCCGCCGCGCCGTAGACCGCATCCCGCACCTCCGCCTCGCGGTCCGGCGCCTGGCGGTAGTGTATGCTCAGCGTCAGCCCCTTGTCTTCTACGAACGCGCCATCGATCGCGCCCAGCACGTACCCGATCTCCCGCGCCACCTCTTCCAGCTCGGGTCGCGCGGCTGCGGCCTCGGGATGAATGCGGTGCAGCCCCGCGCCGTCGATCTCCATCCCATGGTTCCCGGCGTAGGCGATCCCCGGAATCGCGGCGCGCTCCCGCACGTCCGCCAGCCCGCGCCCGCTGACGACCGCCACCTCCACGCCCGCCAGCGCCATCAACGAATCGAGCGCGCGCCGGGTGCGCTCGGGCATCGTAGCCATCTCCGGACGCGCCACGATGGGCGCCAGCGTCCCGTCGAAATCCAGCAGCAGCACCAGCCGGCCGCTGCGGGTCCACGCATCGCGCCAGGCCGGCACGCGTTCCAGGGCATGTTGCATGAGAGACGAAGTGCGTGAGTGCGTGAGTGCGTGAGCGAAAGTGCGAAAGTGCGAAAGTGCGAAAGTGCGAAAGTGCGACGTCGCGGGCTAGACGCGTGCCGCCGCACGATCTACGTCTATTCCCCATTCCCTATTCCTTGCCCCCGCCCTACCTTCCCGCGCTCGCGGACGACGACAACCAGCACGCCCCACGCAATGCCCTGGACGGACCAGATCACCTTCGACGAGCGCGGCCTGGTGCCCGTCGTCGCGCAGGACGCGCGCACGGGCGAGGTGCTGATGCTCGCGTGGGCCAACGCCGAGGCGCTGCAGCTCACCCGGAGCACCGGCCGTGCCCATTACTGGAGCCGGTCGCGCAAGTCGCTGTGGGCCAAGGGCGAAACCAGCGGCCACGTGCAGGAAGTGGAAGACGTGCGGATGGACTGCGACGGGGACGCCGTGCTCTACCGCGTCCGGCAGACCGGCCCCGCCTGCCACACCGGCGAGCGGAGCTGCTTCCATCGGGGGATCGACGGCGAGGCCGCGGGCGAAGCGGCGGACGCGCGCCACATGCTGGACAGGCTGGACGAGATTATCGCCACGCGGGAGCAGGAGCGGCCCGAGGGCTCGTACACCACCTATCTCTTCACCGCGGGCATCGACAAGGTGCTCAAGAAGGTGGGCGAAGAGGCCACCGAAACGGTAATCGCCGCCAAGAACGGCGACAACGCCGAGCTCCGCAGCGAATCCGCCGACCTGCTCTTTCACCTGATGGTGCTGTGGCGCACCCGGGGCCTGGACGCCGCCGACGTGTGGGGCGAGCTGGAGCGCCGCTTCGGGCAGGCGCCCCGCCCCGGCAGCACCGCGGCGCGGGCCAGCCGCTCGGCGGACGGAACCTGACGCCCTAGTCCGTGCGCGGCGGGTCGCCCACGCGGCGGCCCCGCCGCCGGACGGCGGGAACGTCGTCCAGCTCCACCCGCAGCGGAAACGCCGCGTCCAGGATCATCTCCGACTCCCCCGGGTCGCGCCAGCCGCCCTCCACCGGGTCGTCCCAGTCCACCTTGCTGCCGTCCGGGCGGTAGGGCTGCATCCAGTACATCCGCGTGCCCGTGCGGTCCCGCGCCTCGGCGATCAGCACCGGGTGGGGGCTGCCGTCCCAGTCCATCTGCGCCTCCATCGCCAGGAGCAGGCAGTCGGGCTTGCGCGTTTCCGCGTACTTCCGGATGGTCCCCGACAGGATCTCGGGCGAGGCCCCTCCCAGGTCGCCCGGGATGGGGATGGCCAGCGTGCGGAACTCCGGCGTGGCGTGCCCCGGTTTTTCGTGGACGCTCCGGATGCGCGGCGGAACGTCTTCCCCGTCCATGGCCGCCCTGCCGATGTCGTTCCTGACCTCGTCCAGGAAGCGCGTGGCCATTCCAAGCGTGCGCTCGAGCTGCTGGGTCCTGCTTCGCGACACTCCTACCCCCCGGCTTCGGTACCTTCTTTTTTCGGCGGATTGGTGGCGCTGAACGCCTCCCACCGCGACGAGACCGGCACCCGTTCGCCTATGCAAACCCGGAGCCACCGGATAGGGTTTGCGTAAAGATTGAGGGATCGGCGAGCACGCCCGCCGGAAACGGGCGCAGGTGCGCCGACGGGCGCGGCGGTGCACGGGTAAGTGGCTGGCGGTACGCGGAAAACGCGCCAGCGGGACGGGACGAAGGCAGCCTCGGCGCACGATCCGGCACCAACCGTGCGCCGGGCCGATGAACGCGGCTGCCCCGCGCGGCACGGGGCAGCGCGGGGCATTCGAGGTGCGGCAAAACTACAGCCGAAATGTGGCGGATTCAGGATTTCGCCGCTTCTTCCACCGCACGGCGCAGGCGGGTCCACACGGCGGTGCCGTAGCGCAGGAAGTTGGCCCGCTCGCCGGGGAGCTCGGCCAGCCAGGCCCAGGCCGGCTGATGGCCCTTGCGCGTGTTGCAGGCCAGGCAGGCCGTCACCAGGTTGCCGGGCGAGTTGTCGCCGCCGCGGGCGCGGGGCTGCACGTGGTCCAGCGAAAGCTGCTCGGGGGGAAACAGCCCGGCGCAGTACACGCACCGGTTGCCGTCGCGGTCGAAGATGCGTTCGCGCAGGCTGACGTCGTCCCTCATCCCGGGTGCACCTCGTACCCCTCGTCCTGCAGCGAGGCGATCACCTGGTTCATGTGCTCGCGCCCGCGCAGCTCCAGCGTCAGGTTGATCTCGGCCTCCGTCACCCACAGGTCGGCGGTGGCGCGGTTGTGGTCCAGCCGCAGCACGTTGGCGCCCGTTTCGGCCAGCCGCGCGGTCAGCCCGGCCAGGGCCCCCGGGCGGTCCTTCACCCGCACCCGCAGGGTGGCGCGCCGGCCGTCCTGCACCAGCCCGCGGTCGATGATGCGCGACATCAGCGTGACGTCGATGTTTCCCCCGCTGAGGATCATCACCACGTTCTTTCCCGCCACGTCGGCCACGTGCCCGCCCACCACCGCCGCCACCGTGGTGGCGCACGCCGCCTCGGCCACCGTCTTTTCGCGCTCCAGCAGCAGCAGCACCCCCGCCGCGATCTCCTCCTCGCTCACCACCACCAGCTCGTCGACGTAGCGCTCGATGTGGCTGAAGGTGTTCCCGCCGATCCTGCGGACGGCGATGCCCTCGGCGATGGTTTCGGCGGGGGGAATGGTCACCAGCTCGCCGGCCTCCCGTGCGCGCAGCGCGGCGGGAAGCGCGGACGACTCCACCCCCACCACGCGCACGCCGGGACGGGTTTCCTTGATGGCCGTGGCGATGCCGGAGATGATGCCCCCGCCGCCGACGGCGCACACCACCACGTCCACGTAGGGAACCTGCTCCAGCACCTCGAGCCCGATGGTGCCCTGCCCCGCGATGATCCCGGGGTCGTCGAAGGGATGGATGAGCGTCTGCCCTTCCTGCTCGCGGATGCGCAGGGCCTCGACCATGGCCTCGTCGTACACGGAGCCGTGCAGCACCACGCGCGCGCCGTACTTTTCCGTCGCCGACACCTTCACCAGCGGGGTGCGCTCGGGCATCACGATGGTGGTGGGAATGCCCAGCCGCGCCGCGTGGTAGGCCACCCCCTGCGCGTGGTTGCCGGCGCTGGCGGCGATCACCCCGCGGGCACGGTCCTCCTCGGGCATCAGCAGCATGCGGTTCAGCGCGCCGCGCTCCTTGAAGCTGCCGGTGCGCTGAAGGTTCTCGAACTTGAACCACGCGTTCCCGCCGAACATCTCGCCGAAGGTTTCCGACGGGGTGCACGGGGTGAGCACCACCTGCCCGGCGATGCGCTCCCGTGCCTCGCGGATGTCCTGGAGCGTAACCATGCAAGCACGCAAGATACGAGACAGAATGGACGGCGGACGTTGCCGAAGTGAACGCGATGTGATAACCTCTCCGCGCGGCGGGGGCAAGCGGTCTCCGGCGCTGCCGCCGACGCGCCGATGGAAGCACAGGACACGCCCCACGTTCCCCATCCGCCGGAATTCGCCGCGGTCGCGCACGCGCTCGCCACCCGCCCTGCGCCGGAGCCGGTGCCCGAGCTGGCGGTGCCGCGCGCCGCGGTGGCGCTGCTGCTGCGCCCGGGCGGCGAGGGGCTGGAGCTGCTGCTGATCCGCCGCGCCGAGCGCCTGGGAGACCCGTGGTCGGGGCACGTGGCGCTGCCCGGGGGGCGCGAGCAGCCGGAAGATGCCGCCCCGAAAGACACGGCGGCGCGCGAAACCCGCGAAGAGGTGGGGATCGACGTGCACGCGGGCGGGTGGCTGCTGGGCGCGCTGGAGCCCGTGTGGCCCCGCTCCGCGCGGGCGCCGAACATCCTGGTGCGCCCCTTCGTGTTCGGCGTGCCCGGCGGCACCCGGGCGGTGCCCAACGAAGAGGTGGACGCTGCGGTGTGGATTCCGCTCGCCGAGCTCCGCGCCCCGGGCGCCGTCACCGAGCACCTGCTGGAGATGGAGGGGATCGGGGCGATGCGGTTTCCGGCGCTGGGCACCCGCGGCTACGTGGTCTGGGGGCTCACCCACCGCATCGTTTCGGAGTTCCTGGCGCTGCCCCTGGGGTGACCGGCGGCGCGCCCGCACGAGAGATGCAGTGGAACGCGCGGTCCGAGGAAAGCAGACGAGAAACGATCGATGCCGCACGAAGCCGTCACGCTGAAGCTCACCACCCGCCAGGCCCAGGCGCTGCGGGCGCTGGCCGAGCTGGAAGACCTTCCGCCCGAGGTGTACGCGGCCGAGGTGCTGGCCAAGCACCTGTACCACGCCTACACCCCCGACGTGGCCCGGCGCGCGGCCGCGCCGGGCGGGGCGCCCGGCGGGGACACGCCCTGACCGACACCGGATTTTGATCCCAGAGCCGTCCATGGAAGATACCTCGTTCGAGTTCCTGAAGCGCCTGCTCGACGCCCCCGGCCCGTCGGGCTTCGAGACCGCCGCCGCGCGCGTGTGGCGCGCCGAGGCCGAGGCGTTCGCCCAGGGCGTCACCATCGACGTCGCCGGAAACTCGTACGCCACCCTCGGCCGGGAGGGCGGCCCGCGCATCATGCTGGCGGGGCACGTCGACGAGATCGGGCTGATGGTGACGCACGTGGACGAAGAAGGCTTCCTGTACGTGGACGGCATCGGCGGGTGGGACCCGCAGGTGCTGGTGGGGCAGCGGATCCGCTTCCTCACGCGGATGGGCCACGTGGTGGGCGTCGTCGGGAAGAAGCCCATCCACCTGATCAAGCCCGAGGAAAAGGAAAAGGCCGTCAAGCTCAGCGACCTGTGGGTGGACGTGGGAGCGCGCGACCGTGACGGCGCGACGGCGCGCGGCATCCGCGTGGGTGACCCCGGGGTGGTGGACGCGGGGCTCATCGAGCTGGGCGACGGCCTGATCGCCAGCCGCGCGGTGGACAACCGCATCGGCGCGTACGTGGTGCTGGAGGTGCTCCGCGCCCTCTCCACCGGCGAGGGCGGCCAGGCGGAGGTCACCGCGGTGGCCACGGCGCAGGAGGAGATCGGCTACCACGGCGGCGGCGCGCGCACCTCGGCGTACAAGCTGGATCCGCAGATCGCCATCGTGGTGGACCTCACCTTCTCGACGGACGCGCCGGGGGTGGAGAAGAAGCAGGTGGGCGAGCACAAGCTGGGGAGCGGCCCCGTGCTGTCGCGCGGCTCCGCCATCCATCCCATCGTCTTCGAGCGCCTGGCCACGCTCGCCGAGGCAGAGGGCATTCCCTACACCATCCAGGGAAGCCCGCGGATGACCTCCACCGACGCCGACGCCATCTACCTGCAGCGCGCCGGCGTGCCGACGGCGGTCGTGTCGATCCCCAACCGGTACATGCATAGCCCGAACGAGGTGGTGGACCTGGCGGACGTGGACGCGACGATCCGCCTGATCACGGCGTTCTGCCGGTCGGTAACGGCCGAGGACGACTTCATTCCACGGTAACGGCAGTGCGTGAGTGCGTTAGTGCGTGAGTGCGGAAAAACAGCCCGTACCTTCGCACTTTCGCACTTTCGCACTCACGCACTCACGCACTCTCCTCCCCGTGTACACCGTCGACGAAACCCTCATCCGCGCCCCCGTGGACGCATGCTACCGCGCGGGCGCGGACGTGGAGCGGTGGCCCGAGTGGCTGCCGCACTACCGGTACGTGCGCTTCCAGCGCCGGGACGGGTTCGGAACGGGACGCGTGGAGATGGCGGCGCGCCGGGGGTTCGGGCCCCTGCCCTGGCCCGTGTGGTGGGTGTCGGAGATGCACCTGGATCCCGGTCGGCCGGCCGTCGTCTACCGCCACGTGGACGGCATCACCACCGGCATGGACGTCGAGTGGACCTTCCATCCCCAGCCGGACGGCCGCACGCTGGTGCGCATCGTCCACGGGTGGAAGCAGGGGCCGCGCTGGCCCCTTCCCTCCCCCGCGCGGCGGGCGGTGGCCGACGCGGTGATTGGGCCCGTCTTCATCCACCACGTGGCCTCGCGTACGCTGGCGGGGATCAAGCGGCACCTGGAAGGCGGTTGAGGCGCACCTCGGGACGCATGCGGGGTACAGGGGGGCGCAAGTCCCTGCGTACTAACGGCGCGGGAGTGGCGGATGCCTTCTCCCGCGCCTGGTTTTTTCACCCGATCTGCGGTTCATGAGCGAGTCCAGCCACAGCGGCGCGCGCCGTGTCGTCATCACCGGCATCGGCGCCATCACCCCCATCGGCAGCGGCGTCGAGGGGTTCTGGGAGGGGCTGCGGAAGCGGGAAAGCGCGGTCCGCAAGATCGACCGCTTCGACCCGTCGCCCTTCCGCTCGCACATCGCCGCCCAGGTGAACGACTTCGAGCCGACGGACTACATGGAGCGCAACCGCGCGCGCCGCACCGAGCGGTACGCGCAGTTCTCCCTGGCCGCGTCGCGCCAGGCCATCGAGGATGCCGCGCTGGACCCCGGCTCGGAAGACTCCGACCGCGTGGGCGTGCTGATGGGAAGCGCGCTGGGTGGCGTGGCGTACGGCGAAAACCAGTTCACCGGCTACGTGCACAAGGGCGTCCGCGGGGTGGACCCGATGCTGGCCCTGGCGGTGTTCAATGGCGCCGCCTCGTGCAACGTGGCCATCGAGTTCGGCTTCACGGGCATCAATTCCACCAACGGGATGAGCTGCGCCTCGGGCGCCATCGCCATCGGCGACGGGTGGCGCGCCATCCGCGCCGGCGAGGCCGACGTGGTGATCGCCGGCGGTGTCGAGGCCCCGCTGGCCCCGCTCTGCTACGGCGCCTTCGCCATCATCCGCGCCATGTCTACCCGCAACGACGACCCGTCGCGCGCCTCGCGCCCCTTCGACGCCGACCGCGACGGCTTCGTGATGGGCGAGGGCGCCGCCGTGCTGGTGCTGGAGGAGCTGGAGCACGCCCGCGCCCGCGGCGCGCGCATCTACGCCGAGGTGCGGGGCTACGGCACCAGCAACGACGCGCACCACATGACGGCGCCGCGGCCCGACGGCAGCCAGGCTGCGCGGGCCATGCGCGCCGCGCTTCGCACGGGCGGGCTGCAGCCGGCGGACGTGGACGTGATCAACGCGCACGGCTCGTCGACCCCGCTGAACGACAGCACCGAGTCGCGGGTGATCCGCGACGTCTTCGGCGAGCACGCCGACGGGCTGAAGGTGAGCGGCACCAAGGGCTACCACGCCCACTGCCTGGGCGCGACGGGGGCGCTGGAGGCCGCCATCTCGGCGCTCTCCATCCAGCGCGGCTGGGTGCCCCCCACGCTGAACCTGGAGCGCGCGGGCGACGAGTGCGACCTCGACTACGTCACCGGCGAGGGCGCCACCATGCCCGTGCGCGCGGTGGTCTCCAACTCCTTCGGCTTCGGCGGCATCAACGCGGCCCTCGCCTTCGGCGCGGTGGACTGACGGGGAAATAGGACGCTCATGAACGGCTGAAGCAGCACGATGGCCCGCGCAACGAAATCGGGCGGCTCCCGCGAAGGG
>NZ_DASWMD010000018.1:0-26212 GCF_036399935.1 Longimicrobium sp.
TGTGGACGCGAAGGACGTGTTGCCCTCGACTGACACCACCACGGGGCGCTCGTTACAAAAGCACTCCCAAGACCCAGGTTTTCAAAACATCGCGCGAGCCGCTGGCCCGCTTCTCAATTCGCACCCGGCCAGTTTCACCCGGCCGCCGCGTTCAGTCCTTCAATCTACCACCCTCGAACCTCTCGGTCAAGGGGTGGGCGGCGATTACTTTCTCGTCTTTCGTCCGCCCGACACTTCCTGCAACGCCTTGAATCTACTCGATTTCGGGCGCTTGGTCAAGGGAGGTTTTTCCGAATTTCTCATCCTGGGCCGACCCGCCGCCGTTTCCGGCGACAGCCCTACAACATATCAGCCTCTCCAACCCCCGTCAACCCCGTTCCGAAGCCTTTCCGGCCGCTCGTGCTGACAGGTGGTTCCGCAGGGGGTGCCAAGTATAGTGTTCCGCCTCTGGGAGGTCAAGAGGCTCGTTGCGCATCCGCACGACGAGCGTGGCCGCGGCGCAGTTCTCGCCCGGCGTGGGCGTGTCGGCTATTGTAACGGCTGGCGACCAGCGCGTGCACATCGAGAGGAGAACGTGACGGATCTGCCGGTGGTGGTGGTGGGCGCGGGGGCCGCGGGAACGATGGCGGCGATCTTCGCGGCGGCGCAGGGGCGGCGCACGCTGCTGGTGGAGCGCACGCGGGATGGCGGAAGAAAGATCCTGATCAGCGGAGGCGGGCGCTGCAACGTGCTGCCGTCGCGGGTGGACGCGGGACAGTACTTCAGTGAGTCGTCGCGCAACACGCTCAAGAAGATGCTCCTTTCGTGGCCACTGGCGGACCAGCGCCGCTTCTTCGAGGATGAGGTGGGGATCCGGCTGGTGCTGGAGGAGGAATCGGGAAAGCTGTTTCCCGCCAGCAACAGGGCCCGCGACGTTCGCGACGGGCTGCTGGAGCTGGCGCGGCGGCGGGGTACCGAAACGGTGTTCGGCAGTTCCGTCGCGGGGCTGCGCCCCCCCGTCGCCGGGGAGCCCTGGACGGTTCTCCTGGAGGGCGGGCGCGAGATCGCCGCGGGGGCCGTGGTCATCGCGACCGGAGGGCTGTCGGTGCCGGCGACGGGAAGCGACGGCACCGGGCTGCGCATCGTTCGGCAGCTTGGGCATACTCTACACGACACGTACGCCGCGCTGACGCCGCTGACCGCGCAGCCCCCGGTGCACACCGACCTTGCTGGCGTGTCGCTGGAGGTAGAACTGGAGGCGCCGCTGCAGAAGGGCAGCCTGCGGGCGCATGGCGGGTTCCTGTTCACCCACCGCGGATACAGCGGCCCGTCCGTGCTGAACGTGTCGCATCTTGCCGTACGCTCGGCGCACGACCCGGCGCGGCGGCAGCCGATCTACGCGCGCTGGACGGAATTGGACGCGACCGCGTGGGAGGCGGTGCTGTTGGAACGCGGCCCGGGTGCGGTGGGTTCGCTGGTCAGGCGCCACCTGCCGCAGCGCCTCGCCGACCGGCTGCTATACGAGGCGGGCGTGGACCCGGAACGAACGCGGTCGCAGCTGCGGCGGGAAGAAAGGGCGCGGCTGGTAGAGGTCCTCGCGCGCTATCCCCTGCCCTGGACAGGGGACGAGGGATACAAGAAGGCCGAGGTGACCGGCGGGGGCGTGCCGCTTTCGGAGGTGGACCCGCGGACGATGGAGAGCCGCGTGGCTCCGGGGCTGTTCCTCTGCGGCGAGATCCTGGACTGCTTCGGGCCGATCGGCGGATACAACTTTTTCTGGGCGTGGGCCACCGGCCGGGCCGCCGGGCTCGGCGCGGCAGCTTCCCTCCAACCGTTGCCGTCATGAGCGAGACCGCACCGTCCGATTCCCATCCGCAGTCGCCTTCCCCCTTCGTCGATGCAGAGGCCGTGTTGCGGGCGGAGTTCCCCGTGGTCGTGGAGATTCCCGTCGCGTGGGCGGAAATGGACTACTTCCGCCACGTGAACCACGCCGTCTTCTTCACTTACTTCGAGAGCGCTCGAATCCGCTACCTGGACCTGATCGGCTTCCGCGAGTTGACGGATGAGGTGCAGACCGGGCCGATCCTCGCGTCGGCCCACGCGCGATTCCGCCGGCCCGTGACCTATCCCGACACGCTGGTCGTAGGCGCACGGACGACGGAGCTGGGCGGGGACCGCTTTGCTCACGAGTACCGCGTGGTCAGCCGGGCGCTGAACGACGTGGCGGCTTCGGGCGGGGCGTTGCTGGTGTCGTACGATTACGCGGCGGGCGCCAAAGTGCCGGTTCCGGAGGGAGTACGGGCTGCAATCCGGGACTTGGAGGGAGAACGGGTGAGCGCCTGAAGGTCGAGCATCGAAGAGAACCCGGTCCGCGCCTGCCTGCCGCGGACCGGGTTCTTCGTTCAGCGGACGCGCTCGCCCGCGGGTGACCAGACTTCCACGTCGCCCAGGTTGAGGGCGCGGATGGGCGCCTCGATCTGCGCCAGGTCACCCGCTACCACGATGGTGGCCGCGCCGGGGGTGAGCCGCGCCCCGCCGACGCGAGTCACGTCGCCAGGCGCCACGGCGGCCAGCTGCTCGCGGTAGGTGGCGTAGTAGTCCATCGGCAGCCCCCACACGAGCAGGTTCTGCATCCGCTGGGCGAGCCCCTGCACCGTTTGCACTGAGGCGGGAAAACTGCCCACCAGGTTGCCCGTGGCGCCCGTGAGCTCCTCCGCCGGCACCGGCTCCTCGACGATGCGGCGGTACTCGCGCACGGACTCGACCAGGGCCGAGTCGGTGGCGTTGGTGCGCACGGACGAGTGGATGAACAGCGTACCGGCGCCCCGCGCCGGGTTGAAGTTGGCCCACGCGCCGTACGTCCACCCGTGCCGCTCGCGCAGGTTCTGGTTGATGCGCGCGTTGAAGGCGCCGCCCAGCACCTGGGTGAGCGCGGTCAGGCGGATGACGTCGGGGTCTTCGGCGCCGGGGGCGGCCTGGCCCACGCGGATGTGGGACTGCACCGAGCCGGGACGATCGACCAGGATCACCCGCGTGCGCTGCGCCGGGCGCGACGGGTTGGGCTTGCGCACGAGCCGGGGCGCCGCGCCGCGCCAGCTTCCGAACGCCTGCCGGGCGATCTGCCGCGCCTCATCCGCCGTCACGTCGCCCACCAGGAGCAGCGTAGCCGCGGCGGGCACGTACATCGTCCGGTGCCAGCGCACCACGTCGTCGCGCGTCACCTGGCCCAGCGTGGCCGCGGTGCCGCCGGGAAGGCGCGCGTAGGGCGCCTGGGCGGCGAAGACGGCGCGGGCGAAGGCCTCGGCCGCGAGGCCCTCGACGGTGGACTGGCTCTGCACGTGGGCCGTGATGGCCTGCTGCTTCACCCGCTCGAAGTCGCGGGCGGGAAAGGCGGGCGCGGTGACGGCCTGGGCGGCCAGGCCCAGCGCCTCGGCGAACGCGGGCTTGAGCGCCGCGACGACGGCGAAGGTCGAGTTCTGTCCCGCGCCTGTCTGGAACTGCGCCCCCAGCCGTTCCATCCGCTCCGCCAGCTCGGGGCCGGGGAGCGCCGCAGTCCCCTCGGGAAGCAGGTTGGCGGTGAGCACGGCGAGGCCGTTGCGCTCGGCGGGCTCGTGCTCGGCGCCTGCTTCAAGGATCAGCCGGCCGGTGACCAGCGGCACCGAGGCCTGCCGCACGACCACCACGCGCAGGCCGTTCTCCAGCCGGAACTCTTCGATGGGCGGCAGCGTGTACGGCCGGGGCGCACCGAGCGTGGGCGGCTCCGCGACGATTTCCAGCGCGGGCCGCGCGGGAGCTGGCTCGGCCGGCGCGGGGACCGGCGCGGGCTCGGCGGGAGGCGCGGGCGGCGTGCAGGCGGTGGCGGCTGCCAGCGGGGCGGCCGCGAGCAGCCGAAGCAGGGTCGTCCGGCTCATCGGGGGGCTCCTTCTCGTGGGGCAGGGACGAAGACGAGGACGGCGCGGTTGTCCGGGGCAAGGAACTCGCGGGCCAGCGACGACACGTCGTTCACCGACACGGCACCCAGCGCCGGGAGGTAGCGGTTGATCCATCCCGCGTCGCCGTACACGACCGCGCCCTGCGCCAGGACGTCGCCGCGCCCGCCGAAGCCGCCCATCGCCTGCAGCTGGTTGACGAGGTCGAACGTGGCGGCGGCGCGGGCGCGCTCCAGCCCCGCCGCGTCGATGCGGGCCGCCACGCCGTGCACCTCGGCCAGGAGGGCGGCCTCGAGCGAATCGGCGTTGGCGCCGGGCTTTCCGGTGGCGCCCACCACCAGCAGGTCGGCGTCTTCCACCAGTTCGAAGTTGAACGAGAACACCTGCGTGGCCACCTGGCGGTCGCGGACCAGCGAGGTGTAGAGCGGCGACGAACGCCCGCCGGCCAGCAGCTGTGCCAGCAGGTTCACCGCCGGGGCGCGCGGGTCCCGGGCCGGCGGAACGCGGAAGCCCACGTAGACCGCCGGCGCGGGCGCGTTGGCGTCGGGAATCACCTCGCGGGGCGAGGCGCCGAGGCGGGGCGGGAGCGGAACGCGGCGCACGGGGGGCGGCTCGGCCCCGCCGGGGATGCCGCCGAAGTAGCGGCGCACCATCTGGCGCACCTGTGGCACGTCGATGTCGCCGGCGATCGCCAGGACGGCGTTGTTGGGAACGTAGTAGGTGCGGAAGAAGCTGCGGACGTCCTCGATGGACGCGTTCTCCAGGTCTTCCATGGAGCCGAGCACCACGTGGCGGTACGGGTGCTCCTCGGGATACATGTGGACGAGAATCCGCTCGATCCACCGGCCGTACGGCTGGTTGTCCATCCCCTGGCGGCGTTCGTTCTTCACCACCTCGCGCTGGTTGGCCAGCTTGCCTTCGTTCAGCGCCTCGTCGAGGGTGGCCATGCGGTCGGCCTCCAGCCACAGCGCCAGTTCCAGCGCGTGCGAGGGCACCTGCTGGAAGTAGTTGGTGCGGTCGAAGCTGGTGGTGCCGTTGATGTCGCTTCCCGCGCGGGCGCCCACCGCCTCGAGCAGGCCGAAGTGGCGGCCCTCGGGCGCGTTGCGCGAGCCGGTGAAGAGCATCAGGTGCTCGAACAGGTGCGCGAACCCCGTGCGGCCCCGCACCTCGTGCTTGGAGCCCACGTCGTACCAGAGCACGGTGGAGGCGACGGGGGCGGAGCGGTCGACGGAGTAGATGACCTTCAGCCCGTTCGGCAGCGTTTCTTCTTCGTATTCCAGCCGGACGGCGGGCGGCGCCTGCGCCTCCAGCGGCGCGCACGGAAGCGCGGCCAGGAGGAGCGGGGCCAGGACGAGGATGGGTTTCATCGGCGGCTCGGGAAGGTGGATGTCCGCATCGGGGGCAGCCCCGGCAAGGTAGCCGGGACGGCGGATGGCGACAACGTGCGCCCTACGGGATCAACGGAGCGTGGCGGGATCGATCCACTCGCGCTGGAGGTGCGAGGGATGGAGCTTGTCGAAGTCGCGGTCCGTCGTCAGCAGAACCGCGCCTGTCGCTGCGGCGGTGGCCGCAATCCACAGATCGTTCTGCTGCCCGATCGGCGTCCCCGACCCGGCAAGGTGTGCGTCGATGGCGGCATACGACTGAAGGATCGGCTCGCGGTTCAGGTCCACGATGACCAGGTTCTCCATCGCGTCCGCGAGCCGCTGCAGCTTCGGCCCGCCCCAGCCGTTGCGCTTGGCCATCGCGAGGCTCTCGCCTACGGAAACCACGGAAAGCAAGGGCGTGCCGCGGCGGGAACGCAAGGCGAACCGCGCTTCGATGCGCTCCGCGGCGATCCCTCCCCGCGCGAGGTGGACGAGGACGTTGGTGTCGAGCAGGACGAGTCCGCGGGCAGCGGTCACGAGATTTCCTCGAGCATCGCGAAGATCTCATCTTCCGATTCCTCGCCGGGCCACGCACCGATGAAGGCATTGATCCCGGACCGCGAGCCCTGCCTGCGGACCTCGCGGTCAGGCGATCCTCCGAACAACGGCCGGGGGGCTTCGGACCACATCGAGAGAGCGTGCTCGTCCGCCGGTTCCAACAGGTCCGCGTCGATGCGCAGGAGCGAGCCAGACGGGCGGAATTGCGCCATTCCGCCCACGATCGTCGCCCGCCCAAAATGCGGAGCGAGTTCGTCCGGGTCGCCCTCGGCCAGGATGCCGCGGATGACCTCGCCCGATTCCATGACGAGCGTGAAGGCGCGGTCGCTGTGCCGGATGGCGTCGACCTTTCCGGCCACACGAACTCGCTGCGGCCGGGGTGTCTGCTTTTGCAGGCGCTCGGCCGCGGCGATCCCGGCGGGAGTAATCATCACCGGGGCTGAATCCGGCCGGCCGTTGCGCAGTTCCACGGCCTGAACGCCGTGCCTGAAAACCTCGCGGAACTCGCCGAACGTCCGCAGCAGGGGCGAATCGTATGCGTCGCTGTCGCCGTTTCCCGCCTGCGCGTCGGCCAGGCCACGGCCCATCAGCGACAGTGCGGAGCTGGCGGGGTCCACCGACGGAAAGAGCTCTTCCTGGGCGAACTTGTGGGGAAGCGCTTCACCCAGCGTGGGAATCCGCAGCTCCACACCGGGCAGGCCCGCGTGGAAGCCGGACATCTGAAACCCCGCGGCCGTGCTGACCCACGCGGGCGGAAATCCCCCCTTCGCGGAGCTCCGCCCCTCCAGACGCAGCCGGACGGCGCCCTTGGCTCCGCGATCGACCGCGTCGAGGAGGTCACGCACCAAGGCGCCGGGCAGCCCCGCGCCGGGGCTCCGGTAGCCGTGCAAAAGCAGCGTGTAGTTCAGCATGGCGCGCCTCCGCGTTGGGGAGACTGAAACTTACGCCTTTTATTCGGCCGGGATCAAGGGTTGAATCAGAACACGCGGCCGCCGAGCGGCGTGTCCAGGTCGGGAGCGAGCAGGACGACGGCTCCGTCGGGATCGGGAACGCCCAGCACCAGGACCTCGGACATGAAGGGGCCGATCTGGCGCGGCGGGAAGTTGGTGACGGCGATCACCCGCCGGCCGACCAGCTGCTCGGGCAGGTAGTGCACGGTGATCTGCGCGCTCGACTTCCTGATCCCCAGCTCCGGGCCGAAGTCGATCCACAGCTTGATGGCCGGCTTGCGCGCCTCGGGAAAAGGCTCGGCGCGCTCCACGCGGCCCACCCGCATCTCCACCTTGTGGAAGTCCTCGTAGTCGATCGTCATCGGCTGCGGTTCGTCATCTGGCGTCGGAACGGACGCACGTGGCCAGGTTTCCTGCTATAGCGCGTGGAGAACGTCGTGCAGGTCCGCCGAGAAGACGCGAAGAAACGCCTCGCGGTCAGCCTGGTGGAAGAAGTGGCCGCCGGGGAACATGCGCACCACGAACGGGCCGCGGGTGTGGCGGCCCCATGCCTCGATGGCCTCGCGGCTGGCCTTGGCATCGGCGACGCCCCCGTAGGCGGTGATGGGGCAGTCCAGCGGCGCTTCGTCGCCGAACTCGTAGGTCTCGTGCAGGGCCACGTCCGCGCGCAGGACGGGAAGCAGCATCTGCACGAGTTCGCGGTGCTCCAGCAGCTCGCGCGGCATACCGCCCAATTCCATCAGGTCCGCCAGGAACTCGTCGTCCGGCAGGTGGCCGATGGGGGGGTCCTGCGCCGGCACGTCGGGCGCGCGCCGGCCGCTGGCGAACAGGTGCCGCGGTCCGGAAAGGCCTCGCGCCCGCAGCGCCCGCGCCAGCTCGAAGCCGATGAGCGCGCCGTTGCTGTGCCCGAACAGGGCCCAGGGCAGGTCCAGCCAGGGGCGCACCGCATCCGCCAGAGCGGCGACCAGCGGGTCCAGGCGGTCGAACGGCTTCTCGCTGAGGCGGTTCTCCCTCCCGGGAAGCTGCACCAGGCACACCTCCACCTCCGGCGGCAGCACGTCTGCCCAGCCCCGGAACGCCGAAGCCCCGCCGCCCGCGTGCGCGATGCAAAAAAGACGCAGCCGCGCCCGCGGGTTGGGCCGCGGGCGCGAAATCCACTTGTCGGTCGTGCTGGTGCTCATAGCTCCTCTCCTGTTCCGCCAAGAAGCGGACCAAGCTATCGACCGGGGGTGGTCTCGTACAGTGCAGAGCGTCGGCCCTTCATGGGTGGATGGGGACTAATCCGCTTGCCTCGCGCACCGGCGCGCGCCAAGATGGGGCGCTGGACATCCACCTGCCTCACGGACCTGAACCGATGCCGCGCAACTGGCTGCTGAAGAGCGAGCCCGAGGTATACTCCATCGACGACCTGCAGCGCGACGGGCAAACCACGTGGGAGGGGGTGCGCAACTACCAGGCGCGCAACTTCCTTCGCGACGACGCCCAGCCCGGCGACCGGGTGCTGTACTACCACAGCAACGCCGATCCCCCCGGCGTGGCGGGGCTGGCCACGGTGGCGCGCGCGGGGTATCCGGACCCCACCGCCCGTGATTCCGAGAGCGACTACTTCGATCCCAAGGCATCGGACCAGGACCCGCGCTGGTACATGATCGACGTGGCGTTCGCCGAGAAGTTCCCGGGGGTGGTGTCGCTCGACGCCCTGCGGCAGACGCCCGGGCTGGAAAAGATGCTGGTGATCAACAAGAGCCGCCTTTCCGTGCAGCCGGTGACGGACGAGGAGTTCGAGATCGTGGTGAGGCTGGGACGGCAGGGGAGTGCGTGAGTGCGGACAGGGGCCGCGACGGGAATCGTCGCAGCCCCTTGTTGTCATCCTGGCGGAGCGGCCGCGCCGAGCCGTGCAGCGACCGCAGCCATGGTGACTTCCGCACTCACGCACTCACGCACTCACGCACTCACGCACTTCCCCTCCCTCGCGGTACAATTCATGATCTTCTGCGCACCCGGGGGCGGGAGGCGGAAACAGACCCGGGGCGCACGATGGCGGAGATGACGAGCGGAGCGGGCGGCAGCGTGGGAGACCCGGTACTGGCGGCGCTGGACCAGGCCGCCGCCGCGCACCGCGCGCGCGAATCGGAGTGGCGGGCCCACCAGACGGCCACCGAAGAGGCACTGCGCGAGGCACAGGCAGCCCTGGAAGCCGAAGAGGCCGAGTGGACGGCCGCCCGCGCGCGGCTGGAAGCCGACCTGGCCATGGAGCGGGCCCAGGCCGAGCGCCACCGCCACCGCGCCGAGTGCCTGGAGCGCGCCCTCCGCGAAATCCATGGCGCGCTGTTCAGCGGCGACGTCTACGCGCTGATCCTGCGGGCCTGCCTGACCATCACCCAGGCCACCCGCGGCGTCTACGTCACCAGCGCCCCGGGAAGCGAGCGCCTCCGCGTGCGCGCCGCGATGGGGATCACGGGGATGGAGTTGGGCGACGCGTCGCCCACCATCGCCGCGCTCTGCCGCCAGGTGCTGGAATCCGGCGAGACGCTGGTAAGCAACGACGGGCGTCCGGAAGGCATTCCCGCGCCCGCGAAGGCCGAGCAGTTCCGCAACTTCGTCGCGGCCCCGGTGGTGCTGATGTCGGACCTGCACGGGGTGATCATCGCCGGCGACCGGGAGAGCGGCGAGTTCGACCACCAGGACGTCGACTCGCTGCTGGCCGTGGGCGACCAGGCCGCGGTGGCCGTGCGCAACCGGCGCCTGGAGCGCGAGCTGCAACGGGCCTATTTGTCGACGGTGAGCATGCTTGCCGACGCCATGGAGGCCAAGGACCCCTCCACGCACGGGCACTGCGAGATGGCGTCGCGCTATGCGCGGATGGTGGCGGAACGAATGGAGCTCCCCTCGCACGAGCTGGCCGTGGTGTGCTACTCGGCCCTGCTTCACGACGTGGGGAAGATCGGCGTGAGCGACGGCGTGCTGAACAAGCCGGGGCCGCTGCTGCCGGAAGAACTGGAGCTGGTGAGGGCGCACGTGCGGGTGGGGCACGACCTGCTGATCACGGTTCCCGCGCTGGGCCCCGTGGCCGACGTGGTGCTTCACCATCACGAATGGTACGACGGCAGCGGGTACCCCGACGGACTGCGCGGCGAGGAGATTCCCCTCGCCGCGCGCATCGTGTCGGCGGTGGACGCGTACTGCGCCATGATGACGCGCCGCAGCTACAAGGAAGCCTACACCGCCGACCACGCCCGCGCAGAGCTGGAACGCTGCGCGGGCACGCAGTTCGATCCCCGGGTGGTGCAGGTGCTGCTGGAGGTGCTCGACGATCCCCGGGCGGAGGACCAGGACGACGACTTCGACGCGGAGTGCGGGCTGCTCCCCAGCTTCGTCCCCTTGGCGGAGCGCGGGGAGCTGGCGGGGATCACCTTCGGCTAGTGGGCCGGACGCCGGCTGGCGCGCCCATCGTACAGGCGCCGGTCGGCCAGGCGGATCATTTCCTCGGCGCTCGCCATCTCGGGCGTGTAGGCGGCCACCCCCGCGCTGATCCCCACGCGCGTGCCCAGCCGCTTGCGCAGCCGCTCCACCAGCAGGTGCCCGCCCTCGGCCGTGCCCCCCGTGAGCAGCGCCAGGAACTCGTCGCCGCCGAAGCGCACCACCACGTCCGACGCGCGCGCCTCGTCGCGCAGCGCCTCGCCCACGGCGCAGAGGAGCTCGTCGCCCGCGTGGTGGCCCAGGGTGTCGTTCACTTCCTTGAAGCCGTCCAGGTCCAGCACCACCACGGCCAGCGGATCGCCCCGCCGGGCCGCGGCCCACGCGTGCGCCAGCATCAGCTCCATGTGGCGGCGGTTGCCCAGCCCCGTCAGCGGGTCCGTCAGCGACAGGGTGCGCACGTCCTCCAGCAGCTTCAGCCGGCGAAGCGCCATCTGCGCCTGCAGCGCCAGGGCGCGCAGCACGTCCCAGTCTTCCGGCTCGAAGATGCGCTCGTCGCGGCGCTCCGTGAGCACCAGCACTCCCTCGCCGCCCACCGGCACGTGCGCCACCAGCACCGTGTGCGGGTCGCCGAACAGCGGGGCCGCGCCGGGGATGGCGCCGCCGGGGCGCGCGTCCTCGGACAGGATCAGCCCGGGCGCGGCGAAGCGGTCGTCCCACGCCATGCACACCCGCGCGCGGCAGGCGCACGGCTCGGTGGGCACGGGCGCCCGCAGCAGGCCACTGGGCTCGCGCATCAGCGCCACCGACGTGTGCGCGCCCACGATGCGCAGCGCATGGTCCGCCAGCGCGCGCATCACCTGGCCGTCGTTCTCGGCCGCGTTCAGCTCCTCGAAGTAAACGATCAGCTGGTCGGGGAGCCGCTGCCGCTTTTCGGTGCGCAGACGCTCGCGCATGAACACCGCGGCGCCCACGGCGGCCCGGTCCATCAGGTCGGGGTCGTGCCGCCCCTGCGGAACGCGGCCGGCCACGGCGCCGGTTACCAGCACGCCCTCGCCGTCGGGCCCGTCCAGCAGCAGCACCAGGTCTTCCCCACGCTCCACGCGCTCGGGAAGGCCGTCGTTCATCTCCATCCGCTCGGGAGATACGTCGCGGCGCCTGTTGGTGCGCCGCGTGGCGACGTCTCCGCCGGAGATCCAGCCGGTGGGCCGCGCCATCACCAGGCGAAGCCGCCGGTCATCCGTCCGCCGCACCTGCATATGTAGCCTTTGCGAAAAGCCGTGGACCGCGCGTCGCCGCGCGGCTGCTCCGGCGTGCCTATCTCGTTGTCATTTCGTAAGATACCTGAATCTACACATGTTTCCATTTCCGGTCAACGGGCGTCCCCTCGCGGGGACGGGTGCCGCGCGGCGGTCAGCCGAAGCTCTTGCGGAGAAGCGCCGCCTGGCCCGCGTGATAGGCGTAGTGCTGGGCCGTGCCGTGCAGCATTACCGCGAAAGACACCCCCGCACCGAGGGGACGGTCGCGTTCGTCGCCCACCCGGGAGGACAGTTCGTCCGGGGGAAAGGCCTCCACGGCCTCCAGCAGTTCCGCGTGTGCGCGGGCCAGCCCGTCCAGCGCCGCCCGCCAAGGCTGCTCGCCGCCCGCGAACGGGGGCCAGTCGCCGTCCTCGGGGTCGCGCGCCACCCGGTCGACGAGGCGCCGGGCGACCTCGCGCGACCACGAGCCCAGGTGCAGCACCAATTCGCCGATGGAGTGCGCACCGGGCAGCAGGCGCGCGGCAGCCTGCTCGGCCGTCACGCCGTCCAGCACTCGCCGGAGCGGCTCGCCGTGCCAGGGATCGCCGTCCCAGGCGCGGCGAAGCTCGTCGAGAATGGTATCGCGCTCCGCGGCGCCGGCCCCGCTCACGCGGTCCCGTGGCCATGCAGCTGCCGGCCGCCCATGACGTGAATGTGAAGGTGCGGCACGGTCTGCCCGCCCTCGTCGCCCACGTTGATCACCACGCGGTAGCCGCTCTCCGCGACCCCCTCCTGTTCCGCCACCTTCTTGACCACCATCAGCAGGTGTCCCGCGATGGCGTGGTCTTCGGGCGCCAGGTGGGCGATCGAGGGGATCGGCTTGCGGGGGATGACCAGCACGTGCACCGGGGCCGCGGGGTGAAGGTCGCGGATGGCGATGCAGTGCTCGTCCTGGTAGACGAAGTTGCCCGGGATCTCGCCGTCGATGATGCGCGTGAAGATCGTCTTGTCGGCCATGCGTCGTCGCCTCTGGGATGATCGGATGCGGTAACTGCGGGGCGGGAAATGTAGCGGTGGGGGATGCGGGCGGAACAGGACAGGGGAGGGCGACACTCGCGCGGATCGAGCGTGTGAGCGTCGACGCGCGCAACAAAGGAACGGGCGCGGCCCCTCGCGTGAGCGGGTGTACCCGCGGCTGGAAAAAAGCGGAAAGCCCCGACACGGGCCGCTCGCGCGTCCCGTTCGGGGCTTCACCTGCACGTCGGGGATGGGGCCGGGCGGACGAAGGCATGGTCGCGCACGTCCCTGAACGACCACTGGAGTAAGCCAGTCCGCGCAGGCGGACTTCGTGTGGTTGTTGCAGCGAATTCATTCGCCCGTGCAGGGCCGGCCCACTCCTCAGAACCAATGGTGATGCCGGGGCCCGCGGGCGGTCCGAGGTCCACGGTTTTGTGACCGCTGCCGCGCCCGGGCGATTACCCTTCCGCAGCTAGATCCTTCGCCCCGCACGGTCCGGTTTGCGGGCCGATTTCGGTGCGCTTGGGGCTCAGGATGACTGGGTACCGCGTGCGCCCCCGGATCGTCAGGCAGGGCGGTTTCGGTGCGCTTGGGGCTCAGGATGACAGGGTGCCGTGTGCGCCCCCGGATCGTCAGGCGGGCCGGTTCGGTGCGCTTGGGGCTCGGGATGACAGGGTGCCGCGTGCGCCCCCGGATCGTCAGGCAGGCCGGTTCGGTGCGCCTGGGGCTCAGGATGACAGGGTGCGGGGCGTCGGCGGGTCGTCAGGCGGGCCGCAGGAGGGCGCTCCACCACTCCTCTTCCTCGTCGATCTCCGCGACACGGAAGCCGGCCGCCTCGGCGTCGTGCACCACCAGGGGTGACTCGGTGCGCAGGATGCCGCTGACGATCAGGCGCCCCTCGGGCGTGCCGCCCAGCGCCGCGTGAAAGGCGGGAAGCAGCGGGCGGATGACGCCGCTGAGGATGTTGGCCAGGACCAAGTCGAACGGCCCCAGCTCGTCCAGCAGCGCGGCATCCGCCATCTGCTCCACGATCTCCACCCGGTCCTCGACGCCGTTCCCCTCCAGGTTTTCGCGCGCGTTCAGGTTGGCGTCGGGATCGTACTCCACCGCGATCACCTCGCGCGCCCCCAGCCGCGCCGCGGCGATGGCCAGGATCGCCGAGCCCGAGCCCACGTCCACCACCCGGTCGCCGGGCCTGAGCACGTCGTCCAGCAGCCGCAGGCACCCGCGCGTGGTGGCGTGCTCGCCCGTGCCGAACGCCATCTGCGGGTCGATGTCGATCACCACCTGCCCCGGGCGCGCATCCCACTCGCACCACGTCGGCTTCACCACGATGCGCTCCGTCACCTGGCGCGGACCCAGCCCCTCCTTCCACTTGCGGGCCCAGTCCTCGTTCTCCTGCCAGCGCCACGACACCTCGGGCGCCGCCGCCGCGGGAAGCTCGCCGCGCAGCCGCTCGGAAAGTTCGCGGACGAAGGCGTCCACGTCACCCGGCTCGGCCGCGTACGCCACCAGCCCGCCCTCGGCCTCCAGCACCGCGCCGCCGCCGTACGGCGCCAGCACCTCGGCGACGAGCGGAAGCAGGTCGGGATCGGCGGTGCGGACCACCAGGACCAGCCAGCGGTCCGTCACGCGGCGAAGGCGTCCTTCACGCGGTCCCACAGCCCCTTGGTGCGACGCGCGCCGGGCACCGGGCCCTCCAGCTGGGCCAGGCGGCGGAACAGCTCCTCCTGCTCGGCGCTCAGCTCGGTGGGCGTCCACACGTTCAGGCGCACGTACTGGTCGCCGCGCCCGCCGCCGCCCAGGTGCGGCAGCCCCTTGCCGCGAAGGGTGATCACTTCACCGCTCTGCGAACCCGCGGCGACCTTCACCTTTTCGTCGCCGTACACCGTGGGGATGGTCACGTCGCCGCCCAGCGCCGCCTGGCTGAACGAAACGGGAAGCTCGAAGAGCAGGTCGCTCCCCTCCCGCTGAAAGCGCGCGTCGTCCTCCACCTCGATCACGGCCAGCACGTCGCCGCGCGGCCCGCCCCGGGGGCCCGCGTTGCCCGCGCCGCGCAGCGTCAGGTAGTTGTCGCTGCTGACCCCGGCGGGGATGTCGACGGCCACGGTGCTTTCGCCGCGCTGGCGGCCGTCGCCGTTGCACGAGCGGCACGGGTTCTTGATCGTCTTCCCCTCGCCGCGGCAGGTGGGGCACGCGCTGGCGCTGACGAACTGCCCGAAGACGCTGCGCTGCACCGTCCTCACCTGGCCGGCGCCCTGGCAGGTGGCGCAGGTCTGCACCCCGCCCTCGTCGGCCGAGCCGGTCGCCTTGCAGGTGTCGCAGGGGTCCAGCGTGCGGATGAGGATGGTCTTGCGGACGCCCGTGGCCACCTCCAGCAGGGTGATGGGCACCTTGATCTGCAGGTCCTTGCCCTTCTGCACGCCGCCACGGCCGCGCCGCTGCCCGAAGAGGTCTTCGAAGCCGCCGCCGCCGAAGTCGCGCATGAAGATGTTCAGCGCGTCCTCGAACCCGAAGCCGCCGAACCCGCCGCCGCCCCCCGGCGCGCTGGCGCCGCGCTTGACGCCCGCGTGGCCGTAGCGGTCGTAGAGCGCACGCTTCTCGGTGTCGCGAAGCACCTCGTACGCCTCGGTGGCTTCCTTGAACCGGTCCTCCGCCGCCTTGTCGCCCGGGTTGCGGTCCGGGTGGTACTGCATGGCCAGCTTGCGGTAGGCCTTCTTGATGGACTCGCCATCGGCCGTCTTTTCGACGGCGAGAACCTCGTAGTAGTCTTTCATCGCGGTGCTCATGATTTCACATCAACAGGTCCGAGACCATCGACGACGTGCTTTCCACGACGGCGATCACCCGCTCGTACGGCATGCGCGTGGGGCCGATCACCCCGATCACGCCCTTCAGCCCGCCCACGTGGTACTCCGACGTTACCAGGGTGAAGCCCGAGAGCGCCGGATCGCGGTGCTCCACGCCGATCGTCACCTTCAGCCCCTCGCCGTCCACCCGGCCGGCGACCGCGCTCTTCAGCAGGTCGCGGCTTTCCGTCAGCGTGATCAGCGAGCGAAGGCGCTCGCCGCTGCTGAACTCGGGCTGGTCGGCCAGCACCGAGGCGCTGCCCAGGTGAAGCTCGTCCGTTCCCACCGGGGCGAACCAGTCTTCGGCCGACTGCAGGAACACGTTCAGCAGCTCCGAGCCGGGATCGCCCGAGGCCACGGTGTCGCGCAGGCGGTCCGGGAGCGTTCCGCGGATGGCCCGCAGCGTGTGCCCGGCGAGCCGCTCGTTCAGAATGTGCGCGACCGAGGCCAGCGTGCTGGGCGGCAGGCTGGCGGGCACGTCGACGAACACGGTGCGCACCCCGGCGGCCCGCAGCGTCATCACCAGCAGTACCTTGGCCTCGGAGACGGGAAGCAGGTCCAGCCGCTCCAGCACGGCCTCGTCCAGCCGCGGCGCCACGGCGATCCCCAGCTCCTGCGTCAGCAGCCCCAGCACCTGCGCGGCGCGGCGCAGCAGCCGCTCCACCGCGGCCACGTCGCCCCCGGCGGCCAGTTCGTGGCGCAGGGAGGTGCGCTCCGCCTCGCTCAGGGCGCGGCGGTCCATCAGGCTGTCCACGTACAGGCGATAGGCCATGTCCGTGGGCACCCGCCCCGCCGAGGTGTGCGGGTGGTACAGGTAGCCCTTTTCCTCGAGGTCGCTCATGGTGTTGCGCACCGTCGCCGGCGAAATGCCCAGCTTGAACCGGCGCGCCACGGTGCGGCTGCCCGTGGGCTCGGCGGTTTCGACGTAGGTGCGGATCACCGCCTCGAGGATCTGGTGCTCGCGCTCGGAAAGAGGTTCTCCCGTGGTCATCTGCGGCACGAAGGCCTTTTGAGTTCCAAGCAAAACCCGATCAATCTGCCCTCCCCCGGCAAGGGCGTCAACCCGCGGCGCCGCTTGCGCTTCGTGCGCCCGCGGCGGCCCGCACGAGAGTGGGACGCGCGTCCTGCTCGGCCGCCCCGGCCATCTGCACGGCAAGACCATCCAGCAGCAGCCAGCCCTCGACCGTCAGACGCAGCCGTCCGTCTCGCTCGTCGGCCAGCTGCCGGTCTCTCCATCCCGCCGCCAAACGGCGGACCGCGTCGCCCGCGGGCTCCATCGGCCAGCCCTGGTCCGTTCGCAGCAGCAGCCACGCACGCTCCAGCCCGCCTGTATCCTCGTCCACCACCTCTTCGCCGTCGGTGGGAGGACGGCCGGAGGTGATCCTGTCGCGATAATCGTCCCAGCTACGCACGTTCCAGCGGCGCAGCGGGGGATAGAAGGCGTGCGACCCCGGGCCGAGGGCCGCGTACGGCTCGCCCGTCCAGTAGACGAAGTTGTGCCGCGAGCGCAGCCCCGGCCGGCCGAAGTTGCTCACCTCGTAGTGCTCGAAGCCCGCGCCGCAGAGCGTATTGTGCGCCAGCAGGTACTCGTCGGCGTAGCGGTCTTCGTCCGCCAGCGTTTCGCGGCCCTCGCCCACCCAGCGCCCCAGCGGCGCGGCGGCCTCAGCGGTCAGCCCGTAGAGGGAGACGTGCTCGGGCTCCAGCAGCAGCGCACGAACCAGGTCGTCGCCCCAGTCACGCCCCAGGCGCGACGGCACGCCGAAGATCAGGTCCACGCTCACGTTGTCGAATCCCGCCGCGCGCGCCGCGTCGAACGCCCGGGCGGGGCCGTCCACGCCGTGAAGGCGGCCCATCCATCGCAGCGTAGGCTCGTGAAAGGTCTGCGCGCCCAGCGAGATGCGGTTCACCCCGGCCGCCCGCCATCCGCGCGCCACCTCGGGCGTAAAGCTCTCGGGATTGGCCTCGCACGTCCACTCCGCGGCGTCGTCCCACTCCGCCCAGGGCCGCAGGCGGTCGCGGAGGGCGGCCATGGCGCCCGGCCCCAGCAGCGACGGCGTCCCCCCGCCGATGTAGACGGTGTCCAGCCGCAGCGGCGATCCCCAGCCCCGCTCATCGGCCAGCATGCGCATCTCGCCGGCGATGGCGTCCAGCCAGGCATCCACCGGCGGATCGCGCATGGCCTGCACGGCGAAGTCGCAGTACGAGCAGCGCCGCGTGCAGAACGGCACGTGCACGTACAGCGACCGCGGACGGGCGGACGGGAGATCAGGCAACACGTTGGAGAGCATGGGGGTAACGACACCCGAACCCGCCGCGCGTTCCCCTCCACCAGCCGGCGGACCGGTACGAGCACCCGCCCAAACACCAAGGGCCTGTCATCCTGAGCCCCAGGCGAGCGACACCAGCCCACAGACGATCCCATGCGGGGCGAAGGATCTAGCCGCGGCTGCCTTTCAGCCAGAGCGCGGTAGCGGTCACAGAATCCATGGCCGCACCTACTCGCCGGTGCCAGCCGCCCGCGCGGGCCCCAGCTCCCGGCGCGCAAAGACGTAGACCAGGAGCAGACGACGGAATCCACTACGCATGACGGCCCGCGAACGAGAAGGTGATGGATGTCCGCGGCGAGGATCGTCATCGCAGCTTGAAGTGCTTGCCGGGCAACGCCTCGGCAAGGTCGTGAAGCTCCAGCCCCAGCAGCGCCGCCAGGGTGCCGCTGACACCCAGCCCGGCCTCAGCCGCGAGCGCGTCCACGTGGCGCGGATCGGGGCGAAGCACGCCGAACACACGCAGTTCGTCGCCCGCCAGCGCGACCGGGGGCAGGGTCGGCGTTGAGGACGACAGCCCCGCGGCGGGGCGGCGCTCGTCCGCGTGCTGCGGTACCAATCCCACGCCGTGCAATTCTTCCAGGATGTCGCGCGCGGACGTCACCAGGCGGGCTCCATCCTTCAGCAGCTGGTTGGTCCCCGCGCTCGCCGCCGAGGCGATGGGGCCGGGGACGGCGAACACCTCGCGCCCGAGTTCCAGCGCGAAGTCCACCGTGTGCTTGGCGCCGCTCTTCTCCCCCATCTCCACCACCAGCACGCCCGCGCTGAGCGCCGCAATCAGCCGGTTGCGCCGGGGAAAGTTGCCCGCCAGCGGCTGCTCGCCGGGCGGCAGCTCCGAAATCAGCAGGCCGTGCTCGCGAACGCGGCGGAACAGGCCGCGGTTCTCGGGTGGATACGCGCGGTCGATGCCGTGCCCCAGCACGCCTACGGTGGCGCCGCCCGCGTCCAGCGCCGCGGAGTGGGCGACCGCGTCGATGCCCTTCGCCATTCCGCTGACGATGACGTAGCCGGCGCGCGCCAGTTCGTGCGTCAGCCCCGCGGCGGAGGCGCGGCCGTACGGGGTGGGCGCCCGCGTGCCGACGACCCCCACGCCGGGACGGCGCAGCAGCCCGAGGTCTCCCGCGGCGTACAGGACGAAGGGTGGATCGGGAAGGGCACGAAACGCCTCGGGATAGGCCCCGTCATCGGAGATGATGGCGGTGGCGCCGACCTCGGCGAGAACGCGAAGCGCCTCCCGCGCCCGCGCCCGGCCCTCGGGCGTGCCCGCGCCCGCCACGCGCCGCGCGAACTCGGGGCCGAAGCCCGGAACGGCGGCGATGGCGGCGGCGGGCGCGGAAAGGATGCGCTCCGCCGAGCCGAACCGGGCGATCAGCGCGGCCAGCCGCGCCGGCCCGATCCCCGGGACGATGGCGATGCGAACGACGTCTTCGAGGGCGGCGCTGGCCAGCGGCATGATCGAGAGCGGACGGCGGGAACCCATGTCCGCTCTGTCCGGCGGACGACTGATCCGCCGAAGCTACCTACGCGGTGATCCGGACGGAAGGGGCAGCCGAAAACCCGGACCACACGTGTCCCCACCGGGTCGCGTCAGGGGCGCCAGGGCTCTTCTGCTTCGTCCCCGCGCTCCGCGGCCAGGGCGGCCGCGGCCTGGGTCCACAGCGCCTCCAAGAAGGGATCGAGCCCCTTCTGCGCGACGGACGAGATCGAGAACTGGCCCCAGGCAGCGGGCGCATCCACCCGCGGCTCCGGCCAGTCCGGCGGCAGCAGGTCGGCCTTGGTGAACACCACGCAGTGCGCCTTGGCCGCAAGCTCCTCCGAGTACTCGCGCAGCTCGGAGCGCAGCTTGTCGTACTCGGCCTGCGGCTCCAGCGCGTCGCCCGGAATCATCAGCGCCAGCGTGCGGGTGCGCTCGATGTGGCGCAGGAACTGGTGCCCCAGCCCCTTGCCCTCGTGCGCGCCCTCGATGATGCCGGGGATGTCGGCGATGACGAACGAGCGATTCCCGGACAGCTGCACGACGCCCAGGTTGGGTGTGAGCGTGGTGAACGGGTAGTCCGCCACCTTGGGCGTGGCCGCCGACACCGACGAGAGAAGGGTGCTCTTGCCGGCGTTGGGCTCGCCCACCAGCCCCACGTCGGCGATCAGCTTCAGCTCCAGGGCGATGCGCCGCGCATCGCCCGGCTCGCCGGGATCGGCGCGGCGGGGGGCCTGGTTGGTGGCGGTGGCGAAGCGCGCGTTCCCCCAGCCGCCCTTGCCCCCGCGGGCGATGACGATCTCTTCGCCGTCTTCCAGCAGCTCGCCCAGCAGCTCCTCGGTTTCCACGTCCCGGATGACGGTGCCGGGGGGCACGCGCAGCACCAGGGGCTCGCCGCTGCGGCCGGTGCAGTTGGCGCCCGCGCCCTTCTGGCCGCTCTCGGCCTTGTACTGCTGGCGGTAGCGATAGTCCAGCAGCGTGGTGAGCTGGCCGTCGGCGCGAAGGATGACGTCGGCGCCGCGTCCCCCGTCGCCGCCGTCGGGGCCGCCGCGCGGGGTCATCGACTCGCGCCGCATGGACGACGCGCCCGCGCCGCCGTCGCCTGCCTTCACGTTGATCTCAGCGTAATCCAGGAACACCGCTTTGCCTCACTCCCAAATGGATATATCGCCGCGCCGCCAGTCCGACCCGGCGCGTGCATGAAAACGTGCGGAATGGCCCACTTCCGGTGCGCGACCCTGGTTCCGGCGCACGCGACGGCTTCCCTCGCCTGCTTCGGCGCGCTTCGGCCAGTCCGGCGCACTCCCCGGCTGCCCTCTCCCCCCGGCCCCCTCTCCCGCAAGCGGGAGAGGGGGAGAACTGCACGAGGCTCCGGGCGCGCCACATGGTTCAACTCACACCCAACAAGCCTGTCCGCGAAGGCGGACTTCGTGTGGTTGTTGCAGCGAATTCATTCGCCCGCGGCGCCCGTGACCCGCATCCGTGCCGATCGAGCCCCCCGACCTACTCCCCCGCCCTGACCCGGATCTCCCCCCACAACGCGCGCACCTCCGCCGCCCGATCGTCGGAGATCATCCCGCAGGCGATCTCGACGGCCTCGTCCACTTCGGCCACGGTGGCGCCGGCGTTCAGCGAGCCGCGAAGGTGCGAGTGAAGCTGGCGCGGCACGTTCCACACCGCCAGCAGCGCGGCGATGCACAGCTCGCGCGTCTTCAGGTCCAGCCCCGGCCGCCCGATCACCCGTCCGTACCCACCCGTCACCATCCACCCGTCGAAGTCCGGGTGCAGCCCGCGCACGTTCTCGCGCAGCTTGGCGTAGTTGCCCCCGTAGACGGTGGAGCACACCCGCTCCCCGCGCACCTCCCAGCCGGACGGGCCCTCGCGGATGGGCTCCGGCGCCGGGCAGCCGCTCAAGTTCCGCCACAGGGCGATGGCGTTCAGCGCGTCGGGAAAGCCCACGAACAGGTGAGACTGAAGGAGAACTTCCTCCACCTCCACAGGGTCCGCCGAGACCACGGCGGACTGCAGGGCGGCGCGGATGGCGCCCGTGTCGCGCGTGGCCAGCGAGGCGGCGACGCGCAGCAGCACCGCCCGGCCGGACGCGTCAGGCATCCGCCGCGCGAAGGCGGATGGCGGGGTGCACCTCGCCCGTCACCTCGCCGCGCGTGTTGGTGATCTCGCGGAACACGTACCGGTGAAGCGCCCCGAAGTCGTCCTCCGAAATCAGGTCCAATTCGCGCAGCACCCCCGCGACGGCCGGCGCCAGGGCGCGGTTGGTCCCGTCCTCCACCTTCAGGGCGATCCCCAGCTCCGCGCCGGGGCTGCCCACGCAGTACACGCCCTCGGCGCCCACCTTGGCGAAGATGCGCCCCTCCGTCAGCCGCGACAGTTCCGTGCAGATGCGCCCCTCCCCCGCCACCATCTCCGGGTGCGCGGCCATGGCCTCCACCACCGTGGCCGGCCCGCGCTCGCCCCGCCGCGCCGCGGCCGACAGCGACGCGTAGGCCAGCGCCATCTGCCGCAGCGGCATGGCGTAGCAGACCACGCCGCACCCGTCCACCCCCAGCCCGATGGCCTCGGCGGGCATCCGGGCCCAGCGCGCGACCTCGGTCAGCAGGCGCGCCTGCACCGGGTGCTCCAGCAGCTGGTATCCCTCCGGGTCCCAGCCGCGGGCGCGGGCGACGGCCATCATCCCCGCGTGCTTCCCCGAGCAGTTGTTGTGCAGCCGCCCCGGCTCCAGCCCCTCTTCCGCCAGCGCGCGCCGGGTGCCGTCGTCGAACGGGGCGTGGGGGCCGCACGCCAGCGCCTCGGCCGTCAGCGCGATCTTTTCCAGCAGCCCCTCCACCGTCCGCACGTGGCCCAGCGATCCGCTGTGCGAGCCGCAGATGACGGCCAGCTCGGCGGGCGTGAGCCCGAAGCGGTCGTAGGCGCCGTCGTCCACGACCGGGACGGCCTGCAGCGGCTTGGCCGACGAGCGCCAGAACGTCACCAGGTCGGGATCTCCCGAGTACGCGCGCAGCGTACCTTCGGCGTCCACCACCGCCACGTGCACCCGGTGGCGGCTTTCCACCACGGGGCCGCGGGTCACCTCTACGAAGCTGTCGGACATCGCCGGAACGTCGGGTCGAATCGTTTGCGAAGGAAGCCGCCCGCGCGGGGCGGCGCTTGGGCGTAAAAGAAGGGGAGGAAGGGCACCATGAGCACCCCTCCTCCACTCCCCAGCAGCTCCGACAGAAGGCCCGCGAGCAGTCCCGCCGGCGAAGGTTACGGCAGGCGCCGAAACCCCATCAGCGGCTGCGGGACGCCGCCGCGGGCTGCTGCTGCGCCGCGCGGAGCAGCGCCTGCGTGTTCGGCGCCTGCTGCAGCAGCCGGATGGCCTCCTGCAGCACGCGGTCCGTCGGGTCGTCGCGGCGCGCCGCCACCGACACGCCGAACTTGCTGCGCGCGATCTCGTCGATCAGCCGGGCGTCGATGAAGCGCTGGGCGCCCTGGAACACCTCCCAGGTCACGTCCACCCCGGCCGCGCGCAGGCGGTCGTAGAAGCCGCGGCGCATCTCCGGCGTCACCGCGAAGTCCGGCCGCAGCTCCGGGTGGGCCCGCTCGTACGCCACCGCGTAGGCGAAGAGCGCGTTCTGGAACTTGGCGGCGCTGCGCGAGGCCACGCGGAAGAACTCCTTCTCTGCCTCGACCGCGGTGTCCTGCCGCACGATCAGGTCGGGGACGATGCCGCCGCCGCCGAACACGGTGCGCCCGCTGTCGGTGCGGTAGGGCACCTTCCTGGTGGTGTCCGCGGCCGTTACCGGCGTGCCGTCGGCGCCCAGCACCTCGTCGTCCTCCTCGACGCGGGCTTCCTCCTGCCCTTCGCCGCGCGTGGCCTCCTTCTGGATGGAGCGGCCCACGGGCGTGTACCACTTGGCGGTGGTGATCTTCAGCGCGTTGCCGCCTGACAGCGGCAGCAGCGTCTGCACCGAGCCCTTGCCGTACGTGGTGGTGCCCAGCACGATGGCACGGTCGTGGTCCTGCAGCGCGCCGGCCACGATCTCGGCCGCGCTGGCGCTGTAGCCGTCCACCAGCACCGCTACGGTCAGCCCCTCGTACGCCTGGTCGTCGGCGGCGCGGTAGGTTTCGCTTTCGCGCGGGTCGCGGGCGCGGATCTCCACGACGGACTCGCCGCGCTTCAGGAACAGGTCCGACACGCCAACGCCCTGGTCCAACAGGCCGCCGGGGTTGGCGCGAAGGTCCAGCACCAGCGAGCGGGCGCCCTCGGAGCGAAGCCGGTCGATGGCCGCACGCAGCTCGGTGGTGCTGGTGGCGCTGAACATCACCAGGCTGGCGTAGCCCACGCCGGGAGCCACCATGTACGCGTGCGGAACCGAGCGGACGTGGATCTCTTCGCGCACGATGGTGAAGGTGATGGGCTGCTCCACGCCCACGCGCTGCACCTTCACGGTCACGGGCGTTCCCTTGCGCCCGCGCAGCCGCTGCACGGCCTGGTCGTCGGAAAGGCCCTCGGCGCTCTGGCCGTCGATCTCCAGGAAGCGGTCGCCCACCCGCACGCCCGCGCGCTCGGCGGGGGTTTCGGGAAGGATGCCCACGGCCGTCACCCAGCCGTCGCGCGACGAGATCTGGATCCCCAGCCCGCCGTACTCGCCGCTGGTCTGCAGGTGCAGCTGGGCGTACTCCTCGGCGGTCATGAACGACGTGTGCGGATCGCCCAGCTCGCGCAGCAGCCCCTCGACCGCCTTCTGGTACAGCTCGGCCTCGGACTGCGGCTCTACGTAGCGCTCCATCACGTGCGTCATCACCTCGTCGAACAGGCGGGCGCGCGCGAACACGCTTCCCCCGCCGTTCACGTCCTGCTGCAGCAGCCAGCCGCCCGAAACCAGGGCCATGCCGGCGACGAGCGCGGGCGCCACGACGGTACGCTTCAACTGCATGGGGCCTCCAGATGCATGCTTCCGATCAATCATTCAATACGGCCGCGGCCAGGGTGCCGCGCTCCGTTCAGTACCTGATAACCTGCGCCGCGGGAAAGGTTTCGGGAAACCTCGCCGCCAGCGCCTGCAGCACGCGGTGGTGCACCTGCTCCTCGCCGCCGATGGCATCGATCCGCACGATCCCGGCCACCCGTGCCTCGTGGGCGCGGTACCCTTCGGCGACCCGGCGGTGGAACGCCGCCTCTTCCCGCTCCATGCGGTCGGCGGCCTTTCCCGCCGCCCGCTGCCGCTCCGCGCCCACCTCGGGGTCCACGTCCATGAGCAGCGTGGCGTCGGGCTCCAGGCCGCCGGTGGCCACGCGGTTGCAGGCCTCCACCTCGTCCAGCGGCAGCCCGCGCCCGGCGCCCTGGTAGGCCAGCGTCGACAGCTCGAACCGGTCGGCGATCACCACCTTGCCGGCCTGCACCCCGGGCCTCACCACCTGCTCCACGAAGGCGGCGCGCGCCGCCAGCATCAGGAACAGCTCGCTGCGGGCAGGCACGTGCAGGTCGGCGGAAAGGACGATTTCGCGAATCCGCTCGCCCAGCGGGGTAGATCCCGGCTCCCGCGCCACCACCACGTCCGCGCCGCGCGCGCGCAGCCACGCCGCCAGCCGGGCCACCTGGGTGGTCTTTCCGGAGCCTTCCACCCCTTCGAAAGCAAGGAACAGGCCCCGTTCAGGGTCGGTCATGGGCTGCGGTCGAGGGATGCTGGGGAGCGACGTGGCGCGTGGCCGGGACGGCGTGCGTGCCGGTCGAGGGAGGGTGCGTGTCGGCGGCGCGCGGCGCAAGGGTACAGGGCTGAGTCGATGGACACCGAGCGGGGGTTCGGCTGAGGCCGGTGCACCCTGCGGGTGGCCCCTCCCCCGGCCCCTCCCCGCACAAACTGCGTGCGGAGAGGGGGGAACTTCGAGCCCGACTCGACGGGGTGCCTCGCATGCCGCGGGTGCCCCTTCTCCCGGCCTCTCCCCCGCAAACCGCGCGGGAGAGAGGAGCCTTTCTTCGAGGTTCGACGGGCTGCCTCGCATGCCTCCGGGAGCCCCCTCCCCCCGGCCCCCGTCCCCCGCTGCGCAGGGGAGGGGGAGACCTGAACTGCGCTTCGGCCGGCCTGATGCACTCGACCGCGCGTGCATTCCGCGAAGGCGGACTTCGGGCCCTTGTTGCCGCGACTTCAGTCGCCCCAGCAGGGCCGGGGCCAGCTCAGCCCTTTGCCGCAGCCTCGCCTTGCGTGGCCGACGCGTCCTGCGGGGGCGCCTCGTCCGCCGAATCCGAGACGATGACCAGGGGAGCCACGGGGACGCCGGTCGCGACGATGGCGCCCGCGGGCACCTCCGGTACGTCCGGGACGGGCGCGGGCACCGGCGGGCTCGCGGGGGCGGGCGCGGGCGTCTCCTGCGCGCCGCTCTCGGGAACCAGGCTGCGGATGAGGTCCTGCACCTGCTGCTTCACGTCCGCGCCCGCCGCGATCTGCTCCTGGAGCTGCACCAGCTTGCCGGCCACGGCGAGGCGCGCTTGCGCCGCATCCTCCTGCGCCCGGGCCGCGACGGCCTGCTCGCGAACGGCTGCCTGCTCCTTCTGTCCTCCGCTGAACAGGTCTTCCAGCGTCTCCACCAGCCGGTTCAGAATCCGGTACACCGCCTGGGCAGAGAACCCGCCCAGCAGCGCGATGGTCGGCTTCGCGAGCACCTGCGCATCCGGGCTGTCGATCCCCTCCGTCGGCACCATCGCCACCAGGATGAACCCCGCGACCACGCCCAGGAACACCTTGATCCAGTACGCCGGGGCATCGTCCGGATCGAACGTGCCCTTCGAGATGGTTTCGTTGATCTGGAAGAGCACCGCGAATGAAGCTCCGACGCCGGCGGCGGCCAGCCAGTAGACGTTCTCGACGAATGCATGCGCGACCTGTGACATCTGCGCCTCGGCGCCGCCAGGGCCGACCACGATCAGGTGGTAGATGCTGAACACGATGAAGGCCAGCACGCATCCCATCGAGAACAATACCAGCTGCCGGACGACGGAAACCGGGCCCAGCGACCCGAGCCGGCTGGGCGCGTGATGGCTGCGGTCCAGCAGGTAGAGCGTGGACGGGCTCGCGGGGGCGGGCGCGGGCGTCTCCTGCGCGCCGCTCTCGG
>NZ_DASWMD010000019.1:0-89568 GCF_036399935.1 Longimicrobium sp.
GAGATGGTGATGCCGGGCGACAACGTGCAGATGTCGGTGGAGCTGATCACGCCGATCGCGATGGAGAAGGAGCTTCGCTTCGCCATCCGCGAGGGCGGCCGCACCGTCGGCGCCGGCGTCGTCACCGAAATCCTGGACTGAGCCGGTTGGCGGATGCGCAGCGGGGGCGTCACACGACGCTCCCGCATGCCGTGTTTCCGCACCCCGGGCTGTAACGGAACCGTCAACCGACCTCCAGAAAGATATGGCAGGCAAGATTCGCATCCGGCTGAAGGGCTTCGATCACGCGGTGATCGATCAGACCACGGCCGACATCGTCCGCACGGCGGAGAAGACGGGCGCCCGCATCAGCGGCCCCATCCCGCTCCCCACGCGGATCCAGCGGTGGACCGTCCTGCGGTCGCCGCACGTGGACAAGAAGAGCCGCGAGCAGTTCGAGCTGAAGACGCACAAGCGTGTCATCGACATCCTCGATTCTCGCCCGCAGACCGTCGACGCCCTCACCAAGCTGGACTTGCCGGCTGGGGTGGACGTCGAGATCAAGGTGGACTGAGGAGGACGAGATGTCGGGAATCATCGGACGCAAGCTGGGGATGACCCAGATCTTCGACGAGTCCGGCGCCGTCGTGCCCGTGACCGTCATCGAGGCGGGGCCCTGCCCCGTCGTGCAGGTTCGCACCGACGAGAAGGATGGCTACGCGGCCGTTCAGCTCGGCTTCGGTGCCAAGAAGGCCTCGCGCGCCACCGGCGCCGAGAAGGGCCACGCCAGCAAGGCCGGCCTCGAGGCCGCCCCGGCGGTGCTCAAGGAGTTCCGCTTCGACCAGGCGCCGGCGGTGGGCGAAAGCGTCACCGTCGACGGCTTCGCCCGCGGCATCCGCGTCAAGGTGACGGGCGTCACCAAGGGCCGCGGCTTCCAGGGCGTCGTCAAGCGCCACGGCTTTGGCGGCGGACGCGCCTCGCACGGCGCCACCCGCGTGCACCGCGCCCCCGGCTCGATCGGCGCGGGCACCAACCCGTCCCGCGTGATCAAGGGCAAGCGCATGCCGGGCCACATGGGCAACGCGCAGCAGACCGTGCGCAACCTGCTGGTCGCCAAGATCGACGCCGAGCGCAACCTGCTGTACGTGCGTGGTGCCGTGCCGGGGCCGATCAACGGCGTCGTGTACGTCACCCGCCAGTAAAGGGAGCCCGGATACCATGGCAACTGCACGCTTTTTCAACGCCGCCGGCGAGCCGGGCGAGGCGTTCCAGCTCCCCGAGGAGCTTTTCGACGGCATCGTCAACGAGGCCGTCCTCCACGCGGTGATCAAGGCGCACCTGGCCAACAAGCGCCAGGGCAACGCCAGCACCAAGACGCGCGCCGACGTTTCGGGCGGCAACCGCAAGCCGTGGCGCCAGAAGGGCACCGGCCGGGCCCGCCAGGGCACCATGCGGGCGCCGCACTGGCGCGGCGGCGGCATCGTCTTCGGTCCGCACCCGCGTTCGTACCAGCAGGACGTGCCGCGCAAGGTCAAGGCGCTGGCCCGCCGCTCGGCGTTCAACCAGCGCGCCAACAACGGCGAGATCACGGTCATCAAGCGCTTCGGCTTCGACGCGCCGAAGACCCGCGAGGCGGTGTCGCTGCTGGGCCGCATGGGCGTCGCCGACGCCAAGCGCGTGCTGGTGCTCACGCACGGCAACAGCGAAACGGTGTTCCGCTCGTTCCGCAACCTGCAGAACGTCGAGGTGCTCCCCTTCACCCAGGCGTCGCCGTACGACGTGATGAAGGCGCGCCAGGTGATCATCGAGCAGGGAGCTCTCGAGGCGGCGCGCGGCGCCCAGGAGGAGGTGGCACATGCGTAACGTCAGTCAGATCCTCGTCAAGCCGCTGGTGACCGAAAAGAGCCACCAGCAGCTGGACCAGCACGGGGCGTACAGCTTCGTGGTGGCCAACGACGCCAACAAGGTCGAGATCGCCGGCGCGATCGAGAAGCAGTTCAACGTGAAGGTCAAGGCCGTCCGCACCATGCGCTATGCCGGCAAGGAAAAGCGCATGGGCAAGTTCATGGGCCGCAAGGCCGCCTGGAAGAAGGCCGTGGTCACGCTGGTCGAGGGCGACTCGATCGAGATCTTCGAGGGAGTGTAACATGCCGACCAAGCAGTTCCGGCCCATGACCGCCGGCACGCGCTTTCGCGCCATCAGCGACTTCGCCGAGGTGACCCACCAGGGCCGCCCCGAGAAGAACCTGACCGAAAGCATCACGAAGTCGGGTGGACGCAACCACCACGGCCACGTGACCAGCCGCCGCCGCGGCGGCGGACACAAGCGGATCTACCGGGTGATCGACTTCAAGCGCAACAAGCCCGGCATCCCGGGCAAGGTGGAGCGCATCGAGTACGATCCCAACCGCAGCGCCAACATCGCGCTGGTGATCTACGAGGACGGCGAGCGCCGCTACATCCTGGCCCCCCGCGGGCTCAAGGACGGCGACCGCGTGGAGCAGGGGCCCGGCTCCGACATCCGCGTGGGCAACGCGCTGCCGCTGGCCGAGATCCCGCTGGGCACCACGGTGCACAACGTGGAGCTCCGCGCCGGCAAGGGCGGGCAGATGGCCCGCTCGGCGGGCGCCGGCGTGCAGGTGGTGGCCAAGGAAGGCGAGCACGTGACGCTGCGCATGCCCAGCACCGAGGTGCGTCTGGTGCGCCGCGAGTGCATGGCCACCGTGGGCCAGGTGGGCAACGTCGACCACGAGAAGCAGTCCATCGGCAAGGCGGGCGCCAACCGCTGGCGGGGCAAGCGCCCCAAGGTGCGCGGCGTGGCCATGAACCCCGTCGACCACCCGATGGGCGGCGGCGAGGGCAAGACCTCCGGCGGACGCCCCCCGGTGTCGCCGTGGGGCAAGGGCGAGGGCATCAAGACGCGCAAGCACAAGAAGGCCTCGACCCGTCTGATCGTCCGCGGCCGCAAGCGCGGCCGGGCGACGAAGTAAAGTGCGTTAGTGCGTGAGTGCGTCAGTGCGGGAGTTGATCTTCCGCACTCACGCACCAACGCACTCCCGCACTGCAGTTCACCACCCAGGCGCGTCCACCACTGCGGGACATCCCCGCACGTGGACTCCGCCCCCGGCACAGGCGCCGGGGGAAACGGGACTAAGAGCGAAGAAGGACATCGGAAATGCCGAGGAGTCTGAAGAAGGGGCCCTTCGTAGAGGAGAGCCTCCTGAAGAAGGTCCGCGGGATGAACGAGCGCAGCGAGAAGCGGGTCGTGAAGACCTGGTCGCGCGCCTCGACCATCACCCCGGAATTCATCGGGCACACGCTGGCCGTGCACAACGGCAACAAGTTCATCCCGGTGTACCTCACCGAGAACATGGTCGGGCACAAGCTCGGCGAGTTCGCCCCCACCCGCACCTTCAAGGGGCACGGGGGCAAGCTGGTCGACAAGCGCGCCAAGGCGCGCTAAGCGCGAGAAAGGATCATAAAAATGGAAGCTCGCGCTATCGCCCGCTCCGTGGGGATGAGCCCCCGCAAGATGCGTATGGTTGTGGACCTGATCCGCGGACGCGGTGTAAACGAGGCCTACTCCATCCTGAAGTTCTCGAAGAAGGCGGCCACCACGCCCGTCGAGAAGACCCTGCGCTCCGCGGTGGCCAACGCCACCCAGAAGGCGGAGGCCGCCGGGTCGTTCCTCGACGTGGACGACCTTGTGGTCCGGGAGGTCTACGTCGACGAGGGCCGGACGCTGAAGCGGTTCAGCCCGCGCGCCATGGGGCGCGCGACGCCGATCATGAAGCGAACCAGCCACGTCACGATCATCGTCGACCGCAAGGAGTAACGCCGTGGGACAGAAGACACATCCGAGAGGGTTTCGACTGGGGATCGTGGCGAACTGGAAGTCGCGCTGGTACGCCGAGCGCAACTTCCCGCAGCTGCTGGCCGAGGACGAGACCATCCGCAAGTACCTGCACCAGCGCCTGGGCCACGCCAGCATCTCCGAGGTGGAGATCGAGCGCAAGCCGGGGAAGACCATCGTCACCCTTCACACGGCCCGTCCGGGCGTGGTGATCGGCAAGGGTGGCAGCGAGGTCGACAAGCTCCGTGACGAGCTGTCGCGCCTGTCGCCGGGCAACGAGGTGGCGATCAACGTCGAAGAGGTGAAGCGCCCCGAGGTGGACGCCCAGCTCATCGGCGACAGCATCGCGCACCAGCTGGTCCAGCGCGTCTCGTTCCGCCGCGCCATGAAGCGCGCGGTGCAGAACGCCATGCGCGCCGGTGCCGAGGGCATCAAGGTGCAGCTGGCCGGCCGCCTGAACGGCGCCGAGATCGCGCGCACCGAGGGCTACAAGGAGGGGCGGATTCCGCTCCAGACGCTGCGCGCCGACATCGACTACGCGCAGTCCACCGCCCGCACCACGTACGGCACCATCGGCGTGAAGGTGTGGGTGTTCAAGGGCGAAGTGGTTGAGAACCGGCGCGGCCGGACCTACTCGACCGACGCGTAAGGAGACGTCAAGATGCTCGCTCCCAAGAGAGTCAAGTACCGCAAGCAGATGAAGGGCCGCATGCGTGGCAAGGCCACGCGCGGCAACTACGTGGCGTTCGGCGACTACGGCCTGCAGGCCCTGGAGCCCGGCTGGATCACCAACCGGACCATCGAGGCCGCCCGTATCGCCATGACGCGCCACATCAAGCGCGGCGGCAAGGTGTGGATCCGGATCTTCCCGGCCAAGTCCATCACCAAGAAGCCCCTCGAAGTGCGCATGGGCAAGGGCAAGGGCAACCCCGAGGCGTGGGTGGCCGTGGTCAAGCCCGGGCGCATCATGTTCGAGCTGGAAGGCGTGGCGCCCGAGGTGGCCAAGCGCGCCATGGAGCTGGCCGCGGCCAAGCTCCCGGTGAAGTGCAAGTTCATCGTCCGCGAGAAGACCGCGGCGCCCGTCGAGGCCGCAGCCGAGGGAGGTGAGGCGTGAAGGGTTCCGAGATCCGCGAGCTGACGGTCCAGGAGATCGCCGAGCGCATCGAGCAGCTCCAGGAAGAGCGGTTCCGGCTGCGCTTCCGCTCCGCCACCCAGCAGCTGGAAAACCCCACGCTGCTGCGCACCATTCGCCGCGACATCGCGCGCCTGAAGACGGCGCAGCGCGAGCGTGACCTGAAGGAGGGTCGCTAAATGGCCGAGAACACCCAGGCCGCGGGCCAGCAGGAAGAGCGCGGGCGCCGCAAGACCCGCACCGGCGTCATCGTGTCCGACAAGATGGACAAGACGGTGGTGGTGAAGGTGGAGCGCCGGTACTCGCACCCGCTGTACGGCAAGCAGGTGACGCGCACCAAGAAGTACCACGCGCACGACGAGAACAACGAGTACCACACGGGCGACGTGGTGACCATCACCGAAACGCGCCCCCTGAGCAAGCTGAAGCGCTGGCGCGTTTCGGAGCTCGTCGAGCGGGCCCGCTGAGGACTAGGAGAGCAGAACCATGCTGCAGCAGGAATCCATCGTTCGCATCGCGGACAACTCCGGCGCCAAGAAGGCGCTGGTGATCCGCGTGCTGGGCGGGTCCAAGCGCCGCTACGCCTCGGTCGGTGACCGCATCGTCGTGGCCGTGAAGGACGCGCTCCCCGACGGCACCGTCAAGAAGGGCGACGTCGCCAAGGCGGTCGTCGTGCGGACCACCCGTAACGTCCGCCGCAAGGATGGCTCGTACATCCGGTTCGACGAGAACGCGGCGGTCATCATCAACGACGCGGGCGAGCCCCGCGCCACCCGCATCTTCGGGCCGGTTGCCCGCGAGCTGCGCGACAAGCGCTACATGAAGATCGTGTCGCTGGCCCCGGAGGTGCTCTGATGGCCGGGCTGAAGATCCGCAAGGGCGACACGGTGCAGGTGATCTCGGGCGCCAACAAGGGGAAGCAGGGCACCGTCCTGCGCGTGGAGCCCGAGAAGAACCGCGTGGTCATCGAGGGGCTGAACATGCGCAAGCGCCACATGAAGCCTTCGCAGACCAACCCCGAGGGCGGCATCGTGGAGTTCGAGGCGCCCATCCACGCCAGCAACGTCATGCTGCTGGACCCGGCGAGCGGCGAGCCCACGCGGCTCCGCAGCCAGGCGGGCGAGGACGGCCGGCGCGAGCGCGTGGCGGCCAAGTCGGGCCGCGTGATCCCGCGCGCCTGACCTTGACGGATTGAGGGTCCGCCCGGCACTTCGCCGGGCGGAACACTCGTGACCGCCCTCCCGGCCGCTCGGGCGCGGGGGGATACGGAACGAAAGAAGAACGACAATGGCGAACGAGAAGCCGCGCCTCCAGCGCTACTACGAAGAGTCGGTCCGGCCCAAGCTGCACCAGGACTTCGGGTTCAGCAGCCCCATGCAGATCCCGGGGCTGGAAAAGATCGTGATCAACGTGGGGCTGGGCGAAGCCAGCAAGAACCCCAAGCTGCTCGAGAGCGTCGTGGGCGAGATCGGGCAGATCACCGGCCAGAAGGCCGTGGTCACCCGGGCCAAGAAGGCCATCAGCAACTTCGGCCTGCGCGAGAACCAGCCGGTGGGCGCGTCGGTGACGCTGCGCCGCGACCGGATGTGGGAGTTCCTGGACCGGCTGGTGAACGTGGCCATGCCGCGCATCCGCGACTTCCGCGGGGTGAGCACGCGCTCGTTCGACGGACGGGGCAACTACACCATGGGCGTCAAGGAGCAGCTGATCTTCCCGGAGATCGACTACGACAAGGTCGACCAGGTGCACGGGATGGACATCACCATCGTGACGTCCACCACCAAGGACGACCAGGCGCTGGCGCTGCTGCGCGAGTTGGGGATGCCCTTCCGCGGCGAGAGCCCGGTCATCGTAAACGCCGCCGCGGCCTAACCAGGGAACAGAGATGGCACGCAAGGCCCTGATCGAAAAGACCAACCGCAAGCCCAAGTACGGCGTGCGTGGCTACAACCGGTGCAACCGCTGCGGACGCCCCCGCGCCTTTCTGCGCAAGTTCGGACTGTGCCGCATCTGCTTCCGCGAGCAGGCGCTGCGCGGCGAGATCCCCGGCGTGCGCAAGGCCAGCTGGTAGCACCCCCGGCGGCGCCCGCGGGCGCCAGGCGCAACGGCACACCCGATCGGCCGCTCCCCGCGAGCGGTTGACGGGTGTGCCCGCGTCTGGTTATCGTTAGGGCTTCGCCTTTTTGAAAAACCTCTTTCCTTCAAGTCCGGCGCGCGGAACCGCGCGGCGGATACTAGAGGAGCTGAACGAGCATGCTTACCGATCCGATCGCCGACATGCTCACCCGCATCCGGAACGCGCAGATGGCGCGTCACCGCCGGGTGGACATGCCGGTCTCCAAGCTGAAGGTGGAAGTCGCGCGCCTTCTCAAGGAAAACCACTACATCCACGACTACAAGGTCCTGGACGACGGCCGCTTCGGCCAGCTTCGGCTGTACCTGAAGTACTACCAGGACCGGCCCATCATCCGCGAGCTTCGCCGGGTGAGCAAGCCGGGGCTGCGCAAGTACGTGGGCGTCGAGGAAATCCCCCGGGTCCGCAACGGGCTGGGGATGGCGCTGCTTTCCACCTCGCGCGGCGTGATGACCGATCGCGACGCCCGCGCGGCCAAGGTGGGCGGCGAAGTTCTCGCCTACGTCTGGTAAGGGGGACGACATGTCGCGAATTGGAAGAAGGCCGATCCCCGTCCCCGCGGGCGTGGACGTTACGATCGATGGCAACACCGTGCGCGTGAAGGGCCCCAAGGGCGAGCTTTCGCGCACCCTGCACTCCGACGTGGTCGTGCGCCGGCAGGACGGCGAGATCCTGGTGGAGCGCCCCTCCGACGAGCCGCGCTTCCGGGCGCTGCACGGCCTCAGCCGCACGCTGGTGGCCAACATGATCGACGGGGTGACCACCGGGTTCACCAAGACGCTCGAGATCGTGGGCGTGGGCTACCGCGCCGAGACCAAGCCCTTCGGGCTGACGCTCTCGCTGGGGTACAGCCACCCGATCGAGTACAAGGCCCCCGAGGGCATCACCCTGCGGGCGGCCACCCCCACCGTGGTCGAGGTTTCCGGGACCAACAAGGAAGTGGTGGGGCAGGTCGCGGCCGAGATCCGGTCGCTGCGCCCGCCCGAGCCGTACAAGGGCAAGGGCGTGAAGTACCAGGGCGAGGTGATCCGCCGCAAGGCGGGCAAGGCGGGCGGCAAGTAAGCCGCCCCGCCCCCGAACCGGCGAATCATCGCATAGTCACTTCAGAGGAACCAATGTCTGGAACGAGAAAGGTCAAGACGCGCGAGCAGCGCCGCGACCGCCGCCACCGCCGCGTGCGCGGCAAGGTGAACGGCACCGCCGAGCGCCCGCGTCTCGTGGTGCACCGCTCCCTCAACAACGTCGAGGGACAGGTGGTGGACGACGTGGCCGGCCGCACGCTGGTGGGGCTGAGCACGCTCGACGCCGACCTGCGCGGCAGGCGCGAGGGGATGTCCAAGACGGAAGCCAGCCACGCGGCCGGCAAGGCGCTGGCCGAGAAGGCGCGCGAGGCGGGCGTTACGCACGTGGTGTTCGACCGCGGCGGCTACCTGTACCACGGCCGTGTCAAGGCCTTCGCCGAGGGCGCCCGCGAGGGCGGCCTCGAGTTCTAAGGGAGCAGACGAATGGCTGAGAACAGACAGGGCGGCGGTGGTCCGGGCGGCGGGCGCTCCGGCGGCGGACGCTCGGGCGGCGGCTTCGGCGGCGGCCAGGGCCGCGGCGGGTTCGGCGGCGGCCAGGGCGGCGGCCGCGGTCGCGGCGGTCCGGGCGGCGGCGACGAGCGCGGCGGCCAGGGCGGCGGCGGGCGTGGCGGACGTGGCGGCGGCCAGCGTGACGGCCGCGGCGGCGGGCAGGCCCGCGAGTCGGAGTTCAAGGAAAACGTGGTGCACATCAACCGCGTGGCCAAGGTGGTGAAGGGCGGACGCCGCTTCAGCTTCACCGCGCTGGTGGCGGTGGGCGACCAGGCCGGCAAGATCGGCATCGGCACCGGCAAGGCCAACGAGGTGTCCGAGGCCGTGCGCAAGGCGCTGGAGTCGGCGCGCCGCGCCATGGTCAAGGTGCCCATCCGCGAAGGCACCGTGCCCCACGACATCGTGGGCGAGCACGGCGCCGGCCGGGTGCTCCTTCGCCCCGCGGCCCCCGGCACCGGCGTGATCGCCGGCGGACCGGTGCGCGCGGTGCTGGAATGCGTGGGGGTGCACGACATCCTCACCAAGTCGCTGGGGAGCAACAACCCGTTCAACATGGTGCTCGCCACCCTCGACGCGCTGCAGGGTCTCACCACCCGCGAGCAGCTGGCGATGGAGCGCGGCGTGCCCGTCGAGGCGATCGGAGGCGGCCGTCATGGCTAAGCTCAAGATCACGCAGACCAAGAGCTACTCCGGCGCCCCCGAGGGGCAGCGCCGGACGCTGCGGGCGCTGGGGCTCAGGCACCAGCGCTCGGTGATCCAGGAGGACAACGCCGCGATCCGCGGGATGATCTTTCAGGTCCGGCACCTCGTGAAGGTCGAGGAAACGGACGGGCAGGAGAACAATGGCTGACCTCAGCAACATGCGGCGGCCCGAAGGGTCGCACCGCGATACCAAGCGGCTGGGCCGCGGCACCGGGTCCGGCACCGGCAAGACGGCGGGCAAGGGGCACAAGGGCTCCAAGGCGCGCGCCGGCCACCACGGCCCCGGCGGCGGCAAGCCCGGGTACGAGGGCGGCCAGATGCCCATCCACCGCCAGCAGCCCAAGCGCGGCTTCACCAGCCTGAACCGCGTGGAGTACCAGGTGGTGAACCTGTACCAGCTGGAAACGCTCGAGGGCGAGGGGCCCATCACCCCCGAGACCCTGAAGGACCGCGGCCTGATCGGGCACGCCGGCCGCCCGGTGAAGGTGCTGGGCACGGGCGACCTGACCCGCAAGGTCGAGATTTCGGCCCACAAGTTCAGCCAGTCGGCCCGCGACAAGATCGCGGCGCTGGGGGGAACCGTTCAGGAGATCGGCTGAAATGGCCAACCCCGTAGTTGCCCTGTGGCGCATTCCCGAGGTGAAGAGCAAGATCCTCTTCACCCTGATGTGCCTGCTCATCTACCGGATCGGGGCCCACATCACGGCGCCCTGGATCAACGTGCCTGCCCTGCGTGAGTACGCGGGGCAGCTACAGGGGACCGCCTTCGGCATCTACGACATGTTCGTGGGGGGCGGCCTGTCGCGCGCGACGGTGTTCGCCTTAGGGATCATGCCCTACATCTCCGCCAGCATCATGTTCCAGCTGCTGGCGGCGGTGGTGCCCTCCGTCGAGAAGATGCAGAAGGAGGGCGAGGACGGACGCAAGAAGCTCACGCAGTACACGCGGTACGCCACCGTGGTGCTGGCGATCTTCCAGGCGTACGGGTTCGCGATGTTCATCGAGACCCAGGTGCCGGCGGCCGTCACCAACCCGGGCTTTCCGTTCCGGCTGACGATGATCCTCACGCTCACCACGGGCGCGGTGTTCATCATGTGGCTGGGCGAGCAGATCACCGACCGGGGCATCGGCAACGGCATGAGCCTGCTGATCTTCTTCGGGATCGTGGAGTCGCTGCCGTCGGCGCTGTACGAAACCGGCCGCCTGGTGGGGCTGGGGCAGGTGAACATCTTCGCGATCTTCGTGCTGATCGCCATGATGCTGGCCACCATCGCCGGCACCGTGGCGGTGACCATGGCGGCGCGCAAGATCCCGGTGCAGATCCCGCAGAAGGTGATGGGGCGGGGGCGCATCCGGCAGGGGCAGAAGTCGTTCATCCCGCTGCGGATCAACATGGCGGGAGTGATGCCCATCATCTTCGCGCAGTCGATCATGATCGTGCCGGCCACGCTGCAGCAGTTCACGCAGGCGGAGTGGGCGCGCACGGCGGCGGGGTGGTTCGCGCTCGACACGTGGCCGTACTACCTGGCGTTCACGGTACTGATCGTGTTCTTCACCTACTTCTACACGGCGATCATCTACAACCCCGTGGACATCGCCGAGAACCTGAAGAAGCAGGGCGCGTTCGTGCCGGGGGTAAAGCCGGGTGCGCGCACGGCCGAGTACATCGACTCGGTGATGTCGCGCATCTCGCTGCCCGGGGCGCTGTTCCTGGCCGCCATCGCGCTGATCCCGTCGGCGGTTCTGAGCGCCTTCGGCGTGGCGACGCTCAGCCGCGTGCTGGGCGGCACCGGCCTGCTGATCGTAGTGGGCGTGGCGCTCGACACGGTCCAGCAGATGCAGCAGCACCTGCTGCTGCGCCGCTACGACGGCTTCATGAAGAAGGGCCGCGTGAAGTTCCGCGGGCGGCAGCAGCGGTACATCTAACGGCAAGGTACCAAGTGTCCAAGTGCCAAGTGCCTGGTCGGGGTGACCGGGTACTTGGCACTCGGCACTTGGAACTCGTTCAACGACCGACCCGTACCGGAACCGACCGAATGGATCTCGTTCTCCTGGGCGCCCCGGGCGCCGGCAAGGGCACGCAGGGCGCCCTGCTCGCCGAATCGCTGGGCACGCCCAAGATCGCCACCGGCGACATGCTTCGCGACGCGGTGCGCCAGGGCACTCCGCTGGGGGTGCAGGCCAAGGCCGTGATGGACGCGGGGAAGCTCGTGTCCGACGACATCGTCCTCGGCCTCGTGCGCGAGCGGCTTTCGCGCGGCGACGCGAAGGGCGGCGCCATCTTCGACGGCTATCCGCGCAACGTGGCCCAGGCCCGCGCGCTGGACGGGCTGCTGGAGGACCTGGGACGCGGCATCGACGCCGTGGTGTACCTGGAGGTGGACGACGACGCCATCGTGCGGCGGATGAGCGGCCGCCGCACCGACCCGGAAACGGGGGTGGTGTACCACGTGGACCACAACCCTCCGCCGGCCGACGTGGCCGACCGGGTGGTGCAGCGCGACGACGACCGCGAGGAGACGGTGCGCCACCGGCTGGAGGTGTACCGCGAGAACACGGCCCCGCTGGTGGAGCACTACCGCGAGGCCGGGGTTCCCGTCCACACCCTCGACGGGTCGCGCGCCATCGACGCGGTGCAGGCCGACGTCCTGGGGGTGCTGGGGCGGTGATCCACCTCAAGTCGGCGGCGGAGATCGACACCATCGCCCGCGCGGGGGCCATCCTGGCCGACCTGTGGCGGGCGATTCCCGCCCGGGTCGCGCCCGGGGTGAGCACGGGGGAGCTGGACCGCTGGGCGGAGTCGTTCATCCGCTCGCACCCGGGGGCCGAACCGGCCTTCAAGGGGCTGTACGGCTTTCCCGCCACGCTGTGCATCTCGGTGAACCACGAGGTGGTGCATGGCATCCCGTCGTCGCGGCGGGTGCTGCGCGAGGGCGACATCGTGAGCGTGGACTGCGGGGTGAAGCTCGAGGGGTTCTACGCCGACGCGGCGGTCACCCTTCCGGTGGGGCCCATCGCCGATCCGGTGGCGGAGCTGCTGGAGCTCACGCAACTGGCGCTGGCGCGGGGAATCGCCGAGGCGCGCCCGGGCCGCCGCCTGGGCGACGTGGGCGCGGCCATCCAGGAAGTGGCCGACGGGGCGGGGTACGGGGTGGTGCGCGAGCTGGTGGGCCACGGCGTGGGCCGCCAGCCGCACGAGGAGCCGCAGGTGCCCAACTTCGGCGTGCGGGGCAAGGGCCTCAAGCTGCTGGAGGGGATGGTGCTGGCCATCGAGCCCATGTTCAACCTGGGCACGGCCACGGTGCGCACGCTGTCGGACCGGTGGACCGTGGTGACGGCCGACCGCAAGGCGTCGGCGCACTTCGAGCACACCGTGGCGGTGACGGCCGACGGGCCGCGGATCCTCACGGCGTAGGACAGTACCAAAGTACCTCTCGGGCTTGCGGAATTGCGCATATACAGTTACGTTCTCAGGCTTACGTTCTTTCAGGATACACAGGCGAGGCGAACATGAAGGTCCGCGCGAGCGTGAAGCCGATCTGCGAGCACTGCAAGGTGATCAAGCGGCGGGGCGTCATCCGCATCATCTGCAAGAAGAACCCGCGGCACAAGCAGCGCCAGGGCTAATCCCAGACTCGGCCAGACAGGAGAACAGCAGGATGGCTCGTATCGCAGGCGTCGATCTGCCGCGTGAAAAGCGCGTCGAGATCGGCCTTACGTACATCTTCGGGATCGGCCGCGCCACGTCGCGCCGCATCCTGGGCGAGGCGGGGATCAACCCCGACACGCGCGTGCACGCCCTCAACGACGAGGACGTGAACAAGCTGCGCCGCATCATCGACGCGAACATTCGCGTGGAAGGTGCGCTGCGCTCGGAAGTTTCGCGGAACATCAAGCGCCTGATGGACATCGGCTCGTATCGCGGGCTTCGGCACCGCCGCGGGCTGCCGGTTCGCGGGCAGCGCACGCACACCAACGCGCGCACCAAGAAGGGTCCGCGCCGGGCCATCGCCGGCAAGAAGAAGCCGGGCAAGAAGTAATCGTGCAGCGCCCGGCCTTCGTGCCGGGCGCCGCGCGTTCGCTTCACGGATGATCGGCCTGGGCGGCGCGCCCGGGCCGATGACCACTCCGCCGGACGTGCCGGCGGGGAGACGTACCGGAGGCGCGGTAGGCCGCGCACCCCAAACAGGAATTCCGAATGGCCAAGCCGAAGACCGCGGGGCGCCCCAAGACCAAGCGCCACGTCGAGAGCGAGGGCGTCGCCCACATCAAGGCGACGTTCAACAACACCATCGTGAGCATCACCGACATGGCCGGCAACTCGGTCGTGTGGGGAAGTGCCGGCAAGGCGGGCTTCAAGGGCTCCAAGAAGAGCACCCCGTTCGCCGCGACCGTGGCCGCCGAGCAGGCGGCTCGCGAGGCGCTGCAGCTGGGCGTGAAGCGCGTGCACGTGCACGTGCAGGGCCCCGGCAGCGGGCGCGAGTCGGCCATCCAGGCGCTTGCCGCCTCGGGGCTGGGCATCCGCAGCATCCGCGACGTGACGCCCATTCCGCACAACGGCTGCCGGCCGCCCAAGAAGCGCCGCGTCTGATCCAGCGGTACCATGCCCGGCGCCTGGCGCCGGGCATGTGCGGGACCTAGGCGTAAACCCTCGCGACCGTCGGGGGGACGAAGCCGCGAAACACACAACCGAAACGGTTACTGATCCATGGCCCGTTACACCGGACCCTCGTGCAGGCTTTGCCGCCGCGAGGGGCAGAAGCTGTTCCTGAAGGGCACCAAGTGCTTCACCGACAAGTGCCCCGTCGAGCGCCGCCCCTACGCCCCCGGCCAGCACGGCCAGTCGGGCGGCGGACGCCGCAAGAAGACCTCCGAGTACGCCCACCAGCTGCGTGAAAAGCAGAAGGTGAAGCGCATTTACGGGATGGCCGAGAAGCCGTTCCGCAACATGTTCGAGAAGGCCGCCCACCAGACGGGCATCACCGGCGAGAACCTGCTGGTGGCCCTGGAGAGCCGTCTGGACAACGTGGTGTACCGCATGGGCTTCGGCAGCACCCGCAAGGAGGCCCGGCAGCTCATCCGTCACGGCCACGTGCAGGTGAACGGCGGAAAGCTGGACGTTCCGAGCGCCCAGGTGCACCCGGGCGACGAGGTTCGCATCGCGCCGAAGAGCAAGGACATCCTGCCCGTGCAGGCGTCGCTGGCTTCGAAGACCAAGCCCAGCAACGTGGGCTGGCTGGCGGTGGACGAGGGCTCGCGCACCGGCCGCATGCTGACCCGCCCCACGCGCGCGGACATTCCGCTCGCGGTGCAGGAGCAGCTCATCGTCGAGCTCTACAGCAAGTAAGCCGAGGGACCTGGCCCGTGTGGCGGAGCGCAGATCGCGCTTCCGCCGCCCGGGTTTTCCCGCATCCTGCCCACACTGGGAGGGGACCATAGTGGAACTCGATATTACCGGCCTGCAGATGCCGAACACGCCCGAGCAGCCTCGGGTGGGACAGATCGTTCTTCGCCCGCTGGAGCGCGGCTTCGGCCACACGCTGGGCAACACCATCCGCCGCATCCTGCTTTCGAGCCTTCGGGGCTCGGCGGTGTGGGCGTTCCGCGCCGACGGCGTGCTCCACGAGCACCAGACGGTGCCGGGGGTGGTCGAGGACGTGCACGAGATCATCCGCAACCTGAAGTCGCTGGTGCTGCGGATGGACGAGGGCGCCGACGAGGCCGTGCTGGAGCTGCGGGCCAACAAGGCGGGGCGGGTGACGGCGCGAAACATCACCGGCCATCCGTCGGTGGACGTCATCAACCTGGACCACCACATCCTGGAGCTGCAGGACGACCGCGACCTGCGCTTCGAGCTGTACGTGAACAAGGGCCGGGGCTACGTGCCGGCCGAGGCTCACCCCATTCCGCGCGGCATGCCGGCGGACCTGGTGCGGGTGGACGCCATCTACAACCCGGTGACGCGCGCCAACTTCGTCGTCGAGGAGACGCGCGTGGGCCAGCGCACCGACTTCGACCGGCTGGTGCTGGAAGTGGAGACCAACGGCGCCATCGACGTGCCGTCGGCGGTGCAGTACTCCGCCCGCCTGGCCATCGAGCACCTGGCGTTCCTGGCCGGCGGCTCGCCCGAGTGGCGCGCCGACCGCACCTGGGGCGACACCGGCGGCGCCGGGTTCGCCGTCCCGGCGGGGCGCGCGCCCATTCCGCCGCGCCTGCAGGAGCTGCTGAACCGTCCCATCGAGGACCTGGCGGAGCTTTCCGTCCGCAGCCGCAACTCGCTGCAGAAGGAGAACATCCACACGGTCCGCGACCTGGTGCAGCGGACAGAGCAGCAGATGCTTTCCATCGACAACTTCGGCAAGAAGTCGCTGCAGGAGATCAGCGACTTCCTGGCGGGCCACGGCCTGCGCTTCGGCAGCTCGCTGGAGCAGGACGACGCGGGGACGCTCTGGTGGGTGGTTCGCGACGAGGCCAACGACAACGAGCAGATCGGGGGCGCCGACGCCGGCCCCGCCGGGGAGCTGTAGAGGAAGATGAGACACGGAAAGAAGGGCCGCGCGCTCGGCCGCACGACGGAGCACAAGGAGGCGCTGCTTCGGAACATGGCGATGAGCCTGTTCCGTCACGGCCGCATCGAGACGACCACCGCCAAGGCCAAGGAGCTTCGCCCGTTCGCGGAGAAGCTGATCACCCTGGCCAAGCGCGGCGATCTGCACAGCAAGCGCCTGGCGGCGCGGCACATCCAGGACCGCGACGTCCTGGTGCGCCTGTTCGACCAGATCGGCCCGGTGTTCTCGGAGCGTGCGGGTGGCTACACCCGCATCCTCAAGACGGGTTCGCGCAAGGGCGACGGTGCCGAGACGGCGCTGATCGAGCTGGTGACGCGCCCCGAGGCCGCGGTGACCGCGGCGGCTGCCGCGAAGTAACCTCGCGTCCGTCCGCTTTGGATTCGAGCCCCGCGCTTCCCCCATGGGAGGCGCGGGGCTCGGCTCTTATTCTGGTCCGCGCTTGCGAGCCTGTCATCCTGAGGCCCAGGCGCACCATACCGTCCCACGGCACATCCGGCGCGGGCCGAAGGATCCAGCCGCGGATGCATCTCAGCCCGGGCGCGGCAGCGACACGAGGGCCAGAGACGCACCCGTCCGGCGCTTCGGCAGCCTTGGGGCGCATCCCGCACGGGCGAATGAATTCGCTGCAACGACTACACGAAGTCCGCCTTCGCGCCGCCTTCGCGGACTGGCTTGCTTTTGTGTGGCCTCTGTCGGGTGGCGCGTCCGCGGTGCGTTGATTCCGCTCGTCTCACGGGGTATCATCAGGGCGCGGCCGTGGGCCGCGTGGGATTCTCTCTCCGCTGGGATCGGCGCATGTATTCTGACGAGGTGGTGGTGGGGCAGACGGCGGAGTTCCGGAAGACGGTGACGGAAACGGACGTGGTGCTGTTCGCGGGGATCACCGGCGACCTCAATCCCGCGCACATCGACGAGGTGGCGGCGTCGGCGAGCCGGTTCGGGGGGCGCATCGCGCATGGGATGCTGTCCGCCAGCTTCATCTCTACCGTGCTGGGAACGCGGCTTCCCGGGCCGGGCACCATCTACCTGGAGCAGTCGCTTCGCTTTACGGCGCCCGTGCGCATCGGCGACACGGTGACGGCGCGGGTGGAGGTGGCCGAGCTGCTGCCCAAGCGGCGCGCGCGGCTTACGACCACCGTCCTGAACCAGAAGGGCGAAGCGGTGGTGGAGGGCGAGGCCCTGGTGATGGTTCCCGCGCGCCCCGCCGCCGGCTGATCCGCCGCTCCCGGAACGAGAAGCGCCCCCGTCCTGGCGACGGGGGCGCTTTTTCCGGACTTCCACCCGGGTCAGCGGTTGGCCTTAGCCCGGGCGGCGCTGAACGCGGGAGAGAGGTTGAACTCGACCGCGCCGGCGTAGTCGGCCCGGAACGCCACGTCCACGACCACTTCGCTTCCGGCAATCGGCCTGTCGAACTCGTCCAGCTCCACCGCCCGGAACCGCGCCGTGCCGTCGACGTTGTTGGCCGTCACGTCGCGCAGGTTCATGGTGCCGCTGGTCGCCACGAAGAACCGCCCCCTGACCTCGATATGGGCGACGACCCCGTTGTCGTACTCCAGGTCGACGTTGTTGCGGATGGAGATGGAGCCTTCGTGTGCGAACTCGTCGTCGGTGTGATGGAACACGACTTCCGCGCCCTCCTCGAAGTCGTTCAGCACGATCAGGTCGTGGTAATCCCCGATCGAGCTGCCCGAGTAGGCCTCGCCGCGCAGGCTGGCGCGCGCGTCGCCCGACACGTCGCCCTCGAACTCACCTGGCCTCACGTCCTCGACGCTCGTCGAGCTGCGGTCGCACGCTGCAAGTGCCAAGGCGCAGAGGAGCGCCGGGATCTTCAGCAGTTTCATCGATCTCTTCTCCACCACGCGGGCGCCCGAGCTCGCGTGAAAGGGCCGGCTGCCCCCGCGCCCGCTCGGGCTGTCGGGTGCCGAAAAGTGCAACGGCGATGCCGCCCCGCGGGCCACTGCTTTCGCCCGGGTGGCGGAGGCGTATCTTGTCGTCTTCGCCATACTGTTTCCGACATTATCCGGTGATCCGCGCCGGCCGCACCTGCTACTCTCCATCCATCGATGCCGCTTCTCACTCAGGGCCAGATCGTCGCGTTCGGCGGCGGCGGGTTTGCCATGGAGCCCGACAATCCGCTGCTGGACGACTACGTGCTGGGGCTGTGCCGGCGCTCGCGGCCGCGCGTGTGCCTGATCCCCACGGCCAGCGGCGATTCGGCCGCGTGGATCGACCGGTTCTATTCCCTCTTCGACCACAGACGCTGCGAGCCGTCGCACCTGGCGTTGTTCAGCCGCGGGGTGGACGACCTGTATGCGTTCCTTTCAGAGCAGGACGTGCTGTACGTGGGCGGGGGAAACACGGTCAACCTGCTGGCGGTGTGGCGCGCGCAGGGATTGGCCGAGGTGCTGCCACGGGTGCTGGCGAACGGAACGATCGCGTGCGGGGTGAGCGCGGGCGGGTTGTGCTGGTTCGAGCGAGGGATTACCGACTCCTACGGCCCCGGGCTGAACCCGCTGACGAATGGATTGGGGTTTCTGCCGGGCAGCTTTTGCCCTCACTACGACAGCGACCCGCGCCGGCCGGACGCGTTCCGGTCGTTCGTCCGCGAGAGTGGACATCCGGGGCTCGCCGCGGAGGACGGCGTGGGGCTGCACTACGTCGACGGTGTGCTGACGAAGATCGTCTCCTCCCGGCCCGCGGCGCGCGCCTGGAGGTTCGAGCCGCGGGGCGGGGTGGTGGAGGTGGGGGAGATCGTGCCGGAGTACCTCGGATAGCGAGGTCCCGTCGCGGTAAATCAGCCGAGCACCCTCCAGTCCGGAGCGCCCAAGAGCGGGTGAACCCGCCGCTCGGAAAGCGGTAAGCCCCGACACGGCGCCGCTGTCGCGTCACCGTTCGGGGCTTCAACCGCACGCACGCCGAACCTGCCGGAGCGCGGTCGAATTCTCCCCTCTCCGCATGCGCAGCATGCGGGGAGGGGCCGGGGGAGGGGCCACCCGGGGACTGCGCCGGATCGTCCGACGTGCACGGGACCTCGCCTGCCTTGCCCGGACAAACACCGCGGTCGAGGCCTCTGCACGGGTGACCGCTGCCGCGCCCGGGCTGAGATGCATCCGCGGTCAGATCCTTCGGCCCGCGACGGATGTGCCGTGGGACGGTGCGGTGCGCCTGGGCCTCAGGATGACAAGCTATGGCGCAGCAAGGACTTGGACGCGTCAGCGTCTGGTTTGTACCCCTCTCCCACGCTGTTTGTGGGAGAGGGGGGCACGCGTGTCAGCGCGGCCGGGTGAGGGCCCCTACTCCGGCAACTCGACCAGCGCGATGTCGAAGGTGCCGCTGGTCATCTCCAGCACGGGCTGCTGGCCGGGTGCCGCCGGGCTGTAGCAGTGCAGCGTCCCCGAGAACTTCCCGCGTACGCGATCGGCCGCGCTCGACGTCACCTCCACGTTCCCCGCCACCGAGACGCACACCCACGTGGGCATCCCTCCCGTGGACGTTCCCACGCTGAACGTTACGCCCGCGCAGTGGTCGCCCTCGCACGCGGCGCCCGCCGAATACGTGCCCACGCCCGAGGCGGGGAAGTAGACGGACACCTGGTCGTACGCGCCGCCGGAACGCGGGACGATGCCGAACGCCAGCACCTGGCCGGGATCTTCGCTCCGCGTGCCCGCCGCCCACTGGTGGTCCACGCCGCCCGTGGGAAGGGGCGCGCCCTTCGCCTGGAAGGTGCCCGCGAGGGTGCTGTTGGCGCTGGTGTAGGTGAAGCGTACTTCGCCCGCGGCGGGGTTTTCGCCGGGGCCGGACGGGGTTTCGCCGCAGGCCGCGGCAAAGGAAACGAGCAGGGCCGCGAACACGGCCGGGATCTTCGAGAGGTTCATGGTCGGGTGTGCCGCACCAGGGTCATGGGTGCGCCGCGGCCCTGGTGCCCCGGCGCACCGCAAAGCTGCGCGCGAGCCGCGGGCGGCGCATGGGAAACCTGACCCGGTAGGAAAGCAGGACGGCCGCGCACCCAAAAGATGCGCGGCCGTCCTGGTACTGCGTCCTGCGGTGTGGCCTGCCGAAAGCCCTCAGCCCGCCTTGCGGATCTTGCCAGCCGAGATGCAGCTCGTGCAGACGCGGACACGCTTGTGCGTGCCGTTGTCGGTCACGATCCGGGCAGGCTGGAGGTTGGGACGCCACACACGCTTGGTCTTGTTGTTCGCGTGGCTGACGTTGTTCCCGCTGCGCGGGCCCTTTCCGCAGACGGCGCAAAAAGCCATCGGAAGTCTCCTGTAGCCGTACCTTGGTTCCAAACAGTGCGAAGCCGGGAAAGATAGGGCACCCGGGGTGTTTGGTCAACCCGTGCCCGCCGTCCGCTTACGTTGACTCGGATGGCGCCCGGATGTAGCTTTCCGGGCTGCCCGCCGACTCTGGCCGCGCGGGCACGCGGACTCATTCGCCACCCATGGGACATGAAGACAGCGCTGATCACCGGCATCACCGGCCAGGACGGAAGCTACCTCGCCGAGCTGCTGCTGGAGAAGGGATACAAGGTTTACGGGCTGGTGCGCCGCAGTTCCACGGTCACCTTCGAACGCATCCAGCACATCCAGGACCGCCTGGAGATGCTGTCGGGCGACCTGACCGACCAGAACTCGCTGTTCTACGCCCTGGAGGAAAGCCGCCCCGACGAGGTGTACAACCTGGCCGCGCAGTCGTTCGTGCAGACCTCGTGGACGCAGCCCGTGCTGACCGGCGACGTCACGGGGCTGGGCGTCACGCGCATGCTGGAGGCCATCCGCATCTTCGACCGCGAGCGCCGCATCCGCTTCTACCAGGCGTCGTCGTCGGAGATGTTCGGCAAGGTGCAGGCGGTGCCGCAGGACGAGAACACGCACTTCTACCCGCGCTCGCCGTACGGCGTGGCCAAGGTGTACGGTCACTGGGCCACGGTGAACTACCGCGAAAGCTACGGCATGTACGCCGTCAGCGGCATCCTGTTCAACCACGAGTCGCCCCGCCGCGGGCTGGAGTTCGTCACCCGCAAGGTGACGGACGGGGCCGCGCGCATCAAGCTGGGGCTGGCCACCGAGCTCCGCCTGGGCAACCTGGACGCGCAGCGCGACTGGGGCTTCGCCGGCGACTACGTGCGGGCCATGCACCTGATGCTTCAGCCCGACCAGCCCGACGACTACGTGGTGGCCACGGGCGAGACGCACACCGTGCAGCGCCTGGTGGAGCTGGCCTTCGGCGCGGTGGGGCTGGACTGGCGCGAGCACGTGTCGCTGGACCCCCGCTTCATGCGCCCGGCCGAGGTGGACCTGCTGGTGGGCGATCCGTCCAAGGCGAAGCGCGAACTGGGATGGGAGCCCGAGGTGGGCTTCGAGGCGCTGGTGACCATGATGGTGGACGCCGACCTGGAGCGCCATCGCGGCGCCGCGTCCACCGGCTGATCGCGTGCGGGTCCTGGTAACCGGCGCGGCGGGGTTCGTGGGCACCTGGCTGGTGCGCGCGCTGCTGGCGGACGGGCACGCCGTGGTGGCCACCCGGCAGGAGGGCCACCCGTCGCCCGCCGATCGTGCCGACGTGGAGTGGATCCCCCTGGACGTGACCTCCGCCGAAAGCGTCGAGGCCGCCGTCCGGCGCGCCGCGCCCGAGCAGGTGTACCACCTTGCCGGGCAGGCCTCCGTCGCCGGCTCGTTCAGCGACCCGCTGGGCACCTGGGACGTGAACGCCACCGGCACCCTGCGCCTGGCCCGGGCGCTGCCGGCCGACGCGCGCCTGCTGGTGGTGAGCTCGGCCGAGGTGTACGGCGTGGTCCCCGACGAGGAGCAGCCCATCGAGGAGGACCGGCCGCTGCGGCCGTGCAACCCGTACGCGGCCAGCAAGGCGGCCGCCGAGATGGCGGCGCTGCAGGCGCGCGGCCCCGTGGTGGTGGCCCGCTCGTTCAACCACACGGGCCCGGGGCAGGACGAGCGCTTCGCCCTGGCCAGCTTCGCCCGCCAGCTCGCGGAGATCCGCGAGGGGCGCGGCCAGCCCGTGCTGCGGGTGGGCAACCTGTCGGCGCGCCGCGACCTGCTCGACGTGCGCGACGTGGCCCGGGCGTACGTGCGGCTGATGAACGAGGGCGAGGCCGGCCAGGCCTACAACGTCTGCTCCGGCCACGCGGTGGCCATGAGCGACGCCGTCGAGCAGCTGATCGACCTGTCGGGCACGGGCGCCCGGCTGGAGGTGGACCCGGAGCGCGTACGCCCCGTGGACGTGCCGCTGCTCTGCGGGAGCGGCACGCGGCTGCGGGCGCTGGGCTGGGCGCCGGAGATCGCCTTTCGCGACACGCTGGCGGAGCTGCTGGAGTCGCACGTCCAGGCCCTTGGCGCGGCGGCGGTGGCGTGACGGGTACCGTCTATCTCGTCGGCGCCGGGCCGGGCGACCCCGGCCTGCTGACGCTGCGCGCCGCCGAGCTGATCGCCCGCGCCGACGTGCTGGTGTACGACGCCCTGGTCAGCCCCGCCATCCTGGAGCGCGCCACCGCCCCCCGCCGCATCTACGTGGGCAAGCGGGGAGGCGAGCACAGCCGTACGCAGGACGAGATCAACGACGTCCTGGTGGAGCTGGCCCGCGAGCACCGCTGCGTGGTGCGGCTGAAGGGCGGCGACCCGTTCGTCTTCGGGCGGGGCGGGGAAGAGGCGCTGATCCTGGCCCGGGCCGGCGTTCCGTTCGAGGTGGTTCCCGGCGTCACGGCGGGGATCGCCGCGCCGGCATACGCGGGAATCCCGGTCACCCAGCGGGGGATGGCCGCCAGCGTGGCGTTCGTCACCGGGCACGAAGACCCCACCAAGGCCGACACCGACGTGGACTGGGCCCACCTGGCCCGCGGCGTGGGGACCGTTGTCTTCTACATGGGCGTGGGGCGGATGGCGGAAAACTTCCGCCGCCTGGTGGAGGCCGGACGGGCGCCGGACACCCCCGCCGCGGCCATCGAGTGGGGAACCTACCCGCGCCAGCGCACCGTCACGGGCACGCTGGCGACGCTGCCGGACGTCGCCCGGGAGGCGGGGATCGGCGCCCCGTCGCTGATCGTCGTGGGCGAGGTGGCGTCCCTTCGGGAGCAACTTGCGTGGTGGGACCGCCGCCCGCTGTCGGGAAAGCGCATCGTGGTCACCCGCGCCCGGGCGCAGGCCAGCGAGTTCGCGGCCGCGCTGGAGGCGCTGGGGGCGGAGACGGTGCAGTTCCCCACCGTCCGCATCGTTCCGCCCGCGGACCCGGAGCCGCTGCGCCGCGCCGCCGCCGGGGCGGGGTCGTTCCACTGGATCGTCTTCACCAGCGCCAACGGCGTCCAGCACTTCTGGGCCGCGCTGGATGAGGGTGGGGGTGACGCCCGCAGCCTGGCCGGCGTCAGGGTGTGCGCCATCGGCCCGGCAACGGCCGCGGCGCTGAAGGAGCGGGGCGTGCGCGCGGACCTGGTCCCCGGCGAGTTCGTGGGCGAGGCGGCGGCCGAGGCGCTGCTGGCCGCCGGCCCCGTCGTCGGCCTGCGCATCCTTCTGCCCCGCGCCGACCTGGCCCGCGCCGCGGTTCCCGACCGGCTGCGCGCCGCGGGGGCCGACGTGGTGGAGGTGGAGGCGTACCGGACGGTGCAGGACGGCGCGGGGGCTGACGCCGTCAGGCGGATGCTGGAGCGGGGCGAGGTGGATGCCGTGACGTTCACGGCCGCGTCCACCGTCAGGAGCTTCGTCCAGCTGGTGGGTGCCGGCACCGGCGGGGCGCTGGTGGCGTCCATCGGGCCGGTGACCTCGGCGGCGGCGCGGGAAGCGGGGCTGCAGGTGGACATCGAGGCGGCGGAATACACCATCCCGGGCCTGCTCGCGGCGATTCGCGAGCGGCTGGGGAACCAGAGCGGGACTGCATGAAGGCAGGGTTCGTCGTTCCATCCGGCGTTTTCCGGCGCGGAGCCCGGGTCCGCGGCGCCGCGCTGCTCGCCGCCGCCCTGTTCGCCGCGCCGGCCGCGGGGCAGGGGACCGCCGCGGACTCGGCCCGTCCGCCCGCGCCTTCAGCCGTGCTCGCGGCGGCGGACAGTGGCGCCGCGGTTTCCGGGGCGGGCCGGCACACGGGGTCGTCTCCCCTCGTGGCCGCCGGCCACTGGGCCGTGCGCGCCGCGCGGCGCGCCGAGGCGCTGGGATGGGCGCGGGACTACCTGCCCGCCCAGGCAGCGGTCCCGCGGCACGCGGTGGCCGACGCCCTGGAGCAGGCCGCGCACGCCGCACCCGCCGGCGCGCAGCGCCGCCTGGCCGCGGGGTGGCTCGCCCGCTTCGCCGAAGAGTTTCCCGAATACGCCGCGCCGCGCGGCGCCGCATACCGGCCGGGCGCCGCCGTGCACGCCGAGTACCTGGGGCGCGAGGGGCGGCTGTCTCCCACGATCGGGTATGCGCAGGACCGCCAGGACCCCCGCCCGGTGCCCGACCTTCACACTCCCCGGCTTCGGGCGGAGGCGGGGATGGGGGCGGGCGCGTTCGCCCTGTGGGCCGAAGCCCGCGCGGACCGGCGGGGCCTGGCCCTGCCCCGCTGGGAGGCCCTGGCGGGCGTGGGCGCGTTCTCGTTCTCCGTGGGCAGCCGCGAAGTGGGCTTCGGCCCGGGTGTCGGCGGGGCCGTCGTGCTGTTTCCGGGCGACCCGCTGCTCCGCGTACAGGCGCAGACGGCGAGGCCCGTGCGGCTTCCCGGGTTTCTCCGGCACGCGGGCCCCGTGAGCATGCACCTGTTCACCGGTCCCACGCGCGATCCCGGGCGCCACCCGGAGCAGGCGTGGCTGTGGGGCGCGCGCCTGGCCGTGCAGCCGCACCCGCGCCTGACGCTGGCGGCCAACCGGTCGTCCATCTTCGGCACCGCGGCGGAACCGGTCACCGCGTTCCGCGTGGTGCGCATGCTGGCGGGCGTCATCCGGCACGGCGACTTCGAGAACCAGATCGCCTCGTTCGACGCGCGCTGGCGCCTTCCCACCGACGCGGTGCTTCCCGCCACGGTGTACGCCGAGGTGGGCGCCGACGACGGCGCCGGGGCCTTCGACGAGATGCCCGGCGTGGTGGCGGGGGTGTTCCTTCCGGCCCTGCCCGCGCTTCCGCAGCTGGCGCTGGGCGCCGAGTACACGCGCTTCCCCGAGGCCTGCTGCGGCCACGGTCCGTGGTACTTCAACGCCAGCCAGCGCGGCGGCTGGGCCCGCCTTTCGCGCCCGCTGGGGCACCCCATGGGAGGGCAGGGGCGGGAGGCGCTGGGCTACGCGCACGCCGAGCTCTTCGACGCGCGGCTGCGCGTGGAGGGCCGCGGATTCAGGCGCGAGCGGTCCGGGGCCGACCTGGTGCGGCGAGGCGGGGCCAACCTGTTCGCGCCCCAGCGCGCGGGGCGAAGCACCGGGGCCGCCCTGGACGCGGCGCTGCGGCTGGGCCGCGTGGACCTGCGCGCCGGGGGGTACCGCGACCAGGGCGACGGGTGGCGCGAACAGTGGTTCCACCTGGGGGCATCCGCGTTCATCCACGAGTGAAAGAAGTACCGATGCCCAGCCATCCGGCCTATCGCCCCCGCCGCCTGCGGCGCACCGAGGCGCTTCGCGCCGCCAGCCGCGAAACCTCGGTTTCGCCGGGCGACCTGGTGCTGCCCCTGTTCGCGGTGCACGGCGCGGGCGTGCGCCGCCCGGTGTCGTCCATGCCGGGGGTGGAGCAGACCTCGCCCGACGAGCTGCTCAGGGACGCCGAAGAGGCGCTGTCGCTGGGTCTGGGGGGCGTGCTGCTGTTCGGGATCCCCGAACACAAGGACGACTGCGGGAGCGAGGGGTACGCCGACGACGGCGTCGTGCAGCGCGCCGTGCGGCTGCTGAAGCGCGAGCTTCCCGACCTGCTGGTGATCACCGACGTGTGCCTGTGCGAGTACACCAGCCACGGCCACTGCGGCGTGCTCCGGGACGGCGACGTCGACAACGACGCCACCCTTCCGCTCCTGCAGCGGGTGGCGCTCACCCACGCGGCCGCGGGTGCCGACGTGGTGGCCCCGTCGGACATGATGGACGGGCGCGTGGCCGCCCTGCGCGGCGCGCTCGACGCGGGCGGGTTCGCCGGCACGGCCATCCTGTCGTACACCGCCAAGTACGCGTCGGCGTTCTACGGCCCCTTTCGCGAGGCGGCCGAAAGCGCGCCCTCGAGCGGCGACCGCCGCTCGGCGCAGATGGACCCGGCCAACGCCCTGGAGGCGGTGCGCGAGGCGCGCCTGGACGTGGCCGAGGGTGCCGACATGCTGATGGTGAAGCCCGCGCTGGCGTACCTGGACGTCATCCACCGGGTGAAGGCCGAGACCGGCTACCCGGTTTTCGGCTACCACGTTTCGGGCGAGTACGCCATGATCGAGGCCGCGGCCCAGCGCGGGTGGATCGACGGGCCGCGCGCCCACGAGGAGGCGCTGACGTGCATCCGGCGCGCCGGCGCCGACCGGGTGGTGAGCTACTACGCCCGCCAATTCGCCCGGTCCCGTGCCGGGCGGGGCGCGGGTGTACGGATCTGACGCCCTGAAACGTTCTTGGAGCGGACGGCCGCCGGTGTGACCGTCCGGGGGCTTCGCCCGTCAGGCACGTGACGGCGCCAAGCGGCGTTCCGTCCCGGGCTTCGGCCCGGGCGTAATTCGTGCACTCCGTGCGCGGAGCACCGATACGCCCCGGCCAGCGCGCCGCGGCAGTCGCCGTGCGCCCGCGTGTTCTACTCATGTTCGCGATCCTATGCTTCCCTACGTCCTCGTGCGGTTTCGCAGGCCGCTCATCGTCGGCCTGCACCTTCTCCTGATTCCCCTGGCGTACCGGTTCGCCTTCGGACTGCGCTTCGACCTTCACGTTCCCGACGCGGTCGAGCCCATCTTCTGGGCGACGCTCCCGTACCTGGTGGGCGCGCGGCTCGCCTCGTTCCTGGCGTTCGGCCTGTTCCAGGGGTGGTGGCGCCACGTGGGCATGCGCGACCTGATCGACCTGGTGCGCGCGGTGACGACGAGCTCGGCCCTGCTGCTCGGCCTGCTGTTCCTAACCGACCAGCTGGCGGGCTTTCCGCGTTCGGTGCTGGTGCTTGACTGGGTGCTGGCCCTGCTGGTGTTCGGCGGCGTCCGCTTCCTGGTCAGGGCCGTGCGCGAGCGGCACTTCATCCCCTGGCGGGCCCAGCGCGGCAAGCGCACCCTGATCGTGGGGGCGGGCAACGCGGCCGAGCGCCTGCTGCGCCACTTCCACCGCGACGAGTCCGACCAGATCTACCCGGTGGGGCTGGTGGACGACGACCCGGGGAAGATGCGCATGCGCATGCACGGGGTGCCGGTGATCGGGACCACGGCCGAGATTCCGCAGCTCATCCGCGACCGGGGGATCGAACGGGTGGTGATCGCCATCCCGTCGGCCACCCGCGACGAGATGCGGCGCATCGTGCAGCCCTGCATGGACGCCGACGTGGACTTCCAGATCGTGCCTTCCATGCGCGAGCTGCTGGACGGCCGCGCGCGGCTGGGCGAGCTGCGGCCGGTGCAGATCGAGGACCTGCTGGGGCGCGACACCGTGGCCCTGGAGCTGGACGGCGTGCGGGAGGACCTGGAGGGGCGGGTGGTGCTGGTGACCGGCGGGGCCGGCTCCATCGGCTCGGAGCTGGCGCGCCAGGTGGCGGCCATGGAGCCGCGCCGGCTCGTGGTGCTGGACCAGGCCGAGTCGCCGCTGTACTTCGCCATGCTGGAGCTCGTCCGCGCGCATCCGCGCATGGACATCGTTCCCGTGGTGGCCGACATCACCAACGAGGGGCGGATGGAATCGGTGTTCGCCGAGCACCGCCCGGACTGCGTGTTCCACGCGGCCGCCTACAAGCACGTGCCGCTGATGGAGGACAACGCCGTCGAGGCGGTGCGGAACAACACGCTGGGCACCCTGTGCGTGGCGCAGATGGCCGCCCGCTTCGGCGCCGCCAAGTTCGTGCTGATCTCCACCGACAAGGCGGTGCACCCTTCCAGCGTCATGGGCGCCACCAAGCGCGTGGCCGAGCAGGTGGTGCTCGGCTGGCCCTCGCTGCGCCGCGCCGGCACCGACTTCCGCGCCGTGCGCTTCGGGAACGTGCTGGGCTCCGACGGAAGCGTGCTTCCCCTGTTCCGCCGCCTGATGGACGCGGGGCAGCCCCTGACGGTGACGCACCCCGACGTCACGCGGTACTTCATGACCATCCCCGAGGCCGTGCAGCTGGTGCTTCAGGCCTCGGCGATCCCCGAGGCGGCGGGGCGCATCTGCATGCTCGACATGGGCGAGCCGGTGCGCATCGTCGAGCTGGCCGAAAACCTGATCCGGCTTTCGGGGCTGGAGCCGTACCGCGACGTTCCCATCGTGTTCACCGGGCTTCGCCCCGGCGAAAAGCTTCACGAGGAGCTGATGTCGGAGCACGAGGCCACCATTCCCACGGCGCTGGCCAAGATCCGCATCGTGCAGTCGAACGAGCCCGCCCCCGACACGCTGATGCCCGGGCTGGACAGGCTGGGCGCCGCCGTCGAGGTAGGGAGCGCCGAAGACTGCCTGCTGGGCATCTGCGCGCTGGTTCCCGAGTGCGTGGCGCCGCTGCGCGAACGCGGGCTGGAAGCCGCGGCGGCCGCGCGGTAGCCGGGCGGCGGCTTGCGCCGCACGGCCATGTAGCAATATCTTATAGGTTTACGGTACGCACGGAGGCGCGTTTCTCTCGCGCCTGCGACGCGCCGGGACCGCGTTTGACCGAAGGGTGGTACCCATGAGCGCCAGGCTGGACGATTTGCTTTCCCGCACCGAGTCGCGCGACGCGGTGGTCGGGATCATCGGGTTGGGATACGTGGGGTTGCCGCTGGCGGTGGAGGTGGCGCGCAGTGGATTCCGCGCGCTGGGCTTCGACATCTCCGAGCGGGTGGTGGAGGGCGTGCTCGGCGGGCGCAGCCACGTGCAGGACGTTTCCAGCGAGGTGCTGGGCGCGTTCGTGGGCGAGGGGCTGCTTTCGGCCACGACCGACTTTTCGCGGCTGGCCGAGTGCGACGCCGTCTGCATCTGCGTGCCCACGCCGCTGAACAAGATCAAGGACCCGGACCTGTCGTTCGTGGTCAATGCGTCGGAGGGCATCGCCCGCACGCTGCGGCCGGGGCAGCTGGTGATCCTGGAAAGCACCACCTTTCCGGGCACCACCCGTGACGTGGTGCTGCCCATCCTGGAGGAGGGCGGGCTCAAGGCGGGCGAGGACTTCTTCGTCTGCTTCAGCCCCGAGCGGGTGGATCCCGGCAACCCGGTGTGGCACACGCGCAACACGCCCAAGGTGATCGGCGGCATCACGGCCGGGTGCCTGCAGGCGGGCGAGGCGCTGTACGGGCGGGTGTTCGACACGCTGGTGCCGGTGGAAAGCGCCGAGGCCGCCGAGCTGGTGAAGGTGTACGAGAACACCTTCCGCATGATCAACATCGCGCTGGCCAACGAGCTGGCGCAGGCGTGCGAGAAGCTGCGGGTGGACGTCTGGGACGTGATCGAGGCGGCGGCCACCAAGCCGTTCGGCTTCATGAAGTTCACGCCGGGCCCGGGGCTGGGCGGGCACTGCATTCCGCTGGACCCGCACTACCTGTCGTGGAAGATGCGCACGCTGGAGTTCCGGACGCGGATGATCGAGCTGGCCAGCGAGATCAACGGCGAGATGCCCGCGTTCGTGGTGGGCAAGGTGGCCGACGCGCTGAACGACGAGAGCAAGGCGGTGCGCGGCAGCGACGTGCTGGTGCTCGGCGTGGCGTACAAGAAGAACATCGACGACCTGCGCGAAAGCCCGGCGCTCGACATCATGCGGCTGCTGCAGGACAAGGGGGCGCGGGTCAGCTTCCACGACCCGTTCTGCGAGGCCATCCACGACGACGGCCACACCCCGCTGAAGGGGCTGCCCATGGCGAGCCAGGTGCTCACCGAGGAGCGGCTGGCCGCGGCCGACGTGGTGGTGGTGGTGACGGACCACACCACCGTGGACTACGCGCGGGTGGCGGAGCACGCGCGCCTGGTGGTGGACACCCGCGGAGTGATGAGGCGGCACCCCGGTGCCGCCCGCGTGGTGGGGCTGTCGGGCGTGGCCACTCCGCCGCCGGCCGCGCTGCACGCCCTGGCGGGGCTGGCCGTCGTAGGCTGATCCGCTTCGCCGCGCCCGACGCGGCCGGCCGGCGTCCTCGCCGGCCGGCCGCGTCCGTGCAGCGGGGCGGCGTACCTGAAAATCTTCCGAGGAGACGCTCTTCGTGCGTATCACAGTGGTCGGGACGGGGTATGTGGGGCTGGTGGTGGGGGTGTGCCTCGCCGAAACCGGCAACGACGTGGTGTGTGCCGACGTGGACGCGGGCAAGATCGGCCGCCTGAACGCCGGCGAGATCCCCATCTACGAGCCCGGCCTGGAGCCGCTGGTGGAGCGCAACCTGCGCGAGGGGCGCATCTCGTTCACCACCGAGGTGGCACCCGCCGTGGCGGGCGCCGAGATCGTCTTCATCGCGGTGGGCACCCCTCCGGGCGAGGACGGCTCGGCCGACCTGCAGCACGTGCTGGCCGTGGCCGACACCATCGGGCGCAACATGCCCGACGACGGCCCCGAGAAGATCGTCATCACCAAGAGCACGGTTCCGGTGGGGACGGCCGCCAAGGTGCGCGCGGCCATCGGCCGCCACACCGGCCGGCGCGTGCACGTGTGCTCCAACCCCGAGTTCCTCAAGGAGGGCGCGGCGGTCCTGGACTTCATGAAGCCCGACCGCGTGGTGGTGGGGGTGGACTCGGAGTACGCCCGCGAAAAGCTGGGCGAGCTGTACTCGCCGTTCGTGCGCACCGGCAATCCCATCCTGTTCATGGACATCGCCAGCGCCGAGATCACCAAGTACGCGGCCAACGCCATGCTGGCCACGCGCATCTCGTTCATGAACATGATCGCGGGGCTGTGCGAGGCCGTGGGCGCCGACGTGTCGCACGTGCGGCAGGGCATCGGCACCGACGAGCGCATCGGGCCCGGGTTCCTGTTCGCGGGGATCGGGTACGGCGGCAGCTGCTTTCCCAAGGACGTCAAGGCGCTGGTGCACACCCTTCGCGAATCGGGGGTCGACGCCTCGATCCTGGACGGGGTGGAGAAGGTGAACGAGGCGCAGAAGCGGCTGCTGCTGCAGCGCGTGGTGGAGCGGTACGGCGAGGACCTGGCGGGGCGCACCTTCGCGGTGTGGGGGCTTTCGTTCAAGCCCGAAACCGACGACATGCGCGAGGCCCCCTCCCTCACGGTGGTTCGCGGCCTGGTGGAGCGCGGCGCGCGGGTGCTGGCCCACGACCCCGAAGCGGAGCACGAGGCCCAGCGCTACTTCGCCGACCTGCTGGAAACCCGCGGGCTGGCCCTGTTCGAGCACAACTACGACTGCCTGGAGGGCGCCGACGCGCTGCTGGTGCTGACGGAGTGGGCCCCCTACCGCAACCCCGACTTCGCGCGGGTGCAGGCGCTCCTGGGTGAGCCGGTGGTCTTCGACGGGCGCAACCTGTGGGACCCGGAGCGCATGCGGGACATGGGCTTCGAGTACGTGTCGGTGGGCCGCGTCGCGCTGGCCGCCGCCGAACCGGGGCGCTCCCTGGCGGCCGCGGGAGCCTGAGGCGCATGCGCGTTCTCATCACCGGGGCCGCGGGGTTCCTGGGCTCGCACCTGTGCGACCGGTTCCTGGCCGAGGGCTACGAGGTGGTCGGGATGGACAACTTCATCACCGGCCATCCCGACAACGTGGCGCACCTGATGGGGCGGCCGGACTTCCGGTTCATCCAGCACGACGTCACCAACTACATCTACGTCGAGGGTGCGCTGGACGGGGTGCTCCACTTCGCCTCGCCCGCCAGCCCGGTGGACTACCTGGAGCAGCCCATCCCCACCCTCAAGGTGGGGTCGCTGGGCACCCACAAGGCGCTGGGGCTGGCCAAGGCCAAGGGCGCCCGCTTCCTGCTCGCGTCCACCAGCGAGGTGTACGGTGATCCCCAGGTGCATCCCCAGCCGGAAAGCTACTGGGGCCACGTGAACCCGGTGGGCCCGCGGGGCGTGTACGACGAGGCCAAGCGCTTCGCCGAGGCCATGACCATGGCGTACCACCGCTACCACGGGATGCAGACGCGCATCGTGCGCATCTTCAACACGTACGGCCCGCGGATGAGGCCCGGCGACGGGCGGGTGGTCTCGAACTTCATCGTGCAGGCGCTGCGGGGCGATCCCATCTCCATTTATGGTGACGGATCGCAGACTCGGTCGTTTACCTACGTGGACGACCTGGTGGATGGGATCTACCGCCTGTTCCACTCCGACCGGGTGGAGCCGACCAACATCGGCAACCCCAACGAGTTCACCGTCCGCGAGCTGGCCGAGCGGGTGCTGGCCCAGACGGAAGGCTCCTCGCCGCTGGACTGGCTGCCGCTCCCCGAGGACGACCCCAAGGTCCGCCAGCCCGACATCACCATCGCCCGCGCGGTCCTGGGATGGGAGCCGCGGGTGGAGCTGGAAGAGGGGCTGCGCCGCACCATTCCGCACTTCCGGCGGATGGTGGAGCAGGGCCAGGACGCGGGCGCCCGCACGCTCGCGCGCGCGTAGCGGCGGCAGGCGGGCGGGCCGCCGCGCCCACCCATCAACGATCGTGGTTTGACGTGAAGGATATTCGATTCCATTGCAGGCGACTGGCGGCCGCGGCGTTCATGGCCGCGGCGTTCGCCGTCCCCGGTGCGGCGCAGGAGCCCGGCTCCCGCGCCGCACAGGCCCAGCCCGACTCGCAGCCGCGGCCCCGCGCGGCCACGCAGGCCCCCCCGGTGTACCCGGTCGGCGACCCGCTGGTGCTGACCGCGCCCGTGAGCCGCGCCGAGTACCGGGTGGGCCCGGGCGACGTGCTGATTCTTTCCCTGACCGGCAACGTGAACCGGGTGCACGAGCTCCCGGTGACTCCCGACGGGGCCGTGGTGGTTCCCGACCTGGGCCTGCTGCGCGTGCAGGAGCTGAACCTGGACCAGGCGCAGGCGCGCGTTCGCGACCTGGTGGCCCGCAACTACCAGGGCGTGTCGGTGGCCCTGGCGCTGTTGCGGGCGCGGAGCTTCAAGGTGTTCGTGGTGGGCGACGTCCCCGACGCGGGCTTCCGCATCGCCAACCCCGCCACGCGGGTCAGCGAGTTCGTTCCCGCCGAGGCCGCCGCCGGCGTGGCGCGCCGCAACGTGGTGGTGCGCCGCGCCGCGGGCGACTCGGTGCTGGCCGACCTGGCGCGCTTTCGCCAGATGGGCGAGCTGGCGGCCAACCCCGCGCTGCTGGAGGGCGACGTGGTGATGGTGCCCGCCGTGAACGAGACCGTGTCCATCCACGGGCGGGTGCACTTTCCGGGGGCGTACGAGCACCGGCCGGGCGAAACCCTGGCCGAGTTCCTGGAGGTGGTGAACGGGCCGGGTGGCTTTCCCGCCAACGCGGCCGACACCCTGCGCCTGACCCGCTTCGTGGGCGCGCAGCAGCGCGAGTTCCACGCGTTCTCCCGCGCGGAGGCGGTGGGCGCGGTGGGCCGCGGCTTTGCCCTGCGCCCCGGCGACGCGCTGTATGTGGTCACGGTGGCGCACTTCCGGCGCACGCGCACGGCCACCATCAGCGGCGAGGTGCTGCGCCCCGGCACGTACCCCATCCGCCCCGACACCACCACCGTCCGTGACCTCGTGGCCATGGCGGGCGGGTTCACCGGCGAGGCGTCGCTGGTGGAAGCCACCCTGCGGCGCTCGGCCGACAGCGCCCAGGTGGTGGCGGAAACGGCGCTGGAGCGCGTTCCGCCCGAGCTCCTGAGCGACGATCAGCGCCGGCTGCTGCAGACGCGCGCGCTGGCCGACCCCACGGTGGTGGTGCTGGACTTCCAGCAGCTCTTCGCGGGCGGCGAGGACGCGCTGGACCGCACCCTGGAGGCCAACGACGTGCTCTCGGTGCCGCGCAGGCGCACGGGGGTCACCGTGCTGGGCGCGGTGGCGCAGCCGGGAATCGTGCAGCACGCCCCGGGGCTTTCGGTGCGCGACTACGTGCGCCTCGCGGGCGGGTACAGCCGCCGCGCGGACCGGGGCGAGGTGACGGTGCTGCGCGCCCGCGCCGGCGTTCGCGCCGACGCCCGCGACGTTTCGCGGGTAGAGGCGGGCGACCAGATCGTGGTGCCCTTCCGCCGGCCCCGCGATCCGCTGCGGACGCTGCAGACCGCGCAGGCGGTGGCCGGCACCATCTCGGGCCTGATCTTCTCGTACCTGGCGCTGCGGGCGGTCCTCTCCCCCGCCGACGAGGAGTCTCCATGAGCGCCGGCAACGGGTACGGGGGGAACACGGCCCTGGCCCTTGCCGGGGCGGTACTGCTACGGTGGAAGACGGTGCTGGTCGTGGCGGTGCTGGTCACCGCCGCGACCGCGGGCTGGGCCGTGTTCCGGCGCCCGTGGTTCGTGACGAGCACGACGATGGTGCCGTTTTCCGGATCGCAGTCGCAGTCCGGCCTGGCGTTGGCCGGCCTGCCTGCCGGGGTAGCCTCCCTGGTGGGCGGGGCAGCGGCGAGCCCCACGGACCGCCTGGTGGGAGTGGTGCTCGGCAGCCAGACGCTGGCCGACTCCATGGTGGGCCGGCTGGCGCCGCGGTACGGCACCGAGGCCGAGGTGCGCGAGACCATGGCCGAGCGCACGCGGGTGCTGCGGAGCACGGAGGGCTCGGTGACCATCCAGGTGCGCGCCCCCAGCCCCGAGCTGGCGCAGCGCCTGGCGAACACCTACCCGGAGCTGGTCAACGCCGCCATGGCGCGGCTGAGCGCGGACGGCGCCGTGCGCCGGCAGAGCCTGCTGCGGACACAGCTGGACCTGGCCCGCGAGCGGCTGGTGCAGTCGGAGCAGCAGCTGCTCGCGTTCCAGCGCAACCGGTCGGCGCCCAACGTCGACGACCAGGCGCGGCGCACGCTGGACGCGGCCGCGGGGCTTCACGGGCGCGTGCTCGACGCCGAGCGCCGGGTGGCCGAGCTGCGGCGCACGCTGGTGGCCGGGCATCCGCAGCTGCAGGCCGCCATCGCCGACCTGGAGGCCCTGCGCGGCCAGCTTCGCCGCGTTTCGCAGGGCGCCGGGCCGGCCTTCGTGCCGCTGGGCCAGGGTGGCGAGCTGAGACTCGCTTCGGCCCGGCTGGAAGCCGAGTTCGCGCAGGACCAGCAGCTGTACCAATCGCTCGCGGCGGCGCTCACCGACGCGCAGCTGGACGCGAACAACAACCTGCCCGTGCTTACGGTGCTGGACGATGCGCGGCCGGCGGGCCGGGCCGGGTCGCCGGTGCAGACCGCGATGTTCGGCGCGCTGTTCGGCCTGGTGCTGGGGATGGGCCTGGTGCTGGGGTCCGAGCTGCTGCGCCGGGCGCGGATGAACCCCGGCAACGCGGGGTTCTTCGCGGCGTGGTCGCAGTTCCGGCGCGACCTGAAGCTGGGCGGGCGCCGGGGTGGGGAACTGGCGCATGGTGATTGAGCGGAGCCCCGTGGAGCGCTCCTCGTGTTCCTCCCCGATCGCGGGCCCCATCCTGGTCACCGGCGGCGCCGGCTTCATCGGCTCCGCGCTCGTGCGCACGCTGGTCGGCGACCTCGGGACGCGGGTGGTCAACGTCGACAAGCTGACGTACGCGGGAAACCTGGACTCCCTCGCGTCCATCGCCGCGGATTCCAACCACGTGTTCGAGGCCGTCGACATCTGCGACGCGGCCGGGCTGCGTGCCGTGTTCCGCGAGCACCGTCCCCTGGCCGTGATGCACCTCGCGGCCGAATCGCACGTCGACCGCTCCATCGACGGCCCGGGAGAGTTCGTCCGCACGAACGTGCTGGGTACCTTCACGCTTCTGGAGGAGGCCCGGCGCCACTGGCTCTCGCTGGACGATGCCGACAGGGCGCGCTTCCGATTCCTGCACGTGTCGACCGACGAGGTTTTCGGGTCCTTGGGCGCGGAGGGCTTCTTCGACGAGGCGACGCCGTACAGCCCCAACTCGCCGTACTCGGCGAGCAAGGCGGGATCGGACCACCTGGTGCGTGCCTGGCATCACACGTACGGGCTGCCGACGCTGGTCACGAACTGCTCCAACAACTACGGGCCGTACCAGTTTCCCGAGAAGCTCATTCCCCTGATGGTGCTGTCCGCCCTGGAGGGCAGGCCCCTCCCGGTGTACGGACGCGGCGAGAACGTGCGCGACTGGCTGTTCGTGGACGACCACGTCGAGGCGCTCCTGGCGGTGCTGGCGCGGGGCTCGGTGGGCGAAACCTACGTCGTCGGCGGAGCGAGCGAGCGCCGCAACATCGACGTGGTGCGTTCCGTCTGCCGTATCCTGGACGAGCTGCGCCCCGATCCGGGCACCGGCCCGCGTGAGGGACTGATCCGCTTCGTCGAGGACCGCCCCGGGCACGACCTGCGGTACGCGATCGACGCATCGCGAATTGCCCGGGAGCTTGGATGGCGGCCGCGGGAAACCTTCGAAACGGGGCTGCGGCGGACGGTGGAGTGGTACCTGGAAAATCCCGGGTGGTGCGAGCGCGTGCTCTCGGGGGCGTACCGGCTGGAGCGCCTGGGCGCCGGGGCGGCCGCGTGAAGGGCATCATCCTGGCCGGAGGCAGCGGAACGAGGCTGTACCCCATCACCCACGCGGTGAGCAAGCAGCTGCTCCCCGTGTACGACAAGCCGATGGTGTACTATCCCCTCACCACGCTCATGCTGGCGGGGATCCGCGAGGTGCTGCTCATCTCCACCCCGCACGATCTGCCGCTCTTCCGCCGCCTGTTGGGCGACGGGTCGCAATGGGGGATGTCGCTGGCGTACGCCGAGCAGCCCGCGCCCGAGGGGCTGGCGCAGGCGTTCATCATCGGCCGGGAGTTCGTGGGCGCCGGCGGGGTGTGCCTGGTGCTGGGCGACAACATCTTCTACGGCCACGGCTTGAGCGAGTCGCTGCAGCGCGCCGCCGGCCGCGCCGAGGGCGCCACGGTGTTCGGCTACTACGTAGGTGACCCGGAGCGCTACGGCGTGGTGGAGTTCGACGCCGGCGGCCGCGCCGTGGGTATCGAGGAGAAGCCCGCGCGACCGCGTTCGCACTATGCCGTCACGGGGCTGTACTTCTACGACAACCGGGTGCTCGAGGTGGCCGCCGGTCTTCGCCCTTCTTCGCGGGGCGAACTGGAGATCACCGACGTGAACCGCTGGTACCTGGAGCGGCGCGCCCTGGAGGTGGAGATCCTGGGCCGGGGGATGGCGTGGCTGGATACCGGAACGCACCAGTCGCTGGCCCAGGCGGCAAACTTCATTCAGACCGTCGAGGAGCGGCAGGGGCTCAAGATCGCCTGTCCCGAGGAGATCGCGCACGCGTGGGGATGGATTTCCGACCAGGACGTGCTGCGGCTTGCCGAGCCGCTGGGCAAGTCGGGGTACGGGCAGTACCTGCGCTCGCTGGTGGACGGGACCGTGCCGCGATGATCGTGCGCCCCACCGTCCTTGCCGGGGTGCTGCTGATCGAGCCGAAGGTGTTCCGCGACCAGCGCGGCTGGTTCGCCGAAAGCTGGAGCGAAGCGCGCTACGCCGAGGCGGGGATCGCCGGTCCCTTCGTGCAGGACAACGTGTCGTGCTCTCGCCGCGGCGTGCTGCGTGGAATGCACTTTCAGAACCCCGCCCCGCAGGGCAAGCTGGTGAGCGTGCCCTGGGGCGCCGTGTTCGACGTAGCCGTGGACCTGCGCAGGGGTTCGCTCACTTTCGGCCAATGGCTGGGGGTGGAGCTCTCGTCGGAGAACGGCCGGCAGCTGTGGGTGCCGATGGGGTTCGCGCACGGGTTCGTGGTGACGAGCGACACCGCCCTGTTCTCGTACAAGTGCACGGCGCCGTACACGCCCGAGGCGGAGCGCACCCTTCGCTGGGACGACCCCGACGTGGGCATCCGGTGGCCGGTGGCGGCACCGCCCCTGCTTGCGCCCAAGGACGCCGCCGCGCCGCGCCTGCGCGACCTGCCGCCCGAGGCGCTCTTCGGCGAGGCGCCGTGAGCGCCGCCGGGATCCTGCTGCTCGGGCGCAACGGGCAGGTGGGCTGGGAGCTGGAGCGCGCGCTCGCCCCGCTGGGCCGCGTGGCCGCGCTGGGACGCGCGGAGGCGGATCTGGCGTCGCCCGAGGCACTGCGCGCCGCCGTGCGCGCCGTCCGCCCCCGGTGGATCGTGAACGCGGCCGCCTACACGGCGGTGGACCGCGCCGAGGCGGAGCCCGAGGCGGCGTTCGCGGCCAACGCCCACGCGCCCGGCGTGCTTGCCGAAGAGGCCCGCCGCGTCGGGGCGTTCCTGGTGCACTACTCCACGGACTACGTGTTCGACGGGAGCAAGGGTGCGCCGTACGCCGAAAGTGACGCGCCGGCGCCCCTGAGCGTCTATGGGCGCTCCAAGCTGGCCGGCGAGCGCGCGGTGCAGGCCGCGGGCGACGACCACCTCATCCTGCGGACGACCTGGGTGTACGGTGCCCGGGGCGGAAACTTTCTGCGCACCATGCTGCGCCTGTTCGCGGAGCGCGACGAGGTGCGGGTGGTGGCCGACCAGGTGGGTGCGCCCACGTGGAGCCGCATGGTCGCGGGTGCGACGGCGGCCATCGTGGCCGCCTCCCGTTCCGGCACCCATGGCGGCGTGTACCACCTTGCCGCGGGGGGGCAGACGAGCTGGCACGGCTTCGCCGAGGCGATCCGCGACACCGTGGCGGACCCGGGCACCCGCGTGCGGGTGGCGCCCATCTCCACGGCCGAGTACCCCACCCCCGCCGCGCGGCCGGCCTGGTCGGTGCTGGACTGCGGCCGCCTGGCGCGCGATTTCGGCGTGGCGCTCCCCGGCTGGCGGGAGTCGCTGGAACTGGTGGCCGGGGAGATGGACGCGGGCCGGCCGGAACGCTCCCGCGCTTGTTCGCCCGTGGAAGCGTCGTTAGCTTTACCGGCTGCCCACCGAACGGAGCCCGGGGAACAAGCTGGGTTTCCGCCGGGGGGCGACGAAGTTTCGGGGCGCGGACGCCCCATGGTTTCTGGAGGGGAATGACGCTGAATTCTCACGTGCTGCCCATGCCGGGTGCGGGGTCTCCGCCGCGGGGTGAGGAGGCGCCGACGCTCGTCATCGAGCCGTCGCCCCGCTTTCCGCGCCTGGGCCTTCGCGAGCTGTGGGCGTACCGGGGACTGTTCCTGTTCCTGGTGTGGCGCGACATCAAGGTGCGCTACGCGCAGACCGTGCTGGGCGCGGGGTGGGCGATCCTGCAGCCGGCGCTCACGACGGTGGTGTTCTCGGTGGTGTTCGGCCTGCTGGCGCGCGTGCCTTCGGACGGGGTGCCGTACCCGGTGTTCGCGCTGACCGCGCTGGTGCCGTGGACGTACTTCGCCTCGGCGCTGACCTCGTCGAGCAACAGCCTGGTGTCGAGCACCAACCTGATCACCAAGGTGTACTTCCCGCGCCTGGTGATTCCCCTGGCCCCCGTGCTGGCGGGGCTCATGGACTTCGCGGTGGCGTTCGGCCTGCTGCTGGCGGTGATGCTGGCGTACGGAATGGTGCCCTCGCTGGCCGCCCTGGCCGTGGTGCCCCTGCTGCTCCTGTGCATGATCCTGACGGCGGCGGGGGTGGGCTGCTGGATGTCGGCGCTGAACATCCAGTACCGCGACGTGAAGCACGTGGTGCCGTTCCTCCTGCAGGTGTGGATGTACGCGTCGCCGATCCTGTACCCTGCCAGCCTGGTGCCGGAGCGCTGGCGGATGCTGTACGCGCTGAACCCCATGGTGGGGGTGGTGGAGGGCTTTCGTGCCGCGCTGCTGCAGACGCGCGCGGTGAGTTGGGGCGTGATCGCGGTGTCGTGCGCCATGGGGCTGGTGCTGCTGCTGACGGGCGCGCTGTACTTCCGGAAGGCCGAGCGGGTCTTCGCGGACGTGGCCTGAGCGACGGCGTGTCGGGCGTCGCCATCCGGGCCAGCGGCCTGGGAAAGAGCTATCGCATCGGCGTTGCCGCCGAGCGCCACGGGTCGTTGCGCGAGGCGCTGGCGGGCGCGGGGCGCTCGGCCGCCCGCGGGCTGCGGGCCCGCCGCGCGCCGGCGCCGGAAACGGTGTGGGCGCTGCGCGACGTCTCGTTCGACGTGGGGCACGGCGAGGCGCTGGGCATCATCGGCCGCAACGGCGCGGGCAAGAGCACGCTGCTCAAGGTGCTTTCGCGCATTACCGAGCCCACCACCGGCCGGGCCGAGGTGTACGGCCGGGTCGGGTCGCTGCTGGAGGTGGGCACCGGCTTTCACCCGGAGCTCTCGGGGCGCGACAACGTGTTCCTGAACGGCTCCATCCTGGGAATGGACCGCGCCTACATCGCCGGCCGGTTCGACGAGATCGTGGCTTTTTCGGGGGTGGAGAAGTTCATCGACACCCCCGTGAAGCGCTACTCCAGCGGCATGTACCTGCGGCTGGCCTTCGCGGTGGCGGCGCACCTGGAGCCTGAGATCCTGATCGTGGACGAGGTGCTGGCGGTGGGCGACGCGAGCTTTCAGAAGAAGTGCCTCGGCAAGATGCAGGACGTGACGCAGGAAGGGCGCACGGTGCTCTTCGTCAGTCACGACATGACGGCCATCAGCCGGCTGTGCCCCCGCGCCCTCCTGCTGGACCAGGGCGGGGTGCTGGCCCACGGCCCCACCCGCTCGGTGATCGGCACCTACCTGCAGTCGGGGCTCGGCACCACCGCCACCCGCGAGTGGGCCGACCCGTCGCGCGCGCCCGGCGGCGACGTGGTGCGCCTGCGCGCGGTGCGCGTGCGCTCGCGCGCCGGGGAGGTCACCGAAACGCTGGACATCCGTGCGGGCGGCCGGGTGGAACTGGAGTTCGACGTGCTGGAGGACGGCCACGTGCTGGTGCCCAACTACGGGTTCCACAACGAGGAAGGCACGCTCATCTTCATCGCCCACGATTCCGACCCCGAGTGGCGCGGCCGCCCCCGGCCCCGCGGCCGCTACGTGAGCACCGCCTGGATTCCCGGCGACCTGCTCGCCGAGGGGCAGGTGGTGGTGGGCGTGGCGGTGAGCACGCACGACCCCGTGGTGCTGCACGCGGACGAGCAGGACGCCGTGGCCTTTCACGTGGTGGACAACCTGGATCCGCAGGGCCCGCGCGGCGACTACGCCGGGCACATGCCGGGCGTGGTGCGCCCGCTGCTGCGCTGGACCACGGACTGCCGCCGGGCCGTGCAGGCCGAGCCTTTCGCCCAGGAGATCGCCGCCCCGTGAACGTCGTGCTGCTGGCGGGAGGGCTGGGCACGCGCCTGGCCGAGGAAACCGAGGTGAAGCCCAAGCCCATGGTGGAGATCGGCGGAAGGCCGATCCTGTGGCACATCATGAAGCAGTACGCCCACCACGGGTTCAAGGAGTTCTACGTGGCGCTCGGCTACAAGGGCGAGGTCATCAAGCGCTTCTTCCTGGACTACTACAGCCTGAACGGGAGCGTGAGCCTGGACTTCCGCACGGGGAACGTGCAGGCGCGCAACCGCGAGTGCGAGGACTGGGTGGTGCACCTGGAGGACACCGGGGTGAACACCATGACCGGCGGCCGGCTGAAGCGCCTGGAGCCGCAGCTGCGCCCGGGCGGCACCTTCATGCTCACCTACGGCGACGGGGTGTGCGACCTGGACCTGCGCCGGCTGCTGGAGTTTCACCGCCGCTGCGGCCGCCTGGCCACCATTACGGCCGTGCGGCCCCCGGCGCGCTTCGGCGGGCTGGTGTTCGACGGCGACCTGGTGGCCGAGTTCACCGAAAAGCCGCAGATCGGCGAGGGGTGGATCAACGGCGGCTTCATGGTGCTGGAGCCCGGCGTGTTCGACTACCTGGAGGGCGACGCCACCGTGCTGGAGGCACACGCCCTGGAACACCTGGCCGAGGACGGGCAGCTGGCCGCCTATCGGCACGAGAACTTCTGGCAATGCATGGACACGATCCGCGACAAGCGCCTGCTGGAATCGCTGTGGGACGGCGGAAACGCGCCCTGGAGGAGCTGGAGTGAGTGATTTCTGGCGGGACCGCCCGACCTTCGTGACCGGGGGTACGGGGCTGGTGGGAAGCTGGCTGGTGCGGCGCCTGGTGGAGGCCGGGGCGCAGGTGGTGTGCCTGGTGCGCGACTGGGTTCCCCAGAGCGAGCTGGTGCGCACGGGCACCCTGGCGCGGGTGACCACCGTGCGGGGCGACGTGCGCGACCAGGCCACCCTGGAGCGCGCGCTGGGCGAGTACGAGATCGACACGGTGATCCACCTGGCGGCGCAGACCATCGTGGGCATCGCCAACCGCAACCCGGTGTCGACGTTCGAGGCCAACGTGCAGGGCACCTGGGCGCTGCTGGAGGCGTGCCGCCGCAGCCCCGCCGTGCGGCAGGTGGTGTTCGCGTCGTCGGACAAGGCGTACGGCGACTGCGAGACGCTGCCCTACGACGAGTCGACGCCGCTGGTGGGCCGGCACCCGTACGACGTGAGCAAGTCGTGCGCAGACCTGATCGCGCAGTCGTACGCGACCACCTACGGCCTGCCCGTGACCATCACCCGGTGCGGCAACTTCTACGGCGGCGGCGACCTGAACTGGAACCGGCTGGTGCCCGGCACGATCCGCTCGGTGATGCGCGGGCAGCGCCCCGTGATCCGCTCGGACGGCACGTACATCCGCGACTACTTCTACGTGGAGGACGGCGCGCACGTGTACATGCTGCTGGCCGAGAAGATGGCCGCCGACCCGGGGTCGCTGGCGGGGCACGCCTTCAACTTCAGCAACGAGATCCAGGTGCCCGTGCGCGACCTGGTGCAGCGCATTCTCGCGGCCATGGGCTCGGACCTGGAGCCCGAGATCCGCGACGAGGCGAAGCACGAGATCCGCCACCAGTACCTGTCGGCCGCCAAGGCCCGCGAGATGCTGGGGTGGAAGCCGCTGTTCACGCTCGACGAGGGGCTGGAGCGCACCGTGCGCTGGTACGCCGACTTCCTGCGGGAGGGCGCTTGAGCGCCGGCGCCGCGGGGGCGCCCGCGCCGTCGGCGGGCCCCTCGGCCATGCCGTCCGGGGCCATTTCCGGCTGCCGCTCGTGCGGGGCGGGCGGTCTGGTTCCCGTGCTGTCGCTGGGCCGCACGCCCCTCGCCAACGCGCTTCTCTCCCCGGAAAGGCTGCACGAGCCCGAGGCCACCTATCCGCTGGAGCTGGTCTTCTGCCCCGCCTGCTCGCTGGTGCAGATCACGGAGACGGTGCCCCCGGAGCAACTGTTCGGCGAGTACTTCTACTTCTCGTCGTTCTCCGACACCATGGTCGGCCACGCCCGCGATCTGGTGCGGCGGCTGGTCGGGGAGCGGGGGCTGGGACCCGGCAGCCTGGCCGCCGAGGTGGCCAGCAACGACGGGTACCTGCTGCAGTTCTACCGCGAGGCGGGAATCCCCGTCCTGGGGGTGGAGCCCGCGGCGAACGTCGCGCGGGTGGCGGTGCAGAAGGGCATCCCCACGGTGTGCGAGTTCTTCGGTGCCGGGGTCGCGGAGCGCCTGGCCGCCGAGGGCCACGCGGCCGACGTGGTGCACGCCAACAACGTGCTGGCCCACGTGGCCGACCTGAACGGGGTGGTCGCGGGGTTCCGCCGGCTGCTGAAGCCGGGCGGCACCACGAGCATCGAGGTGCCGTACGTGCGCGACATGGTGGAGGGCACGGAGTTCGACACCATTTACCACGAGCACCTGTGCTACTTTTCGCTCACCGCCCTGGACCGGCTCTTCCGGCGTCACGGGCTGGTGATCTGGAACGTGGAGCGCCTGGCCATTCATGGCGGCTCGCTGCGGGTGTTCGCCACCCCGGCCGAGAGCGCCCCGGAGCCGACGGAAGCCGTCCGCGCACTGCTGGCCGAGGAGCAGGGGTGGGGCGTGGACACGGCCGAGTACTACCTGGGCTTCGCGGGCCGCGTGGAGCGGCTGAAGCGCGAGCTGTGCGGGCTGGTCGCGGAGCTGCGCGCGAAGGGCAAGCGCATCGCCGCGTACGGCGCGTCGGCCAAGGGAAGCACGCTGCTGAACTACTTCGGGATCGGCGCCGAGACGCTGGAGTTCGTGGCCGACCGCAGCACGGTCAAGCAGGGGCACTTCACTCCGGGCACGCACCTGCCCATTCACGCCCCCGAGGCGCTGCTGGAGGCCCAGCCCGACTACGTGCTGCTGCTCACCTGGAACTTCGCCGACGAGATCCTGGCGCAGCAGGCCGAGTACCGGCGGCGCGGGGGGCGCTTCATCGTCCCCGTTCCCGAGCTGCGGGTGGTGTGAGGGGCCCCCGATGATCTTTACCGAGACGCCGCTGCCCGGTGCCTGGGTGGTGGAGCCGGAGCGCGTGCAGGACGAGCGGGGCTTCTTTGCGCGGACGTTCGACGCCGACGAGTTCGCGCGGCGGGGAATGCGCGCCGAGTTCCCCCAGTGCAGCGTTAGCTTCAATGCGCGCGCGGGCACCCTGCGGGGCATGCACTACCAGGCCGCGCCGCACGCGGAGGCCAAGCTGGTGCGATGCACCGCGGGCGCCGTGTACGACGTGGTGGTGGACCTGCGTCCCGGGTCGCCCACGCGGATGCGGTGGTTCGGCGTGGAGCTCTCGGCCGAGAGCCGCCGCGCCCTGTACGTGCCCGAGGGGTTTGCCCACGGATTTCAGACGCTGGTCGACGGGACCGAGGTGTTCTACCAGATTTCCGCCCGCTACCACGCCGCGAGCGGGCGGGGGGTGCGCTGGGACGACCCGGCCTTCGGCATCCGCTGGCCTTCGGCGGATGCCCGCGTGATCTCGGACCGCGACGGCGCCTATCCCGACTTCGCGCCGTGAGCCCCCGCGTGCTGGTGACAGGCGCCACCGGGTTCATCGGCCGGCACGCGCTGGCGCCGCTGGTGGCGCGGGGCTTTCAGGTGCACGCCGTGGCGCGGCGCGCCCCCCCGCGGGCCGCCGAAGAGGTGCGCTGGCACGCCGCCGACCTGCTGCGCGCCGGCGAGGCCGAGGCGGTGGTGCGGGCCGTGCGCCCGACCCACCTGCTGCACCTGGCGTGGTACGTGGAGCACGGCAGCTTCTGGCGCTCGCCCGAGAACCTGGGCTGGGTTGGGGCCACGCTGCAGTTGGCCCGCGCGTTCGCCGAGGCGGGGGGCACGCGGGCGGCCTTCGCCGGCACCTGCGCGGAGTACGAGTGGGGGCACGCGCTCTGCTCGGAGGTCGGCACGCCGCTGCGGCCGGCGACGCTGTACGGAAGCTGCAAGCTGGCGGCGTGGCAGGCGCTGGACGGGTTTGCGCGCCAGGCGGGCTTCAGCGCCGCCTGGGGACGCGTGTTCCTGCTGTACGGACCGCACGAGGCGCCGGCCCGGCTGGTCCCCTCGATCGTGCGGTCGCTGGCAGCGGGGCAGCCGGCGCGGTGCTCGCACGGGGCGCAGCTGCGCGACTTTCTGCACGTGGCCGACGTGGGCGCGGCATTCGCCGCGCTGCTGGACGGGGAGGTGGCGGGCCCGGTGAACATCGGCTCCGGCCAGCCGGTCACGGTGGCCGAGGTGGCGCGGAAGATCGCGGCCCGGATGGGCCGGCCCGAGCTGCTGGAGCTGGGCGCCCTCGCGTCGCCGCCGGGCGACCCCGCCGCCCTGGTGCCCGCGGTGGCGCGGCTGCGCGGCGAGGTGGGGTGGACGCCCCGGTGGGGGCTGGACGAGGGGCTCGGGGACGTGATCGCCTGGTGGCGCGCGCACCCGGCCGCGGAATCGCAGAACCAGGCAGCACGATGAAATATTTTTCCGATTCGGTGATCAACCCGTACATCCGCCGGGCCGGGTATCGACGGCTGTGCGAGGTGGGGGCGAGCTTCGGCGAGCACACAGCCCGCCTGCTGGAGGTGGACGGCGTGTCGCTGGTGGTGGTGGATCCCTGCATCGACCTGGACCTCACGAGGCTGAACGGCGACCGCGTGTCGGTACGCCGAGGCCTGAGCCTGGAGGTGCTTCCCACCCTGGGCGAGCGCTTCGACTGCATCCTGGTCGACGGCGACCACAACTGGTACACCGTCTACCACGAGCTCAAGGCGATCGACGAGAGCGACCTGCTGCGCCCCGGCGGGACGATCTTCCTGCACGACGTGGGGTGGCCGTATGGGCGTCGCGACATGTACTACCAGCCCGAGACCGTGCCCGCCCCGTTCGTGCAGCCGCACGCGATGAAGGGGATGGTCCCCGGCCGGTCCGAGCTGGTCGAGAGCGGGGGAAGCAACGCCGGCTTGTACAACGCCGTCCACGAAGGGGGGCCTCGCAACGGCGTGCTGACGGCCGTGGAGGACTTCGTGCGCGAGCGTCCGGGCAAGTACCGCCTGCTCGTGCTGACCGACCAGCACGGGCTGGGCATCCTGCAGCGGCGCGGGGGCGTGGGCGACGCTCTGCCCTGGCTGCGCGTCTGGGCGGCCCAGGCCGCGAACCGCTGGGGGGGGCGCGTACGGCGCGTGCTGGGCCGTTCCTGAGGTGCCCCCGCAGGTGGGTGTCGTGCACCTGGTGTGGGCGCCGCTGGGGACGGCGGAACTCGCCGGCTTCCTGGGCGCGTACCGCCGCCACGCCGCCGGCGTCGCGCACCGGCTCATGGTCGTGTACAACGGGTTTTCGGGCGGGGCCGACCGTGAGCCGTTCCGCGCGCTGGCGCGGGCGGTGGAGCACGAGGAACTGGTGATGCCCGCCGCCGTGCAGGACATCCCGGCGTACGCGGCGGCCGCGCGGGCGCTGGATTGTGAGTTCCTCTGCTTCCTGAATTCGTACAGCCGCCCGCTGCGCGCAGGGTGGCTCGCCGCGCTTCACCACCATGCGGCGCGGCCGGAGGTGGGGCTGGCCGGCGGCTCGGGGTCGTGGGAAAGCCACTACTCCAACCTGCGGGCGCACGTGCTTGCGCCCGCCCGGTTCGCGCGGCACGCGGCGGGCCAGTGGGTGCGCCGCCGGGCGGCCGCCGGCGTCCGTACCTACCTTGCGCAGCGGCGGGAGCTACGGTGCGCACGGGCGGTGTTCCACCCGTTCCCCAACCCGCACGTGAGGTCCAACGGGTTCATGCTGCGGCGCGAAACGATGCTGGGGCTGCGGCTGGGAGAGGTGCGCAGCAAGATGGACGCGCTCGCGTTCGAGAGCGGACGGGGCGGGATGACGCGCCAGGTGGAGGCGATGGGACTTCAGGCGGTGGTGGTGGGCGCGACCGGCGAGGCGTACCGCCCGCAGGAGTGGCACCGGAGCGGCACCTTCCGCTCGGGCGAGCAGGAAAACCTGCTCGTCGCCGACAACCGGACGGCGCAGTACGCCGAGGCGGATCCGGAACTCCGGGCCCTGCTGCGCCGCATGGCATGGGGAGGCGCCGCATGAGCGCCGGGGCCGCGCCCCGCGTAAGCGTGGGCCTGCCGGTGTACAACGGCGAGCGATACCTGCGCGAGGCGCTGGACGGCGTCCTGGGGCAGAGCTACGCCGACCTGGAACTGGTCGTCTCCGACAACGCGTCCACCGACGGCACGGAGGCGATCTGCCGGGAGTACGCAGCCCGCGACGCAAGGCTGCGCTATCACCGGCAGCCCCGGAACATGGGTGCGGTCTGCAACTTCAACCGCGCCTTCGAACTCGCGCGCGGCGAATACTTCATGTGGGCGGCGTTCGACGACCGGCGCAATCCGGAGTACCTGGCCCGCTGCGTGCCCGTGCTGGAGACGCGTCCCGAGGTCGTCCTCTGCTGCACGGACGTGCTGCCCATCGACGAGGACGGCGCCCCGCTGGGCGACCCCGAGTGGCCTGGGGGCATCCGCCCCGTGGGAGCAACGCCGGGCGACCGCGCCGCGGCCGTGGCGCGGGCCAGCTTCTGGTACGATTTCTACGGCCTGATGCGGGCCGAGGTGCTGCGAAAGGTGATGCCGCTGCGCGCCGTGTGGGGGTTCGACGTGGTGCTCACGCTGGACATGTGCCTTCGCGGCGAGGTCGCGGCGATTGCCGAGCCGCTGTTCGAATACCGGGTGTTCCGCCGCAAGACGCAGGAAGACCTGGCGCAGACGCTGGCGCCCGAGTCGCAGGGCGGCATCCTGGTGAACAACATCGAACTGGCGGTAGCGCTGGTGGAGCGCTGCCTTGCCGCCCCGCTTTCGCCGCTGGAGCGGGTGCGCGCGGCGCGCCGGGTGTATCGCGAGTTCTGCCTGCGCAACCCGATCGTCCGCCCGATCCTGGAACGGGAACTCGCCACGCCCCGCCCCCCCGTGCATCGCTCGCCGGCGCGCAGGGCGGCGATGGCGGCGCTGCGGGCGCGGCTGCGGGCCGGGCAGCGCGCGCGCGGCGTCTCCGCCCGGCTGCGGGGGTGAGCGCCCGAATGAGGGTGTTATACGACGTTTCCCTGCTGGGCAAGGGGCATCGCGGCGAGATCCCGCGCACCGGGGTGTTCCGCGCCGTCGAGGAAACCGCCCGCGCGCTGTCGCGCGCCGGGGGCGTGGACCTGGCGTTCGGCGCCCCGGGACTGCTCCAGCCCATGGGAGACGCGCTGGCGTACCTTGCGGGCTCGGCGGATCTTGCCGGAGTGCCCGTGATCGGTGCGCCGGGCGCCCCCACCCTCGCCCGCATGCTGTTTTCCGGAGGGCGCCGGCCGGGCGCCGGGGGGCCGTGGCGGTGGGCTCGCGACCGCGCCGAGGGGCTGGCTCACCGGGTGGCGGGCGAAGCCAACAGGCGGATCCCCGAAGGGGTGGACGTCTTCCACTCCCCCGGGCTGGAACTTCCCCCGCGTGCGCGGCCCGACAGCCCCGTCCAGCGGTTCCTGACGGTGTACGACCTCATCGCCGTGCGGTTTCCCCAGTTCTTCGAGCCGGAGGTGGTGCACGGGGTGAAGAACGTGATCCTGGGCTCTCTGCTGCCGGACGACTGGGTCGTCGCCGACTCGGAGAACACCCGCGCCGACCTGTGCGCCTTTCGCCCGGACCTGGACCCGGCAAGGGTGTTCGTCACCCCTCTGGCGGCAGACCCGGCGCGCTTTCACCCGGTGACCGACAGGGCGGCGCTGGAGGCCGTGCGCGGGCGGTACGGGATTCCCGATGGGCCGTACCTTCTCAGCCTGAACACGCTGGAGCCGCGCAAGAACCTGGACCGCCTGGTGCGGTCGTTCGCACGTTTCGCGCGGGAGGAAGGGGTCGACGCCGCGAGCCTCGTGCTGGTGGGAGCCACGGGGTGGAAGACGGAAACCATCTTCCGGGCCCTGGGCGAGGCGCGGTGCCAGGGCGCGCGCATCGTCCTGGCCGGCTTCGTGGCCGATGCAGACCTCGCGGCGCTGTACAGCGGTGCGACGGCGTTCGTCTACCCCTCGCTGTACGAGGGCTTCGGCCTGCCGCCACTGGAGGCCATGCAGTGCGGGGTGCCGGTGATCACGTCCAACAATTCGTCGCTCCCCGAGGTGGTGGGCGGCGCGGGGATCATGGTGGATCCTACCGACGACGACGCGCTGAGCCAGGCCATGCTGGACGTGTACCGCGATGCGGCCCTGCGGGAGCGGATGCGGGCGCGGTCGCTGGCGCAGGCGGCGGGCTTCAGCTGGGAGAGATGCGCCCGGCAGACCCTCGCCGCGTACCGCGTGGCGGTGGCGGGGCGGTGAAGGCGCTCGCGATGAAGGTGGTCTACGACATCTCCAGCCTGGGACTCGGCCACGCCGACCGGGTGCACCGGACCGGCATCTTTCGCGTCGTGGAGCGGCTTGCCCAGGAACTCCTCGCCATGGACGAGTGCGAGGTGACGTTCAGCGCTGCGATGGGCGCCGGCGCTCCAGGTAGCACCGGCCGACGGTCCTCATTCTGAACATCGCCGCATTGTGACGAAGATTCACCCGTACGACGAGCCGAAGCTCACGCTGCCCCGGAGGGTGGTGCGCCGGGTCCGGTACGAGCTTGGCCAGGCCGGGCTCACTGAGCAGTGGGTCGCCGAGCGTTTCGGCACGGCGTACCTGTGGCGCAGGCGGCTGGGGGTCCGGCTGCGTCCTTCGGCCGCTCCACAGACGCCGCTGCGCTCGTCGCTGTGCCGCCAGGACCAGCTGGAGTCGCCCGCGTTCCGCGCGTGGGCCGCGCGGATGGGACAGCCTTTCCAGCTGCATCGCAAGGTGTGGGAATTCTGCTACATCGCGCAGGCGCTCGACGAGCGCGGGATGCTGCAGCCGGACCGGCGGGGGCTGGGCTTCGCCGTGGGCCACGAGCCGCTACCCGCGCTGTTCGCGTCGATGGGCTGCGACGTCCTGGCCACCGACCTGGCGGCCGAGCAGGCGCAGGGGACGGGGTGGATCGAAACCAACCAGCACGCCAGCTCCCTGGCGGACCTGAACCTGAACGGCGTCTGCCCGCCGGAGGCGTTCGCCCGCCAAGTCTCTTTCCGCCCAGTGGACATGAACGCCATCCCGGCCGACCTGTCGGGGTTCGACTTCCTGTGGTCGTCGTGCTCGCTGGAGCACCTGGGATCGCTGCGGCACGGGGCTGAGTTCATCTACAACGCCATGCGATGTCTGCGGCCCGGCGGGGTGGCCGTGCACACGACGGAGTACAACGCGTCGTCCAATGGCCCGACCGTCCGGACCGGCGGGGCGGTCATCTTCCGCCGCCGGGACCTGCGCGCCATCGCGGCCGAGCTGCGGGCCGCCGGCCACGATGTCGCCGAGCTGGACTTCACCGAGGGAACCCTGCCCGCGGACCTCCACGTGGACCGGCCGCCGTTCACGCACAATCCGCACCTTCGGCTCAGCCTCGACGGCCACGTGGCCACGTCGTTCGGGCTGATCGTCAGAAAGGCCGAAGCTTCGTCCGGCCTCCGCATCGGATAGGGGCGCGAGTTGCTGAACGAGCGAACCACCCCTGGCGCTCCGCCCGCCCCGGCTGCGCCCGCCGCACCCGCGGGTCCGCCGCTGCGCGTGGTCTACGACATCTCCAGCCTGGGACTCGGCCACGCCGACCGGGTGCACCGGACCGGCATCTTTCGCGTCGTGGAGCGGCTTGCCCAGGAACTCCTCGCCATGGACGAGTGCGAGGTCGCGTTCAGCGCGCTGCACTCGGCCGAGTTCTTTGCGCACACGGCCAACTACCTTGCCGCCTCCGCCGTACTTCCAGGCCAGCGGCTGGCGCGGACGCAGCCGGGGCTGGGGCTGGTGCGCCGGCTGGTGAACGCGCACGCCGCCCGGGCCGGCGGCCCCGGTGCCCCGGTGACCACCAAGGCGTACCGCCGGGGGCTGCTGCACGGCCGCCAGGCGATGGAGGCGGTGCTGAACGCCGTGGCGCCGGCGCGCGCGCCCGAGGCCGACGTCTTCCACTCGCCGCGGTTCGCGCTTCCCGCGCCGGCCCGGACGGGCGCCGCCGCCCGCTTCATGACGGTGCACGACCTGATTCCCATCCTGGTGCCCGAAACGGTCTCGCCCGCCGCCACCCGGGAGATGCGGGCCATCCTGGCCAGCCTGCGCCCCGAAGACTGGGTGTTCGCCGTTTCCGAGCGCACGCGGCAGGACCTGTGCGAGTACCGGCCCGACCTGGACCCGGCCCGGATCATCGTCACCTACTGGGCGGCGGATCCGGCCGTCTTTCACCCGGTGGAGGATCCCGCGGCCCTGGACCGGGTGCGCGCCCGGTACGGCATCGGCGGCGCGCCCTACCTGCTGAGCCTGAACACGCTGGACCCGCGCAAGAACATGGACCGGGCGGTACGGGCGTTCGCGCGCATGGCGGCCCAGGAAAGGATCTCCGACCTGTGCTTCGTCCTGGTGGGGAGCCGGGGGACGAACGTGGACCTGCTCGGCCGAATGGCGCGCGAGGCGGGAATCTCGCCGGCTCGCGTGGTGCTGACGGGCTACGTGCCCGACGAGGATCTCGCGGCCCTCTACAGCGGCGCGCTGGCTTTCGTCTATCCATCCCTCTACGAGGGGTTCGGGCTGCCGCCGCTGGAAGCCATGCAGTGCGGGGTGCCGGTGATCGCCTCGAACACGTCGTCGCTTCCCGAAGTGGTGGGAGACGCAGGGATCCTGGTGCATCCCACCGACGAGGACGCGCTGGGCGGGGCCATGCTGCACGTGTACCGGGACGGGGCGCAGCGTGAGCGCATGAGGGAGCGCAGCCTGGCGCGCGCGGCGGGTTTCAGCTGGGCGCGGTGCGCGCGGCACACGGTGGACGGGTATCGCGCGGCCATGGCGGCGCGGTGATGGGAACGCGCATGAAGGTCGTCTACGACGTTTCCAGCCTGGGGCTGGGCCACGCCGACACCACCCACCGCACGGGGATCTTTCGCGTGGTGGACCGGGTGGCCCGCGGCCTGGCCGCCTCCGGGCGATGCGATCTGCGGCTGAGCGCCATGGAGTCGGTACGGGCGTACGGGCACGCGGTGCAGTACGCCCGCACCGTCCCGGAACTCCGGGGTGTGCCGTTCACGCCCGCGCCGGCCGGCACCGGCCTGGTCGCGCGGTTGGACCGCGGCTTCCACGCGCGCGTGGGCGCGGGCGCCAGCGTGCCCACGAAGGTGGTCAGGCGAGTGCTGCTGCACGGGCGCAAGGCGGCCGACCCGGTGCTGCGGGCCGTCAGGCCCCCCGCCGTGGCGGGGGGCGACCTCTTCCACTCTCCCCGCTTTGCGCTGCCCGCTCCCGCGCGCACCCGGCCGGCGGTACGGGTGCTGACGGTGCACGACCTGATCCCCATCCTGTTTCCACGGATGTCGTCGCCGTTCGGCATCCGCGAGCTGCGGGGGATCCTGGGCAGCCTGCGGCCGGACGACTGGGCTATTGCCATCTCGGAGCGAACCCGCGACGACCTGTGCGCGTACCGGCCGGAGCTGGACCCGGCGCGCGTGTTCGTGATCCCCTGGGCGGCGGACCCGGTGCTCTTCTACCCGGTGCGCGACGAGGGGGTGGTTGCAAGGGCGCGGGCACGGTACGGCATTCCGGAAGGCCCGTACCTGCTGAGCCTGAACACCCTGGAGCCGCGCAAGAACATGGAGCGCCTGGTGCGGTCGTTCGCTGCGCTGACCGCCGCCCAGGGCATCCGCGACCTGTCGCTGGTCCTGGTGGGCCCGCGCGGGCTGAGGGCCGACTCCGTGTACCAGGCTGCCCGGGGCGCCGGGCCGCGTGTGGCGCTTGCTGGCTTCGTGCCGGATGAGGACCTCGCGGCCCTGTACAGCGGTGCGATGGCGTTCGTCTACCCGTCGCTGTACGAGGGCTTCGGCCTGCCGCCACTGGAGGCCATGCAGTGCGGCACGCCGGTGATCACGTCCAACAGTTCGTCGCTCCCCGAGGTGGTGGGCGGCGCGGGGCTCATGGTGAATCCCACCGACGACGACGCGCTGAGCCAGGCCATGCTGGACGTGTACCGCGACTCTGCCCTCCGGGAGCGGCTGCGGGAGCGTTCGCTCGCCCGCGCGGCCGAGTTCAGCTGGGCCCGGTGCGTGCGGCAGACGCTGGACGCCTACCGCGCCGCGCGGACCGCATGAGGATCGCCGTCTGGCACAACCTCTCCACCGGGGGAGGGAAGCGCTCGCTGTACACGCACGTGCGGGGGCTGGTGGAGCGTGGGCACCGGGTGAGTGCCTGGACGCTCAGCGAGCGCCGCGACTACCTGCCGCTGTCGGGGCTGGTGGACGAGCGGGTGGTCCCGATGTCCTGGCGCGCGCGGACGCCCGGGTCGCCCGCGGGGCGGGTGTACGGCGTGTACCACAACCGTGTCGCTCGCCTCCGTGCCATGATCGAGGCGTGCCGGCGGTCGGCGGAGGAGATCGACGCCGGCGGGTTCGACGTGGTGCTGGTGCACGGCGACGAGGTGTACGGCATGCCGTTCGTGCCGCGCCACCTGCGCACTCCGGGGGCGGTGTACCTTCACGAGCCGTTCCGGCCCTTCTACGAGGCGCGCCCCGTGCTGCCGTGGGTGGGCGACGTGACCGCGGGCGGGAGCGTGCTCCGCCGCGCCGCCCTCGCCGCCGCCGACGCCGCGCGGCTGCTGACCGACCGGGCGCAGGCGCGGGAGGAGCACCGCAACGCGCTGGCCGCGGGCACCATCCTCGTCAATTCGTTCTACAGCCGCGAGAGCGTCATCCGCACCTACGGGCGCGACGCGCGGGTGTGCTACCTGGGGGTGGACACCTCGTTGTTCCGGCCCACGGGCCGGCCGCGCGAGCGCTTCGTGGCGGGGCTGGGGGCCGTGGATGCGGCAAAGGGGGTGGAGCTGGCGATCCGCGCGGTGTCGCTGCTCCCCGCGCCGCGCCCGCCCCTGGTGTGGGTGGCCGACCGGGCGACGCCGGCGTACAGGGCGCGGATGGAGGAAGTGAGCGCCGAGCTGGACGTGGACTTCCGGGTGCGGCTGCGGGTGACGGACGGGGAGCTGGTGGAGGTCCTGAACACCGCGGCCGCCTTGGTCTACACCTCGGAGCTGGAGCCCTTTGGCCTGGCGCCGCTGGAAGCCGCGGCGTGCGGGACGCCGGTGGTGGCGGTGGCCGAGGGCGGCGTCCGCGAGACGATCAGGGACGGGATGAACGGGTTCGCCGTCCAGCGTAGCGCGGACGAGGTGGCGGCGGGCCTGCGGGCGCTGCTGGACGACCCCGCCCTCGCACGCCGCCTGGGAGAGGCGGGGGCCCGCAACGTGGAAGAGGAATGGAGCACCGCGCGCGGCATCGACCGCCTGGAGGCGGAGCTCGTCCGGGTCGCCGCGGGCGGCCCGGGGGCGGCTGGCAAAGGGGTGCGGGGGGAGGCGGAGTGAGGATCGCGATCGTTTCGACGATGGAGGGCCCTCCCTGGGCGGGGAGCGAAGAGCTCTGGTCGCGGATGGCGCACGCGGCCCTGGACGGGGGGCACGAGGTGGCCGTGTTCGTCAACCGCGCCGGGCAGGTGGCGCCCCAGCTGCGGGAACTCGCGGCGCGCGGCGCGCGGCTGCACCGGCGCGGCCACTCGTACCGGCTGGGGCTGGAGCGGGTCGCCGGCCGGCTGGCGCGGCGGCCGATGCGCCTGCCCCGCGTGCCGGCCGTTTCGCCGTTCGCCCCCCTGTTCCGCTTCCGGCCCGACGTGGTCCTGCTGAGCGAGGGCGCGCTGCTGGGCTTTCTTCACGTCGGCGAACTGACGCGCTGGCTCGGCCGTTCCGGAACGCCGTACGTCACGATCTGCCACTACGTCAGCGACTTCCGCCCGCCTCCCGACGCGTACCGGGCCCAGGGAGCTGCGTTCTATGCGGGCGCGCACCTGGCCGGCTTCGTGGCCGACGGCAACCGCGAAACGGCCGAGCGGCAGCTCTCGGTTCGACTGGCCAACGCGGCGGTGGTCCGCAACCCCGTGAACCTGCGGGTTCGCGCCCCGGTGGCGCCCCCGCCGGAGTCGCCCGTGCGGATGGCCAGCGTGGCCCGGCTGCAGGTGGGCGACAAGGGCCAGGACGTGCTCCTGCAGGTGCTTTCGCAGCCCGCCTGGCGCGGGCGGGAGTGGCGGCTGAACCTGTTCGGCGGCGGGCCCGACGAGCGCTACCTGCGCGAGCTGGCGCGGCTGTACGGAGTTCACGAAAGGGTGGAGTTCCGCGGCCACGTGGACGACGTGCGGGCCATCTGGGCCGAGAACCACCTGCTGGTGATGCCTTCGCGGGCCGAGGGAACCCCGCTGGCCCTGGTCGAGGCCATGCTCTGCGGCCGGCCGGCCGTGGCCACGGACGTGGGCGGCATCGCCGAGTGGGTGCACGAAGGCCGCACCGGCTTTCTGGCCGACGTCGCCACCCCGCGATCGTTCGGCGCCGCGCTGGAGCGCGCGTGGGCGGGCCGCGCGGACTGGGATTCCGTCGGAGCGCGGGCCCACGCGCTGGCCGCGCGCCAGGCGGGGCCCCGGCCCGAACTGGCGCTGCTCGACATCGTACTGGGCGCGGCGCACGCGCGTGGGGGACGGAGGTGATGCGGGTTCTCGTGGTGGCGGGCGCGCGCCCCAACTTCATGAAGGTTGCTCCCGTCGTTGCCGAGCTGGGCCGCCGCGGCATCGACCCGCCGCTCGTGCACACGGGGCAGCACTACGACGAGCGGATGTCGGACGCCTTCTTTCGCGACCTGGGCATCCCCGCGCCCGCCTACCACCTGGGTGTGGGCTCCGGCAGCCACGCCGTGCAGACGGCGGGGGTGATGACCGCCTTCGAACCCGTGCTGCGCGACGTCCGGCCCGACTGGGTGGTCGTGGTCGGCGACGTGAATTCCACGCTGGCCTGCGCCCTGGTGGCCGCCAAGCTGCAGCCGGAGCTGGGATGCCGGGTGGCGCACGTGGAGGCCGGGCTGCGCAGCGGCGACTGGCGGATGCCCGAGGAGGTGAACCGGGTGCTGACGGACCGGCTGTCGGACCTGCTGCTCACCCCCAGCCGCGACGCGCACCCCAACCTGCGGGCGGAGGGCATTCCCGGCGAGCGCGTGGTATTCGCGGGCAACGTGATGATCGACACCCTTTTCGCGCAGCTGCCCGCGGCACGCGCGCTGGGCACACCGGAGTCGCTGGGCCTTCCGAGGGGCGGCTACGCCGTGGTGACGCTGCACCGGCCGTCCATGGTGGACGACCCGCTGGCCCTTGCCCAGGCGGTGGGCGCCCTGGCCGACGCCGCGCGCGAGATGCCCGTCGTCTTTCCCATGCATCCCCGCACCCGCCGCAACGTCGAGCGGTTCGGGCTGGCCGGCGCGCTGGACGGCGTCCGCGTGCTGGAGCCGCTGGGCTACCGCGAGATGCTGGGGCTGACGGACGGCGGCGCGGTGGTGCTCACCGACTCCGGCGGGCTGCAGGAGGAAACGACGGCGCTGGGGGTGCCCTGCGTGACGCTGCGCGAGCAGACGGAGCGCCCGGTGACCGTTTCCGAGGGAACCAACCGGCTCGCGCCCTGGCCGCTTACGCGGGGAGGGGTGCTGTCGGCGTTCCGCGCCGCCGCCGCCGAGGGGCGCCGCCCACCGGGGGAGCGGTCGCCGGAGGGATGGGACGGCCGCGCGGCGGAGCGAGTGGTCGCGGCAATCCGGGAGCGGGGCAGCGCTCGTATGCAGGAGAGTGCGGCCGGTGAGTGAGCTGGCGACGATGGTGCAGGTGGGGTTTCCCACGCACAACCGCTGGGACGAGGTGCGCAACACCCTGGAGCGCCTGGCCGACGCGGGGCTGGGCGGCCTCCGGGTGCTGATCGTGGACGACGGCTCCGACCAGCCCTGCCCCTTCGCCCCGGCGTCCATCTGCCCCCGGGCGGAGCTGCGTCGCTACCCCGAAGCCCGGGGAATGGTGGTGCGGCGCAACGAGATTGCCCGCGAGATGAACGCGCCCTACTACCTGGGGCTGGACGACGACTCGTTTCCCGTCTCGGGCTCGCTGGATGACGCGGTGCACTTCGCCGAGGGGCGGGACGACCTGCTGTCGCTGGCTTTTCCCATCTTCAACCCGCGGCTGGACGCGCCGCAGGTGCCGTCGCTGGCCGACCGGCCGTACGCCGTGCGCGCCTTCATCGGCTGTGGGCACCTGGTCCGGCGCGACCGGTTCCTGGCGCTCGGCGGGTACTCGCCCGTGTTCGCCTACTTCTTCGAGGAGTGGGAACTGGCGGCGCGCGGCTTCGTGCAGGGGCTGCGCTGCGTGCACTACCCGGGGCTGCAGGTTCACCACCGCGCCTCGAACGCATGGCGCGACTGGAACCGGATGGACTTCTACGGTGCGCGAAACGCCGTGCTGTGGAACGACTGGTACGTCCCGCCCGGGCGGCGGGCCGTCAAGCAGGCCCGCGCGCTGATGGCGCGGATGATGCTCGCCACGCGCACCGGGCGAACCGCGTCGCTGAGCGGGTTCGCGGCGGGAATGCGCGAACGCGCCGCCCACCGCGCCCACCGCCGTCCCATGTCCGCCGCGCAGTACGCGGAGTGGGTGGGTATGCCGTTCAGCTGAACGGCGGTCCGCGGTACACCGAAATACCTGGAGGTATCCCGATGGTACGTCCCACCCTTCTCGCGGCGGCCTGCGTCGCGGCCCTGGCGGCGCTCGGCTGCGACGGCGGCACGGCGGCGCAGACCGGGCCCCCGACGGTCAGGTTGAACTTCGCCGACCCGGGGCGGCAGGTACGGTCCATGGTGGGCTTCCTTCACGCGTTCAGCCCCACCACTCCGGGCGACTCGCTGTTCGCCCCCCTTCGTCCCGCCCTGTGGCGCGCCGGGCCCATGGGTCTGAACCGGCAGGCGGTGGAGCGGTCCAGGCGGATGGGCGCCCGGCCGGTCCTGGTGCTGAGCGACCTGTACCGCGGGTATCCGCTGATCGGGTGGCAGGCGCCGTACGCGGATTGGGAGGCGTGGGAAGCACGGGTGCGCGAAGTGGCGCGGGCCACCAAGGGGCAGGGGCTGATCTACGACGTGTGGAACGAGCCCGACACCCCCGTGTTCTGGACCGGCGGCGATGACCTCTTTTTCGAGACGTTCCGCCGGGCCGAGCGGGTGTTGCGGCAGGAACTGGGCAGCGAAGCCGTGGTGGCGGGGCCCAGCTTCGCCACCTGGGACGAGGCTCGCATCGCGCGGTTCATGGAGTACTGCCGCACGAACGGCGTGCGGGTGGACGTCCTTGCCTGGCACGAGTTCCACCTGGACAAGACCCTTCCCCGGATCGCCGACAACATCAAGCGGTCGCGCCGCTTCATGGAGGGCCGGTACGCATCGGTCGGCGTGCGGGAGCTGCACGTGCAGGAGGTAGGGACGGAGCAGCAGCACTTCCGGCCCGGCTCGGCCCTGGCGGGCCTGTTCTTCATCGAGAAAGGCGGCGCCGATGCCGCCGCGCGCGCCTGCTGGGGAGAGCCGGAGGGCGACTCGTGCTGGAACGAGACGCTGGACGGGCTTCTGACCCCCCGCCAGGAGCGGCGGGCCGTGTGGTGGGCGCACTGGGCGTACGCGCGCACCCTGGACGCGCGCGTGCCCAGCACCAGTAACGACGAGGGGCTGGTCTCGTTCGCCACGCGCGCCACCGCGTCGGAGCCGGCGCGGGTGGTGGTGGGGCACTTCGACCGCTTCGAGGGGCGCGGCGCCGTCGAGGTGCGCGTGCGGATGGAAAACGTGGCTTCGCTGCTGGCGCCCGGCCAGGCCGGGAAGGTGCGCGTCGTGGTACAGCGCATTCCCCTTTCCGGCGGGGCCGCGCTGCACGAGCTTCCGGTGGAGCAGGAGTTCGTGGTCGACGCGTCGGCCGCGGTGGTGGAGGTGGTCATCCCCGACTTCGGCGTGTACGAGGGCCGGGTGCTCACCCTGACGCCCGCGCCGGCATCGCCGTGACCCGCGTCCGCGCGGCGGGGGGGCGGGCCGGATGAACTGGGTGGTGGTGTTCAACGGGGCTCGCGACGGCTACCAGGTGCCGCTCGGCCTGGCCGGGGAGGGGCGGCTGGAGGCGCTGGTGACGGACTGGTACTCGCCCCTGGACCGCCGCTGGGCGGCGGCGCTCCCCGCCCGGGCCCGCGCCGTCCTGGGCCGGCGGTACGCGCCGGGGCTGCCGTCGTCGCGGGTGGTGTCGCTGTGGGGCCAGGCCGTCCGGCAGGCCGCGGGGCTGGGCACGCTGGACCAGGTGGACGCCCGGCTGGGCGCGCGGGCGGGGGCCCTGGCGCGGCGGCGCGGCGCGGGGATCCTGGCCTACAGCTACTACGCGCACGCGGCGTTCGGCGCCTACGGCCGCGGGGGCGCGCCGCGCCTGCTGTTCCAGGTGCATCCCCACCCGGCGTCGCTGCGGTCGCTGTTCCAGGACGAGATGAAGCGGGTGCCCGCCGCCGGGTCGCTCGCGGGGGAAGAAGAGATGCGGGCCGGGGGAGAGCGCTTTCAGCGGCTGGCCGGCGAGCCGCGGATGGCGGACCTGTGCCTGGTCGCGTCGCGCTACACCGGACGGACGCTGGTGGAGAACGGGGTGGCGCCCGAGGCGGTGCGGGTGATTCCGTACGGCGTCGACACCGCGTTCCTGCACCCCGCCCCCGAGCGCCGCCCCGGACCCTTCCGCGTGCTGTTCGCGGGCCAGATGGTGCAGCGGAAGGGGCTCAGCGACCTGCTGGAGGCGTGGCGGGGGCTGGGGCTGGCCCACGCCGAGCTCACGCTGGTGGGCCGCGGGCGCTTCGACGAGGGGGTCCTTCGCGCCTACGAGGGGTGCTTCCGCATGGAGACCGACGCGTCGCGGACCCGGCTGAGGGAACTGTACCAGCAGGCCGACGTGCTTTGCGTGCCGTCGCTCGCCGAGGGGTTCGGGCTGGTGTACCTGGAGGCCATGGCGTGCGGCACCCCCGTGATCGCCACCCACAACACCGGCGCGGCCGACCTGGTCACCGACGGCCGCGACGGATGGGTGGTGCCCATCCGCGCGCCCGAGGCGATCGCCGAGCGGCTTCGCTGGTGCCACGAGAACCGCGACGCCCTGGCCCGCATGCGCCCGGCCGTCCGCGCCACCGCCGAGCGGTACACCTGGCCCGCCTTCCGCGCCTCCGTGGCGCGCGCCACGCGCGAGGCGGGCGAACGCCCCGGCCCCGTTTCCGCCGATGCCGTCCGGCCATGAGCCACAACGAAGTGGAGGTGCGCCGCCAGTGCAGCGCATCCACCTGCTGAACACCGTGGACCGCGGGGTGAACCCCTACCGCACCGCCCCCCAAGGGGCGCTGCGGGGCATCAAGTAGCGCCCACTGAGCCGGCACGCGCCGGCTCAGCGGGCCGGGCCGGCGTCCACGAGCACCGCGCGCGCGCCGCTCCGCGCGAAGAGGGACCGGGCCTGCCGCTCCACCCACCGGCGCACCTGCACGGTGCGCTCCTCGGTCAGCCGCGCCAGCACCCAGGCATACCCCAGCACCAGCGCCGTGAGCGGAACCAGCGCAGCCAGGTGCGCCGCGTCGGGCTGCCAGGGCGCCGCGCCGTTGCGGGTGAGCACGGCCGCCAGGAACAGGATCAGCGGCATGTGCGCCACGTACAGCGTGAACGAGAAGCCCGCGATCACCCCCGACAGCGTTCTCCCCGCAGGTGCGCGCCGCGCCGCGGCGGCCCCGCCCTGCAGCAGCACCCAGAGCAGCAGCGTGAACACCACCCCCAGCGCGGCGTCGGCCGCCAGCCCCGAGGGGAACGCGTCGACGCGGACCAGCGCCAGGGTGCCCCCGAGCGCCAGGAGCAGCCCGCCCGCCGCGGCCCGGCGCACACGCGGCCGGCCGGCCAGCGGCGCAGGCGCCACCGCGACGGCCACGCCCAGGAGCCAGAGCAGGAAGTACGTGCGGATGACCGGGCCCACGAAAAGCGCCACGGCCGCGGCCAGCGCCACGTACGCGGCCTTGCGGACGGCGCCCGGGGCCAGTGCGCCCAGCAGCAGCGCCGGGAAGAGCGCATAGTACCAGAACTCGTAGCTCAGGCTCCACAGGGGCGCGTTGGAGCCGAAGGGAGGCGCCACGATTTCCTGCAGGTAGAACAGGTTGGCGAACAGGGTGCCCGGGCCCGTGCGGTCGCTCACGGCGAACGACATGAAGGGCGCGCCGGGCTCGCCGGTGTAGGTGCCCGCCGGGCCGAACAGCGCCAGCCCCGCCTGGTCCCAGAGGGCGCCCAGCACCAGGCAGGGCACCAGGACCACGTACAGCCGCGTCAGCCGCTGCGACGCGTACCACCCCCACGACCAGCGCCCCTCGTCCACCGCCCGCAGCACGCTGGCCGAGATCAGCAGGCCGCTCAGCACGAAGAAGACGATGACGGCCGCGTGGCCGAACCCGGTGGCGAAGTACACCGCCTTGGCGGCGAGGGACTGGTTCTCGGGGACCACCCGCGCATACTCCACGAAGAGCGCCGCGCGCAGGTGGTTCCACATCACGAACAGCGCCGCGGTCCCGCGGATCAGGTCCAGCCGGGCCGAGACGGGCTCGGGAAAGCGCAGCAGCGCGCCCCGCCGCAGCACCGCCGGGAGGGTCGCGCCTCGGGACGAAGGGGGAAGGCCGGGCCTGACTTCGTGGCTCATTCGCGCGGGAGATGCGGACGTGGACGGGATGGTCGGCAAATCTAACCCGCGACCGCTGGAAGTGCAATCGCCGCAACGGAGTACGCGCGGCCCCGGGGCACGCGGGTGGTGGCGTTCCGCGGCGCGGGCGTATAGATTTGCCGCGCCCAGCACCCGGTTTCACCCTGTTTCCGCGTCCCTTGCCGCTCGCATCGCCCACCGCCGATCGTTCCGCCGCCCCGGCTGCTCGCCGGGACGCGGTGTGGATCCTGGCCGCCGTCCTGGCGTGCGGGTGGTTCGTCGCGCGATACGGGCAGGCGTTCATGGGCCCGGAGACGCTGCTCTGCCTGGTGGTGGGCGCGGTGATCCTCGCGCCCGTCGCGGTGCGGTTGGCGACCGGCACCTTCGACCTGTTCGAGCCGATGGTGCTCGTGACCGGCCTGTACCTCCTGTATTTCGTCGTCGGGCCGCTGGTGCGGTTCTCGATGGACGACATGGTGTTCGTGGGGTACGATTTCGAACAAGTATACGCCGGCGCGCTGCTGGCGGTGCTCGTGGTGGCGGGTTCGCTGTGGGCAGGCTACGCGGTGCCCGTGGGGCCGCGCCCCGGGTCCATGGTCGCGCACCGGCGCTCCTGGGACCCGGAGGCCGCGAGGCGGCTGGGATGGGGGCTGGTGGTGCTGGCGCTGGTGTTCATGCTCCTGTGGGCGCGCATCGCCGGGCGGTCGCTGGGCACGTTCTTCCTTCCGGGGCTGTTCGGCTCCATGGGGGGCGGCGGTGACGGGCCCGACATCCCGTACCTGTTCCTGGCCATCGAGTGGTTCACGCCGGCCCTGCTGGTGCTGGTCATCGCGGGCGCGCTCCGCGGCCCCTGGTCGCGGGCCGCCGCCATACTGCTCATCACCATCGTCTACGTTTCCATCGGCTTCCGGTACCGCGTGGTGATCCTCTGGATCGCCTTCTCCATGCTGCTGTATCTCAAGGCCGGCAAGCGCCCCCGCCTGGCGGTGCTGGTGCCCGCCGTAATGGGCGCGTTCCTGTTCGTGGGGTGGCTGGCGTGGGCCCGCCTGTTCTTCCGGTCGGGGGGCGCAAACGGCGGGCTCAGCTTCCAGCTGGGCGACGTGGTCCAGGGCGCGCTGAGCGACACGCGCGTCTTCGAGACGTTCGGGGCGGTCATGCAGGTAGTGCCGCAGCACGTCGATTACGTGGGCTTCGATCCGCTGGGGTACCTGATCATCCTTCCCATCCCGCGGTTCCTGTGGCCCGAAAAGCCGCTGCCCATGTGGCTGTACGACATCGGCGGCAGCATCGGCACCGCCGAGTCGGTGAACCTGGGCGCGGCGGTGCCCCACTTCGGCGAGTACTACTTCATGTTCGGGTGGCCGGGGATGGCCCTGGGCAGCTTCCTGTTCGGCATGGGGGTGCGCTGGCTCTGGCGCTGGTACCAGGCCGACCCGGGCGACTCCTGGCGGCAGCTGCTGCTGGCCATCAACACCGGGTTCCTGTTCCAGGCCGTGATCCGGGGGTACCTGGCGCAGGTGTTCCAGGAGTGGTGCTTCATCGTGTTGCCGGCCATCGTCATCATGCGGATGTGCACCCGTCCGGCCCCGCCGGCCCCGGGGAATGCGCATGCCTAGGGTGCTGGTCGTCAGCAACATCCCCACGCCGTACAACGACGCCCTCTTCGCCCGGCTGGCGCGCCGGCCGGGGGTGCAGCTGCGGGTGGCGTACGGCGCGCCCACCGAGGCCAACCGCGCCTGGGCGCTGGTGGCCGACAAGGGCTACGAGTACCAGGTGCTGCGGGGGCGCACCCTGGCCGGCTCGGCGCACGTGAACCCGGGGGTGGTCCCGCTGGTGGCGCGGTCCCGCCCCGACGTGGCGGTGCTCACCGGGTCGTACACCATGCCCACCGTCCAGCTGGCCGCCGCGGCGCTGGGGGTGAGCGGCGTTCCCTGGGTGTACTGGGGCGAAGAGCTGCTGCACGGCCCCGCGCCGCCCGCCCGCCGGGCGCTGCGCGGGGCGCTGCGGGCCATGCTGAGGCGGGCGCGGGGAGTGCTGGCCATCGGCACCCGCGCGCGCGCCTCGTACGAGCGCGCGGGGGTGCGGCCGGAGCGCATCGCCGACTTCCGCTACTACGCCGACACCGGCGCCTTTCAGCTTTCGCCCGGGGCCCGCGCGGAGGCGCGTTCGCGGGTGCGGGCGGAGCTGGGGATGGCTCCCGGCACCGTGGCGTTCGTGTACGCGGGGCAGCTGATCGCGCGGAAGGGGGTCGACACCCTGCTCCGCGCCTTCGCGCGGCTGCACGCCCCCGGCGCGGTGGCGGTGGTGGCGGGCGACGGCCCCGACCGCGACGCCCTGGCGGCGCTCGCGCGCGAACTGGGGATCGCGGAGCGGGTGAGGTTTCCCGGGTTCGTGCAGCCCGCGCGGCTTCCGGGGCTGTTCGCCGCCGCCGACGCCTTCGTCCTTCCCTCGCACGCCGAGGGGTGGGGGGTGGTGGTGCCCGAGGCCATGGCGGCGGGGCTCCCCGTGCTGGCCTCCGAGCGGGTGAACGCCGCCGCCGACCTGGTCGCCGAGGGGCGCTCGGGATGGCTGTTTCCGGCGGGGGACGACCGGCTGCTGGGGGCCCGCATGGCCCAGCTGTGCGCCACGCCGGGGCTTGCGGCGCGGATGGGCGCCGCCGGGCGGGAGTCGCTGCGCGACGAGCAGCCGGCGCCCGCCGCCCGGCGGATGGTGGCCCTGCTGGACGCGGCCCGGGCCGGCCGGCCGCTGGCGGGGCTGTGATGAGCGGCGCCGGCGTACGCCCGCTGCCCGTGGCCGGGACCCGGGGACTCCCGCGGGGCACCCGCATCCTTTTCGTGGCCGACGGACGCAGCCCCATCGCGCGCGGCTGGATCGAGCACTTCGTGGCCAGGGGCGACGAGGTGCACCTGGTGTCGACCTTTCCCTGCGAGGCGGGGTCGCTCCGGCTGGCCGGGCTTCACGTGCTTCCCGTCGCCTTCGCGCGGTTCGCCGGGGGCAACGTCGGTCGCGGCGCGGGGGCGGCGGCCGCAGCGCGCCCAGCGGCCGCCCTGACGCGCAGGCTGCGGGCACGGGCCGTGGCGGCGGCGTTTCCCACCGTGTTCGGCTGGCTGGCGCCCGCCACCCTGGGCAGCCACGCGCGGCGCCTTCGCGAGCTGGTCCGACAGGTCCGGCCGGAGGTGGTACACGCGCTGCGCATTCCGTACGAGGGGATCGTGGCGGCCGAGGCGCTCGCCGGCACGGCGTACCCGCTGGTCGTGTCGGTGTGGGGAAACGACCTGGAGCTGTGGGCGGAGCGCTACCCCCTCGTCGGGCGGTTCACCCGGCGTGCGCTGGCGCGCGCCACGGCGCTGCACCCCGACTGCGCGCGCGACCTGCACCTGGCCGAGCGCTGGGGGTGGAACCCGGAGCGGCCCTCGGCCGTGCTTCCCGGCAACGGGGGAATCCGCCGCGACGTCTTCCATCCCGGGCCGCCCGACGCGGAGGTGGCGCGCCGGCACGGGCTGCCGCTGGGCGGCCCGCTGGTGCTGAACGCCCGCGGCTTTCGGGCGTACGTGCGCAACGATACGTTCTTCCGCGCCATTCCGCGCGTGCTGGAGCGCCGTCCCGAGGTGGTGTTCGCCGCGGTGGGAATGCGGGGCGACCCGCGCGCCGAGCGGTGGCTGCGCGACCTGGGGATCGGCCACGCGGTGCGCCTGCTCCCGCGGGTGGAGCCGGAGGAGATGGCCCCGCTCTTCCGCCTGTCCGCCGCCGCGGTGTCGCCGTCGGAGTTCGACGGCACGCCCAACACCCTGCTGGAGTCGATGGCGTGCGGTGCCTTTCCGCTGTCGGGCGACATCGCGTCGGTGCGCGAGTGGGTGCAGGACGGTGTCAACGGCCTGCTCTTTCCGCCCGGCGACCCGGGGGCGCTGGCCGACGCGACGCTTCGCGCCCTCGACGACGAGGGTTTGCGCCGCCGGGCCGGCGAGCGCAACCAGGGGCTCATCCGCGACCGGGCCGACCATGCCGCTTCCATGGCCCGGGCCGAGGCGCTGTACGTGGCCGCCATGGGGGCCGCGGGCGGCCCCGCCGCGCCCTGAGCGCCCCGCGTAATCGGGCCCAACGGTTCTTCCACTCCGCTTCCTTGCCGCCGAAACCCAGATGACCACACGCCAGGCCGCCGCGGCGAAGCTGCGGGACGTGAACCCGTTGGTCGCGAAAATCTTCGACACCGCCACGGTGCACGATCTGTCGGGGGAGCCGGTCGAGGTGCACTCGCAGCTCTCCGAGCTTCACGCCGATGCCCTGTACGCCACCGTACTGGCCCAGCGGCCCCAGGTCGTGGTGGAGGTGGGAATGGCGTTCGGGCTGTCGTCGCTCGCCATCCTCAGCGCGCTGCGCGACGCGGGCGGCACGGGGCGGCTCATCTCCATCGACCCCTTCCAGAGCACCGCCTGGCGGGGAATCGGCAGGGCCAACGTGGAGCGGGCGGGGCTCGCGGAGCTGCACGAGCTCATGGAGACGCCCGACTACCTGGGCCTGCCGCGGCTGCTGGAAGCGGGAACCCGGGTGGACTTCGGCTACATCGACGGGTGGCACACGTTCGACTACACGCTGCTGGACTTCTGGTACCTGGACCGCATGGTGCCCAAGGGCGGCGTGGTGGCGTTCAACGACGCGGGGCTCCGCGCCGTGCACCGGGTGATGCGCTTCGTGCGCACCCATCGCCGGTACCGCGAGCTGAACGTGGGGCTGCGCCCCTCCTACCGCGGGCGCAACCCGGTGGCCACCCTGCAGCGGCGGCTGACGGGGCGGCAGGACGCCGACCGGTACTTCCAGAAGGTCGAGGAATGGGAGCCGGCCTGGAACTTCTACGCCCCCTTCTGATGGCGGGGGGACCGGCGCCCTCGGGCGGCCGTGCCCGTGCGGAGGGTGGGCGGGACGCTGAACGAGCGGCTTCCGGGGATGGCGCCGGAGGCCGCTTCGTTCGCCCGGGAGGCGCGGGCGCTTGCTTGTTCGGCGTTCGAAAAACGTGTATTTTGGTCGATTCCCCCGCGGAATGCCCCGGCGCGATCCGGGGCACGGAGGGGTGATGGACATCAGGGGCCGAGGAGAGCAGATGCGGGTGGTCGCACGTGGCGGGGGGCGGGGCTGATGTGCGGCATCGCGGGGTTCGCGGGGGCGTTCGAGCCCGCCGTGCTGGAACGGATGATCACCTGCGTGGCGCACCGGGGCCCGGACGGCGAGGGGCGCCGCGTCATCGAGGGCGGGGCTCCCCGGCGCAGGGTGGGGCTGGCGCACCGGCGCCTGTCCATCATCGACCTGTCCCCCAGCGGGGCCCAGCCCATGGGCGTGCGCTGCGGCCGCTGCGGCGTCGCCGAGAACGCCCCCGACGCCGGGCTGTGGATGACGTACAACGGCGAGATCTACAACTTCCAGGAGCTGCGCCGCGAGCTGGAGTCGCGCGGCCACGCGTTCGGCAGCCGCACCGACAGCGAGGTGCTGCTGCACCTGTACGCCGACGAGGGCCCGGCCATGCTGGAGCGGCTGAACGGCATCTTCGCCCTGGCCATCTACGACGGCCGCCCCTCCGGCCAGCGCGGCGGCATGCGTCCCGGCGACGTGCTGGTGGCGCGCGACGGCCTGGGGGTGAAGCCGCTGTACTACGCGTCGCTTCCCGAAGGGGTGCTGTTCGGCTCGGAGATCAAGTCGCTGCTGCAGACGGGGCGCGTTCCCCGCGAGATGGACCCCGAGGCCATCCACTACCACCTGGCCTACCTGTGGGCGCCCTCGCCCTCCACGGTGCTCAAGCACGTGCGCAAGCTGCGCCCCGGCTTCGCCATGGTGCTGCGCGAGGGCGGGGTGGAGCGCGAGTGGTGCCACTACGACCTGCCGTACGGGCGCGACCCCCTCCCCGGCTCCGAGGCCGAGATCGCGGCCGAGCTGGCCCGGCAGGTCGAGGCGGCGGTGGACCGGCAGATGGTGGCCGACGTTCCCGTGGGGGCCTTCCTTTCCGGCGGGCTCGACAGCAGCGCCGTGGTGGCCATGATGCGGCGCGTGCGGCCGGACTACACGCCCCGCTGCTACTCCATCGGTTTTCGCGGCGACCAGGACGTCGAGGGGAACCCGGCGGACCTGCCGTACGCCCGGCGGGTGGCGGCGCACCTGGGCGTGGACCTGTGCGTCCTGGAGATCGAGCCCGACGCCATCCGCCACCTGGAGCGCATGCTCTACCACCTGGACGAGCCCCAGGCGGACCCGGCGCCCATCAACGCCCTGCTGATCAGCGAGCAGGCGCGGGCGGACGGGACGAAGGTGCTGCTTTCCGGCGCGGGGGGCGACGACATTTTTTCCGGCTACCGGCGGCACTACGCCCTGCGGATGGAGCGCGCCTGGTCGTGGCTCCCCTCCACGGCGCGGGGCGGGCTGGCCGGCGCCGCGCGCTGGGCGGGCGAGGGCGGGCTGGGGATGATGGACCGTCCCTCCATCCGCCGCGCGGCCAAGGCCTTTGCCCACGCCGACCTGGACCCCGACCGGCGGATGGCCAGCTACTGGTGGTGGAGCGGCGAAGCCGTGCGCCGCGCCCTGTACACGCCGGCGTTCGCCGCCGCCACGCGCGACGTGGACACGGCCGCGCCGCTGGTCGCCAGCCTGCGCCGCATCCCGGGCGAGCGCGACCCGCTGAACCGCATGCTGTACCTGGAAGCCAAGCACTTCCTGGCGGACCACAACCTGAACTACACCGACAAGACGGGGATGGCCGCCGGGGTGGAAACGCGGGTGCCGCTGCTGGACCGGGAACTGGTGGACTTCGCCACCCGCATTCCCCCCCGGCTCAAGCAGCAGGGGCGGGTGGGCAAGGCCATCTTCAAGAAGTCGATGGAGCCGTTCCTACCCCACGACGTCATCTACCGTCCCAAGACCGGCTTCGGCGCGCCGCTGCGCGACTGGCTGCACGGCGAATTGCGGGACCTGCGCGAGGACACGCTGGGCGCCGCCGCCCTTTCCCGCCGCGGGTGGTTCGATCCCGCCGCCGTCGCCCGCCTCGTGGAGCAGGACCGGCGCGGCGAGGTCGACGCGGCCTACACCATCTTCGCCATGATGTGCATCGAGCTGTGGTGCCGCATGTTCGTCGACGCCCCCCTTCCCGCACGCGCCGCCGCCTGATGCCTTCGCTGTTGTGGGTGAACCACTTCGCCGTCGGCCCGGGGGAGGGCGGCGGCACGCGGCACTTCGAGCTGGGGCGCGAGCTGGCCCGCCGCGGTTGGGGGGTGACCGTCGCCGCGTCGGACCTGAACCTGCACACCCGCCGGTACGCGCGCCGCTCCGGCCCGGGCGACCGCCGGGCGATCGACGAAGCCATCGAGGGGGTGCGCTTCCGCTGGCTGTGGGCGGCCCCGTACGAGCGCAACGACTGGCGCCGCGCCCTGAACTGGCTTTCGTTCAGCGCCCGGGTGTGGCGGCTCCCCCGGAGCGAGCGGCCGGACGTGGTGATCGGCTCGTCGCCCCACCTGTTCGCCGCGCTGGCGGCGGAGCGGCTGGCGGCGCGCTGGGGGGTGCCCTTCGTCTTCGAGGTGCGCGACCTGTGGCCCGAGACGCTTGCCGCCGCGGGCGGGCGGCGCAGCCCGGGGTACCTCGCGCTGGAGCGGATCGCCTGGTGGCTGTACCGGCGTGCCTCGCGCATCGTGGTCCTGGCGCGCGGCTCGGCCGACTACCTGGCCGAGCGGGGGGTGCCGCGCGCAAAGCTGGTGCACGTTCCCAACGGCGTCGACGTTTCCGCCTTCGCCGCCATCCGGCGCCCCCCCCGCGAAACGCTGACCCTGGTCTACACGGGCGCGCACGGCCCGCTGAACGGGCTGGACGCCGTGCTCGACGCGGCCGAGCGGCTGCGGGACCGCGCGGACCTCCGCTTTCTGCTGGTGGGCGACGGGCCGGCCAAGGCCGGGCTCGTGGCCGACGCGGAGCGGCGGGGCTTGGCGAACGTGGAGTTCCGCGCCTCCGTCCCCAAGCAGGCCATGCCGGCGCTGCTCGCCGAGGCCGGCGCGGGGCTGATGGTGCTCCGCGACGTGCCGCTCTTTTCCTTCGGCGTGAGCCCCAACAAGCTGTTCGACTACCTGGGCGCGGGGCTGCCGGTGGTCTGCAACGTCCCCGGCGAGGTGGCGGAGATGGTCCGTGCCGCGGGGGCAGGGGAGCAGGCCGCGGACGCGTCCGGCGCCGCCCTGGCCGAGGCCGTCGTGCGGCTGGCCGCGGCGCCCGCGGACGAGCGCGCGCGCATGGGCGAGCGGGGCCGCGCCTGGGTGGCGGGCGAGCACGACCGCCCCGTCCTGGCCGACCGGCTGGACGGAATGCTGCGCTCCCTGGTGGCCGACCGTGCTGCCGGTTGAGCGCTGGCCCCAGGCGTTGCGCACCGTCGCGCGCACCTACGGCGCGCGCGGGGCCACGCGGCGCGCCCGGCACGAGGCGCGGAAGGCGACGGGCCGCTTCCGCCCGTCCCCGCGCTTCCCCGTGCCGGGCGCGCCGTCGCCCGGGAATCACCCCTTCCACGTGGACGGACGGCGCCTGCGGAGCGCGACGGACCTCGGGGTCGCGATCGAGCGCGCGGACCGGGTGGCGGACGGCTTCCATCACGCCTACCGGTGGACGTGGAAGCCGCTCCCGTCCACCCCGGCGGAGTGGCTGGCGCACCCGGGGACGGGGCACTCGTTCGGTGATGCGCCCTGGTGGACGGTGCCGCACCTGGGCTCCGCCGGCGACATCAAGGACGTCTGGGAGCCGGGACGCTTCGGCTGGGTGTACGACCTGGTGCGCGGCTGGCTGGTGACGGGCGACGCGCGCTACGTGGACGCCTTCCGCCGCCGGTTCGACACCTGGCGCGCCAGCAGCCCGCCCTTTCGCGGCCCGCACTGGGGGTGCGGGCAGGAAACGGCCATCCGCGCCGCGGCGCTCCTGTACGCCGAGGCCAGCCTGCCGCCGGTGGAGGGGGTCGCCGAGACGCTGGCGGCGTCGGGCGAGCGCATCGCCGACGCCATCGGCTACGCGGTGTCGCAGCACAACAACCACTCGCTTTCCGAGGCGGCGGGGCTGGTGTGCCTGGGCATCCGCTTCCGCGGCGCGCATCCCGAGGCGGAGCGCTGGCTGCGGAGCGGGCGCCGCTGGCTGGCCCGGCTGGTCACGGAACAGTTCGCGCCGGACGGGTGGTACGTGCAGCACTCGTTCACCTACCTGCGCCTGGCGCTGGACCAGTGCGTGGTGGCCGAGCGCGCGCTGCGCTCCGCCGGCCTGGCGCTGCCGGACGACGCGGTCGCCCGGCTGAAGGCGGCCGTAGCGCTGCTGCTGGCCGTGATGGAGGGCGAAACGGGAACGGTGCCCAACCACGGGGCCAACGACGGCGCCTTCGTCCACCCCGTGACGACGGCCGGGTTCCGCGACTTTCGTCCCGCGGTCACCGCCGCGTGCGCCACGTGGGGCATTCCGCTGCCCGATGACGTCCCCGCGGACCCCGAGGCGCTGGCGTGGCTGGGAGTGGACGCGCCTCCGGCCGCCCCGGCGCGGGGTGACGGCGTGTGCAGCGGGTCGTCAGGGTGGGCGGTGGCGCGGGTGGGAGGGGCCCGCGTGTTCCTGCGCGCGGGGCGCTACACCAGCCGTCCCAGCCACATGGACCCGCTTCACCTGGACGTGGGCTTCGGCGGCCGCGAGGTGGTGGTGGACGCGGGGACCTTCGCCTACAACGCGCCCCCGCCGTGGAAGAACGGCCTGACGGGGGCGCGGGTGCACAACGGCCCCGTGCTCGACGGGCGCGAGCCGGGGGTGCGCGGGCCGCGCTTCCTGTGGTACATTTGGCCCGAAGCAGACCTGGTCGCCGCCGAGCACGGCCCGGACGGGGCGACGCTCGTGGCCGAGGTGCCCGGCCGCATCCGCCGCACCGTCCGCGTGACGGCGGGCGAGGTGGCGGTCGAGGACCGCATCCCGCCCGGCGCGGCCCGCGAGGCGGTCGTCGGCTGGCTGCTGCACCCCGGCGCCCCGGCGGGCGCCGTCCGCGTGGACGGGCCCGCCGAGGTGGTCGAAGCCGTGGAAGGCGACACGGCCGGCTGGTATTCCCCGGCGTACGGCGAGCGGATCGCCTCGCGCCGGGTGCAGGTGCGCCGCCCCGCGGCGGGCGGCGCCGTGATCACGACCTTCATCGTCCCGGACGATTCCTGAATGAAGCAGTTGCTGCAGCAGCTCAACACGGGCGAAACCCGCCTGGCCGACGTGCCGGTGCCCCGCGCGGGGTCCGCGTCGCTGGTGGTGGAAACCCGCGCCACGCTGGTTTCGGCGGGGACGGAGCGCATGCTGGTGGAGTTCGGCCGCGCCAACCTGATCGACAAGGCGCGCAGCCAGCCCGACAAGGTCAAGCAGGTGCTCGACAAGATGCGCACCGACGGGGTGGGCCCCACCCTCGATGCGGTGCGCTCCAAGCTGGACCAGCCCATCCCCCTGGGCTACTGCCACGCGGGGGTGGTGGTGGAGGCGGGGGCGAAGGCGGTGCGGTTCCGTCCCGGCGACCGGGTGGTGACCAACGGCCCCCACGCCGAGTACGTGCGCGTTCCCCACACGCTGGCCGCGCGCATCCCCGACGGGGTGAGCGAGGAGGCCGCCGCCTTCACCCCCCTGGCCGCCATCGGGCTGCAGGGCATTCGCATGGCGGCCCCCACGCTGGGCGAAACGGTGGTCGTCTACGGGCTGGGGCTCATCGGCCTGCTGACGGTGCAGCTGCTGCGCGCCAACGGCTGCCGGGTGATCGGCATCGATCGCGACCCCTCGCGGCTGGCCCTGGCCGAGCGCTTCGGCGCCACCCCGCTGGACGGCACCGCGGGGGGCGTGGCCGAGCGGGTGCTGGCGGCCACGAACGGGGTGGGCGCCGACGCCGTGCTGCTGACGCTGGCCTCGGACTCGGACGACCCCGTGCACCAGGCGGCGGAGATGAGCCGCAAGCGCGGCCGCCTGGTGCTGGTGGGGGTCACGGGGCTGAACCTGCGCCGCGACGACTTCTACCGGAAGGAGCTCACCTTCGCGGTGTCGTGCAGCTACGGCCCGGGGCGCTACGACCCCGACTACGAAGAGGCCGGGCACGACTACCCGCTCCCCTTCGTGCGGTGGACCGAGCAGCGGAACTTCGAGGCCGTGCTGGAGCTGATGGGCGGCGGCCGGCTGGACCCGCTGGCCCTGGTCACCCACCGCTTCGAGTTCGGCGACGCCCCCGCGGCGTACGAGGTGATCTCGGGGAAAGAGCCCAGCCTGGGCGTGGTGCTCACCTACCCCGACCGGGGCGGGGTGCTTCCCACGGTGGAGGCGCGCGTGCTGACCAACCGCCCCGCGTCCGCGAAAGCCGGGCAGGGGGTGGTGGGGATGATCGGCGCCGGCAACTTCGCCCTGCGCACGCTGCTGCCCGCGCTGGGCGAAACGGGGGCGCGGCTTCACACCATCGCCTCCAGCGGCGGCACCAGCGGCGCCGTCGTGGGCGGCAAGTTCGGCTTCGAGCGGGTGACCACCGACGTGGACGCGGTGATCGAGAACCCGGAGATCGACACCGTCTTCGTCCTCACCCGCCACGACACGCATGCTCGGCTGACGGAGCGTGCGCTGGCCGCGGGGAAGCACGTCTTCGTGGAAAAGCCGCTGGCCCTCACCGACGAGGAGCTCGACGCCGTCGAGGCCGCGGCGCAGTCGTCGGGGCGGCTGGTGACGGTGGGCTTCAACCGCCGCTTCGCCCCGCTGGCGGGCGAGATGCAGGCCCTGCTGCGCGGGCGCGCGGGGCCGGTGTCGGTGGTGGCCACGGTCAACGCGGGCGCCATCCCGCGCGACCACTGGACGCAGGACCCGGCTGTGGGCGGCGGGCGCATCACCGGCGAGGGGTGCCACTTCATCGACCTGTGCCGGTTCCTGGTGGGCGCGCCCATCCGCGGGCTCCAGGTGACGCCGGCGCGCGACGGGGCGGGGCGTGCCATCGACGACATCGCCCACCTGTCGCTTTCCTTCGCCGACGGCTCCACGGCGGCGGTGCACTACCTGGCGTCGGGGGCGCGGTCGTATCCCAAGGAGCGCATCGAGTGCTTCTGGGACGGAAAGACGGCGGCCATCGACAACTGGCGGCGGCTGCGGCGCTTCGGCGTGGCGGGGCCCTGGTGGGAGCGGTCGCGCGCCATGGACAAGGGACACGCGGCCGAGCTGCGCCTGTGGATGGAGGCCGTGCGCACCGGCGGCGCGCCCCCCATCCCGCTGGACGAGCTGTGGGAGGTGTCGCGCTGGTCCATCCGCGCCGGGGCACTGGCACGCGATGCGGGCTGACCGGCCCGGAGGCGTCCGGTGAAGCGGGTGCTGGACGTCCTGGTGTCGGGCGCGGCGCTGCTGGCCGCTTCGCCCGTGCTGGCGCTGGCGGCGGCCGGCATCCTGCTGGAAGACGGGCGGCCGCTGCTGTTCGTGCAGCCGCGCGCGGGGAGGGGAGGGCGGGTGTTCCACGCGCTCAAGTTCCGGACGATGCGGGTGCACCAGGTCCCCGCGCACCAGATGGCGCAGGTGCGCGCCGGCGACCCCCTGGTGACGCGCGTGGGCTCGGTGCTGCGCCGGCTGAAGGTCGACGAGCTGCCGCAGCTGGTGAACGTCCTGCGCGGCGACATGTCGCTGGTGGGCCCGCGCCCCACGCTGCCGGAGCAGGTGGCGGGGTACGACGCCTTCCAGCGGCGGCGGCTGGAGGTGACGCCGGGGCTCACGGGGTGGGCGCAGGTGAACGGCAACACCGAGCTCGACTGGCCCGAGCGCATTTTGCTGGACGTGTGGTACGTGGACCACCGCTCGCTCTGGCTGGACCTGCGCATCCTGGCGCGGACGCTGGCGGTGGTCGTGGGGGGCGAACGGGTCCGGAGCGGCCCCTTGGAACAGGCACGGCTGCATGCGCACGGTTCTGGTCGGGGCGGTTGAAAGCACGCGGGTGGCGCTGCAGGCCATGGCGGAGTCGGGGCACGCGCCCGCGGCGCTGCTGACCCTGCCCCCCGACCGCTCGCGCCGCCACTCGGACTACGTGCACCTGCGGCCCCTGGCCCAGTCGCTGGGCGTAGCGGTGATCGACGCGCCGGACGTGAACACGCCGGAGGCGCTGGCGGCGATGAGCGAGGTGGCGCCCCACCACGTGCTGGTGATCGGGTGGTCGCAGATCTGCCGCGACGACTTCCTGGCGGTGCCCGCGGGAGGGGCCATCGGCTACCACCCCGCGCCGCTGCCGGAGAACCGCGGGCGCGGGGTGATCCCGTGGACCATCCTGCAGGGCGTGCGTGAGACGGGCGGCACCCTGTTCTGGCTGGACCAGGGGATGGACTCGGGCGACATCGCGGCGCAGGAGCGCTTCGGCGTGGACGAGGACGAAACGGCGGCCACGCTGTACGGCAAGCACATGGACGCGCTGCGGCGCATGCTGGCCGGGCTGATGCCGCGGCTGGCGGCCGGAACGGCGCCGCGGCTGCCGCAGGACCACTCGCGCGCCACGTTCTGCGCCCGGCGCACCGCCGCGGACGGGTGGATCGACTGGACGAAGCCCGCCGACCAGGTATGGGCGCTGGTGCGCGCCTCGGGCGACCCGTACCCCGGCGCCTTCACGGTGCAGGGGGGCGAAAGGCTGGTGGTGTGGGCGGCGGACCGGGTGCGGGACGACCGCTGGTGGGGCCTTCCCGGCCAGGTGCAGGCGATGGATGAAGGGGGCGTGCTGGTGCAGTGCGGCGACCGCGGCCACATACGGCTCCGGGTGGTGCAGCGGGGGGATGGCGAACGGGTGGACGCGCGAAAGGTGCTGCGGATGCACGAAAAGCTGGGGATGGACGGGGCGGCGCTGTTCGCGGCGCTGCCGGGGGAGAGGCGGGCGTGAAGGGCCCGCTGCTGGTGGTGGCGCCGCACCCGGACGACGAGGTGCTGGGCGCCGGCGGCACCATCGCCCGGCTGTCGGCCGCGGGCGAGGACGTGTACGTCGTCATCGTGACCAAGGGCTTTCCCCCGCACTGGGACGAGGCGTTCATCGCCCGGGGGCGCGCCGAGGCGGCGGATGCGCACCGGGTGCTGGGCGTGCGGGAAACGTTCTTCCTGGACTTTCCCGCCGCGGCGCTCGACACGGTGGCGCACCGCGACCTGAACGCCCGGATGGGCGAGGTGTTCGCGCGGGTGCGGCCGCACACGGTGCTCATCCCCTTCGTGGGCGACATCCACGCCGACCACCAGCTGGTGTTCCTTTCGGCCCTGGTGGCGTCGCGCCCCTCCACCGCCGCGCCGCCGCGGATGGTGCTGGCGTACGAGACGCTCTCCGAAACCAACTGGAACGCGCCGTACCTGTCGCCGGCCTTCGCGCCGAACGTGTACGTGGACGTGTCGGACCAGCTGGACACCAAGGTGCGCGCCATGGAGTGCTTCGAGTCGCAGATCCAGCCCTTTCCGCACGAGCGCTCGGCCGAGGCGCTGCGGGCGCTGGCGACCATGCGCGGGTGCACCGTGGGCGTGCGCGCGGCCGAGGCGTTCGTGCTGGTGCGCCAGGTCTGGTGACCGACTTCCTGGTGTGGGGGGGCGGGGGCCACGGCAAGGTCGTGGCCGACCTGGTGCGCGCGGCCGGCCACCGGCTGGCGGGGTTCGTGGACCGCGACCCCGCCAAGCGCGGCCAGGTGGTGGAGCCCGGCGGCGCGACGGTCGTGGCCGGCGAGGACGAGCTGCTGGACGCCATCCGCCGCGCGGCCCCGCTTCCCGCCGGCGCCGGCGCCGTGGCCCTGGCCGTGGGCGACAACGCGCAGCGCGCGCGCTGCCTGGCCGCGCTGGGCGACACGCCCGCGCCCCCGCTGGTGCATCCCACGGCCACGGTGAGCCCCTCGGCGACAATCGGGCGGGGAACGGTGGTCTTTCCCCGCGTGGTGGTGAACGCCGCCGCGCGCGTCGGCGAAGCGGTGATCCTGAACACCGCCTCCGTGGTGGAGCACGACTGCGTGGTGGGCCACGGGGCGCACCTGTCGCCCATGTCGTCGCTGTGCGGAAACGTGCGCGTGGGCGACCGCGGCTGGATCGGGGCGGGGGCCACGGTGGTGCCAGGAGTGCGCATCGGCGACGACGCGCGGGTGGGGGCCGGCGCCGTGGCGGTCCGCGACGTGCCGGTAGGGGCCACGGTGGCCGGCGTGCCGGCCCGGCCGCTGGTCCGAACGAGCAACGAGCAACCGACGTGAGCATGTCCGACGTGCCGCCCCGCATCCACCTGTCCACCCCCCACATGAGCGGGCGTGAGCAGGCGTACGTGGCCGACGCCTTCGCCAGCAACTGGATCGCCCCCTTGGGCCCCCACGTGGACGCCTTCGAGGCCGAGTTCGCCCGCACCGTGGGCTCCCGCCACGCGGCCGCGCTGAGCTCGGGGACGGCGGCGCTCCACCTGGCGCTGCAGCTGGCCGGGGTGCGGCCGGGCGACGAGGTGCTGGTGAGCTCGCTGACCTTTTCGGCCAGCGTGAACCCCATCGCCTATCTGGGCGCGCGCCCGGCGTTCATCGACAGCGAGGCCCGGTCGTGGAACATGGATCCGGCCCTGCTGGAGCAGGCGCTGGAAGACCGCGCCCGCGCCGGGCGGCTCCCCGCGGCGGTGGTGGTGGTGCACCTGTACGGGCAGAGCGCCGACCTGCACCCCATCGTCGACGCCTGCGCGCGCCACGGGGTGCCGCTGGTGGAAGACGCGGCCGAGGCGCTGGGCGCCACCTACCACGGGCGGGCCCCGGGCACCTTCGGGCAGTCGGGGATCTTTTCGTTCAACGGCAACAAGGTGATCACCACCTCGGGCGGCGGCATGCTGGTGTCCGACGACGACGTCCTGGTGGCCCACGCCCGCAAGCTGGCCACGCAGGCCCGCGACCCGGCCCCGCACTACGAGCACTCCGAGATCGGCTACAACTACCGCCTGAGCAACGTGCTGGCGGCCATCGGGCGCGCGCAGCTGGAGGTGCTGGAGGAGCGGGTGCTGGCCCGCCGCGCCGTCTTCGAGTTCTACCGCCAGGCGCTGGCCGACGTCCCCGGGCTGCGGTGGATGCCCGAGGCCCCGTGGGGCCGGCACAGCCGCTGGCTCACCTGCCTGACGGTGGACCCCGCGGAGTTCGGCGCCGACCGCGAGGCGCTGCGGCTGGCGCTGGAGGCCCACGGCATCGAGGCCCGGCCGGTGTGGAAGCCCATGCACCTGCAGCCGGTGTTCGCCGGGCTTCCCACCTGGGGCGGCGAGGTGGCGCGCGGCCTGTTCGAACACGGGCTGTGCCTGCCCTCGGGGAGCAACCTGGCTTCGTCGGAGCTGGAGCGCGTGGCCCGGGTGATCCGCGCCACGGCGGGTGGGGCGGCGCCGGCGCGCCGGCAGGTGGCGTGACCACCGGTCCGGCGGGGCGCGGCGAGGTGGCCGTGCTGGCGCTGCTGGAGCGCTACCTCCCCGGGTACAAGGCGGGCGGGCCGCTGCGCACCGTGCAGAACATGGTCGAGCAGATGGGGCCGCCGTTCCGCTTCCGGATCCTGACCCGCGACCGCGACCTGGGCGACGCCCGGCCCTACCCCGGCATCGTCCCCGGCGCCTGGCAGCCCGTGGGGCGGGGTGAGGCGATGTACCTGCCTCCCCGGCAGGTGGGACTGCGGGGGCTGCGGCGGGCCATGCGCGGCACCGCCTACGACGTGCTGTACCTGAACAGCCTCTTTTCGGCGCCCATGTCCATCGCGCCGCTGCTGCTGCGCCGGCTGCGGGCCGTGCCGGTGACGCCGGTGGTGCTGGCGCCGAGAGGGGAGCTTCACCCGGGGGCGCTGTCGGTCGGCGGATGGGGGGGGTGGCTGCCCCGCCGCCTGGCGGAGCGGCTTCCCCCGCCCAAGTACCTGAAGAAGCGCCTGTACATCGCCCTGTCCGGGGCGGCGGGGCTGTACCGGGGGGTCACCTGGCAGGCGTCGAGCGAGCACGAGGCCGCCGAAATCCGGCGGCGCATGGGACGGCGGGCGGCGGTGGTGGTGGCTCCCGACCTGGTGGCGGCGCCCGCGCCGTGCGCCGTGCTCCGTGCGCCCAAGCGGGCGGGCGTGGTGCGCGCCATGTTCCTGTCGCGCATCGACCCCAAGAAGAACCTTGCGTACGCCATCGCGCTCCTCGGCGGCGTCCGCGGGCGGGTGGAGCTCGGCATCTACGGGCCGGTGGGCGACCCCGACTACTGGGCGCGCTGCCGCGCCCTGTTCGAGGCCCTGCCGCCGCACGTGGAAGTTCGCTACCACGGCCCGGTGCAGTCAGACCGGGTGGCGGCGCTGATGCGCTCCTACGACGTGTTCCTGCTCCCCACGCTGGGCGAGAACTTCGGCCACGTGGTGGTGGAGGCGCTGGTGCAGGGGTGCCCCGCGCTGATCAGCGACCAGACCCCGTGGCGGGGGCTGGAGGCGGCGCACGCCGGGTGGGACCTGCCGCTGGACCGCCCCGCGGCGTTCGTGGCCGCCCTGCAGCGGGTGTCCGACATGGGCCCCGACGAGCACGCCCGCTGGTCGGCGGGCGCCGCGGCGCTGGGCAGGCGCCGGAGCGCCGACGAGACGGCCCTCCGGCTGAACCGCGAGCTGTTCCTGCGCACCGCCGGAAGCCTTGCCGACGCGCGGCGGGAGCGGGGCCCCCGCCCCCCGGCCCGCCCGCGCGCCCAGGGGCTGCTGGCCGCGCCGGGGCTGTCGCGCGGCGGCGGACGCGGATAGCTTTTCCGCCGCGCCCACGCCGGCCGGCGGCGGCGCTCCGATTTCCCGATTGCCCGTTCGCATGGCCATGCAACCACACGCCGATTCGCCCTTCGCCGAGCCCAAGATCGTCCCCAAGCCCTGGGGCCGCGAGGTCTGGTACGCCCACGAGGACCGCTACGCCGGCAAGGTGCTGGAAGTGACGGCCGGGCACGCCCTCTCCCTGCAGAAGCACGAGCGCAAGCAGGAAACCATGCTGCTGCAGAGCGGCCGCCTGCGCTTTCACTTCAACGGGGTGGACTACGAGATGTCGCCCGGCCAGTGCATCACCGTGCGCCCCGGCGACGTGCACCGGATGGAGGCGCTGGAAGACTCGGTGCTCCTCGAGGTGAGCACCCCCGAGCTGGACGACGTCATCCGGCTCGAGGACCGCTACGGCCGGGGCTGAGGCCGGCCGACAGGCATCCGTCATGACGCTGACCGGTACCGGCGGGGCGGGCTTCATCGGGGGCCACGGCTGCGGGCGACAAAGGCATTCCGAAGCGCGTGGCGTGGTTCCGCGCGCGGCCCAAGGGCTGATCCGGTGAGGGCCGCGGAGCGGCGGGCCGGTGCCATCCCCGGAGAGCGCGCGGCCGCAGGCGCGGGCCCGGAGCGCGGTTCCGCCGCTCCCCGGGTCGCCGTGTGCATCGCCACCTTTCGCCGCCCCGAACGGCTCGCCGCGCTGCTGGCCAGCCTGGGCCGTCTCACCTTCGCCCGCCAGCCGCCCCGCGTCTTCGTGGTCGTTTGCGACAACGACGCGGGGGAGTCCGCGCGCACCGCCGCCGCCGCGGCCCATCTTCCGTGGGATCTCCACTACGTCGTGGAGCCCGAGCGCAACATCTCCCGCGCGCGGAATCGCGCCGTCGCCCGCGCCCTGGAGGCCGGTGCGGACTTCGTGGCGTTCGTCGACGACGACGAAACGGTCTGCGCCGGCTGGCTCCACGAGCTGCTGGACGCCCAGGGCTGCTTCGGGGCCGACGCGGTGCAGGGCAGGGTGGTCCCCTCGTTTGCGCCCGGCACTCCCGCGTGGCTGGCGGACGCGCCGGCGTTCGCGGTGTCGCCGCCCCCCCGCGGCACCCTGGTTCCCGTGGCCTCCACGAACAACGTCCTGGTCGCCGCCCGCCTCCTGGCCGGGGACGAGCCGTTCGACCCCGCCTTCGGGGTTTCCGGGGGCGAGGACTCGTTCTTCTTCATGCGCGCGGTGCGCGAAGGCGCGCGGATCGTGGCCGCGCCCGCGGCGGTCACCCACGAGCACGTCCCCCCCGCGCGCGCCCGCGCCGGCTGGGTGCTCCGGCGCTCGTTCCGGGTGGGAAACACCGCCCTCCGCTGCGAGTACGCGCTCCCGGCCCGCCGGAGGGCGGTGGGCCGGCGGCTGGCCTGGGCCACCGTCCGGCTGGGCGTCTCGGCGGCGCTGCTACCCGCCTCGCCGCTGCTGGGCAGGGCCGGCGTGCTGCGGGCCCTCTCGTCCATGGGCTACGGGCTGGGATGCTGGGCCGCCCTGGGGGGGTACCGCTACCTCGAGTACCGCGACGCGGCCCGTTGAGCGGCCGCGAGATGCGCCCGGCGCCGCCGCCGCCGCGGGCCGCTCCCGCCGGGCGTCTGCCGCGCTGGCTTCCGCCGGGCTCCAACCGGCGGGGCATCGCCTGGACCCTCGCGGGCGCCGGCATCCCCGCCGCCATCGCCATCGCCGCCATCCCGCGGATCGCCTCGGGGCTGGGCCCGGAGCGGTTCGGCGTCCTGATCCTGGCCTGGACCGTCATCGGCTACGCCGCATTCCTGCAGCTGGGGCTGGGGCGCGCCGTGGCGAGGCACGCCTCGGCCGACCGGCGCCGGGACTCGCGGGTGCTGGCCCCCGTGGTGTGGACGGCCCTGGCCATCAGCGGCGCCCTCGGGACCGCCGCGGCCGGGGCCCTCTTCTTCTTCGCCGCCGCGATCGCCCGGGGCATCCACGTGCCTCCCGGCATGGTTGCCGAAGCGGCCTCCGCCTTCCGGCTGCTGGCGCTGGCGCTGCCCTTTACGGTCACCGCGCCGGTGCTGGGGGGCGTGCTGGAGGCACGCCGCCGCTTCGGCCTGGTGAACGCCGTGGCCATGCCCACGGCGGCGCTGACCTACCTGGGCCCGGTGGCCGCGCTGGCCCTGGCCCCGGGGCTGGTGCCCGTGGTGGGTGTCCTGTGCGCGGCGCGGCTGGCCAGCTGGTGCGCCCTGGCGGCGCTCTGCGTGCGCGAGATCCCCCGCCTGCGCGGCCCGCGCATGCACCGCAGGCTGGTGAAGCCCCTGCTGGCGTACGGGGGCTGGGCCACCGTGAGCGCCATCGTATCGCCGCTGCTGGTGTACCTGGACCGCTTCGTGGTGGCCGCCATGGCCTCCGCCGCCGCGGCCGCGTACTACGGCACCGGCCAGGAGGTGGCCCTGCGGCTGGGGATCGCCTCGGGGGCCGTGGTGACGGTGCTGTTCCCCGCCTTCGCGGCGGTTCCCCGCCGGGACGGCGCACGGCTCGGCCAACTGCTGGAGCGCGGGGTGGCGGCGGTGGCGCTGCTCGTGCTTCCGCTGTCGCTGCTGCTGGCCGCCTTCGCGGGCGACCTGCTGCGGCTGTGGGTAGGCCCGGAATACGCCGCGGAGGGCGAGGCGGTGCTGGCCTGGCTGGCGGCGGGGCTGCTGGTCAACGGGCTGGCCAAGGTGCCTTCCACCCTGCTGCAGGCCGTCGGACGGCCGGACCTTACCGCCTGGCTGCACCTGGCCGAGCTGCCGCTGTTCGTGGCCCTGCTGGGTGCCTTCGTGTGGCGGTGGGGGATCGAGGGAGCCGCCGTGGCCTGGCTGGCGCGGGTGAGCGTGGATTGCGTGGCGCTCTTCTGGGTGGTCCGCGGACGCATCCCGGAAACGGGGCGGGCCGCGCTCCGCGCCGCCGCGGTAGGTCTGGGCGGCGCCGGGGCCATCGCCGCGCTGCGGCTTCTGCCCGGTCCCGGGGCACGCGGGCTGCTCCTGGCCGCGATCGCCTCCGCGTTCGCGGTGGCGTGGCTGGGCCGGGAACGCTTCTTCGGACCCATGCCAGGCCTCTTTCCCGGCCGTGACGGGTGAATCCATGCGGGTGACGCTGCTTTCGTCGAACGTGTCGCTGAACTCCGTGGCCCGCGCCCAGCTGCTCGCCGAGGTCCTGTCGCGCGACTTCGAGGTGCAGGTGCTGGGCACGGCGTTCGGCGGCGGGGTGTGGGAGCCGGCGCGCGGCGGGCCGGTGCCGGTCGAAAGCGTGCCCGGCGGCCGCTGGCCGGGGTACGCGTCCACCGTCTCCACCCTGCTGGGCCGCATCCGCGGCGACGTGGTGTACGCGGTGAAGCCCCTGTTCGCCAGCTTCGGCGTGGCGCTGCTCCATCGCCGCCGCTCGGGCGCGCCCGTGGTGCTCGACATCGACGACGACGAGCTTTCGTTCCGCCCCGCGGGCTCGCTGCGGCAGCCGCGGCGGTGGGCGGTGAACGTGGGCCACCCCGACGGCCGGTCCTGGACGCGCGCCATGCTGGCCAGGACGGGGTGGGCGGAGCGGCTTACGGTGGCGGGGCAGGCGCTGCAGGCGCGCTACGGGGGAACGCTGGTGCCGCACGCCAAGGACACCGCCCGGCTCCAGCCCCGCCCCGAGTGGAGGGAGCGGGCCCGGGCACGGCTGGGTGTCGGCGCGCGGCCGGTGGTGATGTTCATGGGCACCCCGCGGGTGTACAGCGGGGTGGAGGACGCGGCCGAGGCGGTGCGGCGAATGCGGCACGGCGCCGATCTCGTGGTGGCCGGCGGCGATCCGGCGGACCCGTTCTTTCGGTCGCTGAAGGCGGCGCTGCCCGAGGTCTCGTTCCACCCGCCGTCCCCGCTGGAAGAGGTGCCCCTGCTGCTGGAGGCCGCGGACGTGGTGGTGGTGCCGCAGCGGATGCACCCGCAGTCGGCCATGCAGGTGCCCAGCAAGCTGCTGGACGCCATGGCCATGGCCCGGCCCACCGTGGCGACCGCCGTGTCCGACATCCCCGCCATGCTGGCCGGGGGACGGGGCCTGGTGGTGCCGCCGGCCGACCCCGCCGCCCTGGCGGCGGCGCTGGACGCCTTGTTAGACGCGCCCGAAGACGCGCGCCAGATGGGCCTGCGCGCCCGCCGCTGGTGCGAGCGGCACGCCAGCTACGACGCAGTCCGGGCCACGCTCCGCGGCGTCATCGAGGACGCCGCCGCCCGCCGAACCGCCTGAAAGGATGATCGACTTCCATTCGCACCTGGTTCCCGCCGTGGACGACGGGGCCGCCACGCTCGACGAATCGCGCCAGGCGCTGGCGCACATGCGCGACGCGGGGGTGACCACCCTGGTCACCACGCCCCACTTCCAGGCGTCGATGACGGAGCATCCCGCCCGCCTGGCGGCCGGGATGGAGGCGCTGGACCGGGGGTGGCGGGAATTGTCGGAGCTGGCCGCGGCCGAGTTTCCGGCGCTGCGGGTGGAGCGGGGGGTGGAGCTGATGCTCGACTCGCCCCGCCCGGTGCTCGACGACCCGCGGCTGCGGCTGGCGGGCACGCGGTTCGTGCTGGTGGAGTTCCCCTTCCAGGGAGTTCCCCCCGGCGCCGCGCGCGCTCTCTTCGACCTGAAGGTGGCCGGGTGGCTCCCCATCGTGGCGCACCCGGAGCGGTATCCGCAGGTGGGGGAGGAGCTGGCCGGGCCGGAGGAGTGGCGAAAGGTGGGGGCGGCCCTGCAGGTGAACTGGGGATCGCTGGCGGGGCGGTACGGCCCGGGCCCGCAGCGGGCCGCGTGGGCCCTGCTGAACCGCGGCTGGGCCGACTACCTGTCCAGCGACCACCACGCCCGCGGACGCCTGGGCGTGGGCGCGGCGCGGGAGATGCTCATCGCCCGGGGAGGGCAGGAGCAGCTGCGGATGCTTTCGGAGGTGAACCCGGCCCGCATGCTGGCCGGCGAACCCCCGCTGGAGGTGCCTCCGCTGCCCGAGCGCGCGGGCTTCTGGCGGCGGCTCCTGGGGCGGGGACCCGGCGGCTAGCGGACGAAGACGTCGTGCCGCTGGTAGCTCCAGAACACGTCGACCGTGTCGGCGCCCCGCAGGTTGGCGGGGTGGGGCCGTCCGTCGGGCGTGGTCACGAAGATCTCACCGGGGACGGTGTTGAACCGGAAGATCCCCGAGTCGGCCAGGACCGCCGGGGTCCGTGCTCCGCCCGCCACCGACTCCACCCGTTGAACGAGCACCCACCGGAAGTTTCTCCGCAATTCCAACTCGGCCGAGCGGAGCTCCACCCGGTTGCCCGCGGCGTCGCCGGCGATCACCGCGGGAAGCGCCTGTCCGCCGTAGGTGGCAAGCCGGTAGCGCCCGGGGACGCGGTCCGCTTCGCCGGGCTCCAGCAGGTCGCACCCCGAGGCCAGCAGGGCGGCGAGCGCCGGGGCAAGCCAGCGCCGCTTCATCGTACGGCCCCCGTGCTTCGCGCCGGCGCCGCCGAGACCTGCACCCGCAGGGTGTGATTCACCACGTTCACGGTGTTCTCGCGCTGGTCCCAGTCGAAGGCGTAGCCCTGGAACAGGTAGTTCCAGCGCTTGCCGGCCGTCCACTCCGCACTCACGCGCGCGCCGCCCACGTCGGCCGCGCCGCGAAGCCCGGCCAGCAGGGTGACGTCGTGGCCACGCAACCCCGAGTTGGGCGCGGGCTTGTCGTACAGCGCGTCGTTCGCCCAGCGGATCCGCCCCGCGAAGACCCCCGCCCGTGCCGCGCGGCCCAGCCAGTCGAGCCCCAGCCACTGCCCCGACGCGCCGGGACCCATCGACGCGCCGATCACCTGCCCCTCGTGGGTGTAGCCCTGCGGAACGGCGGGGCCGGCGTAGTAGCTTCCCGTCGGGAGGGTGCGGTAGGAGGGGCTCTTTTCCAGGTAGGTGTGCTCGGCCTGCAGCCGCGCCCGGCCGCCCGGAACGGGGCGAAGCCACTGCATGCCCACCGTGTAGCCCTGCGTGTGCTCGGGAACCTCCAGCAGCTCGCGCACGGAGCCGGGAAGGCGGTAGCGCACCCACTCCGCGTACGCCTCGGCCCCGTCGGCGGGAAGCACGATGCGGCCGAACAGGCTGGTCATCTGCTCGAAGGGCCTCGCGGCCGCGGTGTCGCCCGCGCCGCGCCAGCGAAGCAGCACGTCCGCGCCGTTCTTCAGCACCCCCGCCCCACCGTCCGCGCCGGAGTACACGGAACGCGCGAGGCCCAGCGACACCCCGTCCACCGGCGTCAGCACCACCGCGGCCGCGCTCAGGGAGCGCCAGTCGTCGCCGGGGGTGGCATTGAACCACGCCGATTCGCGCAGCCCTCCCGCGATCCACCGCGCCTCCACCCGGCCCAGCAGCGTGCTCACCGGCCGGGCCGTGCGCAGGAAAAGGTGGGGGATGCCCGCGGCCTGCCCGCCCAGGAGCACGGCGTTCCGCACGCCGGGGCCCCACCACTGGTTCTCGGTCGCCGCGCCGAGCGCCACCGGGCCGGCGCGCACCGTCAGCGACGACTGCCCGGGATGGATCCGCCGCCGCTCCCCGCTCCCCGGCCGCACCGGCAGGTCGATGGAGTGGGTGCCGCTCTGCCAGGGCGCGCGGTGGCTCGCCCGCTGCTCCGGTCCCCAATCGTAGGGAAGCAGGTCGCCGAAGTCGCGGTTTTCCGAGTACGACAGCTCCGGCGCCAGCACCAGCCGCACCGGCCCCGCCTCCCCCTGCACGCCGGCCATCACCAGCGTGCTCAGCCCCTTGGCGGCCCAGAGGGCGCCGTCGTTGAGGGAGAAGGGGATTCGCGAGTTCCACGCGAGCGTAAGCTCGGGCGCCACGATCCACACGCCGTTCCCCCGGTCCCGGACCAGCGACGAGGGCGAGCGGAGCAGAAACCCGTCCGCCGATGCCTCGCCGCGCAGCTGTGCGTCGCGCAGCGCCTCCTCCACGGCGCCGCCCACGGTATGCAGCGCCTGCACGGCGCCGTGGGCGGGCGGGGGCAGCGAGTCCGTTGCTTCCTGCGCCCCCAGGGGAACGCCGGCCAGCAGACACAGGAACGGAAGAAAGGCACGTCGGGCCAAGTGAGGTCTCCGCGGGGTCGGGTGGCGATCGCGTGAACTATAACCCTCCGGGGCGCCATGTCCAAGCAGGCGAACGGATTGCAGACTCTGTCGCGAAGGCCTATCTTCCGCGGGACTTCCCGTCGCCGCGGCAGGTCGGAACGTCGGTGTACTCCCCGCTCCCCCTTCACCAGCAGCCGTGCTTGGCCTACGTGGCATACCAGAGGGGCGAGTTCCCCGACAGCGACCGCGCCGCGGCCAGGGTGCTCTCCTTGTCCGTTTCCCCGGGCTCACGGGGGCGGAGCGGGACGAGGTGGCGGCGCCATCGGGGCGTTCGCCCGGTGAGCCGGGCGCCGAAGCCGTGCCGCCGCGGGGCCGCGTGAGGCCCTCCCGCCCGGCCGCCGCCCTGTGGAGCGCCGCCCTGTGGAGCGCCGCCCTCCTGGCCGGAGGCGCTCCGCTGGTCGGGCAGCAGCCGGAGCTGAGCGCCGAGGCCAGCGTCGGCAGCGAGGCCGAGGAGTACCTGCGGGTGCTCCAGGTGGCCGGCGCCGCGCCGCTGTACCCCTGGTCCATCCGCGGCTTTTCGCCCCGCGAGGCCGCGCTTCTGCTTCCCGACTCGGCCCACCCCTGGGCACCGCGCGCGGCCGAAGGGCCTGCCCGCGCCCCGTGGGTCCGGCTGCTTCGGCCGGCCGTGGACCTGACGTACAACTCCGCCTTTCCCCACGGGGCCAACGACGGCGTGACGTGGGCGGGGCGAGGGATCACCGCCGCGGTGCGCGCGGGCTTCGCCCTGCGGGCGGGCCCCGTGTCGCTGCGGGTGGAGCCGCACGGATTCTGGGCCCAGAACGCCGGGTTCGAGCTCATGCCCACCGGCCGCACCGGCCGCCTGGCCTTTGCCGATCCCGACGCGCCCACCACGCTCGACCGCCCCCAGCGCTTCGGCGACCAGCCGTACGCGCGCATCGACCCGGGCGAGAGCACGCTGCGGGTGGACGTCGTGGGCCTGGCGGCCGGGGTGTCCACCGCGAGCCAGCAGTGGGGGCCCTCGTCGGCGTACCCGCTGGTGCTGGGGGGCAACGCAGGCGGCTTCGCCCACGGCTTCGCGGGCACGTCGACGCCCTGGAAGGTGGGCATCGGCCGGGTGCACGGCCGCGTGGTGTGGGGCAGCCTGGCGCAGTCGGCCTGGTCGCCGCACGAAGGCCACGGCAGCCGGCGCCTGATGACGGGGATGGTGGCCACCTTCCTTCCCTACGGGCTCGACGGCCTGGAGGTCGGGGCGTCGCGCTTCTTCCACGAGCCCTGGCCTCTCGGCGGGCTTTCCCCCCGCGACCTGGCGAAGCCGTTCGAAGCCATCTTCAAGGCGGGGCTCGGCAGCACCGGCGAGGGCCCGGACGCGCGCTCCGACGCGGGAAACCAGCTGGCGTCGGTGTTCGCGCGGTGGGTGCTCCCCGGCGGCGGCGTCGAGGTGTGGGGCGAGTACCTGCGCGAGGACCACAGCTGGGACCTGCTGGACTTCGTCCTGGAGCCGGACCACAGCGCCGGGTACGCGCTGGGCGGGCGCAAGGCGTGGCGCCGGGGCGAGAGCCTGTTGTCGCTCCGGGCGGAATGGCTGAACACCCAGCCCGGCCACCTGCGCTCCGTACGGACCCAGGGCCCGGCGTACGTGCACTTCGCGCAGCTGCAGGGGCACACGCACCGGGGGCAGTTCCTGGGGTCGCCCGCGGCGTACGGCGGCGGCGGGGCCACGCTGGCGCTGGAGGGGTACACCCCGCGCGGGCGCTGGAAGGTGGACCTGGGCCGCGAGCGGGTGCGTGGCGGCCGGCCGGGCCCCCAGGCGGCGGAGGTGGACGTCCTGAATTGCGCCGGGGCGGAACTTCTCCTGTTCCGGCGCCGGTTCGACACGCTGGCGCGCGTGCGGGGCACCTGGGAGCTCAACCGCCACCTGGGCGGCGACGCATTCAACCTGTCGGCGTCGCTGGGCGTGCGCCTGGGGCTGTAGCGGAGCCGTCGTGAACCTTCACCGGAACGGGCACGGCCCGTGGGCCGCCGAGCTGCGCGCCGCGGTTCTCGCCGCGCGGCTGGGCGGCGAGGCGGCCATGCCGTTCTACGGGCGCGCCGTAGCCACCGCCAAGGAGGGCGGCTCGCCCGTCACCGACGCCGACCACGCCTCCAACCGCGCCGTCGTGCAGGCGCTCCGCGCGGCGTTCCCCGCCGACGCCGTGCTGTCCGAGGAGTCGGCCGACACCCCCGAGCGGCTGCGGGCGGCGCGCGTGTGGATCGTGGACCCGCTGGACGGCACGCGCGAGTTCCTGGCCCGGAACGGCGAGTTCGCCGTGATGGTGGGGCTGGCGATGGACGGACGCGCCGTCCTGGGCGCCGTGTTCCTGCCGGCCCTGGAAACCCTGTACTACGCCGCCGAGGGCGCCGGGGCCTGGGCCGAGCGCGGGAACGGTCCCCTGCGCCTCCAGGCCCGGACCGGGAGGACGCCGCCGCGGCTGGTGGGCTCGCGCTCACACCCCGACCCGCTCCTGGCCGCCATCCAGGCGGGGCTGGGCGCGGGCGAAGTGCAGCCGGCCGGCTCGGTGGGGCTCAAGTGCGCGCGCGTCGTCGAGGGGCACAGCGACCTGTACGTGCACCCCGTGCCGTACCTGCGCGAGTGGGACACCTGCGCCCCCGAGGTCGTGGTGCGCGAGGCGGGGGGCACCGTCACCGACTGCCTGGGCGCGCCGCTCCGGTACAACAAGCCGGACCCGGTGCAGCCCCACGGCATCGTGGCCGCCGCGCCGGGCCTGTCCGAGGCGGCGCTCGCGGTGATCACGCCCCTGTACACGGACGGACGCGGCGAGCGCGGATGAGCCGCCCCCCGCCCGGCCCTGCTGGCCGCCGGGCTGCGCCGCCGCGGCCTGCGCACCGAGCTGCTGGCCGGGGGCGAATTCCGCCGCAACATCTCGCAGAGACTCG
>NZ_DASWMD010000020.1:0-11297 GCF_036399935.1 Longimicrobium sp.
CGGACCCGGATGGGTCCGCCGCCACCGATTCCAACCGCGCGACCGGCACGAGACTACGCACGCGTTGCCGCCAGGGCAAGCACCCGCGCCGGGTCCCGCTCGTCCACAGCCAGCTCGGCATCCACCCGAATCCAGTCCAGCAGCGGCGTGGTCATGAAGGTGGTCACCAGGGCCATCAGCACCATCATGGCGAACAGCGCCGGCGAGATCACCCCCCAGGTCCAGCCCCACGTTCAGGATCACCAGTTCCATCAGCCCGCGCGTGTTCATCAGCACGCCCAGCGCGCTCGCGTCGCGCCACGACATGCCCGTGGCCCGCGCCGCCAGCGTGCTCCCGCCGAACTTGCCCGCCACCGCCACCGCGATCACCGCCGCGCAGGTGAGCCACATCTCCCACCCGCTCACCAGGCCGATGCTAGTCCGCAGCCCGGTGAACGCAAAGAACAGCGGCAGCAGGAGCACCACCGTCACATCCTCGAGCTTGTCCGTCAGCCTGCGGACGAAGCCCGGCTCCTTCGGAACGACCGCCCCGGCCAGAAAGGCGCCGAACAGGGCGTGCACGCCCAGGTACTCCGTGACCAGGCCCGAGAGGAGTGCCAGCAGGAGGATGAACGCCAGCCCGTCGTCCGAGAGGGTGCCCCCGCGCACCGAGCCGCGCAGCGCCCTGGCCATCCCCGCCCGCCCGACGGTGATCATCACGACGGCGAACGCCGCCGAGCCCACCACCGTCACCCACAGGGGCACGTGCATGTCGCCGCTGCGCACCAGCATCACCACCCCGGCCAGGATGCTCCACGCGGTCACGTCGTCCACCGCCGCGCAGGCCAGCGTCACGGCGCCCAGCCGGGTGCCGGTCAGCCGCTTTTCGGCCAGGATGCGTGCGAGCACGGGAAAGGCCGTAACGCTCATCGCGGCGCCCATGAACAGCGCGAAGGCGGTGAAGCTCACCCCCTTGGGGGCCAGCGTGGGATGGATGGCCAGGGCCAGCACCGTGCCCAGCAGAAACGGCGCGGCGATGCTCACGTGGCTGGTGACCACCGCCGTGTGGCCGCGGTTGCGCAGCAGCTGGGGGTCCAGTCGTACGCCCACCAGGAACATGAACACCAGCAGCCCCACCTGGCTCAGCGCGCTCAGAAACCCGAGGCTGGCGGTGGGAAAGAGGGCCGCCGTCATCCCGGGCGCCACCCATCCGAGCAGCGAAGGCCCCAGCATGAGCCCGGCGGCCATCTCGCCCACCACCTGCGGCTGGCCGATGCGCCGGAACAGGTAGCCCAGGGCTCGCGCGGCGATCACGATCACCCCGATCTGCGCCAGGAGCAGCAGCATGTCGGGCAGCGGCGGCTTGGGGCTGCTCGCCGCGGGTGCGGCGGCGGGCGCAAAGGCCGCGGAAGCATCCATCCCGGCGCCCACCTGCAGAATGGCGAGCACGGCGAGCGCCGGCAGAACGACGAAAAGGAGATATTGCCGGACGGTGGAGAGAAGAGCCGGCCTGCGGCCTTCGGGGTGGGTCATGCTCGGGAACGGCGGGAAGGCGGGGGAGTCCGCGGCCGTACGGCGGACGTTAGCGGAAGTGAGGCGTCAGCCGCCGACCTGCGAGAGGGCCAGCAGCCCGCCGGATCCCGCGTCGGAGCCCTGCACCAGCCAGTGTCGCTCGGGCTTGATGCGCAGCGTCTGCCGGATCAGCGGCTCCAGCGGCTCGCCCCGGCGCAGGGGGTCGCGCAGGTTGGTTTGCGCGTGTCCGAAAAGGCAGGGGCGAAGCTGCCCGTCCGCCGTCAGCCGCATGCGGTTGCAGCGGTCGCAGTAGTTGTGGCTCATCGGCGTGATGACGCCCACCGTTCCCGCGGCGCCATCGAACGCGTAGTACCGCGCCGGCCCGTTCCCGGCCGGGCCCGCGACCGGCCGCAGGTCGCCGATCCGCGCGATGTTCTCCAGGATCTCGTCGGACGAGACGAACTCGTCGGCCGAAACGCCCAGGTTCTCGCCCGTGGGCATCACCTCGATGAAGCGCACGTGCCACGGCCGGTCGCGGGTGATGGCCGCAAAATCCGCCACCTCGTCGTCGTTGCGGCCGCGCATCACCACGCAATTCACCTTGATGGGCGCGAACCCCGCCCGCTCCGCCGCGTCCAATCCGCGGAAGATCCCCTCCGCTGAACCCGCGCGTCGCGAGATGGCGTCGATGCGATCGGGCCGCAGCGAATCCAGCGACACGTTCACGCGGTCCACGCCGGCGTCGCGCAGCTCGTCCGCCATCTCGGTCAGCAGGACGGCGTTGGTGGAAAGCGCCACGTCCTCGATCTGCGGAACGGCGCGAATCAACCTCACCAGCGAGGCCAGGTCGCGGCGCACCAGCGGCTCGCCACCCGTGATGCGGATGCGGCGCAGCCCCTGGTCCGCCATCACGCGCACGATCTCGGCGATCTCTTCGTAGCGCAGGATCTGCTCGCGTTTCAGCCAGGGCAGCCCCTCCTCCGGCATGCAGTACACGCAGCGGAGGTTGCACTTGTCGGTAACGGAGATGCGCAGGTACTCGATCCGCCGCCCGAAGCCGTCCGTCATGGGGCCGGACTCGGGGATGGGACGCTCGGAAGCGACCGGCAGCGGGCCCAGCTGCACCAGCTTGCTCACGCCATCTCCCGCACCGTGGGGGTAAAGCCGGGCACCCACTCGGTGTCGCCGTCCACGTAGCCCTCCCGCTTCCACACCGGCACGCGCTGCTTCAACTGCTCGATCACGTAGCGCGACGCCTCGTACGCCTCGGCCCGGTGGGGCGACGCGACGGCGATCGCTACGCTCGCCTCCCCGATGGCCAGTGAGCCCGTGCGGTGGATCACTCGAATGGCGCCGGTGCCGAACCGCTCGCGCGCCTCGTCGGCGATGCGGCGCATCTCGCGCTCCGCCATCTCCCCGTATGCCGAGTACTCCAGGTGACTCACCGGGCGCCCCTCGTTCTGGTTGCGCACCACGCCCCAGAACAGCAGCGCGGCGCCGTCGTCGGGCGACAGCGTGTCGCCCAGCAGGCGGGCGGGGTCGATGGGATCGGGCGTCACCAGGGCGAAGCTTTCGGGCACGTCAGCCCCCGGCCACGGGCGGAATGAACGCCACCTCGTCGCCGTCGCGCAGCTCCGTCCCCATCGGGGCGTAGTCCATGTTGACGGCTACGACGGGAGATTCGGGCATACGCGACAGGCCACCGCTGGAACGGAGCCGCCCCACCAGGTCCGCCACGCGGGCGCCCGCCGGAAGCTCCAGCGCCAGCTCGTCGGCGCCGGCCATGTCGCGGTACGAGGCGAAGAAGAGGGATCGGATGATCATGAGGGGCAGTGCGTAAGTGCGTGAGTGCGGAAGTGCGTACATGTCCGCGCTCCACGTCCTTGCACCACGTACACCGCCGCCCCGCGCGGGTTCAGGGCGCGGGGCGGGGATGGGGTCAGCCCGCGCCGGAGACGCCGGGGCCGGGCAGGTTTTCGCGCACTTCCTCGGCCGGGGCCAGCGTGGCGAGAAACTGCGAAACCTCGTGGTGCATCCGCGAGGTAGAGGCGCGAACGAGCGTGCGCCCGTCCTGCGTCCCCGTGCCGATGGTGATGTCGGCGGCCTCGCTCGTCAGCTTCAGGTGATGGTCGCTGGAGTCTTCGGCAAACCCCGCGTACGGCGTCATGCGCAGGGTGAACCACTCGCGCGCCCGCTGGATTACTTCTTCGGGGGGGACGTCGGTCAGGACTTCCTGGATCAGCATGCTTGGTCTCCGGTGTGTGCGTGCTGACGGCGCGGTGGGCAGGATGGATGCCAGAGGGCGGGTGCGCGGCCCAAGAGCGGGTAAACCCGCCGCTGGGACTGCGGAAAGCCCCGCCCGGGCCGCTGTCGCGTCCCGCCCGGGGCTTCACCAGCACGCACGCCACACCTGCCCAGCGGGGCCGAATTCTCCCTTTCCCCTGCGCAGCGGGGGAGAGGGCCGGGGAGAGGGGGCTCCCGAGGCATGCGAGGCACCCCGTCGAACCTCGCCCGAAGTCTCCCCTCTCCCGGCGCAGTTTGCCAGGGGAGGGGCCCACCCGAGGCATGCGAGGCACCCAGTCGACCCCCAATCGAAGTTCCCCCCTCTCCCGCGCCGTTTGCGGGGGAGGGGCCGGGGGAGGGGGACCCTACCGCTCGCCCCGCCCGCGGAACAGCAGCGGCTCCGACACCTTGCCCCCATGCGCCGGAGCCACGGGCGGCTCGTCGTATCCGCGGCGGACGTCGTACGAGGTCTCGTACGGGCCGGGGCGGTCGTCGTGCGCAAAGACGTTGCGGTCGTGGGAGTGCCGGCCCTGCGTCTCGTGGGTGTGCGTCATCCGTGCTGCGCGTGGGAGAAGCGTTCGGGTGAACGCCGCGAACAAGCGCAAAAAAAGCGCCCGCCCCGGTGCAGGGGCGGGCGCCTTGGCGCTGGCGACAGGCGCGGCTCAGACCTCGAGCGGACGCTCCTCGACGATGGCGCGGAGCTCCTTCGACGGCTTGAACACCGGCACCGCGCGCGGCGGAACCTCCACCGGGTCGCCCGTGCGCGGGTTGCGCGCCAGGCGGCTCTTGCGCTCGCGCACCTTGAACGTGCCGAACCCGCGGATCTCAATGTTCTGGTGCTCGGCCATCGCGTCCTTGATGGAGTTCAGGAACGCGTCCACCACCACCGCGCAGTCACGCTTGGTGACTCCGGGCCCGATGGTGTCGGCGACGCGTTGGACAAGGTCCGCCTTGGTCATGAGAAAGCTCCTCTGGGGTTTGGTGCGGGCTCGTGGCAGTCGCGCGTGGGCGTTCCAGGCTCTGCGGCGCTCACGGCGCGGGGCGACGGATCCGAAGAGATCTGAACGGGAGACGACAAGCGGGTCGGCATGACGGGGCCGGCCCGGTGTGGCCGATATCGTTCTATCAGGTGCGGAAGCCGTGGCGGAGGCCGGGAACGGTAGGGCAGCGGGCGAAGTGGCCTAACGATCTGGTGCAAGGTCACTTATACGCCGGGAACGATAATCCGCGGCGGCCCTGCCGTCAAGCGTCTACTTGCATTCGCTGCGCGCGCCGCTCCATCTCATCCACAAACCGGTCAAAGAGATAGCGCGAGTCGTGCGGCCCGGGCGCGGCCTCGGGGTGGTATTGCACCGAGAAAACCGGCCGCTCGCGGTGCTCCAGCCCCTCGACGGTGCCGTCGTTCAAATTCATGTGCGTCACCTGCAGCTCCGGGGCACCCGGAATGCCGCCCTCGTCGCCGCGAACCGCGAAGCCGTGGTTCTGCGCCGTGATCTCCACCGCCCCGTCCGAAAGGCGCCGCACGGGATGGTTTCCCCCGCGGTGCCCGTATTTGAGCTTGTACGTCTCGGCCCCGAACGCCCGGGCGATCAGCTGATGCCCCAGGCAGATGCCGAACACGGGGGTGCCGCTTCCCGACAGCGCCCGAATGGCATCCAGCGCATGCCCCACGGCCTCGGGGTCGCCCGGCCCGTTGGAAACGAACAGGCCATCTGCCCCGGCTGCCACGATCTCCTCGGTGGGCGTGGTGGCGGGGAGCACGGTGACCTCGCAGCCGCGCTGTGCCAGCAGCTTCAGCGAGTGCGACTTCACCCCGAAGTCGTACGCCAGCACCCGGTAGCGGGTCTCGCCCGCGGGCGGCACCAGGTAGCGCTCGTCGGTTGACACCCCGCACGCCAGGTCCAGCCCGGCCATCTGCGGCTGCGCCCGGATCTGCCCCACCAGCTCGTCCGCATCCACCTCCGCCGGCGCGATGGCGCCGCGCATGGAGCCCAGTGAGCGGATGTGGCGCGTCAGCGCGCGCGTATCCACGCCCGAGATGGCGATCACCCCGTGGCGCTGCAGGTAGGCATCCAGCGACTCGGCCGCCCGCCAGTTGCTGTAGGCGGGGGGCGCCTCGTGAAGCACGAACCCGGCAACCTGCGGCCCCGCGCTTTCCTCGTCCTCGGCGTTCACCCCGTAGTTGCCGATCAGCGGGTAGGTCATGGTGACGATCTGCCCGGAGTACGACGGATCGGTCAGGACCTCCTGGTAGCCGGTCATCGACGTGTTGAAGACCACCTCGCCGAACGCCGTACCCCGCGCGCCATACGCCTCGCCGCGGAACGCCCGGCCGTCTTCCAGGATGAGCACTGCGGGATGGGGCAACGGAGTCTCCGGTGTAGCCAAGTCGATGCAGAATGGGGAGATGCGCGGCGGGAATCTAGGCCGGGGGGAGCGCGTGTCAAGCCGCCGTGCGGGCGCGAGAGTCTGTCATCCAGAGGCCCAAGCGCACCATACTGGCCCGTAGCACACCCGTCGCGGGCCGAAGGATCTTGCCGCGGACACGTACAAGCAGGGGCGCGGCAGCGGTCACGGCAGCCAGGGCCTCGGCTGCCGCGGGGCCCTCACCCGGCCGCGCTGACACGCGTGCCACCCTCTCCCGCAAGCGGGAGAGGGTGTACACTTCGGGGTTCGTGCGTCGAATCAAACGCGGTGCTCGGGCCGGGGGCCCCCATCCCCAACCCTTCCCCCGCAAACTGCGCGGGGGAAGGGAGCCAGTGTGGTGCGCGGGGCCAGCCGAAGGGTGATTCAGGTCTCCCCCTCCCCTGCGCAGCGGGGGAAGGGGGCCGGGGGGAGGGGGCTCCTAGAGGCATGCGCCGGCCGCCGTCGAACCCCGGCGCGAAGTTCACCCCCTCTCCCGCGCAGTTTGCGAGGGAGGGGGCGGGGGGAGGGGGAACTGGCGCAGGTCCCCCTGGCGGGTAGATTCCGCCGCTCGTGAACCATCCTGGGAGGAAGATTGGAAGAGCCGCAGCCGCTGGTGTTCATCTACGCGGACGAGTCGTGCCTGGGCAACCAGTACAAGGACCGCGCACGTCCCGGCGGGGCCGCGGGACTGCTGGAGTACTGGCACCCGCGCAAGGGCTGGGTCCGGCGCGACTACTGGACGTCGGAGCCCGACACCACCAACAACCGCATGGCCATCCGCAGCGCCACCATCCCGCTGGCGGCGCTCAAGCAGGCGTCGCGCGTGGTCTTCACCTCCGACAGCCGCTACCTGGTGGACGGGATGACCCAGTGGGTGCACGGATGGTCCGCGCGCGGATGGAAGCGCAAGGACGGCGAGATCGAGAACCTGGAGCTGTGGAAGGCGCTGATGCCCGTCGCGGGCCGCCACGAGGTGCAGTGGCGCTGGGTGAAGGGGCACGCCGGACATCCGCAAAATGAATACGCCAACTACCTGGCCACCCGCTCCGCGTCCCGCCAGGACCAGAGTGGCGGGCTGGTGGATTCCAGGTTCGACGACTGGATCCGCGAAGAGCAGGAAAAGGAGCGCTACCTGAGCTTCTTCGCCCTGCCGCCCGACGAGTTCGAGTTCAAGCCCTCGCGCCGGCCGCCTGCGCGCTGACCATCACCTCCCGGACCGTGCGACGGACGCCGCGAGGGCGTCCGCCACGTGGTCCGCCGCGTGGGGGCGGCCCATGCCCCGCGCCCCATCCGCCAATCGCTGGAGGAGGCCGGGCTCGCTGAACGCGCGGGCGAACGCGGCGCGGATCTCGCCCGTGGTGTTCGCCACCAGCGCCGCGCCGTGCCCCTCGGCCACGCGGGCGTTGCCCTCTTCGGCGCCGGGGATGGGCCGCGTCAGCAGCAGCGCGCATCCCAGCGCCAGCCCCTCGCTCAGCGACAGCCCGCCGGGCTTGGTGGCGACCAGGTCCGCCGCCGACATCCACGTCGTAAGCCCCTGCACGTACCCGTGCACCTGCAGGCGCTCCGCCGGCAGCCCCAGCGCCTGCAGCCGCTCGCGCGCGGAATCGTTCCGAGCGCAGACGACCACCAGCTGAACGTCGGCGGGCGTGGCTTGCAGCGCCGCGCGCGCGGACTCCTCCACGCCGATCCCCAATCCCCCGCCCACGATCAGCGCCATGCGCCGGTCCCCCGGAAGCCCCAGCGCCGCGCGGGCCTCGTCGCGCGAACCGGCGGATGCCACGTCCGGCGAGATGGGGATGCCGGTGGCGAGCGCCGGTACGCCGGGCACACGCCTGCCCAGTTCCGCCACGAGCGCGTCCGTGGCGACGAAGTAGCGGCTGGCGCGCGGCTGCACCCACACGCGGTGCAGGGTAAAGTCGGTGACCACGAGCGAAAGTGGCGGGAACTCGCCGCCTCCGGAAGCCAGCTGGCAGGGAAGGAAGTGCGTCGACAGGCAGGCGTCCCACCGCTCTCCGTCCAGCACGCGCCGGAACTCGCGGAACACGAACCGGTCGGCGGCGGCGGCCCAGCGGGCGCGGTCGTGCTCGTCGCCATCGGTGGCGTGATAGATCTCCTTCCACAACGACGGCGCGTGCGCGGCCACCTTCTCGAACGCCTTGCCGTAGAACGCCCGCACCCACTGCGGCGCCAGCTCCAGCAGGTCCACGTGGCGTACGTACACGCCGGGGTGCCGGCGGGCGAGCGCGGCGCACACCGCTTCCGCCGCGCGGACGTGGCCCGTCCCGGTGGAAACGGAGACGACGAGGATCCTGGGATTGTCCATCAGGGAGGCTGAAGCGAGCGAATTTGTCGGGTGCCGCCCCGGAGGTGCCGGGGCGGATCATGAAAATTCAGTCGGCCGCGAGGGATTCAGTCCGTCTCGACCGCCGTCCGGCCGAAGATGCGCTTGAACCAGCGGACGGCGGATGCCTCCGCCTCCGCCATCGGCACCTGGCGGCCCAGCTCGCCGGACAACGAGCCGACGCCGTGGTCGCGGATGCCGCAGGGGACGATGGTGCCGAAGAACGACAGGTCGGTCGCCACGTTCAGCGCAAAGCCGTGGCTAGTGATCCACCCCGACGACACGCGCACGCCGATCGCCCCCAGCTTGCGCCCGTCCACCCACACCCCCGTCAGCCCCTCCTTGCGCCCGCCCCGCAGGCCGAAGTCGGCAAGGACGCCGATCAGCGCCTCCTCGATGTCGCGCAGGTATCGGTGAAGGTCCTGCCGGTCGGGCTTGAGGTCGAAGATGGGATAGCCCACCAGTTGGCCGGGACCGTGGTAGGTCACGTCTCCCCCGCGCCCCGTCTCGAACAGCTCGATCCCCCGTTCCGCCCGCTCATCGGCCGAGACGAGGACGTTCTCGTCGTGCGAGCCGCTGCCCAGCGTGATCACGTGCGGGTGCTCCAGCAGCAGCAGCGTGTCCGGGATTTCACCCGCGCGGCGCTGCTTCACCAGCTGCTCCTGCAGCGCCAGCGCGTCACCGTAGGAGATCATCCCCAGGCGCCGCACGTCCATTGGGCGGGCCGAAATGGCGGAGGTATCGACAGTCGTGCTCATGCGACAGGCGCGAGGTGAACGGTCATCACGATGATAATAATCATGATCATCGTCCAGCGTCCATTGCGGGGGCTGTCGGAGCGCGCAGACCCGGAAGGATGCGATTCAGGCATACGTGCCGCTGTCGCGCCCAAGCTGGGAAGTGGCGCCGGGCCAGATCCTTCGGCCCGCGCGGCCTGGTGTCCGGGTGAGTGTGGTGCGCCTGGGCCTCAGGATGACAGATGGCGCTGGGCCTAGCCGAAGCGCGATTCAGGTCTCCCCCTCCCCTGCGCAGCGGGGGACGGGGGCCGGGGGGAGGGGGCTTCCAGAGGCACGCACCGGCAGCCTGTCGAATTCCTACCCGAAGTTCTCCCCTCTCCCGGCGGGGTTTGCCGGGGGAGGGGCCCCGGAGGGGCCCCCGCCAGCCCGCCGCCCCCCACCCGAAGTCAGAATCCTTCCCCTACTTTCGTTTCTTCCCCTACTTTGGTTACTGTACTAGCGTCCGTATCCAGAACCCGAGAAAGATATCCCCCATGGTTGCCGCCGTCGTGCTGATCCGCTCCGTTCCCGGCGACGTGCCCGCCCTGGCCCGCCGCATCGCGGGCATCGAGGGGGTGGCCGAGGTTTATTCCGTGTCGGGCGAGTACGACCTGATCGCCATCCTGCGCGTCGAGCAGTACGAGCGCATCGCCGAGATCGTCACCGAAGAGATCGCCCAGGTGTCGGGTATCGAGCGCACCAACACGCTCACCGCGTTCCGGGTGTACAGCAAGCAGGACCTGGAAGGCGCCTGGGGCATGTTCGACTGAGCCTTCGCCCGCCGCGGGCGCCTTCCCGCGGCGTTATCCCATCCGGGGGTGCACGTCCGTGCGCCCCGGCCCACGTCCTCCGCTCCGGGGAGGCACCATGCGTTCGTCCCGCCACCTTGCGCTCGCCGGCCTCGCCGCCCTGTCGTTCGCCATTCCCGCGCCCGCGCAGACCATCGTCCGCGGGCGCCTTCTGGACGCCGCCAGCGACGGGGTGATCGCCGAGGCCACCATCGTCATCTCCGCCCACCGCGGCCAGTGGCAGACCTCCACCCGCAGTGACAGCGCGGGCACCTTCGAGTTCCCGGACGTGGGACTCGGCGCCTACCGGCTGCGGGCGTCGCGGATCGGCTACCGCGAGGTATTGGGAGACCTGGCGCTGGAATCGGATTCGGTGGTGTCGGTGGAGCTGCGGATGGCGGCCCAGTCGGTGGTGCTTCAGCCGGTGACGGTGATGTCGCGCTCGGGGCAGCGGATGAGCCCCGCAATGCGCGGGTTCATGGAGCGGATGCAGAGCGGGCACGGGCGTTTCATCACCCGGTCGGAGATCCTGGGCCGGCGGGCCGGGCGCGTGACCGACGTGCTCACCGGCATTCCCAACCTGCGCCCCAGCTCCGGGCGGATGGGCACGTCGGGGTCCCCGATGTCGCGCGGCAGCAGCACCGCCCAGTGCCAGATGATGTTCATCATCGACGGAGTGCGGATGGTCCACCCGATGCCGAGCGCTCCCCGCGTGCGCCCCGCGGAGTTCGTGATCGACGAGTACGTCAGCCCCTCGGAGATCGACGGCATCGAGGTATACCGCGGCGAGGCCGACACCCCGTCGCAGTTCGTTACGCCCCTCGTTCGCTGCGGGACTATCGTCATCTGGACGCGGCGCGGAAAGCGCTTGTAGGCGCCGCGCCGCGGGAGCCCCTCCCCCGGCCCCTCCCCCGCAAACAGCGCGGGAGAGAGGAGCACTTCGATCGAGTTTGGATGGGCTGCCGGTGCATGCCTTCGGAGGGCCCCTCCCCCGGCCTCTCCTCGCACGGTACTGCTGTGCGGAGAGGGGAGAACTTCGATCGGGGTTCGACGAGCTGCCGGCGCATGCCTCTGAGCAACCGGGTTGATCGCTGACACTTTAAACCGGGAGGATCGTTGACAACTCCTCACGGTGATGACGCTAGTCCAGTCATCCCTGATGTCTCTTGTCCTCCCCCCTTGGGAGGCGTAAGCAGCCGCGAAGCGGAATGA
>NZ_DASWMD010000021.1:0-382871 GCF_036399935.1 Longimicrobium sp.
CGGCGGGAGCGCCGGGTCCAGCGGCAGGTACGCGCCCCCGGCCTTGAGCACCGCCAGCAGCGCCACCCCCAGCTCGGCGGAGCGGCCCAGCATCACCCCCACGCGCCCCTCCGGGCCCACGCCGGCGGCGCGAAGACGGCGCGCCAGCCGGTTGGCGGCCGCGTTCAGCTCCGCGTAGGTGAGGCGCTCCGCCGCGAGGACCACCGCCTCCGCGCCGGGCGTGCGCGCCGCCTGCGCTTCGAAGAGCGCGTGCACGCACGGCTCGCCGGGCTCCGCCGCCTCCGTGCGGCTCCACTCCTGCAGCACCCGGGAGTGCTCGCTTTCCGGCGCGAGCGCCAGCCGCACCACCGGCCGGCTCTCGTCCGCGGCCATCTCCTCCAGCACCCGCCGCAGGTAGCCCACCCAGCGCTCCACGGTGGCCGGCTCGAACAGGGCCGTGGCATACTCCACTTCGCCGGTGATGCGGCCGTCCTCCTCGCCCAGCGACAGCAGCAGGTCGAACTTGGCGTTCACGCGCGGCGCCGAGTCGGCCGGGGCCACGGTGAGCCCCGGCAGCGCCAATGCGCCCCCCGCCGCGCTGTGCCACGCGAACATCACCTGAAAGAGCGGGCTGTACGCCAGGCTCCGTGCGGGCCGCACCCGCTCCACCACCTGCTCGAAGGGGATGTCCTGGTTCCGCTGCCCCTCCAGCGCGCGCGCCTTCACCTGCGCCAGCAGCCCGGCCACGGTGGGCCGGGCGGAAAGGTCCACCCGCAGCGCCAGTGTGTTGACGAAGAAGCCGATCAGCTCCTCCACCTCGGGCCGCGTGCGGTTCGCCCACGGGGTGCCGATCACCACCTCGTCCTGGCCCGAGAGCCGGGCGAGCACCGTGGCCCAGCCAGCCAGCAGCGTCATGTACAGGGTGGTGCCATGGCGGTGGCTGAGCGCCGTGAGCCCCGCCGTCAGCTCGCGGTCAAGCTCCACGCGCAGGGTGGCGCCCGCGTGGTCCTGCCGGGCGGGGCGCGCATGGTCGGTGGGGAGCTCCAGCAGCTCCGGCGCGCCCGCCAGGGCCTGCGTCCAGTACGCCGCCTGCGCGTCGAGCACCTCGCCCTGCACCCAGCGCCGCTGCCACGCGGCGTAGTCGGCGTACTGCACCGGGAGCGCGGCGAGCGGATCGGGCATCCCCTGGCTGAACGCCGTGTACAGCGTGGCCAATTCCCGGTTGAACACCCCCATGCTCCACGCGTCGGACACCACGTGGTGCATGGTCACCAGCAGCAGGTGGTCGTCGTCCGCCAGGCGCACCAGGCGCACGCGGACCAGCGGCCCCCGCGCCAGGTCGAAGGGCGCCTCCGCCTCTCGGTTCACCAGGCGCTCCACCTCTGCCTGGGCGTGCGGATCGCCGCGCAGGTCGTGCTCCGCCAGGGTGAAGCCGCTCTCCTCCACCGGCAGGATGCGCTGCTCCGGCTCGCCGTCCACCATCACGAACACCGTTCGCAGCGACTCGTGCCGTGCCACGATGCGCTCCAGGGCGCGCGCCAGCGCCGGGCGGTCGAGCACTCCCCGCAGCCGCAGCTGCTCCGGGATGTGGTAGGTGCTCCCCAGCTCCCCCAGCTGCTCCAGGAACCAGAGCCGCTGCTGGGCGAAGGAAAGCGCCAGCCGCCCGCCGCGCTCCACCGGTTCGATGGGGGAGATCTGGGGCGTGCTGCGCTCCAGGCGGGCGGCGCGCGCCATCCGGAGGATTCGTTCGCGTTCGGCGGTCGACAGCGTCGGGTTCATCGGCTTCGAGGGCAGTTCGTCGGGGTGATGGGAGACGGCCGGCCGGTCATCCCACGTCGGCGGCGCCGGGCAGCGCGAGCAGCTCTTCGATCTGGTCCGGATCGAACTGGGCCAGCTGTACGTCCAGGAGGTGCTGGGCCAGCAGGGAAAGCCCGGGCGTTTCGAAGACGTCGCTGACGGAGATCTCCACGTCCATCTCGCGCCTGATCCGGAACACGAGCCGGGTGGCCAGCAGCGAGTGCCCGCCCAGCTGGAAGAAGTCGTCGTGGCGGCCCACCCGCTCCACGCCCAGGAGGTCGGCCCAGATCTCCGCCAGCGCCTCCTCCGTTTCGCCGGCGGGCGCCTCGTACCCGCGCGTGGCGTACGCGTCGCTCCCCGGCGCGGGGAGCGCCGCGCGGTCGGTCTTCCCGCTCGGCGTCCGTGGATACTCCTGCATCCACACGTACGCCGCCGGCACCATGTACTCCGGGAGGCGCTCGGCGACGTGCGCCTTCAGCGCCTGTACCGCAGCCGGCTCGTCCGCCAGGTAGTACGCCACCAGCGGCCGGTCGCCCGCCGCGTCCTCGCGAGCCAGGACGAGCGCGTCGCGCACGGCGGGGTGGCTGCGAAGCGCCGCCTCGATCTCACCCGGCTCCACGCGGTAGCCGCGGATCTTCAGCTGGAAGTCGGTGCGCCCCAGGAACTCCAGGTTCCCGGACGCGCTCCAGCGCACACGGTCGCCGGTGCGGTACAGCCGCGCGCCCGGCGCGCGGCCGAACGCGTCGGGGACGAACTTCTCCGCGGTCACCCCCGGTCGGCCCAGGTAGCCGCGGGCCACCCCTACGCCCCCCACGTACAGCTCGCCGGGGATGCCGACCGGCGCCGGCCGGCCGGCCGCGTCCAGCACGTACACCCGCACGTTCTCCAGCGCCCGCCCGATCGCCGGCGCACGCCCGTCCGCCTCGCACGCAGCGGAGGTCGCGCAGACGGTGACCTCCGTCGGCCCGTAGGCGTTCACGAACGCGTGTCTCCCGCTCCACCGCTGCACCGTGGCGGCGTCCACCGCCTCCCCCGCGCTCACCACCGTACGCAGCTCCGGCAGGTCGTCCGGCGGAAGGACGGCAAGCACCGGCGGCGGCAGGGTGGCCACGGTGACGCGCCCGCCCCGCAGCGTTTCCAGCAGCCCCTCACCGGGAAGGAGCGCCTCGCGCGAGGCCATCACCAGCGTGGCCCCGGCGAGGAGCGCGTCGAACACCTCCGCCACCGCCGCGTCGAAGGAGAACGAGGCGAACTGCAGGACGCGGCTCGTGCTGTCGATCCCGAAGCGGCGGGCCTGCGCGTACGCCAGGTTGGGCACCCCGCGGTGCGGCACCATCACCCCCTTGGGCGTCCCCGTGGAGCCGGAGGTGTAGATCACGTACGCCAGATGATCGGGCGAGACGCCGCGCTCCGGGTTCTCCGCACCCTCCGCCGCGATCCGCGCCCCGTCCCCATCCACGCTCACCACCGCGACACCGTCGCCGGCGGGGAGCGCCGCGCGCAGCGACTCCTGCGTCACCAGCACCGGCACGGCCGCGTCCGTCAGCACGAACGCCAGCCGCTCCGCGGGATAGGCGGGGTCCAGCGGGAGGTATGCGCCGCCCGCCTTCAGCACCGCCAGGAGGGAGACGATCATCTCCGGCCCGCGCTCCAGGCAGATCCCCACCCGCGCCTCGGGCCCCACGCCGAGGCCGGCGAGATGGTGCGCCAGCCGGTTGGCCCTCTCGTTCAACTCGCCGTAGCTCAGCGTGCCGTCTTCCCAGGCGATCGCCGCGGCGTCCGGCGTGCGCGCCGCTTGGGCCTCGAAGAACTCGTGGACGCAGGCGCCATCGGGGAACGCCGCGTCGGTGGCGTTCCAGTCCTCCACCACCCGGCGCCGCTCGGCCGCGGACAGTAGCTCCAGGCGGTCGACGCTCCCCCGCTCGTCCGCCACCATCCCTTCCAGCACCCGCCGCAGGTAGCCGGCCCAGCGCTCCACGGTCGCCCGCTCGAACAGGGCGGTGGCGTACTCCACGTCGCCGGCGATCCGCCCGTCCTCCTCCCACAGGTCCACCGCGAGGTCGAACTTCGCGGTCACCTGCCGCCGCGAGCCCCCGGAGCCCGCCGGGTCCAGCGAACCCAGTGCGAGCCCCGGCAGCTCCAGGCGTCTCTCCGCCGGGCCCTGCCACGCGAACATCACCTGGAAGAGCGGGCTGTACGCCAGGCTCCGCGCGGGACGCACCCGCTCCACCACCTGCTCGAAGGGGATGTCCTGGTTCCGCTGCCCCTCCAGCGCGCGCGCCTTCACCTGCGCCAGCAGCCCGGCCACGGTGGGGCGGGCGGAGAGGTCCACCCGCAGCGCCAGCGTGTTGACGAAGAAGCCGATCAGCTCCTCCACCTCGGGCCGCGTGCGGTTCGCCCACGGGGTGCCGACGACCACGTCGTCCTGCCCCGAGAGCCGGGCGAGCACCGTGGCCCAGCCGGCCAGCAGCGTCATGTACAGGGTGGTGCCATGGCGGTGGCTGAGCGCCGTGAGCTCCGCCGTCAACTCACGGTCCAGCTCCACGCGCAGGGTGGCCCCCGCGTGGTCCTGCCGGGCGGGGCGCGCGTGGTCGGTGGGAAGCTCCAGCAGCTCCGGCGCGCCGGCCAGCGCCTGCGTCCAGTACGCCGCCTGCGCGTCGAGCACCTCGCCCTGCACCCAGCGCCGCTGCCAGGCGGCGTAGTCGGCGTACTGCACCGGGAGCGGGGCGAGCGGATCGGGCATCCCCTGGCTGAACGCCGTGTACAGCATGGCCAATTCCCGGTTGAACACCCCCATGCTCCACGCGTCGGATACCACGTGGTGCATGGTCACCAGCAGCAGGTGGTCGTCGTCCGCCAGGCGCACCAGGCGCGCGCGAACCAGCGGCCCCCGCGCCAGGTCGAAGGGCGCCTCCGCCTCCCGGTTCACCAGGCGCTCCACCTCTGCCTGGGCGTGCGGATCGCCGCGCAGGTCGTGCTCCGCCAGGGCGAAGCCGCTCTCCTCCACCGGCAGGATGCGCTGCTCCGGCTCGCCGTCCACCATCACGAACACCGTTCGCAGCGACTCGTGCCGCGCCACGATGCGCTCCAGGGCCCGCGCCAGCGCCGTGCGGTCGAGCACTCCCCGCAGCCGCAGCTGCTCCGGGATGTGGTAGGTGCTCCCCAGCTCCCCCAGCTGCTCCAGGAACCAGAGCCGCTGCTGGGCGAAGGAGAGCGCCAGCCGTCCGCCCCGCTCCACCGGTTCGATGGGAGAGCTCCTGGGCGTGCTGCGCTCCAGGCGGGCGGCGCGCGCCATCCGGAGGATCTGTTCGCGTTCGGCGGTCGACAGCGTCGGGTTCATCGGCTCCGAGGGCGGTTCGTCGGGGTGATGGGAGACGGCAGGCCGGTCATCCCGCGGCGGCGGCGCGGGCCAGCGCGAGCATCTCTTCGATCTGGTCCGGATCGAACTGGGCCAGCTGTGCGTCGAGGAGCTGCTGGGCCAGCAGGGAAAGCCCGGGCTTCTCGAAGACGTCGCTGACGGAGATCTCCACGTCCATCTCGCGGCGGATCCGGAACACGAGCCGGGTGGCCAGCAGCGAGTGCCCGCCCAGCTGGAAGAAGTCGTCGTGGCGGCCCACCCGCTCCACGCCCAGGAGGTCGGCCCAGATCTCCGCCAGCGCCTCCTCCGTCTCGCCGGCGGGCGCCTCGTACCCGCGCGTGGCGTACGCGTCGCTCCCCGGCGCGGGGAGCGCCGCGCGGTCGGTCTTTCCGCTCGGCGTCCGCGGATACGCCTGCATCCACACGCACGCCGCCGGCACCATGTGCTCCGGGAGGCGCTCGGCGACGTGCGCCTTCAGCGCCTGTACGGCAACCGGCTCGTCCGCCAGGTAGTACGCCACCAGCCGCCGGTCGCCCGCCGAGTCCTCTCGCGCCACGACGACGGCCTCGCGCACCGCCGGGTGCTCCACCAGCCGCGCCTCGATCTCGCCGGGCTCCACGCGGTAGCCGCGCACCTTCACCTGCGCGTCGGTGCGGCCGGCGAACGCCAGCGCCCCCTCCGGCAGCCACCGGCCCAGGTCGCCGGTGCGGTACAGCCGCGCGCCCGGCTCGCCCGAGAGCGGGTCGGGAACGAAGCGCTCCGCGGTCAGCGCGGGGCGGTCCAGGTATCCGCGCGCCACCCCGGCGCCGCCCACGTACAGCTCGCCGGCGACGCCGATCGGCACCGGCCGCATCCGCGCGTCGAGCACGAAGACGCGGGTGTTGGCCGCCGGCGCGCCGATCGGCGTCACCCGCTCGCCACGCGCCGTGTGGGGCACGTCGTGGAGGGTGGCACAGATGGTGGTCTCGGTAGGCCCGTAGCCGTTGACGATCCGCAGCCCGGGGACACTCCGCCGGATCTCCGCCAGCAGCGGCTCGGCGATGGGCTCCACCCCCACCAGCAGGCGGCGCAGCCGGGTGCGCCCGGGCGACCGGGAAACGCGCTCGCGCAGCTCGGCAAGGAAGTACGGGGGCAGGTAGGCGCTGCGGACCTCGCGCGCCTCCATCCAGCCGAGGAAGGCGCCCGCCTCCAGCCGCACCTCGTCGCGCGGGATGCAGAGCCGCCCGCCGGCCAGCAGCGCGGAAAAGATCTCGTAGACCGAAACGTCGAAACTGGTGCTGGTCCACAGGCTGCACCCGTCCCCCTCGCCGATGGGCGCGCGGTGCTGGACGTCGGCCAGCAGGCTCGCCGCGCCGCGGTGCGGCACCGTGACGCCCTTGGGACGCCCGGTGCTCCCCGAGGTGTAGATGACGTAGCAGAGGTGGTCGGGCGAGAGCCCCGCGGGCCGCGGATCGGTGGCGGGAAGATGCGCCCACGCCGCCTCGTCCGCGGGGTCGAGCACCGGCACGCCCGCCGCCGCGAACCACGCCGCCTGCCGCGACGCCAGCAGCACCGCCGGACGGCTGTCGGCCAGCATGTAGCGCAGCCGCTCGTCGGGGTACGAGGGATCCAGCGGCACGTACGCTCCGCCGGCCTTGAGCACGGCCAGCATCGCCACGACCATCTCCACCCGGCGCTCCACGCAGAGCGCCACCCGGGCGTCGGGACCCACGCCCAGCGCGTGGAGGTGGTGCGCCAGCCGGTTGGCCCGCGCGTTCAGCTCGCCGTACGCCAGCGCGCGGTCCTCGTATTCCACGGCCACGGCGGCCGGCGTCCGCCGCGCCTGGGCCTCGAAGAGCGCGTGGATGCACTCGCGCGGATACGGCGCCTCCCTGCGGTTCCACTCCACCACCACCCGCGCGCGCTCCTCGGCGGGAAGCAGCTCCAGCCGGTTCGCGGGCTGCGTGTCGTCGGCGGCCATCTCCTCCAGCACCCGCCGCAGGTAGCCCGCGTGGCGCTCCACCGTCGCGGGGTCGAAGAGCGCGGCCGCGTAGTTCAGCACGCCGGCGATCCGCCCGCCGTCCTCCCAGAGCGCCAGCGACAGGTCGAACTTGGCCGTGTCGTCGGCGGCCACCCCCGCGGCGCCCACGGTGAGCCCCGGCATCGCCAGCGTGCCGCCCGGCGCGTTCTGCCAGGCGAACATCACCTGGAAGAGCGGGCTGTACGCCAGGCTGCGCGCGGGCCGCACCCGCTCCACCACCCGCTCGAAGGGGATGTCCTGGTTCCGCTGCGCCTCCACCGCATGCGTCTTCACCCGCTGCAGCAGCTCGCCCACCCCCGGCCCGTCGGAGAGGTCCACGCGCAGGGGGAGCATGTTCACGAAGAAGCCGATCAGCGCCTCCACCTCGGCGTGGCCGCGGTTCGCCGACGGGGTGCCGATCACCACGTCGTCCTGTCCCGAGAGCCGGGCGAGCACCGTCGCCCAGCCGGCGAGCAGCGTCATGAACAGGGTCGCGCCGTGGCGGCGCGAGAGCGCCTTCAGCGCCGCGGCAAGCTCCTCGTCCAGCTCCACGTTCACCGACGCGCCGGTCCAGTCCTGCTTCCGCGGCCGCACACGGTCCGCCGGCAGCTCCAGCAGCTCGGGGGCACCCGCCAGCGCCCGCTCCCAGTAGCTCGCCTGCCGCTCCAGCAGCTCGCCCTCGATCCACTCCCGCTCCCACGCGGCGTAGTCCGCGTACTGCACCGGCAGCGCGGGAAGGTTCGCCTCCCTGCCCTGGACGTGGGCGGCGTAGAGCTCGGAAAGCTCGTTGAAGAGCACCCCCATCGACCAGCCGTCGCTGACGATGTGGTGCATGGTGATGAGCAGCACGTGGTCGTCGGCGGCCAGCCGGACCAGGCGCCCGCGGATGAGCGGCCCGCGTTCCAGGTCGAAGGGCGCACGCGTCGCCTCGGCCAGCACCCGGTGCAGCTCCGCCCCGCCCAGGTCGTGTTCGGCCAGCGTGAACCCGCTCGCCTCCGCCGGCGCGATCCGCTGCTCGGGGACGCCGTCCACCTCCGCGAAGGTGGTGCGCAGCACCTCGTGGCGGGCCACGATCCCGTCCAGCGCGCGCGCCAGCGCATCCCGGTCCAGCTCGCCCTTCAACCGCAGGCGCGAGGCGATGTGGTACGTGGCGCCCAGGTCGCCCAGCCGCTCCATGAACCACAGCCGCTGCTGGGCGAACGAGAGGGGGATGGGCGCGGTCCGGTCCACGGGCGTGATCGACGGCGCCTCGGCCCGCGCGCCCGCCGCCAGCCCCCGCGCGAAGTCCGCGAGCACCGGCCGCACGAACAGGTCGCCGACCTCCGCCTGCACCCCCAGCGCCTGCCGCACGCGCGAGACGACGCGCACCGCCAGCAGCGAGTGCCCGCCCAGCGCGAAGAAGTGGTCGCCCCGGCCCACCCGCTCCACCCCCAGCAGCTCCGACCAGATCCCGGCCAGCACGATCTCCGCCTCGCCCGCGGGCCCCTCGTACGCACGCGCGGCGAACGCGTCCGCGTCGGGCGCGGGGAGCGCCCGGCGGTCCAGCTTGCCGTTGGGGGTGACGGGAAACGCGTCCAGCCGCACGAACGCCGCGGGAACCATGTACTCCGGCAGCTGGGCGGACAGGTGTGAACGGAGCGCCTCGCTTTCCAGCGCCTCGCCCGCGAAGTACGCCACCAGCCGCTTCCCGCCGGAGCCGTCGTCCAGCGCGAGCACCACCGCCTCGCGCACGCCGGGGTGCGCGGCGAGCCGTGCCTCGATCTCGCCCAGCTCCACCCGGAAGCCCCGCACCTTCACCTGGAAGTCGCTCCGCCCCAGGTACTCCACCGTTCCATCGGCGAGCCACCGGCACAGGTCGCCGCTGCGGTACATCCGCGCGCCCGGCTCGCCGAAGGGGTCGGGAACGAACCGCTCCGCCGTCAGCCGCGGCCGGCCCAGGTAGCCGCGCGCTACCGCCACCCCGCCGATGAACAGCTCGCCGGCCACCCCCACGGGCACCGGCTCGCCCGTGCGGTCCAGCACGTAGACCGCCGAGTTGTGGATCGCCCGGCCGATGGAAACGCGCGCCGCGCCGGGGGCGCACGCCCACTCGGTCACCTCGCCGGATTCCGTCGGCCCGTACTGGTTGAACAGCCCCACGCCGGGAAGCCGCTCGTGGAACTGCCGCGCCAGCGCCGCGGAAACCGCCTCGCCGCTCACCGCCACGCGCAGCAGCCCCGTGCAGCGTCCGGCATCCGGGTGCTCCAGGAAGAGCTGCAGCATCGAGGGGACGAAGTGCGCCACGGTGATCCCCTCGCGGCGGATCGCCTCCACCAGGTACGCCGGGTCGCGATGGCCGCCGGGGCGCGCCATCACCAGCCGGGCACCCACCATCAGCGGCCAGAAGAACTCCCAGAACGAGACGTCGAAGGAGAACGGCGTCTTCTGCAGGAGCGCCTCGTGCGCCTCCATCCCGTAGCGGTCCTGCATCCACGCCAGCCGGTTCACCAGGCTGCCGTGCTCCAGCATCACCCCCTTGGGGCGCCCGGTGGAGCCCGAGGTGAACAGCACGTGCGCCAGGTTCCCCGGCCCCACCCCGTCCCGATCGGGGTTCGTCTCCGGCCGGTGCGCCCACGCCTTATCAGCGGTGAGATCGAGCACCGGGAGGGCGAACCCCGCCGACAGCGTGGCGGCGGTGGCGGCCAGCGGCGGGTGCGTCAGGAGGACGGCCGGGGCGCTGTCCTCGAGCATGTCGCGAAGCCGGGCCACCGGGTAGCCGGCGTCGAGCGGCACGTAGGCACCGCCGGCCTTGAGGATGGCCAGCAGCCCCACCACCATCTCCACGCTGCGTTCCACGCAGATCCCCACCCGCGCGTCGGGGCCCACGCCGCGCGCGCGGAGGTGGTGGGCCAGCCGGTTGGCCCGCGCGTTCAGCTCGGCGTACGTCACCTGCTGGCTGTCGAACACCACCGCCACCGCGCCCGGCGTGCGCACCACCTGGCCTTCGAACAGCTCGTGGACGCACGCGTCGCGCGGGAACTCCCGCCGCGTGTCGTTGAACTCCCGCAGCACCCGCCGGCGCTCGGCCTCGGCGAGCATCGGCAGACGGTCGATGCCCAAGCCATCGTCCGCCGCCATCTCCTCCAGCATCCGGCGCAGGTAGCCCAGCCAGCGCTCCACCGTCGCCTGGTCGAAGAGCGAGGTGGCGTACTCCAGCTCGCCGGCGATCCGGCCGTCCTCCTCCGACAGCGACAGCAGCAGGTCGAACTTGGCCGTGGCGCCCGCCCCGGCGTCCGCGGGCGACAGCGTCAGCCCCGGCAGCTCCAGGCGGCTCGCGGGCGCGTTCTGCCAGGCGAACATCACCTGGAAGAGCGGGCTGTGCGCCAGGCTCCGCGCCGGCTGCACCAGCTCCACCACCTGCTCGAAGGGGATGTCCTGGTTCTGCTGCGCCTCCAGCGCCCGCGCCTTCACGCGCCCCAGCGCCTCCGCCACCGTCGGCGCGCCGGAAAGGTCCACCCGCACCGGCAGCGTGTTGACGAAGAAGCCGATCAGCCCCTCGATCTCGCTCCGCCCCCGGTTGGCGCTCGGGGTGCCGACGACGACCTCGTCCTGCCCCGACAGCCGCGCGAGCACGGCCGCCCACCCGGCCAGCAGCGTCATGTACAGGGTGGCTCCGTGCCGCTGCCCCAGCGACTTCAGCGCCGCGGTCAGCGCCTCGCCCAGCTCCACCTTCAGCGACGCACCCGCGAAGTCCTGCCGCGCCGGGCGTGCGTGGTCGGCCGGAAGCTCCAGCAGCTCGGGGGCGCCCGCCAGCGTCGCGCGCCAGTAGTCCCCCTGCCGCCGCAGGACCTCGCCCTCCACCCAGCGGCGGTGCCACGCGGCGTAGTCGGCGTACTGCACCGGCAGCGGCGGGAGCGGATCGGGCTCGCCGCGCGCGAAGGCGGCGTACAGCGCGGCCAGCTCGCGGAAGAGCACGCCCAGCGACCAGCCGTCGGAGACGATGTGGTGCATCGTCAGCAGCAGCACGTGGTCGTCGGCCGCCATCCGCACCAGGCGCCCGCGGATCAGCGGCCCGCGCGCCAGGTCGAAGGGCGCGTCCGCCTCGTCGTCCGCGAGGCGCCGCAGTTCGTGCTCCGCGTTTGCCGAGGAACGGAGATCGTGCTCCACCAGCCGGAACGCGCTCTCCTCCACCGGGGCGATGCGCTGCACCGGCTCGCCGTCCACCGCGTGGAAGGTCGTTCGCAGCGCCTCGTGCCGCGCGACGATGCGGTCCAGCGCCCGCGCCAGCGGACCGCGGTCGAGGCCGCCCCGCAGCCGCAGGCGCAGGGAGATGTGGTAGGTGCTGCCCAGGTTCCCCAGCTGCTCCATGAACCACAGCCCCCGCTGCGCGAACGAGAGCGGGAGCGGGCCGGAGCGCTCCACCGGCGCGATGGGGGTCGCCTCGGCACGCGCGGCGCTCTCCAGCCCGCGCGCGAAGTCCGCCAGCACGGGCCGCTCGAACAGGTCGCGCGGCACGGCCTCCACGCCCAGCGCCTGCCGGACGCGCGAGCACACGCGCACCGCCACGAGCGAGTGTCCGGCCAGGTCGAAGAAGTCGTCCCCGCGGCCCACCCGCTCCACGCCCAGCACCTCGGCCCAGATCGCGGCCACCGCCTGCTCCGTCTCGCCCACCGGGGCCTCGTACTCCCGGGCCCCGTACGCGCCGGCCTCCGGGGCGGGGAGCGCGGCGCGGTTCACCTTGCCGTTGGGCGTGAGCGGATACGCCTGCATCCACACGTACGCCGCCGGCACCATGTACCCCGGCAGCGAAGGGGCGAGATGCGACTTCAGCGCGGCGACGGCAACCGGCTCATCCGCCAGGTAGTACGCAACCAGCCGCCGGTCGCCGGCCGCGTCCTCGCGCACCAGGACGACCGGAGCGCGCACGCCCGCGTGGTCCGCCAGCCGCGCCTCGATCTCGCCCGGCTCGATGCGGTAGCCGCGCACCTTCACCTGGTGGTCGGTGCGGCCCAGGTACTCCAGCTCGCCCCCGGCCAGCCAGCGAACACGGTCGCCGGTGCGGTACATCCGCGCGCCGGGCGTGCCGGCAAACGGGTCGGGGACGAACGCCTGCGCGGTCGCCGCCGGGCGCCCCAGGTAGCCGCGCGCCAGCGTTCCGCCGATGCACAGCTCGCCGGGCACGCCCGGCGGGACCGGGTGCATCCCCCCGTCCAGCACGTACGCCGCGCGCCCGGGAAGGGGCCGCCCCACGGGCACGTGCACCGCTCCCGCCGGCAGCGTGGGCGCCACGTCGTACGCCGTGCAGGTGACCACCGCCTCCGTCGGCCCGTAGCCGTTCAGCAGCCGCACGCCGGCCGCGGGTCCGGCCGCCCAGCCGCGCGCCGCCGCCGGGCTCATCGCCTCGCCCCCGGCGATCACCAGGCGCACGCTGCGGGCGAGCAGCTCCAGCGCGTCCGCGTCGGCCACGAGCTGGTGCCAGTACGCCGTCGGGGGATTGATGACCGTAAGCCCCTGCTCAGCCGCCTGCCGCCCCAGCTCCAGCGGCGTGGGGACCTCGTTCCCCCGCATCACCACGCAGGCGCCGGCCAAGAGAGGCGCCAGCAGCTGCTCCAGCGACACGTCGAACCCGGCCGCCGCGAACTGCATCACCCGGTCGGCGGGGGTGAGGCCGTACACCGCCGCGGCCGCGCGGCAGTGCGCGGCCGCCTCGGCATGGGCCACGCCCACGCCCTTGGGCGTGCCGGTGGAGCCCGAGGTGTAGATGACGTACGCCAGCGCGCCAGCGGGGACGTCGAGCGCCAGGTCGCCGCCGTCCTCCCCCTCCGCCTCCGCGGGGGAGACCACCGTGCCGGCGAAGCCTTCGAGCCCCGGGGCGCGCGTCACCAGCACGGCGGCGCCCGCGTCGGCCAGCAGCCCGGCGCGGCGGGCCGGCGGGAGCGCCGGGTCCAGCGGCAGGTACGCGCCCCCGGCCTTGAGCACCGCCAGCAGCGCCACCACCAGCTCGGCGGAGCGCTCCAGCATCACCCCCACGCGCCCCTCGGGGCCCACGCCAGCCGCGCGAAGACGCCGCGCCAGCCGGTTGGCCGCCGCGTTCAGCTGGGCGTAGGTGAGGCGCTCCCCCCCGAGGACCACCGCCTCCGCGCCGGGCGCGCGCGCCGCCTGCGCTTCGAAGAGCGCGTGCACGCACGGCTCGCCCGGCTCCGCCGCCTCCGTGCGGCTGGACGTTCTCACTCCGGCTCCTCCGTCTCCGCGCCGGCCTGGCGGACGAGATGCGCGAGCCGTGCGAGGGTTTCGGGATCGAACCGGGCGAGCCGCAGCTCCAGGACGTGTTCGGCGAGGGCCGCGAGCACGGGCTTCTCGAACACGGCCGCCAGCGGAAGCTCTACCTCCATCGACTGCCGCACCCGCGAAACCACCCGCAGCGCCAGCAGCGAGTGGCCGCCCAGCTCGAAGAAGTGGTCCCTCCGGCCCACCCGCTCCACGCGCAGCAGCTCCGTCCAGATCTCCGCGAGCGCCACCTCGATCTTCCCCTCCGGCTCCTCGTACTCCCGGGACGCGTACGCGTCTCCCTCCGGGGCCGGCAGCGCCTTGCGGTCCAGCTTGCCGGTGGGGGTGAGCGGGAAGGCCTCCATCCGCACGTACGCCGCCGGCACCATGTACTCCGGGAGCGCGGCGGCGAGGTGCGCGCGCAGCGACTCCGCGTCCGCCTCGCCGACGACGTACGCCACCAGCCGCACGTCGCCCGGCAGGTCCTCGCGCGCCACCACCGCCGCCTCGCGCACGCCCGGGTGCTCGGCCAGGCGCGCCTCGATCTCCCCCAGCTCGATGCGGAAGCCGCGCACCTTCACCTGGAAGTCGGTGCGGCCCAGGTACTCGATCGTGCCGTCCGGGCGCCACCGCGTGAGGTCGCCCGTGCGGTACATCCGCGCCCCCGGCACTCGGCTGAAGGGATCGGCCACGAAGCGCTCCGCCGTCAGCTCCGGGCGCCCCAGGTAGCCCCGCACCACCCCCGCACCCCCGATGTACAGCTCGCCCGCCACCCCCACCGGCACCGGCTCGCCCGCCGCGTCCAGGACGTAGAGGCGCGCGTTCGCCAGCGGCCGCCCCACCGGCACCTGCCCCCCGGCGATATCGCCACCGACCCGCTGGGTGGTGGACCAGATGGTGGTTTCCGTGGGCCCGTACACGTTCCAGAGGGTGCCGACCCGGCTCCGCAGCGCCGACGCCAGCTCCGCCGGGAGCGCTTCGCCGCCGCAGAGTGCCCGAACGTCCGGCGCGCCTTCCCACCCCGCCTGCACCAGCATCCGCCAGGTGACCGGCGTGGCCTGCATCACCGTGGGCGCGTACGCCCGGATCGCCTCGGCCAGCGCCACCGGGTCGGCGCTCCGCTCCCGCGGCAGCACGATGATCCGCGCACCGTGGAAGAGGGGGAGGAAGATCTCCAGCACCGAGGGGTCGAAGGCGTACGTGGTGACCGCCAGCACCCGGTCCGCCGCCTCCATCCCCACGATCTGGCGGAACGCGCGGTGGTGGTTCACCACGCCGCGATGCGGAACGGCGACCCCCTTGGGACGGCCGGTGCTTCCGGAGGTGTAGATCACGTACGCCAGGTGCCCGGACGTGAGCGCGCCACGCTCCGGGTTCGTCGCGGGGTGGTCCCCCCACTCCGCGCCCGCCAGGTCGATCACCGGCGCCTCGATCCCCGCGAACAGCGCCTCCACGCCGTGCAGCGAGCGCTGCGTGAGCACGGCCGCGGGGGCGCTGTCGGCCAGCATGTACTCCAGCCGCTCCGCCGGATACGAGGGGTCGAGCGGCACGTAGGCGCCGCCCGCCTTCAGGACGGCGAGAAGGCCCACCACCATCTCCGGGGAGCGCTCCACGCAGATCCCCACCCGCACGTCGGGACCGACACCCCGCCCCCGGAGGTGGTGCGCCAGCCGGTTCGCCCGCCGGTTCAGCTCCGCGTAGGTGAGCGAGCGATCTTCGAAGACCACGGCCACCGCGTCGGGGGTGCGCTCCGCCTGCGCCTCGAACAGCTCGTGGAGGCAGGCGTCGGCCGGGTACTCCGCGTCCGTCGCGTTCCACTCCTCCACCACCTGCCGGCGCTCGTGTTCGGGAAGCAGCGGCAGGCGGTCCACCGGCTGCCGCTCGTCCGCCACCATCGCCTCCAGCACCCGGCGCAGGTAGACGGCCCAGCGCTCCACCGTCGCGTGTTCGAAGAGCGAGGCCGCGTACGTCACGCTTCCCGCGATGCGCCCGCCCCGCTCGGCCAGGTCGAGCGACAGGTCGAACTTCGCCGCCGCTTCCGACGCGGCCCCCGCCGATGCGGCCGCTTCCGACGCCGACCCCGCCGATCCCGCCGATCCCGCCGCCCCCGCCGAGCCCGATTCCAGCGTGAGCCCCGGCAGCTCCAGCCCGCCGCGCGGGGCGCTCTGCCACCCGAACATCACCTGGAAGAGCGGGCTGTGCGCCATGCTGCGCGACGGCTGCACCAGCTCCACCACCTGCTCGAAGGGGATGTCCTGGTTCTGCTGCGCGCCCAGCGCCCGCTCCCTCACCCGTTTCAGCGCTTCCGCGACGGAGGGGGAGCCGGCGAGATCCACGCGCAGCGCCAGCGTGTTCACGAAAAAGCCGATCAGCCCCTCGATCTCGATGCGGCCGCGGCTGGCGGTGGGGGTGCCGACGACCACGTCCTCCTGCCGCGACAGCCGGCCGAGCACCGTGGCCCAGCCCGCCAGCACGGTCATGAAGAGGGTGGCACCGTGGCGCTGGCCCAGCGCCTTCAGGCCGGCCGTCAGCGCCTCGTCCAGCTCCACCGCGAGGCGCCCCCCCACGTGGTCCATCTGCACCGGACGCGGATGGTCGGTGGGCAGCTCCAGCAGCTCCGGCGCGCCGGCGAGCGTCTCCGTCCAGTACTCCGCCTGCGCCTGGAGAACGTCTCCCTCCACCCACTTCCGCTGCCACGCGGCATAGTCCGCGTACTGCACCGGCAGCGGCGGTAGCGGATCGGGCTCGCCGCTGCGGAACGCGCCGTAGAGCGCCCCCAGCTCCTGGGTGAACAGTTCCATCGACCAGGCGTCGCTGACGATGTGGTGCATCGTCACCGCCAGGACGTGATGGTCGGGGGCTACGCGGATCAGCCGGCCGCGGATGAGCGGCCCCCGCTCCAGGTCGAAAGGCGCACGCGCCTCCTCGGCCAGCAGCCGGCCGAGCTCCGCCTGCGCGTTCGCCTGCCCGCCCAGGTCGTGCTCTTCGAGCCGGAACCCGGTGTCCGCCGGCCCGATCCGCTGCTCCGGAACCCCGTCCACCTGCGCGAACGTGGTGCGCAGCGCCTCGTGCCGCGCCACGATGCGGTCCAGCGCGCGCACCAGCGCCGCCCGGTCCAGCTCCCCGCGAAGAGGCAGCCGCTGCGAAATGTGGTAGGTGCCGCCCAGGTCTCCCAGCTGTTCCAGGAACCACAGCCGCTGCTGGCTGAACGACAGCGGCACGCGGCCCTCCCGCACGTCGGGCTGGCGCGCGAGTGGCGCGAGGCGCGCGAGGGTCTTGGGATCGAACCCGGCGAGCCGCAGCTCCAGGAGCTCTTCGGCGAGCGCCGCGAGCACGGGCTTCTCGAACAGGGTCGACAGCGGAAGCTCTACCTCCATCGCCTCCCGCACCCGCGAAACCACCTGCAACGCCAGCAGGGAGTGGCCGCCCAGCTCGAAGAAGTGGTCCCTTCGGCCCACCCGCTCCACGCGCAGCAGCTCCGTCCAGATCTCCGCGAGCGCCACCTCGATCTTCCCCGCCGGCTCCTCGTACTGCCGGGACGCGTACGCGTCTCCCTCGGGGGCCGGCAGCGCCTTGCGGTCGAGCTTGCCGTTCGGCGTGAGCGGAAAGGCGTCGAGCCGCACGTACGCCGCCGGCACCATGTACTCCGGGAGCGCCGTGGCGAGGTGCGCGCGCAGCGCCTCCGCGTCGGCCTCGCCGACCACGTACGCCACCAGCCGCACGTCGCCCGGCAGGTCCTCGCGCGCCACCACCGCCGCCTCGCGCACGCCCGGGTGCTCCGCCAGACGCGCCTCGATCTCCCCCGGCTCGATGCGGAAGCCGCGCACCTTCACCTGGAAGTCGGTGCGGCCCAGGTACTCGATCGTGCCGTCAGGGCGCCACCGCGTGAGGTCGCCCGTGCGGTACATCCGCGCCCCCGGCGCTCGGCTGAAGGGATCGGCCACGAAGCGCTCCGCCGTCAGCTCCGGGCGCCCCAGGTAGCCCCGCACCACCCCCGCCCCCCCGATGTACAGCTCGCCCGCCACTCCCACCGGCACCGGCTCGCCCGCCGCGTCCAGGACGTAGACGCGCGTGTTCGCCACCGGCCGCCCGATCGGCACCTGCCCACCGCCGGCGGAATCGCCACGGACGGCCTGGGAGGTCGACCAGATGGTGGTTTCCGTGGGCCCGTACACGTTCCACAACGCACCGACCCGGCTCCGCACCGCCGACGCCAGCTCCGCGGGAAGGGCCTCGCCGCCGCAGAGGGCCCGCATCTCCGGCGCGCCCGCCCACTCCGCGCTCACCAGCATCCGCCAGGTGGCGGGGGTGGCCTGCATCACCGTGGGCGCGTACGCCCGGATGGCCTCCGCCAGCGCCGCGGGGTCGGCGGCCCGCTCCCGCGGCAGCACGATCGTCGCCGCGCCGTGCAGGAGGGGAAGGAAGATCTCCAGCACCGAGATGTCGAAGGCGTACGTGGTCACCGCCAGCAGGCGGTCCGCGGGCTCCATCGCCACGGTCTCCCGCATGGAGCGGAGGAGGTTGACCACGCCGCGGTGCGGAACGGCGACCCCCTTGGGACGGCCGGTGGAGCCGGAGGTGTAGATCACGTACGCCAGGTGCGCCGGCGTCAGACCCCCGATCGCCGGGTCGGTCGCGGGGTGGTCCCCCCACTCCGGCCTGTCGGCGCCCATCTCCAGCACCGGCACGCCCGTGTGCTCGACCCGATCGCGGAAGTGCGTCTGCGCCAGCACCGCCGCGGGCGCGCTGTCGGCCAGCATGTACTCCAGCCGCTCGGCCGGGTGGCCCGGGTCCAGCGGCACGTACGCACCGCCCGCCTTCATCACGGCCAGCAGCGCGACGACCATCTCCGCGCTCCGCTCCACGCAGACCGCCACCCGCGCGTCGGGAACCACGCCCAGCGAGCGGAGGTGGTGCGCCAGCCGGTTGGCCCGCGCGTTCAGCTTCGCGTAGGTGAGCGAGCGATCCTCGAAGACCACGGCCACGGCGTTCGGCGTGCGCTCCGCCTGCGCCTCGACCAGTTCGTGGAGGCACGCGTCGGCCGGGTACTCCGCGTCCGTCGCGTTCCACGCCTCGACCACCAGGCCGCGCTCTTCCGCCGAGAGCAGCTCCAGCCGCGAGAGCCGCACGTCCGCGTTCGCCGCGACCTGCTCCAGCACCCGCCCCAGGTGCTCCAGCATCCGCCGGACGGTGGAGCGGTCGAAGAGGGCGGTGCTGTACTCCAGCGCGCCGCGGAGGCCGTCGTCGTTCGGCACGGCGGTGAGCGACAGGTCGAAGCGGGTGGTCTCTACCTCCCCGCCCATCCCCTCCATCCGCAGCCCCTTCAGGCCGGAGCCGGAGCGGTCGGCGTTCTGGAGGGTGAACATCACCTGGAAGACCGGTGAATGGCTCAGCGACCGCTCCGGCTGCAGCTCGGCCACCAGCCGCTCGAAGGGCACCTCCTGGTGCTCGTACGCGCCCAGCGTCCCCTCGCGCACGCGCCCCAGCAGCTCGCGGAAGGTGGGGTCTCCACCCAGGTCGGTGCGCAGCACCAGCGTGTTGGCGAAGAAGCCGATCAGCTCCTCCACCTCCTTGGTCGTCCTCCCCGCGATGGGGCTGCCCACGACGACGTCGTCGCTCCCGCTGTACTTGCTCAGCAGCAGCTGGAAGGCGGCGAGCATCACCATGTACAGCGTGGCGCCCTCACCGCGGCCCAGCGCCTGGAGACCATCGAGCAGCGCGCGCGGCAGGCCGAACATCTCCCGCGCGCCGCGGTGCGACTGCACCGGCGGCCGGGGCCGGTCCGTCGGCAGCTCCAGCAGCGCCGGCGCGCCCGCCAGCCGCTCCTTCCAGTAGCCGATCTGGCGGTCGAGCGCGTCGCCCCCCAGCTGCCCGCGCTGCCAGACCGCGTAGTCCGCGTACTGCAGCGCGGGCTCCCCCAGCGGCGACGCTTGGCCGCGCGCGAAGGCGGCGTACAGCGTGTTCAGCTCGCGGAAGAGCACCCCGCTGCTCCACCCGTCCGTGACGATGTGGTGGATGCACATCAGCAGGACGTGCTCCTCGTCCGCCACCCGCAGCAGCGCGGCGCGGAAGAGCGGGCCCTGGGCGAGGTCGAACGGACGCGCCGCATCGTCCCGGGCGCGCCGCCGCACCTCCGTCTCGCGATCCGCCTCGGGGAGCGAGGACAAATCGTCGACGGGGAGGGCGAAGCCGGCGAAGGGGGCGATCACCTGCACCGCCCCGCCGTTTACCTCGCGGAACACGGTCCGCAGCGACTCGTGGCGGCGGACGATCTCTCCCAGGCTGCGCTCCAGCGCGTCCACGTCGAGCACGCCGCGCACACGCAGCGCGGCGGGGATGTTGTACGCGGCGTTCGCGCCCTCCAGCCGGTCCATGAACCAGAGGCGCTCCTGGGCGAACGAGAGCGGGAGGGGACGGTCACGGCCGACGGGCACCACCGGCGCCAGCACCGGCAGCCCGTCGCGGCGCATCTCCTCCACACGCACGGCGAGCTCGGCCACCGTGGGCCCCTCGAAGACCGCGCGGAGCGGAAGGACCACGCCCAGCGTGTTCTGCACCCGCGCCAGCAGCCGCGTCGCCAGCAGCGAGTGCCCGCCGAGCGCGAAGAAGTCTTCGTTCACGCCCACGGAATCCAAACGGAGGACCTCGGCCCAGATCTGCGCCAGGATCTCCTCCGTCGGCGTGCGCGGCGCGGCGGGAGCCGAGTCCGCCGCCAGCGCCTCCGGCTCGGGGAGGGCGCGGCGGTCCAGCTTGCCGTTCGCCGTCAGCGGAAGCCGCTCCAGCCGCACGTAGGCGGACGGCACCATGTACTCCGGCACGAGCGCCTTGAGGTGCGCCCGGAACGCGGCGCCATCGGGCGCGTCGGCGCCTTCGTCCGAGGGAACCCAGTACGCCACCAGCCGCCCGTCGCCGCCCTCCGCCTCGCGGGCGATCACGGCGGCCTCCCTGATCGCCGGATGCGACGCCAGGGCGCTTTCCACCTCGCCGAGCTCCACGCGGAAGCCGCGCACCTTCACCTGCTGGTCGGCGCGTCCCACCGGCTCCACGGCGCCGTCGGGGCGGTAGCGGCCCAGGTCGCCGGTGCGGTACACGCGGTCGGCCGGGTGGCCGGTCAACGGATTGGGAACGAAGCGACACGCGGTCAGCTCCGCGTCGTTCAGGTAGCCGCGCGAGAGATACGGGGTGCGAACGGCGATCTCCCCCCGCTCACCGATTCCCGCCAGCGTTCCCGACGGGGTGATCACCAGCAGGTCCACGCCCTCGATCCCCCGGCCCAGGGGGACGGCCGGGCCCACGGATGCCAGGTCGGCGGGAAGGCGGAAGAAGCCCATGGCCTGCGGCGTCTCGGTGGCGCCGTAGAAGTTGACGGCCTCCGCGTTCGGCGCGAGCGCCCGCAGCCGCTCCACGTCCGCCGCGCGCAGCACGTCGCCGCCGAAGCAGGCGAGACGCAGCGCGGGGAGGTGCGCATCCGCCGAGGACGCGACGATCTGCGCCATCGCTGGGGTGAGATGGGCGACGGTGACGCCAAAGTCCCGCATCCACCCCGCCAGCCACCCCGGCGTGCCGATCTGGCCGGGATCGGGGATGGCGATGCTCCCACCCACCGCCAGCGGGGCGAAGACGTCGCGCAGCAGCGGGTCGTGCGCCAGGCCGGAAAGGAGCGAGACGCGGTCCGCCGCGCCGATCCCGAACTCCTTCGCGTACCAACCGAAGAAATGCGCCAGCGGCCGGTGCGTGCCGGCGATGGCCTTCGGCGTGCCCGTGGTCCCCGAGGTGAAGGCGACGTACGCCAGGTCGTCCGGCCCCACGGTGACGGCGGGCGCGGTGGCCGGGAAGCGCGCGATGCTGTCCGGGTCGTCCGACTTGGGGCCGAGGACGATGGCCCCCTTGACGCTCTCTCCCAGTGCCTCGATCAGGTCGCTGGGGACGTCGCCGGCAGCGGTGACGAGCAGGATGACGAGCGGTTTCGAAGCGCGGACCTGCGCCGCCAGGCGGGCGGGCGGATACGCGGGGTCCAGGATGGCGAACGCCGCGCCGGCCTTCCACGTGCCCAGCATCGCCCGCACGAGCGCCGCCGAGCGGTGGGCGTAGACGGCCACCACGTCGCCCGGCTTCACCCCGCAGTCGATCAGCCGGTGCGCGATGCGGTTGGCCGCCGCGTCCAGCTCGGCGTACGTCCACGTTTCCGACGCATCGGAGACCGCCGTCGATTCCGGCGATTCCGCCGCGAGGGCGGCGAACGTTTCGTGCACGGCCCCGCGCCAGGGCTCGGCCTCGATGGGCCGTGCCGGGTCTGGGAGGACGTCGCGCGCCATCCGCGTCGCCAGCGACAGCGCGCCCACGCGTGTTTCCGGCGCGGCCGCGGCCTGGCGCAGCACGCCCTGGAACTGCGCCAGGAGCTCCCGCATCCGCAGCGCGTCGAACAGGTCGGCGGCGTACACCAGGCTGACGCCGATGCCGCCGTTCCGCTCCCCCACGTACAGGGTGAGGTCGAACTTGCTCGACGCTTCGCCGCCCGCGCCGGCCTCGGCGCCCCCCACTTCCAGCCCCTCGGCCTGAAAGCCTTCGTCCTGGAAGTTGGCGAGGTTGAGCATCACCTGGAACACGGGGGCGTGCGCCAGGCTGCGCTCCGGACGCACCTCTTCCAGCACCCGCTCGAAGGGGAGATCCTGGTGCGCGTACGCGTCCAGCGTGCTTTCGCGCACGCGCCCCAGCAGCTCGCGGAACGACGGGTCGCCCGAGAGGTCGGTCCGCAGCGCCAGCGAGTTCAGGAACAGCCCCACCATGCGGTCCGTCTCCGCCCGCGTCCGCCCCGCGATCGGCGTCCCCACCACGACGTCCTCCTGCCCCGCCAGACGTCCCAGCACCACGTCCAGCGCGGCGAGAAGAACCATGAACAGCGTGGCGCCCTCGCGCCGGGCCAGCGCCTGCACGTCGGCGGTCAGGGCCGGCGGCACGAACATGCGCTCGACCCCGCCGCGGTGCGATTCCGCCGGCGGCCGGGGGCGGTCGGTCGGCAGCTCCAGCAGCGCCGGAGCGCCCTCCAGCGCCTGCCGCCAGAACTCCACCTGCCGCTCCAGCGCGGCGCCGGACAGCCGCTCGCGCTGCCAGACCGCGTAGTCCGCGTACTGCAACGCGGGCTCGGGCAGCGGCGACGCTTCGCCGCGCGAAAAGGCGCCGTAGAGCGCGGACAGTTCCTCCAGCAGCACCCCCAACGACCATCCGTCGCCGACCGAGTGGTGCAGGTTCAGGAGGAGCAGGTGCTCGTCGTCGGCCACGTGCACGAGCGACGCGCGGAAGAGCGGCCCGCGCTCCAGGTCGAAGCGGTGCCGCGAGGCCTCGGCGGTCAGGCGGCCCGCCCCGGCCCGCCGCTCCTCCGGGGGCAGGTGCCGCAGGTCGGTGACCGGCAGGTCGAAACTCGCCGGGGCCGGGGCGATCCGCTGCACGGGAACGCCGTCCACCGCCGGCAGCGTCGTGCGCAGCGGCTCGTGGCGGCGCACCAGCTCGGCCAGCGCGCGGCGCAGCGCGTCGTCGTCGAAATGGCCGGTGATGCGGTACGAGAACGGCATGGCGTACGCCGGGCTCCCCGGGTCCAGCGCGTCCACGAACCAGAGCCGCTCCTGCGCGAACGTCACCGGCAGGTCGCCCTCGCGCGCGGCGGGGGAGATGGCCCCGGCGCCGGCCGACCCGCCGGTGCCGCGCAGACCGTCGACCTCGGCCGCGAGCTCGCGGAGGACCGGCCGCTCGAAGACGGCGCGCAGCGGGAGCTCCACGCCGAACACCTCCCGCACCCGCGAAACCACCCGCGTGCCCAGGAGCGAGTGCCCGCCCAGGTCGAAGAAGCTTTCCTCCACCCCCACCCGCTCCAGGCGCAGCACCTCGGCCCAGATCCCCGCCAGCACCTCCTCGGTAGGCGTCCGCGGCGCGACGTACGCCTCTTCCGCCGACCCGAGCTCCGGCGCGGGCAGCGCCTTGCGGTCCACCTTGCCGTTGGGCGTCAGCGGCAGCGCCTCCAGGAAGACGAACGCGGAGGGGACCATGTACTCCGGCAGGGTGCGCCGCAGGTGCTCGCGCAGCCCATCCGCCTCCACCGCTCCCACCACGTACGCCACCAGCCGGGGCTCTCCCGGCACGTCCTCGCGCACCACCACCCGCGCTTCGCGCACCGCCGCATGCGCGGACAGCGCGCTCTCCACCTCTCCCGGCTCGATCCGGAACCCACGGATCTTCACCTGCTCGTCCACGCGCCCCACGAACTCCAGCTTTCGCTCCCCACGCCAGCGCATCCGGTCGCCGGTGCGGTACATCCGCGCACCCGGCTCGGTGGAGAACGGGTCGGGAACGAAGCGCTCCGCCGTCAGCCCGGGCCGGTCCAGGTAGCCGCGGGCCACCCCGCCGCCGCCCACGTACGCCTCGCCCGGCACGCCCCGCGGCACGGGGTTCAGGGCACCGTCCAGCAGGTAGACCCGCTGGTTTCCCGTCGCATGCCCCAGCGGAACGCTCAGCGCGTCGTCGGCGACCTGCTCCACCTCCTCGTACAGGCAGAACGTGGTCGTTTCGGTGGGCCCGTACATGTGCAGCAGCCGCTCGGGCTGCCCCGCCTTCAGCAGCCGCCGCACGCTGCCGGCGTCCACGGCCTGGCCCCCGAAGAGCACCTCGCGCACCGGCGCGAAGACGTCCGGCTCTTCGTGGGCGAGCTGGTTCACCAGCGCGGTCGTCAGGAAGAGCGTGGTGATGCGCTCCTCGCGCAGCGCCTTGCGAAGGGCGCGGGGGGAAAGGAGCACGTCCTGGGGGATGCCCACCAGGGTGGCCCCGTTGAGGAAGGCGCCCCACACTTCGAAGGTCAGCGCGTCGAAGCCGGCGTTCGACGCCTGCGCCACGCGGTCGCCCGGGCGCAGCCGCACGTAGTCGGTTTCTACGACGAGCTGCACGACCTGCCGGTGGCCCACCATCACGCCCTTGGGCTTGCCCGTGCTGCCGCTGGTGTAGACGATGTAGGCCAGGTTCTCGGCCGTGGCCCGGCTGAGCGGCGCTTCGCCCGATTCCGACGCGATCGCGCCGGCGGCGCGGTCCAGGTGAACCACCTCCAGGCCGCCGGTCTCCACCTCCCCCGCCAGGCCGCCGCGGCTGAGCAGCACGCGAACGCGGCTGTCCTCCAGCATCAGGCGCAGCCGCTCGGCCGGATACTCCGGGTCCAGCGGCACGTAGCAGCCGCCCGCCTTCAGCACGGCCAGCAGCGAGACGACGAGCTCCACCCCCCGCTCCAGCATCACGCCGACGCGCGCGTCGGGGCCCACGCCCAGGCCGACGAGGTGATTCGCAAGCTGGTTGGCCCGCGCCTCCAGCTCCCGGTAGGTCAGCGACTCATCGCCCCAGGCCAGCGCCACCGCTTCCGGCCGCTCCCGCACCTGCGCCTCGAAGAGCTCGTGGACGCACACGCCCCGCGGGTACGGCCGCTCCGTGCGGTTCCACGCCTGCAGCACCAGCGCGCGCTCCGCTTGGCCGAGCAGCTCCAGCCGCGAAAGCCGCACGTCCGCGTCGGCCGCGACCTGCTCCAGCACCCGTGCCAGGTTGCCGAGCATCCGCTCGGCCGTGCCCCGCTCGAACAGGTCGGTGTTGTAGTTCAGCGCGGCATGCAGCCCCTGGGCGCCCACCCCGGCCGTCAGGGAAAGATCGAACTTGGCGATCTCCGTTTGCGCACCGGCGCCGCCCGCCCTGGGCCCCGAAAGCGCGCCTCCTGCGCCCCCGGCGTCCTCCAGCGTGAACATCACCTGGAAAAGGGGCGAGTGGCTGAGCGAGCGCTCCGGCTGCAGCTCGGCCACCAGCTTCTCGAAGGGCACTTCCTGGTGCGCGTACGCGTCCAGCGTCGCCTCGCGCACCCGCCGCAGGGTTTCGCGGAAGGAGGGGTTTCCCGACAGGTCCGTCCGCAGCACCAGGGTGTTGACGAAGAAGCCGATCAGCTCCTCCACCTCGCCGCGCGTGCGCCCGGCGATGGGGCTCCCCACCACCACGTCGTCGCCCGCGCCGTACCTGCTCAGCAGCAGCTGGAAGGCGGACAGCAGCGTCATGTAGAGCGTCGCCCCCTCGCTCTGCCCCAGTGCCTGCAGCCGCGCCAGCAGCTCCGGGGAAAGCTGGAGCGGAACCGTCGCGCCCCGGAACGTCTGCGCTGCCGGGCGGGGACGGTCCAACGGCAGCTCCAGCAGCTCCGGCGCGCCCGCCAGCCGCTCGCGCCAGTACGCCAGCTGGCGGTCCAGCACCTCGCCCGCCAGCTGCTCGCGCTGCCACACCGCGTAGTCGGCGTACTGCACGGGCAGTTCGGGGAGCGGAGACGCACGCCCCGCCCGATACGCCTCGTACAGCGCCCACAGCTCGCGGAAGAGCACCCCCATGCTCCACCCGTCGCTGACGATGTGGTGCATGGAGAGCAGCAGCACGTGCTCCTCGGCGCCCAGCCGCAGCAGCGCCGCGCGGAAGAGCGGCCCCGCGGCGAGGTCGAATGTCCGGCGCGCCTCTTCGCCGGCGCGCCGCCCGACCGCCGCCTCGCGATCGGCCTCGGCCAGCGCCGACAGGTCCTCCACCGGCAGCACGAAGGCGTCGAAGGGGGCGATCACCTGCACGGGCGAGCCGTCCACCTCGCGGAAGACGGTCCGCAGCGCCTCGTGCCTGCGGACGATCTCGCCCAGCGCGCGCTCCAGCGCCGCCTCGTCCAGCGCACCCCCCAGCCGCCGTGCCACGGGGAGGTTGTAGACGGCGCTTCCCGGCTCCAGCCTGTCGATGAACCAGAGCCGCTCCTGCGCGAACGACAGCGGCAGCGCCCCCGATCGCCCCACCGGAACCACCGGCGGCAGCACCGGCAGCCCCGCGCGGCGCATCTCCTCCACGCGCCGGGCCAGCTCCGCCACCGTCGGTCCCTCGAAGAGCGCCCGCAGCGGCACCTCTACCCCGAACACCTCGCGGACGCGCGAGACCACCCGGGTGGCGAGCAGCGAGTGCCCGCCCACCTCGAAGAAGTTTTCCTTCACCCCCACCCGCTCCAGGCGCAGCACCTGGGCCCAGATCCCCGCCAGCACCTCCTCCACCGGCGTGCTCGGAGCCAGGTACTCGTCCTCGGCCGACGTGTACTCCGGCGCGGGGAGCGCCCCGACGTCCAGCTTGCCCGTGGGCGTCAGCGGCAGCTGCTCCAGCCCCACGAACGCCGCCGGCACCATGTACTCCGGCAGGCCTTCCCGCAGGTGCGCGCGCAGCTCCTCCGCATCCACGCTCCCGACGACGTACGCCACCAGCCGCTTCTCGCCCGACGCATCGTCGCTCACGATCACCCGTGCCTCGCGCACCTCCGCGTGCGCCGAGAGCACCGCCTCGATTTCGCCCGGCTCGATGCGGAAGCCGCGCACCTTCACCTGCTCGTCCACCCGGCCGATGAACTCCAGCCGACCGTCCGCCTTCCACCGCAGCCGGTCGCCCGTGCGGTACATCCGCGCACCCGGCTGCGCGGCGAACGGATCGGGGAGGAAGCGCTCCGCCGTGAGCCCCGGACGATCCAGGTAGCCGCGCACCACCCCGTCGCCGCCCACGTACGCCTCGCCGGGCACACCCACCGGCACCGGGTTCAGGGCAGAATCGAGCAGATAGATCCGCTGGTTGCCGGTGGGGCGGCCCACGGACACCGTCAGCGCGTCTTCCGCCACCTGCTCCACCTGCTCCCACGAGCACCAGGCGGTCGTCTCGGTGGGGCCGTACACGTGCACCAGGCGCTCGGGGCCGCCCGCCTTCAGCAGCCGGCGCACGCTGTCGGCGTCCACCGCCTGCCCGCCGAAGAGCACGTCGCGCAGCGGCGCGAACACGTCCGGCTGCTCGCGGGAGAGCTGGTTCAGCAGCGCGGTCGTCTGGTAGAGCGTGGTGATCCGCTCCTCGCGCAGCATCTCACGCAGCGCGGGGGGCGAAAGGAGCACGTCGCGGGGAATTCCGACGAGCGTAGCGCCATTGAGGAAGGCGCCCCAGGCCTCGAACGTCAGCGCGTCGAAGCTCGCGTTCGACGCCTGCGCCACGCGGTCGCCCGGGTGGATCTGGACGTAGTCGGTCTCCACGACGAGCTGGACGACATGGCGGTGCGCCACCATCACGCCCTTGGGCTTGCCCGTGCTGCCGCTGGTGTAGACGATGTACGCCAGGTTCTCCGGCGTCGCCCCGCTCCGCGGAGCGTCCGTCGGCTCCGACGCGAGCACGTCCGCAGCCTCGTCGAGGTGGACGACGTGCAGGCCGCCGGCCTGCACCACCCCCGACAGGTCGCTACGGGTGAGCAGCACGCGGACGCTGCTGTCGGCGAGCATCAGGCGCAGCCGCTCGGGCGGATAGCCCGGATCCAGCGGCACGTAGCAGCCGCCCGCCTTCAGCACGGCCAGGATGGAGACGACGAGCTCCACGCTCCGCTCCAGCAGCACGCCCACGCGGGCATCGGGGCCCACGCCCAGGCCGGCGAGGTGATTCGCAAGCTGGTTGGCCCGCACATCCAGCTCCCGGTAGTTCAGCGACTCCTCGCCCCAGACCAGCGCCGCGGCACCCGGCCGCTCCCGCACCTGCGCGTCGAAGAGCTCGTGGATGCAGACGCCCCGCGGGTACGGCCGCTCCGTGCGGTTCCACTCCTCCACCACCTGCCGGCGCTCCGCATCCCCGAGCAGCTCCAGCCGCGAAAGCCGCACGTCCGCGTTCGCGCCGACCTGCTCCAGCACCCGTGCCAGGTGGCCGAGCATCCGCAGGGCCGTTCCGCGCTCGAAGAGGTCGGTGGCGTAGCTCAGGCGCGCGTGGACCCCGTCGGGCCCCTGGCCCAGCTCCAGGGTGAGATCGAAGCGCGCATCCTCCTCGGCGCTCCCCGCCGCCTCCAGCCGCAGCGCGGGCCCCGCCGCCCGCGCCGGAGCCGCCGCCGCCGGTCCACCGCCCACGCCGTGCTGGTTGTGCAGGACGATGACGGCCTGCACCAGCGGGGCGTGGGTCAGCGAGCGCTCGGGGTTCAGCTCCTCCACCAGCTTCTCGAACGGGAGCGCCTGGTGGTCGAAGGCGCCCAGGGTGGCCTCGCGCACGCGCCCCAGCAGCTCGGCGAAGGTGGGATCGCCGGAAAGGTCGCCGCGCAGCACCAGCGTGTTCACGAAGAACCCGACGATCCCCTCCACGTCGGCCGAGGCGCGGTTGGCGACGGCCGTGCCCACCAGCACGTCGTCCTGGCGGGCGTAGCGGCCCAGGAGGAGCTGAAAGGCGGCCAGGTACACCATGAACGGCGTGGCGTCGTGCGCCCGCGCCAGCGCGTCGACGCGCGCGGGAAGGCCGGCGCCCAGCGAGGCGGCAACGACACCGCCGCGATGGGTGCGCACGGCGGGCCGCGGGCGGTCGGGCGCGATCTCCAGCCGCGTGGGTGCCCCCTCCAGCGTGTTGCGCCAGAAGCCCACCAGCCGCGCGAGCGCGTCGCCGGAAAGGCGCTCGAGCTCGCGGAGGGCGTGGTCGCCGTACTGCAGGGGAAGCGGCGCCAGCGGCGAGGGCTCGCCGCGCGAGAAGGCCTGGTACAGCGCCGCCAGCTCGCGCGCCAGGATGCCGCTGGACCAGCCGTCGGTGACCGCGTGGTGCAGGTTCCAGAGCAGGGCGTGCTCGTGGGCCGCCAGCCGAACCAGCGAGGCGCGGAAGAGCGGGCCCTCCTCCAGCCGGAAGGGCGTGGAGGCGTCGGCGTGGGCCAGCCGCTGCAGCTCGGCCCCCGCCTCGCCGGGAGCCAGCGTGGAAAGGTCGGTCACCTCCAGGCGGAACGGCGCGGGCGGGGCAACCACCTGCACCGGCTCGCCGCCGCGCTCCTCCAGGTGCGTGCGCAGCGACTCGTGGCGCCGCACCAGCTCGTCCAGGGCACGCTCCAGCGCCGCCACGTCCAGCGGGCCGGGGATGCGCCAGACGCGGGGCATGGAGTAGGCGGTGCTCCCCGGCTCCAGGCGGTCCAGCAGCCACAGCCGCCGCTGCGCGAACGACGTGGGAAACTCGGATGGCCGCTCGCCGCCGCCGTGGCCGGCGGACGCCGCGACCGCGGCGGCGTTCAGCTTCAGCTTCAGCGCCAGCAGCCTCTGCTTTTCGGGCGACAGGCCGGCCAGCCGGGTGAGGATATCAGTCATGTCCTGCTCTGTGTGCGGCGATACGGAGGTGCCTGGTGCTTCGCGCCCGCGGTCCAGGGCGGCGCGGCCGTTTCGTGACCGGCGGGCAGCCGCCGCGGGTGGGGGTTCGGCGGGGCTGGCCGCATGCCGCGGCGGCCCCCTCCTCCCGACCCCCACGGGCGTCAACTTAAGCGATTTTGGGGCAACGATTTGCGCTTGCGGTGTCCAATAATGTATGTCTCAGGCGCGACTTGCGCTACCCGGCAAACATAAATCATTGCCATTGTTCGGGTTGGCTTGATGCCTCCCCGAAGCCGTCCCCGGCAAGCGGCGGCAAGCGGTGGGAGAGGGCTTTTCTACCGCGGCGCGGACGCCGGGGCGCACCGCTGCCCCACGCCCGCCCTCACGCCCCCTCCCCGATCTCCGCCAGCAGTGCCGCCACCTCCTCGTCGCTCAGCCCCTCCAGCTCCGCGAGCGCGTCGGCGATGGCGCCGCCGCCGCCGTCGTCCGCCGCGGCCACGGCGGCCTCGACCGCGGCGGCGAGCCCGGCGACGGTGGGGGTTTCGAAGAGCACGCGCAGGGGAAGCTCCACCTCCAGCCGCTGGGAGATGCGCGCCAGCACCTGCGTCGCCTTGAGCGAGTGGCCGCCGAGCACGAAGAAATCGGCCTCCACGCCCATGTTCTCCACGCCCAGCACCTCCGTCCAGATCTCCGCGATCACCCGTTCCGTGACCGTGCGCGGCTCCACCGGTGCGGCCGTGGAGGGCGCCTCCGGATCGGGGAGGGCGCGGCGGTCCACCTTGCCGTTGGGCGTCAGCGGGAGCGCTTCCAGCCACACGAAGGCGGAGGGCACCATGTATTCCGGCAGCAGCGCGCGGAGATGGTCGTGCATCGCCCTCGCCGCCGGCCGTTCGCCGGTGGAGGTGAGCCACGCCACCAGCCGCTTGGCGTCGACCTCCCCGCGCGCCATGACGATGGCCTCGCGGACGGAGGGGTGCCTGCCGAGCGCCGCCTCCACCTCGCCCAGCTCCACGCGAAAGCCGCGCACCTTTACCTGCTGGTCGGCGCGCCCCATCGGCTCGACCCCGCCGTCGGGGCGGTAGCGGCCCAGGTCGCCGGTGCGGTAGAGCCGGTCGCCCGCCCGATTGGTCCACGGGTTGGCCACGAAGCGCGACGCGGAGAGCTCCTCGTCGCCCAGGTAGCCGGCCGCCAGGTGCGGCGAGCGCATCCAGACTTCGCCCACCTCGCCGATCCCCGCGATCTCCCCCGCGGCGCTGCGCACCAGCAGCTGCACGCCGGGGATCCCGCGTCCCAGGGGGATGATCTCCTTCTGCTCGGACGCGGGATCGACCACGTGGTACGAGACGGCGCGCTGCGTCTCGGTGGATCCGTAGTAGTTGACGACGCGCAGGTTGGGCGCGAGCGCCGCCAGCCGCTGCACGTCGCCGCGGCGGAGGACGTCGCCCACGAAGAAGGCGCGGCGCAGCGAATCGATCCGCTCCCCCGCGGACGCGTCGGCCAGCAGCTGGCCCATCGCGGGGGTCAGGTGTGCCACGGTGACGCCCGCCTCGCGCATCCACCGGGCGAGGTAGCCGGGGGTGCCCGTCTCGTCCGGCTCCGGCGCCACGACGGCCGCGCCGAGCTGAAGGGGGGTGAAGACGTCGCGGTGCAGCGGGTCGTGCGCCAGCCCGGAAAGGAGGCTGAAGCGGTCCGAGGCGGAGAGGCCGAACTCCGCCGCCAGCCACGGCGTGAAGTGCGTGAGCGACGAGTGCCGCCCCATCACCGCCTTGGGCGTCCCCGTGGTCCCCGAGGTGAACGACAGGTACGCCAGCGTGTCCGCCCCGACGTCCACGTTCAGCGGAGCGCCGGCGGGATGGATGGCGTCCGCGGGCTCTTCGCTCCGCGGGTGGATGACGACGGTGGTGCGGACCGTCTCCCCCAGCGCGTCCAGCGCCTCGCGCGGCAGGTCGCCCGCGGCGCGGAGGTGGACGTGCGCGGCGGGGCGGGCGATGCGGACGTACTCGGCCAGGCGGGCGGCCGGATAGGCCGGATCGAGGACGAGGAAGGCCGCGCCGCTCTTCATCGTCCCCAGCAGCGCGCGCACCAGCGCGGCGCTCCGGTGGCCGGTGATCGCCACCACGTCGCCGTTTCCGACCCCCTGGCCGGCGAGCCCGCGGGCGATGCGGTCCGTCGCCGCGTGCAGCTCGGCGTACGTCCACCGGTCGCGTGGGTCCTCCACCGCCAGCGCGTGCGGCGTCTCCATCGCCCGCGCCGCGAAGACCTCGTGCACGGCGCCGCGCCACGTTTCGTCCAGCGGCGCGGCGGGGTCGGGAAGGACGCCCCGCGCCGCCTCCGTCGCCAGCGATAGTGCGCCCAGGCGGGTTTCCGGCGCGGCCGCGGCCTGGCGCAGCACGCCTTCCAGCTGCGCCAGCAGGCCGCGCATCCGCGGCGCGTCGAACAGGTCGGCGGCGTACACCAGGCTGACGAGGATCCCGCCGTTCCCCTCCCCCACGTACAGGGTGAGGTCGAACTTGCTGGTCACCTCGCTGGCCCCGCCGGCCCCCGCCACCTCGAGCCCCTCGGACTGGAAGCCGCCGTCCTGGAAGTTGGCGAGGTTGAGCATCACCTGGAACACGGGGGCGTGCGCCAGGCTGCGCTCCGGACGCACCTCCTCCAGCACGCGCTCGAAGGGGAGATCCTGGTGCGCGTACGCGTCCAGCGTGCTTTCGCGCACCCGCCCCAGCAGCTCGCGGAAGCTCGGGTCGCCCGACAGGTCGGTCCTGAGCGCCAGCGAGTTCAGGAACAGCCCCACCATCCGGTCCGTCTCCGCCCGCGTCCGCCCCGCGATCGGGGTCCCCACCACGACGTCCTCCTGCCCGGCCAGGCGTCCCAGCACCACGTCGAGCGCGGCGAGAAGGACCATGAACAGCGTGGCGCCCTCGCGGCGGGCCAGCGCCTGCACCTCGGCCGTCAGGCCGGGCGGCACGAACAGGTGCTCGATCCCGCCGCGGTGCGATTCCGCCGGCGGGCGGGGACGGTCCGTCGGCAGCTCCAGCAGCGCCGGAGCGCCCTCCAGCGCCTGCCGCCAGAACGCCACCTGCCGCTCCAGCGCGGCGCCGGACAGCCGCTCGCGCTGCCAGACCGCGTAGTCCGCGTACTGCAGCACGGGCTCCGCCAGCGGCGACGCCTCACCGCGCGAAAACGCACCGTACAGTGCGGACAGCTCCTCCACCAGCACCCCCAGCGACCACCCGTCGCTGACGGCGTGGTGGATGTTCAGGAGGAGCAGGTGCTCGTCGTCGGCCACGTGGACGAGCGACGCGCGGAAGAGCGGCCCGCGCGCCAGGTCGAAGCGGTGCCGCGAGGCCTCGGCCTCCAGGCGCCGGGCCTCGGCCCGCCGCTCTTCTGCCGGCAGGTGCCGCAGGTCGGCGACCGGCAGGTCGAAGGCGGCCGGGGCCGGGGCGATCCGCTGCATGGGGACGCCGTCCACCGCCGGCAGCGTCGTGCGCAGCGGCTCGTGGCGGCGCACCATCTCGGCCAGCGCGCGGTGGAGCGCGTCGTCGTCGAAATGGCCGGTGATGCGGTACGAGAACGGCATGGCGTACACCGGGCTCCCCGGGTCCAGCGCGTCCACGAACCAGAGCCGCTCCTGCGCGAACGTCACCGGCAGGTCGCCCTCGCGCACGGCGGGGGCGATGGCGTTCTCTCCGGCCGCCGCGCCGGTGCCGCGCAGACCGTCGACCTCCTCCGCGAGCTCGCGGAGGACCGGCCGCTCGAAGAGGGCGCGCAGCGGGAGCTCCACGCCGAACACCTCCCGCACCCGCGAGACCACCCGCGTGCCCAGGAGCGAGTGCCCGCCCAGCTCGAAGAAGCTTTCCTCCGCCCCCACACGCTCCAGGCGCAGCACCTCGGCCCAGATCCCCGCCAGCACCTCCTCGGTGGGCGTCCGCGGCGCGACGTACGTCTCCTCCGCCGACGTGAGATCGGGCGCGGGCAGCGCCTTGCGATCCAGCTTGCCGTTGGGCGTCAGCGGCAGCGCGTCCAGCACCACGAACGCCGCCGGAACCATGTACTCCGGCAGGGTGCGCCGCAGGTGCTCCCGCAACGCGTCCGCCTCCACGCCGCCGGCCACGTACGCCACCAGCCGCTGGTCGCCCGGCACGTCCTCGCGCGCCACGACCACGCAGTCGGTGACGTTCTCGTGGCCCCGCAGCACGGACTCGATCTCCCCCGGCTCGATCCGAAACCCACGGATCTTCACCTGCGCGTCCACGCGACCCAGGAACTCCAGCGTCCCGTCGGCCCGCCAGCGCGCCCGGTCGCCGGTGCGATACAGGCGTGCACCGCCTTCCGCCGAGAACGGATCGGGAACGAAGCGCTCCGCCGTCATTCCCGGGCGGCCGAGGTAGCCGCGCGCCACCCCCGCCCCGCCGATCAGCAGCTCGCCCGGAACGCCCGCCGGCTGCGGGCCGCCGAGCGCGTCGCAGACATACAGGCGCACGTTCCCCAGGGGACGGCCGATGGGGTGCCCCGCGACGATCCCGTCCTGCGGGACCGGGTGCGTGGAGGCCAGGATGGTCCCCTCGGTGGGGCCGTACAGGACGTGCGACGCCGCCGCGGGGAGCGCCTCGCGCATCTCCGCCAGCAGGTCGGCCGCCACCCGGTCGCCGCCCACGAAGGCGCGCCGCAGCCGCCCCAGCCGGGGCGTCTCGCGCTCGGCATGGACCACCTGCCGCATCAGCGCGGGGACCGCGTGCACGAGGGTGGCGTCCGCGATCTCCTGCACCAGCGCGGGCACGTCCATCACCCGCTCGCGCTGTACCAGGCGCACCGCCGCGCCGGAGGTGAGCGGCAGCAGCGCCTCGAAGAGCCAGATGTCGAAGGCGTACGACGCCAGCGCCGGCGTCACGTCGCCCTCGCCCACGCCGAACGCGTCGCGGGTGGCGGCCAGCAGGTTGGACAGCGAGCCGTGCTCCACCAGCACCCCCTTGGGGCGCCCGGTAGAGCCGGAGGTGTAGATGACGTACGCCAGGCTCGCATCGGACGCGGGCACCTCCGCCTCCGCCTCCGATGCGGGATCCGGAAGCTGGTCCACCCGCACGAGGATGGCTCCGTGCTCCGGCAGCACCCCGGCCGTCCCTCCCGTGGCGACCACCACCGGAAGCGCCGCGTCGGCGATGATCCAGCCCAGCCGCTCCGCCGGGTACCCCGGGTCCAGGGGGACGTAGGCGCCGCCCGCCTTCCAGATCCCCAGCACCCCCACCAGCAGCTCCGGCGTGCGCTCCATGCACAAGCCCACCGGCGTCTCGGGCCCCACTCCAAGGCTGCGCAGGTGCCCGGCGAGGACCGCCGCGCGCCGGTCCAGCGCGCCATAGGTCACGGCCTCGCGGCCGTCCAGGAGGGCGACGGCCTCGGGAGCACGGCGCGCCCACCCGGCGAAGAGCACGTGGGCCGGCGGCTCAGCGTATCCCCGCTCCGTGCGGTTCCACGCCTCCAGCACCTGCTCGCGCTCCGCCTTGCCGAGCAGTTCCAGCCGCGAGAGCCGCACGTCCGCATCCGCGGCCACCTGCTCCAGCACCCGTGCCAGGTGGCCGACCATCCGCACGATCGTGCCGCGCTCGAAGAGGTCGGTGCCGTAGTTCAGCTCGCCGCGCAGGCCCCGGCGCGTTGCCAGGAGGACCAGGGCCAGGTCGAACCTCGCGAAGGCGAAACCCGGCTCGCCCCCTTCGGTGCCCGACGCTGCCGCGCCACTTCCCGGCTCTTGCCCGGACACGCCATTTCCCGATTCTTCCACGTCGTCCAGCGTGAACGACACCTGGAAAAGCGGAGAGTGGCTCATGGAGCGCTCCGGCTGCAGCTCGGCCACCAGCTTTTCGAAGGGAAGCTCCTGGTGGTCGTACGCCCCCAGCATCACCTCCTGCACCCGCCGCAGCACCTCGCGGAAGCTCGGGTCTCCGCCCAGGTCGGTGCGCAGCACCAGGGTGTTCACGAAGAAGCCGATCAGCCCCGCGAGCTCATTCCTCGTCCGTCCGGCGATGGGGCTTCCCACGACGATGTCGTCGCTCCCGCTGTACTTCGACAGAAGCACCTGGAAGGCAGCCAGCACCACCATGAACAGCGTCGCTCCCTCGCTGCGCCCCACCGCCCGCAGCCGCTCCAGCAGCTCGGCGGGGAGCTCCACCGGCTCGCTCGACCCCTGGTGCGTCCGCACGGCCGGGCGCGGACGGTCGGTGGGCAGCTCCACCAGCTCCGGGGCTCCCGCCAGTCGCTCCCGCCAGTACGAGAGCTGCCGCTCCAGCAGCTCGCCCCGCAGGTGCTCGCGCTGCCAGACGGCGTAGTCGGCGTACTGCACCGGCAGCTCCGGCAGCGGCGAAGCCCGCCCCTCGTGGTACGCCGCGTACAGCGCCGACATCTCGCGGCCGAACACCTCCACGCTCCACCCGTCGCTGACGATGTGGTGAATCGAAACGAGCAGCACGTGATCCTCGGTGCCCAGCCGCAGCAGCACCGCCCGGAAGAGCGGCCCCGCCGCGAGGTCGAACGGCAGCATCGCCTCCTCGACGGCGCGGCGGCTCACCTCCGCCGCGCGCTCCGCCATGCTCAACCCCGACAGGTCCTCCACCGGCAGCGTGAAGCCGTCGAACGGCGCAATCACCTGCACCGGCGAGCCATCCACCTCGCGGAAGGTGGTGCGCAGCGCCTCGTGCCGCCGGACGATCTCGCCCAGCGCCCGCTCCAGCGCCGCTTCGTCCAGCCCCACGAGGCGCCGTTCCACGCCGAGGTTGTAGACGGCGCTCCCCGGCTCCAGCCGGTCGATGAACCAGAGCCGCTCCTGCGCGAAGGAAAGCGGAGCTCCATCGGGGTGGGCGCGGGGGACGATGCCCGACGAGCGGACCTTTCCCCTGAGCCTGGCCTCGATGAGCGCACGCTTGGCCGCGGAAAGCTCCGGGCGCGGAAGCTCCACCGTCTGGTCCGGGGCCATCTCAGGCTCCCGCAGCGGGGCTGGACCCGGCCAGCTGCTCGGCCTCGGATTCGGACATGGTGGCCACGTCCTCGTAGATCCTGCGCTCGATCTCTCCCGCCATGGCTTCCAGCGTGGGCATCGAGAACACGGTGCGGATCGAGATTTCCAGGTCGAAGGTGGCCTGGATCTTGGCGAGCAGGCGCATGATCAGCAGCGAGTGCCCGCCCAGGTCGAAGAAGCTGTCGTGCACGCCTACCCGCTCCAGGCGCAGCACCTCCACCCAGATCTCCGCCAGCACCTCCTCGACCGGGGTGCGCGGGGCCACGTACGTCGCCGCCGCCGACGCGAGCTCCGGCGCCGGCAGCGCCTTGCGGTCCAGCTTGCCGTTCGGGGTCAGCGGCAGCGCCTCCAGGGAGACGAAGGCAGCCGGCACCATGTACTCCGGCAGGCTGGCCCGCAGGTGCGTGCGCAGCGCCTCGGCCTCCGCTTCACCCACCACGTACGCCACGAGCCGCGTCTCGCCCGCGTCCGCGCGTGCCAGGACCACGCACTCGGCGACGCTCTCGTGCTGGCGCAGCACCGCCTCGATCTCGCCCGGCTCGATGCGGAAGCCGCGCACCTTCACCTGGAAGTCGGTGCGTCCCAGGAACTCCAGCGTCCCGTCGGCCTTCCAGCGGCCCAGGTCGCCGGTGCGGTACATCCGCGCGCCGCTTACCCCCGAGAACGGATCGGGGACGAAGCGCTCCGCCGTCAGCCCGGCGCGGCCCAGGTAGCCGCGCGCCACGCCGGCCCCGCCCACGTATAGCTCGCCCGCCACCCCCACGGGCGCCGGCTCGCCACGCGCGTCCAGGACGTAGATCCGCGCGTTGGCGACCGGCCGGCCGATGGCGGGCGGGCGGCCGTCCTCGGCCAGACACGGGTGCCAGGTCGAATCGATGGTCGCCTCGGTGGGGCCGTACAGGTTCACCACCTCGCCCACGCCCGCGGCGCGCGCCTCCTGCACCAGCGCCGCCGGAAGCGGCTCGCCTCCGCAGAAGAGGACGCGGCAGGGGAGCGAGCGGTCCGCCGGAAGCGCGCCGAGCACCGCCTGCAGAAGGGTGGGAACGAACTGCGCGACGGTGACCCCGCCCTCTTCGACGGCACGCCCGATGGCGCCCGGGTCTCTCGCCGCGTCGGACGAGAGGAGCAGCATCCGCGCGCCGGTGGCCAGCGGCGTCCACAGCTCCCACACCGACGCGTCGAAGGAGACGGACGTGCGCTGCAGCACCGTGTCGGCCGCGCCGATGCCGAACGCCGCGGCCTGCCACGCGGTGTGGTTCACCAGGCTGCGGTGCTCCACCATCACGCCCTTGGGGCGCCCCGTGGAGCCGGAGGTGTAGATGACGTACGCCAGGTGGCCGGGCGTGAGCCCCGCGAACGCGGGGTTCGTCTCCGGCCCGTCCGCCCACGCCGGGGCGGGCGCGTCGAGCTCCACCACCGGGAGGTCCAGCCCGGCGAACGTGCCGGCCAGCGACGACTGGGTGACGAGCGCCGCCGGCGCGCTGTCCTCCAGCATGGAGCGCAGCCGGCCGGCGGGGTACGCCGGGTCCAGCGGCACGTAGCCACCGCCCGCCTTGAGGATGGCCAGCAGGGCGGCGATCATCTCCGGGCCGCGCTCCACACAGATCGCCACGCGCGCGTCCGGCCCCACGCCGAGCCCGCGGAGGTGGTGCGCCAGCCGGTTCGCGCTCCGGTTCAGCTCGTCGTACGTCAGCGGGGAACCTTCGAAGACCACCGCCACGGCGCCCGGCGTGCGCGCCGCCTGCGCCTCGAAGAGCTGGTGGATGCAGGCACCCGCGGGATACTCCGCGTCCGTGCGGTTCCACTCCTCCAGCACGAGCGTGCGCTCCACCTCCGGCAGCACGTCGATGCCCCCGATCGCCCGACCGGGAGCAGTCTCCAGCGCCTCGACCAGCCGCTCCAGGGCCGTGTGCATCAGCCGGCACACCTGCATCGCCTCTGCCGGGGCCGCCACCTGCGCCGCCAGCGAGAACTCATCCCCCAGGTCGTCCACCGAGAGCACCACGGGGTAGTTCGTCCGCTCCTGTGCGTGAATGCCCCGCACGCCCTCCTCCGCCTGCCCCGCCTGCCCCGGCTGCCCCGCCCCTTCCTGCGAACGCTTCGGCGCGCCGCCGTGGCGGTAGTTCAGCAGCGAGGTGAACAGCGGCGCGGGTGCCGCCACGCCGCTGCTGCGCTGCGCCAGGGCCAGCGAGGCGTGCTCGTGCCGCAGCAGGTCCGCCAGCAGCGCGTGCGTGCGCCGCACCGCCGCCTCGGCCCCTTCCTCGCCCACCCCGATCCGCACCGGCAGCGTGTTGATCAGCGGGCCCATCACCCGCTCCGCGCCCTCGCCGCCCTGCATGCGGCCGAAGAGCAGCGTCCCGAAGACCACGTCGCTCCGCCCCGAGACCCGCGCCAGCACCTGCCCCCACGCCAGGTGGCACAGGCTCGCCGCGCTCACCCCCAGCGTCCGCGCCCGGCGGCGCAGCCGCGCGCTGAGGTCGCCCGCGACCAGGATCCGCGCCTCCCCGATCCCATGTCCCTCCCCCCACACGTCCAGCATCCCGTACGGCGCAGTCGGCTCCTCCACGTCGCCCAGCATCCCGCGGAAGAAGCGCTCGTGCTCCTCGCGGCTCACCCCCAGGCGGGCCTGCGCCACGTAGTTGCGGAAGGGCAGCGGCGCCGGCAGCTCCGACTCGCGGCCCAGCAGGTGCGCCGCGATCTCCTCCTGCTGCACCTCGTGCGAGGCGTGGTCGCTCATCAGGTGGTGCACGAGCATGAGCAGCAGCCAGCGGCCACGTACGCGGTCCTCGGCGATCACCGCCCGCTGCAGCGGCGCCCGCGTCACGTCCATCCGGTACCGCCGGGGATCGTAGCGCCGCCACAATTCCTCGGCCGGCCTGGCGCCGGCCCCCGCATCCAGCTCCACCTCCTCCACCGGCAGCGGTGCGTGCCGCAAGACCACCTGCACCGCCTCGCGCAGCCCCTCCCAGGCGATGGCCGTGCGCAGGACGTCGTGGCGGCCGATCACCGCCTGCAGTGCCGCCAGGTGCTGGTCCAGGCGCGCGCGGGTGTCGAACTCGCTCACGATGGACAGCAGGTACGGGTCGCCCTCCTCCGACATCAGGTGGTGGAAGAGGATCCCCTCCTGCAGCGGGGCGAGCGGGTAGATGTCCTGCACGTTCGCGGCTCCGCCCGGCACCTTCGCGACGATCCCGTCGATGTCGGCCTGGCTCAGCTCCACCAGCGGCAGCATGTCCGGGGTGATGGACGCGGCCCCCTCCGGGATCCGGTTCGCGGGAACCTCCACCTCCGAAGACGCCCCGCCCACGGCCAGGGCCAGCTCGGCCAGCACGGGCGTGGTGAACAGCACCCGCACGTCCATGTACAGCCCCACCCGCCGCATCCGCTCGATCAGCCGGATCGCCAGGAGCGAGTGCCCGCCCAGCTCGAAGAAGTGGTCCCACCGCCCCACCTTTTCCACGCCCAGCACCTCTGCCCAGATCTCCGCCAGCGCCGCCTCTATCTCTCCCAGCGGTGCCTCGTAGCTCCCCCGCCCGAACGCGGCCCCCTCCGGCGCGGGCAGCGCCTTGCGGTCCAGCTTGCCGTTGGGCGTGAGCGGCAGCCGCTCCAGCGTGACGAACGCCGCCGGCACCATGTACTCCGGCAGGCTTTCCCGCAGGTGCACGCGCAGCTCCTCGGCATCCACGCTCCCGATGACGTACGCCACCAGCCGCTGCTCGCCGGGCACGTCCTCGCGCACGATCACCCGCGCCTCCTGGACGTCGGCGTGGGCGGTCAGCGTCGCCTCGATCTCGCCCGGCTCGATGCGGAACCCGCGCACCTTCACCTGCTCGTCCACCCGGCCGATGAACTCCAGCCGCCCGTCCGCCTCCCACCGCAGCCGGTCGCCCGTGCGGTACATCCGCGCTCCCGGCTCCGTGGCGAAGGGGTCGGGAAGGAAGCGCTCCGCCGTCAGCCCCGGCCGATCCAGGTAGCCGCGCACCACGCCGTCGCCCCCCACGTACGCCTCGCCGGGCACACCCACCGGCGCCGGGTTCAGCGTGGAATCGAGGAGATAGATCCGCTGGTTCCCCGTCGGGCGGCCCACGGAAACCGTCAGCGCGTCTTCCGCCACCTGCGCCACCTGCTCCCACGAGCACCAGGCGGTCGTCTCGGTGGGTCCGTACACGTGCACGAGGCGCTCGGGACCGCCCGCCTTGAGCAGCCGGCGCACGCTGTCGGCGTCCGCCGCCTGCCCGCCGAAGAGCACGTCGCGCAGCGGCGCGAACACGTCGGGCTGCTCGCGCGAAAGCTGGTTCAGCAGCGCCGTCGTCTGGTAGAGCGTGGTGATGCGCTCCTCGCGCAGCATCTCACGCAGCGCGGCGGGCGAAAGGAGCACGTCGCGGGGAATTCCGACGAGCGTAGCGCCATTGAGGAACGCGCCCCAGGCCTCGAACGTCAGCGCGTCGAAGCTCGCGTTCGACGCCTGCGCCACGCGGTCGCCCGGGCGGATCTGGACGTAGTCGGTCTCCACGACCAGCTGCACCACGTGCCGGTGGGCCACCATCACGCCCTTGGGCTTGCCCGTGCTGCCGCTGGTGTAGACGATGTACGCCAGGTTCTCCGGCATCGCCCCGCTCCGCGGCGCCTCGGTGGACTCCGACGCGAGCACACCGGCGGCCTCGTCGAGCTGGACGACGTGCAGGCTGCCGCCCTCCACCACCCCCGCCAGGTCGCCGCGGGTGAGCAGCACCCGGACGCTGCTGTCGGCGAGCATCAGGCGCAGCCGCTCGGGCGGATAGCCGGGGTCCAGCGGCACGTAGCAGCCGCCCGCCTTCAGCACGGCCAGCATCGAGACGACGAGCTCCGCGCTCCGCTCCAGCAGCACGCCTACGCGGGAATCCGGGCCCGCGCCCAGGCCGGCGAGGTGATTGGCGAGCTGGTTGGCCCGCGCATCCAGCTCCCGGTAGGTCAGCGACTCCTCGCCCCAGACGAGCGCTACCGATTCCGGCCGCTCCCGCACCTGCGCGTCGAACAGCTCGTGGATGCACACGCCCCGCGGGTACGGCCGCTCCGTGCGGTTCCACTCCTCCACCACCTGCCGGCGCTCCGCCTCCGGCAGCACGTCGAGGCTCCCGATGGCCCGCCCGGGGGTGGCCTCCAGCGCCTCGACCAGCCGCTCCAGCGCCGTGTGCATGATCCGGCACACCCGCACAGCCTCCGCGGGGGCCGCCACCTGCGCCACCAGCGAGAACGCGTCCCCCATGTCGTCTACCGAGAGCACCACGGGGTAGTTCGTCCGCTCCTCGGCGTGAATGCTCCGCACGCCCTCCGCCGGCTGCCCAGCCTGCTCCCCCTGCCCCGCCCCCGCCTCTCCTGCCTGCGGCGAACGCCCGCCCATGCCGCTGTAGCGATAGTTCAGCAGCGAGGTGAACAGCGGCGCCGGTGCCGCCACGCCGCTGCTGCGCTGCGCCAGGGCCAGCGAGGCGTGCTCGTGGCGCAGCAGGTCCGCCATCAGGGCGTGCGTGCGGCGCACCGCGGCCTCCACCCCCTCCTCTCCCACGCCGATGCGCACCGGGAGCGTGTTGATGAAGGGGCCCATCACCCGGTCCGCCCCCTCGCCGCCCTGCATGCGGCCGAAGAGCAGCGTCCCGAAGACCACTTCGCTCCGGCCCGAGACCCGCGCCAGCACCTGCGCCCACGCCAGGTGGCACAGGCTCGCCGCGCTGACGCCCAGCGCCCGCGCCCGGCGGCGCAGCCGCGCCGCGAGGTCGTCGGCCACGGGAAGCCACGCCTCCCGGATCCCATGTCCCTCGCCCCACACGTCGAGCAGCCCGTACGGGGCCGTGGGCTCCTCCACGTCGCCGAGCAGCCCGCGGAAGAACCGCTCGTGCTCCTCGCGGCTCACGCCCAGCCGCGCCTGCGCCACGTAGTTGCGGAAGGGCAGCGGCGCCGGCAGCTCCGACTCGCGCCCCTGCAGGTGGGCCGAGATCTCCTCCTCCAGCACCTCCAGCGACTCGTGGTCGCTGGTCAGGTGGTGCCTGAGCATCAGCATCACCCACCGGCCCCGTACGCGGTCCTCGGCGATGCACGCCTGCAGCAGCGGCGCCCGCGTCAGGTCCATCTGGTAGTGCCGGGGGTCGTAGAGCCCCCACAGCTCCTCCGCCGGCCTGGCGCCGGGCCCCGAAGCCACCTCTACCTCCTCCACCCGCAGCGGCGCGTGCCTCCAGACGACCTGCACCGGCTCGGGCAGCTCCTCCCAGGCCATCGCCGTGCGCAGGATGTCGTGGCGGTCGATCACCGCCTGCAGTGCCGCCAGGTGCTGGTCCAGGCGCGCGCGGGTGTCGAACTCGCTCACCGTCGACAGCAGGTACGGGTCTCCCTCCTGCGCCAGCAGGTGGTGGAAGAGGATCCCCTCCTGCAGCGGCGCCAGCGGGTAGATGTCCTGCACGTTCGCCGCTCCGCCCGGCACCCCCGCCACGATCCGGTCGATCTCCGCCTGGCCCAGCTCCACCAGCGGCAGCATCTCGGGCGTGATGGAGTCGGCCCCCTCGGGGATCGCGTTCGCGGGGACCTCCACCTCCGTGGACGTGCCGCCCACGACCAGGGCCAGCTCGGCCAGCACCGGCGTGGTGAACAGGGCCCGCACTTCCATGTACAGCCCCGCCCGCCGCATCCGCTCGATCAGCCGGATCGCCAGGAGCGAGTGCCCGCCCAGCTCGAAGAAGTGGTCCCGCCGCCCCACCCGCTCCACGCCCAGCACCTCGGCCCAGATCTCGGCCAGCGCCGTCTCCACCTCTCCCAGCGGTGCCTCGTAGCTCCCCCGCGCGTACGCATCCCCCTCCGGCGCAGGGAGCGCCTTGCGGTCCAGCTTGCCGTTCGGCGTCAGCGGCAGCGCGTCGAGCGCCACGAACGCCGCGGGCACCATGTACTCCGGCAGCGACAGCCGCAGGCGGTCGCGCAGGGCCTCGGCCTCCGCATCGCCCACCACGTACGCCACCAGCCGCTGGTCGCCGCTCTCGTCATCGCGAACGACGACGGTGCAGTCCGCGACGCCGGGCGCGTCGCGCAGCGCGGCCTCGATCTCGCCCAGCTCGATGCGGAAGCCGCGGATCTTCACCTGCTCGTCGAGCCGGCCCAGGTACTCCAGCGTCCCGTCGGCCATCCACCGCACCCGGTCGCCGCTCCGGTACAGCCGGCCGGGGGCGAACGGGTCGTCCACGAAGCGCTCCGCCGTCAACTCCGGGCGGTTCAGGTACCCGCGTGCCACCCCCGCGCCGCCCACGTACAGCTCGCCGGGGATGCCGACCGGCAGCGGCCGCCGCGCCGGGTCCAGCACGTACAGCCGCAGGTCGGGGATCGCCCGCCCGATGGGGCTCCCCGATCCGCCGAACACGTCCTCGCGGCCCAGCGGCCGGTAGGTCACGTGCACGGTGGTCTCGGTGATCCCGTACATGTTCACCAGCCGCGGCGTGTCGATGCCGCGGCGCTCCACCCACTCGCGGAGGGAGGCGGGCTCCAGGGCCTCGCCGCCGAAGACCACCACCCGCAGCGCCAGCTCGCCGCCCCGCTGGCCGTCCGCGCGGATGAACTGGCGGAACGCCGAGGGCGTCTGGTTGAGGACGGTCACGCCCTCGCGCTGCACCAGCGCGTGGAAGGCTTCCGGATCGCGGCTCACGTCGAAGGGCACGACGATGACGCGCCCGCCGTGCAGCAGCGCGCCCCACAGCTCCCAGACCGAGAAGTCGAACGCGTAGGAGTGGAACAGCGTCCACACGTCGTCCGGGCCGAAGCCGAACCACGCATCCGTGGCGCTGAACAGGCGCGCGACGTTGCGGTGCTCGATCAGCGCTCCCTTGGGCGTGCCGGTGGAGCCGGAGGTGTAGATGACGTACGCCAGCGAATCCGGCCCCGCGCCGCTCTGCGGGTTCTCCGCGCTCTCCGCCGCGATCTCCGCCGCCGCGGAGTCCAGGCTCACCACCTGCACGCCCTCCAGCGCCGGGAGCGCGCCGCGCAGCGTTTCGCGCGTGAGCAGCACCGGCACGGCGGAGTCGGCCAGGATGAACGACAGCCGCTCGGCGGGATAGCCGGGGTCCAGCGGCACGTACGCGCCGCCGGCCTTGAGCACGGCAAGGATGGAGACGACCATCTCCAGCCCGCGCTCCAGGCAGATCCCCACCCGCACCTCGGGGCCCACGCCGCGCCGCCGCAGGGAGTGGGCGAGCTGGTTGGCGCCGGCGTTCAGCTCCGCGTACGTGAGCGACTGCTCCTGGAAGCGCACGGCCACCGCGTCCGGCGTGCGCGCCGCCTGGGCTTCGAACAGCGCGTGGATGGGCCGGTCGGCCGGATACTCCGCCTCGGTCCGGTTCCACGCCTGCAGCACCTGCTCGCGCTCCGCATCACCGAGCAGCTCCAGCCCCGAAAGCCGCACGTCCGCGTCGGCGGCCACCTGCTCCAGCACCCGCGCCAGGTGGCCGAGCATCCGCACGATGGTGCCGCGCTCGAAGAGGTCGGAGCTGTAGTTCACTCCGCCTCCCAGGCCCTGGGGGGTCGCCGCCAGCTCCAGGGAAAGGTCGAACTTGGCGTTCTCCATCGCCGCACCGATGCCGCCGACCCTCAGGCCCGCAAGCGCATCTCCTCCGCCCCCGCCTCCGCCCCCGGCGTTCTGAACCGTGAACAGCACCTGGAAGAGCGGAGAGTGGCTCAGGGACCTCTCCGGCTGCAGCTCGGCCACCAGCTTCTCGAAGGGCACCTCCTGGTGCGCGTACGCGCCCAGCGTCGCCTCGCGCACCCGCCGCAGCACCTCGCGGAAGCTCGGGTCTCCCGACAGGTCGGTGCGCAGCACCAGCGTGTTGACGAAGAAGCCGATCAGCTCCTCCACCTCCCCGCGCGTGCGCCCGGCGATGGGGCTTCCCACCACCACGTCCTCGCTCCCCGCGTACTTGCCCAGCAGCACCTGGAAGGCGGAGAGCAGCGTCATGTACAGCGTGGCGCCCTCACTGCGTCCCAGCGCCTGCAGCCGCTCCAGCAGCTCCAGGGAAAGCTCCACCGGCACCGACGCGCCCTGGAACGTCTGCACCGGCGGGCGCGGACGGTCCGTGGGCAGCTCCAGCAGCTCCGGCGCGCCGGCCAGCCGCTCGCGCCAGTACGCCAGCTGCCGGTCGAGCACCTCGCCCGCCAGCTGCTCGCGCTGCCACACCGCGTAGTCCGCGTACTGCACGGGCAGCTCCGGCAGCGGCGACTCACGCCCCTCGCGGTACGCCTCGTACAGCACCGAGAACTCGCGGGAAAGCACCCCGCTGCTCCACCCGTCGCTCACGATATGGTGCATGGACAGGAGCAGCACGTGCTCTTCGTCGTTCACCCGCAGCAGCGCCGCACGGAAGAGCGGGCCCGCGGCGAGGTCGAAGGGCCGGCGCGCCTCCTCGGCGGCGCGCCGCCGGACCGCCTCCCCGCGATCCGCCTCGCCCAGCCCCGACAGGTCCTCCACCGGCAGCGTAAAGCCGAGGAAGGGCGCGACCACCTGCACCGGCGAGCCGTCCACCTCGGCGAAGACGGTCCGCAGCACCTCGTGGCGGCGGACGATCTCGCCCAGGCTCCGCTCCAGCGCCGCCTCGTCCAGGACTCCCCCCAGGTGCCATGCCATGGGGATGTTGTACGTGGCGCTCCCGGGCTCCAGCCGGTCGATGAACCAGAGCCGCTCCTGCGCGAAGGAGAGCGGCAGCAGCCCCGTGCGGTCGGTCGGCACCACCGGCGGCAGCATCGGCAGCTCCGCGCGGCCCGTCCCCTCCACGCGCAGGGCCAGCTCCGCCACCGTGGGTCCCTCGAAGAGCGCGCGCAGCGGCAGCTCCACGCCGAACAGCTCGCGGACCCGCGAAACCACGCGCGTGGCCAGGAGCGAGTGCCCGCCCAGGTCGAAGAAGCTTTCCTCCACGCCCACGCGCTCCAGGTGCAGCACCTCGGCCCAGATCCCCGCCAGCACCTCCTCGGCCGGCGTCCGGGGCGCCACGTACCGGTCCGCCCCGGCCGCGTAGTCCGGCGCCGGCAGCGCCTTCCGGTCCAGCTTGCCGTTCGGGGTAAGCGGCAGCGCGTCCAGCGCCACGATCGCGGAGGGAACCATGTACTCCGGCAGGCTCCGCCGCGCGTGCTCCCGCAGCTCGTCGGTGGGAACGTCACCCACCACGTAGGCCACCAGCCGCTGCTCGCCGGCGTCCTCGCGCACCAGGACCGCGCACTCGCGCACGCCCTCGCGCTGCCGCAGCAGGGCCTCGATCTCCCCCGGCTCGATGCGGAAGCCGCGCACCTTCACCTGGAAGTCAGTGCGGCCCAGGAACTCCAGCGTCCCGTCCGCCCGCCAGCGCGCCCGGTCGCCCGTGCGGTACAGCCTCGCACCGCCCTTCGCCGAGAACGGATCGGGAACGAAGCGCTCCGCGGTCATCGCCGGGCGGCCCAGGTAGCCGCGCGCCACCCCCGCCCCGCCGATCAGGAGCTCACCCGGGATGCCCGCGGGCTGCGGGCCGCCGAGGGCGTCGCAGACGTACACGCGCACGTTCCCCAGCGGAGTGCCGATGGGGTGCCCGTACACGGTCCCGTCCACCGGCACCGGGTGCGTGGAGGCCAGGATGGTCCCCTCCGTGGGGCCGTACAGGACGTGCGACTCCGCCCCCGGAAGCGCCTCGCGCATCTCGGCCAGCAGGTCGGCCGCGACCCGGTCGCCGCCCACGAAGGCGCGACGCAGCCGGGCCAGCCGGGGCGCCTCGCGCTCCACGTGCACCACCTGCCGCATCAGCGCGGGAACCGCGTGCACGAGCGTAGCGTCGGCGATCTCCCGCACCAGCGCGGGCACGTCCATCACCCGCTCGCGATCCACCAGGCGCACGGCCGCGCCGGAGGTGAGCGGCAGCAGCGCCTCGAAGAGCCAGATGTCGAAGGCGTACGATGCCAGCGCCGGCATCACGTCGCCCGCGCCCACGCCGAACGAGTCGCGCGTGGCGGCCAGCAGGTTGGCCAGCGAGCCGTGCTCCACCAGCACGCCCTTGGGCTTGCCCGTGCTCCCCGAGGTGTAGATGACGTACGCCAGCCGCGCGTCGGACGCGGGCACCTCCGCCGCCGCCGCCGTCTCCGATGCGGGATCCGGAAGCTGGTCCACCCGCACGAGGGTGGCTCCGTGCTCCGGCAGCACTCCGGCCGTGCCCGCCGTGGCGACCACCACCGGGAGCGCCGCGTCGGCCATGATCCATCCCAACCGCTCCGCCGGGTATCCGGGATCGAGAGGGACGTAGGCGCCGCCCGCCTTCCAGATGCCCAGCACGCCCACCAGCAGCTCGGGGGTGCGCTCCATGCACAGCCCCACCGGGGTCTCGGGCCCCACGCCCAGCGCGCGCAGGTGCCGGGCGAGCACCGCCGCGCGACGGTCCAGCGCGCCATAGGTCAGGGCGTCGCGGCCGTGCAGGAGGGCGACGGCCTCCGGAGCACGGCGCGCCCACTCGGCGAAGAGCGCGTGGGCCGGCGGGTCGGCGGACTCGCGCTCCGTGCGGTTCCACTCCTCCACCACCAGGCCGCGCTCGTCCGCCGAGAGCAGCTGCAGCTGTGAGAGCCGCACGTCCGGGTCCGCGGCCACCTGCTCCAGCACCCGTGCCAGGTGGCCGAGCATCCGCACGATCGTGCCGCGCTCGAAGAGATCGGTGCTGAAGTTCAGTGCTCCGATCAGGCCGTGGCGCGTTCCTAGGAGGCCCAGCGCCAGGTCGAACTTGGCGACCGCGAAACCCGGGTCGAGCTCCGCGGTTTCCGACTCTGCCTCGCCGCTCGCCTTCTTTTCCTTGTCCGCGCCACTTTGCGCATCTTCCACGTCGTCCAGCGTGAACGACACCTGGAAGAGCGGGGAGTGGCTCATGGAGCGCTCGGGCCGCAGCTCGGCCACCAGCTTTTCGAACGGAAGGTCCTGGTGGTCGTACGCCCCCAGCGTCACCTCCTGCACCCGCCGCAGCACCTCGCGGAAGCTCGGGTCTCCGCCCAGCTCGGTGCGCAGCACCAGCGTGTTCACGAAGAAGCCGATCAGCCCCGCGACTTCGTTCCTCGTGCGCCCCGCCATGGGGCTTCCCACGACGATGTCCTCGCTCCCGCTGTATCTGGACAGCAGCACCTGGAAGGCGGCCAGCACCACCATGAACAGCGTCGCGCCCTCGCCCCGCCCCACCGCCCGCAGCCGCTCCAGCAGCTCGGCGGGAAGCTCCACCGGCTCGGTCGCCCCCTCGTGCGTCCGCACGGCCGGACGTGGACGGTCGGTGGGCAGCTCCACCAGCTCGGGGGCGCCCGCCAGGCGCTCCCGCCAGTACGAGAGCTGCCGCTCCAGCAGCGGGCCCCGCAGGTGCTCGCGCTGCCAGACCGCGTAGTCGGCGTACTGCACCGGCAGCTCCGGCAGCGAGGACTCCCGGCCCTCGTGGTACGCCATGTACAGCGCCGTGAGCTCGCGGAAGAACACCCCCATGCTCCACCCGTCGCTGACGATGTGATGCATGGAAAGCAGCAGCACGCGGCTTTCCTCGCCCAGCCGCAGCAGCGCCGCCCGGAAGAGCGGCCCCGCCGCGAGGTCGAACGGCAGCGCCGCATCTTCGGTGGCGCGGCGCGTCGCCTCGGCGTCGCGGTCCGCGGCGGGGAACCCGGAGAGATCGTCCACCCGCAGCGTGAAGCCGTCGAACGGCGCAATCACCTGCACCGGAGAGCCATTCACCTCGCGGAAGGTGGTGCGCAGCGCGTCGTGCCGCCGGACGATCTCGCCCAGCGCCCGCTCCAGCGCCGCTTCGTCCAGCGCGCCCCGCAGGCGCCATGAACCGGGGACGTTGTAGGCGGCGCTTCCCGGGTCCAGCTGGTCCAGGAACCAGAGCCGCTCCTGCGCGAAGGAGAGCGGAGCGCCGTCGGGGTGGGCACGGCGGACGATACCCGACGAGCGGACCTTCCCCCTGAGCATGGCATCGAGGAGCGCGCGCTTGGCGGCAGAAAGCTCCGGGCGGGGAAGCTCGGCCGTCTGTTCCGGGGCCATCTCAGACTCCTGCAACGGGGTTGGATTCGGCCAACTGCTTGGCCTCGAATTCGGACATGGTGGCTACGTCTTCGTAGATCCTGCGCTCGATCTCTCCCGCCATCGCTTCCAGCGTGGGCATCGAGAACACGGTACGGATCGAGATTTCCTGATTGAACGTGGTCTGGACCACGGCGAGCAGGCGCATGATCAGCAGCGAGTGCCCGCCCAGGTCGAAGAAGCTGTCGTGCACGCCCACGCGCTCCAGGCGCAGCACCTCCGCCCAGATCTCCGCCAGCACCTCCTCGACCGGGGTGCGCGGCGCTACGTACGTCTGGGCCGCCGACGCGAGCTCCGGCGCGGGCAGCGCCCTGCGGTCCAGCTTGCCGTTCGGGGTCAGCGGCAGCGCCTCCAGGGAGACGAAGGCGGACGGCACCATGTACTCCGGCAGGCTCCGCCGCAGGTGCGCGCGCAGCGCCTCGGCCTCCGCTTCGCCTACGACGTACGCCACCAACCGCGTCTCGCCCGCGTCCGCGCGTGCCACGACCACACACTCGGCGACGCTCTCGTGCTGGCGAATCGCCGCCTCGACCTCGCCCGGCTCGATGCGGAAGCCGCGCACCTTCACCTGGAAGTCGGTGCGTCCCAGGAACTCCAGCGTCCCGTCGGCCCGCCAGCGGCCCAGGTCGCCGGTGCGGTACATCCGCGCGCCGCTTTCGCCGGAGAACGGATCGGGGACGAAGCGCTCCGCCGTCAGACCGGCGCGGCCCAGGTAGCCGCGCGCCACGCCGGCCCCGCCCACGTACAGCTCGCCCGCGACCCCCACCGGCGCCGGCTCGCCGCGCGCGTCCAGGACGTAGATCCGCGCGTTGGCGACCGGCCGGCCGATGGCGGGCGCACGGCCGTCCACGCCGCACACGTGCGAGGTGGAATCGATGGTCGCTTCGGTGGGGCCGTACAGGTTCACCACCTCGCCCGCGCCCGCCGCGCGCGCCGCCTGCACCAGCGCCGCCGAAAGCGGCTCGCCCCCGCAGAAGAGAACGCGGCAGGGGAGCGAGCGGTCCCCCGGAAGCGCGCCGAGCACCGCCTGGAGAAGGGTGGGGACGAACTGCGCGACGGTGACCCGGCCTTCTTCGACGGCACGCCCGATGGCGCCCGGGTCCCTCGCCGCGTCGGCGGAGAGGAGCAGCATCCGCGCGCCGGTGGCCAGCGGCGTCCACAGCTCCCACACGGACGCGTCGAAGGAGATCGAGGTGCGCTGCAGCACCGTGTCGCCCGCGCCGATGCCGAACGCCGCGGCCTGCCACGCGGTGTGGTTCACCAGGCTGCGATGCTCCACCATCACGCCCTTGGGGCGCCCCGTGGAGCCGGAGGTGTAGATGACGTACGCCAGGTGCCCGGGCGTGAGCCCCGCGAACGCGGGGTTCGTCTCCGGTCCATCCGCCCACGCCGGGGCGGGGTCGTCGAGCTCCACCACCGGGAGGTCCACCCCGGCGAACGCAGCGGCCAGCGACGACCGGGTGACGAGCGCCGCCGGCGCGCTGTCCTCCAGCATGGAGCGCAGCCGGCCGGCGGGGTACGCCGGGTCCAGAGGCACGTAGCCACCGCCCGCCTTGAGGATGGCCAGCAGGCCGGCGATCATCTCCGGGCCGCGCTCCACGCAGATCGCCACGCGCGCGTCCGGGCCGACGCCGAGCCCGCGGAGGTGGTGCGCCAGCCGGTTCGCGCTCCGGTTCAGCTCATCGTACGTCAGCGCGGAACCTTCGAAGACCACCGCCACCGCCCCCGGCGTGCGCGCCGCCTGCGCCTCGAACAGCTCGTGGATGCACCGGTCCGCCGGAACCTCAGCCGCCGTGCGGTTCCACTCCTCCAGCACGAGCGTGCGCTCCGCCTCCGGCAGCACGCCGATGCTCCCGATCGCCCGCCCGGGAGTAGCCTCCAACGCTTCGACCAGCCGCTCCAGCGCCGTGTGCATCAGCCGGCACACCCGCTCCGCCTCTGCCGGGGCCGCCACCTGCGCCGCCAGCGAGAAATCCTCCCCCCAATCATCCACCGCCAGCGCCACGGGGTAGTTCGTCCGCTCCTGTCCGCCAATGGCCCGAACGCCCTCTTCCCGGGCCTGCCCCGCCCCGGAGGAACGCCCGCCCCCGCCCACGTAGCGATAGTTCAGCAGCGAGGTGAACAGCGGCGCCGGTGCCGCCACGCCGCTGCTGCGCTGCGCCAGCGCCAGCGAGGCGTGCTCGTGCCGCAGCAGGTCCGCCAGCAGCGCATGCGTGCGGCGCACCGCCGCCTCGGCGCCTTCCTCGCCCACCCCGATCCGCACCGGCAGCGTGTTGATGAACGGGCCCATCACCCGGTCCGCGCCCTCGCCGCCCTGCATGCGGCCGAAGAGGAGCGTGCCGAACACCACGTCGCTCCGCCCCGAGACCCGCGCCAGCACCTGCGCCCACGCCAGGTGGCACAGGCTCGCCGCGCTCACCCCCAGCGCCCGCGCCCGCCGGCGTAGCCGTGCAGAGATCTCGCCCGCCACGGGAAGCCACGCCTCCCCGATCCCGTGTCCCTCGCCCCACACGTCCAGCATCCCGTACGGCGCCGTCGGCTCCTCCACGTCGGCCAGCATCCCGCGGAAGAAGCGCTCGTGCTCCTCGCGGCTCACCCCCAGGCGCGCCTGCGCCACGTAGTTGCGGAAGGGCAGCGGCGCAGGCAGCTCCGACTCGCGGCCCAGCAGGTGCGCCGTGATCTCTTCGCGCTGCACCTCCAGCGACTCGTGGTCGCCCGCCAGGTGGTGCATGAGCATCAGCAGCAGCCACCGCCCACACGCGCGGTCCTCGGCGACGCACGCCCGCAGCAGCGGCGCGCGCGCCACGTCCATCCGGTAGTGCCGGGGGTCGTAGCGCCGCCACAGCTGCCCGGCCGCATCCCCGTCCGCGTCCAGCTGCACCTCGTCCACCGGCAGCGGCGCGTGCCGCAACACCACCTGCACCGGCTCGCGCAGCCCCTCCCAGGCGATCGCCGTGCGGAGAACGTCGTGGCGGCCGATCACCGCCTGCAGTGCCGCCAGGTGCTGATCCAGGCGCGCGCGGGTGTCGAACTCGGTCACGCTCGACAGCAGGTACGGGTCGCCTTCCTCCGACATCAGGTGGTGGAAGAGGATGCCTTCCTGCAGCGGCGCCAGCGGGTAGATATCCTGCACGTTCGCGGCTCCGCCCGGCACCTTCGCCACGATCGCGTCGATTTCCGACTGGCTCAGCTCCACCAGCGGCAGCATCTCCGGCGTGATGGACGCGGAGCCCTCGGGGATCGCGTTCGCGGGGACCTTTACGTCCGAGGACGCCCGGCCCACGGCCAGCGCCAGCTCGGCCAGCACCGGCGTCGTGAACAGGGCCCGCACTTCCATGTACAGCCCCACCCGCCGCATCCGCTCGACCAGCTTTACCGCCAGGAGCGAGTGCCCGCCCAGCTCGAAGAAGTGGTCCCAGCGCCCCACCCGGTCCACGCCCAGCACCTCTGCCCAGATCTCCGCCAGCGCCGCCTCCACCTCGCCCAGCGGTGCCTCGTAGCTCCCGCGGGCGTACGCATCGCCCTCGGGCGCCGGCAGCGCCTTGCGGTCCAGCTTGCCGTTCGGGGTCAGCGGCAGCGCGTCGAGCGCCACGAACGCCGCGGGCACCATGTACTCCGGGAGTTCCCGGAGGAGGTGCTCGCGCAGGACCCCCGCCTCCGCATCGCCCACGACGTACGCCACCAGACGCTTCTCCCCGGCGGCGTCTTCGCGGGCCACGACCACGCAGTCGGCGACTAGCTCGCTCCGCCGCAGCGCGCCCTCGATCTCGCCCAACTCGATGCGGAAGCCGCGGATCTTCACCTGGAAGTCCAGCCGCCCCAGGTACTCGATGGCGCCGTCCGTCCGCCACCGCGCCCGGTCGCCCGTGCGGTACAGCCGTGCGCCGCCCTCCGCCGAGAACGGATCGGGGACGAAGCGCTCCGCGGTGAGCCCCGGACGATCCAGGTAGCCGCGCGCCACCTGCACACCGCCGATGTACAGCTCGCCGTCGGTCCCCACCGGCACCGGCCGCAGCGCGGCGTCCAGCACGTACAGCCGCGTGTTCCACACCGGCCGGCCGATGGGCACCACGCCGGCCGCTCCGTCGCGCGGGCAGGTCCAGCAGCTCACGTCCACGGCCGCCTCGGTGGGGCCGTACAGGTTGGTGAGCACCACGGGGCCGGCGAACCGGTCGTAGAAGCGCTCCACCAGCGCCGGCGGCAGCGCCTCGCCGCTGCAGACCACGTTGCGCAGCGACGCGCAGCGGCCGGCCTCCACCGTCTCGACGAACGGCTGCAGCATGGAGGGAACGAAGTGAAGCGTGGTCACCCCGCGCCGCTCGATCACCTCCTGCAGGTACAGCGGGTCGCGGTGGCCGTCGGGCCGCGCCATCACCAGGCAGGCGCCCTGCTGCAGCGGCCAGAAGAACTCCCACACCGACACGTCGAACGAGAACGGCGTCTTCTGCAGCACCACGTCGTCCGCGCCGATCCCGAAGTGCGCCTGCATCCACACCAGGCGGTTCACCACGCCCCGGTGCTGGTTCATCACGCCTTTGGGACGGCCGGTGGAGCCGGAGGTGTAGATGACGTACGCCAGCGAATCCGGTCCCGCGCCGGCCGCCGGGTTCTCCGCCGGGTTCGCCGCCAGCCGCTCCGCCAGGGCGTCCACCGCCAGCACCCTGACGCCGTCACGCGCGGGAACGGCCTCGCGAATGGCATCCTGCACCAGCACCAGCGGCACGGCGCTGTCGTCCAGCATGTACGCCAGCCGCTCGGCGGGAAGCCCCGGGTCCAGCGGCACGTACCCGCCCCCGGCCTTCAGCACGGCCATGAGCGAGACCACCATCTCCAGGCTCCGCTCCATCAGCACGCCCACGCGCACCTCGGGGCCCACGCCCATCGCGCGGAGGTGGTGCGCGAGACGGTTGGCGCGCGCGTTCAGCTCCGTGTAGGTGAGATGCTCGTCCTCGAAGCGCACCGCCACCGCGTCCGGCGTGCGCTCCGCCTGCGCCTCGAACAGCCCGTGGATGGAGGCACCCGCGGGATACTCCGCGTCCGTGCGGTTCCACTCGTCCACCACCTGCCGGCGCTCCGCCTCCGGCAGCACGTCGAGGCTCCCGATCGCCCGCCCGGGAGTGGCCTCCAGCGCGTCGACCAGCTGCTCCAGCGCGGCGTGCATCAGGTGGCACACCCGCTTGGCCTCTGCGGGGGCCGCCACCTGCGCGTTCAGCGAGAACGCCTCTCCCCAGTCGTCCACCGACAGCACCACCGGGTAGTTCGTCCGCTCCTGTCCATGAACGCCCCGTATGCCCTGCGCCGCCGGCCCCGCGTCCTGCGAACGCTTCGGCGCGCCGCCGTGGCGATAGTTGAGCAGCGAGGTGAACAGCGGCGCCGGGGCCGCCACACCGCTGCTGCGCTGTGCAAGCGCCAGCGAGGCGTGCTCGTGGCGCAGCAGGTCCGCCATCAGCGCGTGCGTCCTCCGCACCGCCGCCTCGGCGCCCTCCTCGCCCACCCCGATCCGCACCGGCAGCGTGTTGATGAAGGGACCCATCACCCGCTCCGCGCCCTCCCCGCCCTGCATGCGGCCGAAGAGCAGCGTCCCGAAGACCACGTCCTGCCGGCCCGTCAGCCGCGCCAGCACCTGCGCCCACGCCAGGTGGCACAGGCTGGCCGCGCTGACCCCCAGCGCCCGCGCCCGGCGGCGCAGCCGCGCGCTCAGGTCGTCCGCCACCGGAAGCCACGCTTCCCCGATCCCCAGTCCGCTCCCCCACACGTCCAGCAGCCCGTACGGCGCCGTCGGCTCCTCCACGTCCGCCAGCATGCCCGTGAAGAACCGCTCGTGCTCGTCGCGGCTCACCCCCAGGCGCGCCTGCGCCACGTAGTTGCGGAACGGCAGCGGCGCCGGCAGCTCGGATTCGCGGCCCACCAGGTGGGCGGTGACCTCTTCCTGCTGCACCTCGAGCGACGCATGGTCGCCAGTTACGTGGTGGGCGAGCATAAGCAGCAGCCATCGGCCGCGCCCGTCGTCCTCTGCGATGCACGCCCGCATCAGCGGCGCGCGTCCCAGGTCCATCCGGTAGTGCCGCGGGTCGTAGCGCCGCCACAGCTGCCCGGCCGCATCCCCATCCGCGTCCAGCTGCACCTCGTCCACCGGCAGCGGGGCGTGCCGCAAGACCACCTGCACCGGCTCGCCCAGCCCCTCCCAGGCCACGGCGGTGCGCAGGATGTCGTGCCGGTGGATCACCGCCTGCAGCGCCGCCAGGTACTGGTCCAGGCGCGCGCGGGTGTCGAACTCGGTGATGCTCGACAGCAGGTACGGGTCTCCCTCCTGCGACAGCAGGTAGTGGAAGAGGATGCCCTCCTGCAGCGGGGCGAGCGGGTAGATGTCCTGCACGTTCGAGGCGCCGCCCGGCACCCCCGCCACGATCCCGTCGATCTCCTGCTGCGTGAGATCGACCAGCGGCAGCATCTCGGGCGTGATGGACGCGGACCCCTGCGGGATCCCGTTCGCGGGAACCTGCAGCTCCGTCGACGCCCGGCCCACGGCCAGGGCCAGCTCCGCCAGCACCGGGGTGGTGAACAGGGCCCGCACTTCCATGTACAGCCCGGCACGCCGCATCTGCCCGATCAGCTTGACCGCCAGCAGCGAGTGCCCGCCCAGTTCGAAGAAGTGGTCCCACCGCCCCACCTTCTCCACCCCCAGCACCTCTGCCCAGATCCCGGCCAGCGCCGCCTCTACCTCTCCCAGCGGTGCCTCGTAGCTCCGCCGCCCGTACGCATCGCCCTCCGGAGCCGGCAGCGCCTTGCGGTCGAGCTTGCCGTTCGCGGTCAGCGGCAGCGCGTCCAGCGCCACGAAGGCGGACGGCACCATGTACTCCGGCAGCGACAGCCGCAGGTGCTCGCGCAGCGCGTCCGCGTCCACCCCCCCGACGACGTACGCCACCAGCCGGTGATCGCCCGGCACATCCTCGCGCGCCAGGACGACGGCCTCACGCACCTCCGGGTACTCGGCCAGCCGCGCCTCGATCTCGCCCAGCTCGATGCGGAAGCCCCGGATCTTCACCTGCTCGTCCAGGCGGCCCAGGTACTCCAGCGTCCCGTCCGCCTGCCACCGCACCCGGTCGCCCGTGCGATACAGCTTTCCGGCGCCGAACGGATTCTCGACGAAGCGCTGCGCCGTCAGCTCGGGTCGGTTCAGGTAGCCGCGCGCCACGCCGCCGCCGCCCACGTACAGCTCGCCCGGCACGCCCACGGGCTGCGGCCGCAGCGCGGGATCGCACACGTACAGCTGCAGGTCCGGAATGCGCACGCCGATGGGGCTCCCCGATCCGCCGAACACGTCCTCGCGGCCCAGCGGCCGGTAGGTCACGTGCACGGTGGTCTCGGTGATCCCGTACATGTTCACCAGACGCGGCGTGTCGATACCGCGGCGCTCCACCCATTCGCGCAGCGACGCGGGCTCCAGCGCCTCGCCGCCGAAGACCACCACCCGCAGCGCCAGATCGCCGCCCCGCTCGCCGTCCGCGCGGATGAACTGGCGGAAGGCCGAGGGCGTCTGGTTGAGCACGGTCACGCCCTCGCGCTGCACCAGCGCGTGGAACGCCTCCGGGTCGCGGCTCACGTCGAAGGGAACGACGACGACGCGCCCGCCGTGCAGCAGCGCGCCCCACAGCTCCCAGACCGAGAAGTCGAACGCGTACGAGTGGAACAGCGTCCACACGTCGTCCGGGCCAAAGCCGAACCACGCATCCGTGGCGCTGAACAGGCGGGCGACGTTGCGGTGCTCGATCAGCGCTCCCTTGGGCGTGCCGGTGGAGCCGGAGGTGTAGATCACGTACGCCAGCGAATCCGGCCCCGCGCCGCTCTCCGGGTTCTCCGGGCTCTCCGCCGCGATCTCCTCCGCCGCGCCGTCCAGGCTCACCACCTGCACGCCCTCCAGCGCCGGGAGCACGCCGCGCAGCGTTTCGCGCGTGAGCAGCAGCGGGGTGGCGGAGTCCGACAGGATGAACGACAGCCGCTCGGCGGGATAGCCGGGGTCCAGGGGCACGTAGGCGCCGCCCGCCTTGAGCACGGCAAGGATGGAGACGACCATCTCCAGCCCGCGCTCCAGGCAGATCCCCACCCGCACCTCGGGGCCCACGCCGCGCCGCCGCAGGGAGTGGGCGAGCTGGTTGGCGCGGGCGTTCAGCTCCGCGTAGCTCAGCGCCTCTCCTTCGTAGACGGCGGCGACCGACCCCGGCGCCCGCGCCGCCTGCGCTTCGAACAGCGCGTGGATGCACCGGTCGGCCGGATACTCCGCTTCGGTCCGATTCCAAGCCTGCAGCACCTGCTCGCGCTCCGCCTCCGGCAGCACATCCAGGCTCCCGACCGCTCGCCCGGGAGCAAGCTCCAGTGCCTCGACCAGCCGCTCCAGCGCCGTGTGCATCAGGTGGCACACCCGCTCCGCGTCGGCGGGGGCCGCCACCTGCGCGCCCAGCGAGAACTCCTCGCCCATGTCGTCCACCGAGAGCATGACGGGGTAGTTCGTCCGCTCCTGTGTGCGAAGGCCGCGCACGTTCTCGCTTGCCTGCGCCGCCTGCGGCGAACGCTTCGGCGCGGTGCCGTGGCGATAGTTGAGCAGCGAGGTGAACAGCGGCGCGGGCGCCGCCACGCCGCTGCTGCGCTGCGCCAGCGCCAGTGAGGCGTGCTCGTGCCGCAGCAGGTCGGCCAGCAGCGCATGCGTGCGCCGCACCGCCGCCTCGGCTCCTTCCTCCGCCACCCCGATCCGCACCGGCAGCGTGTTGATGAACGGGCCCATCACCCGGTCCGCGCCCTCGCCGCCCTGCATGCGGCCGAAGAACACCGTGCCGAAGACCACGTCCCGCCGGCCGGTCAGCCGCGCCAGCACCTGCGCCCACGCCAGGTGGCACAGGCTCGCCGCGCTGACCCCCAGCGCCCGCGCGCGGCTGCGCAGCCGCGCGCCCAGGTCGCCCGCGAGCGGAAGCCGCGCCTCGCCGATCCCGCGTCCCTCGCCCCAGACGTCGAGAAGCCCGTACGGCGCCGTCGGCTCCTCCACGTCGCCCAGCATCGCGCCGAAGAACCGCTCGTGCTCCTCGCGGCTCACCCCCAGGCGCGCCTGCGCCACGTAGTTGCGGAAGGGCAGCGCCGCCGGCAGCTCCGACTCGCGGCCCCGCAGGTGCGCCGAGACCTCCTCCTGCAGCACCTCCAGCGACTCGTGGTCGCTCGTCAGGTGGTGGCGCAGAATCAGCAGCAGCCACCGGCCGCTCGCGCGGTCTTCGGCGATGATCGACCGCAGCAGCGGCGCCTGCCCCAGGTCCATCTGGTAGTGCCGGGGGTCGAAGCGCCGCCACAGCTCCGCGGCCGCATCCCCCGCATCCACCGCCAGCTGCACCTCTTCCACCGCCATCGGCGCGCGGCGCCAGACCACCTGCACCGGCTCGGCCAGCCCCTCCCAGGCCACGGCCGTGCGCAGGACGTCGTGTCGGTCGATCACCGCCTGCAGTGCCCCCAGGTAGTGATCCAGGCGCGCGCGGGTGTCGAACTCGGCCGCGTTCGAAAGCAGGTACGGGTCGCCGTCCTCCGACATCAGGTGGTGGAAGAGGATCCCCTCCTGCAGCGGCGCCAGCGGATAGATGTCCTGCACGTTCGCGGCTCCGCCCGGCACCATCGCCACGATCCCGTCGATCTCCGCTTGGCTCAGCTCCACCAGCGGCAGCATCTCCGGCGTGATGGAGGCGGACCCCTCGGGGATGCCGTTCGCGGGGACCTCCACGTCCGAAGACGCGCCGCCCACGGCCAGGGCCAGCTCGGCCAGCACCGGCGTGGTGAACAGGGCCCGCACTTCCATGTACAGCCCCGCGCGCCGCATCCGCTCGATCAGCTTGACGGCCAGGAGCGAGTGCCCGCCCAGCTCGAAGAAGTGGTCCCAGCGACCGACCTTTTCGAGGCCGAGCACCTCTCCCCAGATCTCCGCCAGCGCCGCCTCGACCTCGCCCACCGGCGCCTCGTAGCTCCCGCGGGCATAGGCATCGCCCTCCGGCACCGGCAGCGCCTTGCGGTCCAGCTTGCCGTTGGGTGTGAGCGGCAGCCGGTCCATCGGGACGAACGCGGACGGGACCATGTACTCCGGGAGTGCCCGGAGCAGGTGCTCGCGCAGGGCTGCCGCTTCCGCATCGCCCACCAGGTACGCCACCAGCCGCTTGTCACCCGGCTGGTCCTCGCGCATGGTCACCCGGGCTTCGCGCACTCCCGGATATGCGACGATCGCCGCCTCCACCTCGCCCGGCTCGATGCGGAAGCCGCGGATCTTCACCTGGTCGTCCAGGCGGCCCATGAACTCCAGCTTCCCCTCGGCCCGCCACCGCGCCCGGTCGCCCGTGCGGTACATGCGCGCGCCGGGTTCCGAAGCGAAGGGATCGGGGATGAAGCGCTCGGCCGTCTGCCCCGGCCGGCCCAGGTAGCCGCGCACCACGCCGTGCCCGCCGATGCACAGCTCGCCGGGAACGCCCACGGGCAGCGGCTCGCCCGCCGGTTCCACGACGTAGGCCCGCGCGTTGGGAATCGGCCGGCCGATGGATACGGTGGCGGCGTTCTCCTCCACCTCGTCCACGATCTCCAGCGTGCACCACACCGTCGCTTCCGTCGGGCCGTACTCGTGCAGCACGCGAGCAGGCTTCCCCTCGCGCAGCATCGTCCGCACGCCCTCCGTCCCCACCGCCTCGGCGCCGAAGACCAGCTGCCGCAGGCTCGCGTAGACGTCCACCTGCTCGCGCACGTGCTGGTTGAAGAGCGCGGCGGTCTGGTAGAGGTGCGTAATGCCCCGCTCGCGCAGCGCATCGCCCAGCAGCGGCGCGGAAAGGAGCACGTCGCGCTCGATGCCGACCAGCGTGGCGCCGTTCAGCAGCGCGCCCCAGATCTCGAACACGGCCGCGTCGAAGCTGGCGTTCGAGGCCTGCGCCACGCGGTCGCTGGGGCCGATGGGCATCGTCCCGGGGAGGCCGGCGGCGTACTGCACCACCTCGCGGTGGGCCATCATCACGCCCTTGGGGCGCCCCGTGCTCCCGCTGGTGTAGAAGACGTAGGCGAGGTTCCCCGCCGACGCGTTCGCCGAGAGGGGATGATCCGGCTCGGCGGCGAGCACCTCCGCCACCTGGTCAAGGAGAACGACGTGGAGACCCGACCCGGCCAACGGGGCGGCGAGCTCACCTTCGCTCAGCAGGACGCGGACGGCGGAGTCGGCCAGCATCAGCGCCATCCGCTCGGGCGGATAGGTGGTGTCCACCGGGACGCAGCACGCGCCGGACTTCAGCACCGCCAGCGTGGCGACCACCGTTTCCAGGCTGCGCTCCAGGCAGATTCCCACCCGCACCTCGGGGCCGGCGCCCAGGCCGGCGAGGTAGTGCGCCAGACGGTTGGCGCGCGCGTCCAGCTCGCGGTAGGTGAGCGACTCGTCCCCGAAGCGCACGGCCACCGCGTCCGGCGAGCGCGCCACCTGCGCCTCGAACAGCTCGTGGATGCACCGGTCCGCCGGATACGCGGCGGCCGTGTCGTTCCACGCCTCCAGCACCTGCTCGCGCTCCGCCGGGCCGAGCAGCTCCAGCCCCGAAAGCCGCACGTCCGCGTCCGCCGCCACCTGCGCCAGCACCCGCTGCAGGTGCCCGAGCATCCGCACCATCGTGCCGCGCTCGAAGAGGTCGGTGCTGTAGTTCAGTCCGCCGCGCAGCCCCTGCGGGGTCGCCGCGAGCTCCAGGGACAGATCGAACTGGGCGTTCTCCGTGGCCGCTCCGAACCCGCTGACCTCCACCTCCGGCAGCGCGCCTCCGCCGCTCTCGGCGTTCTGCAGCGCGAACATCACCTGGAAGAGGGGCGAGTGGCTCAGGGAGCGCTCCGGCTGCAGCTCGGCCACCAGCTTCTCGAAGGGCACCTCCTGGTGCGCGTACGCGCCCAGCGTCGCTTCCCGCACCCGCCGCAGCACCGTGCGGAAGCCGGGATCTCCACCGAGGTCGGTACGCAGCACCAGCGTGTTGACGAAGAAGCCGATCAGCTCCTCCACCTCGCCGCGCGTGCGGCCGGCGATGGCGGTCCCCACCACCACGTCGTCGCTGCCGGCGTACTTGCCCAGCAGCACCTGGAAGGCGGCCAGCAGCGTCATGTACAGCGTTGCGCCCTCGCTCCGCCCCAGCGCCTGCAACCGCTCCAGCAGCTCCAGCGAGAATTCCACGGGGACCGTCGTGCCCCGGTACGTCTGCACCGCCGGGCGGGGATGGTCCGTGGGCACTTCCAGCAGCTCCGGCGCGCCCGCCAGGCGCTCCTTCCAGTACGCCAGCTGCCGGTCCAGGGCCTCGCCTTCCAGCTGCTCGCGCTGCCACACCGCGTAGTCGGCGTACTGCACGGGCAGCTCCGGCAGCGGCGATTCGCGCCCGTCGCGGTACGCCGCGTACAGCGCCGACAGCTCGCGGTACAGCACCCCCATGCTCCACCCGTCGCTGACGATGTGGTGCATGGAGAGCAGGAGCACGTGGTCCTCGGCGCCCAGCCGCAGCAGCACCGCGCGGAACAGCGGCCCCGCCGACAGGTCGAACGGCTGCTGCGCCTCTTCGACGGCGCGGCGCCTGAGCGCCGCCTCGCGATCCGCCGCGCCGAGCGCCGACAGGTCTTCCATCGGCACCGCGAAGCCGGCGAACGGCGCGATCACCTGCACCGGCGAGCCGTCCACCTCGCGGAAGACCGTGCGCAGCGCCTCGTGGCGCCGGACGATCTCGGACAGCGTCCGCTCCAGTGCGGGCACGTCCAGCGCACCCTCCAGGCGCCGTGCCATGGGCATGTTGTAGAGGGCGCTTCCCGGCTCCAGCCGGTCGATGAACCAGAGCCGCTCCTGCGCAAAGGAGAGCGGCAGCGGTCCCGTGCGCGGCACCGGCACCACCGCCGGCAGCACGGGCAGCTCGGCGCGGCGCATCTCCTCCACGCGCCCGGCCAGCTCCGCTACGGTGGGTCCCTCGAAGAGCGCCCGCAGCGGCAGCTCCACCCCGAACGCCTCGCGCACCGCCGACACCACCCGCGTGGCCAGCAGCGAGTGCCCGCCCAGCTCGAAGAAGCTCTCCGTCACCCCCACCTGCTCCAGGCGCAGCACCTCGGCCCAGATCCCCGCCAGCACCTCCTCCGCGGGCGTCCGCGGCGCCAGGTACTGGTCCGCCTGGGCCGCGTAGTCCGGCGCAGGCAGCGCCTTGCGGTCCAGCTTGCCGTTAGGCGTCAGCGGAAGCGCGTCGAGCACCACGAACGCCGCCGGCACCATGTACTCGGGCAGGCTCCGCCGCAGGTGCTCGCGCAGTTCCTCCGCCTCCACGCCACCGGTCACGTACGCCACCAGCCGCTGGTCGCCCGCGTCCTCGCGCGCCACGACCACGCAGTCGGTGACGTCTTCGTGGGCCCGCAGCACCGCCTCGATCTCCCCCGGCTCGATGCGGAAGCCGCGCACCTTCACCTGCGTGTCAACGCGACCCAGGAACTCCAGCGTCCCGTCCGCCCGCCAGCGCGCCCGGTCGCCCGTGCGATAGAGGCGTGCGCCCGGATCGGCGGAGAAGGGATCGGGGATGAAGCGCTCCGCCGTCAGGCCGGGACGGCCCAGGTACCCGCGTGCCACCCCCGCCCCGCCAATCAGGAGCTCGCCCGGGACGCCCACCGGCTGCGCGCCACTTTGCACATTGCAGACGTACAGGCGCACGTTCCCCAGGGGACGGCCGATCGGGTGGCCGAACACGACCCCGTCCACCGGGTGCGTGGAGGCCAGGATGGTCCCCTCCGTGGGCCCGTAGAGGACGTGCGACTCCGCCCCCGGAAGCGCCTCGCGCATCTCCGCCAGCAGGTCGGCCGCGACGCGGTCGCCGCCTACGAAGGCGCGCCGCAGCCGAGCGAGCCGGGGCGTCTCGCGCTCCGCCTGGACCAGCTGCCGCATCAGCGCGGGGACCGCGTGCACGAGCGTGGCGTCGGCGATCTCCTGCACGAGCGCGGGCACGTCCATCACCCGCTCGCGCTCCACCAGGCGTACCGCCGCGCCGGAGGTCAGCGGCAGCAGCGCCTCGAAGAGCCAGATGTCGAAGGCGTACGAGGCCATCGCCGGCATCAGGTCGCCCTCGTCCACCCCGAACGCCTCGCGCGTGGTCGCCAGGAGGTTGGCCAGCGAGCCATGCTGCACCAGCACCCCCTTGGGCGTCCCGGTGGAGCCGGAGGTGTAGATCACGTACGCCAGGTGCCCAGGGGAAACGCTACGTTCCGGGTTCTCGGCGGACTTTGCTGCGACCGAGTCCCGGTCCACGCTCACCACCGCGACGCCGTCGCTCAGGGAGAGCGCCGCACGCAGCGATTCCTGCGTCACCAGCACGGGCACGGCGGCGTCGGCCAGCATGAATGCCAGCCGCTCCGCGGGATAGGCGGGGTCCAGCGGGACGTACGCGCCGCCGGCCTTGAGCACGGCCAAGACGGAGACGACCATCTCCGGGCCCGGCTCCAGGCAGATCGCGACCCGCGTCTCTGCCCCGACACCGAGGCCGGCGAGATGGTGCGCCAGCCGGTTGGCGCGCTCGTTCAGCTTGCCGTAGGTGAGCGATTCCTCGCGGAAGCGCACGGCCACGGCGTCCGGGGTGCGCGCCGCCTGCGCCTCGAACTGCTCGTGGATGCACCCGTCCGCGGAATAATCCGCCTCGGTCCGGTTCCAGGCATCCACCACCAGGCCGCGCTCGTCCGCCGAGAGCAGCTCCAGGCGCGAGAGGCGCACGTCCGCGTCCGCGGCCACCTGCTCCAATACGCGCTCCAGGTGGCCGAGCAGCCGCTCGACCGTGCCGCGCTCGAAGAGGTCGGTGCTGTAGTTCAGTCCGCCGCGCAGCCCCTGCGGGGTCGCCGCGAGCGTCAGGGAGAGGTCGAACTTGGCGACCTCCATGGCCGCTCCGCCTCCGCTCACCTCCAGCCCCGGAAGCGCCGCTCCCCCGCTGCCGACGTCCTGCAGCGTGAACATCACCTGGAACAGGGGCGAGTGGCTTAAGGACCGCTCCGGCTGCAGCTCGGCCACGAGGCGCTCGAAGGGCACCTCCTGGTGAGCGTATGCGCCCAGCGTCGCTTCCCGCACCTGCCGCAGCACGTCGCGGAACCCCGGATCCCCCGATAGGTCGGTGCGCAGCACCAGCGTGTTGACGAAGAAGCCGATCAGCCCCTCCACCTCGCCGCGCGTGCGCCCCGCGATTGGGCTCCCCACCACCACGTCGTCGCTGCCGGCGTACCTGCCCAGCAGCACCTGGAAGGCGGAGAGCAGCGTCATGTACAGCGTGGCCCCTTCGCTCCGCCCCAGCGCCTGCAACCGCTCCAGCAGCTCCGCGGAAAGCTCCACCGGCACCGTCGCGCCCCGGAACGTCTGCACCGCCGCGCGGGGATGGTCCGAAGGCAGCTCCAGCAGCTCGGGCGCACCCGCCATCCGCTCGCGCCAGTAGGCCAGCTGCCGGTCCAGCACCTCACCCGCCCGCTCGCGCTGCCACACCGCGTAGTCGGCGTACTGCACCGGCAGCTCGGGCAGCGGCGACGCGTCGCCGCGCGCGAACGCCTCGTACAGCGCGCTCAGCTCACCGAAGAGCACCCCCATGCTCCACCCGTCGCTGACGATGTGGTGCATCGAGATCAGCAGCAGGTGGTCATCGGCGCCCAGACGCAGCAGCGCCGCGCGGAAGAGGGGGCCCGCGGCGAGGTCGAACGGCCGCAGCGCCTCTTCACCGGTGCGGCGCCTGGCCGCCGCCGCGCGATCCGCCTCGCTCAGGCCCGACAGGTCTTCCACCGGCAGCTCGAACCCGGCGAACGGCGCGATCACCTGCACCGGCGAGCCGTCCACTTCCGCGAAAACGGTCCGCAGCGCCTCGTGGCGCCGGACGATCTCGCCGAGCGTCCGCTCCAGCGCCGCGTGGTCCAGGGCTCCGCCCAGGCGCCATGCACCGGGAAGGTTGTAGGCGGTGCTCCCCGGCTCCAGCCGGTCGATGAACCAGAGCCGCTCCTGCGCAAAGGACAGCGGCAGCGGCGAGCCGTCGCGCGGCACCGGCACCACCGGCGGGACGCTCGCGTCGCCCAGCGTCTCCGCCCGGAGCGCCTCTACGCGGCCCGCCAGCTCGGCCAGCGTGGGCGCCTCGAAGACCGCCCGCAGCGGCAGCTCGGTCCCGAACGTTTCCCGCACCCGCGACACCAGCTGCGTGGCGAGCAGCGAGTGGCCGCCCAGGTCGAAGAAGTTGTCTTCGCCGCCAACGCGCTCCACCCCCAGCACCTCGGCCCAGATCGCCGCCATCCGCTCCTCGGCCGGCGTGCGCGGCGCCACGTACGTCCCGGCGCCCGAGCCGAGCGTGTCGGGCGCGGGCAGCGCCGCCCGGTCTACCTTGCCGTTGGGGGTGACGGGGAACGCCTCCAGCACCACGAAGGCGCTCGGCACCATGTACTCCGGCAGCCGGGCGCGCGCGGCCTCGCGGAGCGCGGGGACGAGCGCGCGCATGCGGCGGCCCCACTGCGGATCGTTCGCATAGCTTTCCCACGGCCGCTCCGCATCCAGCGCGGCGGGAACGTGCGCGACGTCGCCGGCGGGGTGGACGAGCACGTCCAGCGTGCCGGACGCGCCGGGGCGCACCTCGATCTCCCGCCCCAGCTCGCCGGCCAGGGCGAACAGCGCCTCGGGGGCGATGCCGCCCGCGTCCCGGGCCGCCAGCGCGCGCACCGCCGCAGCGTCGGTCTCGTCACGGCCGCGGGATACCAGCTCGTACGCGCAGACGTGCTCGCGGACCCGCGCGTCGGGCACGCCGCGGACGAGCAGCGCCGACGCGCTTTCCTCCGCCAGCGCTCGCAGGCCGCTCACGTCCTCGCCGCTCCACTCGTGGACGACGGGCGCCGAAGCGGCGGCGGGCACGTCCAGGTGGAGAACGACGTCGTAGCGGAAGCGTGAGACCTCGTTGTCGTACTCGCCCCGCTTCACCTGCACTTCCACGCGCCCGAGCCGCGGCATCCGCGCCCGCACGGCCTCGAACAGCGCCTGGTCGACCAGCAGTTCCTGCTCTTCCGCGATCCCGCGCCGCACCCGCGCCTGCAGCTGCGCGGCAGGGAGGCCGTCGGGTGAGCGGGCGAGCTCCACTGAGGCGTGGAACGCCCCGGCCAGCGGCAGGCTGCGCACATCGCCCACGAAGATCCGCCCGCCCAGCCGCAGCGCCGCGGCGGCGCCCTCCAGCACGCGCAGCAGGTAGTCCAGGTCCGGGAAGTACTGCGCGACCGAGTTGACGACCACCAGGTCGAACTCCGCCCCCACGAAGCCGTCCAGCCGGTCGGCCTCAGCCTCGGAGAGCGACACCTGCGGAAGTCCCGCGGCGTGCCGGCGCACGTGCTCCAGCGCCACCCCCGAGAAGTCGGTGCCGTGGTAGGCACGCGTGTGCGGCGCCACCCGGAACAGCAGCAGCCCCGTCCCGCAGCCGACCTCCAGCACCCGCTCCGGACGGAGGGCCAGGATGCGATCCGCCGTGTCCTCGACCCAGGCGCGCATCTCCTCGCGCGGGATCGGCTCGCCCGTGTAGCTGCTGTTCCACCCCTTCAGCTGCAGGGTGGGATCTTCGTCCTCCTCGTCCTGCGCGTAGGTGTCGTCGAAGAGCGTTTCCCACTCCGACACCTGCGCCCTGCCGCCGGCGGCCTCGGCGCCGTCCGAGCCCGGGACCACGTAGGCCACCAGGCGCCTGTCACCGGGCGCGTCCTCCCGAGCCAGCACCACGGCCTCGCGCACGCCGGGCTCGCCGCGCAGCACGGCCTCGATCTCGCCGGGCTCGATGCGGAAGCCGCGCACCTTCACCTGCTCGTCGGCGCGGCCCAGGAACTCCAGGACGCCGTCCGCGCGCCAGCGGGCGCGGTCGCCCGTGCGGTAGGCCCGCTCCGCGCCAATGCCGACGAACTTCTCGGCGTTCAGCTCCGGCCGGCCCAGGTAGCCCCGCGCGACGCCGCCGCCCGAGATCCACACCTCGCCCGGCACCCCGACGGGCGACATCTCGCCGCGCGGGCCGCGGACGGCCAGGCGCACGCCGGGCAGCGGCCGCCCGAGCGGGTGCCCGGCGACCGCGCCCTCCGCGGGCACGGCATACGTCGCGCAGATGATCGTCGCCTCGGTGGGCCCGTAGAGAACACGCGTCCGGGCCGCGGGGAACACCTCGCGCATGTCCTCCAGCAGGTCGGGCGCAACCGTGTCGCCGCCCACCAGCAGGAGCCGCAGCGAGGAAAGCATCCGCCCGCCCCGCACCACCTCCACCACCTGCCGCATCAGCGCGGGAACGGCGTGCAGCACGCTCACGTCCGCCGCGGCCTCCACCAGCGTCTCAGGATCCCGCGCCACCTCGGGCGGAACGATCCGCACCCCGCCCCCGGCCAGGAGCGGGGTGAGCAGCTCCAGCAGCGAGATGTCGAACGCGGTCGAGGCGAGCGCCGCCACCACGTCACCCGGGGCGAAGCCGAGCGTTTCCAGGCTGGCACCCAGGGTGTGGGCGAGATGCGCGTGCTCCACCATCACCGCCTTGGGGGTGCCGGTGGAGCCCGACGTGTAGATCAGGTATGCGAGGCCGCCGGGGCCGCCGTCACCGTGGAGCTCCAGCTCTCCATCGGGGACATCCTGCGCGGTGGAGTCGAGCAGCTGGACGTCCGCCTCGCGCGCCACGAGCGCCCCGGCCAGCGGAAGGTCGGAAACGACGAGCTTGGCCCCGGAGTCGTGCAGGAAGAAGGCAAGGCGCTCCACCGGGTGGCCCGGGTCCATCGGCAGGTAGACGCCGCCCATCTTCCAGACCGCCAGCAGTGCGACGACAGCCTGCGGACCACGCTCCAGGCAGACGGCGATGGTGGCGCCCGGCAGGGCCCGGGCGCGCAGCCGCCGCGCGAGGCGCTCGGCGCGCGCGTCCAGCTCGGCGTAGGTGAGCGACTCCCCCGCGAACAGCAGGGCCGGGGCCTCGGGCGTGCGGGCGGCCTGCGCCCCGAACAGGTGGTGCACCGGGACGCAGGCGTCCTCGCGCGCCGGACCGCTCCCGTATTCGAGGAGCGTCCGCGCCTCCGGCTCCGGAAGGATGGACAGGCGCGACAGGCGCTCTTCCGGCGCGGCGGCCGCCGCGGCCAGCACGGCGCCGTACTGCTCCGCGAAGCGCCCCATGGTGGCGGCGTCGAACAGGTCCGTCCGGAAGCGCAGGCTCCCGAACATCTCCTCGCCCACCTCCCTGAGGTCCAGCTCCAGGTCGAAGTGCACCGTCTGCACCTCGCCCCCGAACGGCTCCAGCCGGACTTCGGAAACGGCCGCCCCCCCGCCGGTGTCCGCGTTCTGGAGCGCGAACATCACCTGGAAGAGCGGCGTGTGCGACAGGCCCCGCTCCGGGGCCACCTCCTCCACCAGCCGCTCGAACGGCAGCTCCTGGTGGGCGTACGCCCCCAGCGCCGTTTCGCGCACGCGGCGCACGAGCTCCTGGAACGACGGGTCGCCGGACAGGTCGATGCGCAGCGCGAGCGTGTTGATGAAGAAGCCGATCAGCCCCTCCGTCCCCACCTGCGTGCGTCCCGCGATCGGCGACCCCACCACCAGGTCCTCCTGCCCCGACCAGCGCGAGAGCAGCAGGTCCAGCGCGGCGTGCGTCACCATGTAGAGCGTCGCCCCCTCGCGCCGGGCGAGAGCGCGAAGGCCGCGCGTGACGTCCGCGGGAAGGCGGAGCATGAGCGCGGCGCCGCGCGAGCTCGCCACGGCGGGGCGCGGGCGGTCGGTCGGCAGCTCCAGTGCGGGGGGCGCGCCGCCCAGCCGCTCCCGCCACCAGTCGAGCTGCCGCTGGAGCACGTCGCCCTGCAGCCAGCCGCGCTGCCACACGGCGAAGTCGGCGTACTGCACCGCGAGCGGCGGCAGCGGCGGCGCCGTCGATGCCGTCGGTGCCGCACCGGAGGCCGGCGAGAACGATTCGTAGAGGGTGAACAGCTCGCGGAAGAGCACGCCCATGCTCCACCCGTCGCTGACGATGTGGTGCATGGTGAGCAGGAGCACGTGCTCCTCGCCCGAGAGGCGCACGAGCGTCGCGCGGAGCAGCGGACCGCGCTCCAGGTCGAACGGGCACTCCGCGTCCTCGCGCGCCAGGCGGCGCGCCTCCTGCTCGCGCACTTCCGGCGCGAGTTCGGTGAGGTCCAGCACCGGCAGCTCCGCGGGCGCGGCCGGGTGGATGACCTGCACGGCACCCTGCTCCACCGGCTGGAAGGTGGTGCGCAGCGCCTCGTGGCGGCTCACCAGCTCGCCCAGCGCGCGCTCCAGCGCGCCCGCGTCGAGGCTCCCCCGCAGCCGGCGCGACCAGGGCATGTTGTAGCCCGCGCCCTCCGGCTCCATCTGCTGCAGGAACCAGAGCCGCTCCTGCGCAAAGGAGAGCGGCAGCGGCGCGTCCCGGCCCACGGGAACGAGCGGCGGGAGGGCGGCGCTCCCGCCCTCGCGCCGCAGTTCCTCCACGCGCCCGGCCAACTCCGCCACCGTCGGTCCCTCGAAGAACGCCCGCAGCGGCAGTTCCACCCCGAACAGCTCGCGCACCCGCGAAACCACCCGCGTGGCCAGCAGCGAGTGCCCGCCCAGGTCGAAGAAGCTTTCCGTCACCCCCGCCCGCTCCAGGCGCAGCACCTCGGCCCATATCCCCGCCAGCACCTCCTCCACGGGGTTCCGCGGCGCCACGTAGCGATCCTCCGCCGAGGCGTACTCCGGCGCGGGGAGCGCCCTGACGTCGAGCTTGCCCGCGGGAGTCAGCGGCAGCCGCTCCACGGACACGAACGCGCCAGGGACCATGTAGTCCGGCAGCGACAGCCGCAGGTGTGCCCGCAGCGCCTCCGCGTCCGCCCCGCCGACGACGTACGCCACGAGCCGCTGCTCGCCTGGCACGTCCTCGCGCACGATCACCCGCGCCTCCTGCACGTCGGCGTGGGCGGTCAGCGTCGCCTCGATCTCGCCCGGCTCGATGCGGAAGCCGCGCACCTTCACCTGCGCGTCCACCCGGCCGATGAACTCCAGCCGGCCGTCCGCTATCCAGCGCAGCCGGTCGCCCGTGCGGTACATCCGCGCACCGGGCTCCGCCGCGAACGGGTCGGGAAGGAAGCGCTCCGCCGTGAGCCCCGGACGATCGAGGTAGCCGCGTACCACCCCGTCACCGCCCACGTACGCTTCGCCGGGCACACCCACCGGCAGCGGGTTGAGGGCGGAATCGAGCAGATAGATCCGCTGGTTGCCGGTGGGGCGGCCCACGGAGACGGTGAGCGCGTCTTCCGCCACCTGCTCCACCTGCTCCCACGAGCACCAGGCGGTCGTCTCTGTCGGGCCGTACATGTGCAGCAGGCGCTCGGGGCCACCCGCCTTCAGCAGCCGGCGCACGCTGCCGGGGTCCACCGCCTGCCCGCCGAAGAGCACCTCGCGAAGCGGCGCGAACACGTCCGGCTGCTCGCGCGAGAGCTGGTTCAGCAGCGCCGTCGTCTGGTACAGCGTGGTGATCCGCTCCTCGCGCAGCATCTCGCGAAGCGCGGGAGGCGAAAGGAGCACGTCGCGGGGAATCCCGACGAGCGTGGCGCCATTGAGGAACGCGCCCCACGCCTCGAAGGTCAGCGCGTCGAAGCTTGCGTTCGACGCCTGCGCCACGCGATCTCCGGGATGGAACCGCACGTAGTCGGTGTCGACGACGAGCTGGACGACATGGCGGTGCGCCACCATCACGCCCTTGGGCTTGCCCGTGCTGCCGCTGGTGTAGACGATGTACGCCAGGTTCTCCGCCGTGGCGCCGCTGACCGGCGCTTCGGGCGATTCCGACGCGAGCGCGTCCGCGACCTGGTCCAGGTGGACGACGTCCAGACCCCCGCCCTCCACCACCCCCGCCAGGTCGCCGCGGGTGAGCAGCACGCGAACGCTGCTGTCGGCGAGCATCAGGCGCAGCCGCTCAGGCGGATAGCCGGGGTCCAGCGGCACGTACGCGCCGCCCGCCTTCAGCACCGCCAGCATCGAGACGACGAGCTCCGCGCTCCGCTCCAGCAGCACGCCCACGCGAGCGTCGGGGCCCACGCTCAGGCCGGCGAGGTGATTGGCGAGCTGGTTGGCCCGCGCATCCAGCTCCCGGTAGGTCAGCGACTCCTCGCCCCAGACCAGCGCCACGGCACCGGGCCGCTCCCGCACCTGCGCGTCGAAGAGCTCGTGGATGCACACGCCGCGCGGGTACGGCCGCTCCGTGCGGTTCCACTCCCCGACGACCCGGGCGCGCTCCTCCGGCCCGGTGAGCGCCAGGAGGGAGAGGCGCACGTCCGCGTCGGCGGCCACCTGCTCCAGCACCCGCGCCAGGTGGCCCAGCATCCGCTCGATCGTCCCGCGCTCGAACAGGTCCGTGGCGTAGCTGAGGCCGCCGCGCAGCCCCTGGGCGGTTTCCGCCAGGCTCAGCGACAGGTCGAACTTGGCGACCTCGAACTCCGTCTCCACTTCCCGCACGCCCAGCCCCGCGAACCTGCCGCCCGTGCCCTGCGCGTTGTCGAGCGTGAACGCCACCTGGAACAGCGGCGAGTGGCTCAACGACCGCTCCGGGCTCAGCTCCGCCACCAGCTTTTCGAAGGGCACCTCCTGGTGCTCGTACGCGCCCAGCGTCACCTCGCGCACCCGCCCCAGCACCGCACGAAAGCTCGGATCGCCCGAGAGGTTGGTGCGCAGCACCAGCGTGTTGACGAAGAAGCCGATCAGCCCCTTCACCTCGTCGCGCTCGCGCCCGGCGATCGGGCTGCCCACGACGACGTCCTCGCTCCCGCTGTACTTCGACAGCAGCACCTGGAAGGCGGCCAGCGCAACCATGTACAGCGTTGCACCCTCCTTGCGTCCCAGCGCCTGCAGCCGCTCCAGCAGCTCCGCGGAAAGCTCCACCGGCACCGTCGCCCCCCGGTGCGACTGCACCGCCGGGCGCGGATGGTCCCCAGGCAGCTCCAGCAGCTCGGGCGCACCCGCCAGCCGCTCCCGCCAGTACGCCAGCTGCCGGTCCAGCACCTCGCTCGCCAGCTGCTCGCGCTGCCACACGGCGTAGTCCGCGTACTGCACCGCCAGCTCCGGCAGCGGCGACTCCCGCCCGTCGCGGTACGCTTCGTACAGCACCGAGAACTCGCGCGAAAGCACCCCCATGCTCCACCCGTCGCTGACGATGTGGTGCATGGAAAGCAGCAGCACGTGGTCCTCCGCGCCCAGCCGCAGCAGCGCCGCACGGAAGAGCGGGCCCGTGGCGAGGTCGAACGGGCGTGCCGCCTCTTCGCCGGCGCGCCGCCCGACCGCCGTCTCGCGATCGGCCTCACCCAGCCCCGACAGGTCCTCCACCGGCAGGGAGAACCCGGCGAAGGGCGCGATCACCTGCACCGGCGAGCCGTCCGCCTCGGCGAACACCGTCCGCAGCGCCTCGTGCCGCCGCACGATCTCTCTCAAGCTCCGCTCCACCGCCCGCTCGTCCAGCGCGCCCGTCAGGCGCAGCGCGGCCGGGAGGGTGTACGTGGCGCTCCCCGGCTCCAGCTGGTCGATGAACCAGAGCCGCTCCTGCGCGAACGACAGCGGCAGCCCACCGTCCCGGGCGGCCGGCACGATCGGCGGAAGCTCCGACCGCTCCCCCACCAGCTTGCGCGCCCGCGCCAGCCTCAGGAGTTCCATGCGCTGCGCCGGCGTCAGATCGGTGAGTGTCGCGTTCATGATCTGGTGACGCCGATGAAGACGGTGTGTGCAACGCGCACGGCTCCCCCCGCGCCCGGCGCGGCGGCCGGGTGAGGGAAGAGATCGATGCGGCTGGAGATGTCGGTCATGAACGGGGCTCGTGGGTCTCGATGCTCGCCTGGGGCGCGGCACACTCCGCCGCCTCGGTGCCCAGGCAAAAGTCCGCCGGCAGGGCGATCACGGGGGCGCGGGGCTGCAGCAGCCGCCCCAGCCGCGCGATGCCGTCGTGAATCTCGTCCGGGGTGGTGCACGAAAAGGTCAGCCGCAGGGCGTCTCCGCCCCGCTCGCCGCCGCGCGCGCAGAAGGCGCGGCCGGGGATGAAGGCCACGCCGGCCTCCTCGACCGCGCGGCGCAGCAGCGCCGTGGTGTCCGTCCCCGGCGTCTGCACCCAGACGAAGATCCCGGCGCGCGGGCAGCTCCACCGCGCGCCGGCGGGAAAGTGGGCCGCCAGCGCGGCCAGCATGGCGTCGCGGCGGGCGGTGTACGCGTCGCGCAGCCGCGCCAGGTGCGCGCCGACGTCCTCGCGGTCCATGAACGTGGCCAGGGTGCGCTGCGCGAGCGAGCACACGTCCAGGTCGCTTCCCTGCTTGAGGATGGAGAGCCGCTGCACCAGCTCCGGCGGCGCCACGACCCACCCCGACCGCAGCGCCGGCGCGGTGATCTTGCTGAACGAACCCACGTACAGCGTCCACCGGGGCTCCAGGGCCCGCAGGGTGACGGAGGGCTCGGCGTCGTAGCTCAGCAGGCCGTACGCGTCGTCCTCGATCACCGGCACGCCGTAGCGCGCGGCCAGTTCCGCCAGCCGGCGCCGGTTCGCGGCGGGCATGCTGGTGCCCAGCGGGTTGTGCCCCTCGGGAATGGCGTAGACCAGGGCGGGACGCTCGCCCCCGGCCAGCAGGGCCTCGAGCGCGTCCAGGTCCATCCCCGTTTCCAGGTGCGACGGAACGGTCAGCACGCGGGGCTGCAGGGGGCGCAGGGCGTTCAGCATCCCGTCGTACGCCATCTCCTCCACGACCACCGTGCCGCCGGGCGTCACCAGCAGCTTGCCCAGCAGGCTCATGGCCTGCTGGGCCCCGGAGGTCAGGAACACCTCGGCCTCGGTGCACTCCACCCCGCGGCGGGCCATCAGCTCCACCACGTGCTCGCGCAGGCGGCGCACGGGCAGCCCGTACTGCAGCGCGTTCGCCTCGGTACGCAGCACGTGCTGCGCGGCGCGCGCGTACGCCCGCACGGGAAACAGCTCCGCCGCGGGCATCCCCAGCGCGAACGAGAGCAGCCCCGGCCGCGACAGCAGCGCATGGATCTCGCGCAGCGAAGACTGCTTGAGGTCCCGCGTCCAGGCGGCCTGCGGAATCTCCACCGCGGCGGTGGCGGAGGGCGGGGTCACGGGCGGTCCTTTCGCAAGGGATGGAGACGCGCGGGTGCGGCCAGGGCCCGTCACGCGCCTTCCGCGGGCTCAGCAGGGCTCTCGGCATCTTGCACCGAGAGCCCCTTCAGACAGTAGACTGGGCCCCGGCCCCCGGGCGCCTCGATTGCCGGTGCGGAGCGCGTGTGAAAAGTGGGAGCTCGTGCGACGGTGGACCCGCGGAGCCGCTGCGTCATCTCGTCCGGCTCGGCAGTCCGTCACGCCCTGGAGCACCGGCGGGTGACCGGCTCACTCGACGAGACCTTCACCTCCCGCCCGCACGCCTCGCGCGCGGGGCCACTCGCCCCACGGCGAGCGGCCCCGGTCCAGGCTGAGCGGGCGTCCACGTTTCGGCCCGGCTCCGCCTGTGCGCCGGGGCTCGGCCACCACCGGGGCCGTGCTCCAGGGGGCGGAAACGCGCCTTTCATCTCCCGCCTCGCCACCGGCCCGAGAAGTGGACGCGATCACATCGCGCCGAACCGCGCCATATGCGATTTGGGTTTTTGTTCCCGCGATGTCCGATAGGTAACGTTGCTGATGATAACCCCGCGCATGATGTTTCGTCAACGATCCACTTCGAAAAAGTGGGAGTAAAATGTGTTGAAATTGTACTGTTTGGGAGCAGGGGCCCAGCGGCTGGCGCGGTCCCGGCGAGCGGGCTGGACGGAGCGGTGCCTGGAAGGGAGGAGGCGGGGCGCAGCGGGTGAGGAACGAGAGGGTTAACGTCTGAAGATGGTTGTGCTGACCCAGGATGGCTTATCGTGGCGTCTCCTCTTTCCGAAGCGCCCCCGCAGCCGCCGCCCCCCATCCGCCGCTCGTCGCGCAGCCGCGCGGCGAAGGCGCGCCGCTCCCTTTCGGCCAGGAGCGACGCGTAGGCAGGCGGGAGATCATGCCGTGGTGGACTCGCGGAGGAGCGCGAGCAGCTCCGCCATCTCCTCCGGGTCTACCTGGGCGAGTTCGGCGTCCATCGCTTCCAGGGCAGCGTCTACGCGCACGGCCATCTCCGCCACCGTGGGCTCGTCGAAGAGCGCCCGCAGCGGCACGTCTACCCCGAACACCTGCCGCAGCCGCGAGACCACGTGCGTAGCCAGAAGCGAGTGGCCCCCCAACTCGAAGAAGCTGTCGTGCACGCCCACGCGCTCCAGGCGCAGCGTTTCCGCCCAGATCTCCGCCAGCGCCTCCTCGGTGGGCGTGCGCGGCGCCACGTAGCGGTCCTCCCTCGGGGCGAAGTCCGGCGCCGGGAGCGCCTTGCGGTCCAGCTTGCCGTTCGGCGTCAGCGGGAGCGCGTCCAGCGCCACGAACGCGGACGGTACCATGTACTCGGGCAGATTCCGGAGCAGGTGCTCGCGCAGGGCACCCGCCTCCACGTCGCCCACCACGTACGCCACCAGCCGCCTCTCCCCAGGCACGTCCTCACGGGCGACGATCGCGCAGTCGGCGACTCCCTCGCTCCGCCGCAGTACGGCCTCGATCTCTCCCGGCTCGATGCGGAAACCGCGCACCTTCACCTGTTCGTCCACCCGCCCCAGGAACTCCAGCTCGCCCCGGGCCGACCACCGCACCCGGTCGCCAGTGCGGTACAGCCGGGTGCCGCCTTCCTCCGAGAACGGATCGGGGACGAACTGTTCGGCGGTCAGCCCCGGACGACCCAGGTAGCCGCGCGCCACACCCACGCCGCCCACGTACAGTTCGCCGGGAATACCGACCGGCGCCGGCGCACCGGCCGCGTCCAGCACGTACACCCGCACGTTCTCCAGCGGGCGGCCGATCGCCGGGACACGCTCGTCCTCGCAGCGGGCGGAGGTCGCGCAGACCGTCACCTCCGTGGGCCCGTAGGCGTTCACGAAAACGCGGCCACCGCTCCACCGCTGCACCGTGGCGGCGTCCACCGCCTCCCCCGCGCTCACCACCGTACGCAGCTCCGGCAGGTCGTCGGGCAGGAGGATTGCCAGCACCGGCGGCGGAAGGGTGGCCACGGTAACCCGCCCGCGGCGAAGGGTCTCGATCAGCCCCTCACCGGGAAGAAGCGCCTCGCGCGGCGCCATCACCAGCGTGGCCCCGGCCAGCAGCGTGTCGAACACCTCCGCCACCGCCGCATCGAACGAGAACGAGGCGAACTGCAGGACGCGGCTCGTGCCGTCGATGTCGAAGCGGCGGGCCTGCGCGTACGCCAGGTTGGGCACGCCCCGGTGCGGCACCATCACCCCCTTGGGCGTGCCCGTGCTCCCGGAGGTGTAGATCACATAGGCCAGCTGGTCCGGCCGTGCGCCGCGCTCCGCGTTCTCGGCGAACTCCGCGGCGATCCGCGCCCCGTCCGCATCCACGCTCACCACCGCGACGCCGTCGCCAGCGGGGAGCGCCGCGCGCAGCGACTCCTGCGTCACCAGCACGGGCACGGCCGCGTCGGCCAGAATGAACGCCAGCCGCTCCGCGGGATAGGCGGGATCCAGCGGGACGTACGCGCCGCCGGCCTTCAGCACGGCCAGGAGGGAGACGATCATCTCCGGCCCCCGCTCCAGGCAGATCCCCACCCGCACCTCCGGCCGCACGCCGAGACCAACGAGATGGTGCGCCAGGCGGTTCGCCCGCTCGTTCAACGCCCCGTAGCCGAGGTTTTCCCCATCGAAAGCGATCGCCACGGCGTCCGGCGTGCGCGCCACCTGGGCTTCGAACAACTCGTGGATGCACCGGTCCGCCGGATACTCGGCTTCGGTCTGGTTCCAGGCATCCACCACCAGGCCGCGCTCGTCCGCCGAGAGCAGTTCCACTTGCGAGAGCCGCACGTCCGCGTCCGCCGCGACCTGCTCCAGCACCCGCTCCAGGTGGCCCAGCATCCGCTGGATGGTAGAGCGGTCGAAGAGGTCGGTGCTGTACTCCAGCGCGCCGCCGATGCCGCCCTCGTGCGTGGCGGCGGTGAGCGCCAGGTCGAACCGGGTGGTCTCCGACTCTGCCCCCACCCCCTCCATCCGCAGCCCCGCCAAGCCGGAACCGGAGCGGTCGGCGTTCTGAAGGATGAACATCACCTGGAAGAGCGGCGCGTGGCTCAGGGACCGCTCGGGCCGCAACTCGGCCACCAGCCGCTCGAAGGGCACCTCCTGGTGCTCGTACGCGCCCAGCGTCCCTTCGCGCACGCGCCCCAGCAGCTCGCGGAACGTCGGGTCTCCACCCAAGTCGGTCCGCAGCACGAGCGTGTTGGCGAAGAAGCCGATCAGCTCCTCCACCTCGCGCCGCGTGCGGCCGGCGATGGGGCTGCCCACGACGACATCCTCGCTCCCGCTGTATTTCGACAGCAGCAGCTGGAAGGCAGACAGCAGCACCATGTACAGCGTGGCGCCCTCGCCCCGGCCCAGCGCCTGGAGGCGGTCGAGCAGCGTGCGCGGCAGGTCGAACATTTCCCGCGCGCCGCGATGCGACCGCACGGGTGGCCGGAGCCGGTCCGTCGGCAGTTCCAGCAGCGCCGGCGCGCCCGCCAGCCGCTCCCTCCAGTACGCCAGCTGCCGATCCAGCGCCTCGCCCTGCAGCTGCTCGCGCTGCCACACGGCGTAGTCCGCGTACTGCACCGGCAGCTCGGCCAGCGGCGAATCGCCCCCATCACGGTAGGCGGCGTACAGCGCGTTCAGCTCGCGGAAGAGCACGCCGCTGCTCCATCCGTCCGTGACGATGTGGTGGATGCACAGCAGCAGCGCGTGCTCCTCGTCCGCCAGCCGCAGCAGCGCGGCGCGGAAGAGCGGCCCTTGGGCGAGGTCGAACGGACGCGCCGCATCCTCCCGCGCGCGCCGCTGCACCTCCGCCTCACGCGCGGTCTCGTCCAGCCCCGACAGGTCCTCCACCGGCAGGACGAAGCCGACGAAGGGTGCGATCACCTGCACCGCCCCTCCGTCCACCTCGGCGAAGACGGTCCGCAGCGACTCGTGGCGGCGGACGATCTCGGCCAGCGCGCGCTCCAGCGCGTCCGTGTTCAGCGCGCCGTTCACGCGCACCGCGGTGGCGATGTTGTACGACGCGCTGCCGCCTTCCAGCCGATCCAGGAACCAGAGGCGCTCCTGGGCGAACGAGAGCGGGAGGGGCCGATCACGGTCGATAGGCACCACCGGCGCCAGCACCGGCAGGTCGGCGCGGCGCATCTCGTCGACACGCACGGCGAGCTCCGCCACCGTGGGCCCCTCGAAGACGGCGCGGAGCGGAAGGACGACACCCAGCGCATTCTGCACCCGCGCCAGGAGCCGCGTCGCCAGCAGCGAGTGTCCGCCGAGCGCGAAGAAGTCGTCGTCCACGCCCACGGATTCCAGGCGGAGGACCTCGGCCCAGATCTGCGCCAGGATCTCTTCCGTCGGGTTGCGCGGCGCGGCGGGGCGCGAGTCCGTCGCCACCGGTTCGGGCTCTGGCAGGGCGCGGCGGTCCAGCTTGCCGTTCGCCGTCAGCGGAAGCCGCTCCAGCCGCACGTAGGCCGACGGGACCATGTACTCCGGCAGCAGCGCCTTCAGGTGCGCCCGGAACGCGGCGGCATCGGGCCCGTCGGCGGTTTCGTCCGAGGGAACCCAGTACGCGGCGAGACGGCCGTCGCCCGCGTCCGTTCCGCGCGCGGCCACGGCGGCCTCCCTGACGGCCGGATGCGATGCCAGCGCGGCCTCGATCTCCCCCAGCTCCACGCGGAAGCCGCGCACCTTTACCTGCTGATCGGCGCGCCCAACCGGCTCCACGGCGCCATCGGGGCGGTAGCGGCCCAGGTCGCCGGTACGGTACACGCGGTCGGCCGGGTCACCGGTCAGGGGATTGGAGACGAAGCGCGCGGACGTCAGCTCCGCGTCGTTCAGGTAGCCGCGCGAGAGATAGGGGGTGCGGACCGCGATCTCGCCCCGCTCGCCAATCCCCGCCAGCGTTCCCGACGGGGTGAGGACCAGCAGGTCGACACCGTCGATCCCGCGGCCCACGGGAACGGCCGGGCCCACCGCCGCGAGATCCGCAGGAAGGCGGAAGAAGCCCATGGCCTGTGGCGTCTCGGTTGCGCCATAGAAGTTTACGGCCTCCGCGTTCGGCGCGAGGGCGCGCAGCCGCTCCACGTCCACCGCGCGCAGCACGTCGCCGCCGAAGCAGGCGAGCCGCAGCGCGGGGAGCTCCGCATCCGCGGCGGACGCGATGACCTGCGCCATCGCGGGAGTGAGATGGGCAACGGTGACGCCAAAGTCCCGCATCCACCCCGCCAGCCACCCGGGCGTGCCTACCTGGCCGGGATCGGGGATGACGATGCGGGCGCCCACGGACAGCGGGGCGAACACGTCGCGCAGGAGCGGGTCGTGCGCCAGGCCGGAAAGGAGGGAGAAGCGGTCGCCCGCCGACAAGCCGCACTCGCGCGCGTACCAGCCGAAGAAGTGCGCCAGCGGCCGGTGCGTGCCGGCGATCGCCTTCGGCGTGCCCGTGGTCCCCGAGGTGAAGGCGACGTACGCCAGGTCGTCCGGCCCCACCCTGACGGCGGGCGCGGTGGCCGGAAAGCGCGCGATGCTGTCCGGGTCGTGCGACTTGGGGCCGAGGACGATGGCTCCCTTGACGCTTTCTCCCAGCGCCTCGATCAGGTCGCTGGGAATGTCGCCCGCGGCGGTGACGAGCAGAATGACGAGGGGTTTCGAAGCGCGGACCTGCGCGGCCAGGCGGGCGGGCGGATACGCCGGATCAAGCACGGCGAACGCCGCGCCGGCCTTCCACGTGCCCAGCATCGCCCGCACGAGCGCCGCCGAGCGGTGGGCGTAGACGGCCACCACGTCGCCCGGACGCACCCCGCAGTCGATCAGCCGGTGCGCGATGCGGTTGGCTGCCGCGTCCAGCTCGGCGTACGTCCACGTCTCCGACGCATCGGAAACCGCCGGCGCTTCCGGAACCTGCGTCGCGTAGGCGGCGAACGTTTCGTGCACGGCCTCGCGCCAAGCTTCGGCCTCAATCGGCCGTGCGGGATCGGGAAGGACGTCGCGCGCTGCTTCGGTCGCCAGTGACAGCGCGCCCACGCGGGTCTCCGGTACGGCCGCGACGTGGCGAAGGACGACTTCCAGCTGCGCTAGGAGTTCGCGCATCCGCGGCGCGTCGAACAGGTCGGCGGCGTACACCAGGCTGACGCCGATTCCCCCGTCGCGCTCCCCCACGTACAGGGTGAGGTCGAACTTGCTGGCCACCTCGTCGCCCGTGCCGCCCCCCGCCACCTCCAGAACCTCACCGCCGAGGCCGTCCTGGAAGTTGTCGAGGTTGAGCATCACCTGGAACACGGGGGCGTGTGCCATGCTGCGCTCCGGGCGCACCTCCTCCAGCACCCGCTCGAACGGGAGATCCTGGTGCGCGTACGCGTCCAGCGTGCTCTCGCGCACCCGCCCCAGCAGCTCGCGGAAGCTCGGATTGCCCGAAAGATCGGTGCGCAGCGCCAGCGAGTTGAGGAAGAGTCCCACCATCCGGTCGGTCTCCGCCCGCGTCCGTCCCGCGATCGGCGTTCCGACCACCACGTCGTCCTGCTCGGCGAGGCGTCCCAGCACCACGTCTAGCGCGGCGAGAAGGACCATGAACAGCGTGGAGCCCTCACGGCGGGCCAGCGCGTGCACCTCCGCCGCCATATCCCGTGGCACGAACAGGTGCTCGACCGCGCCGCGGTGCGACTCCACCGGAGGGCGGGGACGGTCCGTCGGCAGCTCCAGCAGCGCCGGAGCGCCGTCCAGCGCCTGCCGCCAGAACTCCACCTGCCGCTCCAGCGCGGCGCCGGACAGCCGCTCGCGCTGCCACACCGCGTAGTCCGCGTACTGCAGCGCGGGCTCCGGCAGCGGCGACGGCTCGCCGCGAGAAAAGGCGCCGTAGAGCGCCGAGAGCTCCTCCAGCAGCACCCCCAGCGAGCCGCCGTCGCCGATGGCGTGGTGGAGGTTGAGCAGGAGGAGGTGCTCGTCGTCAGCCACGTGGACGAGCGACGCGCGGAAGAGCGGCCCGCGTGCCAGGTCGAAGCGGTGCCGCTTGGCCTCGGCAGCCAGGCGCCCGGCCTCGGCCCGCCGCTCGTCCGCCGGCAGGTGCCGCAGGTCGGTCACCGGCAGGTCGAAGCCGGCCGGAGGCGGGGCGATCCGCTGCACGGGAACGCCGTCCACGGCCGGGAGCGTGGTGCGCAGCGGCTCGTGGCGGCGCACTAGCTCGGCCAGCGCGCGGCGCACCGCATCCTCGTCCAGACGGCCCGTGATGCGGTGCGAGAACGGGATGGCATACACCGGGCTTCCCGGGTCCAGCGCGTCCACGAACCAGAGCCGCTCCTGGGCGAACGTCGCCGGCAGGTCGCCCCCGCGCGCGGCGAGGGCGATGGCGTCGGCCGGCGCGCCGGTGCCGCGCAGGCCGTCGATCTCGGCCGCGAGCTCGGAAAGGACCGATCGTTCGAAGAGGGCGCGGAGCGGAAGGTCCACGCCAAAGGCCTGACGGACGCGCGCGGCGATGCGGGTCGCGAGCAGCGAGTGGCCGCCCAGGTCGAAGAAGTGGTCCTCGCTCCCCACCCGCTCCACACCCAGCACCTCCGCCCACACGCTCGCCAGCACCTCCTCGGTCGGCGTCCGCGGGGCGACGTGCCGGTCCGCGCCGGCGTACTCGGGCACCGGCAACGCCTTGCGGTCTACCTTGCCGTTCGCGTTCAGCGGCAGCCGGTCGAGGGCGACGATCGCCTGCGGCACCATGTACTCCGGCAACCCCTGGCGCAGGTGCGCGCGCAGCCCGTCCGCCTCCACCTCTCCCACCACGTACGCCACCAGCCGCTTGTCGCCCGGCTGGTCCTCGCGCATCATCACCCGGGCCTCGCGCACCCCCGGGTACGCCGCGATCGCCGCCTCCACCTCGCCCGGCTCGATGCGGAAGCCGCGGATCTTCACCTGGTCGTCCAGGCGGCCCATGAACTCCAGCTTTCCCTCGGACTTCCACCGCGCCCGGTCGCCCGTGCGGTACATCCGCGCGCCGGGCTCCGTGGCGAAGGGATCGGGGACGAAGCGCTCCGCCGTCAGCGCCGGCCGGCCCAGGTAGCCCCGCACCACGCCGTCGCCCCCGATGCACAGATCGCCGGGGACGCCCACCGGCAGCGGCTCGCCGGCCGGATCCAGGACGTAGGCGCGCGCGTTCGGGATCGGCCTGCCGATCAGCACCGTGGGCGCGTCCTCGGCCACTTCGTCCACCTTCTCCAGCGTGCACCAGACCGTAGCCTCCGTGGGCCCATACTCGTGCAGCACGCGAGCAGGCTTCCCCTCGCGCAGCATCCGGCGCACGCTCTCCGTCCCCACGGCCTCGGCCCCGAACACCAGCTGCCGCAGGCCGGCATAGACGTCCACCTGCTCGCGTACGTGCTGGTTGAAGAGCGCCGCCGTCTGGTACAGGTGCGTAATCCCCTGCTCGCGCAGCGCCTGCCCCAGCCGCGGCGCGGAAAGGAGAACGTCGCGGTCGATGCCTACCAGCGTGGCGCCGTGCACGAGCGCGCCCCAGATCTCGAACACCGCCGCGTCGAAGCTCGCGTTCGACGCCTGCGCCACGCGATCGCCCGGCCCGATCGGCATCGTTTGGGGGAGGCACGCCGCGTACTGCACCACCTCGCGGTGGGCCATCATCACGCCCTTGGACCGCCCGGTGCTGCCGCTGGTGTAGAAGACGTAGGCCAGGTTCCCCGCCGACGCGTTCGCCGGCAGGGGATGATCCGGCCCGCCCGCGAGCACATCCGCCACCTGGTCGAGACGGACCACGTGGAGACCGGGCGGGGCATCGATCTCGCCCCCGCTCAGCAGCACGCGGACGCCGCTGTCGGCCAGCATGAGCTCCATCCGCTCGGCCGGGTAGCTGGTGTCGACGGGAACGCAGCAGCCGCCGGCCTTGAGCACGGCGAGCGTGGCGACCACGTTCTCCACGCTGCGCTCCAGGCGCAGCCCCACGCGGCTTTCCGGCCTCACGCCCAGCCCGGCCAGGTGGTGGGCCAGCCGGTTCGCGCGCGCGTCCAGCTCGCGGTACGTCACCTCCTCCGTGCCCCAGACCAGCGCCGCCGCGTCGGGGGTGCGCCCGGCCTGCGCCTCGAACAGCGCGTGGATGCTCGCGGCTCGCGGATACTCGGCCTCCGTCCGGTTCCACTCCACAACGACCTGCGCACGCTCCTCCACGCCGGCGAGCGCCAGGCGCGAGAGGCGCACGTCGGGATCGGCGGCCACCTGCTCCAGCACCCGTGCCAGGTGGCCGATCATCCGCTCGGCCGTGGCGCGCTCTAAGAGGTCGGTGCTGTAGTTCAGCCCGCCGCGCAGCCCCTGGGGGGTCGCCGCGAGCTCCAGGGAAAGATCGAACTGGGCGCTCGCGTTCTCTGCCCCGGCTGCCTGCATGTTCAGCCCCGGCAGCCCGCCTCCCTGGCCCCCGGCAGCCTTCTGCAGCTCGAAGATCACCTGGAAGAGCGGCGAGTGGCTCAAGCTGCGTTCCGGCTGCAGCTCGGCCACCAGCTTTTCGAAGGGCACCTCCTGGTTCGCGAACGCACCCAGCGTGACCTCCCGCACCCGCCGCAGGGTCTCGCGGAAGGTGGGGTCGCCGGAGAGGTCGGTACGCAGGACGAGCGAGTTGACGAAGAAGCCGATCAGCTCCTCGACCTCCTTGCGCGTTCGCCCCGCGATGGAGCTGCCCACGACGACGTCGGTGCTCCCGCTGTACTTGGAGAGCAGCACCTGGAAGGCAGACAGCAGCGTCATGTACAGCGTCGCGCCCTCGCTGCGCCCCAGCGCCTGCAGCCGCTCCAGCAGCTCCGGGGAAAGCTCCACCGGCACCGTGGCGCCGCGGTACGTCTGCACCGCGGGTCGCGGATGGTCCGTGGGCAGCTCCAGCAGCTCCGGCGCACCCGCCAGGCGCTCCCGCCAGTACGCCAGCTGCCTTTCCAGCACCCCGCCCGCCAGCTGCTCGTGCTGCCACGCGGCAAAATCGGCGTACTGCACCGCCAGCTCCGGCAGCGGCGACTCGCGCCCCTCGCGGTACGCCGCGTACAGCGCCGACATCTCGCGCAGCAGGATCCCCAGGCTCCACCCGTCGCTGACGATGTGGTGCATGGACACCAGCAGCACGTGGTCCTCGCTACCCAGCCGCAGCAGCCCCGCGCGGAAGAGCGGGCCCGCCGACAGGTCGAACGGCCGTGCCGCCTCCTCCCCCACCCGTCGCCTGGCCGCCGCCTCGCGATCGGCCTCGCTTAGCCCGGACAGGTCTTCCACCGGCAGGGCGAACCCGGCGAACGGCGCGATCACCTGCACCGGCGAGCCGTCCGCCTCGGTGAAGACCGTGCGTAGCGCCTCGTGGCGCCGAACGATCTCTCCCAGTGCCCGCTCCAGCGCGGGCAGATCCAGCGCGCCGCGCATCCGCACGGCGTTCGGCAGGTTGTAGAAGGCGTTCCCCGGCTCCATGCGGTCCAGGAACCACAGGCGCCGCTGCGAAAACGAGAGCGGCGCCGGCCCCTGTCCGCGCGCGGGAATGGGGGCGGGCTCCGCGGGTGACGCGGCCGCGGACTGCTGGGCGCGCCGCAGCTCGAGCAGCTTGCGCTGCGCGGGCGTCAGCTTCGCCAGGCGATCAGCCAGCTCAGTCATGGCCGTCCTTCTCGGTGCCCGCCGCCAGCAGCGCCTCGATCTCGTCGTCGCTCAGCCCCTCCACCCCGGCCAGCAGCGCGTCCAGATCGTCGTCCGCCGCCGGGGTATCCACCATCGCCGCCAGCCCGGCCACCGTGGGCGCGTCGAACACGGCGCGCACGCCAATGTGCACCCCCAGTTCCGCGCGGATGCGGGCCACCAGCTGCGTCGCCAGGAGCGAGTCGCCACCCTCCTCGAAGAAATCGGCGTGCAGCCCCGGCGCGGCGCCGAACAGCGTTTCCCAGATGCGCCCGACGGCCCGCTCCGTGGCCGACCATCCCTTGCGTGGGTCGCCAGCGGCCGCGTCCGCCTCCGTTTCGTCCGCAGAAACGACCGCAGCCGGGGCCACGAAGCTGCGCGGGGGCGCGCGGTCGATCCAGAAGCGCTTGCGCTCGAAGGGATAGGTGGGGAGCGGCACGCGGCGGCGCGCCTGGCCCCCGTGCACGGCGCGCCAGTCGATCGCGGTTCCCACGGCCCAGGCCCGGCCCAGCGCGCCCAGCAGAACCGTGACGTCGTCCGCCGGATCGTCGGCGTGGCGGAGGGAGGGGATGGCGGCGGATCCCGGCACCTGCCGCCGGACCAGCGACGACAGCGTGCGCCCGGGCCCGCACTCGATGAACACCCGCGTGCGCCCCTCCGCGGCCAGCGTGGCCACGCAGTCGGCGAAGCGGACGGCCTGGCGCAGGTGGCTCGCCCAGTACGCCGGGTCCGCCGCCTGCTCCGGCGTGATCCACGTTCCCGTGAGGTTCGACACCCAGCGCAGCGAGGGCGCGCCGCGGGCGGTCTGCGCCACGCGGGCCGCGAAGGCGCGGAGGATGGGGTCCATCATGGGCGAGTGGAACGCGTGCGACGTTTCCACGTGCTTCGCCTGGATGCCGCGGCCCGCCAGCTCCGCCTCCAGCCGCGCGATCTCCTCGCTCGGCCCCGAAACCACGCAGCGGTCCGGCGCGTTGATGGTGGCGATGGACACCGACCCGCCCAGCGCCGGCTGCACCTCGGCGGCGGGAAGGGGCACGGCGAGCATGGAGCCAGGCGGCAGCGACTGCATCAGCCGCCCGCGCTCGGCGACGAGGGTCAGCGCATCGTCCAGCGAAAAGACGCCGGCCAGGCAGGCGGCCACGTACTCGCCCACGCTGTGGCCGATCATGGACTCCGGCGCCACGCCCCACGCCATCCACACCCTGGCGATCGCGTATTCCACGGCGAAGAGCGCCGGCTGGGTCAGCGCCGTCTGCTTCAGCCGGCCGGCGTCGTCGGAGAAGATGGCCTCGCGCAGGTCCAGCCCCAGGTGCGGGCGCAGGATCTCCGCGCAGCGGTCCAGCTCCGCGCGGAAGACGGGCTCGCGCTCGTACAGGCCGCGCGCCATCCCCGCGTACTGCGCGCCCTGGCCGGGAAAGAGGAAGACGGCCGCGGGCGCCTCGCTCCCCGCCCGGGCGGCCGCGCCCGCCGCCGGGTCCGCCAGCGCCTGCGCGGCATCGGCGTGGGTGCGCGCCACCACGGCGCGGCGGTGGGCGAACCCGCGCCGCCCCTGCTGAAGCGTGTACGCCACGTCCGCCAGCGCCTGATCCGGGTTCTGCTCCAGGTGCGCGGCAAGCCGCCGCGCCGCCGCGTCCAGCGCCGGCCCGGTGCGGGCGGAAAGCACCAGCAGCTGCTCGGAGCGCGCCGGCGCGGGGGAGGGCGCCACGGCGGGCGGCTGCTCCATCACCACGTGCGCGTTGGTGCCGCCGATGCCGAATGACGAGACCCCGGCGCGCCGCGGCACCCCGGCGGGAGGCGTCCACTTCGCGAGCGCGGCGTTGACGAAGAAGGGGCTGGACGCGAACTCGATCTGCGGGTTGGGCCGCGTGAAGTGCAGCGACGGCGGGATCTCGCCCTCGCGCAGCGCCAGCGTGGCCTTGATGAAGCCCGCGATCCCCGCCGCCGCGTCGAGGTGGCCGAGGTTGGTCTTGATGGAGCCGACGGCGCAGTACCCCGTGCGGTCCGTCCCCGCGCGGAAGGCCTGGGTGAGCGCCTCGATCTCGATGGGGTCGCCCAGCTCCGTCCCCGTGCCGTGCGCCTCGATATAGGTGATGGTGGCGGGGTCCACGTCCGCGGCGGCGTGCGCGGCGCGGATGGCGGCCGCCTGCCCCTCTACCCGCGGCGCGGTGAAGCCGATCTTGTCGGAGCCGTCGTTGTTGATGGCCGTCGCCAGGATCACCGCGTGCACGGTGTCGCCGTCCGCCAGCGCGTCTTCGAGCCGCTTGAGCGCGGCGACGGCCACCCCGTTCCCCCCCACCGTTCCCCGCGCCTGTGCGTCGAAGGCCCGGCAGTGCCCGTCGGGCGCAAGGATGCTCCCCTCCTGGTAGAGGTAGCCGGCGTGCTGGTGCGCCGAAATGGAGGAGCCCCCGACCAGGGCCATGTCGCAGTCGCCGCCCAGCAGCGCCTGGCAGGCCAGGTGCACCGCCACCAGCGAGGTGCTGCACGCCGTCTGCACCACCACGGCGGGGCCTTCGAGCCCGATCTTGAACGCGGCGCGGGGGGCCAGGTAGTCCTTGTCGTTCCCCATGTCCACGGTCATCTTGCCGGCCGCGGCCACGACGTCGGGGCGCGAGAGCAGGTTCAGGTAGTAGCTGCTCATGCTGGTGCCCGCGTACACGCCCACGCGGCCGGGGACCCGCGCGGCGTCGTAGCCGGCGTGCTCCAGCGCCTCCCACGCCACCTCCAGGAACAGGCGCTGCTGGGGATCGGTGACCTGCGCCTCGCGCGGGGTAAAGCCGAAGAAAGCGGCGTCGAAGAGGTCCACCTCCGCCAGCGCGCCTCCCGCGGGGATGTACGCGGGGTCGGTGCGCAGCGACTCCGGCACCCCCGCGGCGGCCTGCTCCTCGTCGGTGAAGCGGCGGATGGACTCCACCCCGGCGCGCAGGTTGGCCCACAGGGCGTCCACGCCGGGCGCGCCGGGAAAGCGCCCCGCCATTCCCACGACGGCGATCTCCAGCCCGGTGGGCTCGCTGGTCAGGCTCATCTATCGCTCAGAAAGCTCGTTCATCGTCGTCGAAGGAACGGGGACCGGCCGGCCGCCCCGTCACCCGTTCACCCCCGCCCGCCCCGCCCTCGCCCGCAGCCTGTGCCGCCCGTCCCGCACCCGCGCGTCGTCCGCCGGCGTGGCGGCCGGCTCCGGCGCGGGAGCCCCCAGAGCGGCGGCCAGGGCGCTCACCGTAAGATAGCGGAAAAGGTGGGTGATGGGCACCGGCTGGCCGAACGCCTCGCGCAGCCGCGCCTGCACCCGCACCAGCAGGAGCGAGTGGCCGCCCAGGTCGAAGAAGCGGTCGTGCGCGCCCACGTCCTTCACCCCCAGCACCTCGGCCCACACCGCGGCCACGGTGCGCTCCGCCTCGGTGCGCGGCGCCTCGTACACGCGCGCGGGGTACGAACTCCCCTCCGGTGCGGGGAGCGCCTTGCGGTCCAGCTTGCCGTTGGGGGTCAGCGGCAGCGCGTCCAGCGGCACGAAGGCGCCCGGCACCATGTACTCCGGCAGGCTGCGGCCCACGTGCGCCCGCAGCGCCTCCGCCTCGGCCGCGCCCACCACGTACGCCACCAGGCGCGTGTCGCCCGCCGCGGCCGTGCGCGCCACCACGGCGCACTCCACCACGCCGGGGTGGCGGCGCAGCACCGCCTCGATCTCCCCCGGCTCGATGCGGAAGCCGCGCACCTTCACCTGCTCGTCCAGGCGGCCCAGGTACTCGAGTGCGTGGGTGCGTGAGTGCGTCAGTGCGTCCGTGCGTTCCGTCCATCGCGCGCGGTCGCCGGTGCGGTACAGCCGCGCGCCCGGCTGCGCCGAGAACGCGTCGGGCACGAAGCGCTCGGCCGTGAGGCCGGGCCGGCCCAGGTAGCCCCGGGTCACCCCGTGGCCGCCGATGAACAGCTCGCCCGGCACCCCGGCCGGCTGCGGGCGCAGGGCCGCGTCCAGCACGTACACGCGCGTGTTCGCGATCGGGCGGCCGATGGGAACCGGCCCCTCCGCGGCTTCGACCGCGTGGGTGGCGGACCAGACGGTGGTTTCCGTGGGGCCGTACATGTTGACGAGGCCGTTCGGCAGCACGGCCGTGATCTGCGCCCCCAGGTCCGGGGGGAGCGCCTCGCCGCCCAGCAGGATGCGCTCGAGCCCCGACAGCGCCCCGGTCCCGCTCTCCGCGATCATCATCGCCGCGAGGGAGGGGGTGCACTGCAGGTGCGTGACGGCGTGGCGGCGGATCTGCTCCGCGATGGACTCGCCCTCGCGCGCCCGGTCCGGCTCCGGCTGCACCACCACGCGGAAGCCGCGCGCCAGCGTCCAGAGCAGCTCCAGCACGTGGATGTCGAAGCTGATGCGCGTCACGGCCAGCCACGTTCCCGCCGCCGGCCCGCCCACCCGCTCGTCCATCCCGGCGAAGAAGCTCACCGCGTTCCCGTGCGTCACCTGCACGCCCTTGGGCCTGCCCGTGGAGCCCGAGGTGTAGATGACGTACGCCGCGTTGGCCGCATCCACCCGGGTCCGCGGCGCGTCGGCGGAATTCGCCGCGATCGCCGCCGCGTCCTCGTCCACCGAAACGATCCGCACGCCCTCCGCCGGCAGCAGGCCGCGCAACGAACCCTGCGTGACCAGCAGCGGCGCGCCGGAATCCTGGAGCATGTACGCCAGGCGATCCGCCGGATAGGACGGGTCCAGCGGCAGGTACGCGGCGCCGGCCTTGAGCACGGCCAGCATGGCCACCACCATCTCCGCCGAGCGGTCCACGCAGATGCCCACGCGCGCCTCCGGCCCGGCGCCCAGGCCCGCCAGGTGGTGCGCCAGGCGGTTCGCCCGCGCGTCGAGCTCCGCGTAGGTGAGCGACCGGTCCTCGAAGACCACGGCCACCGCGCCGGGCGTGCGCGCCGCCTGCGCCTCGATCAGTTCGTGGATGCACCGCTCCGCCGGGTACTCCGCCCCGGTCCGGTTCCACGCCTCCACCACCAGGCCGCGCTCTTCCGCCGAGAAAAGTTCAAGCCGCGAAAGCCGCACGTCCCCGTCGGCGGCCACCTGCTCCAGCACCTGCTCCAGGTGGCGGAGCATCCGGTCGATGGTGCCGCGCTCGAAGAGGTCGGTGCTGTAGTTTAGCGCGCCGCGCAGCCCCTGGGCGGTCGCCGTGAGCGCCAGGTTGAGGTCGAACCGGGCGCCCGCGAGCTCCGCGTCCACTCCGCTCACCGCCACCCCCGGCAGGGCGCCTCCCCCCGCCCCGGCGTTCTGAACCGTGAACAGCACCTGGAAGAGCGGCGAGTGGCTCAGGGAGCGCTCCGGCTGCAGCTCGGCCACCAGCTTTTCGAAGGGCACCTCCTGGTGCGCGTACGCCCCCAGCGTGGTTTCCCGCACCCGGCGCAGGGTTTCGCGGAAGGTGGGGTCTCCCGCAAGGTCCGTCCGCAGCACCAGCGTGTTGATGAAGAGGCCGATCAGCCCCTCCACCTCGCCGCGCGTGCGCCCGGCGATGGGGCTTCCCACCACCACGTCGTCGCTCCCGGCGTACTTCGACAGCAGCACCTGGAAGCCGGCCAGCAGCGTCATGTACAGCGTCGCGCCCTCGCTCCGTCCCAGCGCCTGCAGCCGCTCCAGCAGCTCCAGCGAGAGCTCCACCGGCACCGTCGCGCCCCGGTACGTCTGCACCGCCGGGCGGGGATGGTCCGCCGGCAGCTCCAGCAGCTCCGGCGCGCCCGCCAGCCGCAGATTCCAGTACGCCATCTGCCGGTCCAGCACCTCGCCCGCCAGCTGCTCGCGCTGCCACACCGCGTAGTCGGCGTACTGCACCGCCAATTCCGGCAGCGGCGACTCGCGCCCGTCGCGGTACGCCTCGTAGAGCGCCGACAATTCCCGGAAGAGCACCCCCATGCTCCACCCGTCGCTCACCACGTGGTGCATCGAGAGCAGCAGCACGTGGTCGTCGGGCCCCACCCGCAGCAGCATCGCACGGAAGAGCGGGCCCGCGGCCAGGTCGAAGGGCCGGGCCGCCTCTTCCCGGGCCCGGCGCCGGAGCGCCGCCTCGCGCTCCCCCTCGTCCAGCGTCGACAGGTCTTCCACCGGCAGGGCGAACCCGCCAAAGGGCGCCACCACCTGCACCGGCGAACCGTCCACTTCGCCGAACACCGTGCGCAGCGTCTCGTGGCGTCGGACGATCTCGCCCAGCGCGCGCTCCAGCACGCCCTCGTCCAGCGCGCCCCCCAGGCGCCATGCCCCGGGGAGGTTGTAGATGGTGCTCCCCGGCGCCATGCGGTCCAGGAACCAGAGCCGCTCCTGCCCAAACGACAGCGGCAGCGGCCCCGTGCGCCCGGCCGGCACCACGGGCGGCAGCACGGGCATCCCCGCGCGGCGCATCTCCTCCACGCGCACCGCCAGCTCCGCCACCGTGGGCCCCTCGAAGAGCGCCCGCAGCGGCATCTCTACCCCGAACGCCTCGCGGACCCGCGACACCACCCGCGTGGCCAGGAGCGAGTGCCCGCCCAGGTCGAAGAAGCTTTCCTCCACCCCCACGCGCTCCAGGCGCAGCAGCTCCGCCCAGGTCTCCGCCAGCACCTCCTCCACGGGGGTGCGGGGCGCCACGTACCGGTCCTCCGCCGACGCGAGCTCCGGCGCCGGCAGGGCCTTGCGGTCGAGCTTGCCGTTGGGCGTCAGCGGCAGCGCGTCCAGCGTCACGATCGCGGAGGGTACCATGTACTCCGGCAGGCTCCGCCGCAGGTGCGCGCGCAGTGCCTCGGCCCGCGCCTCGCCGGCCACGTACGCCACCAGCCGCTGCCCGCCCGGGTCGGCACGCGCGATCACCACGCAGTCGTCGACGCCCTCGTGCCGGCGCAGCACCGCCTCGATCTCGCCCAGCTCGATGCGGAAGCCGCGCACCTTCACCTGGAAGTCCACCCGCCCCAGGAACTCCAGCTCCCCGTCCGCCCGCCAGCGCGCCCGGTCTCCCGAGCGGTAGAGGCGTGCCCCCGGCGCGCCGGAGAAGGGATCGGGAACGAAGCGCTCCGCCGTCAGCCCCGGGCGCGCATGGTACCCGCGCACCACGCCCGCTCCGCCCAGGTAGAGCTCGCCCGGCACGCCCAGCGGCGCCGGGCTTCCCGCGGCGTCCAGGACGTAGGCGCGCAGGTTCCGCACGGGACGCCCGATGGGCGGCGCCTGCGAGCCGTCCACGCGGTGCAGGGTGGCGAAGATGGTCGCCTCCGTCGGCGCGTAGACGTTGAAGAGCGCCCGTCCCGGGGCCCAGCGCGCCGCCGTCTCCGCGCCGCACCGGTCGCCGCCCACGGATAGGGTGCGCAGCGTGGGCACCTCCTCCGGCACGAGGGTGTCCAGCAGCGCCGGGACGGCGATCCAGGTGTCGATCTCCGCGTGCCGCACCTGCTCGGCGAGCGCGCCGGGCGCCAGGAGCGTGGCCCGGTCGGCCCCGTGGAGCGCCGCCCCGCTGGTGAGCGCCAGGAAGATCTCCAGCACCGAGGCGTCGAAGCTGAGCGACGCCGCCTGGAGCACCCGGCTCCGGGGTCCGGTCCCGAAGCGCTCGCGCGCGGCGCCGATGAGGTTGGCGACCCCTCCGTGCGGCACCAGCACCCCCTTGGGCGTTCCCGTGGAGCCGGAGGTGTAGATCACGTACGCCAGGTTTTCCGGGGAAAGCGCCACCCGCGGCGCAGCCGCGGAGTCCCCGTCGTCCCCGTGGTCCCCGTCCAGGCACACCGTCTCCACTCCCTCGGCGGGAAGGCGCTCCACGAGCCCGGAACGGGTGAGAAGGACGCGCGCCCCGGAGTCGGAGAGCATGAAGGCCAGCCGCTCGGGCGGGTAGTCGGGGTCCAGGGGAACGTAGGCGCCTCCCGCCTTCAGCACGGCCAGGAGGGCAACCACCGCCCCGGCGTCGCGCTCCAGGAGGAGGGCCACCCGTACCTCCGGGCCCACCCCGCGCCGCCGGAGGGAGTGCGCCAGCCGGTCGGCCCGCTCGTTCAGCTCCGCATAGGTGAGCGACTCGTCCCCGAAGCGCACGGCCAGCGCTTCCGGCGTGCGCGCCGCCTGCGCCGCGAACGACTCGTGGATGAACGGCACGTCCGGGGGCTCGGCCTCCGTCCGGTTCCACTCCTCCACCACCAGGCCGCGCTCTTCGGCCGAGAGCAGCTCCAGCCGCGACAGCCGCACGTCCGCGTCCGCCGCGACCTGCTCCAGCACGCGCTCCAGGTGGCCGAGCATCCGCAGGGTCGTGCCGCGCTCGAACAGCTCCGTGCTGTAGTTCAGTCCGCCGCGCAGCCCCTGGGGGGTCGCCGCGAGGGCGAGGGACAGGTCGAACTTGGCGCTCCCCAGCTCCGCGCCGAACCCGCTCACGCTCACTTCCTGCAGCGCCGCGCCGCCGTCCTCGGCGTTTTCCAGCGTGAACATCACCTGGAAGAGCGGAGAATGGCTCAAGCTGCGCCCCGGCTGCAGCTCGGCCACCAACTTCTCGAAGGGCACCTCCTGGTGCGCGTACGCGCCCAGCGTCGCCTCGCGCACCCGCCGCAGGGTTTCGCGGAAGCTCGGGTCTCCCGACAGGTCGGTGCGCAGCACCAGCGTGTTGACGAAGAAGCCGATCAGCTCCTCGATCTCGTTCCTCGTCCGCCCCGCGATGGGGCTGCCCACGACCACGTCGTCGCTTCCGCTGTACCTGGACAGCAGCACCTGGAAGGCGGCCAGCGCAACCATGTACAGCGTCGCGCCCTCGCTGCGCCCCAGCGCCTGCAGCCGCTCCAGCAGCTCCGGGGAAAGCGCCACCGGCACCGTGGCGCCCCGGAACGTCTGCACCGGCGGGCGGGGATGGTCCGCCGGCAGCTCCAGCAGCTCCGGCGCGCCCGCCAGCCGCTCCCGCCAGTAGGCCAGCTGCCGGTCGAGCACCTCGCCCGCCAGCTGCTCGCGCTGCCACACCGCGTAGTCGGCGTACTGCACCGGCAGCTCGGAGAGTGGCGACTCGCGCCCCTCGCGATACGCCGCGTACAGCGCCGACATCTCCCGGAAGAACACCCCCATGCTCCACCCGTCGCTGACGATGTGGTGCATGGAGATCAGCAGCACGTGCGCTTCGTCGCCCAGCCGCAGCAGCGCCGCGCGGAAGAGCGGGCCCGCCGACAGGTCGAACGGCCGCCGCGCCTCCTCGCCCGCCAGCCGCCGGACCGCCGCCTCGCGCTCCGCCTCGCCCAGCGCCGACAGGTCTTCCACCGGCAGCGTGAAACCGCCGAAGGGCGCGATCACCTGCACCGGCGAGTCGTCCGCCTCGGCGAAGACCGTCCGCAGCGACTCGTGGCGCCGGACGATCTCCCCCAGCGCGCGCTCCAGCGCCGCCTCGTCCAGGGCGCCGCCCAGGCGCCACGCGGCGGGGATGGTGTAGGTGGCGCTTCCCGGCTCCAGCCGGTCGATGAACCAGAGCCTCTCCTGCGCGAACGAAAGCGGCAGCGGCCCCGTGCGCCCGGCCGGCACCACCGGCGGCAGCAGCGGCACCCCCGCGCGGCGGATCTCCTGTACGCGCCCGGCCAGCTCCGCCACCGTGGGCCCCTCGAAGAGCGCCCGCAGCGGCAGCTCCACCCCGAACAGCTCGCGGACCCGCGACACCACCCGCGTGGCCAGCAGCGAGTGCCCGCCCAGCTCGAAGAAGCTCTCCTCCACGCCCACCCGCTCCAGCCGCAGCACCTCGGCCCAGATCCCCGCCAGCACCTCCTCGGCGGGGGTGCGCGGCGCCACGTAGCGGTCCTCCGCCGACGCGAGCTCGGGCGCGGGCAGCGCCTTGCGGTCCAGCTTGCCGCTCGGCGTGAGCGGAAGCCGCTCCATGGGGACGAAGGCCGCCGGCACCATGTAGCCCGGGAGCTCGCGGCGCAGGTGCTCGCGCAGCTCCCCCGCCTGCACGTCGCCCACCACGTACGCCACCAGGCGCCGGTTCCCCGCCCCGTCTTCGCGCGCGACCACCACCGCCTCGCTCACCCCCTCGCGCTCCAGGAGCCGAGCCTCGATCTCACCGGGCTCGATCCGGTAGCCCCGCACCTTGACCTGGGTGTCCACACGGCCCAGGAACTCGATGGTGCCATCCGGCAGCCACCGCCCCAGGTCGCCCGTTCGGTACAGCCGCGCTCCCGGCGCGGCGCCGAACGAGTGGGGAACGAACCGTTCCGCAGTCAGCGCCGGCCGGCCCAGGTACCCCCGCGCCACCCCCGCGCCGCCCACGTACAGCTCGCCCGGGACGCCCACGGGCACCGGCTCCCCGCGCGCGTCCAGCAGGTAGACACGCGTGTTGGAGATCGGCGCCCCGATCGAGCCGCCCGACGCCTCCCCCTCGGCGCCGCAGCTCCGCACCGTCGCGACCACGGTCGCCTCGGTGGGGCCGTACTCGTGGTACACCCGCGCCCCCGGCAGCCGGGCCCGGAGCTCCGCCAGCATCCCCGCGGGGATGGACTCGCCGCCCAGCACGATCCGGCGGAGGCTGGAGCAGCCCTCCAGCCCCGGGTGCTCCAGGAACGCCTGCATGTGCGAGACGGTGAGGACCATGGTGCTCACATCCTGTCGGCGGACGACCTCCACCAGGTAGTCCACCTCCCGCTGTCCACCGGGGCGCACGACGACCAGGCGGGCGCCCGCCAGCAGCGGCGAGAACAGCTCCCGCACCGAGACGTCGAAGCTGAGCGACGTTCGTTGCAGCACCGCGTCCGCGCCTCCGAGCTCCCAGTGCCGTTCGCCCCAGGCCAGCAGGTTGAGGACGGCGCGGTGCCCGTTCATCACCCCCTTCGGCTGCCCCGTGGAACCGGAGGTATAGATGACGTACGCCAGGTTCTCCGGGGTCAGCCCCCCACGCCCGGGGTTGGAGTCCGGCTGGCCGGTCCAGGCGCAGGCATCTCCGTCGAGCACCTCTATGGGAACGCCCGCTCCATCGAACCGTCCCGCGAGCGAGCGTTGCGTCAGCAGCACGACGGGCGCGCTGTCCTGGAGCATGTAGCCCAGCCGCTCCTCGGGATACTCCGGGTCCAGCGGCACGTACGCCCCGCCGGCCTTGAGCACCGCCAGCACGGCGGCCACCATCTCGACGCCGCGCTCCACGCACAGCGCCACCCGCGCGTCGGGACCCACGCCGCGGCTGCGCAGGTGGTGGGCAAGGCGGTTGGCGAGCGCGTTCAGCTCCGCGTACCGCAGCGCCTCTCCTTCGTAGACGATCGCCACGGCGTTCGGCGTGCGCTCCACCTGCTGCTCGAACAATTCGTGGATGCACGAGGCGGCCGGGTACTCCGCGTCCGTGCGGTTCCACCCCTCCAGCACCAGCGCGCGCTCCGCCTCGCCCAGCAACTCCAGCCGCGAAAGCCGCACGTCCGCATCGGCGGCCACCTGCTCCAGCACCCGCTCCAGGTGGCCGAGCATCCGCTCGACCGTGCCGCGCTCGAAGAGGTCGGTGCTGTAGTTCAGCGATCCGCGCAGCCCCCGGGGGGTCGGCGCGAGCGCCAGCGACAGGTCGAACGTGGCGATCTCCCGGGCCGCTCCCACGCCGCTGACCTCCAGCCCCGCGAGGGCGCCGCTCCCGTTCTCGGCGTCCTGCAGCGCGAACATCACCTGGAAGAGCGGCGCGTGGCTCAGGCTCCGCTCCGGCTGCAGCTCGGCCACCAGGCGTTCGAAGGGCACCTCCTGGTGCGCGTACGCCCCCAGCGTCGCCTCGCGCACCCGCCCCAGCACCTCGCGGAAGCCGGGATCGCCCGAAAGGTCGGTGCGCAGCACCAGCGTGTTGACGAAGAAGCCGATCAGCTCCTCCACCTCGCCGCGCGTGCGCCCCGCGATGGGGCTTCCCACCACCACGTCGTCGCTCCCCGCGTACCTGCCCAGCAGCACCTGGAAGGCGGCCAGAAGCGTCATGTACAGCGTGGTCCCCTCGCTCCGCCCCAGCCCCTGGAGCCGCTCCAGCAGCTCCGGCGAGAGCGCCACCGGGGCCGACGCGCCGCGGAACGTCTGCACCGCCGGGTGCGGACGGTCCGTAGGCAGTTCCAGCCGCGCGGGTGCGTCCGCGAGCCGCCCCCTCCAGTAGCCGAGCTGCCGCTCCAGGACGTCGTCGCGCAGGTGCTCGCGCTGCCAGGCGGCATAGTCCGCGTACTGCACCCCCAACTCCGGCAGCGGCGACTCCCGCCCCTCGCGGTACGCCGCGTACAGCGCCGACAGCTCACGGAAGAACACCCCCATGCTCCACCCGTCGCTGACGATGTGGTGCATGGAAAGGAGCAGCACGTGCTCCTCGTAGTCCAGCCGCAGCAGCGCCGCACGGAAGAGCGGGCCCGCCGACAGGTCGAACGGCCGCCGCGCCTCGTCGCCGGCGCGCCGCCGGACCTCCGCCTCGCGGTCTGCCTCGCCCAGCCCCGACAGGTCCTCCACCGGCAGGGCGAACCCGCCGAAGGGCGCCACCACCTGCACCGGCGAACCGGCCGCCTCGGCGAAGACGGTCCGTAGCGACTCGTGGCGCTGGACGATCTCGCCGAGGCTCCGCTCCAGCGCCGCCACGTCCAGGGCACCCGCCAGGCGCCGTGCCACGGGGATGTTGTACGCGGCGCTTCCCGGCTCCAGCCGGTCGATGAACCAGAGCCGCTCCTGCGCGAAGGAGAGCGGCAGCGGGGCCGTGCGTCCGGCCGGCACCACGGGCGGCAGCATCGGCAGCTCCGCGCGGCGCATCTCCTCTACCGCCTTGGCCAGCGCCGCCACCGTGGGTCCCTCGAAGAGCGCGCGCAGCGGCAGCTCCACGGCGAACACCTCGCGGATGCGCGAAACCATGCGCGTGGCCAGCAGCGAGTGCCCGCCCAGCTCGAAGAAGCTGTCCTCCACCCCCACCCGCTCCAGGCGCAGCACCTCGGCCCAGACCCCCGCCAGCACCTCCTCGACCGGGGTGCGCGGCGCGACGTACAGGTTCTCGGCCGACGCGAGCTCCGGCGCGGGCAGCGCCCGCCGGTCCACCTTGCCGTTGGGGGTCAGCGGCAGCGCCTCCAGCCGCATGAACGCCGCGGGCACCATGTACTCGGGCAGCTGCTCCGACAGGTGCGAACGCAGCTGCTCCGCTTCGGCCCCTTCCCCTCCCACGTAGTACGCCACCAGCCTCCGGTCTCCCGGCGCATCCTCGCGCGCCAGCACCACCGCCTCCCGCACCTCCGGGTGCGCCAGGAGCCGCGCCTCGACCTCCCCCAGCTCGATCCGGAAGCCGCGCACCTTCACCTGGAAGTCGTTGCGCCCCAGGAACTCGATCGCCCCGTCCGGCAGCCACCGTCCCAGGTCGCCCGTGCGGTACATCCGCGCGCCTGGCGTCCCGCCGGACGGATCGGGAACGAAGCGCCCGCCCGTAAGCCCCGGCCGGTCCAGATAGCCGAGCGCCACGCCCGGACCGCCGATGTGAAGCTCCCCCGCGACACCCACCGGCACCGGCTCCCCGTGCGCATCCAGGAGGTAGATGCGCGTGTTCGCGATGGGACGCCCCAGCGGGATGCTACGCGCGCCCTCCTCCACGTCCGTCACCTCGTGCGTGATGGCGAACGTCGTCGTCTCGGTGGGACCGTAGCAGTGGATGAGCGAGACGGGGCCGTTCTCCGCCAGCACCCGCGCAAAGGACGACGGATCGGCCGCCTCGCCGCCGGTCAGCAGGCGGCGGAGGTTGGCCAGCGCGCCCGGGATCGCCTGTGCGTACTGGTTGAAGACGGCGGTGGTGATGAACAGCGTCGTGACCTGCTGGCCTGCCAGCGTACGCGCGAACGCGTCGGCGTCGAGCAGCACCTCTCGCGGGATGACGACGGTGCGGCCGCCATGCAGAAGCGGCCCCCACACCTCCATCGTCGTCGCGTCGAACGCCGGGTTCGCGGCAAAGGCCACACGGTCGTCCGCGCGGAAATCGGCGTAGCCGTTGTTGAAGACGAGCCGGGCGATCGCCCGGTGCGGCACCACCACTCCCTTGGGCTCGCCCGTGGAGCCGGAGGTGTACATCACGTACGCCGTGGCACCGCCGTCCACCGGCACCCCGGGATCGTGGCAGGGGCCCTCAGAGAGCGCATCGACGTCCACCCGCTCCACCCCGGCGAGCGCGGGCAGATCGTCGCCCGCGCGGCTGAGCACCAGGGGAGCCCCGCTGTCGGCCACCATGAACGCGATGCGCTCGGCGGGGAACGCGGGGTCGATGGGCACGTACGCCGCGCCGGCCTTGAGGATGGCCAGCTCGCAGACGACCAGCTCCGTGGAGCGCGGCACCAGGATGGCCACGCGCGCATCCGGCCCCACGCCCATGGCGCGGAGGTGGTGCGCGAGACGGTTGGCCCGCGCGTTCAGCTCCGCGTACGTCAGCGAGCGGTCCTCGTCGACGACCGCCACCGCGCCGGGCGTGCGCTCCGCCTGTTCCTCGAACAGCCGGTGGATGGGGACGTGCGCGGGGTACTCCGCGTCGGTGCGGTTCCACTCGTCCACCACCTGCCGGCGCTCCGCCTCCGGCAGCACGTCGAGGCTCCCGACGGCCCGCCCCGGAGCAATCTCCAGTGCCTCGACCAGCCGCTCCAGCGCCGTGTGCATCAGGTGGCACACCCGCTCCGCATCCACGGGCGCCGCCACCTGCGCCGCCAGCGAGAAGGCCTCGCCCAGGTCGTCGACCGAGAGCACCACGGGGTAGTTCGTCCGCTCCTGTGCGCCGACGCCGCGCATGCCCTTCCTGGCCTGGCGCGAACGCTTGGGCGCGGCGCCGTGGCGATAGTTGAGCAGCGAGGTGAACAGCGGCGCCGGTGCCGCCACGCCGCTGCTCCGCTGCGCGAGCGCCAGCGAGGCGTGCTCGTGCCGCAGCAGGTCCGCCAGCAGCGCGTGCGTGCGCCGCACCGCCGCCTCGGCCCCGTCGTCTTGCACCCCGATGCGCACCGGCAACGTGTTGATGAACGGGCCCATCACCCGCTCCGCTCCCTCGCCGCCCTGCATGCGGCCGAAGAGCAGCGTCCCGAAGACCACGTCCTGCCGCCCGCTCAGCCGCGCCAGCACCTGCGCCCACGCGAGGTGGCACAGGCTGGCCGCGCTCACCCCCAGCACCCGGGCCCGCTTACGCAGCCGTGCGGCGAGCTCGTCCGCCACGGGAATGCGCGCCTCGCCGATCCCACGTCCCTCGCCCCACACGTCCAGCAGCCCGTACGGCGCCGTCGGCTCCTCCACGTCGCCCAGCATCGCCCGGAAGAACCGCTCGTGCTCGTCCCGGCTCACCCCCAGGCACGCCTGCGCCACGTAGTTGCGGAAGGGCAGCGGCGCCGGCAGCTCCGATTCCTGTCCCAGCAGGTGCGCGGTGACCTCTTCCTGCAGCACCTCCAGCGACTCGTGGTCGCCGGTCAGGTGGTGCCTGAGCATCAGCAGCACCCACCGGCCACTCGCGCGGTCCTCGGCCGTGTGCACCCGCAGCAGCGGCGCCCGTCCCAGCTCCATGCGGTGGCGCCGGGGGTCGTAACGCCGCAGCAGCTCCCCCGCCACCTCCCCTGCCCCCGCATCCAGCTCCACCTCGTCCACCACAAGCGGCGCGTGCCGCCAGACGACCTGCACCGGCTCGCGAAGCCCCTCCCAGGCGATCGCGGTGCGCAGGATGTCGTGGCGGTCGATCACCGCCTGCAGGGCAGCCAGGTACTGGTCCAGGCGCGCGCGGGTGTCGAACTCGGTCATGCTCGACACCAGGTACGGGTCTCCCTCCTCCGACATCAAGTGGTGGAAGAGGAAGCCCTCCTGCAGCGGAGCGAGCGGGTAGATGTCCTGCACGTTCGCGGCGCCGCCCGGCACCTGCGCAACGATCCGGTCGATCTCCTCCTGCGTGAGATCCACCAGCGGCAGCATCTCCGGCGTGATGGACGTGGAGCCCTCGGGGATGGCGTTCGCGGAGACCTCTATCTCCGATGGCGCTCCGCCCACTTCCAGGGCCAGCTCGGCCAGCACCGAAGTGGTGAACAGGGCCCGCACGTCCGTGTGCAGCCCCGCGGCGCGCATCCGCCCGATCAGCTTGATCGCAAGGAGCGAGTGCCCGCCCAGCTCGAAGAAGTGGTCCCAGCGACCCACCCGCTCCACGCCCAGCACCTCGGCCCAGATCTCCGCCAGCGCCGTCTCTACCTCCCCTAGCGGTGCCTCGTAGCTCCGCCGCCCATAGGCATCGCCCTCTGGCGCCGGCAGCGCCTTGCGGTCCAGCTTGCCGTTGGCGGTCAGCGGCAGCGCGTCGAGCGCCACGAAGGCGGACGGCACCATGTACTCCGGCAGTGACAGCCGCAGGTGCTCGCGCAGCGCGTCCACGTCCGCCCCTCCGACGACGTACACCACCAGCCGCCGGTCGCCCGGCTCGTCCTCGCGCACGACGACGGTGCAGTCCGTGACGCCGGGCACCTGGCGCAGCGCGGCCTCGATCTCGCCCAGCTCGATGCGGAAGCCCCGGATCTTCACCTGCTCATCCAGGCGGCCCAGGTAGTCGAGCGTCCCGTCCGCCAGCCACCGCACCCGGTCGCCGCTCCGGTACAGCCGGCCGGGGGCGAACGGGTCGTCCACGAAGCGCTCCGCCGTCAGCTCCGGGCGGTTCAGGTAGCCGCGCGCCACGCCGCCACCGCCCACGTACAGCTCGCCGGGGATGCCGACCGGCAGCGGACGCCGCCCGGGGTCCAGCACGTACAGCCGCAGGTCGGGGATCGCCCGCCCGATGGGGCTCCCCGATCCGCCGAAGACGTCCTCGCGGCCCAGCGGCCGGTAGGTCACGTGCACGGTGGTCTCGGTGATCCCGTACATGTTCACCAGACGCGGCGTTTCGATGCCGCGGCGCTCCACCCACTCGCGCAGGGAGGCGGGCTCCAGCGCCTCGCCGCCGAAGACGACCACGCGCAGCGCCAGCTCGCCGCCCCGCTCGCCGTCCGCGCGGATGAACTGCCGGAACGCCGAGGGCGTCTGGTTGAGGACGGTGACACGCTCGCGCTGCACCAGCGCGTGGAACGCCTCCGGGTCGCGGCTCACGTCGAAGGGCACGACGACGACGCGCCCGCCGTAGAGCAGCGCGCCCCACAGCTCCCAGACCGAGAAGTCGAAGGCGTAGGAGTGGAACAGCGTCCACACGTCGTCAGGCCCGAAGCCGAACCACGCGTCCGTCGCGCTGAACAGGCGGGCGACGTTGCGGTGCTCGATCAGCGCGCCCTTGGGCGTGCCGGTGGAGCCGGAGGTGTAGATGACGTACGCCAGCGAATCCGGCCCCGCGCCGCTCGCCAGATTCTCGGTACTTTCCGCCGCGATCTCCTCCGCCGCGGAGTCCAGGCTCACCACCTGCACGCCCTCCAGTGCCGGGAGCGCACCGCGCAGCGTTTCGCGCGTGAGCAGCACCGGGGTGGCGGAGTCGGCCAGGATGAACGACAGCCGCTCGGCGGGATAGCCGGGGTCCAGCGGCACGTACGCGCCGCCGGCCTTGAGCACGGCCAGGATGGCAACGACCATCTCCAGCCCGCGCTCCAGGCAGATCCCCACCCGCACCTCGGGGCCCACGCCGCGCCCGCGAAGGGAGTGGGCGAGCTGGTTGGCGCGGGCGTTCAGCTCCGCGTACGTGAGCGACTGCGCCCCGAAGCGCACGGCCACCGCGTTCGGCATGCGCGCCGCCTGGGCCTCGAACAGCGCGTGGATGCACAGGTCCGCCGGATACTCCGCCTCGGTCCGGTTCCACGCCTGCAGCACCTGCTCGCGCTCCGCGTCGCCGAGCAGCTCCAGCCCCGAAAGCCGCAGGTCCGCGTCGGCCGCCACCTGCTCCAGCACCCGCTCCAGGTGGCCGAGCATCCGCTCGACGGTGCCGCGATCGAAGAGGTCGGTGCTGTAGTTCAGCGCGCCGCGCAGGCCCTGGGCGCTCGCCGTGAGCGTAAGGGAGAGATCGAACTGGGCGATCTCCCTCTCCGCTCCGATTCCCCTCACCTCCAGCCCCGCGATTGCGTCTCCCTGCCCCTCGGCGTTCTGAAGGGTGAAGAGCACCTGGAAGAGGGGCGAGTAGCTCAAGCTGCGTTCCGGCTGCAGCTCGGTCACCAGCTTCTCGAAGGGCACGTCCTGGTGCTCGTACGCACCGAGCGTGAAGTCCCGCGCCCGCCGCAGCACCTCGCGAAAGCTCGGGTCTCCCGACAGGTCGGTGCGCAGCACCAGCGTGTTGACGAAGAAGCCGATCAGCTCCTCCACCTCGCCGCGCGTGCGTCCGGCGATGGGGCTGCCCACGACGACGTCCTCACCGCCGCCGTACTTCGAGAGCAGCACCTGGAAGGCGGACAGCAGCGTCATGTACAGCGTCGCGCCCTCGGCCCGCCCCAGCGCCCGCAGCCGCTCCAGCAGCTCCGGGGAGAGATCCACCGGGACCGCCGCGCCCCGGTACGTCTGCACCGGCGGGCGGGGACGGTCCGTGGGCAGCTCCAGCAGCTCCGGCGCGCCCGCCAGGCGCTTCTTCCAGTAGGCCAGCTGCCCATTGAGCACCTCGCCCGCCAGCTGCTCGCGCTGCCACACCGCGTAGTCGGCGTACTGCACCGCCAGCTCGGGGAGCGGCGACTCGCGCCCCGCACCGTACGCCGTGTGCAGCGCGGAGAGCTCGCGGAAGAGCACCCCCATGCTCCACCCGTCGCTGACGATGTGGTGCATCGTCAGCAGCAGCACGTGCTCCTCGGCGCCCAGCCGCAGCAGCGCCGCACGGAAGAGCGGGCCCGCGGCGAGGTCGAACGGCCGCCGGGCCTCCTCGCCGGCGCGCCGCCTGACCGCCTCCACGCGATCCGCCTCGCCGAGCCCCGACAGGTCCTCCACCGGCAGGGAGAACCCGCCGAAGGGCGCCACCACCTGCACCGGCGTGCCATCCACCTCGCCGAAGACCGTCCGCAGCGCCTCGTGACGACGGACGATTTCGCCCAGTGCGCGCTCCAGCGCCGCCGCGTCCAGCGCACCGCCCAGGCGCCGGGCCACGGGGATGTTGTAGACGGCGCTCCCCGGCTCCAGCCGGTCGATGAACCAGAGGCGCTCCTGCGCGAAGGAGAGCGGGAGCGCCCCCGTGCGCGCGGCCGGCACCACCGGCGGAAGCACGGGCACCCCGGCGCGCCGCATCTCTTCCACGCGCCCGGCCAGCTCCGCCACCGTGGGCCCCTCGAAGAGCGCCCGCAGAGGCAGCTCCACGCCGAACAGCCCGCGGACCCGCGACACCACCCGCGTGCCCAGGAGCGAGTGCCCGCCCAGCTCGAAGAAGCTTTCCTCCACGCCCACCCGTTCCACGCCCAGCACCTCGGCCCAGACCCCCGCCAGCACCTCTTCGGTGGGCGTTCGCGGCGCTACGTACTGGTCGGCCCCGGCCGCGTACTCCGGCGCCGGCAGCGCCTTGCGGTCCACCTTGCCGTTCGCGTTCAGCGGCAGCCGCTCCAGGGCGACGATCGCCCGGGGCACCATGTATTCCGGAAGGCCCTGGCGCAGGTGCGCGCGCAGGCCGTCCATGTCCACGGTCCCCACCACGTACGCCACCAGCCGCTTGTCGCCCGGCTGGTCCTCGCGGACGATCACCCGTACCTGGCGCACCCCCGGATACGCCGCCGTCGCCGCCTCCACCTCGCCCGGCTCGATGCGGAAGCCGCGGATCTTCACCTGGTCGTCCAGGCGGCCCATGAACTCCAGCTTGCCGTCCGCCCGCCACCGCGCGCGGTCACCGGTGCGGTACATCCGCGCGCCGGGCGCGGAGGCGAAGGGATCGGGAACGAAGCGCTCCGCCGTCAGCCCCGGCCGGCCCAGGTAGCCGCGCACCACGCCGGCTCCGCCCATGTACAGCTCGCCCGCCACCTCCGGCGGGAGCGGCTGCAGCACCGGATCGAGGACGTAGGCGCGCGCGTTGGGAATGGGGCGGCCGATGGGGACGGTGGCCGCGTCCTCTTCCACCTCCTCCACGACGTCCAGTGTGCACCACACCGTCGCTTCCGTCGGACCGTACTCGTGCAGCACGCGCCCAGGCCTGCCCGAGCGCAGCATCGCACGCACGCCCTCCGTTCCCACCGCCTCGGCACCGAACACCAGCTGCCGCAGGCTGGCGTAGACGTCGGCCTGCTCGCGGACGTGCTGGTTGAAGAGCGCGGCCGTCTGGTAGAGGTGCGTAATGCCCTGCTCGCGCAGCGCCTGCCCCAGCAGCGGCGCGGAAAGGAGCACGTCACGGTCGATGCCGACAAGCGTGGCCCCGTGCACGAGCGCGCCCCAGATTTCGAACACCGCCGCATCGAAGCTCGCGTTGGACCCCTGCGCCACGCGGTCGCCGGGGCCGATGGGCATCGTCAGGGGGAGGCCGGCAGCGTACTGCACCACCTCGCGGTGGGCCATCATCACGCCCTTCGGCCGCCCGGTGCTCCCGCTGGTGTAGAAGACGTAGGCCAGGTTCTCCCCCGCCACGTTCGTCCGCGGCGGGTGATCAGGCTCGGCGGCGAGCACCTGGGCCACCTTGTCGAGATGGACCGCGTGGAGACCCAACCCCGTCAGCGGGGCGGCGAGGTCACCCTCGCTCACCAGCACGCGCGCGCCGCTGTCGGCGAGCATCAGCGCCATCCGCTCGGGCGGGTAGCTGGTGTCGACGGGGACGCAGCACCCGCCGGACTTCAGCACCGCCAGCGTGGCGACCACCGTCTCCAGGCTTCGCTCCAGGCAGATGCCCACCCGCACCTCGGGGCCGGCGCCCAGGCCGACGAGGTGGTGCGCCAGCCGGTTGGCGCGCGCGTCCAGCTCGCGGTAGGTGAGCGATTGGTGGCCGAAGCGCACGGCCACCGCATCCGGCGTGCGCTCCGCCTGCTCCTCGAAGAGCCGGTGGATGGGGGCGTGCGCGGGGTACTTCGCGTCCGTGCGGTTCCACTCCTCCACCACCAGGCGGCGCTCCGCCTCCGGCAGCACGTCGAGGCTCCCGATGGCCCGCCCGGGAGCAGTCTCCAGCGCTTCGACCAGCCGCTCGAGCGCCGTGTGCACCATCCGGCACATCCCCTCCGCGTCCGCGGGGGCGGCCACCTGCGCGACCAGCGAGAACGCCTCGCCCAGGTCGTCCACCGACAGGACCACGGGGTAGTTCGTCCGCTCCTGTACGCGAATGCCCCGCACGCCCTCGCCCGGCTGCCCCGCCTGCCGCGAAGGCTTCGGCGCGGCGCCGTGGCGATAGTTGAGCAGCGAGGTGAACAGCGGCGCGGGTGCCGCCACGCCACTGCTGCGCTGGGCCAGCGCGAGGGAGGCGTGCTCGTGCCGCAGCAGGTCCGCCAGCAGCGCGTGCGTGCGCCGCACCGCCGCCTCGGCGCCCTCTTCTCCCACGCCGATCCGCACCGGCAGCGTGTTGATGAACGGGCCCATCACCCGCGCCGTGCCCTCGCCCCCCTGCATGCGGCCGAAGAGCAGCGTCCCAAAGACCACGTCCGGCCGGCCGCTCAGCCGCGCCAGCACCTGCGCCCACGCCAGGTGCCACAGGCTCGTCGCGCTCACCCCCAGCGCCCGTGCCCGGCGGCGCAGCCGTGCGCTCAGGTCGTCCGCTACCCGGAGGCGCGCTTCCCCGATCCCATGCCCCTCCCTCCACACGTCGAGCAGCCCGTACGGTGCCGTCGGCTCCTCCACGTCGCCCAGCATCGCGCGGAAGAACCGCTCGTGCTCCTCGCGGCTGACCCCCAGGCGCGCCTGCGCCACGTAGTTGCGGAAGGGCAGCGGCGCCGGCAGCTCCGACTCGCGACCCATCAGGTGCGCCGAAATCTCCTCGCGCTGCACCTCCAGCGACTCGTGGTCGCCCGTCAGGTGGTGCATCAGCATCAGCAGCACCCACCGGCCCCGCGCGCGGTCCTCGGCGATGATCGCCCGCCGCAGCGGCGCCCGCCCCAGGTCCATCCGGTAGTGCCGGGGGTCGTAGCGCCGCCACAGCTGCCCGGCCGCATCCTCCGCATCCGCGTCCAGCTGCACCTCGTCCACCGGCAGCGGCGCGTGGCGCCAGACGACCTGCACCGGCTCGCGAAGCCCGTCCCAGGCCATGGCCGTGCGCAGGATGTCGTGCCGGCCGATCACCGCCTGCAGCGCCGCCAGGTACTGGTCCAGGCGGTCGCGGGTGTCGAACTCGGCCATGCTCGACGTCAGGTACGGATCGCCCTCCTCCGACATCAGGTGATGGAAGAGGAACCCGTCCTGCAGCGGGGCGAGCGGGTAGATGTCCTGTACGTTCGCGGCTCCACCCGGCACCGCGGCCACGATGCGGTCGATCTCCTCCTGGCTGAGATCGACCAGCGGCAGCATCTCGGGCGTGATGGACGCGCATCCCTCCGCGATCGCGTTCGGGGGGACCTCCATCTCCGAAGAGGCTCCGCCCACGGCCAGGGCCAGCTCGGCCAGCACGGGCGTGGTGAACAGGGCCCGCACGTCGGTGTGCAGCCCCGCCTGCCGCATCCGCTCGGTGAGCCGGATCGCCAGGAGCGAGTGCCCGCCCAGTTCGAAGAAGTGGTCCCACCGCCCCACCTGCTCCACGCCCAGCACCTCTGCCCAGACCCCGGCCAGCGCCGCCTCCACCTCTCCCAGCGGTGCCTCGTAGCCGCGCCGCGCGTACGCATCGCCCTCCGGTGCAGGCAGCGCCTTGCGGTCCAGCTTGCCGTTCGGCGTCAGCGGCAGCGCGTCCAGCGCCACGAAGGCGGACGGGACCATGTACTCCGGAAGCTCCCGGAGCAGGTGCTCGCGCAGGATGCCCGCGTCCACGCTCCCCACCACGTACGCGACCAGGCGCTTCTCCCCAGGGCCGTCCTCGCGGGCCACGACCACGCAGTCGGCGACTCCCTGGCTCCGCCGCAGCCGCGCCTCGATCTCGCCCGGCTCGATGCGGAAGCCGCGCACCTTCACCTGGGCGTCCACCCGCCCCAGGAACTCCAGCTCACCCCGCGCCGACCACCGCACCCGGTCGCCCGTGCGGTACAGCCGTGCGCCGCCTTCCACGGAGAACGGATCGGGGACGAAGCGCTCCGCCGTCAGCCCCGGCCGGCCCTGGTAGCCGCGCGCCACGCCTACGCCCCCCACGTACAGCTCGCCGGCGATACCGACCGGCGCCGGCCGGCCGGCCGCGCCCAGCACGTACACCCGCACGTTCTCCAAGGGGCGGCCGATCGCCGGGACTCGCCCGTCCGCCTCGCTGAAGGCGGACGTCGCGCAGACGGTGACCTCCGTCGGCCCGTAGGCGTTCACGAAGGCACGGCCACCGCTCCACCGCGCCACCGTGGCGGCGTCCACCGCCTCGCCCGCGCTCACGACCGTACGCAGCTCCGGCAGGTCGTCCGGCGGCAGGATGGCCAGCACCGGCGGCGGCAGGGTGGCCACGGTGACGCGCCCACCCCGCAGCGTTTCCAGCAGCCCCGCACCGGGAAGAAGCGCCTCCCGCGAAGCCATCACCAGCGTGGCTCCGGCCAGCAGCGCGTCGAACACCTCCGCCACCGCCGCATCGAAGGAGAACGAGGCGAACTGCAGGACGCGGCTGGTGCCGTCGATGCCGAAGCGGCGGGCCTGCGCGTACGCCAGGTTGGGGACGCCGCGGTGCGGCACCATCACCCCCTTGGGCGTCCCGGTGGAGCCGGAGGTGTAGATCACGTACGCCAGGTGATCGGGCGAGACCGGGCGCTCCGGGTTCTCCGCGGACTCCGCCGCGATCCGCTCCGCGTCCCCATCCACGCTCACCACCGCGACGCCGTCGCCAGCGGGGAGCGCCGCGAGCAGCGACTCCTGCGTCACCAGCACGCGGACGGCCGCGTCCGCCAGAATGAACGCCAGCCGCTCGGCCGGATAGGCGGGGTCCAGCGGGACGTACGCGCCGCCGGCCTTGAGCACGGCCAGGAGGGAGACGATCATCTCCGTCCCGCGCTCCAGGCAGATCCCCACCCGCACCTCCGGCCCGACATCGAGCCCGGCGAGATGGTGCGCCAGCCGGTTCGCCCGCTCGTTCAACGCGGCGTAGCTGAGGGTTTCGCCCTGGATCTCGACCGCCACGGCGTCGGGCGTGCGCGCCGCCTGCGCCTCGAACAGCTCGTGGATGCACCGGTCCGCGGGATACTCCGCGTCGGTCCGGTTCCACTCCTCCACCACTATGCCGCGCTCTTCCGCCGAGAGCAGCTCCAGCCGTGAAAGCCGCACGTCCGCATCCGCCGCGACCTGCTCCAGCACGCGTTCAAGGTGGCCCAGCATCCGTTCGACCGTGCCGCGCTCGAAGAGGTCGGTGCTGTAGTTCAGCGCGCCGCGCAGGCCCTGGGCGCTCGCCCCGAGCGTCAGGGACAGGTCGAACTTGGCGATCTCCCTGGCCGCCGCGACCGTGCTCACGCGCAGCCCCGGAAGCGCGGCTCCCGCGCCCTCGCCGTCCTGCAGCGTGAACACCACCTGGAAGAGCGGCGAGTGGCTCAGGGACCGCTCCGGCCGCAGCTCGGCCACCAGGCGCTCGAAGGGCACCTCCTGGTGCTCGTACGCCCCCAGCGTCGCCTCGCGCACCCGCCCCAGCAGCTCGCGGAAGCTCGGATCTCCCGAAAGGTCGGTGCACAGCACCAGCGTGTTGACGAAGAAGCCGATCAGCGCCTCCACCTCCGCGCGCGTGCGCCCGGCGATGGCGCTCCCCACCACCACGTCGTCGCTGCCCGCGTACTTGCCCAGCAGCACCTGGAAGGCGGCCAGCAGCGTCATGTACAGCGTGGCGCCCTCACCCCGCCCCAGCGCCTGCAGCCCCGCCAGCAGCTCCGGGGAAAGCTCCACCGGCACTGACGCGCCCCGGAACGTCTGCACAGCGGGGCGCGGGTGGTCCGTGGGCAGCTCCAGCAGCCCCGGCGCGCCCGCCAGGTGCTCCTTCCAGTACGCCAGCTGCCGGTCCAGGGTCTCGCCCGCCAGCTGCTCGCGCTGCCACGCCGCGTAGTCGGCGTACTGAACCGCCAGCTCGGGGAGCGGCGACTCCCCGCCCTCGCGGTACGCCGCGTACAGCGCCGACAGCTCCCGGAAGAGCACTCCGCTGCTCCACTCGTCGCTGACGATGTGGTGCATCGCGAGCAGCAGCACGTGCTCCTCAGCGCCCAGCCGCAGCAGCGCCGCACGGAAGAGGGGGCCCGCGGCGAGGTCGAACGGCCGCCGCGCCTCTTCCCCGGCCCGCCGCGCGACCGCCTCCTCGCGCTCCTCCTCGCCGAGCCCCGACAGGTCCTCCACCGGCAGGGCGAACCCGCCGAAGGGCGCCACCACCTGCACCGGCGAGCCGTCCACCACTCCAAAGGTGGTGCGTAGCGACTCGTGGCGCCGGACGATCTCGCCCAGGCTCCGCTCCAGCGCCGGCACGTTCAGCCCACCCTCGAGGCGCCGTGCCACGGAAAGGTTGTAGACGGCGCTGCCCGGCTCCAGCCGGTCGATGAACCAGAGCCGCTCCTGTGCAAAGGAGGTGGGCGCGGTCCGCGGCCGGCCGAGCTTCTCGAGAAGGATCTTCCGCAGCAGCTCCTGCTTCTCGCTGCGCGAGAGCGTGCCGGCAGACCCGGGGGTGACGATCATTCGAATTTCTGGTTCTTCAGAGTTGCGCGCTCAGGAGCCGGTCCAGCTCTTCTTCCGACAGCTCGTCGATGGTCGCGAGCAGGTGGTGCGCGCTGGCCTCGGGACCGGGCGCCGGTTCGGGCACCGGTCCCGCCTGGGCCACCGCCTCCGATTCTGCCACGACGCGCGCCAGCTCCTCCACCGTGCGGTGCTCGAAGAGCGCCCGCAGCGGCAGCTCCACGCCGAACCGCTTGCGGACACGCGACACCACCCGCGTGGCCAGGAGCGAGTGCCCGCCCAGGTCGAAGAAGCTTTCCTGCACGCCCACCCGGTCCAGCCCCAGCACCTCCGCCCAGATCTCCGCCAGCGCCTCCTCGGCCGGCGTCCGCGGGGCGACGTACCGGTCGGCGCCTGCCGCGTAGTCCGGCGCCGGCAGCGCATGCCGGTCCAGCTTGCCGTTCGGCGTCAGCGGCAGCGCGTCGAGCACCACGAACGCCGCCGGCACCATGTACTCCGGCAGGCTCCGCCTCAGGTGCTCCCGCAGCGCGTCCGCCTCCACGCCACCGGCCACGTACGCCACCAGCCGGCTCTCGCCCGCGTCCTCGCGCACCAGGACTGCGCACTCGCGCACGCCCTCGTGCTCACGCAGCACGGCCTCGATCTCCCCCGGCTCGATGCGGAAGCCGCGGATCTTCACCTGGAAGTCGGTGCGCCCCAGGAACTCCAGCGTTCCGTCCGCCCGCCAGCGCGCCCGGTCGCCCGTGCGGTATAGCCGTGCGCCCGGATCGGCGGAGAAGGGATCGGGGACGAAGCGCTCCGCGGTCATCGCCGGCCGGCGCAGGTAGCCGCGCGCCACCCCCGCCCCGCCGATCAGCAGCTCGCCCGGGATGCCCGCCGGCTGCGGGCCGCCGAGCGCGTCACAGACGTACAGCCGCACGTTCCCCAAGGGACGCCCGATCGGGTGCCCGTATACCATTCCGTCCTGCGGGACGGGGTGCGTGGAGGCCAGGATGGTCCCTTCGGTGGGACCGTAGAAGACGTGCGACTCCGCTGCGGGAAGTGCTTCGCGCATCTCCGCCAGCAGGTCGGCCGCGACACGGTCGCCACCCACGAACGCGCGCCGCAGCCGCCCCAGCCGGGGCGTCTCACGCTCCGCATGGACCAGCTGCCGCATCAGCGCGGGGACGGCGTGCACGAGCGTGGCGTCCGCGATCTCCTCCACCAGCGCGGGCACGTCCATCACCCGCTCGCGATCGACCAGGCGCACCGTCGCGCCCGAGGTGAGCGGAAGCAGCGCCTCGAAGAGCCAGATGTCGAAGGCGTACGAAGCCAGCGCGGGCATCACGTCGCCCTCGCGGATGCCGAACGCCTCGCGCGTGGCGGCCAGCAGGTTCGCCAGGGAGCCGTGCTCCACCAGTACCCCCTTGGGACGCCCGGTAGAGCCGGAGGTGTAGATGACGTACGCCAGGCTCGCGTCGGACGCGGGCACCTCCGGCGCCGCTTCCGTCTCCACGAGTTCGTCCACCCGGACGACAGTGGCTCCGTGCTCCGGCAGCACTCCGGCCGTACCCGCCGTGGCGACCACCACCGGAAGCGCCGCGTCGGCGATGATCCATCCCAGCCGTTCCGCGGGGTAGCCGGGATCCAGGGGAACGTAGGCGCCGCCCGCCTTCCAGATCCCCAGCACCCCCACGAGCAGCTCGGGCGTGCGCTCCATGCACAGGCCCACCGGGGTCTCGGGCCCGACTCCAAGGCTGCGCAGGTGCCCGGCAAGGACCGCCGCGCGCCGGTCCAGCGCGCCATAGGTCACGGCCTCGCGGCCGTCCAGGAGGGCGACGGCCTCCGGGGCACGGCGCGCCCACTCGGCAAAGAGCACGTGGGCCGGCGGGTCGGAGGTTTCGCGTTCGGTGCGGTTCCAGGCGTCCACCACCAGGCCGCGCTCTTCCGCCGAGAGCAGCTCCAGCCGCGAAAGCCGCACGTCCGCATCCTCGGCGACCTGCTCCAGCACCCGCTCCAAATGGCCGAGCATCCGCTGGACGGTGGAGCGGTCGAAGAGGTCGGTGCTGTACTCCAACGCGCCGCGAATGCCGCCGTCGTGCGGGATGGCGGTGAGCCCCAGGTCGAACCGGGTGGTCTCCACCTCCCCAGACACCCCCTCCATCCGCAGCCCCGCGACGTCGAAGCCGGAGCGGTCGGCGTTCTGGAGCGCGAACATCACCTGGAAGAGCGGCGAATGGCTCAGGGACCGCTCCGGCTGCAGCTCGGCGACCAGCCGCTCGAAGGGCACGTCCTGATGCTCGTACGCCCCGAGGGTACCCTCGCGCACGCGCCCCAGCAGCTCGCGGAAGGTGGGGTCGGCCGAGAGATCGGTCCGCAGCACCAGCGTGTTGGCGAAGAAGCCGATCAGCTCCTCCACCTCGCGCCGCGTCCGCCCCGCGATGGGGCTGCCCACGACGACGTCGTCGCTTCCGCTGTACTTGCTCAGCAGCAGCTGGAAGGCGGAGAGCATCACCATGTACAGCGTGGCGCCCTCGCCCCGGCCCAGCGCCTGGAGACGGTCGAGCAGCGTGCGCGGGAGGTCGAACCGCTCCCGCGCGCCGCGATGCGACTGCACCGCCGGCCGGGGCCGGTCCGTCGGCAGCTCCAGCAGCGCCGGCGCGCCCGCCAGCCGCTCCTTCCAATAGCCGACTTGGGCGTCCAGCACCTCGCCCCGCAGCTGCTCGCGCTGCCACACGGCGAAATCGGCGTACTGCACCGGCAGCGCAGCCAGCGGCGAATCGCCACCCTCGCGATAGGCGGCGTACAGGGCCGACAGCTCGCGCCGAAGCACGCCGCTGCTCCACCCGTCGCTGACGATGTGGTGGATGCACAGCAGCAGGACGTGCTCCTCGTCCGCCACCGGCAGCAGCACGGCGCGCACGAGCGGGCCCGCGGTGAGGTCGAACGGACGCGCCGCATCCTCCCGCACACGCCGCCGCACCTCCGCCTCGCGCTCCGCCTCGGGCAGCAAGGACAAATCGTCCACGGGAAGGGCGAAGCCGGCGAAGGGCGCGATCACCTGCACCGCCCCTTCGTCCACCTCGCGGAAGATGGTCCGCAGCGACTCGTGGCGGCGGACGATCTCGCCCAGGCTGCGCTCCAGCGCGTCCACGTCGAGCGCGCCGGTAAGGCGCAGCGCGGCGGGGATGTTGTACGGCGCGCTCCCGCCCTCCAGCTGGTCGATGAACCAGAGGCGCTCCTGGGCGAACGAGAGCGGGAGGGGGCGGTCACGATCGACAGGCACCACCGGCGGCAGCACCGGCAGCCCGGCGCGGCGCATCTCCTCCACGCGTACGGCCAGCTCCGCCACCGTGGGCCCCTCGAAGAGCGCGCGGAGCGGAACGACGACAGACATCGCGTTCTGCACCCGCGCCAGGAGCCGCGTCGCCAGCAGCGAGTGCCCACCGAGCGCGAAGAAGTCGTCGTTCACGCCCACGGAGTCCAGGCGCAGGACCTCGGCCCAGAGCTGCGCCAGGATCTCCTCCGTCGGCGTGCGCGGCGCGACCTGTCCGGACGCGCTCGCCTCCGGCTCCGGCAGCGCGCGGCGGTCCACCTTGCCGTTCGCCGTCAGCGGCACCGCCGCGATCGCCATGAACGCCGCGGGCACCATGTAGTCGGGGAGAAGGGACTTCAGGTGCGCCCGCAGCGCCTCCACGTCCATCCCGGCGCCCTCACGCGGAACGGCGTACGCGACGAGCGCGCGGTCTCCCTCGCCCCGGGCGGCGACGACGGCCTCGCGCACGGAGGGGTGCTTCGCCAGCGCGGCCTCGATCTCGCCCAGCTCCACGCGGAAGCCGCGCACCTTCACCTGGCCGTCCACGCGGCCGGCGGGCTCCACGGCGCCGTCAGCGCGGTAGCGTCCCAGGTCGCCGGTGCGGTACACGCGGTCGGCCGGGTCGCCGGTCAGGGGATTGGGAACGAAGCGAGACGCGGTCAGCTCCGCGTCGTTCAGGTAGCCGCGCGAGAGATACGGGGTGCGGACGGCGATCTCCCCCCGCTCGCCGATCCCCGCCAGCGCTCCCGACGGGGTGATCACCAGCAGGTCCACGCCCTCGATCCCGCGGCCCATGGGGACGGCCGGGCCCACCGCCGACAGGTCGGCGGGGATGCGGAAGAAAGCCATGGCCTGGGGCGTCTCGGTGGCGCCGTAGAAGTTGACCGCCTCGGCGTTCGGCGCGACGGCGCGCAGCCGCTCCACGTCCGCCGCGCGCAGAACGTCGCCGCCGAAGCACGCCAGCCGCAGCGCGGGGAGCTGTGCATCCGCTGGCCCCGTCGCCAGGACCTGGGCCATCGCGGGGGTGAGATGGGCGACGGTGACGCCAAAGTCCCGCATCCACCCCGCCAGCCACCCCGGCGTGCCGATCTCCCCCGCGTCGGGGATGGCGATGCTCCCACCCACCGCCAGCGGGGCGAAGACGTCGCGCAGCAGCGGGTCGTGCGCCAGGCCGGAAAGGAGCGAGACGCGGTCCGCCTCGCCGATCCCGAACTCCTTCGCGTACCAGCCGAAGAAGTGCGCCAGCGGCCGGTGCGTGCCGGCGATGGCCTTCGGCGTGCCGGTGGTCCCCGAGGTAAAGGCCACGTACGCCAGGTCGTCCGGCCCCACGGAGACCGCGGGCGCGGTAGCCGGGAAGCGCGCGATGCTGTCCGGGTCGTCGGACTTGGGGCCGAGGACGATGGCGCCCTTGACGCTCTCTCCCAGTGCCTCGATCAGGTCGCTCGGGACGTCGCCCGCGGCGGTGACGAGAAGGATGACGAGGGGTTTCGACGCGCGAACCTGCGCCGCAAGGCGGGCGGGCGGATACGCGGGATCGAGGATGGCGAACGCCGCGCCTGCCTTCCACGTGCCCAGCATCGCCCGCACGAGAGCCGCGGAGCGGTGGGCGTAGACGGCCACCACGTTGCCCGGCTTCACCCCGCAGTCGATCAGCCGGTGCGCGATGCGGTTGGCCGCCGCGTCCAGCTCGGCGTACGTCCAGCGCTCGCGCGGATCCTCCACGGCCAGCGCGTGCGGCGTCGCCATCGCCCGCGCGGCAACGACCTCGTGCACGGCCCCGCGGCAGGCCTCGGCCTCGATCGGCCGGGCAGGATCGGGGAGGACGCCGCGCGCCGCTTCCGTCGCCAGCGACAGCGCGCCGACGCGGGTTTCCGGCGCGGCGACGGCCTGGCGGAGCACGCCTTCCACCTGCGACAGGAGCCCGCGCATCCGCGGCGCGTCGAACAGGTCGGCTGCGTACACGAGGTTGACGTGGAGCCCCCCGTCCCGCTCCTTCACGTACAGCGTCAGGTCGAACTTGCTGGCCGCGTCGTCGCCCGGGCTCGCCTCGGCCACCTCCAGGTCGTCGGCCTGGAAGGCGCCGCGCTGGAAGTTGGCGAGGTTGAGCATCACCTGGAACACGGGGGCGTGCGCCATGCTGCGCTCGGGACGCACCTCCTCCAGCACCCGCTCGAAGGGGAGCTCCTGGTGCGCGTACGCGGACAGGGTGGTCTCGCGCACCCGCCCCAGCAGCTCGCGGAAGCTCGGGTCGCCGGAAAGGTCGGTCCGCAGCGCCAGCGAATTGAGGAACAGCCCCACCATGCGGTCCGTCTCCGCCCGCGTCCGCCCCGCGATCGGCGTCCCCACGACGACGTCCTTCTGCCCGGCCAGGCGTCCGAGCACCACGTCCAGCGCGGCGAGGAGCACCATGAACAGCGTGGCGCCCTCGCGGCGGGCCAGCGCGTGCACCTCCGCCGTCAGATCGGACGAGACGACCAGGCGCTCCAGCGCGCCGCGGTGCGATTCCACCGGCGGCCGGGGACGGTCCGTCGGCAGCTCCAGCAGCGCCGGGGCGCCGTCCAGCGCCCGCCGCCAGAACTCCACCTGCCGCTCCAGCACGGCGCCGGACAGCCGCTCGCGCTGCCACACCGCGTAGTCTGCGTACTGCAGCGCGGGCTCCGGCAGCGGCGACGGCTCGCCGCGCGCAAAGGCGCCGTACAGCGCCGAGAGCTCCTCCCGCAGCACCCCCAGCGACCACCCGTCGCCGATGGCGTGGTGGATGTTCAGGAGGAGGTGGTGCTCGGCGTCGGCGACGCGAACGAGCGAGGCGCGGAAGAGCGGCCCCCGCGCCAGGTCGAAGCGGTGCCGCCTGGCTTCGGCCTCCAGGCGCCGGGCCTCCGCCCGCCGCTCCTCCTCCGGCAGGTGCCGCAGGTCGGCGACCGGCAGGTCGAAGCTGGAGGGAGGCGGGCCGATCCGCTGCACGGGAACGCCATCCACCGCCGGCAGAGTCGTGCGCAGCGGCTCGTGGCGGCGCACCAGCTTGGCCAGCGCGCGGCGGAGCGCGTGGGGGTCCAGGCGGCCGGTGGTGCGGTACGAGAACGGGATGGCGTACACCGGGCTCCCCGGGTCCAGCGCGTCCACGAACCAGAGCCGCTCCTGCGCGAAGGTCACCGGCAGGTCGCCCTCGCGGGGGGCGGGGGCGATGGCGCCCTCGCCGGCCGACGCGCCCGTGCCGCGCAGGCGTTCGATCTCGGCCGCGAGCTCGGAAAGGACCGAGTGCTCGAACACGGCGCGCAGCGGCAGGTCCACGCCGAAGACCCCGCGCACGCGCGCGGCGACGCGGGTGGCGACCAGCGAGTGCCCGCCCAGCTCGAAGAACTGGTCGTCGGCCCCCACCCGCTCCACGCCCAGCACCTCCGCCCAGATCCCCGCCAGCACCTCCTCGGTGGGCGTGCGGGGCGACACGTACGTCTCCTCCGCCGCCCCGTACTCCGGCGCCGGCAGCGCCTTGCGGTCCAGCTTGCCGTTGGGCGACAGCGGGAACGCGTCCAGGAAGACGAATGCGGCCGGGACCATGTACTCCGGCAGGGTCTGCCGCACATGCTCGCGCAGCTCGTCCGTCCCGGCGCCGCCCACCACGTACGCCACCAGCCGCTGATCGCCGGGCACGTCCTCGCGCACCATCACCACGCAGTCGGCCACGCGCTCGTGCCGGCGCAGCACCGCCTCGATCTCGCCCAGCTCGATGCGGAAGCCGCGCACCTTCACCTGCCCGTCCATGCGGGCGACGAAGTCCAGCATTCCGTCGGCGCGCCAGCGCACCTTGTCGCCGGTGCGGTACATCCGCGCGCCGGGGTGCCTGGCGAAGGGATCGGGAACGTAGCGCTCGGCGGTGAGCGCCGGCCGCCCCAGGTAGCCGCGGGTGACGCCGGCGCCGCCCACGTAGATCTCGCCGGGCACGCCCACGGGGACGGGCCGTCCCGCGGGGTCCAGCACGTAGTGCGTGACGTTCCCCAGCGGCCGCCCGATCGGCGGCGGGCAGGTGCCGTCCGTGGCCTGGAAGGCGGTGGAGCGCACGCTGACCTCGGTGGGGCCCCACCCGTTGAAGAAGCGGCGTCCGGGCGCCCAGCGCGCCACCAGTTCGGCCGAGCAGATCTCCCCGCCCAGGATCACCACCTGCAGCTCCGGGAGGTGGGCCCACGGGGTGGCCGCCAGCGCGCTGGGGGTGAACTTGGCGTGGGTGATCCGCTTGCGGGCCAGCAGCCCGGTCAGCTCGTCGCCGGGGATCGTCTCGTGGCGCGGGGCGACGATCAGCGTGCCGCCGTTGGCCAGCGCGGTGAAGACGTCGAGCACCGAGGCGTCGAAGTGCAGCGGGGCGAAGAGGAGCACCCGCGACTCCGGCCCGTTCTCGTACAGCCGGGAAAAGGTGGCGATGGTGTTGCACACGCCGCCGTGCTCCACCAGCACCCCCTTGGGCACGCCGGTGGAGCCGGAGGTATAGAGGACGTACGCCAGGTGGCGCGGCCCGACCTGCACCGCGGGCGGGGTGGCGGGATGGCGCTCCAGCTCGGCGTCCAGCTCACCGCCGACCACGAGCACCTCGTATCCCGCGGCCCAGGGGCGCGCGGCGCTCGCCGCGTCGGCGAGCACGATGCGGGCGCCGGACTCGGCCAGCATGAACGCGGTGCGCTCGTCCGGCGCCGCGGGGTCCAGGGGAACGTAGGCCGCGCCGGCCTTCATCACCCCCAGCAGGCCGGCGATGGCCCCGCTGCACGGCTCCATGCAGAGCGCCACCCGCCCCTCGGGGCGCACGCCCAGCTCCACCAGCCGGTGCGCCAGGCGGTTGGCCCGCGCGTCCAGCTCGGCGTAGGTGAGCGACTCGCCGCCGAACTCCACCGCGGTCGCGCCGGGCGCGCGCGCCACCTGCGCCTCGAAGTGGCGGTGGATGAGGACGAGGTCGGTGAAGGGCTCGTCGGTGCGGTTCCACGCCTCCACCACCAGGGCGCGCTCGCTTTCCGGCATCAGCGCCAGCCGCTCCACCCCGCGCGCGTCGTCGGCCACCATCTCCGCCAGCACCCGGCGCAGGTAGCCCATCCAGCGCTCCACCGTGTCCCGCTCGAAGAGCGCGGTGGCGTAGGTCACGTTCCCCGCGATGCGGTCGTCCGCCTCGCGCAGGGAAAGCGAGAGGTCGAACTTGGCCTCCTGCATGGACCCGCCGGCGCCCACGGCCCCCACCTCCAGCCCGGGAAGCGACGGCGCCTCGCCCATGGGCGCGTTCTGCAGCGCGAACAGCGCCTGGAAGAGCGGGCTGTACGACATGCTGCGCGCCGGCTGCACCAGCTCCACCACCTGCTCGAAGGGGATGTCCTGGTGACCCTGCGCCTCGAGCGACCGCTCCTTCACCCGCTCCAGCAGCTGCGCCACCGTCGGCGCGCCGGACAGGTCCACCCGCACGGCCAGCGTGTTGACGAAGAACCCGATCAGCCCCTCGATCTCCCACCGCCCGCGGCCGGCCGTGGGCGTGCCGACCACCACGTCGTCCTGGCCGGAAAGCCGGCCCAGCACGGCCGCCCACCCGGCCAGCAGCGTCATGTAGAGCGTGGCCCCGTGCCGGCGCGACAGGGCGTTGAGCCCCGCGGTGAGCTCCGCGTCGAGCTCCAGCGGGAGCACCGCCCCCGCGTGGTCCATCTCCGCCGGCCGGGGGCGGTCGGTGGGCAGCTCCAGGAGCCGGGGGGCGCCCGCGAGCGTCCGCGTCCAGTACTCCGCCTGCTCCCGCAGCACGTCGCCCTCCAGCCAGCGCCGCTGCCACGCCGCATAGTCCGCGTACTGCACGGGAAGCGCGGCGAGCCGCGCCTCCCGGCCCTCGCGCTGGGCGGCGTACAGCGCCGAAAGCTCCTCGAAGAGCACGCCCATGGACCACCCGTCGGTGACGATGTGGTGCATGGTCAGCAGCAGCACGTGGTCGTCGTCCGCCAGGCGTACCAGGCGTCCGCGGACGAGGGGGCCGCGCCGCAGGTCGAAGGGCGCGCGCCGCTCCTCGGCCATCACCCGCTCCAGCTCCGCCTCCGGGCGCCCCGCCAGGTCCAGCTCCACCAGGTGGAATCCCGCCTCCGCGGGGGCGATGCGCTGCTCCGCGGTCCCGTCGACCTCCGCGAACGTGGTGCGCAGGGCCTCGTGGCGGGCCACGACGCCGTCCAGCGCGCGCCCCAGCGCCCCCCGGTCCAGCGCGCCGCGCAGCCGCAGCCGCTGCGACGCGTGGTACGCGCTCCCCAGGCCGCCCATCTGCTCCAGGAACCACAGGCGCTGCTGCGCAAAGGAGAGCGGCAGGTGTCCGCCGCGGTCCACCCGCTCGATGGGCTGCAACTCCACGCGCCCGGCCGCCGCCAGCACCTCCGCCAGGTCCTTCAGCACCGGGCACTCGAACACCTTCCCCGGCTCCACCTCCACGTCCAGCACCTGCTGGACGTGCGAGGCCATCTGCAGGGCGAGCAGCGAGTGGCCACCCAGCTCGAAGAAGTCGTCGTGGCGGCCCACCCGGTCCACGCCCAGGACCTCGCTCCAGATTTCGGCGAGCGCCTGCTCCACCGCGCCCACCGGCGCCTCGTGGCCGTGCCGCACGAACGCCTCGCCGTCGGGCGAGGGCAGCGCCTTGCGGTCCAGCTTGCCGTTGGGCGTAAGCGGAAGCATTTCCAGGTGCACGTACGCCGCCGGCACCATGTGCTCCGGCAGCCGCCCGCCCAGGTGCGCGCGGAGCGCCTCGACGTCGGCGCCCGCCTCGCCCGTCCAGTACGCCACCAGCCGCTTCTCGCCCGGCGTGTCCTCGCGCACGAGCACCACCGCCTCCCGGACGCCGGCGTGCTCCACGAGCCGCGCCTCGATCTCGCCCGGCTCGATGCGGAAGCCGCGGATCTTCACCTGGAAGTCGGTGCGGCCCAGGAACTCGATCGACCCGTCCGGCCGCCACCGCACCAGGTCGCCCGTGCGGTACAGCCGCGCGCCCGGCTCGCCGCCGAACGCGTCGGGAACGAAGCGCCCCGCCGTCTGCGCGGGCTGGCCCAGGTAGCCGCGCGCCACCCCCACGCCGCCCACGTACAGCTCACCCGGCACGCCCACGGGCACCGGCTGCATCCGCGCGTCGAGCACGTAGGTGCGCACGTTCGCGATCGGGCTTCCGATCGGGGGACGTCCGCGGGGGGAGGGGTCGATGGAGACCGTCGCGCAGACGGTGGTCTCGGTGGGTCCGTAGGCGTTCACGAAGCGCCGCCCCTCGCCCCAGCGCGCCACCACGTCGGCGGAAACGGCCTCGCCGGCCGAAACCACCGTCCGCAGCGCCGGCAGGCCCTCCGCCGGGAGCGTGGCGAGGAGCGAGGGGGGCAGCGTGGCCACGGTGACCGCGCTGTCGCGCAGCAGCGCCAGCAGCTCGGGGCCGGCCTGCCCGGGGCGCGCCATCACCAGGGTGGCGCCGCCGAGCAGCGTGTGGGCCACCTCGGCCACCGCCGCGTCGAAGGAGAACGAGGCGAACTGCAGCACGCGCCCGCCCGGCTGGACGCCGAACGCCTCGCGCTGCGCCGCCGCCAGGTTCCCGATCCCCCGGTGCGGAACCACGACGCCCTTGGGCCGCCCGGTGGATCCGGAGGTGAAGATCACGTAGGCGGCGTTCTCGGCATCCACGCGCACCGAAAGGTCGCCGCCGTCCTCACCCGCGACCTCCGCCGCGATCCGGTCGAGCGCGACGACGGCCGCCCCCGTCTCCGGGAGATCGGCGGCGAGCGCGGAGGTGGTCAGGACGAGGCGGGCGGCGGAACGATCCAGCATCCAGCGCCGGCGCTCGGCCGGGTAGTCCGGGTCGATCGAGAGGAAGGCGGCGCCCGTCTTGGTGACGGCGAGCAGCGCGACCACCATCTCCACCGACCGCTCCAGCGCCAGCGCCACGATCGTCTCGGGGGCGGCGCCGAGCGCGGCCAGCCGCCGCGCCAGGCGGTTGGCGCGGGCGTTCAGCTCCGCGTACGTCAGCGAGATGTCGCCGGAGACCAGGGCCACCGCGTCGGGCGTGTTCCGCACCTGCGCCTGGAACAGCTCGTGGATGCACGCCCCGCGCGGATACGCGGCCTCCGTGCGGTTCCACGCCTGGAGCACCAGGCGCCGCTCCGCCCCGGGGAGCAGCGGGAGGGTGTCCACGGCCTGCAGGTCGTCGGCGGCAAACGCCTCCAGCACTCGGCGCAGGTACCCCAGGTGGCGCTCCACCGTCGCCCGGTCGAAGAGCGCCGTCGAGTACTTCACGCGTCCCAGTATCCGGTCGTCCGCCTCCCACAATCCGAGCCAGAGATCGGTCTTGGCATCGACGTGCGCGGACTCCTCGGCCACGCCCGCTTCCACCCCCGGGAGCGACAGCGCGTTGCCTTCTCCGCGGGCCATGTTCTGCCACGCGATCACCACCTGGAAGAGCGGGTGGTACGACACGCTGCGCACCGGGTCCACCAGCTCCACCACCTGCTCGAAGGGGATGTCCTGGTGGTGCTGCGCCGCGAGCGCCCGCTCCTTCACCCGCCCCAGCAGCTCCGCCACCGTGGGCGCGCCCGACAGTTCCAGGCGCAGCGCCAGGGTGTTCACGAAGCAGCCGATCAGCCCCTCGGTCTCGGGCCGTCCGCGGCCCGCCGTGGGCGTACCGATCACCACGTCGTCCTGGCCCGAGAGCCGGCTCAGCACCACGGCCCACCCGGCCACGAGCGTCATGTACGGCGTGGTGCCGTGCCGCCGTGCCAGCGCCTTCAGCCCCGCCGTGAGCGCCTCGTCCAGCTCCACCCCGAGCACCGCCCCCGCATGGTCCACCTGCGCCGGCCGCGGGCGGTCGGTGGGGAGCTCCAGCAGCGCCGGCGCGCCCGCCAGCGTACGCGTCCAGTAGTCCGCCTGCTCGCGGAGAACGTCGCCTTCCACCCACCGGCGCTGCCAGACCGCGTAGTCGGCGTACTGCACCGGCAGATCGGGAAGGCGCGCTTCCCGCCCCTGGGCGTGGGCTGCGTAGAGCGCGGAAAGCTCGTCGAAGAGCACGCCGAACGACCAGCCGTCGGTGACCAGGTGGTGCATCGCCAGGAGGAGCACGTGGTCGTCGGCCCCCAGCCGGACGAGCCGGCCGCGGACGAGCGGCCCCCGCTCCAGGTCGAAGGGCGCACGGGCCTCCGCGGCGATCAGCCGGTCGAGCTCCGCCTCGGCGTCCGACCGCCCGCCCAGGTCGTGCTCCACCAGGCGGAATCCGCTCGCCGCCGCCGGGGCGATCCGCTGCTCGGGAACGCCGTCCACCTGCGCGAAGGTGGTGCGCAGTGCCTCGTGGCGGGCCACCACCCCGTCCAGTGCCCGCGCCAGCGCGTCCACGTTCAGCGCGCCGCGCAGGCGCAGCGACTTGTGGAGGTGGTACACGCTCCCCGGCGTCCCCAGCTGCTCCAGGAACCAGAGCCGCTGCTGGGTGAACGACAGCGGCAGCGTCCGTGTACGCCCGGCCGGCACCACGGGGGGGAGCACCGGTAGCCCCGCTCCGCGCATCTCCTCGACGCGCGCGGCCAACTCCGCCACCGTGGGCCCCTCGAAGAGCGCCCGCAGGGGCAGCTCCACGCCGAACCGCTCGCGCACCTGCGACACCACCCGCGTGGCCAGCAGCGAGTGCCCGCCCAGCTCGAAGAAGCTCGCCTCCACGCCCAGGCGCGCGACGCCCAGCACCTCGGCCCAGATCCCGGCCAGCACCTCCTCCACCGGGGTGCGCGGCGCCACGTACGCCTCCTCGTCCCCCGCGAACACCGGCTCCGGCAGCGCCTTGCGGTCCAGCTTGCCGTTGGGGTTCACGGGGAGCGCGTCCATGTGGACGAACGCGGCCGGGACCATGTAGTCCGGCAGCCGCTCGGCGAGGAGGGCACGCAGCGCCGCGGCGCCTACGGAGTCACCCGTGTAGTAGGCCACCAGCCGGGGGTCGCCGGCCTCGCCCTCGCGCGCCCGCGCCACCACCACCGCCTCGTGCACGGCCGCATGCTCGGCCAGCCGCGCCTCGATCTCGCCCAGCTCGATGCGGAATCCGCGCACCTTCACCTGCGCGTCGCCGCGGCCCATGAACTCGATGGTCCCGTCCGGCAGCCACCGCCCCAGGTCGCCCGTGCGGTACAGCCGCGCGCCGGGCGTCCCGCCGAAGGGATCAGGGAGATAGCGCTCCGCCGTCTGCCCCGGGAGCCGCCGGTAGCCGCGCGTCACCCCGGCGCCGCCCAGGTACAGCTCGCCCGTCACCCCCACCGGCACCGGCTCGCCGGCCTGGTCCAGCACGTAGATGGTGGCGTTGGCGATGGGGCGGCCCGGCGGCATGGAGCGGCTGGAGTAGCTCGACAGGTCCGCCCGGGCGTAGTGGTGCGCCGTGATCCCGGTGGCCTCCGTGGAGCCGTACGGGTTCAGGAACACCGGACGGGGCTCCGGCACCCGCGCCAGCTGGCGCGGGTACAGCGGCTCCCCCCCGAACACCACGATCCGCAGCCCGCCGATCGCCCGGCCTCCGTCCGCCTCGACCAGCGCCTGGAAGCCCGTGGGGGTCAGGTTCATCATGGTGATCCCCGACGCGACGATCTGCGCGGTGATCCTGCCGGGCTCGAACGGCTCGCGCGCCAGGTGCACCCGGCCGCCCACGAACAGCGGGGCCATCAGGTTCCGCTGCGTCAGGTGAAAGCTGAAGGAGGTGACGACCAGCACCGCGTCGCGCTCGGTGAGCGCGGTGGCGCCCAGGTACCAGTGCAGCAGGTTGGACGCGCCCCCGTGGGTCATCATCACCCCCTTGGGCCGCCCCGTGGAGCCCGAGGTGTAGATCACGTACGTCAGGTGCTCCGGCGTCAGCGCCGCGCGCTCCGGGTCGCTGGCCGGCTGCGTCGCCCACCACGCCGCGTCCTCGTCCAGCGGCAGCAGGGGCACGTCCAGCCCCGCCAGCCGTCCCGCCAGCGAATCCTTCGTCAGCATGACCACCGGGGCGCTGTCCTGCACCATGTCGAGCAGCCGCTCCCGCGGATAAGCGGGGTCCAGCGGCAGGTACGCGCCACCGGACTTGAGCACCCCCAGCACGGCCACCACCAGCTCGGGCTCGCGCTCCACGCAGATCCCCACGCGCAGGTCGGGGCCCACACCCATGCTCCTCAGGTGGTGCGCCAGCCGGTTGGCGCGGGCGTTCAGCTGCCCATACGTCAGCCGCCGGTCCTCGAAGACCACCGCCACCGCGTCGGGCGTGCGACGGGCCTGCGCCTCGAACCGCTCGTGGATGTACGAGTCGGCGGGATAGGGTGTCTCGGTGCGGTTCCACTCCTCGACGACCAGGCGCCGCTCCTCGTCCGCAAGCAGGGCCAGCCGGTCCACCGGCCGGGTCTCGTCCGCCGCCATCCCCGCCAGCACCCGGCGCAGGTAGCCCGCGTAGCGCTCCACCGTCGCCCGGTCGAACAGCGCCGTCGCGAACACCACCTGGCCCGCGATCCCACTCCCTTCTTCCCACAGGTCGAGCGAAAGGTCGAGCCCAGCCATCGACCGCGGCTCCGCCCCGTCGATCTGCAGGCCGCTCCCGGCCTCATCCCGCCACGCGAACCCCGCCCGGAACAGCGGCGTGGCCGAGGGAGCGGCGAAGGGAAGGTCCTGGTTCCGCAGCGCCCCTTGCACCCGCGCCTCCACGCGGCCCACCAGCTCCGCGGCCGTGGGCGAGCCCGACAGGTCCATCCGCACCGGCAGCGCGTTCGCGAAGCACCCGATCACCAGGTCCGCCTGCCCCGACAGCCGGCCCAGCACCGCGGCCCACCCCGCCAGCAGCACCGTGGAGATGTGCGATCTGTGACGCATTCCGAGCGCGTTCAGGGCCGCAGCCAGCTCCTCGTCCAGCTCCAGCGGGACGAGGGCGGCGGCGGAGTCCAGCTGCGCGGGGCGCGGGCGGTCGGCCGGCACTTCCAGCGGCTCCGGGGCGTGCGCCAGCGTCTCCCGCCAGTACTCTGCCTGCTCCCGCAGCAGCCCCCCGTCCGCCACCGACGGCGACGTGGAGGATGTCCGACCAGCAAGCACGTCCATAACCTGTTTCCCTCGGAATATCTTGCCAAAGCAGTGAAACTGCGGGGCGCAGGTGCCCCGCAGGATCCCTTGTCTTGCCAGCTCACACGGATTCGCGGCCCCCGCCGGCCGGCCCCGCCCGAGACGGAAACAGCCTCCCACGTCACCGCCCTCGACGACGGAGGTGGGGAGGCGGTCCGGCTGACTCCGGCGGCACGGCCTTTGTCGGGAGGACTTGAACTACCCGATGGTACTAAAACGTAGGGAAATGAACGATAACCTAGGCGCTTCCGTGGCGTCAACGGTTGCCGCCGAGTTTAGCGGAATCATGGGCCCCTCTCCAGCTTTTCTGTCGGAAAGGAGCTTTCGGGAGAACGATCGGCCCACTTGACCCGGGAGATTATGGGTACTACATGACACGAAAGATGCGCACTGGACGCGGCAGAACGGCGAAGCAGGGTCGTTCGCGTGCCGCGGCGACCCGGTGTCTACGATGGCGCAAATCCGGCGAATCCGTCGGGTGAGGATCGGCCGGGCGGGCGGCCGGTCGTGAGACGCCGGCCCCGCCGGGCCTCAGCCCCCGCCCGCGGACGAACGGACCGCGACGGAGATCGCCGCCCCCACCGCCTCCACGTTCCCCTTCGTCCACATCGTGTGGTGCTCACCCGGAATGCGCACCAGCCGGAACGGAGCGCCCCCCGGCATGTCCTGCCAGCCGCGGCGCGGGTCGCCCGTCCTCTCGGCATCGTCGCTGCTGAAAAGGTGCACGGAGACGGGGAGCGGCCCGGGGACGAACTCCCCGTGGCTGTTCTGGAGCAGGGTGATGCGGCGCTGCACCTGCTCGGCCCGGGCCACGGTCACCGATTCGGGAAGGAGCGCCCGCGCCTTGCACTCGGCGATGAAGTCCGCCATGTCCAGCCCGTTGGCATCCACCCGCAGCGCCACGATCGCCTCGGCCGTCGCCCGCGTCTCGCCGCTGTCCCGGGCCAGCACCTCCAGCACCGAGATCTGCCGCTCCAGCGGCGTTTCCAGCGTGCGCTTGGGGGTCGGGTAGGCGGTGTCGAGCAGCCCGACGAATTCCACCGCCCGTCCCGTTCCGACCAGCCGTTCCGCCACCGCGTAGGCGAAGACCCCGCCCGCCGACCACCCCGCCAGGCGATAGGGCCCCTCCGGCTGCACCTCGGTGATCATCCGCACCAGCCGGGTGATCAGGTCTTCCGCGGAGTCGGGCTCGTCGGTGTCGTTGAGCGGCCCCGGCAGGGCGTACACGGGGATCTCCGGGTCCAGGTGCGGCCGGAGGAGCTGCCCGTAGTAGACGATCCCCATGGTGTCGTGCACCAGGAACAGGGGGCGCTCGGAGCCGGTCTCCCGGACCGGGATGGCGCGGGTGGGGCCGAACCACGCGCCGCTCTCCTGCAGCCGCGCCGCGAGCTGGTAGAGCATCGGGTACGCGAACACGTCTTCCACCGTCGCCGCCGGGTTCAGCGCCTCGCGCATCCGGTTCACCAGCCGCACGGCGAGCAGGGAGTGGCCGCCCAGGTCGAAGAAGTGGTCGCGCCGGCCCACCCACTCCACCCCCAGCACCTCGGCCCAGATCTCCGCCAGCACCTGCTCCGTCATGATGCCCGGCGGCTCCTTGCCCCGGCGCGCGAACGCGTCGCCCTCGGGCGCGGGCAGCGCCTTGCGGTCGAGCTTGCCGTTGCTCGTGAGCGGAAGCGCCTCCAGCCGCACGTACGCCCCCGGCACCATGTACCCCGGCAGGCGGGCCTCGAGGTACCCCTTGAGCGCGTCGGCCGGCGCTTCGCCCACCACGTAGGCCACCAGCCGCTTCCTCCCCGGGACGTCCTCGCGCGCCAGCACCACCGCCTGGCGCACCGCCGGGTGCTGGCGCAGCCGCGCCTCGATCTCGCCCAGCTCGATGCGGAAGCCGCGGATCTTCACCTGGAAGTCGGCGCGTCCCAGGAAGTCGAGAACGCCGCTTTCCTTCCATCGTGCCCGGTCGCCGCTGCGGTACAGCCGCGCGCCCGGGACGGCGGAGAACGGATCGGGGACGAAGCGTTCGGCGGTGAGCGCGGGCCGGCCCAGGTAGCCGCGCGCCACACCCGTCCCCCCGATCAGCAGCTCGCCTGCGACACCCACGGGCTGCGGCTCGCCGCGCGCGTCGCAGACGTACAGGCGCACGTTCCCCAGCGGCCGGCCGATCGGGTGCCCGGCGACCACGCCGTCCGCCGGCACCTGGTGCGCGGAGGCCAGGATCGTCGTTTCCGTGGGGCCGTAGAGAACCGAGGTCCGCGCGGCCGGGAAGGCGGCGCTCATTTCCGGCAGCAGGTCGGCGGGAACCTGGTCGCCGCCCACGAAGGTGCAGCGGACGCGCCCCAGGCGCCGCGCCCGGCGCTCCACCTGCACGATTTCGCGCATCAGCGCGGGGACCGCGTGCAGGAGCGTGGCGTCGGCGATCTCGCTCACCAGCGCGCGGGCGTCCATCACCCGCTGGGGCATGACCAGGCGGGTCTCGGCGCCGGAGATGAGCGGGAGAAGGAGCTCGAAGAGGGAGATGTCGAAGGCGCTCGAGGCCAGCGCCGGCAGCACGTCGCCGGGGCCCACACCGTACTCCGCGCGGGCCACGGCCAGCAGGTTCACCAGCGAGCCGTGGCGCACCAGCACGCCCTTGGGCAGCCCGGTGGACCCGGAGGTGTAGATGACGTACGCCAGGTGTTCCGGCCCCACCGCCACCTCGGCCCCATCGGGGTCCGACGCGGGATGCTCACCCCACGCCGCGCGGTCGCCCACGTCCACGAGCGGCACCCCGGTGCCGGCGAAGCGGCCGACGAGCGGCCCCCCCGTCAGCAGCGCGGCGGGCGCGCTGTCGTGCAGCGCGTAGCGGATGCGGTCCTCCGGATGCCCGACGTCGAGGGGAACGTAGCCGCCGCCGGCCTTGAGCACCGCCAGCAGCGCGACCACCGTCTCCAGCCCCCGCCGCACGCCCACCGCCACGCGCACCTCCGGCCCCACCCCCATCGCGCGGAGGTGGTGCGCCACCTGGTTGGCCCAGGCGTTCAGCTCCCCGTAGGTGAGCCGCTCCCCTTCGAACGACACCGCCACCGCGCCGGGCGCCTGCTTCACCCGGGCTTCGAAGAGCTCGTGGATGCACGCGTCGGCAGGGTACGCGGCGCCGGTGGCGTTCCACTCCTCCACCACCGTGCGCCGCTCGGCCGCGGAGAGCAGCGCCAGCCGGTCCACCGGCTTCGCCTCGTCCGCGGCCATCTCTTCCAGCAGCCGCCGCAGGTAGCCCACGTGCCGCTCGACGGTGGCGCGGCCGAAGAGCGCGGTGGCGTACTCCACCGTGCCCGTGATCCGCCCGCCCTCCTCCCGCAGCGCCAGCGAAAGGTCGTACCTGGCGTTCCCCTGCGACGGCGGGCCCCCGGAAGCCGCCGGGTACAGCGGGCCCAGCGCCAGCCCCGGCAGCTCCAGGCTTTCCCCCTGCGCGTTCTGCCAGGCGAACATCACCTGGAATACCGGGCCGTGCGCCAGGCTTCGCGTGGGGCGAACGTGCTCCACCACCTGTTCGAAGGGGATGTCCTGGTGCTGCTGGGCACCCAGGGCGCGCTCCTTCACCCGCTCCAGCAGCTCCGCCACGCGGGGCGAGCCCGACAGGTCCACGCGCAGCGGCAGGGTGTTGACGAAGAAGCCGATCAGGCCCTCGATCTCGCTCCACCCGCGGTTGGCGGTGGGGGTGCCAACCACCACCTCGTCCTGCCCCGACAGCCGGGCGAGCACGGCGGCCCACCCGGCCAGCAGCGTCATGAACAGCGTGGTGCCGTGCCGCTGCCCCAGCGTCTTGAGCGCCGCGGCCAGCGCCTCGCCGAGCTCCACGTTCACCGACGCGCCGGCGAAGTCCTGTTTCGCCGGGCGCGCATGGTCCGTCGGCAGCTCCAGCAGCTCCGGCGCGCCGGCCAGCGTCTCGCGCCAGTACTCCGCCTGCCGCTGCAGGACCTCGCCCTCCACCAGGCCGCGGTGCCACACGGCGTAGTCGGCGTACTGCACCGGAAGCGGCGGGAGCGGATCGGGCTCGCCGCGCGCGAAGGCGGCGTACAGCACGCCCAGCTCGCGGCGCAGCACGCCCATCGACCAGCCGTCGGAGACGATGTGGTGCATGGTCAGCAGCAGCACGTGCTCGTCCGCCGCCATCCGCACCAGCCGCCCACGGACCAGCGGGCCGTGCTCCAGGTCGAAGGGCGCGGTCCCCTCGTCCTGCACCAGGCGCCGCAGCTCGTCGTCCGCGTCCGCCGAGCCACGAAGGTCGTGCTCCACCAGCCGGAACGCGCTTTCCTCCACCGGGGCGATGTGCTGCACCGGCTCGCCGTCCACCGTGGGGAACGAGGTGCGCAGCACCTCGTGGCGCGCGACGATGCGGTCCAGCGACCGCGCCAGCGCGCCCCGGTCCAGCTCGCCCCGCATCCGCAGGCGCATGGGGACGTGGTAGGTGCTGCCCAGGTTTCCCAGCTGCTCCAGGAACCACAGCCGCTGCTGCGCGAACGACAGCGGCGGCGCCCCCGTGCGTTCGGTGGGCACCACGGGCGGCAGCACCGCCGCCAGCCCGGCGCGGCGCATCTCTTCCACGCGGCCGGCCAGCGCCGCCACGGTGGGTCCCTCGAAGAACGCCCGCAGCGGCAGCTCCACGCCCGACAGCGCGCGGACCCGCGACATCACGCGGACGGCCAGCAGCGAGTGCCCGCCCAGCTCGAAGAAGCTTTCCTCAACGCCCACCCGCTCCAGGCGAAGCACCTCGGCCCAGATCCCCGCCAGAACCTCTTCGGCCGGGGTGCGCGGCGCTACGTACCGGTCCGCGCCGGCCGCGTACTCGGGCACCGGCAGCGCCTTGCGGTCCACCTTGCCGTTCGCGTTCAGCGGCAGCCGCTCCAGGGCCACGATCGCCTGCGGCACCATGTACTCCGGCAGCCCCTGGCGCAGGTGCGCGCGCAGCCCGTCCGCCTCCACCTCTCCCACCACGTACGCCACCAGCCGCTTGTCGCCCGGCTGGTCCTCGCGCATCATCACCCGGGCCTCACGCACCCCCGGGTACGCCGCGATGGCCGCCTCCACCTCGCCCGGCTCGATGCGGAAGCCGCGGATCTTCACCTGGTCGTCCAGGCGGCCCATGAACTCCAGCTTCCCGTCCGCCCGCCACCGCGCCCGGTCGCCCGTGCGGTACATCCGCGCGCCGGGGGCGTCAGCGAAGGGATCGGGGACGAAGCGCTCCGCCGTCAGCGCGGGCCGGCCCAGGTAGCCGCGCACGACGCCCTCGCCTCCGATGCACAGCTCGCCAGGGATGTTCACCGGGAGCGGCTCGCCCGCGGGGTCGAGGACGTAGGCGCGCGCGTTCGGGATCGGCCCGCCGATCGGCACCGTGGGCGCGTCCTCCGCCACCTCATGCACCTCCTCCAGCGTGCACCATACGGTCGCCTCGGTGGGCCCGTACTCGTGCAGCACGCGGGCAGGCTTGCCCTCGCGCAGCATCCGGCGCACGCTCTCGGTCCCCACCGCCTCGGCCCCGAAGACCAGCTGGCGCAGGCTCGCGTAGACGTCCGCCTGCTCGCCCACGTGCTGGTTGAGGAGCGCGGCCGTCTGGTACAGGTGCGTGATCCCCTGCTCGCGCAGCGCCTGCCCCAGCAGCGGCGCGGAAAGGAGCACGTCGCGCTCGATGCCCACCAGCGTGGCGCCGTTCAGCAGCGCGCCCCAGATCTCGAACACCGCCGCGTCGAAGCTCGCGTTCGATCCCTGCGCCACGCGGTCGCCGGGGCCGATCGGCATCGTCCCGGGGAGGCCGGATGCGTACTGCACCACCTCGCGGTGGGCCATCATCACGCCCTTGGGGCGTCCCGTGCTGCCGCTGGTGTAGAAGACGTAGGCCAGGTTCAGGGCCGACGCGTTCGTGGACAGGGGGTGATCCGGCCCGCCGGCGAGCACATCCGCGGCCTGGTCGAGACGGACGACGTGGAGGCCTGGCGGTGCGGCGAGCTCCCCATCGCTCAGCAGGACGCGTACGGCGGAGTCGGCCAGCATGAGCTCCATCCGCTCGGCCGGGTAGGCCGGGTCTACGGGAACACAGCAGCCGCCGGCCTTGAGCACGGCCAAGGTGGCGGCCACGGTGTCCACGCCGCGCTCCAGGCGCAGCCCCACCCGGCTCTCGGGCCCCACGCCCAGCCCGGCCAGGTGGTGGGCCAGCCGGTTGGCGCGCGCGTCCAGCTCCCGGTACGTCACCACCTCCGTTCCCCACGCCAGCGCCACCGCGTCGGGCGTGCGCTCCGCCTGCGCCTCGAACAGCGCGTGGATGCAGCCCTCCGGGAACGGCCGCTCGGTGCGATTCCACTCCACGACCACCTGGGCACGCTCCTCCGGCCCGGCGAGCGCCAGGCGCGAGAGGCGCACGTCCGGGTCGGCGGCCACCTGCTCCAGCACCCGCGCCAGGTGGCCGAGCATCCGCTCGGCCGTGGCGCGCTCGAAGAGGTCCGTGGCGTAGTTCAGCCCGACACGCAGGCCCCCGGTGGTCGCCTTGGCCGTGAGGAAGAGGTCGAACTTGGCGCTCGCGAGCTCCGCTTCGACTTCGCTCACCTCCAGCCCCGGCAGCGCGACTCCGCGGTCCACGGCGTTTTGCTGCGCGAACATCACCTGGAAGAGGGGCGCGTGGCTCAGGGTGCGCTCCGGCTGCAGCTCGGCCACCAGGCGTTCGAAGGGCACGTCCTGGTGCTCGTACGCGCCCAGCGTGGCCTCCCGTGCCCGCCGCAGCACCTCGCGGAAGCTCGGGTCGCCGGAGAGATCGGTGCGCAGCACCAGGGTGTTGACGAAGAAGCCGATCAGGTCCTCGACCTCCTTCCTCGTCCGCCCCGCGGCCGGGGTGCCCACGACGATGTCGTCGCTCCCGCTATACTTGGACAGCAGCACCTGGAAGGCGCCGAGCAGCGTCATGTTCAGGGTCGCGCCCTCGCTCCGTCCCAGCGCCTGCAGCCGCTCCAGCAGCTCCAGGGGAAGCTCGCTCTTCTCGCGCGCCCCCCGGAACGTCTGCACCGCCGGGCGCGGATGGTCCGCGGGCAGCTCCAGCAGCTCCGGCGCACCCGCCAGGCGCTCCCGCCAGTACGAGAGCTGCCGCTCCAGCACCTCGCCCTCCACCTGATCGCGCTGCCACACCGCGTAGTCGGCGTACTGCACCGGCAGCTCCGGCAGCGGCGACTCACGCCCGTCGCGATACGCCTCGTACAGCGACGACAGCTCCCGGTAGAGCACCCCCAGGCTCCACCCGTCGCCGACGACGTGGTGAACCGAGAGCAGCAGCACGTGATCGTCGGCACGCAGCCGCAGCAGCGCCGCGCGGAAGAGCGGTCCCGCCGCAAGGTCGAACGCCCGTCCCGCCTCGTCGCGGACGCACTGCCTGAGCGCCGTCTCGCGGTCCGCGCCGCTCAACCCCGACAGGTCCTCCACCGGCAGTGCGAACCCGCCGAAGGGCAGGATCACCTGCACCGGCGAGCCGTCCACCTCGGCGAAGACCGTGCGCAGCGCCTCGTGGCGCCGGACGATCTCGCCCAGGCTCCGCTCCAGCGCCGCCTCGTCCAGCGCACCCTCCAGGCGCCATGCCACGGGGATGTTGTAGACGGCGCTCCCCGGCTCCAGCCGGTCGATGAACCAGAGCCGCTCCTGCGCGAACGACAGCGGCGGCCGGCCCTCCCGGGTGGCGGGCTCGATCGGCGGGAGCTCCGACCGGTCCCGCACCAGGTCGCGGGCCCGCGCCATCTTCAGGAGCTCCAGGCGCTGGGCCGGTGTCAGTTCGGTGAGTGCCGCGGGGAAGTTCATGGCCTGGGGACGCCTGTCGATCGGGTGCGTGGAACGCGGACGGATCCCCTCGCGCCCGGCGAAGCGGCCGGACGAGGGAAGGTGTCGATGCCGCGGGTGGATTCCCCGCGGCGGGGGCGGCCGGGCGCGCCGGCGTGCCGGCCGTTCGCCCGCACGGCCGGCGAACCGCCCCGCTCAGTGCGGAGCGCGCGAGGAACGGGGGAAGTCATGTGACGGGAGAGGTGCGGAGGAGCTCGAGCAGCTTCGCCATCTCGTCCGAGCCCACCTGGGCGAGCTCGGCGTCCATCTCTGCCTGCACGGCATCCACGCGCCTGGCCATCTCCGCGATCGTGGGTCCCTCGAAGAGCGCCCGCAGCGGCAGTTCCACGCCGCACAGCTCGCGGACCCGCGACACCACCCGCATCGCCAGGAGCGAGTGTCCGCCCAGCTCGAAGAAGCTTTCCTCCACGCCCACCCGCTCCAGGCGCAGCACCTCGGCCCAGATCCCCGCCAGCACCTCCTCGGCCGGCGTGCGCGGCGCCACGTACCGGTCGGCGTCAGCCGCGTACTCGGGCGCCGGCAGCGCCTTGCGGTCCACCTTTCCGTTCGGGGTCAGCGGCAGGCGGTCCAGCGCGACGATGGCCCGCGGCACCATGTACTCCGGCAGCCCCTGGCGCAGGTGCGCGCGCAGCCCGTCCACGTCCACTGTCCCGACGACGTACGCCACCAGCCGCTTGTCGCCCGGCTGGTCCTCGCGCATCATCACCCGGGCCTCGCTCACCCCGGGATACGCCACGATCGCCGCCTCCACCTCGCCCGGCTCGATGCGGAAGCCGCGGATCTTCACCTGGTCGTCCAGGCGGCCCATGAACTCCAGCTTCCCCTCGGCCTTCCAGCGCGCACGGTCGCCGGTGCGGTACATCCGCGCGCCGGGGGCGTCCGCGAAGGGATCGGGGACGAAGCGCTCCGCCGTCAGCCCCGGCCGCCCCAGGTAGCCGCGCACCACGCCCTCGCCGCCGATGCACAGCTCGCCGGGGATGTTCACCGGCAGCGGCTCGCCCGCGGGATCGAGGACGTACGCCCGCGCGTTCGGGATCGGCCGCCCGATCAGCACCGTGGGCGCGTCGTCCGCCACCTCGTCCACCTCCTCGAGCGTGCACCACACGGTCGCCTCGGTGGGCCCGTACTCGTGCAGCACGCGAGCAGGCTTGCCCTCGCGCAGCGTCCGGCGCACGCTCTCCGTCCCCACGGCCTCGGCGCCGAACACCAGCTGGCGCAGGCTGGCGTAGACGTCCACCTGCTCGCGCACGTGCTGGTTGAAGAGCGCCGCCGTCTGGTACAGGTGCGTGATCGCCTGCTCGCGCAGCGCCTGCCCCAGCAGCGGCGCGGAAAGGAGGACGTCGCGCTCGATGCCCACCAGCGTGGCCCCGTTCAGCAGCGCGCCCCAGATCTCGAAGACCGCGGCGTCGAAGCTCACGTTGGATGCCTGCGCCACCCGGTCGCCGGGGCCGATCGGCATCGTCCCGGGAAGGCACGCGGCGTACTGCACCACCTCGCGGTGCCCCATCATCACGCCCTTGGGCCGCCCGGTGCTGCCGCTGGTGTAGAAGACGTAGGCCAGGTTCCCCGCCCACGCGTTCGTGGACAGGGGATGGTCCTGCCCGGCGGCGAGCACCTCCGCCACCTGGTCCAGACGGACGACGTGGAGACCGGCCGGGGCGTCGATCTCTCCCTCGCTCAGCAGCACGCGCGCGCCGCTGTCGGCCAGCATGAGCTCCATCCGCTCGGCCGGGTAGGTGGCGTCGATGGATACGCAGCAGCCGCCGGCCTTGAGCACGGCGAGCGTGGCGACCACGTTGTCCACGCTGCGCTCCAGGCGCAGCCCCACGCGGCTTTCCCGCCCCACGCCCAGCCCGGCCAGGTGGTGCGCCAGCCGGTTCGCCCGCACGTCCAGCTCCCGGTACGTCACTTTCTCCGTGCCCCACACCAGCGCCGCCGCGGCGGGCGTGCGCTCCGCCTGCGCCTCGAACAGCGCGTGGATGCTCGCGTCTCGCGGATACTCCGCCTCCGTCCGGTTCCACTCCACGACCACCCGGTCGCGCTCCTCCGGCCCGGCGAGCGCCAGGCGCGACAGGCGCACGTCCGCGTCGGCGGCCACCTGCTCCAGCACCCGCTCCAGGTGGCCGATCATCCGCTCGATGGTGCCGCGCTCGAAGAGGTCGGTGCTGTAGGTCACTCCGCCCCGCAGCCCGCGCGGAGTGGCGGTGAGCACGAGGGACAGGTCGAACTTGGCGCTCGCGCGCTCGGCTTCCACGCCGCTCACCACCACGCCCGGCAGCGCCGCGCCGCCGCCGCCGGCGTTCTGCAGCGTCAGCAGCACTTGGAAGAGGGGCGCGTGGCTCAGGGTGCGCTCCGGCTGCAGCTCGGCCACCAGGCGCTCGAAGGGCACTTCCTGGTTCTCGTACGCGCCCAGCGTCACCTCGCGCGCCCGCCGCAGCACCTCGCGAAAGCTGGGGTCGCCGGAAAGGTCGGTCCGCAGCACCAGGGTGTTGACGAAGAAACCGATCAGCGCCTCGGTTTCCTTCCGCGTCCGCCCCGCGATGGGGCTGCCCACGACCACGTCGTCGCTCCCGGCGTACTTGCCCAGCAGCACCTGGAAGGCGGAGAGCAGCGTCATGTACAGCGTGGCGCCCTCGCTCCGCCCGAGCGCCTGCAGCCGCTCCGCCAGCTCCAGCGAAAGCTCTACCGGCACCATCGCGCCCCGGTACGTCTGCACCGCCGGGCGGGGACGGTCGGTCGGCAGCTCCAGCAGCTCCGGCGCACCCGCCAGCCGCTCCCGCCAGTACGAGAGCTGCCGCTCCAGCGCCGCGCCCTCCAGCTGCTCGCGCTGCCACACCGCGAAGTCGGCGTACTGCACCGCCAGCTCCGGCAGCGGCGACTCACGCCCGTCACGATACGCCGCGTACAGCGACGACAGCTCGCGGTACAGCACCCCCATGCTCCACCCGTCGCTGACGACGTGGTGCATGGAAAGGAGCAGCACGTGCTCCTCCGCCCCCAGGCGCAGCAGGGTCACCCGGAAGAGCGGGCCCGCCGCGAGATCGAAGGGCCGCTCGGCGGTTTCCGCCACGAGCTCGCGCTGCACCTGGGCCTCGCGCGCCGCTTCGGGAAGGTGGGACAGGTCCTGCACCGTCACCGCGAAGCCGCCGAAGGGCACGACCACCTGCCGGGCGGTGCCGCCCTGCTCCCGGAACACCGTCCGCAGCGCCTGGTGGCGCCGCACGATCTCGCCCAGGCTCCGCTCCAGCGCGTTCACGTCCAGCGGGCCGCGCAGGCGCAGGGCGAAGGGAAGGTTGTAGAAGGCGCTCCCCGGCTCCAGCTGGTCCAGGAACCAGAGCCGCTCCTGTGCGAACGACAGCGGCGGCGGCTCTGCGCGGTCCACCGGGACGACGGGGGGCAGCACCGGCAGCCCCGCCCGGCGCATCTCCTCCACGCGCATCGCCATCTCGGCTACCGTGGGTCCCTCGAAGAGCGCGCGCAGCGGCAATTCCACACCGAACACCTCGCGCACCCACGACACCACCCGCGTGGCCAGGAGCGAGTGCCCGCCCAGTTCGAAGAACGCGTCGTGCACCCCCACCCGCTCCACGCCCAGCACCTCGGCCCAGGCCCCCGCCAGCACCTCTTCCACGGGGGTGCGCGGCGCGACGTACGTCTCCTCGTCCGGCCCGAACTCCGGCTCCGGCAGCGCCTTGCGGTCCAGCTTGCCGTTGGGGTTCACCGGGAGCGCGTCCATGTGGACGAACGCGGCCGGGACCATGTACTCCGGCAGCCGCTCGGCCAGGTGGGCGCGCAGCGCGGCCGGGGCAGCGCGGTCCCCCGTGTAGTAGGCCACCAGCCGGGGGTCGCCCATCTCGCCCTCGCGGGCCCGCGCCACCACCACCGTCTCGTGCACCGCCGCATGCTCGGCCAGCCGCGCCTCGATCTCGCCCAGCTCGATGCGGAATCCGCGCACCTTCACCTGCGCGTCGCCGCGGCCCATGAACTCGATGGTCCCGTCCGGCAGCCATCGCCCCAGGTCGCCCGTGCGGTACAGCCGCGCGCCGGGCACCCGGCCGAAGGGATCGGGGAGATAGCGCTCCGCCGTCTGCCCCGGGAGCGCCCGGTACCCGCGCGTCACCCCGGCGCCGCCCAGGTACAGCTCGCCCGTCACCCCCACCGGCACCGGCTCGCCGGCCGCGTCCAGCACGTAGATCGTGGCGTTGGCGATGGGGCAGCCCGGCGGCATGGAGCGGCTCGAGTAGCTCGACAGGTCCGCCCGCGCGTAGTGGTGGGCCGTGATCCCGGTCGCCTCGGTGGAGCCGTACGGGTTCAGGAACACCGGACGGGGCTCCGGCACCCGCGCCAGCTGGCGCGGGTACAGCGGCTCCCCGCCGAACACCACGATCCGCAGCCCGCCGATCGCCTTTCCCCCGTCCGCCTCCACCAGCGCCTGGAAGCCCGTGGGCGTCAGGTTCATCATGGTGATCCCCGACGCCACGATCTGCGCGGTGATCCTGCCGGGCTCGAACGGCTCGCGCGCCAGGTGCACCCGGCCGCCCACGAACAGGGGGGCCATCAGGTTGCGCTGGGTGAGGTGGAAGCTGAACGAGGTGACGACCAGCACCGCGTCGCGCTCCGTGAGCGCGGTGGCGCCCAAGTACCAGTGCAGCAGGTTCGACGCGCCACGGTGCGTCATCTCCACCCCCTTGGGCCGCCCCGTGGAGCCGGAGGTGTAGATCACGTACGTCAGGTGCTCCGGCGTCAGCGCGGCGCGCTCCGGATCGGTGGCGGGTTGGCCGTCCCACCAACCCGCGTCCTCGTCCAGCGGCAGCAGGGGCACGTCCAGCGCCGCCAGCCGTCCGGCCAGCGCCTCCTGCGTCAGCATCACCACGGGGGCGCTGTCCTGCACCATGTCCAGCAGCCGCTCGCGCGGATAGCCCGGGTCCAGCGGCAGGTACGCGCCACCCGACTTGAGCACCCCCAGCACGGCCACCACCAGCTCGGGCTCGCGCTCCACGCAGATCCCCACGCGCACGTCGGGGCCCACGCCCAGGCTCCTCAGGTGGTGCGCCAGCCGGTTGGCGCGGGCGTTCAGCTCCCCGTACGTCAGCTCCCGGTCCTCATGGACCACCGCCACCGCGTCCGGCGTCCGCGCGGCCTGCGCCTCGAACTGCTCATGGATGTACCACTCGGCGGGATACGGCGTCGCGGTGCGGTTCCACCCCTCGACGACGAGGCGGCGCTCCTCGTCCGCGAGCAGCGGCAGCCGGTCCACCGGCCGGGTCTCGTCCGCCGCCATCCCCGCCAGCACCCGGCGCAGGTAGCCCGTGTAGCGCTCCACCGTCGCCCGGTCGAACAGCGCTGTAGCGAACACCACGTGTCCCGCGATCCCCCTCCCTTCTTCCCACAGGTCGAGCGAAAGGTCGAGCCCGGCCATCGAGCGCGGCTCCGCGTCGATCTGCAGGCCGCTCCCGGGCGCGTCCCGCCAGGCGAACCCCACCCGGAACAGCGGCGTGGCCGAAGGAGCGGCGCCGTCCGGCTGCACGAGCTCCATCACCCGCTGAAAGGGAAGGTCCTGGTTCCGCAGCGCCCCCCGCACCCGCGCCTCCACCCGGCCCACCAGCTCCGCGGCCGTGGGCGAGCCCGACAGGTCCACCCGCACCGGCAGCGCGTTCGCGAAGCACCCGATCACCAGGTCCGCCTGCCCCGACAGCCGGCCCAGCACCGCGGCCCACCCCGCCAGCAGCACCGTGGAGACGTGCGAGCTGTGGCGCATTCCGAGCGTGCTGAGAGCCGCGCCCAGCTCCTCGTCCAGCTCCAGGCGAACGAGGGCGGCGGCGGAGTCCAGCTGTGCGGGGCGCGGGCGGTCGGCCGGCACTTCCAGCGGCTCCGGGGCGTCGGCCAGCGTCTCCCGCCAGTACTCTGCCTGCTCCCGCGGCAGCCCGTCGCCGCCCGCCGTCGGTTCCGAGTGGACCGTGCTCACCGTCACCGGCAGCGGTGCGGAGAACGTCTCACCAGCAAGCGCGTCCATGCTGTTTCCCATCGTACGATCTCGCCTGGAACGCGAAACTGCGGGGCCCATGTGCCCCGCAGTATCCCTTGTCTTGCCACCTCGCGTGACGACTCCCGGCAGTCGCTGGTCGGCCCTGCCCGAAATGCAGACAGGCTTCCAGACCACCGCCTCGGTGACGGAAGCGGGGGAGGCGTCCGATTCCCTCTGGCGGCACGGCCTTGGGTCTGGAAGACTTGAACTACGCGATGGCACAAAAACGTGGGGAAATGAACGATAACCCGGCCGCTCCCGTGCCGTCAACCGTTCCCGCCACGTTTAGCGGAATCACTACGCGCATTCGCCTTTTCTGCCGCAAAGGAGCATGCGAGAGAGCACCGGCCTCGAAGCGCGAAGGGTCCGGGGTTCCTCCTGTGCGGGCACGCCCGAAACGTGAACCCCCGCGGCTGCTGCAGTGCAGCGGCCTCGGGGCTTCGCCTGTGCAGACCCTTCTTTCACGGCCGGTCCACGGGCCGGACACGACCGTGCGTCGGCCGGGGCCGATCCACGCGCCGTCAGAGCGACGCCAGCTCCAGCCGCTCGGGGGGAGCCCCCATCACCGCGGCGTAGTCGCGGCGGCCCCAGCGGAAGTACGACCACGCATCGGCGCCGTCGTGGGGGCGGTCCCACTCCACCGGCCCGGCGGGGGGCGCATCCAGCCGCAGCCCCTTCTCCTGCAGCCAGGCGTCGTCGTAGACGGTGTCCTGGTAGCGGTAGCCCTCGTCGGGGAGGAGCACGGCGGTGAGCGCGTCGGGGTTGTTCCGGGCGTACCAGTCGGCCACCAGGAACGCCGCGCCGCTGGTGGGGCCCATGAACACCGCGTGCTCCGCGTGCAGCCGCCGGGTGGCGTGGTAGGCCTCGGCGGCGCCCACCCAGTGCACCAGGTCTACCGCCGCGTGGTCCACGTTGGGGGGCACCAGGCTGTTCCCCAGCCCGCGCAGCGTGCGCCGGCCCTCGGTCAGGCCGAAGATGACGCTGTGGTGCGTGTCGACCGCCACCACGCTCAGCTCAGGAGAAAGGAGGCGAAGGAACGACGCGGTCCCGCAGAGCGACCCGCCGGAGCCCACCGGGCCCACCAGGCAGTCCACCGCGCCGGCCGCGTGGGCGAGCTGCTCGGCGCAGGGGGCGAAGCTGGCCGGGTTCTGCGGGTTGGTGTACTGGCGGGGGCAGAACGAGCCAGGATTCTCCGCCAGGATCCGCTCGAGGAGCTCGAGCCGGGCGATCTGGAAGGCACCGGAGGGGCCCGGGTCGCGCACGATGTTGACGGTGGCCCCCAGGTCCTCCAGCCGGCGCTGCAGCGGCGGCTCGATGGAAGGGTCGCTCACCAGCTGCAGCGGGTGCCCGTGCAGGCGGGCCACCATCGCCAGCGACAGCCCGAACGTCCCCGAGCTGGTCTCGGCGATCAACCCGCCCGGCCGCAGCTCGCCCTCCTCGCGCGCCCTGCCGATGATGAAGCGCGCGGGGAGCAGCTTCGACAGCGTGAACACGAGCCCCACCAGGTTCGGACGCAGCCACACCAGCCGGGGAAGCACCAGCGCGTCCACCACGTCGGCGTTGATCACGGGACCGCTCACGATCTCTCCTTCGTCATCGGGAAAATGGCCGGGGCTCGTTCGCGTGCGGTGATGGAGGACGTCCGGCCGGCAAGCACGCCCACGGCCTGTTTTCCCTCGAAAATCTCGCCTGAGACAAAAAGGCGGGATCCCACGTGCCCGGCGGGACCCCAGGTCCGTGCCGACTCGCGTTCCCTTCCGGCGTGAACCGCACGCGCCCGGGAGTTCCACGCGCTCGGGCGGGAAACGTTCGACTGGGCGGGGAAGCGTCGTTTGTTCGTCTGGAAAAAAATATTATTCGCCGCCGAAAAACGCAATCCGACGTACGAACGCGCAGCTTTCCCCCCCATGGCCCGAAAGGGCGTCGCCGGAACGCGTGTCGGCGCCGGACCGTCCCCCATTCACGACGGGAGCGCACGAACTCTTCCATCCAAGAACGCGAACCGGGACGAGCGCAGCCCCCCCCTGCCGCGGGGCCGCGACGGCATCTCCCCTCGTTATTTGCGCATGGGTGGCGTGAATAGATCGCCTGACGCGTCGCTGCGGCCTTCCCGTCCGCGACGCGAAGCGAATCGGCGGCCCGGCCGGACGAGGAGGGAAGTGAAAGGCTGGCAAGTACCTGCCGCCGGTGCTCCGGCGCGGGCTTCCCGCCCCCGGGCCCGGCGGCCCCCCGCCAGGGTCTCGCGCCGGTACTTGACAATTTGTGACGTAAGGGCGATGTTCAAAGAGCGGCGGGACGCGGTTACCCGCCGCGCCCGCCGTTCCATCTCTCCGCTCTCACCTATTTCCTGTTCCGGAGGTCACCTTGCGACGTATCCTTGCTCTGCTCCTCGTCACCCCGCTCCTGGCGAACTGCTCCCCCGACTCGGCGGCGCCGCTGGCCGCTTCGGGCGCCGTGCACTCCGAAGGGGACGTGTCCACGGAAGAATCCTGGCCCGCAGAAGAGAACTGGTTCACGCCGGAAGACGTGCTCGCGCTCGTGGAGGATGGCGAGACTTCGGACGTGATGTCGACGCAGTCCGTGGGGACCACGGCCGCGCCGGCGCCGGGCGCCGTGATGAGGCTCGGCAACGCGGAGACCGGCTCGCCCTACCCCAATTCGCACGATGGGTCGTGGCATGCCAACGACCGGATGAATCCGGGCACCGTGGTGATGAACGCGGGCGAGATCGTGACCTTCAACATCGTATTCGGGCACCGGCTGGCCATCTACAACGACGGTGTGCAGCCGAAGGACATCCTGCCCACCCCGGGAGCCCTCCTGCTCTACCCCAAGGGCCGGCTGTTCCTGCAGGCTGCCCCGAACCCGACGATCAAGCTGAAGTTCCTGAAGCCGGGCAAGTACCTGGTGGTCTGCGCCATCAACAAGCACTTCTTCGAGGCCCAGATGTGGGGCTGGCTCATCGTCAAGTAAGCGGCACGAACGACCGCCGACGGCGAGCCCGCTCGCCGCACGGCAGCCGAGCCATCCTTGAAGTAGCCGACAGCCCCCCGGTGGATCCGTCCACCGGGGGGCTGCCGCGTGCAGGACGAGTGCACCGCCGGCACCGGTTCTCGCCCCGGACGTGGCGGGAGCAGGCAACCGCACGACATCCCGATCCAATCCGCCGCAACCGCCACCCTGCTGGTACTCTGGACGAAAGTGTCCCGGCACTGCCTGCGTCGATCTCGATCCAGGGGCTCGGCCCGATCCGCTCCCCGCGCGCGCGGCTCACGCGGACGATCGGGAAGGGCTGCCACGACCCGCCTTCGGACCCCTCCCGTGGTGGTACCCGGCCCCACCTGGCTCGCCCTGCTCCCCGAACGATTCTGTCGTCAGAACAGAAAGGCGGAGCCGGGATTCCCCGGCTCCGCTTCATGGCATCCGCACGCCCCTGGGCCACCCCTGGACGTGTACGCTCAGGGCGCCAGGCTCCGCAGGGCGCGGCCCAGGCGGGCGATGCCTTCCTCGATTACGTCCGGGGTGCTGTGGGAAAAGTTGAGGCGCATGCAGTCGCTGGCGGTGCGGCTGCCGTCCGCCGCAAAGGCGTGGCCGGGGACGAAGACCACCCCCTCCTGCTCGATGGCCACGCGCAGCACCTCGCCCGCGTCGGTCCCCTCCGGCAGCTCCACCCAGATGAACACGCCCGCGGACGGCTTCCGCCAGCGGGTGCCGGCGGGAAAGTGCTTTTCCAGCGCGGCCAGCATGGTGTCGCGGCGCAGGCGGTACTCGCGCCGCAGCATGGCGAGGTGCGCGGGGAGGTGGCCGCCGTCGAAGAAGCGCGCCGCGCCGCGCTGGGCCAGCGTGGCGGTGTTGATGTCGCTGGCCTCCTTGCTGATGGCCAGCAGCGGCACCAGCTCCGGCGGCACGATGATCCACCCCAGCCGCAGCGCGGGCGCCAGCACCTTGCTGAACGAGCCCACGTAGAACACCCACTCCCGCTCCAGCGCCCGCAGCGGGTGCGCCGGGGGGCCGTCGTACGCAAGAAAGCCGTACGGGTCGTCCTCCACCACCGGCACCCCGTAGCGGCGAGCGATCTCCACCAGCCGCAACCGCTTTTCCGCCGACATGCTCACCGCCAGCGGGTTGTGCCCGTCGGTGACGGTGTAGATGAAGGCCGGGCGCGCGCCGCCCGCCAGCAGCGCCTCCACCGCGTCCACGTCCATTCCCGTGTCCAGGTCGGTGGGCACGGTGAGAATCCGCGGGGCGAACGGCTCCACCGCCTGCTGAAAGCCCGTGTAGCACAGCGTGTCGGTGATGATCTCGCCGCCCGGCTCCAGCAGCAGGCGCGCCAGAAGGCTGATCCCCTGCTGCGCGCCCGTGGTCAGGAACACCTGCTCCGGCGCGCAGGCCACCCCGCGCTGCGCCATGAGCGCCGCCACGTGCGCCTGCAGCGGCGCGCTGGGCGGGGAGTACTGCAGCGCGCGCGGGTCTTCGGCCAGCACGGCCGCCGCGGCGCGGCCGTACGCCTCCGAGGGAAAGAACTCCGGCGCGGGAAGGCCCAGGGCAAAGGAGATGGTCCCCGGGCGCGTGCCCACCGAGAGCATGGTCTGCAGCGCCGAGGTTCCCGAGGCCCGGGCCCACCCCGCCAGCCGCAGGGCGGCGGGGGCAGGAGCGGTGTCGGTCATCAGATGTTGCCGCGCAGTTCCTGCTCGCGCTCCACCGCCTCGAACAGCGCCTTGATGTTCCCCGAGCCGAAGCCCTTGGCGCCCTGCCGCTCGATGATCTCCACGAACATGGTCGGGCGCGAGGTGACCGGCTCGCTGAAGATCTGCAGGAGCCGCCCGTCGTCGTCGGAGTCCACCAGGATCCCCAGCTCCTTCAGCGCCGCCATCACCGGCGGGTCCACCTCGCCCACCCGCGCCTCCAGCATGTCGTAGTAGCTGCCGGGAACGCGCAGAAAGTGCACGCCGTTGTCGCGGATGGCGCGCACCGTGGCCACCGCGTCGTCCGTCAGAAACGCAACGTGCTGCGCGCCGGCGCCATGGTTGAAGTTCAGGTACTCCTGCACCTGCGACTTGCCGCCGTTCACCGCCGGCTCCTGGATGGGGAACTTGATCTTGCCCGACGCGTCCTCGACCACCTTGCTGTTCATGGCGCTGTTCTTGGTCCACACCATCTCGTGGTGCGACTGGTGGAAGCCCAGGACGTCCTTGTAGAAGGCGACCCAGTTGTCCAGCCCGCCCTGCTCCATGCTCACGGCCACGTGGTCCACTTCCGTCAGCCCCGTGGAAACCGTGTGCGGCGCGTCGTCGATGGGCTCGAAGCCAGGAAGGAACTCCCCCATGTAGTCCTGGCGCTCCACCAGCGAGTGCACCCCCGCGCCGGGGCCGCCGATGGTGGCCCGCACCACCCGTCCCGCATCGCTCTGCAGCACCTGCGGCTCGGCCACGGGCACCGCGCCCCGCGAGACGGCGGTGCGATACGCGCCCTCGACGTCCGCCACCCGGAACGCCACGTCCTTCACCCCGTCGCCGTGCACCGCGACGTGCTGGGTGATGGGCGAGTCGGGGTGCAGGCCGCTGGTGAGCACCAGGCGGATCTCGCCCTGCTCCACCACGATCGAGAGCCGGTCGCGAACGCCGGTCTCCAGCCCCGCTCGCGCCACGGGGCGGAACCCGAACATGGTGCGATAGAAGTGCGCCGCCTGGTAGGCGTTGCCCACGTACAGCTCCACGTGGTCGATTCCCTCCAGCTCCAGCGCGCTCTGGCTCGCGGCGACCTTGAGGACTTCCGGCTCGAGCGTTGCCATACCGACTCCGTTGATAGGTAGATGTAGAGGATGCGCCGCGAGGAGGCTCACCTCCGCCGCGGCGCAGTCGCACGGCGGGTCCGGTGAGTCCTCGCGGATAAACGTGTGCACGGACCGGCGTGACGGGATTCGGGGGGCGGGAACCGGCGCGCCCTAGCGACGGGAAATCATCCTCACCTGATCCGCCAGAATCCGCGTCCTCCCTACTCTAACGCATTCGTTTCTGTCGTGTCAACCCGACCCCCTTCCTTCCGCTGCCCTGGACGGGCCGGGGGTGAGCCGATCGCCCTGGAATTCCGCCGACCCAGGCACATTTTGGCCGTGCAGGCCTGGCTGGACGAACGCATCCGGATCGCGCCCGGAACGCTGCCGGCCCCGGGCGCAGAGCATCGCCTTTCGCGCCGCCGGGGGGACCAGTGATCCCCGCTCCAGCCGGCGCGCGGTTGACGAATGGCCGGCCGTCCTGTAATTGATTAGCTGTCCTGGAAAGTGATTCCACCTTGCTCCAACGCCCTGCGCCGCTCCCGCGGACGGGTGCACGGCCGGTCGCCGTGCCACCGGCCAGCGGGGGGGCTCCGCGCGCCGGCTCGCCAGGCGCTCCGGAGTGGCGGCGGGGGACCGGAGAGAACGGAGAGTGAACGTGACCGCAGTGCCGAAGACCCCGCCCGCGACGGCGGAAAAGACGTTCGAGGCCGCGCAGCTGCGCGAGTTCACCTCCCGCGTGCTGCAGACGTTCGGCGTGCCGGCCGAGGACGCGGAGCTGGCCGCGGCCGTGCTGAGCAGCGCGGACCTGCGCGGCATCGACACGCACGGGGTGGCCCGGCTGCCGCAGTACGTGGAGATGCTCGCGCAGGGGCGCATCAACCCGCGCCCGCACATCCGGACGGTCCGGGAAACGCCCGCCACGGCCACGGTGGACGGAGACAACGGGCTGGGGCTGGTGGTGGGCCCGCGCGCCAACGAGCTGGCGCTGGAAAAGGCGGAGCGGGTGGGGACCGGCTGGGTGGCCGTGGGGAACAGCAACCACTTCGGGGCGGGCGAGTACTACCCGCTGCAGGCGCTGCCCCGGGGCCTGATCGGCTGGGCGATGACCAACTCCCCGCCGCAGGTGGCGCCGCTGTGGGGGGCCGAAAAGATGCTGGGAACCAACCCCCTGGCGATCGCCTTCCCCGCGCTCGAGGAGCCGCCGGTGGTCATCGACCTCACCACCAGCGCATTCGCCTTCGGCAAGGTGGAGCACGCGGCGCGGCAGGGAACCTCCATCCCGGAAGGGTGCGCCATCGACCGCGACGGCCGGATGACCACCGATCCGCATGCCATGCTGAACGGAGGCGCACTCCTTCCGCTGGGGTCCGACCGGGAGCGCGGCGCGCACAAGGGGTACTGCCTGGGGGCGATGGTCGACCTGCTCTGCGGGCCGCTGGGAGGTGCCAGCTGGGGGCCCTTCGCGCCGCCGTTCCCCGCGCACCTGCCGCCGCCGGCGCGGACCGTGGGAAAGGGGGTGGGGCACCTGTTCGGCGCCTTCCAGGTGGCCGCGTTCGCCGATCCGGAGGAGTTCGGGCGCCAGGTGGACGACTGGATCCGCACGCTCCGGGCGACCCGCCCCGCCGAGGGCACCTCGGGCCCCATCATCCCGGGTGATCCCAGCCGCCGCACGGAACAGGTGCGGCGGCGGGAGGGGATCCCCGTCATCGGGCCGGTGGTAGAGGCGCTGGAGCGCGTCGCCCGGCAGACCGGCGTCGCCCTGGGCTGAGGGGCAGGTCTCACGAGGCCGCGGTGGGGCCACGAGGTCAGCCGCCGACCGAGGCCGCCGCCGCCTGGGCGAGCGACTCCACCGCCGCGGGATCGGGAGTGGGCACCACCCGCACCTCGTTCCACGGGGCCGGCGCCCAGAAGTCGCGGTTCTCCCAGGGGGTCAACGTCACGGTCGGGGTGCCGAACAGCGGGACCAGGTGCGCGGTGAAGGTGTCGACGGTCAGGCAGAGATCGGCCTCGCGCGCCGCGCGGCACACCCGCGCCACGCCATCCTCGGGGGTGAGCGGCGCCTCGCCCTCGTCGAGCGGCGCCACCTGGACACACCCCGCCGCGCGCGCCAGCTCCACCACCTGCATGGCGCCCGCGCGGCTGGCGGGGTGAACCCCGGGAAACACCCGCGCCCGCAGACCGCCTACCAGGCCGTCCAGCCGGGCAAGCACCGCGGCCCAGTGCTCCGGCCCAAAGCGAAACCGCTTGGAGGAGAGCGGGTTCACCAGCACGCACAGGGGGCGCTGGGGGGGGCGCCGGGGCGCCGCGGCCTCCCACACCGGCCAGGGTGCCCCCGCGGGGCACAGCCGGCCGGCCATGGCGGCCACGAGCGCGTAGTTCCCCCCGGCGGCCGGCGCGGGCCACTGTTCCGTGCGCACGGGCTCGGTGCCCGCGCGCGCGAACCAGGCGCGGCGCGGCCCGAGCGCCACCTCCAGCACGTCACGCCCGCGCGAGGGCCGGGCCACCCGGCGGTGCAGGTCGTTGGGCCCGAAGTCCGCGGCCACCACCAGTTCGCGCCCCGGCGCGCCGTCGCGCCGCAGAAAGCGGAAGGGGCGCAGCGGGTCGCCCCGGTAGGACCGCTCGCGCGCGGCGGGAAGGAGCTCGGCCCAGAGCCCCGGATACAGGGTGAAGACGGTGATCTCCGCGCAGGGGACGTGCGCGGCCAGCGCGCGAAGGAGCGACAGGTACATGATCTGGTCGCCCAGCCCCAGCCCGGGGCCGAACACCACGGTGAGCCGCGCGTAGTCCGCCGGAAGCGGGTCCAGCTCGCCGCCGCTGGCCGGCCGCAGCCTCCGCCCCTGGGCGCGCCGCACCAGCCGCCCCCCCGCCGCCAGGATCTGCCGCGCCCGCTCGGCCGCCGAGCCGGGCTCCTGCGCCGCGACGGCGGCCAGCAGCGCACCCAGCGCGGCGCGGTTCTCCCCGTGCAGCGCGGGTGCCCGGGCCAGCGCCTGCCCCAGCGCCCGCGAGTCCGCCAGCAGCGACTCCAGAAACTCGCGGTTCCCCACATCCAGCGGCCGGATCGCCACCACGGCCTGGTAGATTCCCAGGAGGTGAAACAGCTCCACCGACCGGAAATGCGGCCGCGGCTGGCGCGGCCACTCCGCGGCGGGGCTCGCGGCGCTCATCCCCGGAACCACGACCGGCGGCGCGGGGGGGGCCGCCACAGTCGCGGCCTCGGCCTCGGGCTGGGCAGCCGCGACGCTCCCGGCGCCGGGCAAGGCGTCGTCCTGGCGCGCCTGCGCCTGGATGGCGGTGAGCCCCGGCACCCGCCAGCCCTGCTCGGCAGCCGCCAGCGGAAAGATCAGCGAGCCGGCCAGCAGGTGCTCCTCCCAGGCATGGCGGTCCACCCAGGCGAGTTCCACCCCCACCGCGGCCAGCCCCCCGGCCTCGCCGATCTCGCTCTCGTCGACGCTCACGATGTCCAGCTGCGGGTGCTCCACCCGCGACAGGAACTCTGCGACGTGCTTCACGATCTCATCGGCGGTGGCGAAGCGGCCGTTGACGTCGACGCGCGCGTCCGGGGTGAACACCTCGCGCAGCCGCTCGGCGTCCGCGCTCTCCACCGCCTCCTTGACCCGGAGGACCAGATCGCACAGCTGGGACTGGTACTCGCTGGACATTGATTTCCTCTGCGTACGGGCTGTGGGATACGGACGAACGATGGACGGTGAAGGAGCGTGATGCCGCAGAGGCAGGGCACCACGCGCCGGACGGCGAGCGAAAGGCACTCGTGGGGGCGCTCGGGAAGGTCCATCCGGCCGCCGCTGCCAGGGATCCTGTACTTTGCATTAATAGTCGGATACTAATCCCCTCTGCAACGGATGGCAACATCGCGTGCGGGGGCAGGTGCTTTCGGCCTGTGAACGCACTCCGCCAGCTCCCGTACGATGTGGCGCGCGGCGATTCTGGAGCGGAACCCCGACGAGCGGGGGAGTGAGGGAAAACGCTCGGCGCGGAGGCGGGAGCGGCAGATCGAAGGCCGGCCTCGGGCTGGTGCTCGCGGCTCCGATGAGCCGTCGACATGAAAAAAGGCCACACAACGAAAACCGTTGTGTGGCCTTTCCTTACCTCAGTAGCAGGGGGGGGGCTCGAACCCCCGACCTTACGATTATGAGTCGTACGCTCTAACCAGCTGAGCTACCCTGCCGACGAAACCGGGCCGGCCCTGTTTTACGAGGACCGGCCCGGTCCAATAGCGGGGGCGGGATTCGAACCCGCGACCTTCGGGTTATGAGCCCGACGAGCTACCAGGCTGCTCCACCCCGCGATCAGGACGACAAAGGTAGGCAATCCCCCGCCCCGGGTCAACCCCCGGCGGGGCCGTTCGCCTACTTCGGCGCGGCGGCCGAGTCCACCGGGACGAAGCGGTACAGCAGCTCGCCGTCGCGGATCATCCCGAAGCGCTCGCGGGCGATGCGCTCCACGGCCGCGTCGTCCCGCTCCAGCGTGCGCGCCAGCGCCTTGAGCGAATCCACCTGCCCGCGCGTGTCCGCCAGCCGCGTTTCGACGGCGCGGCGGTCCGCGTCCAGCCGCCGCAGGTGAAAGGCGGAGTACTCGCCCCCCCACAGCGCGTAGTACGCCGCCAGGGCCAGCACCCCGCCCGTCGCCAGGCGGCGGAACGCGCGCGGGTTCACCGCCACAGCCCGCGTCCGGGATACAGGGCCGCGTCGCCCAGGTGCTCCTCGATGCGCAGGAGCTGGTTGTACTTGGCCACGCGGTCGGTGCGGCTGGCGCTCCCCGTCTTGATCTGCCCCACGCCGGTGGCCACCGCCAGGTCGGCGATGAAGGTGTCTTCCGTTTCGCCCGAGCGGTGCGACATCACGGCGTTGAAGCCCGCCTTGCGGGCCATGCGGATGGCGTCGAGCGTTTCGGTGAGCGTGCCGATCTGGTTCACCTTCAGCAGGATGGCGTTGCCGATGCCTTCCTTGATGCCGCGCGCCAGGCGCTCGGTGTTGGTGACGAACAGGTCGTCGCCCACCAGCTGGATGTCCGCGCCCACCGCTTGGGTCAGCGCCTTCCAGCCGTCCCAGTCGTTCTCGTCCATGCCGTCCTCGACGGAGCGGATGGGGTAGCGGCGGCACCACTCCGTGTAGAACTCCACCATCTCCTGCGGCGTCTTGCGCTCGCCCGACGACTTGTGGAAGACGTAGCCGCCGTCGCGGAACATCTCCGACGCGGCCACGTCCAGCGCCAGCACCAGGTCTTCGCCCGGGCGGTAGCCGGCCTGCTCGATGGCCTGCAGGATGACGGCGACGGCCTCTTCGTTGTCCTTGAGGTCCGGCGCAAAGCCGCCCTCGTCGCCCACGGCGGTGCTCTTGCCGGCCTTGCTGAGCACCTTCTTGAGGGCGTGGAACACCTCCACCCCCATCCTCAGCCCCTCGCTGAACGTTTCGGCGCCGATGGGCATCACCATGAACTCTTGGAAGTCCACGTTGTTGCCTGCGTGCGCGCCGCCGTTCAGGATGTTGAGCATGGGGACGGGAAGCACGTTGGCCATCGCCCCGCCGAGGTACCGGTACAGCGGCAGCCCCGCGTCGTCGGCGGCGGCGCGGGCCGTGGCCAGCGAAACGGCCAGGATGGCGTTGGCACCCAGGCGGCCCTTGTTGGGCGTGCCGTCCAGCTCGATCATCGTCCGGTCGACGGCCACCTGGTCGTAGGCGTCGTAGCCGGTCAGCGCCTCGGCGATCTGGTCCTCGATGTTCTCGACCGCGCGCGTGACGCCCTTGCCCAGGTAGCGCTTGTCGTCACCGTCGCGAAGCTCCACGGCCTCGTGCTCGCCGGTCGATGCGCCGCTGGGCACGGCCGCCCGCCCGCTGGCGCCGCTGGAAAGCAGGACGTCGGCTTCGACGGTGGGGTTTCCGCGCGAATCCAGGATCTCGCGTGCGTGGATCTCGGTGATGATCGCCATGTATTCGGAACCGCGTGGGCGCGAGTGAGTGGGTCGTGATTTCGACGGAAAGGCTGCCAGCGGAACGTACTTTTCTGGCCCGCGACTGTCAACTTCAGAGGCGCGCCACCGAGCGTGAACCACACCAAAGCGTGCAGTCCGCGAAGGCGGACATCGTGGGGTCGTTGCAGCGAATTCATTCGCCCGTGCACAGCCGCGGCGAGCTTCAGACTGGCGGATGCCCTGCGCCAGCAGCGATGCGCACCCACGCCCTCGGTCTACCGCGCCGCCGGCAGGTCCAGCACGATCCCCGGCAGCCCGAGTTCGCTCCCCCGCCCCACCTCCTCCTCCAGCGCGGCCGGAAGCGCCTCCGCCACGTCGCGGGGGATGAGCCCGCGGCCCCGGCCGGCGATCTCCGCCGCGCGGCCGGCATAGTACAGCGCGGCTCCGGCGGCGTCTCGGGGCTCCATCCCCAGCGCCAGGAACGCGCCGATCACCCCGCTCAGCACGTCGCCGTTGCCCCCCGTCGCCAGTCCCGAGTGCCCCGCCACGTTCACCAGCGTCGGCTCTCCTTCGCCGGCGACGAGTGAGGGATTCCCCTTGAGCAGCACGGTGCAGCGGAAGCGCTCGGCGGCCTCCGTCGCCGCGCCGAACGGGTCCGCCGTGATCTCCTGGACCGTTCTTTCGATCAGGCGGCCCATCTCCCCCGGGTGCGGCGTGAGCACCAGCGGCCGGTCGATCACGTCGCGCAGTTCCGGGTCGCGAGCGAGAAGCGTCAGCGCATCCGCATCCAGCAGCAGCGGCACGTCGCTCCCCCGCGCGATCATGCTGAGCAGGTCCAGCGCCTCGTCATCCGTCCCCATCCCCGGCCCGGCGACGACAGCCTGCGAGCCGGACTGAAAGCCCGGACCGAGCGCATCCCGATCCACGTACAGCGCTTCTGGGAGGGACGACTGGATGATCTCGCGATTGGCGTCCGGCGAGACGATCGACACCATCCCCGCCCCCGCCCGCAGCGCGCCGAATCCCGCCAGCACCGCCGCGCCCGCCATCCCCCGCCGCCCCGCGACGATGGACACCTTGCCCATCATCCCCTTGTGCGCGTTCGCCGGAACGGGGGGGAGGACGGCGCGCGCCCACGACGGCGTGATCAGCCGGGCATCCGCCTCCGCCAGCGGCGCGAACCCGATCTCCACCGCGATAATCCGCCCCGCCCGCTCCCGCCCGGGGAACAGCAGCAGGCCCCGCTTCGGCGCGCCGAAGGTGACGGTTACGTCCGCGCGGACCGCCACACCTTCCGCCCCACCCGTGGGCAGGTCCACGCCCGATGGCCCGTCCAGCGCCACGACGGGGCGACCGGCTCGCCCGATGGACTCGATCGTCCGGGCATAGGCGCCGCGCGGGGCACCCGCCGCGCCGGTGCCCAGGAGCCCGTCGACGATCACCCCCGCCGCGCGAAACGCCTCGTCCGCGTCCTCCGCCGCGAGGGAGGGCACGTCCCAGCCATGCAGCAGCGCCGGATCGGATGGACGGCTGCCGACCTGCACCGCGGCCACGTCGCGCCCCCACGCCCGCAGCGTGCGAACGACCAGAATCGCGTCGCCGCCATTGTTGCCGCTTCCCACCGCGGCGACCACCCGTCCGTCAGGATACAGATGGTGGATGATGGACGCGGCGGCACGTCCGGCGGATTCCATCAGCACGCGCTCGGGGATGCCGGCCGTGTGGATGGAATGCTCGTCCCACCGCCGCATCTCGTCCGCGGTGAGGACGGGCACGTGCGGCGCGGCGAAGAACTGGGGATCGTGGGTCATGGCGGATGGGATGCGAACGGCCCACGGCGCGCGGGCGCCGTGGGCCGGGTGGTCATGCGGAACGGGGCATCACTTGAAGCTCTGGCCGATGGTGCGGCCGAAGCTGATCTCGCCGTTGTCGATGCGGATGTTGAACCCGCAGTCGGGGTTGGTGCACACCCAGGCCTTGTAGGTGATGGGCGCCCCGTCGCGGCCATAGTCCGACAGCGGCAGCAGCACGCCCTGGCTGCACTTTCGGCACTGCGGAAACTCACGCTCGTCCGGCATGGCCTCTCCCCCTCCCCTGAAGGTTCTCCTCCCCCGGGCGCACCGCCGCCCCGCACACACGGACCGGGGCCGCGCGCCGCAAGGGCTGTTCCAGCCAGGGCGCGAAGAAGACGGGTGGATCTCGGGTGTTTTTCGGGGAAGATGCGGGTCAGGAGTCCTGCGTCTGGCGCGAGCAGCACCAGGGATAGTCCTGCTCGAAGGCGGCGCGGAAGCAGAACACGTCCTCGAAGTCGCGCACGCAGTCGCCGTCCTGCTTTACGAGCACCCCGCAGTCCACCAGCGCGAACACCAGCTCGCCCAGGTCGCGGGTGGTGCGGATGCCCCAGTATTCCAGGACGGAGCGGGCCATCAGCCCAAAGCGCTCGATCGCCAGGTCGCGGGCCCCTTCGGCCAGCTCGCGGCCGGTGATGTGGCGAGCCTCGCCCACGCGCTCGATGGTGAAGTGGAGTGCGGCAAGGATGAAGAGGTACGCGGTTTCGTGATACGCGGGGTTGCGTTTCCTCAACCGCTCCATGATGGGCTCGGCGAGCACGGCTCCATCCATCCGTGGGTCTCCTTCAGGGCGCTCTGGCGCGCGCCGGGCCCGGGAAGAGGAGGGCCGGCAATCACGTGTCGAGTGGGGTCCGCGGGTGCGCCGCGGAGTGAACACGCGTAGGAATACGCCGATCAGGTTTTCGCGTTCCGATAGAGCACGCATTCGCTCCCGCGCTCCGGTGCCACGGCCCCCGCCGTCGCCTCCCGCAGCTCGTCGGCGAAGGCCTGGACGCGGCCTCGCGGCAGGGTGAAATCCACCGTTCCCGCGTCGCCCTCCGGCGCGTAGCCGTGCTCCACCTGCTCCGCCCCACCCCGCTCCAGCGCCCGCATGACCGCGGCCGTGTGCTCGTACCCGTAGCGCACCGCCAGCCGCTCCGCGTACGTGCCCACGCGCCGGGGCGCCGCCTGCAGCGCCGCGGCCGCCGCCTCGCCGTACGCGCGCACCAGCCCGCCCACGCCCAGCTTGGTTCCGCCGTAGTAGCGGGTGACGATCACCACGCAGTCGGTGAGCCCCGCGCCCTCGATGGCCGCCAGGATGGGCGGGCCCGCGCTGCCCCCCGGCTCGCCCCCGTCGTTCGCCCGCCGCGTTCCGTCGCGCAGCGACCAGGCGGAGCAGTGGTGGGTGGCGTCCCACAGCGCCTTGCCGCGCTCGGCGAGAATGGCTCGCGCTTCTGCCTCGCTTTCCACCGGCGCCGCGTAGGCCAGGAACGTCGAGGCCTTTTCGCGCATCTGGGCCTCGGCGGGCGCGGCGAGGGTGGTGAACGTGTCGGACACTGCGGGGAAGTGCGTGAGTGCGTGAGTGCGTGAGTGCGGGAGTGCGGACAAAACTCAGTCCGGGAAGCTGAAGAGCGAGGCCGAGAGGGGGCGGCGGGAGCTGCGGCGCAGCTGCGCGTCTTCGCCCGCGTTGTTGCGGCCCACCGCCTGCCCGATGCCCAGCGTCACCGTCAGCCTGCGGCCGGGGACGCCGCCGACGAGCGGTGTGGCCACGTCCAGGCGATAGGTGCGCCGCGACCCCGGGGGGAACGCCGCCCGCAGCCCCACGCCCACACTCATCGCCACGGGCGAGCTGGCCGCGAAGGCATCGCCCCCCGCCCACATCTTGCCCACGTCCACGAACGCCGCCGAACCCAGGTCGAAGAGCCGCGCGTTCGGCCAGCCCAGGTACGCGCGGTGCTCCAGCGTTCCCACCACCCGCCGCTCGCCCGGGTACGCGTGGGCGGGAAGCCCCCGCGCCCCGGCCCGGTGCCCCAGCGTGAGCTGAAACGGCACCCGCGTGCGGAACCCGCCCACCGCGGACACCGCCGCCACGAAGGTGTGGCGCGACTCCGCGTGCGGGCGCCAGTACGCCCAGCCGTCGAACTGCCCGAACAGGTCGCGCCACTCGGACAGCCCCGGCTCCGCGCCGTAGTCGCGCCGCCCCTCGGCCGTCGCGCGCACCCCCGCCAGCACACCGGGAATCAGGTCTCCCGCCGCCATCACCCCCACCGCCACCGACAGGTCGTCGTCGGTGGAGAGCGCCGACAGGCTGCGGCCCACGCCGGCCTCCACGTCGATGCCCATGCGTACGTCTTCGGTGCCGCGGATGGCGTCCAGCCCGCGGAGGCGCTTGAAGTACACGCTGCGATGCCCCGCCAGGAAAACCACCCGTACGCTGGAGAGCGTGTCCAGCCCCGTCACCGGCAGCGGGTTTACCTGCAGCGGCGGATCCCCCGCCACGGGCACCGGCTGGCCGCCGCTCCCGTCCATGCTCAGCCAGTCGCGCGGATACTCGGTGCGCTCGCCCGCCAGCGCCACGCCCAGCAGCGTCAGGCTTCCCCGCGGCCCGAAGCGCGTGACCGTTCCCACGTCGAACGACTGGCGCTTCTCGGCGAAGTACGTGCGGCGGACGCCCCCGTCCTCCCGCGGCACGAAGAACTCGAAGTTGCGCTCCATCCGCTCGAACTGCTGGCGCCAGGCCCAGCGCCCGTTCTCGCCGCGGAAGGGGTACGCCAGCCGCTGCGTGACGGCCACGCCCACCGGCGTGCGCTCCAGCCCCACCTCGGCGTCCACCTGCGTTCCGAACAGCTGCGGGGTGGAGACGGCGCCGCCGTACACCCGCTCCCGCTGGTACTCCTTGGCGAAGAGGCTGATCTGCAGCCCCCTGCCCAGCACGTTCTCTTCGCGGAACTCCACCCCGATCAGCCCCCACCCGTCGGAGTCGCCGTCCATCTGCGGCTCGAGCCGGGTAGACCACTCGTCGCGGGTGCGCACCACCACGTGCCAGTCGCCGTCCGGCTGCCGCACGCCGAAGACGCTGGCGTCGGCCAGGAAGGGAAAGCTGCGCAGGGTGCGCTCGGAGTCTGCCAGGAGCGCGGGGCGGTAGCACTCGCCCGCCTCGAACAGCAGCTCGCGGGCGATGATGGACTCGCGGGTGCGCAGGTGCATGTCGTTCGCGGCGCGGTACACCCGGCTCAGGCGGGGCTCCAGGTCGGGGCTGCCCAGCTCGAACACGTCGCCCACGTCGATGAAGATCTCCGACACGCGCCCATCGGAGCACCCGCCGTCCTGGGCCGCCGCCGGAAGCGCGGCCCCAAGGGCCAGCGCGAGCGGCGCCAGGCGCGCAACGGCGGCGTAGATGCGTGAACCGGACACGCGGGTTCTGGTCAGGGCGTGGCGCGGCCGCGGGTGAACGCCGGGGCCGGGTGGGTCGGGGAGCGTGACGTACCCATCGGACGGGGGCAATGTTCGGGCCGGGTCGCCGGGTGCCACAAAACGAACGGGGCTCCCACCCGGGAGCCCCGTCGCACAGATGGCCCTGCCCTGTTCAGTCCCCGACCGTAGCCAGCGGTACCTCGATCGCCGTGCGGAGTTCGTCCAGAGCGCGGCGGACGCGAGCCGAGCTCTGGACGGCTCCGAGCTGATCGAAGATTTCGCGCGCCCGCTCGAGATAAGCCTCGGCTTCTTCGGCGCCGCCCGTACCCCGGCGCAGTTCGGCGTAGTCAGCCAAGGTGTCGGCCTCCAGCGGCGGGTAGCCCTTTTCGCGAGCGATCTCCAGCGCCTTCTCGTAGAAGGTGAAGCCGTCCTCGTGGCCGCGATATCTGGCCAGGTTCCCCCGCACCCGGTACATGTAGCCCAGGGTGTAGGGCGATGACGACGCGATTGCGTGCTCCTCGGCGATTCGCGCCAGCGTTTCGGCCTCCGTGACATGTCCGGCGACCAGGCACAATTCAGCAAGGTCGCCCGCGAGCAGCGACTTGAGTGCCGGTGAAACCGGAAGTCCCACCGCTGCCTCGAATGCTGCCCGTGCATCGCCTGTTCGGCCCTGCTCGGCACGAAGCTGACCCAAGTTGAGGTAGCATGTTCCGAGGTCTTCCGGAGCATCCACCGCATTCCACAGCACCAAGGCGCGCTGCAGCCACTCGTCCGCTTCATCGAGACGGCTCAGGCGCAGATTGACATTGCCCAAGTTATTGAACAGATGGCCCGTCTCAAGCAGAAAAGCACCTTCGTCAGCGCCATTTACGAGGTCCAGCGCCTGCAGATACGCGCGTTCCGAATCGGCCCACCGGCCTTGGTACATGGCGACGTTACCCACACCCGTGCGGGCGATTACCTCAGCCCGAAGATCACCTGTATCGCGAGCCAGTTCCACGCTACGGTCATAGAACGAAATCGCGTCCCGAAACTCCCCGAGCGCCAACATCACCCGGCCCATACGGCGGAGTGCGACGATCTGGGAGGCCTTCTCGGCAAGTGGAAGAGAAAGGACGAGCGCCGCATGGTAGCATTGGCTGGCACCACGCACGCGGCCAGTCGCTTCGTGCCGCTCACCAAGCGCGAGCAAATGCGTCGCGGCTTCGGCGTGGTCACCAGTGAAATAGCTGCGGAACACGGGTCGCAATCCGTCGTGAAGCAGCGTCACATAGTCGTGCAACGCCGATTCGGAAAATGCGAGTGCCTGCTCCACATCCTCGTTAGCAAGGATGCGCTTGTCCAGCGTCGCATAACTGCTTGAACTGTCCCACGCCTTTCCAGGATCCGGGACGGCTGTCCGAATCATGGCGAGACGCAGTGTCTCCAACTCGTCCACACCGGGCAAGAGATGGAGTAGCTGCTCGACAGTTGCTTGCGAACTGAACACGGATCGATGCCTGTGGCTTTGACTGCTGGAAGGGGCGGCCGTTCAGCCGCCGGAGGTGTGGATTCCGCCGCCGCGCTGGTCCGTCGTGCCGTACGTCGAGAAGTGGTCCGTGCTGGTGCGCAGCCGCAGGCCGTCGGCCGTGACGCTGGCGCCCATGTCGAACCAGCCGTTGTTCCACCATACGATCGTGGGCTGCGCGATGCCCTCGATGCTGGTGTTACGATAGGGCAGCTCGATGCTGACCGGCACGTTGAACGGCTGCGCATGGGGGCCGAACTCGGCCAGCACGTGGTCCGACCCCTTCGGATCCACGGGGAGGCGGATGGTGAACATCGTCACCTTGTCCACCGCGCCGGCGGGCACCTCGATGGCGAACCCGTAGAAGTCCAGCCGTCCGCCTTCCGGGCCGATCCACTTCTTCGCCCACGCGATGGTGATCTGCGGCTTGGTCTTGAAGCGGGCCAGCGCAGCGACATCGGGGCCGCCGCCGGTGTTGAACGCCGGCTCGCCCGCCCGCGCCGAAAGCGGCGACGCCGCGTCGGTGCATCCGGCGGAAAGAACCAGCAGCGCGACGGCGACGGTGCAGCCCAGCTTACGAATGAGGTGGATCATCAAAGTCCTCCGGGGTGGTGAACAGAGGGGACGATTGCGCCAGCGCAGGGCGCGTACCGCGGCGCACCGCGGATCGGCACGCGCGTCAACTGCTTGAAACGTAACGGCTTAGGCCAGAAATAGCTACCGTCTGGCCACGGCGTGCAGGGGGCGCTTCCGCACCGGAAGTGGGCGCAGTGCACTCATCCGGTGCAATGGAGAAGTGTACGAACCAGCCGTGCAAGCGCAGGGCCAGGCGGGTGTCAGTCCTGCCCCAGCCCGTAGTCCTGGATCTTCCGCCGGAGCGTGTTCCGGTGGATGCCCAGCCGCTCGGCCGCGACCGTCACGTTGTTGGCGGTTTCGCGCAGCGCGCGGCGGATCATCCGCTTCTCCATCTCTTCCAGCGTCACCATGGGCGGCTCGGCCGCGTCCTGGCCGCCCTCGCCGTCCGCCGCCGCCTCGGGCGGGTTCAGGATGTCGGCGGGGAGGTGCTGTGGAAGCAGGATCTCGCCGTTGGCCATCACCACCGCCCGCTCCGCCGCGTTCCGCAGCTGGCGGACGTTGCCCGGCCAGGGGTGGCGGTGCATCACGTTGAACACTTCTTCCGCCACGGCCCGAATGGGGCGCGCGTGCTCTCGTGCGTAATGCGCGAAGAAGTGCAGGGAGAGCAGGTCCAGGTCGTCGCCGCGCTGGCGCAGCGGCGGAAGCATCACCGTGACCACCGCCAGGCGGTAGTACAGGTCTTCGCGGAACTTGCCCTCGCGCACCGCCTGCGCCAGGTCGCGGTTGGTGGCCGCCACGATGCGCACGTCGATGGAGACGGGCGACCCGCCGCCCACCCGCTCTACCTCGCGCTCCTGGATGGCCCGCAGGATCTTGCTCTGCAGCGCCATCGACATGTCGCCGATCTCGTCCAGGAAGAGCGTGCCCGCGTTCGCCCGCTCGAAACGGCCGATCCGCCGCCCGATGGCGCCCGTGAACGCGCCCTTCTCGTGGCCGAACAGCTCGCTTTCCAGCAGGTTTTCGGGGATGGCGGCGCAGTTGATGGCCACGAACGGCCCGCGCGACCGGTTGGAGCGCGAGTGGAGCACGCGGGCCACCATCTCCTTGCCGGTGCCGCTTTCGCCCAGAACCAGCACGGTGGCGTCGCTGGTGGCGGCCCGGGCCACCGACTTGAACACCCCCATCATCTGCGAGCTGGCGCCCACGATGGTGGTGCCGTCGGGGGTGGTGACCTCGGGGAGCGGGCGCAGCCGCTTGATCTCCTCGATCCCCACCAGGATCTCGCGCACCCGGCCGCGCGGCAGCGGCTTGGGAAGCACGTCGTGCGCCCCGTGCCGGATGGCCTCCATGGCCAGGTCCATCGTGGGCTGCGACGAAAGCAGCACCACGGGCGCCATTCCCCCGTCGCCGTGCAGCCGCCCCAGCAGTTCCATTCCCGCGCCGGAAAAATCGGCGTCCAGGAGGATCAGGTCCCACGATCTCGACGCGATCAGGCGCAGCCCGTCCGTCAGCGAACACGCGGCATGGAGCTCCGCGTCGTCCAGCTCCGGTTCGAGCGTTCGACCAAGGCTGCGGTCAGCGTCGAGAAGCAGTACCTTCAAGGAAGGCAGCGGGACCTTTGGAACGGCTTGGGAATACGGGAATCAGAACAGTATAGCGACCCCCCACCGGCCGCGCAAACGTTTCGCCCGCTTCAGTGCGGCCTGCGAACCCAACGTCTGCTACAAATCACCGGAGCAGCTTTGGCACGTCCGGGGCTGCTGGCACCCTCCATGCCGAATGCGGCCCTTGCCGGAGGGCGGGGCGGGCGCGTAGGTTGGCGCGCCTTTGCGGCACCCGACCCGCGACAACGCACCGCTTCTGGAGACGGACCGATGAAGTTCGCCATGATCGCCGCCGTGCTGATGACCCTTCCGGCGATCGCCGCCCTGGTCGCCGGCTTCATGTGGGGCAACCAGTACCTGGTTTACGCGGCGTTCTTCAGCATTGCCCTGAACTCGCTGCCCTTCCTGGTGGCCGGCCTGATGATGAAGGGCGGCGACTCGGACCTGGGCCACTGAGCTAGCGGACGATCCGCACGGCACGGCGCTCCAGCAGGTACAGGCGCCCATCCACGCCGAACGCGGCGTCGAGGGGCGCCGTTTTCGTTTGTCCCAGCACCCGGCCGTCGCCCGCGTCCAGCACCGCCAGCGCGGCCCCGCTTCCCCTGCCCAGCACCGCCACCCGCCGCCCCGTGGGGTCCATCCGCAGTTCCGCCGCGTCACCCGCCCCGGGCGACACCGACCACAGCCGCCGAAGCACCTGCCCCTCGTGCCGCAGCCGGACGACGGCGCCATCCGCGACGCCGAACAGGGTGCCGTCGGGGGCCGCGGCCAGCGAGCGCAAGGCATCGGCCTGCTCCGCGCGAAAGAGCACCCGCCCGCTGGCCGCGTCTCGCACCTGCACCTGCGATTTTCCGTCTTCCCCCTCGTCCACCGACACGTACACGCGGTCGCCCAGCGGCGACACGGCCACGGCCAGCGCCTGCGTCCCCGTTTCGGGCCAGCCCCACGCGGGGGTGAGCGTGGCCGCGTCCAGCCCCACCACGCCGCCCCGGCGGTTGGCCGCGAACACCCACGCCCCGCGCGGGTCCGCCGCCAGGGTGCGCACCGCCGCCGAGTTCCATCCGCCCGAGGCGCGCGCGCTTCCCGCGGCGGCCACCGCCACGCGCTCGCCCGCGGCGATGGCCAGGCGTCCCGCACTCTGCCCCAGCAGGCGCGGCGCCCCGGTGCCGGGGGTCTGCACCACGCGCACGGAGCGCCCGGCCGAGTCCAGCGCCATCAGCCGCCCCGGCGTGCCGATCCACAGGTGCCGGGCGGAGTCGACTGCCAGGGTGGCGCCGTCGGCGAGGCTGTCGGGGAGCGGCACCCGGCGCACGGTGCCCAGGGTGTCTTCGGCGCGCTCGCAGGCGGCCAGCACCGCCGCCGCCATCATCATCACCGCCCCCGCCCTTGCGTGGCCCGTCCACACCATGGAATCATTCCACCCGCGTTGGAGTATCAGCCGTACGATCCTGGCCGGGGCGCGTCCCGGCTTTCGCCCGTTCCACGCCCCGCGGGGCCGCCGTATCGCATGACTGAAGCCGAAACGCTGGAGCTGGTGCGCGGCGCGCTGGACGAATCTGCCCGGGTGAAGCTGGCCATGCGCGACATGGCGCCCGGCGTGGCGCGGGCGGCGGCGCGGGTGGCGGAGGCGTTTCGCGCGGGAAACCGGCTGTACGCGTGCGGCAACGGGGGCTCGGCGTGCGACGCGATGCACCTGGTGGAGGAGCTGGTGGCGCGGTACAAGCGCGACCGCCCGGGCCTCCCGGCGCACCACCTGCTGGACGCGCCCACGCTCACCTGCTGGAGCAACGACCACGAGTTCGACACCGCCTTCAGCCGGCAGGTGGAGGCGATGGGCCGCGCAGGCGACGTGCTGGTGGCCATCAGCACCAGCGGCAACTCGCCCAACGTGCTCCGCGCGGCCCGGGCGGCCCGCCAACGGGGGATGCTGGTGCTGGGCCTTTCCGGCCAACACGGCGGCGCCCTGCGCGAACTGTGCGACGAGTTGCTGACGGTGCCCGCGCAGGCCACGGAGCGCATCCAGGAAGGCCACATCACCCTGATCCACCTGCTCTGCGAACTCGTCGAGCTGACGCTGTTTCCCGAATCCGCCTGAAGCCGCACCTGCGATGCCCTACGCCCAACGGACCTTCCGAGCCATGTACAGAACCGCCCCTGCCGTCCTGGCGCTGCTGCTGGCCGCCTGCGGCGGCGACGAGATCACGCCGGAGCAGCGCACCAAGCGCCTGGAGGCCCGCCGCACCGCCTGCATCACCGAGGCGCTTCAGCAGCGGGCGCAGTCGCAGCTGGCGCAGCTGGATACCATGATGCAGCAGCAGGCCGGGGGCGAGATCCCCGACATCGTCCGGGCGCCGCACACGTTCGCGCAGGTGTACGCGGCGTACGCAGACGTAAAGGCGCACGAGGCGGCGTACCTGGACTCGGCGTTCCACGCCGGCAGCAAGCAGGATTCGCTGGCGTACATCCAGTCGGCGGGCAAGTTCAGGGTGAGCCCGCCCTCGGAGGGCAGCGTCGAGGAAAACGTCGCGCGCCTGTACGCCAACGACTTCACCGTGTCGCGCGAGTACGCCGACCACGCCTGCAACAAGCTGGTGGAGGACCAGGAGAAGCGCTGACGGCTGGATCAGGCGGGGCGCAGGGACAGGGACGGGCGGCTTCCTCTACGGGGGAGGCCGCCCTTCTGCGTCTCCGCGCACTAGTCCACAAAACCGCACAGGAGCTTGTCATCCTGAGGCCCAGGCGCACTGGACCCGCCCGCAGCACAGGCCTGGCGGGCCGAACGATCTAGCCGCGGGCACGTACAAGCCCGGGCGCGGCAGCGGTCACCGGAGCCGAGACCCCGGCTGCCGTGGGGCCCTCACCCGGCCGCGCTGACACGCGTGCCACCCTCTCCCACAAACAGCGTGGGAGAGGGGTACACCCCAAGGTAGAGGCGTGAGTGGGCAGGTCCGGTGCTGGGCCGGCGCCACCCATCCCCAACCCTTCCCCCGCAAACTGCGCGGGGGAAGGGAGCCAGTCGAGTGCGCCACGCCAGCCGAGGCGCATCGAAGGTCTCCCCCTCCCCTGCGCAGCGGGGGACGGGGGCCGGGGGGAGGGGGCTCCCGCGGCATTCACCGGCAGCCAGCCGAAGCGCACTCGAAGTTCTCCCCTCTCCCGGCGCAGTTTGCCGGGGGAGGGGCCCGCCGGGCCTGGCGCTTGCCCCGTGGGGCCGGGGCGGCGCATGATGATGCACGCAGGCACGCAGTTCCATCCCCCACCTGGAACCAGGGCCACCATGCCCGTCGTTCACCTTCTCGGCACGGGCGCGGCGGTCAGCGACCCGTCGCGCACCACCACAATGCTGGCGTTCGAAAGCCAGGGCCGCAGCGTGGTGGTGGACTGCGGCGGCGACGCCGTGCAGCGCCTGATGGCGTCCGGCATCGACCCGGCCGGCATCGAGGCGATGATCGTTACGCACGAGCACCCGGACCACGTCTCGGGCTTTCCCCTGTTCATGGAAAAGCTCTGGCTGCTCGGCCGCCGCGACCCCATCCCCGTCTACGGAATCCGCCCCGCCATCGACCAGGCCCGCCGCGCCTGGGAGGCGTTCCGCACCGGCGGATGGAAGGGCGTGCCCGACATCGACTGGCACGAGGTGGCGTACGAGTCCGGCGCGCAGGTGCTGGCGAACGAACGGTGGCGGATCACGGCGGCGCCCGGCATCCACGGCGTTCCGGTCGTCGGCCTGCGCGTGGAAGATGCGCGCGGCCCGGGCGTGGCGGCGTACTCGTGCGACACGGCCAAGTCGGACGCCATCATCGAGCTGTCGCGCGGCGCGGACGTGCTGGTGCACGAGGCCACCGGCACCGAGCAGGGCGGGCACAGCACCAACGAGCAGGCGGCCGAGGTGGCGCGCGAGGCGGGCGCGGGGCGGCTGGTGCTCGTCCACCTTCCGCCCGGCGTGGAGGATGCGCAGCTCGCGGCGGCACGGACGATCTTTCCCCACGTTGAATTCGGCACCGACGGAGCCCGATATGACTTCTAATCCCTTCCTGCGCAGCTTCGGCCTGGCCCTCGCCGCCGTCCTCGTCACCGGCTGCGCGCCGGCGGTGGCGCACGTGGGCGAGTGCGACCTCCCCGCGGGCACGCTGGTGAACGTGCGCCGCGTGGAGTCGTCCATCCGCACCGACATCCGCTACGCCACGCGCAACAACTTCACCGGCGCCGTCCTCCCCGGCTACGAGCGGCCCCTGGCGATGCTGCGGCCGAACGCCGCCGAGGCGCTGGCCCGGGTGCAGCGGCGGCTTCGCCCCCGGGGGCTGAGCCTGAAGGTGTTCGACGCGTATCGCCCCGTCCGCGCCACCCTGGCGATGGTGAACTGGGCCGAGCGCAGCGGAAACCAGTGGGTGCTGCAGCAGGGCTACGTGGCGCGGCGGAGCGGCCACAACCTGGGGACCACGGTGGACCTGACGCTGGTGGATGCGCGGACCGGCCGCGAGCTGGACATGGGGACGCCGTACGACACCTTTTCCGAGGCGGCCCACACCGCGAACGCCACCGGTCAGGTGCTCGCCAACCGGATGATCCTGGTGGAGGCGATGCGCGCCGAGGGCTACGCCAACTACGAAAAGGAGTGGTGGCACTTCCGGATCGGCGGCGACTACGAGCCGCTGGACGCGCCCCTCCGCTGCTTCCGCTGACGGCTAACCACGATCAGGAATCCCGAGTCGTCGCCCCCCCGAGCAGGGGCGGCTGAAGCCGCACGAACGCCGCACCTGCCGACGCGCAATGTCATCCCGAAGGAGCGGTCCCACCCGAGCCCGACTGCGCACCAGTCTCCGCAGCGACTGAGGGATCCGCCACACACTGAAGCCGCGCGCCGGACCCACCTCTGCACGCGAGCCCGGCCGGAAAACTCGGTCGCGCAACAGCGCCCTCGCCACAAGAGCAAGCCAGTCTGCGAAGGCAGACTTCGTGTGGTCGTTGCAGCGAATTCATTCGCCCGTGCAGGCTTGCGCCGCTCCCCCAGGCGAGGGTCAGGACGGAGGCCCGAGGTTCCGCGCCGCTGCCGCGCCCCAGCCAAGAGGCATCCGCGGCAAGATCCCACGGCCCTGCATGGTATGCACTGCGGGCCGGTTCAGTGCGCCCGGGCCTCTGGATGACAGATTGCGCCGGGGCAGCACTCGGCGGGAGGACAGAGGTCGGGGCGTGCCCCCACGTTGTAGCCACACGACAACAGGCCAGTCTGCGAAGGCAGACTTCGGGTGGTCGTTGCAGCGAATTCATTCGCCCGTGGGCGCTGGACGGGCTTGCGGCGGGCCGAAACGCGGGGCAGATTGGCGCCCTCCCGAGCGCGTTCCCAGGGCAGTGGTTGGAGCATGGCGGCGGTTCCGCTGGTGGTGTTTTCGGACTTCGCCTGCCCCTTCTCGTACGTTGCCGAGGCGGCGGTGCGGCGCATGCAGCGCGAGGGGCAGGTGCAGCCCACCTGGATGGCGTTCGAGCTGTACCCCGCGCCCGGGCCGCTGCCGGAGATGAGCGGCGAGTGGATGGATGCGCTGCGGCCCCTGGCCGACGAGCTGGGCCTGCCGCTCGTCGTCCCCCCGCTGGCGGTGCGGACGCGCAAGGCGCACGAGGCGGCGGCGTTCGCGGCGCGCAACGGCGTGGGCGCGCGGATGCGCGAGGCCCTGTTCGCCGCCTACTTCGGCGAGGGCCGCGACATCAGCCGCATCGACGTGCTGGCGGAGCTGGGCGCCGGGGTGGGGCTGGATTCCACGGAGATGCACGTGGTGCTGGACGTGGGCGGCGCGGCGGCGCGCATCGACGCGGAACTGGAAGCGGCGCGGGGCGTGGGGGTCCAGCAGACGCCCACGCTCGTGGCCGGCACGGGCGACGAGGCGCGCTGGATCGTGGGCGCGCGGCCCTTCGCCGAGCTGCGGAATGCGATCCTGGAACAGTGACTCGCGGGGCGCGGCGGCCCCCTTTACGGAAGGTTTGGACGATGGCGGACTACGAGCGCACCACCGTGCTGACACTCAGTGACATCTGGGCGCGGACGGACGAAATCCTCACCACCCGCGGCGAGCTTGCGATGAGCCGCGACGGGCACCACGAGCGCACCTACTCCGGCGGCGAAGGCACCGTCGTAGTCGAGGTGCACCGCCACGGCAACACCACGATCGTCGGCGCGCGGACGGACCGGCTGCGCACGTCCAAGGTGGATTCTGTGGTGCGCTACCTGATGAACCAGCTTCCCTACCAGCCGGGCGATCCTCCGCGCGAGTAAGGTGCGCCGTCGGGCAATGCGAGTGGGCCGGCCCCGTGCATCGGGACCGGCTCGTTTGCCGTCACCCGTCCGCGCCGACCCTCACCCGGCGTTGATACATCAAGTCCCAATCAAGTCCCGCCCGTCATCCCGCTCCATGCGCACAAGACTGCTCTTCTGCATGCTGGCCATCGCGGCGACGCCTTCGACGGCGTCCGCTACGGCCTACCCGGGTTTCGGGACGCTCGTGATCTCGCACCTGTTCGTTCCGCCGCTGGCGCTCGTGCACCTGATCCTGCTGGCGTACTTCGCTGACAAGCGGCGCTATTCGAGCCTGCGTTTCGCCCTCCGGCACTCGTGCCTCGCGGCGGTCGTGCCGATGCTCGGCGTCTGGATGGCGATGCTCGAACTTCCCGATGAGATTTATACGGCGGAAGATCGGAACCAGTGCCTGGCGATTCTGGCCGCCGGGGCGCTGGCCGCATGGCTGCCCGTGATCGCCCACCTCCTCCAGCGTACTCCCCCTCCTACTCCACCCGCCCGACCACCAGCCTGACCGGAATTCCCCCGTTGCTGGTGCGGAAGGCGTCGTCGAAGGGCACGCCCGTGTGCCCCTCCAGCATGCGGTCCGCCGAGAGCAGCGCCAGCGTCCACCCGGGGCACCGTTCCCGCAGCGTGCGCCCCAGCGCCGAGTACAGGTTGCGCAGCGGATCGCGCTCGCCGACGCGGATGCCGTAGGGCGGGTTGCTGACGATCCACCCCGGGCCCTCCGGCGGCTCGATCGCGGACAGCGGGCGCGCGCTCAACTCCAGGTCGTCCAGCACTCCCGCGCGGGCGGCGTTTGCGGCGGCGGCCTGCATGGCACCCTCGTCCCGGTCCGATCCCAGGATGGGGATGCCCGCTGACGGCCGGATCTCGGCCCGCGCGCGGTCCACGAGGGATTCCCACCCGGCCCGGTCGAAGTCTGGCCACGACGTGAACGCGAATGGTCGCGGCTGGCGGTCCGCGTTCGCCAGGCCCGGCGCGATGCCACGGGCGATAAGGGCGCCTTCAACGGCGATCGTCCCCGATCCGCACATGGGATCGAGCAGGGGCGCGCCGGGGTTCCAGCGGCTCCCCAGCAGCATGGCCGCGGCCAGCGTCTCGCGCAGCGGCGCCTTCGCGAGTGCCTGCCGGTATCCGCGAAAGTGCAGCAGCGCGCCCGACGAATCGGCGCTGATCACGCACTCGTCGCGCACGAAGCGGACGATGAACAGTTGCGCATCCGCCGTCTCCGGCTGATCCGCCTCGTCCTCGTCCTTGCCCAGCGCGCCGCCTGCCACCGGGCCGACCGCGCGGGTGATGGCGTCCAGCAGGCGCTCGGCGATGGCGCCCTCGTGGTACAGCTTGCTCTTCTTGCTGGTCACCCGCAGGCGCACCGCCCCGCCGCGGTTCACCCAGCGCTCCCATGGCACCTTGCGCGCGTGCCGCTCCAGCTCGAAGAACGTCCGCGCGCGAAAGCTGGCGGCGCGGACGACCACGCGGCTCGCCGTCCGCAGTCGAAGGTTGGCCTCGTACATCTGCCCGGCCGGTCCGGACCACGACACGCCGCCGGGCTCCACCACGCCGTCGATTCCCATCGCCCGCAGCTCTGCCGCGGCCAGTGGCTCGAGCCCGGGTGCGGTAATGGCGAAAAGGTCCAGCGTTCCGTCGGTCTTCGTCATCCGGCTCGTGATCGGTGTCTTCTCTCCCGCAGGTACGCGTCCGCGGCGCTCCACACAAAAAGCGAACCGCCGAGCCCAGGCCCGGCGGTCGCCATTGATCCCACTGCATCGACCCTCAGGTCTCGATGCCGTATTCCTTGAGCTTGCGGTACAGCGTCCGCTCGCCGATGCCCAGCATTTCCGCGGCCTTGCGGCGGTTGCCGCGGCTGTGGAGGAGGGCGGCGTTGATGGCCTCGTGCTCCAGGTCGCTCATCGTCTTGCCGGGGCGGAACACCACCGTCCCCTCCTCGCGCACGGGCTCCGGCTCGGACGCGAGGTCCACCATCGGTGGCGGGCCGAGCGCGATCGGTTGATACGCGCCGTACGCGTTGGGCGCCGCGGGAATGGCCATCGGGTCTCGCTGGCGGGCGCGGTACACCTCGAACTCGCGGCGCAGGTCTTCCATGTCTACGCGCAGGTCGTACAGCGCGCGCAGGATGAACTCCAGTTCGGGAGGCGTACCGGAGGACCGCCCGCCGTCGTCGCGAGGGCCGTTCTGCCGCGCGAGGGCCACCGGCAGCAGCGTTTCGCGCCGGCCGTGGCGCACCTCCGGGGGAATGTCCTCGGGGCGGATGACGCGGCCGGGCGCCAGCACCACCATGCTCTCGATCAGGTTCTTGAGCTCGCGGACGTTTCCCGGCCAGTCGTAGTTCACCAGGATCTCGAGCGCTTCCGGGTCGATGCCCAGGAAGGGCCGCTCGTGCTCGGCGCTGAACTGGCGGATGAAGCCCTCGATCAGCCGCGGCACGTCGTCGCGGCGGGCCCGCAGCGGCGGAAGGTCGATGCGCAGGACGTTCAGGCGGTGGTACAGGTCGCGGCGGAACTCGCCGACCTCCACCTCCTGGCGCATCTCGCGGTTGGTGGCGGCGATCACGCGGACGTCCACGCGGATGGACTCTTCGCCGCCCACGCGCCGGAACTCGCGCTCCTCCAGCACGCGCAGCAGCTTGGTCTGCGTGGAGAGCGGCATCTCGCCGATCTCGTCCAGGAAGATGGAGCCGCCGTTCGCCAGCTCGAAGAAGCCCTTGCGCCGGTCCGTCGCGCCGGTGAACGAGCCCTTCTCGTGGCCGAACAGCTCGCTTTCCAGCAGGTTTTCGGGGAGCGCGGCCACGTTGACGGCGATGAACGGCCGGTGCCGCCGGGGCGAGAGGGCGTGGATGCCGCGCGCCACCAGCTCCTTGCCCGTGCCGCTTTCGCCCAGGACGAGCACGGTGGAGTTGACCGGAGCGATCTGGACGATGCGCTCCAGAACCTCTTCCATCTCCGCGGTCTCGCCGACGATGCCGGTGATTTCGCGCAGTTCCTGGCGCTGCACCAGCCGCCGCCCCACCAGCGCAACCTCGTCGGCGTCGACGGGCTTGGGGAAGCACTCGTGGATGCCCAGCTGGCGGCAGATGTCGCGGCTGGACGGCTCCGTCGGCTCCGTCAGGCCGATGATGGGCGTGCGGCCGCGCTCCCGCGCCGCGTGGATCAGTGCACGGGCGCGGCGCTCGCGCAGGCCGCCGGTGATCACCACCAGGATGGGCTCCGCCAGGGCGTCGTCCAGCGACTCTCCGGGGGCCAGCAGCTCCACCCGCAGGTTCTGCCCTTCGAAGGCCGCCCGCAGCCGCACCGCCGGCTCCAGGTCGTCCGTGGTAATCAGGACCGCTTCCGCCACTCTCGAATCCTGCTCCGGTTCCGGATCGCTTCGTCGTGAATCAAACGAGGAAATCAGTCCTTCTTCACCGAGCCGCCGGTGTAGAACGGGGGCCTCACCACCTCCGCGGGAACGGCCGCGCTGCGGATGACGATGCCGATCTCCGTCCCGGGCTTGGCGGCGGCGGTGGGGACGTACGCCATCCCGATCCCCTGCCCCAGCGACGGGCTCGACGTGCCGCTGGTGACCACGCCCGCCTCGCTCCCGTCCACCGACACCGGGTAGCCGTGACGGGGAAAGCCGCGCTCCTTCAGCCGGAAGCCGACCAGGCGCTTCTGCACTCCCTGCTCCTTCTGCCGGGCCAGCGCCTCGCGCCCCACGAAGTCGCCCTTGTCCAGCTTGACCACCCAGCCCAGCCCCGCCTCCAGCGGCGTGGTGTCTTCGTCCAGGTCGTTGCCGTACAGGGCGTAGCCCATCTCCAGCCGAAGCGAATCGCGGCAGCCCAGGCCGGCGGGGAGCAGGCCGGCATCGGCGCCCACCTCCAGCAGCCGGCGCCACAGCCGCGGGGCGTCCGCGGCCGGCACGTACAGCTCGAAGCCGTCCTCGCCCGTGTAGCCCGTGCGGCTGATGGTCGCCTCGATGCCGTCCACCGTGCCCTCGGCGAAGCGGTAGTAGCGTATGGCGGGGAGGTCGGCGTCGGTCAGCCCGCGCAGGATATCTTCCGCGCGGGGGCCCTGCAGCGCCAGCAGGGCGATCTCGTCCGTCCGGTCCACCAGCTCCACGCCGAACTGCTCCGTGAACTGCGAGATCCAGCGGAAGTCCTTGTCCTTGTTGCTGCCGTTGACCACCAGCATGTAGTGGCCGGGGTAGCGGTAGACGATCAGGTCGTCCAGCAGCTTGCCCTCGTGGTTCAGCAGGGTGCCGTACTGCGCCTGCCCGACGGCGATCTTGCTGACGTCGTTGGTCGTCACGTACTGGACGAACTCCATGGCCCCGTCGCCGCGCACCTCGAACTCACCCATGTGCGACACGTCGAACAGCCCCGCGGCCTTGCGCACGGCGTGGTGCTCGGCGGTGATGCCGGTGGGGTACTGTACCGGCATCTCGTATCCCGCAAAGGGGACCAGCTTGGCGTTGAGCGCGGCGTGCTCGCCGTGCAGCGGGGTGCGGAGAAGGGTGCCCTCGGCCATCGGGACGTTCGGGTGCGGGTGATTCGCTCGCGTTCGCGGGCTGCCAATCTAGCACACCCCGCCGGAGGGGGCGAGAGGATGGTGGGGATGTATGGAGGGGAGGCGACGATGTTTCCTTGCCGCACAAGGGCCTGTCATCCTGAGGCCCAGGCGCACCTGACCCTCCCGCACTCCATCCCTCGCGGGCCGAAGGATCCAGCCTGGGGCGCCTCCGAGCCCGGGCGCGGCAGCGGGCACCCGTGCAGAGGCCGCGACGCCGGGGCGCTTCGAATCGGGCTGGCGGATGCCGCGAGAGGCCCCTCCCCGCATGCTGCGCATGCGGAGAGGGGAGAATTCGACTGCGCTTCGACTGGCCTCGCGCAGTCGACTGTGCGAGCAGTCCGCGAAGGCGGACTTTGGGCCGTTGTTGCCGCGACTTCAGTCGCCCGAGCAGGGCCGGAGCGCGGAATCGCCCCGTGCAGAGGCCGCGACGTCGGGGCGCTTCGAATCGGGCCGGCGCATGCCGCGGCTGCCCTCACCCCCGGCCCCTCTCCCGCAAGCGGGAGAGGGGAGAATTCGTGTGCGCTTCGGCAGGTGCGGACCGCGTGCAGGTGAAGCCCCGAGCGGGACGCGATCAGCGACCCGAGTCGGGGCTTTCCGCTGTCCCAGCGGCGGGTTCACCCGCTTTTGGGGCCCCTCGGTTTTCGTGCCCGCTGCCGCGCCCTGGCTTGGAAGTGTCCGCGGTTAGATCCTTCGGCCCGCGACGGGTGGCGTACGGGCGGGTGTCGCTCGCCTGGGCCTCAGGATGACGGGCCCTGTCGCCATGCCGGCACTGGATGCACAACCCCGCTGGCTTCGCACACGCCACTTCGCCAGCAGTCCGCGAAGGCGGACTTCGGGCCGTCGTTGCCGCGACTTCAGTCGCCCCAACTGGGTCGAGGCCTCCACGGATTACGGCGTGACCGCCGGAGGTACCGCGCGCGCCGCCTCGCCCTCCACCCCCAGGCGGTCCACCGCGGACACGGTGACCAGGTCCACGGCGGCGGTGGGCGGCGCCGGGGCGGCGGGCACCGCGGGGGTGGCGGGCGCGGCCGGCTCGGGGATGGTGTAGGTGCGGTCCGCGCCGGGCACCACGTCCACCCCCCACACGCTCCCCCGGCGCCAGCGCACCACCCACCAGCGCGGGTCCGTCCCCGGCGCCGGCTGCATCTGCACCGAGAGCAGCCGCTCGGGCGAGGTGAGCTGCACCGTCACGCCGGGCGCCGCCAGCACCCCGCCGCCCAGCCAGGGCGACGCGGGAACCAGCGCCGGGTGCCGGTAGGGGCCGGCCACCAGCCGCTCGTTGATGGAATCGCGGTTCTGCAGGAACACCCGCATGCTGAAGTGCACGTTGCCCGTGGCGCCCGGCATCCCCCGCGTCACCCACACCTGGTCGGTGATCTCCTCCGCGCGCCACCCCGCGGGGGGCACCTCCACCCGGCTGGTGAAGTTGCCCGGCCACATGTGCCGGTTGTGCACGTTCTGCTCGACCCACCAGCGCAGCAGCACGGGATAGCTCAGGTCCGGCCGCGAGATGGGCCAGTACAGCTGCGGGGTGAAGTAGTCCATCCACCCCTCCCGCAGCCACAGCCGCGCATCGGCGTACAGCTGCGCGTACTGGTCGAACGCCACGCCCTGCCCCGCCGGATGTCCCGGCCGGTACAGGCCGAAGGGGCTGATGCCGAACTTCACCCACGGCTTGCGGTCCTTGATACCGCGGTACACCTCGCGGATCAGCGTGTTGACGTTCTCGCGGCGCCAGTCGTCGCGCGCCAGCCGCCCGCCGCCCGCGACGTACTTCCGCCAGCTGGGCTCGTCCGGAAAGCCGATCGGCCCGGCCGAGTCCCGCTCGGGATACGGGTAGAAGTAGTCGTCCACGTGCACGCCGTCGATGTCGTACCGGCTCACCACGTCGAGCATCACGCGCAGCGAGTGGGCGCGCACCTCGGGCTCGCCGGGGTCCATCCACACGTTCCCGCCGTACCGGCGCACCAGGTCCGGCCGGCGCCGGGTGATGTGCGATTCCGTGTTCTCCGACCGGGCCGAGGGGTGGCGGGCGCGGTACGGATTGAACCAGGCGTGAAGCTCCATCCCGCGGCGGTGCGCCTCGTCGACGGCGAACGCCAGCGGGTCGTAGCCCGGATCGCGCCCCGACTGGCCCGTCAGGTACTCGGACCACGGCTCGTGGGGCGAGGCGTACAGCGCGTCGCCCGCCGGACGCACCTGCAGGATCACGGCGTTCAGGTTGAGCGCCGCCGAGCGGTCCATGATGGCCACCAGCTCCGCCCGCTGCGAATCGGCGGACAGGCCGGGGCGCGACGGCCAGTCGATGTTGGCCACCGTGGCCACCCACACCGCCCGGAACTCGCGCGGCACCGGGGGAAGCCCCTCGGCCTGGACCTCGGCCCGGACCTCGGCCGCGGCCGGGAGGGGTGCGGCAGCCGGGCGGCCCGCGGCCGTGCAGGCGGACAGCGCGGCAGCCATCCCCGCGGCGAGGGCGAGCGGGCGGTCGCGGAGCGCGGAGAACCAGGAAGACGGAGCGTTGGGCATCGGGAATACGGGTTGGGGGAGGACCTCAGACTACGCGTGCTCCGCGCCGGGCGCCATCCCCGGAACGGCCCCGAGCGGCGGATGCGAAAAGGGCTTCCGCCCCGGCGGCGCCGGGACGGAAGCCCCCGCGGGGAGCGCCGGAAGCGCTCCCTGCGTCCGGCAGGTTACTGATAGTGCGGGTTCGACGTCATCTCGGCGCGGTTCACCGGCAGGCAGTATTGCTCGGTGAAGGCCAGCCCCGGCGCGCCGGACACCGGCCCGGTCTGGAACTGGTTGAACGACTCGATCCCCGCGCCGTACTGCGCCTGGTACCGGCGCAGGTCGCCCAGGCGGTGCGCGTCGAGGTAGAAGTCGCGCCGCCGCTGGTCGCGGAGATTGCTGAAGTAGTTCGCGGCCGTCGTCGGCTGCGTGGCCGACGCCGGGGTGGTGCCCGGGGCGATCACGCGGCGCGACTCGATGAAGGCGATGTTCTCGGCCGTGGGGCCCTCGGCCTCGGCGCGGATGTACCGCGCCTCCAGCCCCGACGCCACGCGGATGCTGGACGCCCGGCTGAAATCGCCGCCCGGCAGCGTTCCCGTGAACGTGCTGTACGCGCTGGGCGAGCGGGGGACGAACACCTGCTGCCCGCTCCCCACCGCCGTGCGGGTGGCGGTGGGAATGGGCACCCGCGGGTCCATGTTCACCAGCGCCTCGAAGGGCGTTCCCGACACCGACGAGTTGACGGCCGCCCGCAGCCGCGCGTCGACCAGGTTGTTCTCCTCGGCGCTGTTCTCCGAGTAGAACGCGCTGAACCGGAACGCCAGCGGCACCGGCGAGGCGTACTGGATGGCCAGCGGCTTGTCGTTCAGGTTCAGCGCGGCGCGCGCGGCGCCCACCCGGGCGAAGTTGATGATGGAGTCGGCGCCCTCCACCAGCGCCCGCGACGCCGTCGTGGAGGGGTTCACCGCGGCGCCCACCGCCCGCGCCGCCGTGGCCACGGCGATGGCCTCGTTCAGCCGCGGAAGCGCGAAGTCGCGGAACAGCTCCTGGGGCGTGTAGGGCCGGCTGTTGTTCAGGGGAGCCTCGCACAGCACCTCGCCCATCAGCACGATCGAAATCCCGCTGTACGCCTGCACCCGCGCGAAGCGAAGGTCCGTCGCCACCGAATCGCCCCGGACGGAGCGGAAGATCTGCGCCGTGGTGTCGGCGAGGCCGCGGGCGCGCTGCAGCTGCGCGTACACGCCGCCGCCGATGGTGCCGTTGTCGGGGGTCACCGCCCGCGTCTCGATCAGCGGCTCCTCCGAGAAGGTGGCGTGGTTGCGCAGCTCGTCGGTGAACAGCCCCGTGTACACGGCCACGTCGTCGAAGGCCCGCTGGAAGTCGCCCATCACCCCGAAGGTGAGCAGCGTCAGGTACGCGGGATCGTTCAGCTGTTCGGGGTCGATGGCCTGCGGGTTCTCGACGTCCAGCAGCCCGTCGCAGGCCCCCAGCCCTCCCAGGGCCAGCAGCGCGGCCCCCGTCGCGAGCACCCGGCGGCCGAAGCGGGCCGGGGCGAAAGATCTCTTCATCATCACCGGTTCCCGGTCAGAAGTTGATGTTGAGCGAGGCGGTGACGCGGCGGTTCTGCGGCGCCGCGTACGCGTCCACGCGCACGAACGACCGGTTGCCGTAGGTGTTCGCCTCGGGGTCGATGCCGGAGTACCGGGTCCACAGCGTCGCCAGGTTGCGCGCGGCCAGCGTGAAGGTGGCCCCGGAGGCGCCGCTGCGCGCCACCAGCGCGCGCGGCAGCCCCACGCTGATGGAAACGTCGCGCAGCTTCAGGAAGTCGCCGTCCTCGACGTACGGGGAGAACAGCAGGTTGGTGAGCGTGGCCCCCGTCGCGAAGTTCACGCCGCTTCCGCGGTACACGTTCACCTCGCGGATCAGGGCGCTGTCGGCAGCGTTCTTCGGCTCGAAGTAGCGGATGTCGTTCAACCGCTCGCAGTTCTCCGCCGCGGCCGGGCGGCAGCGGTCGAACTCCTTGCGGTTGAACACCTTGAAGCCGCCCTTGTAGTCCAGCTGCGCGAACAGCGTCACGTTGCGGAACAGCGTGATGGTGTTGCCCCAGCCGATCTCGCGGCTGGGCGTGGGCGATCCCAGGTAGGTGAACGCCGTGTCCATCAGCGGCAGGTTGTTGGCGGCGAACTGGATGTTTCCGGCGTCGTCGCGCATCGGCAGCCGGGCCCAGAACCCCGCGATCGGATGGCCCACGCGATGCTCCTGCACCGTGCCGTACGCCTGGAAGGCCGCGTCGGCGCGAACGCGCGCCTCGTCGCCGAAGCTCACCAGCTCGTTCTGGTTGGTGGCCAGGTTGAACCGGCTTTCCCAGGTGAAGGCGTCGCGCTGCACGGGAACCAGGTTCAGCAGGAACTCCACGCCGGTGTTGCGGATGTTGCCCAGGTTGGTGAGCTGCGAGCTGATGAAGCCCGTGGACGGCGCCACCGCGGCGTTCTGCAGCAGGTTGTCGGTGCGCTTGTCGTAGTAGGTGAAGTCCAGCGTCACCCGGTCGTCCAGGAAGCCCGCCTCGAAGCCCAGCTCGTACTCCTCGCCGCGCTCCGGCTCCAGGTTGGGGTTGCCGAAGCCCACGGAGCGAATGCCGTTGACGGTGGTCACGCCCGTCGCCGTGGGCGCGGTGACCTTGACGACGGTGTACGTCTGGTTGGCCGAGTACGGGTCCGGGGCGCGGCCCGCCTGGCCGTAGGCGCCGCGCACCTTCACCTGCGTGGCGGCGAAGCGCTGGAAGAAGCTTTCCAGCCGCGGCTCTTCCGAGACCACCCACGAAAAGCCCGCCTTGGGGTACACGATGACGTCGAACTCGCGGCCGAAGCTGGAGTTGTCGTCGGCCCGCAGCGCGCCGGTCAGGAACAGGCGGTTGTTGAACCCCAGCTGCTCCTGGATGTAGTAGCCGATGGACTTGTTGTCGAGGTAGGTGTTGCTCGACGAGCTGAAGGCCGCGCTCTGGATGGTGGTGATGTCCGGGGCGCCCAGGCCGCGGCCGGTGCCGGTCAGCGTTTCGCGCCGGCGGGCGATGTAGTTGACGCCCACCGAGGTGCTGCTTTCCAGCCAGTCGGTGATCGGCAGCTCGGCGGTGCCCACGTAGTCGGCCGTGTAGTAGCGCTCCTCGGGCTCGCGGATGGCCACGATGCCCTCGGGAACCTCGCCGAACTGCGCGTCGGTGGAACCCGGGGTGGAAAGGATCTGCGCGTCGCCCCGCGTAAGGTCCAGCCCCAGCGTCACGCGGTTGCGGAACCAGGGGAAGGGCCGGTAGTTGGCCGTGCCGCCCAGCGTGGTGCGGTCGGAGCGCGTCTGGTTGTTGTACTCGTTGGCCTGCAGGCCGCCCACCGAGCCCGGGTACCCGGCAAACACTTCGGGAAAGCCCGTGAAGCGCCCCGGACGCCCGCGCACCGACAGGAAGAGCAGCCCCTGCGCCGACTCGTCGCCGATGGGAAGCCGCAGGTGGTTGCGGACGAAGTTGGTGCTGAACTGGAAGTCCAGGCGCTCGTTGGCCGTGGCGGTGAAGTTGGCCCGCACCGAGCGGCGGTTGTTGAAGCTGTTGTAGAAGACGCCGTTGTCCTCGTCCATGTCGCCCGACACGAAGTACGAGAAGCGGTCGCCCCCGCCGCGCACCGACAGGTTCAGGCGCCGGACGTCACCGTCGCGCACGCCGAAGGGGTCGTTCAGGATGGGGCTTTCCTCGCGGATCACGTAGCCCGCCTGCTGCCCCTGGCACCCCGGCCAGCGCGGCGCGGGGTTCGTGGCGCTGACCGTTTCCGTCAGGCGCGCCGTGGTGCAGACGGTGAAGTTGTCGGGCAGGTCGGACCGCAGCTGGTTCTGGCCGTACTCCACCTTGGCCGACCACTGGGTGCGCTGGCTGCCGCGGGTGCCCTTCTTGGTGATCACCTGGATCACCCCGCCCGCGGCCTCGGCGCCGTACAGCGTGGCGGCGGCGGGCCCCTTGATCACCTCGATGGACTCGATGTCCTCGGGGTTGATGAAGGAGAGCGCCGACGTCACCTGCGTGCTGAACGAGGTGACGGCGCCGCCCGAGGCCCCGAAGTTCCCCAGGTCGGCGTCGCTGTAGCGGATGCCGTCCACGTAGATGACGGGCCGCACCGCCGTGAGCGACCCCGCGCCGCGGATGCGGATGTCGGCGGCCGCGCCCGGGGTGCCCGAATTGGAAAGGATCTGCACGCCCGGCGTGCGCCCCTGCAGGATCTCGGTGACGTCGCCCACCGTGGTCCGTTCGGTGATCTGGGCCACGTCCAGCGAGGTGACGGAGTTGGGAATGGTGCGGCGGCTGGTGACGCCGGCGGTGCCGGTGACCACGATGGCGTCCAGCCCCAGCGCGGCCGGGGCCAGCGCCAGGTCGGCGCGCGCCGTTGCGCCCGCCGCCACCGACACCGAGGTCTCGCCGGCCTGGTAGCCCAGCCGGCTGGCGCGCACCTGCACCCGGCCCGCGGGCACCTCGGCCAGCGTGAACTCGCCGGCCGCGTCGGTCACCGTGCTGCGGCCGCCGCCCGCCACCGTGGCGCCCGCCAGGGGCTGGCGGTTGCCGGTTTCGACGACGGTGCCGCGGATGGTGCCGCCCTGCGCGTGCAGCGACGGCGCGGCGGCGCACAGCAGGCCCACGGCGGCGGCCAGCGTCAGCCAGCCCTTCCGTTGGATGGGAATGCCCATCTCGTCCTCCTGAAATCGTGAATAATTCGTGGATGGATCGGGAACCGGACCAGAACGAAATTCGGGGGGAGTTCTTCCTCCGCTACGGGGGTGGGGCGCGCCCGGAACCGCGGCCCGCCCGTCCGCGGGATGCGGCGGGGCGGCCACCGCGTTGCGCGCGGATGCGAAGCCTTCGTCACGTGCCGCAAGGAGCCTGGCGGCCCCCGCGCCCGATCGGCAGCCGGGTTGATGGTGCACAGGATACGCCGCCCGGACCCCGCTGACAAGACGAAAGTTACGAAATCGTGATCCGCGGGATGGCTCGCCCGGGTGCCGCTCCACAATCGGCGTGCACAGGATGGCGCCTCACGGCCGGCCCGGGGGCGTGCGCGCCGGGCGCGCCAGCCCCGTCCCGAGCGGGTGGCGCGGCGGAAGCGACACGGGCAGGCGTCCGCCGATGGCCGCTTCGCCCGCCAGGGCGCGGGCGGCGGCGCGCTGGCTGACCTCCGCGCCCCCCCACGCCAGCAGGTACGCGGGAACGGCGGGAAACGCCTCCACCACGTAGGGGCTGCCGAACGACACCGCCACCACCGGCCGCCCCGCCGCGGCCAGCGACTGCACCAGCGCGGGAAAGCCGCCCCGCGCGCCCACCGTTCCGCTGTATTCGCGCGGCATCACGTACGCCGACGCCACCACCACGTCCGCCGAGTCGGCCAGCGCGCGCAGGCGGGCGTACTCGTCGGGCGGCGTGCGGTCGTCCACGCGGGCGCTGGCCACCGTCCACCCGCCCGCCGCCAGCTCGCGGTCGAACCCGCGCCCGGCCATGATGTCCGCCGGCTGCGCGTAGGTGATGGACAGCACCCGCCTTCCCGGCGCCAGGGGCACCTGCCCGGTTTCGTCGCGCACCAGGGTGATGGACCGCTCGGCCACCCTCTGCGCCAGCTCGCCATGCGCGCGCGAGCCCACGACCGATTCCACGCTGTCCAGCTCGGTGGTCCGCCGCCGGTGGAGGCCGGCGCGGGCCTTGGCGGCCAGCACGCGGCGCACCGATCCGTCCAGCCGCTCCGGGGCGACGCGGCCGGCCTGCACCGCGGCGACCACGGCGTCCACCGCCTCCCGGGGGTCGATGGGCTGCAGCAGCACGTCGGCCCCGGCCTCCAGCGCCAGCAGCAGCGGCTCGCGCTGGCCGTAGCGCCGGATCACCGCGCCCATGTTCATGGCGTCGGTGAACACCAGCCCGCCGAACCCCAGGTCGCGGCGAAGCAGGTCGCGGGTAATGGCGGGCGACAGCGAGGCCGGCGCCGCCTCCGGGCCCTCGATCCCGGTCATGGAGATGTGCGCCACCATCATCCCGTCGATGCCGGCGCGCACGGCGGCGCGAAAGGGCACCAGCTCCACCGAGTCCAGGCGGGCGCGGTCGGCGCGGATGGCGGCGAAGCCGATGTGGGTGTCGGCCTCGGCGTCGCCGTGACCGGGAAAGTGCTTGCCCGCCGACAGCAGCCCGGCCGAGCGAATCCCCCGCGACAGCGCCGACCCCAGGCGCGCCACCTCCCCCGCGTTCTCGCCGAACGAGCGGACGTTGATGATGGGGTTCAGCGGGTTGGAGTTCACGTCCAGCACCGGCCCGAACGTCAGGTGAACGCCCACCGCCCGCGCCTCGCGCCCGATCACCCGCCCCACCTGGTACGCCAGCGAGTCGGAGCCGACGGCCCCCAGCGCCATCACCGGCGGAAACGACGTTCCTCCGCCCAGGGGGAGCAGCGACGGCAGCGCGTATCCGCCGGCCAGCCGCATCCCCGGCCCGTTCTCCATGTCGGTGGTCACCAGCAGCGGCACGGGGGCGCGGCGCTGCAGGGCGTTCAGCTTGGCGGCGTAGCTGTGGGGCAGCCCCATCGAAATCACCAGCCCCCCGATGCCGTCGCGCTCCACCATCTCCAGCAGCCGCTCCATCTCCGGCGAGTCGGCCGCCACGTACTCGCCCCCCGTCCACCCGAACACCACCTGCCCCGCCTTCTGCCGCAGGGTGAGAGACGCGAGCGTGCTGTCCACCCACGCCTGCTGCTCCGCGTCCAGCCCGTCGGCGGGCGCGGACGGGGCCTGGACCGGGGCGGCGGGTGGAGTGGCGGCGGGGGCGCAGCCCAGGGCCAGCAGGAGCAGGGCGGACGGCAGGCGGATCATGGGCATCACGGGATGGGGTTGCCGCGAAGGTACGCCGGGCAGGGATGCATGGGCAACGGTAGCGATTCTGGCCCTGCGCCGAAGACGGCGCGCCCATGACGAAAGGATCCATGAACCGCTGCCGGTGATGACGCGGCGGTGACCGTTCGGCGGCAGGTTGGACGTGAACAGCGCGTGCGCCGACTGTACGGAACCGTTGCGCAAAGCACACAAAGTGCACATCTTCTAAGGGCGATCGGCTATAGGCCGCAACCCTTCACGCGCTTGCTCATCGGTGGACCTCTGCTACGCCTCTGGCGTAGAAACCGGATCGCTGCTATGATCTTCGTAGAGTCGAGGTTATTCGAACGCGCTCGGAAAGAGTACTTGGCGGATGACGGCCTGCGAGAACTTCAGGCCGTGTTGCTGGCACGGCCTGACGCCGGCGTGGTGATCCCAGGCACCGGAGGCGTGCGGAAGCTGCGCTGGAAGGTGGAAGGGCGTGGGAAGAGCGGCGGAGTGCGGGTCATCTACTACATCCGTGCACCGGCGTTTCGCTGCTATCTCCTGCACCTCTATGCCAAGAACGTGGAGGAAGACTTGTCGCCCGCCATGCGGAAGGCATTGGCTGCGCTGGTCCATCAAATCGAGGCAGGTGAGTGATGGAGGAAAAGCTGTTCGATGAGCTGGTTGCGAGCCTGGAAGAGGCCGCCGCCCATTCCCGTGGCGATCTGGACCTTCCCGCCGAGCGGATTCACTTCTTTGGTGAGCCCGACCCTCGTGAGATACGGGCGCGCCTCGGCATGACGCAGGATCGCTTCGCGGAAGCCTTGGGGATCAGTGTAAAGACGCTGCGGAACTGGGAGCAGGGCCGGCGCGATCCGAGCGGGCCAGCCATGCGGTTGCTGCGCATTGCCGAGAAGCATCCGGAGATCCTTCTGGAAGCCGCGGCCTCGTAACGCCGCCGCCGGGCAGCGGTTCCATCGCGGCATCCCGCGCGGACGAGCCGTCCTCATCGTCGAAAGAAAGAGCGGGTGAACCCGCCGCACCATCACCTGCGTGCGGACCCGCTCCTCGCGGCCCCCCGCCAGCACGATGGGGCCCCGATCGGACTCGGCGCATCTCCGGCATCGGCGATTTTCAGTGAAGTCTGTGGCGGATCCCTCAGTCGCTGCAAAGTGTGGCGTTGCCGCGGCTTGCGCGTGGCCGCTCCATCGGGATGACATCATGGAGGGCAGCCGGCGTGCGGCTGCATTCTCCCTCTCCCCTACACGGTGAGCCCTCGGAACCGGCGCACGGCCAACGGGTACTTCGGCCGACCACGGATGCGCACCCCGGCGCTCCGACCACTCGCCCGCAGAGCAAACCGATGAACCTCGTGCGCTACGCCGTTGCCGTGCTCCTCGCCTCTCTGCTCGGCGCGCCCGCGTACGCCCAGCAGGCCGCCGACGCCGAAGGCCGTCCGGCCGAGGCTCCGGCCACGTTCGCCAGCGCCGCGCTCCAGCCGCTGCCCCCGGCGCTCACCCCAGGGCCGGTGTACGCGCGCTCGACCGCCCTCACCGCCCGACCGCCGTCCACCGCCGCGCACGGGGTGATCGGGGTTGGCGTGGGGGCGGTGGCCGGGCTCGCGCTCATCGCACTGTCCCCCGATTGCTGGGACGCGGATTCCATGTGCGGGATCGCCATCCTGCCGATGGCCGGGGTGGGAGCGGTCGTCGGCGGGGTGGTGGGGCTGGGGGTGGGCGCCATCCGCAACCGCTGAGGAACGCCGGAACCCCACCCGAAGTTCTCCCCACGAAACGGCCCTCCCCCGCACCGCGGAGGAGGGCGTCGAGCGTTCCCACCAGAGCCTACAGCTTCCAGATGCGCTTGGCGTAGTCCCTGACCGAGCGGTCGCTGCTGAAGAACCCGCAGCGCGCCACGTTCAGGATCGCCTTGCGCGTCCAGGCGTGCTGGTCGGCCCAGGCCAGGTCTACCGTGGCCTGCGCGTCCAGGAACGCGTCGAAGTCGGCCAGCACCATGAACTCGTCCGCCGTCAGCAGGTGCTCCACCACCGGGCGGAAGAGGCCCGGGTCCTCGGGCGACAGCATGCCGCTGGCGACGAAGTCCAGCACCCGGCGCAGACGCGGGCTGGCCTCGTACTCCGCCCGCGGATTGTAGCCCGCCACCCGCCGCGCCTCGACCTCGTCGGCCGTCATCCCGAAGATGAAGATGTTGTCGAGGCCCACGTTCTCGGCGATCTCCACGTTGGCGCCGTCCAGCGTGCCGATGGTCAGCGCGCCGTTCAGGGCGAACTTCATGTTGCCCGTTCCCGACGCCTCGAAGCCGGCGGTGGAAATCTGCTCCGACAGGTCGCTCCCCGGGAAGATGCGCTCCGCCAGCGACACCCGGTAGTCGGGAAGGAAGGCCACCCGCAGCTTGCGCCCCGCCACCGGGTCGGCGTTCACGTGGCGCGCGATGGCGTTGGTCAGCTGGATGATCAGCTTGGCAGACCAGTACGTGGGCGCCGCCTTGCCCCCGAACAGCACCGCGCGCACGGGGATGTCGCGCTCCGGCGAGTCCAGAAGCTCCAGGTAGGTGTCCACGCAGCGCAGCGCGTTCAGCAGCTGGCGCTTGTACTCGTGCATGCGCTTCACCTGCACGTCCATCATCGTTCCCGGCGCGATGGCCACGCCGGTGATCTCGTGGACGATCGTCGCCAGCCGCGCGCGGTTGCGGGCCTTGACGGTCATCCACCGCTCGCGGAACGAGGCGTCGTCGGCGAACGGCTCCAGCCCGCGCAGCAGTTCCAGCTCCGTCACCCACCTCTCGCTGCCCAGCGCCTCGGTGATCAGCCCCGACATCTCGGGGTTGGCCTTGAGCATCCACCGCCGCTGCGTGATGCCGTTGGTCACCGAGGTGAAGCGGTCGGGCCAGAGCTCGGCGAACTCGCGGAAGATGCGGTCCTTGAGGATCTCGGTGTGGAGCGCCGCCACCCCGTTGGTGGTGTGGCTGCCCACGATGGCCAGGTGCGCCATCCTCACCTGCCCGTTGGCGACGATGGCCATGCGCTCCTCGCGGGCCGCGTCGCCGGGAAACTTCTCGGACACGCGGTCGCGGAAGCGCCGGTCGATCTCACGGATCAACTCCAGGTGGCGCGGCAGCAGCCGGCCGAACAGGTCCAGCCCCCAGGTTTCCAGCGCCTCGGGAAGCACCGTGTGGTTGGTGTAGGCAAAGGTGCGCCGCGCGATGTCGAACGCCACGTCCCACTCCATCCCGTCCTCGTCCATCAGCAGGCGCATCAGCTCGGGGATGGCCACCGCGGGGTGGGTGTCGTTCAGCTGGATCTGCACCTTGTCCGGAAAGTCGCCGAAGCTCGACCGCTCGGTCTTGTACCGCTTGATGATGTCCTGCAGCGTGGCGCTGACGAAGAAGAACTGCTGCTTCAGCCGCAGCTCCTTGCCCGCGCCCGTGTCGTCGGGCGGGTACAGCACCTTGGAGATGGTCTCGGTCTGGGTCTTCGCCTCCACCGCGGCGATGTAGTTGCCGCGGATGAAGCCCTCCAGGTCGAACTCCTCGGTGGCCCGCGCCGCCCACAGCCGCAGGGTGTTCACCGTGTTGTTGCAGTATCCCGGCACCGGCGTGTCGAACGCCATGGCCTGCACGTCCTTGGTATCCACCCAGTGGTAGTGAAGGCGGCCGGCGGCGTCGCGGCGCGGCTCCGCCCGCCCGTAGAACTGCACCGTGTAGGTGCGGTCGGGGCGGGCGATCTCCCACGGGTTGCCGTCCTTCAGCCAGTTGTCGGGCTTTTCCACCTGCCGGCCGCGCTCGTCCACCGCCTGGCGGAAGATGCCGTGCTCGTAGCGGATGCCGTAGCCCATCCCCGGCAGCTCCAGCGTGGCCATGCTGTCCAGGTAGCAGGCCGCCAGCCGCCCCAGGCCGCCGTTGCCCAGCCCGGCGTCGGGCTCGCCCTCCTGCAGCTCCTCCATCTCGTACCCCAGCTCCTGCAGCGCCTCGTCGGCGGCGCCCGAGTAGCCCAGGTTGATCAGCGCGTTGCCCAGCGTGCGCCCGATCAGGAACTCCAGCGACAGGTAGTACACGCGCTTGACGTCGCTCTGCTCGTAGCGCGCGTTGGTGGCGGCCCAGCGCTCGGCCAGGCGGTCGCGCACCGTCCACGCCGTGGCCATGTACACGTCGCGCGGCGTGGCCGAGGCCAGGTTGCGCGCCAGGGTGTAGCGCACGTGCGACTCCACCTCGCGCTTCAGCGCTTCCACGCGCGTGTTGCGGCGGCCCGCGTCCATGGGCTGCGTCAGGCTATCGGGCACTTTCAGGGGTGTCGTCGGCATCGGCCAGCGGGGAGAGGGCTGCTCAGGGGCCAGCGCCCGCGGGTGTCGCGCGCGGGCGGGCGGGGCGGAAATCCGCCGGGTAAACATCTGATTTGTGCTACCGGCGGGAACGGCGGGGTGTTCCCCGGGACGAATAAGTTAGAACGAATGACGAATGCGTGAAAGGGTGCTCCGGCGCGCCGCCCGCCAACGGTTACCTGTCCGGGGCCGTGGCCGCCCCGCCGCGGCGCTCGCGGTCCGCGGCCCGGCGGCAGGGCACGGCCAGCAGGAAGCGCGAGCCGGCCGGCGCGTCGAACTCCGCCCACGCGCGGCCGCCCAGCGACTCCACCGTGTCGCGCACGATGCTGAGCCCCAGCCCGGTGCCTTCCACCCCCGTGATGGTGCCGTGAGCGCGGTAGAAGCGGGAAAAAAGCTTTTCGCGCGCCTCTTCGGGAACCCCCAGCCCGTTGTCTTCCACCGCGATCACCAGGTCGGCTCCGCCGTCCCCCTGGCGCACGTCGGCCTTCAGGCGCACCCAGCGGTTGGAGCGCGACGGGTCGGAGTACTTGATGGCGTTCGACACGTAGTTGGTCAGGCACAGCTCCATCGCGCCGGCGTTCACCTCGACGTCCGGCATGTCCTCGATCACCACCCGCACGTTGCGCGCGCTCGACATCTCCCGAAGCTGCCGGCACACCTCGGCCGCCACCCGGGGAAGCGGAACGTTGCGCTGGTGGCGTGCGTCGCTGTCCATCTTCGACAGCTCCAGCAGGTTCTGCAGCACGTCCTGCATTCCCTCGGCGTTCTGCACCACCATGGCCGCGAAGCGCGCGCGGCGCTCGGGGTCCGCCGAGATGTCGGGGTCTTCCAGCAGCTGCCCCGCCCCCAGCACCGCGCCGATGCGGTTCTTCAGCTCGTGGGTGACGGTGCGGTTGAAGCCGCGCAGCCGGTCTTCGCGCTCGCGCACCCGCTCCGACGCCAGCCGCAGGTACTGCGAGGTGGTGAGCTGCTGGATGATGGACACGGCGCGGAACAGGCGGTGGGCGCAGGCCAGCAGCTCGGCCCGCGTGCACGGGTCGTCGATGTTTTCCACCGTCCGCACCAGGAAGGCGAAGAGCACGCCGCCCAGGAGCTCGTATTCCTTGAGGATCTCGTGGACGTCGAAGCCCTGCGCGTAGCGAAGCTCGCCCAGCTCCATGGCCTTGCCCACCACCGGCGACTCGGCCACGATGTCGACGGCCGGGTTTTCCAGGTAGTCGGCGATGCGGTCCATCAGCAGCGGAACGTGGTTCAGCAGCTCGTCGGTGGGGAATACGGTGTTGGGGTCGATGTCGACGCGCGCGACGATGCGGTCCAGCCAGCGCCGGGTGAGGTCGTTCCGCTCGCCGCGCATCCGCTCCGCCAGCACGGCGGCAAGCTTGCAGTTGATGTTTATGTCCATCGCAGGTCGTGCGTCCGGGCCGGGCTGGAAGTTGCTCGTGGCGAAGCACGTTGCGGGCCACGCCCGCGGGACTCTACGTTGTGACGGCGGGCAAGGAATGCCGGGTACCAGAACGCGGTGAGGCAATGCCGGTACGGAGCTTTCTCGACCCCGACGGACGCGAGTGGAACGTCTGGAGCGTGACGCCCAGCCGCAAGTCGGACCTGTTCCTCCCCGAGTCCATGGCCGAGGGCTGGCTGTGCTTCGAATGCGGCAGCGAAAAGCGCCGCCTTCACCCGGTCAGCCCCGACTGGGAGGCGCTGGGCGAGCCGGAGCTGCTGGCCCTGTGCATGAGCGCCGACCCCGTCGCGCCCCGCCCCGACCGCCGGCCGCGGCCGGAGCTCGCCCCCGAGCCCCTCCCCGCCACCCCAGCCGCCACCGAATGAGCGACAACGAATCCCCTCCGCCGCGGCAGCCGGCCGACGGCAGCATCGACGAGGTGGTGGAGCGCACGCGGAGCATGCTCCGCAAGTCGCGGGACCTGCTGCAGTCCTCGCGCGACCTGCTCAACAAGGTGCACCAGCCCGGTTCGCGCGCGAAGGCGGTCCCGGAGAAAACCGAGGAGGGCGACGACGGGCGTGGATCTGCATGATCCCCGCCCGTTTCGTCCCTTGGAGCCTGCTCGATACCCGGTAAGATGATCCGCACGCTGCTGGCCCCCAACCCGTCGCCGATGACGCTGGACGGCACCCGCACCTTTCTCGTGGGGCGCGAGCGGCCGGCCGTCATCGATCCCGGACCGGCCGACCCGTCGCACCTGGACGCCCTCGCCGCCGCGCTGGATGGACATCCGCCGGTCGCCATCCTCCTCACCCACGCGCACCCCGACCACGCCGACGCGGCCCCGGAGCTGGCCCGGCGCACCGGCGCGCCGGTGATGATGGCCCGCGGCGCCGCCGGTCCACGCCTGTTCGACGGCGCCCTCCGCTGGATCGGCGAGCGCGACCGCGTGGAAACCGACGCCGGCGTGCTGCGGGTGATCCAGACGCCGGGGCACGCGCCGGAGCACGTCGCCTTTCTCCTGGACGCGAACGGGGGCGAAGGCGACCGCGCCCTCTTTGCCGGCGACCTGTTCATGGGCGGCGCCGACACCACGCTGGTGGCCCCGCCGGAGGGCGACCTGACCGAGTACCTGCGGTCGCTGGACCGGGTGCAGGCGCTGAACCCGTCCGCCATCCACCCGGCCCATGGGCCCACCATCGAGGATCCCCTCCCCGCCATCCACCGCTACCGCGCGCACCGGGCGGAGCGCATCGCCCAGGTGGAGCGCGCGCTGGCGGCAGGCCCCGCGCGCCCCGGCGAGCTGATCGACCGCGTCTACGGGGCGGAGCTTCACCCCGCCCTCCGCGGCGCCGCCGAGGGCTCGCTGCGCGCCATCCTCCATCACCTGCGGAGCAGCGGGCGCGTGCGCGACGACGGCGGACGCTTCTCGCTCGCGGCCGGCTGACGGTCCACTCGACCGCACGTCCGTGCTCTTTCGGCCATCGACAGAACAGCACTGCGGGTGGCGGAAAATGCATCCCGCCGGATTCGCGGGCACGCGGCGTGCGGCGCGGGAGCCGTTTCCGTGCGCCCCCGCCGGGGGTGCCGCCCCGCAGCGCGCCGTATCCACCGCCGTGTCGCAATCGCTGGAGCGTTCCGCCCACGCGGCCCTCGAGGCACTCGCCGAGGGGTTCTGCATGGCGAACGCCGACCACCGCGTAACCTACTGGAACGCCGCCGCCGAGCGCCTGTTCGGCGTTCCGCGCCGGGACGCGCTCGGGCGCGAGGTGTGGGACCTGCTTCCGGCAGACGGCGCCTCGGAGCTGCGCGAGCGGCTGGCCCGGGCCGACGGTGCCGGGGCCGTGCTTCACCTGACCCTGCTTTCCGACCGCGAGCTCTTCGCGCGGCACCTGGCGGTGCACGCGTCGCCCCTGGAAAGCGGCGGGCTGGCCCTGCACTTTCGCGACGCCACGGCCGAACAGCGGCTGGCCGCGCAGTACGAGCAGCTGCTGGAATCCATCCGCGACGGCTTCATCGCGGTGGACCGCGACTGGCGGATCACGTACGTCAACCGCGCCGCCGAGGCCCTGCTCTCCGTCCGGCGCAGCCGCGCGGCGGGGGTGGACGTGTGGCCGCTGCTGCCCAAGGAGCCGCGCGCGGTGGTGAACGCCATCCGCTGGACCATGCGCGAGCGAGGGCCGCGGCACCTGGAGGCCATCCATCCCCGGGGCAAGCTGTACCGCGGGCGGCGGTTCGACGTGTGGACGCATCCCCTTCCGGACGGTGGCGTGTCGATCCTGTTCGAGGACGTCACCGACCGGCTGGCCAAGGAGGTGGAGCTGGCGCGCCTGGCCGCCGAGGCCGAGGAGGCCAGCCGCGCCAAGAGCCGCTTCTTCGCCGCGGTCAGCCACGAGCTGCGCACCCCGCTGAACGCCATCGTCGGCTACACGCACCTGCTGGCCACCAACACCTACGGCAACGTTCCCGCGGGCGCCATTCGCGCGTCGGAGCGCGCGGGGGTCTGCGCCGAGCACCTGTCGCGGCTGGTGGACGACGTGCTGCTGCTGACCACGGTGGAGATCGACAAGCTCCCCGTGTTCGCCGCCACGGTGAGCCTGGCCCCGTTCCTGGAGTCGGTGCTTCCCCACCTTCGCCAGCAGGCCGAGGCCAAGCGGCTGGAATTGCAGGTAGACGTTCCCGGCGGCCTGCCGCCGATCGACACCGACCCGGAGCGGCTGCGCCAGATCGTGACGGCGCTGGTTTCCAACGCCATCAAGTTCACGGCGCGCGGCGTCGTGAGCCTGCGGGCGCGGATGGCGGGCGAGGGGCGATGGCTGGAGATTGCCGTCCGCGACACCGGCCCGGGGATCGACCCCGACGACCGGGAGCGGATCTTCGGCCCGTTCGAGCAGGTGGGTGGGGAGGCGCGTACCGATTCCGCCACCCGCGGCACGGGCCTGGGGCTGACGATCGCGCGGCAGCTGGCGCGCAAGCTGGGGGGCGACATCACGGTGGGCGGCACGTTCGGAGAAGGCGCGGAGTTCGTCGTCCGGCTGCCCGCGTAGAATTGGGAACCAGTGACGGAGCCGACGCCCGGAGCCTTGTCATCCTGAGGCCCAGGCGCACCCCAACCGGCCGTAGCACATCCCACGCGGGCCGAAGGATCTAGCCGCGGCCACGTACAAGCCCGCGCGCGGCAGCGGTCACGAAGCCGTGGGCCTTGGAGGCCCCTCCCCCAGCCCCTCCCCGCACAAACCCCGTGCGGAGAGGGGAGAACGTCTTTGGGACTTCGACTGGGTGCCGGAGAATGCCCAAGTCTGGCCCCTCCCCCGCCCCTGCACCGGCAAACTGCGCCGGGAGAGGGGAGAACGTCGATCGCGGCTCGACGGGCTGCCGGTGCATGCCTCTGGGAGCCCCCTCTCCCGTCCTCTCCCCCGCAAACTGCGTGGGAGAGAGGAGACCTTCGATCGCGGCTCGACTAGCTGCCCGCGCATGCCGCGGCAGCCCCCTCCCCCCGGCCCCCGTCCCCCGCTTCGCAGGGGAGGGGGAGACCTGAAACGCGCTTCGGCTGGCCTTGCGCACTCGGCTTCGCGTGCAGTCCGCGCAGGCGGACTTTGGGCCCTTGTTGCCGCGAATTCATTCGCCCCAGCACGGCCGAGGCCCCCGCATCCGTGACCGCTACCGCGCCCGGTTGGTACGTGTCCGCGGCTGGATCCTTCGGCCTGCGGGGGATGTGCTGCGGGCCAACACGGTGCGCCTGGGCCTTAAGGATGACAAGCCTTTGCGCACCAACGACTTGACCATGCACCGCATCTGAAGTGTACCCCCTCTCCCACGCTGTTTGTGGGAGAGGGTGGCAGGCGTGTCAGCGCCGCCGGGTGAGGGCCACACGGCAGCCGAGGCCCCCGCATCCGTGACCGCTGCGGCGCCCGGGCTGGTACGCGTCCGCGGCTGGATCCTTCGGCCCGCGCGGGATGTGCTGCGGGCCAGTACGGTGCGCCTGGGCCTCAGGATGACAGGCCCCCTCTCCGCACCCCGCGGGTCGTGCGGGACTGCCCCGGACGAGCCCATCTGGAATCTCGCGTCCCCGCCCCGTATCTTGAACGCTCGTTCGAGAGATCGCCGACCGCCGAACCGCCGATGCTGCGCCTTCACGAATACACGTACCACCGCCCGAGCACCCTGGCCGAGGCCGCCGCGTTCCTGCGTGAGCATCCGGACGCCATGCCCATCGCGGGCGGCACCGACCTGATGCCCAACATGAAGCACCGCCTGTTCACCCCGCGCCACCTGGTGGCGCTCAAGGGCATCGGCGAGCTTCACGGCATCGGGCTGGCGGACGCGGAGGGGCGTGCGGTGGAGGCTGGGTCGGCCGGGGCGGCGCAGGTGGTGATGGGGGCCGCGGCGACGCTGACCGAGGTGTCGCGCCATCCGCTGGTGCGCGAGGCGCTCCCCGCCCTGGCCGAGGCGGCGGGCAAGGTGGCGGGCCCGCAGATCCGCAACCAGGGCACGCTGGGCGGCAACCTGTGCCTGGACACGCGCTGCACCTACTACAACCAGTCGTTCTTCTGGCGCAACGCGCTGGGCTTCTGCCTGAAGAAGGACGGCGACGTCTGCCACGTCACCCGTACGGGCAAGAAGTGCGTGGCGGCCCACTCGTCCGACACTGCGCCCGTGCTCATCGCCCTCGGCGCCGTGGTGGACCTGGTTTCGGCGGACGGCGAGCGGACCCTGCCGGTGGACGCGTTCTTCATCGCCGACGGCAAGTGGAACACGGTGCGGCGGCCCGACGAGCTGGTCGCCCGCGTCCGCGTGCCCCTTCCCGGCCCCGGGGTGCGCATGGGCTACCAGAAGGTGCGCCAGCGCAACTCCATCGACTTTCCCCTGCTTTCCATCGCCACGGTGGCAGACCTGGACGCCGACGACCGGGTGCGCACGCTGGCCGTCGTCGTCTCTGCTCTCGGTTCGCGGCCGCGAGTGGTGTCGGGGCTCGACAAGCTGGCCGCGGGCCAGCGCCTGGGCGACGTGGCCGAGGCGGTGGCCCAGCAGGCCTTCAAGCAGTGCCATCCGCTGGAGAACATCATCGTAGACCCCGACTGGCGCCGCGCCATGGTGCCGGTCTACGTTCGCCGCGCCCTGCTGGGAATGACGTCCATCCCGGCCCTCGCGGCCTGAGCGGCGGAAAAAGACGTGAGGACGCGGAGGCGTGGAGAGGTTCCTCCGCGCCCCGCATCCCGCAACCTGGTGGAGACGGGGCCGGCGCTACACGTCGTTGAGCGCGGCGATCAGCTCGTCCTTCTGCATCTTGCTGCGCCCCTCGATCTTGTGCTCCTTCGCCAGGTTGTACAGCTCGTCGCGGGTGTGCTCCTCCAGCGGCTTGCGCGGGTTGCCGGTGCCCATGGTGCGCTTGTTGGGCGTGCGGCCCTCCTGCCGCCGGTGCTTGTTCACCGTGCGCGCGGCGATCTCCTTGGCCTGGGCGGGATCCATCCCACGGTCCATGGAGCTTTCCCTGATGGTTTCGTACATCTTGTTGTCGTGCTTACTCCAGCCTTGCGGCATCGCAGCCTCCGCGTGAGTCGGTAAGGGCGCCCGCGGGCGGGTGAGCGCAAGAACCGCGCACATTTCCAGACCGTCCACCTGCCGCGGCCCAAGGATCTCGCCCGGGGTCCCCTAGGACAGGTCGGCGATCACGAGGACGCGGAGGCCGGTGAGCGGCCTCGGGGCCAGGCGCCGCCTGATGGCGACCCGCACCAGGCGCCGCGCGATCTCCAGGCGCCGGCGGACCGGCCGCGTGTACCAGCCACGGGCCATTCCGTCGATGGCGGTGAGGTGGGCCGCCGCGCCGAGCGTGTGAAGCGGCTCGTGCCCGATGGACCGCACGGTCCATCCGTGGCGCGGCAGGAACACCCGGAACGCCTCGTCCGTCCAGCGGAGCGTGTGCGCCGGGGGCCAGTCCCAGAAGTCTGTTCCGGCGAGGGTTCCCGCATTGGCGATGTGCCGCGAGTAGCGCGTCGCCGAGGGGCACCCGATGTAGATGCGTGCCCCCGGCGCGGCCACCTCCGCGATGTCGGCGAAGACCGCATTGGGGTCTTCCAGGTGCTCGATGATCTGGAACATGGCGATGGTCTCGAATCGCTGCCCCGGCTTCAACCGCGAGATCGAGCGGACATCCCCCACGTGGACGTCGAGTCCCTGGCCGCGGGCTTCCGCCACGGACTCGGGGACGAAGTCGATGCCCGTGGGCCGATGCCCCAGCGCGCTGGCCGCGGCGAGGAACGCGCCGTTCGCACACCCGATCTCCAGGAGGTTCGACGGCTCGCGGCGCTCCAGGTCCTCGAGCGCCACCAGGTGGTCGAAGGCGAGTCCGTACGCCTGGCGCGGGTAGTTCGAGCCGCTCCAGCTGCGCATGGGGACGGCGTGCTCCAGGCCGCAGCCCTGGCAGCGGTCGAAGCGCACCACCTCCGCGCCCACGTCCTCCATGATGCTGCGGTGGACCACCGACGCGGGCGGCGGCGTACCGTCGCCGTGGATGGACCAGGCGCGAGCGATTTCGGTGGCGGTCGTAGACGAGCCGGCGATGATTGCGTCCGACCCGCAGCCTGGACAGGAATGCATGAGAGTCCCGCATGAGTAGACCGCCGCGTCAGGAGCGGGCGGCCGCGCGCCCGAAGCATACGGGGCGAGTGCTCGTGCGCAAGGAGCAGGTGCACTCTGTCCGGAGCTGCCGGGCGAGTTTATATTCCTGCAGCGTCCCCTCTGCCGGCCCATCTCCCTGAATGCGTTCTCCCGCCGTCCTCCTTCGCCTGGCACTCGGCCTGGCCGCATCGTCCGCGTGCATCCCCGCGCCCCTGGCCGCCCAGGTTCGTTCGTTGGAGCTGACGTCCGACAACGACGCGTACAACTTCTGGATTCCGTTCGCCGTACGGCCGGACTACGAGTACTCCAACGGCCTGCGGCTGGCGGCCGAGCTGGAGGGAGCGCCGGGATGGACGGGGCTGGCCGCGGACCTGGCGCCCTGCGCGCGCGAGGGGAGCGACGCGGCCCCGGCGGACCCCGAGGCCGGGTGCGTGTCGACCACGTTCGAGTTCGGGCAGCGGCTGTACATGCCGCGCAACGACTCGTACGTCGCCATCGCGGGGGAGCGGCCGTACGCCGGGTGGCTGTACGTGGCGGCCACCGGGCGCGTGGTGGAAGGGCCCGTGCGGCACACGTACGGCATCGAGGTAGGCATCACCGGGGAACCCTCGCTGGGCCGGACGGTGATGGAAACCTTCCACGAGCTCACCGGGTTCCGGGAGGTCGTCGGCTGGCAGCACCAGCTGGGCTTCGAGCCGGGCGTGGTGCTGCGCTACGGCGCCGAGCAGCGGGCCGAGCTTCGCGCCGGCGACGGCCGCATCGCCGACGTGGTGGCGGACGTCGGGGCCACGCTGGGCAACGTGCACACGGGCGCGCATGCCGGCGTCCGCGCCCGCGTGGGATACGACCTGCGCCACCCCTGGGCCGCGCGCGCACGGAAGAGCACCTCGGTGTACCTGAGCGCCACGGCCTCCGGGCAGGCGGTGCTGCGCAACCTGTTCCTGGACGGAAACACCCTGGGAAGCCAGCCGCCGCGCGTGCATCGCGAGCCCCTGGTCGCCAGCCGGGGCTGGGGCGTGGGTGTGGCGAGCGGCCGGTTCGGCGGGGAGTTCCGGGTGCTCACCCGCACCCGCGAGTACCGCGAAGAGCCGGGCGGACACCCGGTAAGCACCATCGAGCTCACCTGGCGCCGGTAGCGCGGACGAAACCGGCGGCCCTCAGCGGCGTATCATACGCCAGACCCAACCTTCACCTTCGGAACCGCGAGCAGATGCGAACCTCCAATCCTACCCTGAACAGCAAGACCTTCGCGGGCCAGTGGGACGGCACCGGGGGCATGACCATCGAGGGCACCGTCAACAAGGTGGGGCTGATGCTCCTGCTGCTGATGGCGCCCGCCGCGTGGATCTGGAACAAGGCCATGACGGCGTGGGACCCGGCGTCCATCCTGCCGCTGATGGTGGGTGGAATGGTCGGCGGCTTCGTCCTGGCGCTGGTGACCATCTTCAAGAAGCAGTGGTCGCCGGTGACCGCGCCGCTGTACGCGGTGATGGAAGGCCTGTTCCTGGGCGGCGTCTCGGCCCTGGCCGAGACGCGGTACCCCGGCGTGGTGATCCCCGCGGTGGCGCTCACCTTCGGAACGCTGTTCGCCCTGCTGCTGGCCTATCGCTCGGGATTCATCCGCGCGACCGAGAACTTCAAGCTGGGCGTCGTGGCTGCCACCGGCGGCATCGCGCTGGTGTACCTGGCGGGTTTCGTGATGAGCTTTTTCGGGGCCAGCATCCCCATGATCCACTCGGGCGGCACCGTCGGCATTTTGTTCAGCGTGTTCGTGATCGTGATCGCCGCGCTCAACCTGGTGCTGGACTTCGACTTCATCGAGCAGGGCGCCGAGCACGGCGCGCCGCGCTACATGGAGTGGTACGCCGCGTTCGGCCTGATGGTGACGCTGGTGTGGCTGTACCTGGAGATCCTGCGCCTGCTCATGAAGCTGCAGAGCCGCGACTGATCTCGGGCTTTCGGATGGAAACGAGAAGGGGCGGGCGCCACGTGGCGCCCGCCCCTTCTCGTTTCCTTCACCTCCGGCCTTCGGCCACGCCTCTTTCGTGCTTACATTGCGATCACACCAGGGGAGGCATGGATGAAAGCCCGCATCGTTCGCATCGGCAACTCGCATGGGATCCGCATCCCCAAACCACTCCTTGAAAAGAGCGGACTTCGAGGCAAGGTAGAGATGGAGGTCCGGTCCCACCAGATCATCATCCAGGCAGTGAAACCCTCTCGTGCCGGCTGGGATGCTGCCTTTCAGGGGATGGCCGAGGAAGGGGACGATGCGCTTCTCGACCCGGAAATCGTCGGCTCGCCGGAGTGGGACGGAGAGGAATGGGAGTGGTGATCAAAGCCTGAGATGCAAAAAGCACCGGGGCAGCCTGTCTGCTTCGGTGCTTTCCGCGTAGTGCCCGGCGGATTTCCCCAGCCGCCGCAACAGTGTCTACTCCCTGCCCCGCTGCACGGGCCGGCGGTCCATCACGTCGATCACCGCCTGCGACGGGCCGCGCTCGCGCTGAAGCCGTTCGGCGACTTCCTCGGCGCGGCGCATGGCGCGGAGGATGTTGCCGCCCAGCACCTTGCGCACGTCGTCGTCGCTGTAGCCGCGGCGCAGCAGCTCCGCCGTGAGGTAGGGGAAGCGCGAGACGTCCTCCATCCCCACGGGCAGCGAGGTCACGCCGTCGTAGTCGGAGCCCAGCCCCACGTGGTCGATGCCGGCCACCTTCACCACGTGGTCGATGTGGTCGGCCAGGGTGGCCACGGTGCCGCGCGGCACCGGGTTGGCCGCCCGCCACTCGTTGTAGGCCCGGCGCGCGGCCTCGGCGTCGTTCGGGTGCTGCTCGCGGAAGCGGCGCTGCACGTCGAACATGTTGCGCATCTGCGCCGCCGCCGAGGGCTCCACGAAGCCGGAGTAGAAGTTGATCATCACCACCCCGCCGTTCGCCGGCATCATCCGCAGCACCTCGTCGGGCACGTTGCGCGGATGGTCGGCCAGGGCGCGGGCGGAGGAGTGCGAAAAGATGACCGGGGCTTCCGAGACGCGGATGGCGTCCGCCATGGTCCCGGGCGACACGTGCGACAGGTCCACCAGCATCCCCAGCCGGTTCATCTCGCGCACCACCTCTTCGCCGAAGGCGGTGAGCCCGCCGTGGCGCTCCTCGTCGGTGGCGGCGTCGGCCCAGTCGATGGTGCTGGAGTGCGTGAGCGTCATGTAGCGCACGCCCAGCTCGTGGAACTGGCGCAGCACGTCCAGCGAGTTCTCGATGGCGTGCCCACCCTCGATGCCGATCAGCGACGCCACCTTCCCGTCGTCGTGGATGCGCTCCACCTCCTGGGCCGTGCGCGCCAGCACCAGGTCGGGCGAGTGGTCCGTCATCCGCTTGATCAGCCCGATCTGCTCCAGCGCGAACGCCGCCGCCCCGTTCCCGATGCGCTCGACGGGAACGTACGCCGCCCAGAACACGCCGCCCACGCCCCCCGCCCGCAGCCGCGGCACGTCGGTGTGCTGCTGCGGGAGCGGCCCCTGGAAGTTCATGTGCGTCAGGTCGCCCTGCGCCTTTTCGCGGATTTCCCAGGGCAGGTCGTTGTGCCCGTCCACCAGCGGGGCGGTGCGGTGGATGCGCAGCGCCCGCTGCAGCAGCGGGTCCGGCGTTTCCTGCGCGGCGGCGGGAAGCGCGGCGGACGTGGCCGCCAGCAGTGCGGCGGCCACGCGGGTACGAGATTTCATGGATGTCTCGGGCGTGCGGGAAAGATGGATCACCGGGTGGCGTTGCCGCGGAACACGCCGGCCGTGCGCAGCGCGAGCGCCTTGGAGCGGCCCACCCACTCCAGCTCGGCGACCACGCGGTGGCGCTCGACGAACGCGTCGGTGACCACGGGGGTGGCCGCGAACTCCGCGGCCAGCGCCGGCGGCACCAGCAGCAGGAAGTCCTCGCGCTGCGCCTCGCCGGCGGGTCCCCACTTGCACTCCGCGGCGGGAACGCGGCCCTCCTGGATCAGGCTGGCGACCGCGCGGCTGACGGTGTCGGCCGAAACCACGGTGTAGTTTCCGGGAGCCTCGCAGAACATCTCCGCGCGGACGATGCGGCCGACCGCCGAATCGCCCTGCACCACCAGGCGCGCGAAACCGGCCTGCCCGTAGGCGTCCTCCGGCGCGTTCACCGGGGCCTCCGTCTCGCGCACCGTGGTCTCGGGGGGCGCGTTGCGCGACACGAGCTTCTCGTCGGGCGGGCCCTCCGGCTCGCCGTCGCCCAGGGAGTTCAGGAGCATCATCAGCAGCAGCGCGCCCACCACGCCGTACCCCACCAGCGCCCACGAGCGGCGCCAGGGGGGAACGGGGGTGCGGCGATCGGACCTGCGGCGTTCGAGGCCGCGGCGGTCGCCTGCGCGCTCGCCCTGCCTTGCTTCGGGTTGCTGCTCCGCCATGTGGCCGTATCAGGATCGTGGATGGTCGTTCGGGCGCCCGGCCGCCAGGGGCGGCGCCGGGGGCAGGGTCAGCCGGAAGGTGCTGCCTACGCCCACCGTCGACGCCGCTTCCAGGGTACCGCCCAGCGCGTGGGCCATGCGGCGGGCGATGGAAAGCCCCAGCCCGGTGCCGTCGCGGCCCGCCGACTCGGTGTTGTCTTCGCGCGCCAGCTGCACGAACTCGTCGAAAATGCGGCCCAGGTCCTCCTGCGGAATCCCCGGCCCGCCGTCCGTCACCTCCAGCACCAGCCCGCCGTCGGCGCCGCGCGCCACCCGCGCCCACACCGGCGCGCCCTGACCGTACTTCAACGCGTTGGAAAGCAGATTCAGCACGATCTGCCGCAGCCGGCGCGGATCGGTGACCACGCGCACCGGCTCGCCATCCACCCGGCGCATCTCCGCCCCGGCCTGCGCGGCGACGGGGCGCAGCGTGTCCAGCATGTCGTCCACCAGGGCGGCGGCGTCCACGTCCTGCGTGGCCAGCTCGGCCTTGCCCAGCTCCAGGCGCGACAGGTCCAGCACGTCGTCCACCAATTCCCGCAGGTGCCGGGCCGCGCGCTGCGAGCGCTCCACGGCCAGCTCCTGCTGCTCGCTGAGCGATCCGTACACCTCGGCCAGCAGCAGGTCGTTGTACCCCATCACCGCGTTGATGGGGGTGCGCAGCTCGTGGTTCATGGCCGAGTAGAAGCGGCTGCGCGCGTTCAGGGCAATCTGCAGCTCGCGCGTACGGCGCTCCAGCTGCTGGTTGGTGGCCAGCAGCTGGTCCTGCCCCGCGTGAAGCTCCTCGGTCATCGCCAGGAGTTCCTGGTTCTGCGCCTCCATCTCCTCGTTCTGCCCCTGCAGGGCGCGCGACAGCCGCTCGTTCTCCGTCAGCTCTCGCTCCAGCTCGGCCAGGGCGCGCGCCAGGCGGGCCTTTTCCTTGGCCAGCTGGCGCTGCGTGTTGGCCTGCTCGGAGTTGACGGCCGCCAGCTCCTCGTACAGCGCGTCGAAGCGCGGGTCGCGGGGGCACTCCACCAGCCACAGCCGGTCGCCGCCGTCGTCCCACACGGGATAGAACGAGCGGGGCTCCAGGGTGTCGCGCCCCGCCAGCATCAGCTCCCACGCCGGCACCGCGGCGGGGTCCTGGCCGGCGCGCGGCTCGCGGGCGAGGATGGCGTCCAGCTTTCGGCGCGACGCCGGGTCGAGCACCGTGGCGAACGGCTGCCCGCCCACGCCGCGCTCCAGGGCCCGTTCCAGGTAGCCGTTGGATTCCAGGACCATCCCGGCACGGTCGAGCGCCAGCACCGCGCCCGGAAAGGCGCGCAGCACGGGGGGAAGGCCCGGGGTGGTGGCCGAGGTCATACCGATACTCTCTCCTTCAGCAGCCGGGCCGCCTGCACCGCGTCCGCCGCGGTGAGGTCGGCCCCCAGGCGTTCCGCCAGGCCGGGATCGTCGGCGAAGGCGCGCCCGCCGACGGCGATCAGCGGGGCGGCGCCGGGCATGGCCTCGCGGATGGCGTCGATCGTCGCGCGCACCCGCGGCAGGTGCGGCGCGATGCTCGCCGAGAGCGCCACCACGTGCGGGCGCCGCTCGCGCACCATCGCCACCAGGTCTTCGACGGGCACGGTGGCGCCCAGGAACACGGTGTCCCAGCCCTCCATCTCCAGCACGTCGCAGATCATCCGCAGCCCCAGCTCGTGCCGCTCGGTGTCGGCGCAGGCGGCGATCAGCAGCGGCCCGGCCGCGCCCCCACCGCGGAACAGCTCGTCGTACAGCCGCGCCATGGCGGCCTGGGTGATGGCCGTGGCCAGGTGCTCGTCGGCCACGGTGATGCGGTTTTCCTGCCACAGCCGGCCGATGTCGCGCATGGCCGGCTGAAACACTCCCAGGTACAGCTCGCGCAGCCCGATGCCGGCGTGGAACGCCTCGTCCACCACCCCGAACGCCGTCCTGCGGCTTCCCTCGAGCACGGCGGCCAGGTAGCGCTCGCGCGCCTCGTCCAGCGTCACGCGGCGGCCCGGGGGCGCAGGATCGCGAGCCCCGCGCGAAGGCTCACCATGGCCGCGTCGGCCTCGTCGGGCGCCAGGCGGGCGCGCAGCTCGTCCTCCATCAATTCCAGCGAGCGCGCCAGGTCGCGGGTGGGCACGCCGCGGGAACGCAGCAGCTCGTCGCACCAGGCGATGTACCGTACGAAGCAGGGCGGATCGTTCAGCTCCACCGCGGGGGCCAGGTGCTCCAGGTTGTAGCGCATGTCCTGCAGGCACTTGGCGCGGCCGCGCTCGCCGTACCGGGCCAGCAGCCCGGGATTTTCGCGGTACATGGCCTCGGTCACCGCGCGGGCGATCTCGCCCAGGCGGTCCAGCATGAGGGTGGCCGCGCGCTCGCCCGGCGTCATGCCAGCCACTCCGGCTGCGTGCGCGAGTCCATCAGCACCTCGAACGCTTCGTGCCGCACCTGGGTGCGGCCCATGATCTCTCCCGGCTCCCGGGCGTGCGACTCGGCGTGCTCGCGGCTGCGCATGTATTCGCGAAAGGCCTCGCGGCTTTCCCACGCGGTGAGAAAGGTGTGCGTGGCCTCGCCGGCCTGCGGCCGCAGCAGCTGCAGGTACAGAAACCCGGGAAAGCCGTCCACCAGGCCGGAGCGCTGGCGAAAGTGGCGCTCCAGCTCTCCGCGGTCGGCTTCAGGGACGGTAAGGTGTGAGATGAACACAAACATCTGATCTTTTCGCGCTCGGACCCGGGTGGAGAAGTAAGCGGCGCGTGGCTTCTCCGCAAGCACTCATGTGTTTTCCGCACCGCGATTCTCATCCCTCGACGCTCGCCCCGATGGTACCCGTGCGCCAGTCCCACAGGGCCAGCGCGGCGACCACGCTGGAGGTGTCGATTTCCCCCTCCAGCACGCGCCGCCTCACCTCGCTCAGCTTCAGCAGGCACACGCGCGTGTCCTCGCCCTCGTCCAGGTCGCGCTCGCCGGCGCGGCGCGCGTTGCGGACCACCGTGGCGTGCACGCGGGTGGTTTGCCACGACGGGTTGAGCACCACGCAGCCGATGCACTCGGGGTCGTCGCCGGCGTACCCCGTTTCTTCGCGCAGCTCGCGGGCGGCGGCCTCTTCCGGCGTCTCCCCCTCGTCGATGATGCCGCTGGGCGTTTCCAGCGTCACGCGCTGCACCGGGTGCCGCCACTGCCGCACCATCACCAGCTCGTCGTCCGGGGTGATAGCGATCACCGTTACCCCGTCCGGCGCGTCGGCGATGTGAAAGGTGTGCTCCGAGCCGTCGTCCGGCGAACGGGCGCGGATGGCCCGGGCGGTGAACATCTCGAAATCACCCTCCTGCTCCTCGCCGATCACCGGCCACGGCTGCGGCCGTCCCGTTTCGCTGCGCTCCGCCACCCGCGTCCTCCTCTTGGGGTTCGATGAAGGGACGCGGGCAATGCACATCCCGGGCCGGGCCGACGGTAACTGGTTGCGGGCGCGGGGGTTGGGCACGGACATTGGATGAGGTTGAGCAGGGGCGGGCGCGGCTTGTGCGTTTCCCGGCCCGGCCAGGATTCGATATCCACCGAATTTCAGCGCGGAGGCCGCGATGCACAGGGTACGCGTGGTGCGCTCGTATTATGACCAGTCGGAGCCGTTCATCGGCCGCACCGGCGAGGTGATCGGCCACTGGGGCGCCGACAACAACGAGGATGGGCGCGACGGGTTCATGGTGCAGTTCGAGGACGGCACCGTGATCGGCGTCTCGGAAAACGAGGTGGAGGACGTGGCGGACGACGACGTGACCGGCGAGGTGGGCGCCGTCGACGCGGAGCCGCAGGTCTGATCGGCTCGTGACGATGGGGATCGGGTCACGATGGAGCCGGCCATGGCGCGCCGCCATCCACGGGCGGGTGAACCAGGGGCGGGTAAACCCAGCGGAAAGCCCCGGCACGAGCCGCTGGCGCGTCCCGTTCGGGGCTTCACCTGCACGCACGCCGCACCTGCCGACCCGCGATGTCATCCCGATGGAGCGGCCAAGGGTAACTTTCCCTCGCTTCATGCGTTGCAGCGACTGAGGGATCCGCCACACACCACGCGTGACGAACGGCCGCGGCGGCCCGCTCGAGTCCATCCACGTCACTCATCGAACGAAAATCACCCCCGGCAGGCCAGGCGCCCACCGGGGGTGATGATGTTTCGCGATCCGCGCGTCAGTCGGCGGCGGGGATGGCCAGGCGCTGTCCGGGCTGGATCTGCGCGTCGGAAGCCAGGTTGTTGGCGCGGCGCAGCGTATCGACGTTCGTATTGTACTGCCGCGCGATGCTCCACAGCGTTTCCCCGCTCGCCACCGTGTGATGCCGCCGCGCGGACCGGCTCCCCGACTCCGCCGCGCGCGCACCGGATGCCGTCGGGTTCGCCCGCTGGCCGGATGCCGCCGTCGAGGAACGGCGCTCGGACGATCCGGCCGACGACGAGCCGCGCCCGCCCGACGCATTCCCCGATGCCGAAGTCGAAGCCCGGCGCTCCCCGGACGCGGAGGAATCCGCGCGAGAGCCCGTGCGGCGTTCACCGGAACCGGCTGTCGAAGCGGAAGCCCGGCGATCAACAGATCCGGTGGTGGAGGACGACGTGTGCGCGGTCCCGCTGCTGGCGGACGAAGAGCGCCGCTCGTTCTCCGAAGCGCGGCTCGACGTGCTGGCGGAGCGGCGCGCGGAATCCGGGCGCGACGTGCTCGCGGTGGCGGACGAGGATGCGCGCGGGATGCGGAGCGTCTGGCCCGGCTGGATGGTTTCGCTATCCATGTCGTTGGCCGCGCGCACGGCATCGACCGTCACGTCGTACTTCCGCGCGATCCCCCACAGCGACTCCCCGTCTTCCACCTTGTGCGTGCGGCCCAACGCTGCGCCACTGGACGACGATCCACTACGCGACGGCGACGAGGAAGTGGCCGACGCGGCGCGCGAGGACGACGCGCCGCTCGACTCCGAGCGCGACGACGATCCCCCGTTTCGCGACGACCCGCTCTCGTTCCGGGACGAGTTGCCGGACGATGAACCCTCAGCGCGCGACGTGGCGGATGCCGAACGCTCCGACCGCGACTCACCCGACTCCGTCCGGCGCGCGGACGACGTGGAGGACGAGCGCTCGCTGCTCCGCTCCGTCGAGCCGCTGCGCTCCGTCGAGCCGCTGCGCTCTGCCGAGTTGCTGCGCTCGGACGAGGAGCGCGAGGCGGACGCGTTGCGCGACTCCGACGAGCGGCCCTCGCGTTCCGAACCGGCGGCGCGCTCGCCCCGGCTCTCCGACGACCGGCTCTCGGACGAGCGGCCTTCCGTGCTCCCCGACTCGCGCTCGGATTCGCGGCTCTCGCGGCGCGCGACACGCTCCACGGGGCGCGCGTTCAGCGTGCGGGCGGCGTCGGCAAAGAGGCGCAGGCGCTCGCCGGGACGCAGGGCATCGAGGTTCGTGGACAGGTTCAGCGAGCGGATGCGGTCCTGCGAAACGCCCGAAAGCTCGGCCAGGCGCTGCAGCGAATCGCCCTCGCGAACGCGGTAGTACGCGAACCCGCCGCGCCGCCGGAACTCCGAATCGGCGTACGCCTGGCGCAGGGCCGCGGCCTGCCCCGCCGGCACCCACACGAAGTAGTTGGCGGGCGCCACCTGCCGAAGCATGTGCGGATTCAGATCCACCAGCTGCTGCACCGGAAGGTTGCCGGCCTGCGCCAGCACGGAGAGCGGCGTGGCCAGGTCTACCCGCACGCTGTCGTACGAGAAGCGCTCGCCGGGGCCGCTGGGGGCGGGATAGCCGAAGCGCGCCGGGTCCTTGGCGATGATGGTGACGGCGTACAGCCGGGGAACGTAGTGCCGGGTTTCCTGCGCCAGGTCGCCGCGCTGCGCCAGGTCCCAGAAGTTCGTGGCGTTGAAGCGGCCCAGCCCGCGGTTGATGCGGCCGGAGCCCGCGTTGTACGCCGCCGCCGCGAGTGCCCAGTCGCCCCGGAACTCGCGGTTCAGCTGGCGCAGGTGGCGCGCGGCGGCGTGCGTGGCGCGCACGGGATCCATCCGCTCGTCCACGAGTGAATCGATGCGCAGGCCCATCCCCCGCCCCGTCGCGGGCATGAACTGCCACATCCCCACGGCGCCGGCGTGGCTGCGGACGGTGGCGCGGTATCCGCTTTCCACCATCCCCAGGTGGTGCAGGTCGCGCGGAATGCCGTAGGACGCAAAGACGTCGCGCACCCACTCGTCATAGCGGTCCGCCTGCCGCAGCCATCCCGCGACGACGGACTTGCGCTGGTTGACGAGGAAGTCCACCTCCAGCCGCACCCACTCGTTGGCCACGACCGGCAGGTCGTACTGGGCCGTGCCCAGCAGATCGCCGCCGATGGCCTCGGGGCGCGTGCCCTGCAGCCCGAACCCCTCGCCGATGGGACGCAGTGTGTCGGCCGGGGGCGGCGGCGCCTGGACGACGGCCGGCGCGGGTGCCGGCGCGGCAGGCGGGCGGCCCCCGGTGCACGCGGCGGCACCGAGCGCGCTCAGCACGACGAGGCCCGTGGAGATCTTCCGGTGCATGTGGACTTCGGTACTGGGGAAAGCAGGAAAGCGAAAGCGCGGCCGGCGCACAACGCCGTCCGCCGCCGAAAGTAGTGCGGCCATTCGACTTCGGCCAGAGTCTTGACGCACTTCTTTGCATTGGTCCGCCTCCGCATCGTCGGCGCGACGGGGATCCGTCCAAGGCGGAGGGCATGGGGTGAAGCGCAGCGACGGTGAAGCAAAGCGACAGCGAAGCGCGTGGACGGGCGGACCAGGGGCGGGTGAACCCGCGTCTGGAACAGCGGAAAGCCCCGACTCGGGCCGCTGTCGCGTCCCGCTCGGAGCTTCAACCGCACGCGCGCCGCACCTGCCGAAGCGTGATCGAATTCTCCCCCTCTCCCGCTTGCGGGAGAGGGGGCCGGGGGGAGAGGGCCGCCGAGGCATGCGCCGCCGCCAGTCGAAACGCCTCATGGTCCGCGAGGGAACCCGCCCGAGCACAGTCGCACCGGAGCGCACCGAGACCGGCGATTCAGGGCTTCCGTGCCGCTGTCGCGCCCAGCTTTCGGAGTGGCGCCTGGCTAGATCCTTCGGCCCGCAAGGGATGCTCTGCGGGCGAGTGCGGTGCGCCTGGGCCTCAGGATGACAGGGCTTGGTGTGGCGTCGGGACCAGGATGACAGGGCTTGGTGCGGCGTCGGGACCAGGATGACAGCGCTCGCTGCGGCGTGAGAACGAGGGGATCAGGACGGCAGAGCCCCGCCCGTTCCGGCATCGCGCCCGGCCTGCAGGGTTCGGACGGCGGCGCACAGCTCGCAGAGGCGGCCCAGGTATTCCGCTTCGCGTTCGGCGTCCGCAACCGGCCCCAGTGACAGCCCGCGCAGCACCCGCCACCGGTGGAACGCCAGCTCGCTCGCAATGCGGTGCATCTCGCGGCGGTCGCGCCAGTGCGTGACCCCGCCCCGGCGCCACGCCGCCATGCTGGCCTCCAGCCGCGCGCGCACCCGGCAGAGCGCCTCCAGCTCGTCCCCGGTCAGCACGCCGTCCCCCACCAGCGAGGCGAGGTGCTGGCGCAGCACGCGCCCCTCGCGCAGCAGCGACAGGTAGATCAGCCCCAGCACCGCGAGAAAGGCGGGCAGCATCACCGCCAGGTACAGCGCCAGGAACCAGCCTTCGAAGCTCGCCGCCAGGTTCCACAGCGAGTGCAGCAGCACGGCTACGAGCAGCCCCAGCAGCGGCGCCAGCCAGCGCGTTCCCTGGCCGTGCCGCTCGCGCACGTACCCCAGCCCAATGCCGAACATGCTGGTGAACAGCGGATGCGCGAACGGCGACATCATGCCGCGCAGGAAGAACGTCAGCACCGAGCTCTCGTCGCCCCGGGCGATGGCATCGCCGTAGTACTGCACGTTCTCGATCATCGCGAAGCCCAGCCCCACCATCGCCGCGTACACCACGCCGTCGATCACCCCGTCGAACTCGTCCTTGAGCTCGCGGTACAGCAGCAGCAGCGCCACGCCCTTGGCCACCTCCTCGATCACCGGCGCGGTCACCAGGCTGCCGAAGAGCTCGCCCGCGTCCGGCCCCAGCACCCCGCCCACCGCCTCTTCCGTTACCGAGTTGACGATCAGCGCCACGAACACGGCCACCGTGGCGCCCCACGCAAAGGTCTGCGCCAGCGTCTTCGCCGGCTCCGGCTCGAACCGGTCCAGCCACAGGACGAGCACCACGTAGATGGGCACCGGCAGCGCCGCGACGGCAAAGCCCAGCAGGAACGCCCGCGGCCCCAGCTGCGACGCGATGATGGCCAGGCTCAGCACGCCGCAGAGCAGCGCCCCGCGCGTGAGCATGGGGTGCGGCTGTGCCTCGTGCACCAGGCGGGGGAACGCGGGAAAGCCCGTCTCCTGCGAGTTCATCGGATGCGGGAAGGTGGATCAGGCCAGCAGGCCGAACCGGTCATGCAGCACCTTGCGCCGGTAGTCGAAGATGTTCTCCAGCTTGGGCGTCACCAGCCAGCGGCGCGCCACGCCGCCACCCGGCGGCAGCGCGTAGTGCACGATGTCGCGCATCTCCACGCCGCCCGGCACCTGGCGGAACAGGTGCTGGTGATGCCAGAAGCGGTACGGCCCGAAGCGCTGCTCGTCCACGAAGCGCACGTGCTCCTCCACGTGCGTGATCTCCGTCACCCAGGTGACGGGCACGCCCAGCAGCGGGCGGACACGGTAGGTGATGATCATCCCCGCGTACATGCGCTCCGGCAGCGGCGACGTGACCTCGAAGCCCATCTCGGGCGGGGTGATCGTGGCCAGGTTGCGCGCGTCGGAAAAGAAGTCCCACGCCTGCTCCAGCGGAATCGGCACCCGCTGGGTGCGGTCGAGCACGTGCAGCTTCATCGTCGGCCCTCGTTCATCCCCGCGCGGCGGCCGGCGCGTATCGCCGGCCCTTCCACGTCACGCGCCCGCCGCTCAGCAGGCTGCGGATGATGATTGCCGCCATCACCAGCGCGCCCAGCGGTGCAAGGACCGCGTAGAGCGGGTTCTGCCCCTCGCGCCGGTATAGGGCGGCCCAGAACCCGAGCGACACGGCCTGCGCCACCGCCGCCGCCGGGACCCACGGCGCACCCACGATGCCCAGCGCGCCGCGGACCAGCACCAGGGGCGGCAGCAGCCAGAAGAAGAACAGGCCGCTCACCAGCAGCCAGGGCACCAGCGCGGCCAGCGGACCCGGCGCCGTGCGCGTGGACGAGCTCGCCAGGTTCTTTCCCCACCCCTCCACGATTTCCGCCAGCGAGCGGTACATCCTCACCCGGAGGTAGGGTTCGGCGTGCACCAGCACCGGGGCGTGGCCGGCCGCATGGAAGCGCTGGGCCAGGGCCATGTCTTCCGACACCTCGTGGCGCACGGAGCGGTGTCCGCCCACGGCCTGGTACGCGTCGCGCCGCACGAGAATGTATCCGCCGAGCGCGATCTTGTCGCGGGTGCGGGGGGAACGGTTGACGCGCGCCGCGTCCGGGTAGCGGGCCAGGAACAGCATTCCCACCTGCGCCATCACCACCCGCTCCCAGAACCCGCCCAGCACCTGGCGCGGCACCGCCGACAGCAGCGCCGCCCCGTGCGCCTTCAGCGCGGCCACGCTCCGCCCGACCAGTTCCGGCTCCACCCGCATGTCGGCGTCGCAAAAGGCGATCAATTCGCCCTCCGCCTGCCGCACCCCCTGCTCGCACGCCCACGGCTTGCCGAACCACCCGGCCGGCAGCGGCTCGGCGTCGATCACGAGCAGCCGCGGATCGCCCTTTCCCGCCGCCAGCGCGACCGCCGCCGTGCCGTCCTCGGAAGCGTCGTCCACCACGATCACCCGCAGGCGGGGATACGCGGACGCCAGCAGCCCGCTCACGCAGTCCGCCACGTTGTGCGCCTCGTTCCGCGCGGGGACGATCACCGTGACCAGCGGCGCGTCTCCATCCACCACCGGCGGGCACTCGTCCAGCCGGGGCCGCCGCCGGACGAACGCCGCCGCCAGCACGGGAAGGAGCAGCCACGGAAGGGAGTAGAGCAGAGCCGCGAGCAACGGGATCCTGGTACAGGGTGGACGTGCGCCGCTCGAAGCTATGTCCAACCGCCGCCGCGTGGAAGGGCCGCAAACCGCCGTTCACCCCGCCCATGCGCGGCTTCACCACGACTCCCCAGACGCCATCGATCGATACCGCCGTCGCCGGTCCACGTCTCCCCCGATGGCCGCTCGCCCGAATCAGAAGCTTGCTTGTTCGGTTTTCATTCGGTACATTGGCGCCCTCACGACGGTGCGTGTCAACCGGCGACTCTGGGGGATGGATGGCGATGATCGGAGGTGAGCGGGCGGAGCTTGCGGCGTGCGCCGACAGTCGCGTCTCTCCCGCGCTCCAGCGGCGGATGGACGACGTGTTCGCGACGCTCTTCGCCGGCCGCCGGCCGCTGCCCGCCGACACGGAGGACGCGGACGACCGGATGCGGATCGCGCCGCCGCGCCCGGAGCGGATCGCGATCGCCGCCGCTGAGGCCGCGCCGCGGTGGGCGGACGCGGAGCCGGGCGAGGTACCCGCGATCGTCGCCGGATGATCCGCCAGCGCCGATCCGCTCCCTCAGGACCTCGTTGCGTCGCGGCAAGGCCCGCGAATGCACGCGCCTTGCCGTAGCCGCCGGCGGCGCGGACATTCCAGCCCCACGGACGAGGGGATGCGAACGGGAAACGAGGACGGATGCAGAAAACGCTGCTGGTGGGGCTGGCCCACCCGGACGACGAGGTGGGGGCCGCGGGAACCATCCTGGCCCAGCGTGCGCGGGGCGACCGCGTGGTGGTGGTGTGGCTGACGCGGGGAGAGATGACGGAGGCGCTGGGCCCCATCCCCACCGCCGAGGTGGCGGCGCGGCGCGAGGAGCAGGGGCGCCGCGCGGGCGAAATCCTGGGCGTGGAAACGCGGTTCATGGACTTCGCGGACTGCTCCATCGACGCCAGTCCCGAGAGCGCCCACCGCGTGGCCCGGCTGGTGGCGGAGATTCGGCCCGACGCGCTGCTCACCTGGGGCGACGCCTGGGGGCGCGGCATGCGCCACCCGGACCACCAGGCCAGCGGCAAGATCTTCCGCGACGCCATCACCCTGGCGCGCATCGCCAAGGTGGTGGGCCCCGGGCAGCCGCACCGCGCGCCGGTGCCCGTCTTCACCTTTCGCGGCGCGCATTCCACCCTGCCCGCCGTGGCGGTGGACGTGGAGCCCTTCCGCGACCGGATCCACGAGCTGGGCCGTTTCTACCGCGAAAACATCGGCTTCGGCAACGCCGAATGGATCGACCGGCGGCTGCGCGTAACGGGCGAGCCGTACGGCCTGGGCTACGCCGAGGTGTTCGACGCCTGGGAAACGCGCGGCGGCATCGTGCCCTCGCTGCTCCCGGCCGAGTTCGACGACGGCGAGGTGCAGCACCCGGACCGCGAAGCGGGGGCGTAAGGCGCCGGGGAACGAAAAAGGCGGCCCGCGCGGGCCGCCTCTTCGTTCCTCGACTTCCTGCGGAGCTTACCGCGCGCGGTTGTACACCAGGCGGTAGGTAAGCGGCTGCGGCAGGCGCGGGCTGGTGATGGTGACGTTCATGGTAAGCGTGTTGCCGTCGGCGCTCACCGTGTAGACGTTCACGCGGCGGCCGTCCTCGGCCTGAAAGGTCTGCTCCAGGCGGCCGTTCTCCCACTCGGTGCTCACGCGGACGCAGTCGCCCTTCATCTGCGGGCAGGTGCGGCCCGTTTCGCGGTGCCACAGCACGGGCTGGCCGTTCGCGGGGCTGGAAACCGAGGGGCGCCCCTGCAGGTCGACGCGGATGTTGGTGGCGTCGTGCGTCAGCACCAGCTGCGGATACGCCGTGTTGGTGCTGCGCAGGCGCGGACGGGCGATCTGGCGAACGACGACGTTCATCCGCGCCACGGCGGTGTTGATCTTGACGTTGATGTCGTCGCTCTGCTGACGATTGAGCGTCCACGTGCCCCGGAGCTGCGACTGCTGCGCCTGTACCGCCGACGGCAGCGCGAAGGCGAACAGGGCAACCAGCGAAAGGCTCAGGATGCGTTGACGGCGCATGGCAAATCCTCCAAGATGCAGAGAGAAGTGGAACCGCGGCGTGCGCCGCCCCGCGGGCGGCGATGACCGTTCGAACGTCCGGTCGTGATGCAGGATGGGGAAAATCTAAACGTTTCCCCTCCAACGCGATAGTGGCGCGAAAGCACACGTACTGCATACCCCGTGCGTCCGCCCATTGGTTCCCTGCTGAAACCCGCGGCCCCGCCTTCCGTACGCAGCTTCCATCCCCGCGCCCCCCGGCGCGCCGTTTCGCCGCATCCGCATCCGTGAGCCCCGCATGACCGAGGCGCGCCAGACCCGCATCCTCACCGGCATCGACCCGCGCAGCTGGGAGCACCCGGCCGACCGCGCCGCGCTGAACGCGCTCCGCAAGATCCCCGTCTTCGACGAGGTGCTGCGGGCGGTGTTCGGCTTTTTCGGCGAAAAGCCGCTGCGGCTGGCCTTTCTTTCCGCGTCGGTGCGCGTGAGCCCCACCCAGTTCGGCCGGGTGCACCGGCTGTACGGCGAAGCCTGCCGCGCCCTCGACGCGCCGCCCTGTCCGCTATACGTGCGCCAGGACGTAACGTTCAACGCCTTTGCGTACGGCATGCAGAAGCCGTTCATCGTCATCACCTCAGCCACGGTCGACGCGCTGGACGACGACGAGCTGCGGTTCATCCTGGGGCACGAGATCGGCCACGTGATGAGCGGCCACACGCTGTACCTGACGATGATGACGGTGCTGTACCAGCTGGCGACGATGGGCTTTCCCATCGTGGGGCTGGCCGCCCGCGCCGTGCTGGCCGCGCTGATGGAGTGGCACCGCAAGGCCGAGCTCAGCTGCGACCGCGCGGGGATCCTGGCGGTGCAGGATCCGCAGCCCGCCATGCGCACCATGCTGAAGTTCGCGGGCGGCGACTCCGGCGACACCAACCTGGCCGACTTCCTGGCCCAGGCCGAGGAGTACCGCGAGACCGGCGACCTGGCCGACCAGGTGTTCAAGGTGCTCAACGTGCTGGCGCTCACCCACCCGGCCCCGGTGATCCGCGTGGCCGAAATGCGTACCTGGTTCGAGAGCGGCGCCTACGAGCGCATCCTGGCGGGCGACTACAAGCGCCGCGGCGAGCCCGAGCCCGCGTACGCGCAGGACCTGTCCGCCGCCGCCGCCAGCTATCGCGACAGCGCGCGCGAAACCTTTTCCAACGCCCAGCAGGCCGCCCGCCGCGTGGTGGACTCGTTCCGGCAGGGGTTCAGCGGCCCGCGGTAGCACCGGGCGCCTCCAGACGCCACGATGCGCACTCCCGCACGTTTCCTTGCGGCGGCGTAATTTCAGGGTTTTTGGGCGCGGGAGGACTCTCGCGCGACAGGGGGATCCCTGCCCTAACCTCTCCCGCGACAAGAAGATGGCGCCAGCGGACGAGGATTCCTTGCGCCTCGTCCGCCGCGGCGGCCCGTGCACTTTGCAGCCCGATGGGCCTTAAGCCCAGCAATGGCGCCGCCGGAAGTGGAACCGGGTTTGCATCAGGGGTGCGCGGGGCGGCCGAGCGGCCGCGCCTTATCTCAACAGCCACTCGTGGAGAGGCCCAATGAACAAGTCGCAGTTCATCGATCAGGTCGCGGACAAGGCCCAGTTGAGCAAGGCGGCGGCGCAGCGGGCGGTAGACGCCATCTTCGACACGGCCGAGGGTGCCATCTCGGGCGCGGTGCACTCGCTGGGTGAGGTTTCGATTCCCGGATTCGGCAAGTTCAGCAAGAAGACGCGCGCCGCCCGCACGGGCCGCAACCCGCGCACCGGCGCGGAAATCCAGATCCCCGAGCGCAGCACCATCTCGTTCACGGCCGGCAAGAACTTCCGTGAGGGCACGCCCTCGGGCCGGCGGCGCGCGGCGGGTGCCGCGGCCGGCGCGGCGGTGGGCGCGGCCGCGGGTGCGGCGGTGGCGGGTGCCGTGGCGGCGAGCGGCGGCACCAAGGGGCGCGGCAAGAGCACCGGCGGCACGGCTTCGGCCAGCACGTCGGGCGGCACCGGCACGCGCAGCGGCGGCGCCTCGGGCGGCACGACGGGCGGAAGCACCGGAGGGTCCACGGGTGGCAGCACCGGGGGCACCACGGGTGGCGGTGCCAAGGGCGGATCGAGCGGCGGCGCGGCCAAGACGTCCCGCGGGGGCGGCAGCGGCGGGGGCAGCCGCGGCGGGCGTGGCGGCGGCGGCGGCAGCTGACCCAACCGCCCCGCGCAGGCGAGGCCGCGTCCCACCGGGGGCGCGGCCTCGCGCCGTTCCGGGGGGCGGCTCCGGCGTTCACGCCCGAATCGTGCATCCACCCGGCGAAGTCCGTTTCCCGAGCAGGCCAGTCAACCGCACCGCGCCGCCGTCTGAATGTCAGAAGCCCAGGTTCGCCGCGTAGTCTGGAGGTCCGCCGACGTCGCGCGGATCTTCGTCATGGGAATGCTGTTCCTCTTCCTCTGGCGCTTCTTCTGGATGGTGCACGGCGCGGTGTTCGTCGTGCTGCTGGCCATCCTGATCGCCATCGTCATCCACCAGCCCGCGCGGTGGCTGGCCAAGCACGGGCTGCCCTTCCGCATCGGCCTGGTGCTGATGGTGATCCTGTTCGTCGGCAGCATGGTGGGGCTGCTGTGGGCCATGATCCCGCAGGTGGTCAGTCAGATGCGCGTGCTGGCCGTTCAGCTGCCCGCCACGGTGGAGAGTGCGCAGGCATGGCTGGGCGAAGAGACGGGCCAGGGGCCCAACTCGGAGTTCGCGCGGAACGTCACCCGCCAGTTCACGGACTTCGTGGGGCGCTTCGTTCCGCTGGCCTTCAACATGATCACCACGGTGCTGGGCTCGTTCGCCATCATCGTGCTGGCCAGCTTCTTCGCCGCGCAGCCCCACCTGTACCGCTCGCTGCTGCTGGGGCTGATCTCGCCCGAGGCGCGGCCGCAGTGGACGCGCATCTACGACGAGGCGGGGCGCAGCCTGCGTTCGTGGGTGATCGGCAAGGCGCTCACGATGCTGCTGATCGGCGTGGTGACGTACGTGGGGCTTACGCTGTTCAAGATTCCCGGCGCCCTGGCCCTGGCCGCGTTCGCCGCGCTGATGGAGTTCATCCCCAACTTCGGCCCGACGATCGCGGCGGCGCCGGCCATGATGGTGGCGTTTACCATCTCGCCCATCACGGCGGCGTACGTGGCGCTCTTCTACTTCCTGCTCCAGCAGGTGCAGAACGCCATCACGGTTCCGCTGGTGGAGCAGCGGGCGGTGAACATTCCTCCCGCCGTGCTGTTGGTGTGGCAGCTGATGCTGGCGCTGGGGTTCGGGCTGATGGCGCTGTTCGTGGCGACGCCGCTGCTGGCCGTGATCGTGGTGGCCGTGCGCATTTTGTACGTGGAGCCGCAGGAGGCGCGAAGCCAGTGGGACCGCCGCGAGGCGCTGGCGGCGCAGGAGCGGAGCGAAGCCCTGGCCGATCCCGCCTCTACGGTGCTCGACCCGCCAGTCGCGTCACCTCCCGGCGAGGACCGGCCGCGCTCCTCGTAACCAGGATGAGCCCGGCCCACGTCATCCTGGCCGTCGGTGGGTCACGGCGGCGACCGGAATCGACTCCGGCAGCAGCTGGTAAACGATGCTATGTGGAAACCGGGTGTGAGGGCGAACAGCCGAGCCACACGGGGAAACGGCTTCCCGATCATCGGGGTTCTCCCGGACGAGGCCCCGGAGGTGCTTCCAGTTCCGCGAGCAGATCTTCAAATGCGATGGTGGGCGCACGGCCGACGTAAATGCCATCCAGGCGGCGCTCGGCGGAATCGAGCACAGCGGGGCTGATGCTGCGGACTGCAGCCAGTTGCACAAGCCGGTCGACCAGGGACGCGAACTCGTTATCGGGCAGTTCCAGCGCGGCGGCCTCGATCTCTTCGGCGGTGAGCATGGCTTCTTCCCCAGGCGGAGGTTGACACTCAGGGTTCCTGACCGTATTGCCCGTGCCAATATGTTGGATCTCTGCGATGGTGGGCCACGGCAGAAACCACGACCGTGTCGTGATCGATGTGGTAGATGAGACTGTACGGTCCGGGCAGGACGAATTCTCGCGCTACCCTGCCTGTGGGTTTTCCAGCCAGCGGGCGCTCACGTAACAGAGCCGCGGCACGGCGAAGTTCAGCATTGAACCCCGCCCTCGCCGGGGTTCCGGCGTAAAATCCGCGCGCTTCGTGGATCTCGGCCTTGGCGTCACCCGTGAACCGAAGCTTCACGTGGCTTCATCCGGATCAGCCAGTACGTCTTCCGCGTCGTACGTGGTCACTTTTCCTGCGCGATAGAGCTCGATGCGCCGTTCGGCTTCGTCGATCCACGCTTTCCCCGCGATCGACTCCACGGGGCGCATGGACGCCAGGTCCTCGATAAGGTCATCCAACTCGTGCTCTGGGAGTTCCAGCGCGGCAGCCTTGATCTCTTCGGCGGTGAGCATCTTCTTCCTCTTGCTCATGGATCCATCATCCTCTCCGAAAAGATACAGTGAGAGCGGCGCGGAAGCCAGTAAAAAATACATGCGCGCTCATGGCGCCAGCCTTGTAGCGCCCCACATTCCAAGCACGACACCGAGCAAACCGGACAGCAGACTGAGGCCCACGTAGGCCGCCGCCACGGCGTACGCGGTGCTGCCACAGCACCATCGTCTCGTATCCAAAGGTGCTGAACGTGGTAAGCCCGCCGCAGAAGCCCACGGCCAGCAGCGCGCGCCGCGGATCGTCCGGCGGAACGAGGGCCACCACGATGCCCAGCAGCAGCGAGCCGGCCACGTTCACCCCGAACGTCGCCCACGGGAACCCGGCCCCGGCGGGCACGCCCACCCACCGGCCGGCGCCGTAGCGGGCGACGGCGCCCGCGGCCCCGCCGAGCGCCACCAGCAGCCAGTTCACGTCAGCGAAGCTCCGCGCGGTTGTTGGCGCGCTCCATGTCCAGCAGCACCCACGCGGGGTCAAGCACGGCCTCGGCCGGACGGGCGCGGGTAACGACCTCCACCGTCTGCCGCCGGGCGCGCGAATCCAGCGTGCGCGTGGCGTCGCCCACGCGCAGCACCACGGGCATCCACGCCTGCCCCATCCGCAGCACCTCCACCCGCGTGCGCCAGCGCCCGTCGCCCGTGGGCGCGCTGCTCGCCCGGGCGATGCCGTAGTCCAGCCGGTCCGTCCGTGTGATCCACTGCCCGAAGAACCAGTCCAGGTCGCGCCGGCTCACCTCTTCGGCCACGCGCTGGAAGTCTTCGCCCGTCACGTGCTGAAGCCGGTGGCGCGCGTAGAAGGTGCGCAGGATCTGGCGGAACGTCTGCTCCCCCACCAGCTCGCGCAGCATGCGGAAGACGGCCGAGGCGCGGGTATACGTCATCGCGCTGTAGATGCGGGGCGACGAGAACGCCGCGCCCGGCAGGCCGATGGCCTCGATGGAATCCGTCCGTTCCAGCCGCTCCAGCCCCGCCATCGTTCCGCGCCAGACGGCAGTGTCGCCCTGCAGCTCGCGGCGCCAGTTGACCATGAACGAGGTGAAACCCTCGTCCATCCATCCCTCGCGCCACTCGTTGTTGGCCAGGATGCCGTGCAGGTACTGGTGCGTCACCTCGTGCACGATCAGCCCCTCGCTGGCCGAGCCGTTCATGACCAGCATGGGAAACTCGGTGCCGCCGCTCTCCAGCCGATGGAGGTTGGTGAGCTGCGGCCAGGGGTACGGGCCGAACACCCCCTCCAGCCAGGTGAGCGCGTCGTAGGTGCGGCGGGTGGCCGCGTTCTCGTCCCACGCGGTGTCGCCGGGCAGGTACAGCACGTGGATTCCCGCCACGCCATGCATCCCCCGCGCCTCGTCGAGCACCGTGCGCTCCACGAACTCGTGTATGTACGCCGGGTCGGCGCTCCAGCCGAAGTGGTGCACGCTGTCCGCCACGAAGCGCACGCGCTTGCGACCCGCCGCGGGCTCGCCCGCCAGCAGCCCCAGCCCGTCTGCCGGGCCGGGGCGCACGGAAAGGCCCAGGGTGGCGTTCTGGTAGCCCGGGTTCCCCTCCACGGCGATGCCCGTGGAGCCGATCACCTGGTCGGCGGCCACGTCCAGCGTCACGTCGTAGCGGCCGAACTCGCCGTAGAACTCGCCCTGCGGCAGCAGCGCCTGGTACGCCCACCCCGTGCGGTCGTACACGGCGATGCGCGGGTACCACTGGGCGAAGTCGAAGTGGCGCCCCCGCCTGCCCTGCCGCCGCGGAAGGGTGCTGAGGCGGGCGTCCCAGTCCATCACCACGGTCACCGAGGCGCCGGGAGCCAGCGGGCGGGGCAGCGCGAGGGCGGCCACGGTGGAGTCCGGGGCCCCGGGGTATGCGGGGCGCACGGCGGCGCCGTCCACCGTCACCGAGGTGAACCGCTCGAACGCGTGCTCCTGGGGACCCAGGTTGGTGAAGCGCCGCTCGCCATACTCCAGCTCGCGCCGGGCCCAGGCGCTGTTGGGGCGAAAGGCGTTCAGGTGCTGGTGGATGAACAGCGTGTCGAGCGTGGAGCGGGAGCGGTTGGTGTAGCGCAGCCGCGCCCGGCCGTGCAGCACGTCGCTGTCCTCGTCCAGCGCCGCCTCGATGCGGTAGTCGACGCCCTGCTGGAAGTACGCGCGCTCCTGGGCCGCCACGGGGGCGGACAGGAGCAGAAGAGCGAGTGCCGGAACGATCCTGATCATCCGCGTGTCCTGGTGTCGTGGGTCGGGGAAGGGCTGCGGCCAACATGCAGGACCCGTGCGGGGACGGCAACGGCCGCGAGCCCAGCCCCGGCGCGGCAGCGTCACGGGAGCAGAGGCCTCGGCTCTGCTGGGGCGAATGAATTCGCGGCAACAACGGCCCGAAGTCCGCCTTCGCGGACTGCGCGGGATGGTAGAGTGCGCCTGGCCAGCCAGGCGCATCCCGAAATTCTCCCCTCTCCGCATGCGTAGCGTGCGGGGAGGGGCCGGGGGAGGGGCCACCCGCGGCATGCGCCGGGATCGATCGAGACGCACCCGATCCGTGTTCCGCCGTCATCCGAAGCACCAGCGCGGCCGAACAGCCAGGGGCGGTGGCCCGGCGCGGGTTCCAGGGGCGGGTGAACCCGCGGCTGGAACAGCGGAAAGCCCCGACTCGGGCCGCTGTCGCGTCCCGCTCGGGGCTTCACCTGCACGCGCGCCGAACGTACCTAAGCGCGATCGAATTCTCCCTTTCCCCCGCTTGCGGGGGAGAGGGCCGGGGAGAGAGGGCTGCCAGGGGCATGCGCCGGGATCAGTCGAAACGCACCGCATCCCGCCTCCGCCGTCAGCCCGAGCACCACCCCAGCCGAAGCGCACGGCGCTGGCTCCCTTCCCCCGCGCAGTTTGCGGGGGAAGGGTTGGGGATGGGGGGCCACCAGGGGCATGCGCCGGGATCAATCGAGACGCACCCGACCCCTCTCCGCCGCGCCCCCTACCCCGCCGCCTCCAGCAGCTCGCCCACGCGAAAGAGCACGTGCACGGGGTAGCCGCGCGCCTCGACGGCCTCACGCCCCCCCGCTTCGCGATCCACCAGCGCCAGCACCCCCAGCACGGTTCCGCCCTCCGCCTCCACCGCGTCGCAGGCCTGCAGGGCGCTCTTTCCGCTGGTGATCACGTCCTCCACCACGACCACGCGGTCCCCCGGCGCAAAGCACCCCTCCACCCGCTTGCCCGTGCCGTGCTCCTTGGGCTGCTTGCGCACGGAAAAGGAGTGTACCGGCTCCCCCGCCAGCCACGACGCGTGCGCGATGGCGTACGACACCGGGTCCGCACCCATCGTCAGCCCGCCCACGGAGGACGGACGCAGCCCCGCTTCGGCGAGCAGCGCCAGCCCCAGCCGGCCCACCAGCGCCTGGCCCTCGGCGTGGGTGGTGCTGGTACGGCAGTCGATGTAGTAGCTGCTGCGCGCGCCCGAAGCCAGCACGAAGTCGCCCGTGCGGAACGAGCGCTCTAGCAGCAGCGCCAGCAGCCGCGCGCGGTCGCTCATGCGGGGGTGATGGGCGGAGGCGGGGGAAGCTCCACCCACTCCTCCAGCGTCAGCGGCGTGGGATACGGCTCGCCGAAGCGCTCGTGCAGCGCCTTGATGGCGGCCAGCGTCTCGGTATCGCTGCGGATGTCGCTGTCTCCGCCGAACTCCAGGAACTCCACGTAGACGTTCGGCTGGTCGGCCGAGGCGAAGTGCCAGGCGTGCGCGCCCTTGGACGTGGCGGCGGCGTGCAGGGCAATCCACAGCTCCGCGTAGTCGCGGATGCTGTCCATCGGCACGTAGCGGCGAATGCTCACCAGCCGCCGGCGGGTCAACTCCATCGTGTCCTCTGTCGGTCGGTTCAGGATGACCGGGCGTGCTCGCCCCGGGCCGGTCAAACTCCCCCCCGCCGTGCCGCGCGTCAAGTAGCCGCACCTTGTACGGACCTTTCGCGCCCGGCCGGCGTAGAGCCGGTTGCGCCGCCGTGCCGGGCGGCGTCTCTTTCCAAGGTAGCCATCGTACGGACGCGGTTTCGCAGGGGATCAATGCCGACATCGGATGCACCGATCCACCGCCTCGTGCGGCGGATCTGCTGGTTTGCCATGATCGCGCTCGCGGCGTGGACCGCTCCCGCCGCGGCGCAGGAGCCGGCGTCCATCGCGGGGCGGGTGATCGGGCCGGAGGGCGAGGGCGTCGCGGGCGCGGCGGTCGAGGCGACGCCGGAGTCGGGTACCGCCCGCCGCACGACGAGCGGCGAGGACGGCGCGTTCCGCATCGACGGACTGCGCCCCGGCCGCTGGACGCTGCGCGCCTCGCGCGTGGGGTTCGGCGACGTGCGGCAGGCCGTGTCGCTGGGCGCCGGCGCGCGGCACACCGTGCAGCTTCGGCTGGGCGAGCGGCCCTACGTGCTGGAAGGGGTGGAGGTGGTCAGCCCGCGCGGAACGCAGCGCGAGCGGGTGCGCTTCGAGACGGAGGCCGGCATCACCGCGCGGGTCATCACCGGCAACGAGATCAAGATGCTCCCCGGCCTGGGCGAGGCCGACGTGCTGCGGGCCGTGGAGGTGCTTCCCGGCGTCGTGAGCACCTCCGACTTTTCCAGCGCCTTCAACGTGCGCGGCGGCTCGTCGGACCAGAACCTGATCCTGCTGGACGGCTTCACCATCTTCAACCCCTTTCACCTGGGCGGGCTGTTCAGCGTCTTCAACTCCGACGTCATCGCCCGCGCCGAGCTGCTGTCCGGCGGCTTCGGCGCGCAGTACGGCGGGCGCGTGTCGTCGGTGCTGACGGTGGAAACCGAGCCGGGCGACGGGCCGCTGGCGGTGGAGACGGGCGTGTCGCTGGTGTCGTCGCGCGTGGCCGTCCATTCCAGCCTGCCGAAACGCGTCGCCCGGTCGCTGGGCGGCGAGAACGCAAGCTGGTTCGTCTCGGCGCGGCGCTCGTACTTCGACGCGCTGCTGCGGCCCATCACCGACTTTCCCTATCACCTGACGGACCTTCAGGCCGGCGCCACGGTGGAGACGGGCGGCGGCGGGCGGGTGCAGCTGACGGGCTACTTCGGTGAGGACGTGCTGGACCTGTCGGACTTCGATCCGCCGGGGGAGGAGGACGCCGGCAGCGTGCTGCGCGTAACCTGGAACTGGGGGAACGACGTGGCGGGGGTGCGCTGGACCCAGCCCGTGGGCAGCCGCTGGGTGGCGGAGACGCGGCTGGGCTTTTCGCGCTACGCCGAGCTCCTGCGCTTTCCCGATTTTTCCGACGCGCGCTTCGGCAGCAGCGTGCAGGAAACCGCGTTGCGCAGCGACTTCACGGGCCAGGTCAGCCCGCGGCTGACGGTGCAGACGGGCGGCGAGCTGAACCGCATGCGCTACGACAACCGCGCCGAGGCGGGAGGCACGGTGTTCGTCGACGGGTCGCGCTCCGGGCTGTTCGCCGCTGCGTACGGGCAGGCTCGCTGGCAGCCCTCGCCCGCGTGGATCGTGGAGCCGGGGCTGCGGCTGGATTTCGGGCGGAGCAACGCCGGCGCCTGCTCGTCGGGTCCGCCCGCCGACCCGTTTCCGGATGACCCGGAGGACGTGGTGGTCCGCCCCAACCGCTCGTGCGTGATTCCCTCGCCTCGGCTGGCCGTCAAGCGCTTCCTGGGGGCGGACCGCAGCGCGGCGCTGAAGGTGGCGGCCGGGCGCTACGTGCAGTTCCTCCACTCCCTGCGCGACGAGCAGCTTCCGCTGAGCAACGACACCTGGGTGCTGGCCGACGCCAACGTGCCGCCCGTCGTGTCGGACCAGGTGCAGCTGGGGCTCGAAAAGTATTGGGGCGAGCGGTGGTACGCCTCGGTGGAGGGCTACTACCGGCACTACGGCGGCGTGACGGACCTCAACCCGGCCGACGACCCCAACCATCCGGGCGACGACCTGCTGCTGGGCGATGGAAACAGCTACGGGATGGACGTGCTGGTGCGCCGCAGCACCGGCCGCCTGACCGGCTGGACGACGGTGAGCCTGCTGAAGGCGTCTCGCACCTTTCCCGATCCGGCGGCAGTCGGCATCGAAGGCGTGCCGCAGACGGTGACCTTCGCGCCCATCTTCGACCGGCGCGTGGACGTCGACGTGGTGATGCAGTACGAGCTGCCGGGCGGAATAGACGCGGGGCTGCGCTGGAACTACGGATCGGGAACGCCGTTTACGCGTCCCGTGGCGCAGGTGCTGGGGTTCGAGACAGACATCGCGGAGGGCGGATACCGCTTTCCCTACCCGCGGACCGGGGACGACGAGGATCCGAACTACTATGTGGTGCTGGCGGACCGCAACCGCGAGCGCTACCCCGCGTACCACCGCCTGGACGTCACCGTGCGCCGCCCCTACACCCGCCGCTGGGGCAGCTTCACGCCGTACGTGCAGGTGCTGAACGCCTACAACAAGCGGAACGTGCTGTTCTACTTCTACAACTACGACAAGAGCCCGCCCACGCGCTCCGGCATCAGCATGTTCCCCTTCCTGCCGTCCATCGGCTTCGAAGCGAGCTTCTGATATGTACCGTCGTTTGACGGGTGGGTGGGTGCGCATGATTTGGAGGAGCGGGATTCGGGCGATGCGCGAGCGGACGGGGTATTGGGCGGAATTTCGCCCACTCAACAACAAGTTAGGGCGCTTGGAAAGCATCGCGGTAGCCGCAGGTGCTCTCTCTCCGTGACGTGCATCAAGCAATAGAGTCAGTTCCCGCGTCCGCGGAGCGACCTAACAATCGGCTGCAGGGGATGCGGGGCAGTGCACGCTTTCGACTGGGATGAAAGTCTTGCGCGGCGGCCCCGCACCCCTGGCCCTTGGGGCGTTAGCGTCACTCTCATTTAACACGGTTATGCCAATCTACGACAAGCCGGTCCGAATTCTGATCCGCGACATGGCGCAGGAGCTTGCTCCCGCTCTGGGCCACGTGTTCACCAAGGACGACGCGCTGGCGTGGTTTGCCGCGAAGTACCCCAAGATCAAAGAGGGTACTATTTCAGCGCACTTGATTCGCTTCTCGACCAACGCTGCCAGCCGGCTTCACTACAGCGTCAAGGTGGATGAAGACCTGCTGTTTCAGGTCGACGGCGGGAGCTTCCGCCTGTACGATCCGTCAAACGACCCTGCTCCGATTCACGCCAGGTCGGATGTGATCACAACGCCGGTTGTTCGCGAGTCGGTTTCGGAAGAACTGGCCAACGAATTTGCGTATGAAAGTGACTTGCGTGATTTCCTGGCCAGGAACTTGAGCTTGCTTGAACCCGGCCTGCAACTTTATCAGGATGAAGGCATCGCCGGAATTGAGTTTCCGGCCGGCGGTCGGTTCATCGACATACTTGCACTTGATTCCAACCGAAATCTCGTCGTGATCGAGCTAAAGGTCTCCAAAGGCTATGATCGCGTGGTGGGCCAACTCCTCCGTTACATGGCGTGGATTCAGAAGCATCAGGCCGAACCCGATCAGCAGGTTCGGGGAATGATAGCCGCGCGAGAGATTTCTGAAGACCTTCGGCTTGCCTGCTCGTACGTGCCGAACGTATCACTGTTCGAGTATGAGCTTTCTGTTACCTTGCGCAAGGTTACATTAGACCCGTAGCGGAGATTTTCTGGACGTTGCTGCGACAGTGGGTAGTTTGTGCAGCGCCGCGTCTCCGTGAGCCGCCTAACGATCGGCTGCAGGGGATGCGGGGCCTTGCATGCTTTCGGGCGAGGCGAGACTCTTCAGCGTCGGCCCCGCACCCTGACCCTTGTGTCGTGAGGCGACGAAGACGATGGCGAAGCGTCTGGATCAGATCCTGGTGGTCGATCTCGAGTCCACCTGCTGGGAGGGGACTCCTCCTCCCGGCCAAGTCAGCGAGATCATCGAGATCGGCGTCTGCACTGTCGATGTCGCCTCGCTGGAGCGGGTTGAGAAGCGGAGCATCCTCATCAAGCCGGTGAAGTCTGAGGTCAGCGAGTTCTGCACCCGGCTCACGACCTTGACCGCTGCTCACCTGAAGGACGCAGGCTCCCTGGCCGATGCGACACGCATTCTCAAGAAGGAGCTCTTTTCACAGGACCGGCTGTGGGCCAGCTGGGGAGACTATGATCGCCGCCAGTTCGAGCGCGCCTGCAAGGAAAAGGGCATCGGCTATCCTTTTGGGATCAGCCACCTGAACGTGAAGACGCTATTCGCCGTGGCCTCCGGCGCAGAACGCGAGCTGGGCATGGACGAGGCGTATGCGCGGTTGGGGCTCGAAATGGAAGGAACCCACCACCGCGGCGCAGACGACGCGTGGAACATCGCTGGCGTGCTTTGCCGGTTGTTGAAGGCGAACAGGGGCCAAGCCTCCTGACAGGCGTGCACCGGACCGCTCGCCGCCCAAGCCCGGTGCAGACACGAGAGCGGATGCGGCCAGCGGCATGTGAGTTGGACGCTAGGGCCGCTGAACATGCATCGTGGTGACGGCAGTCATCCATCCCCCGGCCAAACATTTTCGAGATGAACAAAAGCATCCACACGCATCTGACCCGACCGGCCGCAAACCCTCGGCACCTGGCCCGCTCCTACGCTGTGTGCGCGGCACTCATGCTCGTCCCCCTCAGTTGGCTCGCCCGCATTCAACCCGCGGGCTGGGTACAGCTCCAGGTGGGGATCACTCTGCTGCTCCTCGCGCTTCTGGCCTTCGCGTACCTGAGCTGGCACCGTGAGCCCATCCGCTGGAGTGGTCGCGCCCGGTGGGGGATCGTTGTGGCGCTTGCCGGAGCCCTCGTGCTCATCATGCCACTGTAGTGCCCTGCGCCACCGAATCAACCGCGGCAGCGAACGCCGGCCCGGAGTGCCTGCCGCCAACGAGAATGGAGGCCAGCTTCTAACGAGGGGGACAACGTGGACGAATCTCGCATCCTCGCCCGCATCGAGGAGGAAGTCGCCGCTGGCCTCAGGGGGCTGAACGGGCATTACCGCGCCTGGGCCGAGGCTCACCTCGTCCCCCCTCGGCCGGTCACGGCGCGCATCAGCCTCGATAGCGACACCGTCGAAACGTTCTGGCTGGTCGCGGCCGAAACGGGTACCGACGATTCGGGCTACCGGATCGTCTACGATACTGAGATGGATATGTTCGGGCTAATAACGCGTGTACCGGGTCGCGGCGATATTCTGCTCGGCTTGTACGGTGATTTCGCGCGGACGGTGATCGGCATGTAAGCTCCAAGTGGCGTTCCTGGCGTGCTACGATGACGCGGTGTACCACCCTGGACCCCACCCCTACACGCGCCGCTGGGGCACCTTCACGCCGTACCTGCAGGTGCTGAACGCCTACAACAAGCGCAACGTCCTGTTCTACTTCTACAACTACGACAAGAACCCGCCCACGCGCTCCGGCATCAGCATGTTCCCGCTCCTGCCGTCGATCGGATTCGAGGCGTCGTTCTGAGCCCCACCCGGTCCTACGATCGGTTCCCGATCCGCTTCACGCTCGACCGGCGTCATGGCATCCTTCTGGATCGCGCTGCCTTCGTGAATCTTCGGAGCTGTCCGTGAAGCACGAATCGATACTTCGGGCCCTCGAAGAGCTGCGCCTGCGGCTGGGGGCAGCGGCCTTCGTAGTCCGCGACTACTGGTCGGCTGACCTTTTCGCCACGGGGATCGCGTCATTGAACGACCCCGATCGGCTCGTGTATCTGTCTACTTTCGGCACTCGGCAGAATCGATACGATGTGTCACTGGAGCTACCATCCGGTGAGGCGAACCCGCTGCCCTACACACCAGCGGGCGAATGGACCGACGTAGGCGTTGAGGAGTTGACCATGCTGGTCCGGCGGCATCTCCGTCTTGCCTGAATCCCCAGTTCAACGTTGACGGCGGACCTGTTCTAGCGTGGTGGGGCCACGAGGGTGGACAGACACGGCGCGCGTGCCGTACAAACCGCTTATTGCGAGACGGGGGTCGAGATCATGGGTTCCTTCACACGCCTACTGCGGATAACGCCACGGCGGCTGCAGCCCGCAAAGAATTCGCTTGCGCGTGTGAGATGTATTGTCGCTTGACGGACGGGTGGGGGCGCGTTATCTGGAGGAGCGGGATTCGGCGATGCGCGAGCAGACGGGGTGTTGGCCGGAATTCCGTCTTCTGAACAACAAGTCAGCCGGACGCACTACTCACTCGACCTGGAGAGTACCAGATGATTCAGCTGTACGACGCCGAGCGAGGAACCCGGCTGGGCGAGATCAGCGAAGTGCAGTTCCAGCGCCTCGTGGACTCGCTCCAGGAGGAGTCCGCGACTGACCAGGACTACTACCTGACGGCCGAGACCATCGACATGCTCGCGGGCGATGGTGCCGATGCCGGGTTGGTGGGTCTGCTCCGGGAGGCGCTCGCGGGGCGTGAGGGCATGGACGTGCGCTGGGCGCGTGAGTGACGGCAAGCCCTGGCTGACCTGCTAACTCAGGAGCGGCTGTCGCGAGCCGGGTCGCAAAGCCTCGTGCACGTCGCCCGCTGAAACGGGCTACGTCTCCGCGTCGCCTAACGAGCGCTGCAGTCGACATTCAGCTTCTCATGCGGTGGTGCCCGCCGCGGGCTTGTGCGCCGGTCGGTGTGCCGCTCATGTTCTGGAGCGAAGCTGAATGCGACGGAGGTTTAGGCGTTAGGATACTCCTCACCGACCCGGCTACTCTCTCGATGGCGAAGGACAGGCAGTCCGGTCGGGTCGGATGGCGCACAGCGGCTGCCGCTGTGGCTCTCAGCGCCCTAGTCGCCGGATGGGCTGGAGAGCTGATCGCGCCGGCGGTCGCGATTGGCTACGGCGCACTGAGCTGTATTGCGTTTTTGTTTTACCGCCATGACAAGACTGCGGCTCAAGCTGGCAGGATGCGCACGAGAGAACGGACACTCCACCTGATCGATTTGCTCGGCGGCTGGCCCGGAGGACTTCTCGCTCAAGATCGCTTGCGACACAAAACGCGGAAAGCGACGTTCCAGTTCGTATTCTGGGCGACTGTGGCGATCAATTGCGCGCTGCTCGGCTGGCTACTCCGTGCCGGCCGGGTCCTGTGATTGCCGCCGCATCACCCGCCGTGGCCTCGGCGTTGGTGACCGCTGCCGCGCGCTGGCTGGTACGCATCCGCGGTTAGATCCTTCGGCGCGCAGGTCTGGCGACGCGACGGCACGGTGCGCCTGCCCTGCGCCTCAGGATGACGACACGCGCTTAGGCAGGTACGGCGTGCGTGCGGGTGAAGCCCCGAGCGGGACGCGACAGCGGCCCGAGTCGGGGCTTTCCGCTTTTCCAGCCGCGGGTTCACCCGCCCCTGGGCCCGCACCTGGATCCGCTCCTGGACGGGGTGCCCGGCGGGATTCCGGGCGCACCCGGGAGTGTGTGGCGGATCCCTCGGTCGCTGCGGAGTGCGGAGCGCGGGCCGGGTTCGCGTGGCCGCTTCCTCGGGATGACACCGAGGCGCGGGACCCCTGAACCGCGGGTTCACCCGCCCTGGGACCGCACGAACTGCAGTTCGTGGAGCCGCGCGTACAGCCCGCCGCGGCGCAGCAGCTCGCCGTGCGTGCCACGCTCGCGAAGCTCGCCGTGGTGAAGCACCAGGATCTGGTCCGCGCTCTGGACGGTGGACAGGCGATGCGCGATCACCAGCGAGGTGCGCCCGCGCATCAGCACGGCCAGCGCCTCGTCGATCTGCGCCTCCAGCTCCGAATCCACCGAGCTGGTGGCCTCGTCCAGCACCAGCACCAGGGGCTCGAACGCCAGCGCCCGGGCGAACGACACCAGGCGCCGCTCGCCCACGCTCAACGAAAGCCCGCGCTCACCCAGCGGCTGCGCGTATCCGCCGGGCAGCCGCTGCACGAACCGGTCGGCCCCCACGCGCACCGCCGCCTGGCGCACCGCCTCGTCGCTGATCCCCTCGTTGCCCAGGCGAATGTTGGACGCCACGTCCTCGCTGAACAGGAACACGTCCTGGAGCACCAGCGAAATGCGCCCGCGCAGCTCGGCCACGGGCACCCGGTGGATGGGCACCCCGTCGAACCGCACCTCGCCGCGGCTGGGCTCGTAGAACCTCATCAGCAGCGAGATGATGGTGCTCTTTCCCGCCCCGGTGGCGCCCACGATGGCCACGCGCTCCCCCGGCCGCGCCACGAAGCTGACCCCGCGCAGAACCCACTCGCCGTCGTCATCGTAGCGGAACCAGACGTCGCGGAACTCGATCTCACCCCGCCCCGGCTCCGGCAGCCGAAGGGGCTCGGCCGCGTCGCGCACCTCGGGCTCGGTGTCCAGCAGCTCGAAGATGCGCTCCGACGCCGCCATGGCGCCCTGCAGGATGTTGTACTTTTCCGACAGGTCCTGGATGGGGCGGAAGAAGCGGCGCGTGTACTGGAGGAAGGCGGCCACCACCCCCACCGTCATGGCGCCCTGGATGGTTTCGCCGCCGCCGTACCACAGGATCAGCGCCAGGGCCACGGCCGTCAGCACCTCGATGACGGGAAAGAACAGGGCGTAGTAGGTGATGGAGCGCAGGTGCGCCTCCAGGTGGTCGGCGTTCACCTGCTTGAAGTTCTCCATCACCGGCCGCTCGCGCCCGAAGAGCTGCACCACGCGCAAGCCGGACACGTGCTCCTGCGTAAAGGCGTTGATGCGCGCCAGCCGCACCCGGATGTCGCGGTAGGCCGTGCGGATCAGCCCGCGGAAGACGAACGTGGTCACCGCCACCAGCGGCAGCACCGTAAAGGTCACCAGCGCAAGCCGCCAGTTCAGCTGAAGCATCAGCCCCAGGATGAAGAGCACGGTGAACACGTCGCCGAACACCGTGACCAGGCCGGACGAAAACGCCTCGTTCAGCTGCTCGACGTCGTTGGTCACCCGCGTCATCAGCCGCCCGACCGGGTTGCGGTCGAAGTAGCGCAGCGACAGACGCTGAAGGTGCGCAAACACCTCCGTGCGCAGGTCGAACATCACCCGCTGCCCCAGCCAGGTGGTCAGCAGGGTGTGCAGGTACTCGGTAGCGAACGCCAGCACCAGCGCACCCACGTAGAACGCCACCAGCCGCGTCAGCAGGGCGGCGTCGCGCTCGGGGATGGCCCGGTCCAGCGCCACCTTGGTCAGGTACGGCCCCGCCAGCTCCAGCGCCGCCCCGGCGAACAGCAGCAGCAGGGCCAGCGCCACGCGCCACTTGTACGGGCGCAGGTAGCCGATCATGCGGCGCAGGAGCCGCGCGTCGTAGGCCCGGGCGTCGGGCTCCAGGGCGGCGTCGCTCACGCGCGAACCCGGGGGAAAATGACCGATGACATGGGGCGGAACGTATCGGCGGCAAGGCGGGCGGGCAACGCGCGCGGGCCATCGTTGACAACGCTGTAACGCCCGAATAGCTTGCGCTTACCTCCCTCCCGGCAACTCACGGGGCCACACGCTCCATTACGCCACACACCCGCATGTCACTGGCCCGTTCCCCCGGCGCCGCGACGCTCCGCGCCCCCGCGCTGGCGATCTGTGCCGCCGCGTTCCTGGCGCTCGGCGCGTGCGGCCGGGAGGGGGGCGAGCCCCTGCTGCTGGGCCTCGCGGTGCCGCTCACCGACACCAAGGGCGCCGAAGACACCTACGGGGTGCGTTCGCGGCTGGGGGCGGAGCTCGCGGTAGAGGAGATCAACAAGGCGGGGGGCATCGGCCGGCGGCAGCTGGCGCTGCGCGTGGTGAACGACAAGGGCGACCCCGAGTCGGCCATCGCCGCCGCCGACTCGCTGGTGAACGACCCGCGCGTGCTGGCCGTGGTGGGCCACGTGTACTCCGGCGCCACCATCAAGGCCGCCGCCACCTACGAGGGCCGGGTGGCCGCCCTGGCCACCAGCGCCACCAGCCCCGAGGTGTCGCGCCTGGGGCCGTGGATCTACCGCGTGGCCAGCAGCGACTCGGCCAACGCGGTGGCGCTCGCGCAGATGGCCCGGCAGATGGGGCGGCGCATCGGCGTGCTGTACGCCAACGACGACTACGGGCAGGGGCTGGCGCGCAACTTCATGGCGGCCCTGCAGAAGAGCGGCGCGACGGCCGTAGCCGCCGATCCGTTCCTGGACGACACGCAGGACTTCACCCCCTACCTGCGGCGGATGCAGCGCCGCGGGGTGGACCTGGTGTTCCTGGCCGGCCTGCAGGACCCGGCCGCGCGGGCCATCACCCAGGCGCAGTCGCTGGGGATGCAGGCCCGCTTCATGGGCGGCGACGGCATCGAGGGGCTGGCGGCCGCGGGGGCGCGCTTCGACGGCACCGGGGTGGGGCTGCTGTTCCATCCGCAGATGTCGGATTCGTCGCGCGCCTTCGCGGCGCGATACCGGGCCCGCTACGGCGACGAGCCGGACTCGCAGGCGGCGCTGGCGTACGACGCGGTGCGGCTGATGGCGCGCGCGCTGGCCGACGGGCGGCAGACCCCAGAGGCCATCCGCGGCTACCTGGAGCACGTGGGGCAGGACGGCGGCCCACCCGCCTTCGAGGGCGTGGCCGGAAGAGTGGCATTCGATAGCAACGGAGATCCGGTGAACAAGCAGTTCACGCTGGGAGTGATTCAGGGCGGACGCATCGTGCTGCCCCAGGGGGCCCGATGAGCGCGGCGTGGCAGATGGGCCGGGGGCGCGGCACCCTCAAGCGCTGGCTGTACCTGGGCGGCGCCGTCATCGTCGCCGTGTCGATGATCGGCGCCGTCACGTCGGTGATGGTGCTGCAGAAGCTGTCGCGCGACATGGAAAACCGCATGTCACAGCTGCGCATCAGCTCCGAGATCGGCACCTCGCTGGAGTCGCTGATCCTCAACCAGATCGCCGCGGGCGAGCGCTACCTGGTGAGCCCCGACCCGCAGTTCGCGCAGGCGTTCTCGCAGTACGGCCGGCAGGCGCACGAGTCGCGGCGCCGCTACCGGGACCTGGAAAACCTGTCCACCGCCGAGAGCCAGCAGATCGCCGCCATCGAGCAGGCGCACCAGCGCATCGAGGTGGAGTACGCCCTGGCGCACGCGCAGGTAGACGTGGGCGAGCGCGACGCGGCGCTGCGCCGCGTGGCGGTGGTGCGCCCGCAGACGCGGGAACTGGAGCAGTCCATCCGCGCCATCAGCGCCGCGCAAACGCAAAAGGTGACCGACGCCGCCCGCGAGCTGCGCGGCGAGGTCAGCCGCTGGCAGCTGCTGCTGGGCGCCCTGGGGCTGCTGGCGGGGCTGTTCACCGCCGGGCTCATCTACCTGGTGCTGCGGCAGATCCAGACGCCGCTGCGCACGCTGGAGCTGGCCGCCACGCAGCTGGGGGAGGGCGACCTTCGCGTGAGCTTCAACGGCCAGACGGCGGGGATGACGCGCGAGTTCGCCACGCTGGCCGGCGCCTTCGAGCAGATGGCCGGGCAGCTGCGCAACATCGTGGGCGAAACCGCGGGAACGGCGCAGCGCATCAGCAACTTCGCGTCGGACCTGTCCAGCATCAGCGAAGAGGTGGCCGCCTCCAGCGGCGAGGTGGCCACGGCCATGGTGGGCATCGCCGGCGGCGCCGAAACGCAGTCTCAGGGGCTGCAGGCCACCCGCGACGCGCTCGAGGAGATGGGGCAGCGCTCCGACGAAATCGCCCACGCGTCGCAGATGGTGACGTCGCTTTCCGAGCAGATCTACGTGGTGGCCGCGCAAAGCCGCACCGAGGTGTCGGGGGCGCTCCAGCGGCTGCTGGAGATCCGCGAGGTGGTCACCGAGTCGGCCAGCCAGGTGAACGAGCTGGCGCAGACCTCGGCGCAGATCGACCGCTTCGTCGAAACGATCACCGCCATCGCGCGGCAGACCAACCTGCTGGCGCTGAACGCGGCCATCGAGGCCGCGCGCGCGGGCGAGCACGGCCGCGGCTTCGCGGTGGTGGCCGAAGAGGTGCGAAAGCTGGCCGAGGGCTCCGCCCGCGCGGCCAACGAGGTCGCGCAGAACGTGCAGGCCATCCGCGGGCGCATCGCCGAGGTGGTGGGCACCATGGGGCGCAGCACCGAAAAGGTGGCCGACGTCGAAGAGGTGTCGCGCGGCGCCGACAGTGCGCTGGAGCAGATCCTGGCGGCGGTGGACGGGGTGCGCCTGGCCGCCAACCAGGTGGAGGAAGCCGCCGTGCGCAATTCGCAGGCGATGAGCGGGGTGGAGTCGGCGCTGACCGACGTGTCCACCACCTCCGAGTCGCACGCAGCGAGCGCCGAGGAGGTGTCGGCCGCCGCCGAAGAGCAGTCGGCCGCCACGCAGGAGATGTCGGCGTCCAGCGCCGAGCTGCTGCACGCCGCCGAGCGGATGCGCGAGCTGGTCAGCGGCTTCAAGACCTGATCGCGGTTGCGCGATCGCCACGAGAAGCCCGCCTCCGGATTGGAGGCGGGCTTTTTCGTGCGGATCCGTAGCCAATCGACACGCGTCGCCGTGCACCATGGCTTGTCATCCAGAGGCCCAGGCGCACCGAACTGGCCCGCAAGCCGTCCCATGCGGGCCGAAGGATCTTGCCGAGGAAGCCTCGATGCCGGGCCGCGGCAGCGGTCACGACAGCCTTGGGCGCACGTCTGTTCGGGGCTGGCCAGCGGTGCGGTTCGAGGAGTGCCGGCGCATTCCCTTGGGAGCCCCCTCTCCCCGGCCCTCTCCCCCGCTGCGCAGGGGAAAGGGAGAATTCGATCGCGCTTCGGCTGGCCCGCGCGCAGTTCGCGGCGCCCCCCGCGGGGCGGTGCTCGACGCGCTTCGGCTGGTCCCCGCGCAGTCCGCGGGTTGCCCCTCCCCCGGCCCCTCCCCGCATGCTGCGCATGCGGAGAGGGGAGAATTCGATCGCGCTTCGGCTGGCCCGCGCGCGAGTCTGGTGTGTACACCCTCTCCCGCTTGCGGGAGAGGGTGGCACGCGTGTCAGCGCGGCCGGGTGAGGGCCCCACGGCAGCCGAGGCCCACGTAACGGTGACCGCTGCCGCGCCCAGGCTGGTACGTGTCCGCGGCTAGATCCTTCGCCCCGCGAAACCCGTCGTACGGGAGAGTGCAGTGCGCCTGGGGCTCAGGATGACAGGCTTTCGTGCGCCATTTTGCTGCCGGAGCACGCCCAGCCTGGTGTGTACACCCTCTCCCGCTTGCGGGAGAGGGTGGCACGCGTGTCAGCGCGGCCGGGTGAGGGCCCCACGGCAGCCGAGGCCCGCGCACCGTGACCGCCTGCCGCGCCCTGGCCGTGCACGAAAAAGGGCGGCCCCCTCGCGGGAGCCGCCCTTCGACCATCCGACCGCCGCCTGTCAGGCCGCGCTGCCGACGCCCAGAAGCTTCTGCAGCTCCTCGGGCGACAGCTCCTTGCCCGCGTGCTTGCCCATCTTGCGGCCGCGGGAGGCGCGTGCCTCCTTCTTGGTCTCGGCGGGCATGGTGATCGTGGTCACCTGCGGCGCGCCGTCGATGCTCTCCTCGGCGAACACGCTGAACCCGGGCACGTTCACCCGCGCGATGCGCGAGCCCAGCAGGTGCTCCACGGCCGCCACGTCGCCGATCTCGCCGCCCGACATGAACGTGATGGCCACGCCCGTCTCGCCGGCGCGCGCCGTACGGCCTACGCGGTGCACGTAACCCTCGGGATCGCGCGGAGCGTCGTAGTTGATCACGTGGCTGATGCCCTCGACGTCGATGCCGCGCTGGGCCACGTCCGTCGCGATCAGCACCTTCACGTCGCCGCTGCGGAACGCCTCCAGCGCCCGCACCCGCTGCGCCATGTTGCGGTCGCTGTGCATCACCTCCACCGTCAGACCGGCGCGCGTCAACTGGCCGGCGATGCGGTCGGCGCCGAACTTGGTGCGGCTGAACACCAGCGCCGTCCGAACCTCTTCCTGCTTGAGGATGTGCAGCAGCAGCTCGGTCTTCTTGCTCGTTTCCACCGGGTAGACGAACTGCTCCACCCCTTCGGCCGTGGTCACCTTGGGCGCCGCCTCGACCGTGATGGGGTCGTTCAGCAGCTCGTAGGCGAGCGACTTCACCGAGTTGGGCATCGTCGCCGAGAACAGCAGCGTCTGGCGCCCCGTCCGCCGGCACCGCCGCATGATCTGGTCGATCTGCGGCTTGAAGCCCATGTCGAGCATGCGGTCGGCCTCGTCCAGGATCAGCACCTCGACGTTGCTCAGGTCTACGTTGCCGCGCTCCAGGTGGTCGTTCAGGCGGCCGGGCGTAGCGACAAGCACCTCGATGCCGGCGCGCAGGTCGCGGAGGTCCTTGTCCAGCGGCGTGCCGCCGTACACGATCCCCACGAACAGCTCGGTGCCGCGCGAATACATCCGCGCGTTGTCGGCTACCTGGATGGCGAGTTCCCGGGTGGGGCACAGCACCAGCGCGCGCAGCCCTTCCTTGCCGCGAAGCCGGTTCAGGGTGGGAAGCATGAAGGCAGCGGTCTTGCCCGTGCCGGTGGGCGCGCGGCCCAGCACGTCACGGCCCTCCAGGGCGAAGGGAATGGCCTGCTGCTGAATGGGGGTGGGGATTTCATAGCCCAGTTCCCTCACGTTCCGGAGAAGCTCCGGCGCAAGGTCCAACTCGTCGAATCGCATTCTTTTTTCCTGTTCCGTATGTCCGCAGCGTGCCCGGGCTCGTCACTTCCGGGTCAGATTGCGTGCGGCCCGCACAGTTTCGCGTCGGCGGACCACAAGGTGAATTTCGTCTCTTCTCGCAAACCCCTGAATATAAGGCATTTGCGGGTTCCACGCCACCCCTGCGGTCCGGCTGTGGCTGAAAACGTTCGCGCCTGCGAACGGCGAGACGCAGGGAGAACACCATCGTCTCCCTGCGTCTCTGCGCCTCTGCGTGAGGCTGGTTTTGCCTGATCGATCAGCGGTCGCGGGACGTTTCCAGGAGCAGCGTGTAGTCGCCCGTTTCCTCGGCGCCGAAGGAGTTGGCGCGGATCACGTACTCGCCCGTGGCGGGAAGCGTCACTTCCAGCAGCGTGTTGGTGCCCTCGCCGCCGTCGTCCATCGAGGCGACCTCCTCCCACTCGCCGTTCACCATGCGGCCGATCGCCACGTACGTGTCGAAGTCGTCCGACATCATCTGGATCTTCAGCGCCTCGCCCTCGCGGCCCTGGTACGACCACAGGTCGTAGTACGAGTTGTCGGCCTCCAGCACGGCGTCGTCCTCGTTCAGCACGCCCTGCGCGCGCACCCCGGCCTGCAGCGGCTGGGCGGGCTGCGGGCCGCGGGCCGCGGCGCGCTCCTCCAGCCGAAGCGTGTACGCGCCGGTGCCCTCGCCCAGCGGGCTGACGCGGATCACGTACTGTCCATCCTGCTCCAGCGTCATGCGCAGCATGGAGTTGGTGCCCTCGCCGCCCGCCCCGTCGTCGTCGCTTTCAAGTTCCTCGAACGCGCCTCCTTCCATGCGCCCCACCCGCAGGAAGGTGTCGAACTCCTCCGACTCAAGGGTGATGGCGATGCGCTGCCCGGCGCGCCCGGTGAAGGTGTAGGCGTCGTAGAAGGCGTCGTCCTCGTCCGAGACGTTGTCGGTGTCGGCGATCTGCCCCGTGACGGGCTGCCCGGCGGTGATGGCCTGCGACGCCCCGGTAGTGGGCACGGGCGCCTGGGACAGCGACAGCGTGTACGCGCCGCGGCCCTCCTCCGTGAACGACTGGGCGATCAGGACGTACGCCCCGTTGGCGGGAACGGTGAAGCGCATCCGCGAGTTGGTGCCTTCCCCGGCCCCGTCGTCGTCGGAGTCCACCACGTCCATCACGGGGCCGTACAGCCGGGCCACGGTGAGGAAGGTGTCGAAGGTGTCGGACGCCATGGTCGCCACCAGCTGCTGCCCGGCTGTGGCGTCGAAGCGGTACGCGTCGAACGGGCCCCGCTCCAGCCCGGCGGGATCGGTGTCGGCCAGGCTGCCCTGCACCGTCTGGCCCACGCGGATGGGGGGCGCCGTTCCGGGCTGCATCTGCAGGCCGCCGGCGGACGGGGCACAGGCCGCCATCAGGCACGCCGCCGCGATACCGGCTGCCCCACGCTGCATCTTGATCATCGAGTGGTTGGAAGTCTGGGGGATGGATCGCCGGACCAGCAGCCCGGGCGTGGACCTGCGGCACGAACGTGAATCTACGGTGCTACGGCCCGTGCGAAAGGAGTATGTCTACGTTGGCCTTCGGACGGGGCCAAGCCTCACTGCTGCTGATCGGCCTTCGAACGACCGAGGATGAAAGCCGATACCAGCGCGACAACGTCCAGCCCGAACATCACGGTCCCTTCCACCCCATGGCCGGTGGCGACCAGGAATGTGGCGCAGCCGAAACCAACCAGCGCGATGAGCAACGCGCACACCACGCCGATTCGCTCGCTCAGGATGCCGGCCTCCAGTTCCTTACGATCCAAGCTGAGCGCCCGCCGCTCCAGCATCCGCCGGTGAGCGCCCTGCCTGCGGAACTCGGAAAGGATGATCTCTGGCGCGTCCGGGTGGGCCTGCCCGTACCGGACCAGTTCCTCCGCGTCCGGAATGGGACCCCGGCGGAGTTCGAACGTCTCGGCGACGCTCATCGTCACTGAAGAGGGGCGCGACTCCTTGCCGCGCCCCTCAACAATTCGTTCCTGTTCCTGCGGGATCGGGTGCCGTCCCCCGCCCCCTCGGCTTTTCCTTCGGTTATCGGCCATCTTCCCGCTGTCTCACCTGTTGGAACGCGCGGCCGAGATCGCTCCAGACGGCATTCCAATCCGATGCGAGCGCCGCGCTGTCAGAAGGCAGGCGTTCCCAGCGGCGACTGTACCGGGCGGTGCCGCCGCGAATATCGATCGCCCGTCCAAAGCCACGGACGAGGTGCTTCGTGTACTCTCGCATTCCGAAGTCCTTCATGGTTTCGCCCCCCTGTGAGCCGCAGAGACGTGCTCGTACGACGCGATCGCCAATCTAAGCACGCCCCGTGCCTCCGTCCAGATTTGCGTTCCGCACCCAGTCTGTATCCAGCAGACCGCTTCGCGCCCCTGCTCCGGGTTACACAGCCGCGGGTCGGATGGCGTGCGCCGGCCGCGAGCCTGCGTGCAGCCAGGTGCGCGCGGCGAGCGCGGCGACTACGGCCCAGGCCAGCAGCGATCCGGCAGCGAGGGCCATGGCGGGTGAGGCGTCCACGATGGCACGGCCCTCCACCGTCTGCCACGCGATGGCCGCGACGGCCGCGAGCCAGGCGATTCCCGCCGCGTGGATCCACGGCCGCGCGCGCACCGCGCCCACCACGGCCCAGGTGAGCAGGATGGCGACCAGCGGCAGCGCCTGCAGGCCATGGAAGCCCGCGGCGTGCAGCGGCAGGATGCTGGCCCCGGACCCGGCCCGCGATCCCTGGACGGCGCTCATCCACAGCCCGGCGGCGAACGCGGCGAAGGTAGACGCGGCGCCGTAGCGAAGGGCCAGCAGCAGCGGCGCGTCGGCGCCGTCCATCCGCCGCCGCAGGATCTTCCAGGCCAGCACGGCGAACAGCACGATCAGTCCCAGCGCGGTCAGAAAGAACACGCCGCCCAGGATCTGGTCCCGCACGGGCGCCACCTTGCTGAACCGCGGGTCCAGCCCACGGGCGATCTGCACGGTTTCGACCAGGTACGCGTACAGCGCCAGCACCACGCTGAACCCGCGCCAGGTGGCCAGCCCGCGCGGGGAAAAGCGGGCCAGCGGCAGGCACAGCACCAGGGTGAGCAGGTAGATGCCGACGGCGACGTTGAACGTCATCGCCTTTTGCAGGTGACCCTCGGGCGCCACGAACTCGCCCCCGCGGATGCCGATGGCCGCCGCGCACCCCAGCCCCAGGACGATGCCCAGCACGCCCAGTGCGCTCAGCACCCGCTCGCGCCGGTAGACGGACATCACCCGGCCGAACGCCTCCCGCCCCGCGGCCGCCAGCCCGCGCTCCGCGGAGACGATCCCCACGGCCGGCTCCGTTTCCGCCGGCTGGGCCAGGGCCTCGCGGCGGCTGCGGCTCAGCCGGCGCAGCGCGAAATATCCCAGGTACCCCAGGGGGCCGAACATCAGCGTGAACACCAGCACGATCGACTGCACCGGAAGCGGCAGGTAACGCTCGCGCATGTTGTCGCGGTAGATCATCAGCGCCACCGCCTGGTCGAAGGCCAGGATGTGGATCCACGCCACCAGCGCCACGTCGGGGTTGGCCAGCAGCCGGACGACACCCTCCGCGCTGCCGAAGTCCCGCATGATGCCGGGGCCCAGCTGCGCCACCAGGGGAAGGATTCCCGCCAGGTACAGCACGGACAGGAACACGGGAAACACGGATCGCTCCGCGATCCACCGCGTCACGCGCCAGGCCGGAAGCACGATCAGCAGCAGCCAGCCGAGCATGGCGATGGCGGCCACGTCGTAGAGGAAGAGGTACATGCCAGGGGCTCCGGGCGAGGGGACCTGCGGGGGACGGTGGAGGCGCAGCAAAGATACGGCGGCCCCCGCCGCCCATCCAGGGACATGGAACGGACGAAGGCCCGGCCGGGTTTCGGCCGGGCCTTCGCGAGCGGCGCGCGAGAGGGTGGATCCGCGCCGGTGGATCGCCTGGAGACTAGTCGGACGCGGGGCGCGGCCGGCCGATCTGGTAGTCGCGGGGCGGCTCGGCGCCCATCAGGTGCCGGACGAAGTAGTCCCAGCGGCGGCGCATCATGTAGTTGTTGTCGGCCCCGTAGCCGTGGCGCGCGTTGGGGAAGATCAGCAGGTCGAAGTCCTTGCCCGCCTTGATCAGCGCGTCGGCCACCAGCAGGGTGTTGTAGGGCGGCACGTTGTCGTCCATGCCGCCGTGGGCCAGCAGCAGCCTGCCCCGCAGGTTGGCGGCGTGCGTCTGGTTGGCCTCCTGGGCGTAGTTGTCGGTCTCACCGTTCTTCACCAGCATCGCGTGGTACCGCTCGCCCCAGTCGTCCTCGTAGTTGCGGTTGTCGTGGTTGCCCGACTGCGACACGCCCACGTCGAAGAAGTCCGGGTGCCGGAACATGGCCGCCGCCGTGGCGAACCCACCGCCCGAGTGGCCCCAGATGCCCACGCGGTCGATGTCGATGAAGCGGTGGCGCCGCGCCAGCTCGCGCATGCCGGCGATCTGGTCCGGCAGCGTGTTGTCGCCCATGCGGCCGTAGTACGCGTCGGCGAATGCCTTGGAGCGGCCCGGCGTGCCCATCCCGTCGATCTGCACGACGATGAACCCCAGCTCGGCCAGCGCGTGGCTGTCGCCGCGGGCGGGCGAGAAGCTGCGGCTGCCCACGCTTCCCGACTGCGGACCCGGGTAGATGTGGTTGACGATGGGGTACGTCCGCGTGGAATCCAGGTTCGACGGGGTGTACATCAGCCCGTAGATGTCGGTGGTGCCGTCGCGGCCCTTCATGCGGATGGGCGTGGGCGGACGCCACCCCGTCGCCAGCAGGCGCGAGATGTCGGCGCGCTCCAGCGTCTGCAGCACCCGCCCCGTCATGTCGCGCAGCACGGTGACCGGCGGCGTGTCGGGGGTGGAGTAGGTGTCGACGACGTAGCGGCCGTCAGGCGAGAGGGAGACGGTGTGGTTGGCGTTCTCCGGCGTCAGCAGCCGCAGCCCGCGGCCGTCGAAGCCCACGCGGTACAGGTGCTGGAAGTACGGGTCGCGTCCCTGCTCCCTGCCCTGGCCCATGAAGTAGATGGTGCGCGTCCGCTCGTCCACCCGCACGATGTCGACGACGTTCCCCTCACCGGTGGTGATCCGGTTCTTCAGCCGCCCGGTCGCCAGGTCGTACAGATAGAGATGCGTCCAGTTGTCGCGCTGCGACCACCAGATCAGCTCGTTCGAGCCGGGGACCACGCGCCACAGGTTCTCGGTGAACGCCGCGTCGCCCACCTGCGTGGCCGACCGCTCCTCGAACAGGGTGCGCACCTCGCCTGTGCGCGCGTCGGCCACGCGGAACCAGGCCGTCTTGTGGTCGCGCGAGCTCGAGACGAAGGCCACGTGCGAGCCGTCGGGATACCACTGCATGTCGCACAGGGTGCCGCCGCCGCACTGCACGTGGTCAGACACCGTGGAGCGGTGCTGGTCCGCCGGCATGTTCAGCCGCACCACCTGCGGCCGCCCGTCGGCCCCCCTGCCGATGATCACGCGGTGGATGCGGAAGATCACGCTGTCGCCGGGAAGCGGGTACTTCCACGCCTCCAGCCGCGGCTCACCCACGTTGGTCGACACCAGGTACATGTCGGAGGTGCCGCGCGCGTCGTGCTGGAAGGTGGCGATCTGCCGCGAGTCGGGCGACCAGGTGAGCACCGGGTCGTCGCCGTGCACCCAGCCGGCGTTGTTGGTGGCGTAGCCGAACTCCTCGGTGCCGTCGCGGGTCAGCTGCGTCTCCGCGCCGGTGGCCAGTTCCTTCGCCCACAGGTTGAAGCCGCGGATGAACACCGCCCAGCGCCCGTCGGGCGAAACGCTGGAGTTTTCCGGCGCGCCGGGCGCCGCCGCGGACGAGTCGGCCGGGGCGCAGGTATACGCCTGCAGGTCGCAGCTCCACTGGCGGTTCTGCGCGCGCACCGTGATGGAGCGGCTGTCCTTCGCCAGCTCGAACGGGGGGATCTGGCCTGCCTGCACGGGCCGGCCGGAGACGGCGGCCAGCGCCGACGCCAGGCGCGTGGGGTCGAACAGCGCCTCGCGGGTGCGCCGCGCCGGGTCCACGACGAAGAAGGCGCTGCCCCCCGGCGTGGTGGCGCGGTACCAGAACCGCCCGTCCTCCAGCCAGGTGGGCCGGCCGGCGGTGCCGCTGACCAGCGGCGCGGTGTTGGCGCCCAGGAACCGCTCGGCGCGGGCGTAGTCCTGGGCGGTAAGCTGGCGCGGCTGCTGCGCGGCGGCGGGCGCGGCGAGCAGCAGCAGGGCGAGTGCGTAGATGCGCATGGAACTCGTTTGCGGTACGTGAGCGGAACGCGGAACCCGCGTCGGAGCGATCAGCCTGCATATCATTGGGGAGAAGGCCCCGCCGCGCCAGCCCCCGCGCTGAAAAAGGCCCGGCCGAGAACATCCCGGCCGGGCCTTCGCATCGGTGGAGACGACCGCCGTCAGGCGATCATCAGCATCGGGTCTTCCAGGTACTGCTTGAGCGTCTGCAGGAACGCCGCACCCGTCGCACCGTCGATCACCCGGTGGTCACAGCTGAGGGTGACGCGCATCCGCTGGCGGATGGCCATGTTCCCGCCGTCGTCCACCACCACCTTGGGGGTAATGGCGCCCACGGCCAGGATCGCCGCCTCGGGCGGGTTGATGATGGCCGTGAACTCCTCGATGCCGAACATCCCCAGGTTGCTGATGCTGAAGGTGCTTCCCGTGAACTCCTCGGGCTTCAGCTTCTTTTCCCGCGCGCGGCCGGCCAGCTCCTTGACTTCGCGCGAGATGTCGGAGACGCCCTTGAGGTCGGCGTCGCGGATCACCGGCGTGATCAGCCCCTCGTCGATGGCCACGGCCACCCCGATGTGCACCTGCTCGAACAGGTGGATGGCGTCGCCCGTCCACGCCGCGTTCACGAACGGGTGCCGGCGGAGCGCCACCGCGACGGCCTTGATCACCAGGTCGTTGGGGCTGGCCTTGACGCCCTCCTTGGCGAAGCGCTCGTTGATGCGGCCCCGCAGGGACATCGCCTCGCCCATGTCTACCTCGATGGTGAGGTAGAAGGTGGGAACGGGGCCGATGGACTGCGCCAGCCGCCGCGCAATGGTCTTGCGCATCTGCGTGAGCGGGTGCACGCGGAACCGGGCGTCCGTCGACACCGGCACGGGCGCGGCCGCCGGGGCCTGCGGCTGCGCGGCCTCGGCCGGGGCAGCCGGCGCGGACGCCGCCGCCGGGGTGCCGCCGCGGGCGACGGCCTCCTCGATGTCGCGCTTGACGATGCGCCCGCCCGGGCCGCTGCCCTGCACGGCGCCGATCTGCATCCCGGCTTCGGCGGCCAGCTTGCGGGCCAGCGGCGAGGCCTTCACCCGCCCGCCGTCCTGCCCCGCCCCGCCTTCGGCGGAGACGGTGGAGGGCTGCGCCTCCACGGCCGGCGCCGGCGGCTTGGCGTCGGGCGCAGGCGTCGCGGACACGTCGGCCTGCGGTGCTTCGGCCTCATCCTGCGCCGCCGAACCCACCTCGGACGCGGCCGGAGCGCTTGCTTCACCGTTGGCAGCGGCGGGCGCCGGCGAGGGCTTGGCGTCGGCCCCGCCCGTGAGGCTGGAGACGTCCTCGTCGGCCCCGGCGATCACGGCGATCATGGTGCCGACGGGCGAGGTTTCGCCGTCGCCGATCAGGCGCTTGCGAAGCACGCCCGAGCCGCGGGCCACCAACTCCATGGTGGCCTTGTCGGTCTCGACCTCGGCCAGGATGTCGCCTTCCTTGACGTCGTCGCCCTCGTTCTTCAGCCAGCTGATCAGGCGCCCCTCTTCCATCGTGGGGGAGAGCGCCTCCATGTAGACTTTCGTCGCCATCGTCGTCCCGGAGAAGTGCGTGAGTGCGTTGGTGCGCCAGTGCGTGAGGGGAAGGGACTTCCGCACTCACGCACTCACGCACTCACGCACTTATCTGTAGAGAACCTGGTTCACCTTCTGGATCACCATCTCGACGCTGGGCTTGGCGGCGCGCTCCATGGCCTTGGCGTACGGCATGGGCACGTCGGCCTGCGTAACGCGCAGCACCGGGGCGTCCAGGTGGTCGAACGCCTCTTCCTGGATGAGCGCGGCGATGGTGGCCGTGATGCCGCCGAAGGCCCAGCCCTCTTCCAGCAGCACCACGCGATTGGTCTTGGCGACGGTGGCCAGGATGGCGTCGGTGTCCAGCGGGCGAAGGCTGCGCAGGTCCAGCACCTCGGCGTCGATACCGTTCTTTTCCAGCTGCGCGGCGGCCTGCAGCGCCACGTGGATCATCTTGCCGTGCGTGATGATCGATACGTCGCTGCCCGGGCGCTTGAGGTCGGCCACGCCCAGCGGGATGATGAAGTCGTCGTCCTCGGGCACCTCGCCCTTGAGGTTGTACAGCATTTCGCCCTCGAACACGCACACCGGGTCGTCGTCGCGGATGGCGGCCTTCAGCAGCCCCTTGGCATCTGCCGGGGTGCCGGGGACGACGACCTTCACGCCCGGGTAGTGCGCAACCTGCGACTCCAGCGCCTGCGAGTGCTGCGCGGCCAGCTGGAGCGCGGCGCCCGTCGGGCCGCGGAAGGTGATGGGCATCTTGAACTGGCCGCCGCTCATGGAGCGCATCTTGGCGGCCGAGTTGAAGATCTGGTCGAACGCCAGGATGGCGAAGTTCCAGGTCATGAACTCGATCACGGGGCGCACGCCCGTCATGGCCGCGCCCACGCCCAGCCCCGCGAATCCCAGCTCGGTGATGGGCGTGTCGACCACGCGCATCTCGCCGAACTTTTCCAGCAGCCCCTTGGAAACCTTGTAGGCGCCGTTGTACACGCCCACTTCCTCGCCCATCAGGAACACGTCCGGATCGCGCTCCATCTCCTCCGCGAGCGCCTGGTTCAGGGCCTCACGATACGTAATGACGGCCATGCCTCAGCGCCTCCCGTCGAAGTAGAGGCGTCCGTTGACGTCCTCGGTTGCATAGATCTCGGTGTAGAGCTCGTCCACGGCGGGCTCCGGCGACTTTTCGGCGAAGTCGGCGGACTCTTCCGAGACGCGCTTCACCTCTTCGTCCATCTGCTCCAGCTCTTCCTGGCTCAGGATGTTCTGGCGCGCCAGCAGGTCGGCGAAGATGCGGATGGGGTCGTTGCCCTTTTCCTTTTCCACGTCCTCCTTCGTCCGGTACACGCCCGAGACGGGGTCGGACATGGAGTGGCCCACGAAGCGGTAGGTGCGCGCCTCGATGAGCGTGGGGCCGCCGCCGGCGCGGGCGCGGTCCACGGCCTCCTTGGTCACGCGGTACATGTCGAGCACGTCCATGCCGTCCGCCACGGCGCTGGGCATGGCGTAGGCGGTGGCCTTCTGGTAGATGTCGTACAGCGACGACGCGCGCTCCCAGGCGGTGCCCATGCCGAAGCGGTTGTTCTCGACGATCAGGATCATGGGCACCTTCCACAGCGCCGCCATGTTCAGCGACTCGTGGAACGCCCCCTGGTTCACCGCCGCCTCGCCGCAGTACACCTGGATGACGCGCTCCTCCTGGCGGTACTTGATCTTCCACGCCACGCCCAGCGCCAGCGGAATCTGCCCGCCCACGATGCCGTGGCCGCCCAGGTAGTTCTTTTCGGCGTCGAACATGTGCATGCTGCCGCCCTTGCCCTTGCTGCAGCCGTCGGCGCGGCCGTACAGCTCGGCCATTACGGCGCCGGGGGTCACGCCGCACTGCAGGGCGTGCACGTGCTCGCGATAGGCGGTCATCACGTAGTCGTCGGGCGTCTGCGCGTGGATGGCGCCCACGGCGACGGCTTCCTGGCCGATGTACAGGTGGCAGAAGCCGCCGATCTTGCCCAGCGCGTACGCCTCGGCAACCTTCTCCTCGAAGCGGCGCGCCAGCAGCATGTCGTACATCATCTTGCGCAGCTTCTCGGGCTCCAGCCCCTGCAGCCGCTCCTCGTCGCTCAGCGCCGGCTTTTCGGCCGTCATCGCCTCGCGGTCGGGGGCGGCCTCCTGCACCGCCGCCTCGGGGGCCTGGTCTTCGGCGTGCGCGACCGATTCCGTAGCGGCCGCCGTGTCTTCCGCCGGTGCGGCTTCGTGCGTTCTCTTTTTCAGCATCAGTCTCTATGTCTCCAGCCGTGTGCCCTGGCGGGTGTCCGCGCTCTCCGCGACGAAACGGAACATCCCGGGTTCCACCTCTTCCAGTTCGCCGGGAATGACGGTTGGTCCGCCCGGCGTGAATCCCCAACTGCGCAGTTCCTCTGGATCCGGTTCACCCGTCGCGGGGTCCAAGTGATCAATCAACAGGAACTCCCAGCGTGCTTGGCTCGTGCTTTCGAGCTCCGCCCACTGGTCGTACGTGACGATTCGCCGTTCGCCCGTCACCTTGGCCAAGGCGACACCAAGCCGCGGTTTGCTCAACATTGCCCGCAACATGTTCCGGTGTGTAGCGGCGGCTCCGCGGAGCCGCCGGTCAATCACGCAGAATCGTCTTCGCGGGGGAGCACACCCCCATAAATCTTCGCCATCGGCAAGCTCACATCGAGTGAGTCGAGGCGAATCTCACCGTTTAGGCCTTCGACCTCACTGAACAGCCAGAATCCGTCACCGTGGCGCGTGTATCGCTCGATACGGGGTTTCTTCTGCGACACGATCAGGTACTCCTGCAGCGAGGCAATCCGCTGATAGCTCTCCCACTTGGTGTCACGGTCGTACGTTGCCGTCGACGGTGAGAGAACCTCCACGATCAACGTCGGATTCAGCAGTAGGTCACGCACCCGTCGCTCTCGCTTCGGAGTGCCGCATGTCACCACCACGTCCGGATAGAAAACCCGCTCCCCCTGCGCCGCCTTGACGTGCGTTCCCTGCGACACGACCCTGCACGGCCCGCCCTCAAGCCGGGACCAGAGCAGCCCGTGGAGGTTGCCGACGATGAGCCCGTGGTCGTACGTCCCGCCCACCATCGCAATCACCTCACCGTCGACGAACTCACTGGGAAACTCGGAAGCCTCTTCGGCCGCGAGATAGTCGTCGAGCGTGATGATCGCGGTGCGCGGGTTCGTGGCCATCGTGTACCTTACAGTCCGCCGATCTGCACCAGGCGCGGCGCGGGGGGCCGGACCATCGCGGCGCGCAGGGCGGCTTCGGACGCGTCGATCTGCACGTCGGAGTCCACGTCGGCGTCAACGATCTGCGTGATGCTTCCCGGCCCGCCCGCGTCGATGGTGCGCGCCTGCTCCTTGGCGTGGTACGACGAGCGCACCAGCGGCCCGCTCTCCACGTGGCCGAACCCCAGCTCGCGCTCGCCGATCTCCTTCCAGCGGCGGAACTCGTCGGGATGCACCCAGCGGTCCAGCGGCACGTGGTGCTCCGACGGGCGCAGGTACTGGCCCAGCGTAACGATGTCGACCGAGGCCTCGCGCAGGTCCTTCATCGACTGGTAGATCTCGTCTTCCGTTTCGCCCATCCCCAGGATGATGGCGCTCTTGGTGAGCTGCGCCGGGTTCATCCGCTTGACCGCGCCCAGGAACGAGATGCTGCGCCAGTAGCGCGCGCCGGGGCGAAGCGCCTTCGCCAGCCGCTCGACGGTGTCGATGTTGTGCGCCAGGATCTCCGGGCGCGCCTCGACCACCACCCGCAGCGCGTCCTCGTTGCCCTTGAGGTCGGGGATCAGCACCTCTACCGAGCAGCCGGGAACGCGCTCGTGGATCTGCCGGATGCACTCGGCGTAGATGGCGGCGCCGCCGTCCTTGAGCTCGTCGCGGTTCACGGAGGTGATCACCGCGTGCTCCAGCCCCATGGTCACGACGGAATCCGCCACGCGGCGCGGCTCGTCCCAGTCCAGCTCCGTGGGCAGGCCGTGGGCGACCGCGCAGTACTTGCAGGCGCGGGTGCACACGTCGCCCAGGATCATGAACGTGGCGGTGCCGCTTTCCCAGCATTCGCCGATGTTGGGGCAGTGCGCTTCCTCGCAGACGGTGTGCAGCCCCTGCGAGCGCATCAGGTCCTTGAGGCGCAGGTAGTTGGGGCTGCCGGGCGCGCGCACCTTGAGCCACTCGGGCTTGCGGGCGCGGTGGGGCACCGCCTCGCCGCCGGTGGGGGTCGGAAGGGTGACGGTGCCCTTGCTCTTGACGATTCCGTTGTCCTTGCCCTGGGGCGCGTAGCCGCGGGCGGGGACGTCGGGCGTGGTGATGGCGCTCATATCACTGCTCCGTGGGGCCGGGCCCCACCGTTTGCCGACGGGTGCGGCGAGGCGGAGCGCGCGTTCTCGCGGCCCCGCCTCCAGGATCACGGCCCGGCGGGCGGCCCGCAAGCAGCGGGCCGGGCCGGGGTTACTGCGAGTGGGGCAAACTAGGGCGCGCTCCGCGACGGTGCAACGTTCCCCCACCCGCCACCACCCGAAGTATACGGGATTCTGTACCCCGATCCGGCGGGACGGGTCGCGCGAAGGGCGCAGCCTTGAGGCCAAGGCTGGCGGGAGCGGGTAAACCCGCCGCTGGGACAGCGGAAAGCCCCGACTCGGGCCGCTGCCGCGTCCCGCTCGGGGCTTCAACCGCACGCACGCTGCACCTGCCGAAGCGTGATTGAATTCTCCCCCTCGCCCGCTTGCGCGAGAGGGGGCGGGGGGAGAGGGCAGCCGGGAACTGCCCGGCCGATCTCCAACCGCTCCAAAGCCCGGTACAGGCTCAACTCACCCACGGCACTCCCCTGATGCACCACACTGGCGCCCTTCCCCCGCGCAGTTTGCGGGGGAAGGGTTGGGGATGGGGGGGCGCCGCGGCATTCACCACAGCAGGTCGTGCCCGCATCGATACACGGAAGCCCCTACTCCCCCACCCGCAGCACCGCCGGCGCCAGCCCCTGCCCCTCCAGCGCCCGCACCGCCAAGCCGATGCGCGGCCACGGCGTGGGTTGCGTCCGCATCACGCTCACGCCCTTGCCGCGGGCGATGCGGTGTACCTCCACGTCCACGCGGTCCAGCGTCGCCCGGAGCGCGGCTTCGGGCAGCTGGCCGCGCTCCACCGCGATGGCCCACGCGTGCGGACGGCGGTCGGGGATGGACGGCGTTCCCCCGTCCGCGGGCGCACGGTGGCAGACCGCAGAGCGCACCATGTCGCCCAGCAGCGCCGACGCGGTCGGCGCGCCCCCCGCGCCGGGGCCGGAGAGCCGCACCCGCCCGTTCCACTCGCTCTCGATCACCACCGCGTTCTCCTCGTCGCGCGTGCGGCCCAGCTCCGACGCGGCGCCAACGAGTACCGGCTCCACGCTCACCACCACGCCCTCCGGCAGCCGCGCCGCCTCCGCCACCAGCCGTGCCACCCCACCCAGCGCGCCAGCGGCATGGGCCAGGCGCTCGGCCCTGTCACCCAGCCCGCGACGCCGCACCTCCAGCCGCTCGGGATCGGCGCCGAAGGCCAGCCACGCCAGGATCCGCACCTTGTCGGCCGCGTCCTCACCGCTCAGGTCGCGCGACGGGTCCGCCTCGGCGAAGCCGCGCGCCTGGGCCTCGGCCAGCGCGGCGGGGAACGTCCATCCATCCTCCAGGCGGCTTAGGATGTAGTTGGTGGTCCCGTTCAGGATGCCACGGATCGACCGGATGCCCGTCAGCGACAGCGGCTCGCGCAGGGCGCGGATCACGGGAACGCCGCCCATCACCGCGCTCTCGAAGTCCAGCCGCCCCCGATGCCTCAGCGCCATCTCCGCCAGCTCCGGCCCGTGCGCCGCCACCAGCGCCTTGTTGGCCGTCACCAGCCGCCGCCCCGCGGCCAGCGTCGCCCGCGCGATGCGGAGCGCCGGGTCCAGGCCGCCGATGGCCTCCACCACGATGTCCGCGTCCGTGGCGAGAAAGGTATCCACGTCCGTCGTCAGCAGCGCGCGGTCCAGCTCGCCGGGCCGCGGGCGCTCGCCGTGCGCCACGAGCACGCGGACGAGTTCGAACCGCAGGCCGTGGCGCGCGCGGATCTCGTCCGCACCCTGGTGCAGCAGGCGGACGAGCTCGCCGCCCACCGTGCCGCATCCGGCGAGCGCCACGCGAACCACCCGCGGGCCGCGGCGGATGGCCGGGATGGGGACGCCGGCGGTCCCGATCTTCAGAGCAGTGCTCATCATCACCTCTCCATCAGTTGTGCGGCGGGTTCCAGCGCTTCGGCCAGGATGCGGGCGGTCTGTTCGGGCTCCAGGAGGAACGCGTCGTGGCCGTGGCGGGAGCGGATCTCCCGGTACTCCGCCCCGGCCGCGTCCACCCAGCTCCGCACGTCCGCATCGCTGTACAGCAGGTCGCCGGGAATGCCGACGCCGATCAGCCGGCCCTGGATGGACTTGAGCGCCGATGCGACGCCGCCCCGGCCACGGCCCACGTCGTGGCTGTCCATCGCCCGGGTGAGCGCCACGTAGCTGCGCGGGTCGAAGCGATCGCGCAGCTTGCGGCCGTGGTGCTCCAGGTACGAGGCGACGGACCAGCCTCCATCCACCTCCCTCCGCCGCCCGAACCGCGACGCCTGCTCGTCCGGCGTGCGGTAGGTCATCATCCCGACCATCCGGGCGATCTCCAGCCCCCGCTCGCCCGCGGCCTCGATCGCCTGCCGCTGGATGTGGTTCCACGCGATGGCGGATGCGGTGTGCGCCGCCGGGGCCGCGAGGACGACAATGGACTCCGCGATCGCGGGGTTCTGGACGGCCCACTCCATGGCCACCATCCCGCCCAGCGATCCGCCGACGGCGAGCGACACGCCCGTGATGCCCAGCTCGCCTACAAGGAGCTGGACGAGGCGGGCCTGGTCGCGCGTGGTGACGAGGGGAAAGTCCTCGCGCCCCGGCTCCCACGGACCCGTGGTGCCGTAGCACGAGCCCAGCAGGTTGGCGCAGAGCACGGCGTGGCGGTTCGTGTCGATCGGCTTGCCAGGGCCGACCACCTCCGTCCACCATCCGCCCGCTGCGTCCGCGGACCCGGTGAGCGCGTGGAAGACGAGGACGACGTTGTCGCGCTCCTCGTTCAGCGCGCCGTCCAGGTGGTACGCCTGCCGAACGTCGTGCAGCACCTCGCCCGACTCCAGCGCAAACCGGGCGACGCGCTGGACGTGCAGCTCGCGGCGGCTCATGCGGCCTCCGACAGTGCCCGCGCGGAGCGGACGACGGTTCCGCCGCGCCCGGAGAGCGGGGCCCAGTACGCGTAGACGCGGAGCGTGACGCCGTGCGCCAGCGCCAGCCGCGCCGCCTCGGCGTGGACGACCCTGGCCCCGGACTCGGCGAGGACCACGAGGCCGAGCGGATCGATCTCGCCGATCCGGCGCGCATCCGCGTGCACGGCGGGATCGCGATCGAACACGGAGGGGACGTCGGTGATGATGTGGCACGGCGCCGCCCCCAGCGCCGCCGCGATCGCCACGGCGGAGGTGTCGGAGCCACCGCGCCCCAGCGTCACCGTCTCGCCGTCCTCCCGCGCGCCCTGGAAGCCGCTGATGACGGGAACGGTGCCCGCTTCGACGAGGGAGAGGATGGGGCGCGGGTCCACGTCCTCGATGCGCGCGCCGCAGAACGCGCCGGCCGCCCACACGCCCGCCTCGCCGCCGCGCAGGCTGCGGGCACCCACGCCACGGCCGCGCAGCGCCGCCGCCAGGAGGGCCGCAGACAGGTCCTCGCCCGTGGCGAGCGCGCGGTCCGCCTCGCGCCCGTCCGGGCGTCCGCCCGGGGAAACGGCGGCGAGCAGCCGGACGATGCGGTCCGTGGCGCCGCCCATGGCGCTGACGACCACCACGGGGCGTCGCCCGCGGCGCAGGTGCGCGTGCACCCGCGCCGCCGCCCGGCGAACGCGCCCGGGCGAGCCGAGCGACGTTCCGCCGAACTTCAGCACCACGATTCCGCTGCTCACAGCCCGACCGCGGCGCGCAACGCCGCATCCAGGTCCGCCAGCAGGTCCACCGCGTCCTCGATGCCGACGGACAGGCGGACGAGATCGGCCGTGACGCCGGCCGCCTCGCGCTCCGCCGGCTCCAGCTGCTCGTGCGTGGTGCTCCACGGGTGGATGATCAGGCTCTTGGCGTCGCCCACGTTGGCGACGAGGGAAAAGAGCTTCACCTCCTCGATCACCTTTTTCGCGGCGTCCTGCCCGCCCAGCACGCCGAAGGTGAGCACCCCACCGAATCCGCCACTCAGGTAGCGCTTCGCCGTCTGGTGCGTGGGGTGGCTCTCGAGGCCCGGGTAGCTCACCCAGCTCACGGCGGGGTGGCCCTCCAGGAAGCGCGCGACGGCCAGCGCGTTCTCACTGTGCCGCTGGATGCGCAGGTGAAGCGTCTCCAGCCCCTGCAGAAAGAGGAACGAGTTGAAGGGCGAGACCGCCGCGCCGATGTCGCGCAGCAGCAGCACGCGCAGGCGGATGGCGAACGCGACGTTGCCGAAGGTGGGGGCGAACGACAGGCCGTGGTACGCCGGCTCCGGATCGACGTAGAAGCCGCGGAAGCGCTCCGACGCGCCCCAGTCGAACGTGCCCCCGTCGACGACCACGCCGCCGATGGCCGTGCCGTGCCCGCCGATCCACTTGGTGGCCGAGTGGACCACGACATCTGCCCCGTGCTCGATGGGGCGGCTGAGGAACGGCGTGCCGAAAGTGTTGTCGACCACCAGCGGCACCCCGGCCGCGTGCGCCACGTCGGCGATGGCGCGGAAATCGGGCACCTCCAGCTTGGGGTTGCCGATGGTCTCTACGTACACGGCCTTGGTGGTCTCGTCGATGGCGTCGGCGAACGCCCGCGGATCGTTGCCGTCCACGAAGCGCGTGGTGATGCCCAGCCGGCCCAGCGTGTACTTGAGCAGGGTGAAGGTGCCGCCGTAGAGCGCGGACGAGGCGACGATGCTGTCGCCCGCCTGCGCCAGGTTCAGCAGCGCCAGCGTCTGCGCACTCTGGCCGCTGCTGGTCGCGACGGCCGCCACCCCGCCCTCCAGCTCGGCGATGCGCCGCTCGAACACGTCGGAGGTGGGGTTCATGATGCGGGTGTAGATGTTCCCGAACTCCTTGAGCCCGAACAGGCTGGCCGCGTGGTCGGGCCCGTTGAACACGTACGACGTGGTGGCGTAGATGGGCACCGCCCGCGCGTTCGTGGCGGAATCGGCACTCTCCTGCCCGGACTGCACGGCGCGCGTGCCCAGGCCCAGCTTGCGTTCGGCTTCGGCGATGATGCTCATGTTCGTGTGATCCCTTCCGGATCCGGGGGTACGAAAAAGCCCGGCCCTCTCCGTTTGTGGAGAGGGCCGGGCGGGTGGAATCGGTGTCCGGGCTGTGCCCGGCGATCCTCGCGCTACCCGTGCGACCTGCGTGCACGTGCGCGCCCGTCCGTCTCTCCCGGGGGGAGGACGCACTGACACATGCACATGCACATCATCACTACGGCGCGAATCGCCATCGGTCTGCCCAATGTCTTTCGTTCAGGTCCCGGGCGGCACCGTGCCGCCGGGCTTTCGAGCATGGCCCCCGCGAAGGGGCCCCGTCGATCCCGTCCTACTGCTCCCAGGGCAGCTCGGCCTTGCCGAAGTGGCCGTAGTTGGTGGTCTTGCGGTAGATGGGCTGCAGCAGGTCCAGCCGCTGGATGATGGCGCCCGGGCGGAAGTCGAAGTTCTCGCGCACGTACTCGGCGGCCGCGCGGGCGTCGCCCGTGCCGAAGGTGTCGACCTTTACCGACACCGGCTGCGCCACGCCGATGGCGTACGCCACCTGCACCTCGGCGCGCTGGGCCAGCCCCGCCTTGACGATCTCGCGGGCCACGAAGCGGCAGAAGTACGCGCCGCTGCGGTCTACCTTGCTCGGGTCCTTGCCGCTGAACGCGCCGCCGCCGTGGCGCCCCATGCCGCCGTAGGTGTCGACGATGATCTTGCGCCCGGTGACGCCCGCGTCGGCCGAGGGGCCGCCCTGCACGAAGCTGCCGGTGGGGTTCACCATGATCCGCAGGTCGTCGTGGTACCAGTGGCCCAGCGCCTCGGGGATGATGGTGGTGGCCACCAGGTGGCGGATCTCGTCGCGCGACACGGAGGCCGCGTGCTGCGTGCTCACCAGCACGTCGGTGACGGCCACGGGGGTGTTGCCCTCGTAGACCACCGACACCTGCGTCTTGCTGTCGGGGCGAAGCCAGTCGACCGTCCCGCCCTTGCGGTGCGCCGCCAGCGAGCGGGCCAGGCGGTGCGAAAGCAGGATGGGAAGCGGCATCAGCTCCGGCGTCTCCGCCGTCGCGTAGCCGAACATGATCCCCTGGTCGCCGGCACCCTGCTCGCCGGATTCGCTGGTGTCCTCGTCCACGCCTTGGGCGATCTCGGCGGCCTGCGCCGACAGGAAGGAGATGATCTTCACCGTGTCGGCGTGGAACGGCTGGTCGGCGTCGACGTAGCCGATCTCGCGGATGGCCTGGCGGACCACCTGCTCGTAGTCGACCGTCACGGACGAGGTGATCTCGCCCGCGAGCACCACGTTGTCTTCCTTGACCAGCACCTCGCACGCCACGCGGCTGGCAGGGTCCTGGGCCAGGTGGGCATCCAGGATGCTGTCGGCGATGAAGTCGCACACCTTGTCGGGGTGCCCCTCGGACACCGACTCGGAGGTAAAGGTGTAGCTTACGGCGGCGGGCGCTTCGATCTCGGTAACCACGGTGCTCATCGGCTCTCCTGCGGTAGAGCAGTGTTGGGGGGTGCGCAAAGGGCCCGCCATCCAGCCGGACGTGCAGGCCCTCGCGACGCTTTAGGCGGATCTTCCGTTACGTGGCGGGCCCGCCAAGCTGTCTCTTCAAAGCGCCCGCCCCGCCCGCGCGTCGCCGCGCCAGGCCGGAATCCAGTGATCTCAAAAACGAAAAAGGGGCCCCGGAACGCGAATGCGCCGGGGCCCCCCGAGCGCTTTAGCACATTTGTAACGCGGAGCAATCGCAACAACTCGCCGCGGCGCCCGTGAAGGCGCGACGGGATGATAGCCACGAATGGCCCGTCGCGCAAGTGGCCGCGGCGAACGACGCTCGGTCCGGCTCGGGCGCGCGGAACGGCCGCCCGCGCGGAACGCGGGCGGCCGTTCCGCGTATCTACCCCGCCGAAACGTTTCCGGTTAGTGTATCCGTCTGTTTGGCTCCCCGGCACCCGGTGCCGGGGCTGGATTGCCACAACCCTGGGACACAATGCGCGACTCCCTGTTTTCCCGCACCGCCGCGCTGGTGCTTGCGACCGCCGCCGCCGGGTGCGCCACCGTGCAGACCAACGACACCGCCCCCGAACCCGCCACGTCGGCGGCCGCGCCCGGCGCCGCCGGAAACCCGCTGCTGGCCGACTGGACGGGCCCGTACGGCGGCGTCCCGCCCTTCCACCAGGTGCGGGTACAGGACTTCGAGCCCGCGATGGAAGCGGCCATGGCGCAGCAGATGGCGGAGATCGACCGCATCGCCGCCAACCCCGCCGCGCCCACCTTCGAGAACACCCTGGCGGCGATGGAAGGCGCCGGGGCTGCGCTGGACCGGGTGAGCACCATCTACGGCGTGTGGAGCTCCACCATGAGCGGGCCGGAGTTCCAGGCGGTGGAGCGCACGATGGCGCCGCGCCTGGCCGCGTTCAGCGACCGGATCACGCAGAACGAGGCGCTGTTCCGCCGCATCGAGGCCGTGTACAACTCGCCCGAGAAGTCCAGCTGGACGCCGGAGCAGCAGCGGCTGGCGTGGGGCTACTACACCAACTTCGTCCGCGCGGGCGCCCGGCTGGACGGCACCGCCAAGGCGCGCATGTCGCAGATCAACCAGCGGCTGGCCGGGCTGTACACGAGCTTCGGCCAGAACGTGCTCAAGGACGAGACGGACCAGTTCCTCGTCCTGCGCGACACGGCCGAGCTGGCGGGGCTTCCGCAGTCGCTGCGCGACGCCGCCGCGGCCGCGGCCACCGCGCGGAACCTGCCGGGCGCCTGGCTGATCAACAACACGCGCTCCTCCATCGACCCGCTCCTCACCTACAGCACCCGCCGCGACCTGCGCGAAAAGGCGTGGCGGATGTTCGTGAACCGGGGCGAAGAGGGCGCCACGGCCAACCACGAGATCATCCGCGAGATCCTGAAGCTGCGCGCCGAGCGGGCCAACCTGCTGGGCTACCCCACGCACGCGCACTGGCGGCTGGAGAACGCCATGGCGGCCACCCCCGAGCGCGCCATGCAGCTGATGGAGGCGGTGTGGACGCCCGCCGTGGCCCGCGTGCGCCAGGAAGTGGCCGACATGCAGGCCGTGGCCAACGCCGAGCGCGCCGGCATCACCATCGAGCCGTGGGACTACCGCTTCTACGCCGAAAAGGTGCGCAAGGAGCGGTACGACCTGGACCAGAACCAGGTGAAGCCGTACCTGCAGCTCGACAAGCTGCGCGAGGGGATGTTCTGGGTGGCGGGCGAGCTGTTCGGGTTCGCCTTCCGCCCGGTGGAGAACGTGCCGGTGTACCACCCCGACGTGAGCGTCTACGAAGTGACGGACCGCGCCTCCGGCCGCCACGTGGGCCTCTGGTACTTCGATCCGTACGCCCGTGCGGGCAAGCGCTCGGGCGCGTGGATGAACGCGTACCGCAGCCAGGAGCGGTACGCCGGCGAGATCACCACCATCGTCTCGAACAACTCCAACTTCGTGAAGGGGCAGCCGGGCGAGCCCGTCCTGATCTCCTGGGACGACGCCGTCACGCTCTTCCACGAGTTCGGGCACGCGCTGCACGGGCTTTCGTCCAACGTGAACTACCCGTCGCTCTCGGGCACGGCGGTGGCGCGCGACTACGTGGAGTTTCCCTCCCAGCTGCTGGAGCACTGGCTGAGCACGCCGCAGGTGCTTCAGCGCTTCGCGGTGCACTACCAGACGGGCGAGCCCATTCCGCAGCAGCTGGTAGACCGCATCAAGCGCGCGGCCACCTTCAACCAGGGCTTCGCCACGGTGGAGTACCTGGCCAGCGCGCTGATCGACATGAAGCTTCACCTGGCCGGCACCGCCGACATCGACCCGCGCGCCTTCGAGCGCGAAACGCTGGCGCAGATGGGAATGCCGCGCGAGATCGTGATGCGGCACCGCACGCCGCAGTTCGGGCACGTGTTCGCGGGCGACGGATACTCCGCGGGGTACTACAGCTACCTGTGGTCCGACGTGATCACCGCCGACGCGGCCGAGGCGTTCCTGGAAGCGCCGGGCGGGCTGTACGATCCGGGGGTGGCGCGCCGCCTTCGCGAGAACATCTTTTCCATCGGCAACACCATCGACCCGGCGGAGGGCTATCGCCGCTTCCGCGGGCGCGACCCGGCCGTGGAGGCGCTGATGCGCAAGCGCGGCTTCGCTCCGCCCGCCGGCAGCCACTGACGCTTGCGGCTCGATGCAGAAAGGCCGGCCATCGCGAGGTGGCCGGCCTTTCTGGTTTCACGCAGAGGGCGCAGAGGGAACGGAGAGGACGCAGAGGGAACCGGCAGCCCCTCTGCGTCCTCTCTGTCATCTCTGCGTCCTCTGCGTGAAACTGTCGTTCAAACGCGGCGCGGGGCGAAGAGTTCCTTGCGCATCACCGCCTTGCGGCGCCATCGTGAGCGAAACTCTCCGACCATCTCGGAAACCATCCCGATGCGCGCACTCGTCCTGCTGCTCGTTCTGTTCTGCACCTCCGCATGCGCCGGCCTGCAGCCAGGCTCGGGCCGGCCGGAGGGCACGTACACGTTCGTGGACCTGGACGGCAGGCGGCCACCGGTGGAATCCGAGCCCGGCGTATTCCTGCACGCCTCGACCATTACCCTGGACGAAACGGGGGAGTTCACCATCACCATTGCCACGTCCACCGGCGCCCCCGACGCGCCCTGGGCCGCGCACGCCGTCACCGGGCGCTACACGGTGGACGGGGAAACGCTCCGCCTGATCGTGAGCGGGGACGAGGAGGGAGTGTCGATCCTGGCGGGCACCTTCGCGCGCGGCGAGCTGCGGCTGCGGAACTCGGATGACGATCCGCGGGTCGCCCGCTTCGTCAGGCGGTGAGCCGGCCTTTGGGTTTCAAGCACAGGACGGCAGAGGAAACGGAGAGGACGCAGAGAAAAGCACGTATTTTCTCTGCGTCCTCTCCGTCATCTCTGCGACCTCTGCGTGAAACGTGGTTCAGAGCCCGGACGTGCGCGCCGTGACCGGGGCCAGCGCGGGAAGGCCGTTCTCCGGGCGGTCCAGGTAGAAGTACGCCGTGCTCGACCAGTCGTCGGAGCGCTCGAACTTGCCGTTCTCCGCCAGGTTCATCTCCACCATCCCCTCCCCCGCGCGGTAGATGCGCTTGCCCGTGCGGATCAAGCCGCCGCGGCTGTGGTCGGCCAGGTAGCCGATCTGCTGCATCGTCACCCGCACGTCGCGCCGAAAGAACACCGGGTCCGGCACGTGGTAGCGGTAGAACGCCCACTGCATCCGCTCCTCGTCGGCGATGGGTGAGCCCTGGTACAGCTGCGCGTACCGCCCCTGGCCCCACGCCGTTCCCACGTAGTCCTCCGTGCCCGTGCCCACCAGCGTGGGATGCTGCGTGTCGCCGTCCAGGTAGATCTTGATCTCGCCCTCGCCCCACCAGGTGTTGAAGTACTCGTCGCGGTTCACCGCCACCCCCACGTTGGTGCCCAGGTAGCGCCCGCGCCCCGAAACGCGCGGCAGGATCTCGTAGTCCTGCTTGAGCCGCGTGGGGCTCTCGCGCCGCCAGTGCGCATGGAAGTACAGCATGTTCGCGGGATGCCGGTCGCCCACGGTGTAATTCACGTCGTAGAACAGCTCCGGGACGTCGGTGCCGCTCTCGTTGGTCATCACGATGCGCATTCCCGTGCGGAACGGCATGGGCACGATGGAGTTGAAGCTGCGCCCCTCGGGATTGCTGAACAGCGCCGACTCGAACTGCGTCTGCCGCCCCAGCCCGATGCCGAAGAAGTCGCCCAGCGGCGCGCTGACCGCCGGCGTGGCGGCGCCGTCCCAGTACATGTCGATGCGCAGGCTGCGCAGCATCTGCGGGCTGCGGTCCCACAGCGTCATCCAGATGCGGCGAACGATGCCGCTGGTGCCCTGCGCCTGCGCCAGCACCACGCTCTGCCCCGCGGGAATGGCGATGGTGGGCGCCCCCTTCCGTCCGCCGGCCGCCATTCCGCCGCGGCCCCGCGCCCCCGTGGGGTTCTCGGGGCTGGCCCACCGCGTTTCCACGCCGTCCTGCATTTCGTACAGCGCCTGGGCCCGGGCCGCGGGGGCGGAGAGGAGAACGGCGAGCGGGGCCAGGAGCCAGCGCCGGGAGAAGGGAGGTTTCATCAGCGTCTCTCAGGAGGACGTAGTCAGCGGAGGGAAAGCGAACAGGGGATGGTAATGCGCGACCGCCCGGCCCGCACTACACCACGAATCGGCCGCTTCCACTCGACAGGGTGTAAACGCATGTCCACCAAGGCTTTGCCCCCTTTGGGCCTGCTTCTTGCGCCCGTGCGGCCCCACCAAGGATCGTCCGCAGCAAGCGCAGGGGAGAACGGCCGTGTCGGTGACCGATCAGAACGAAACCATCCTGGTGGTGGACGACAACCGCGACAACGTCGAAATCCTGCGCGCCTTCCTGGAGTCGCGCGGGTTCACGGTCGCGGAGGCGCGCGACGGCCGCTCGGCGCTGGCCTGCCTCGACGAGGTGAGGCCCGCGCTGGTGCTGCTTGACGTGATGATGCCGGGAATGGACGGCTGGGAAGTGTGCCGCGTCATCAAGGCGCACCCCACCCACGGAAGCATGAAAGTAATCATGGTGACCGCCAAGGGCGCGTTCGAAGACAAGTTCGAGGGGCTGCGCTCCGGCGCCGACGACTACGTGGTGAAGCCGGTGGACTTCAAGGACCTGCTGGAAAGGGTGAACCGCAACCTGGCGGCCAGGGGCGGCAAGGCGTGAGGCTCCTGGGATTTGCGGACGACGAGGCGCTCCGCGCCGCGGTAGAAGGCGCCGCGCGGGCACTGGAAGCCGAGCTCACGCTGCTCTCGCCCGCCGAGGGCGGTTCGTCCGTGCGCGACGACCGCTTCTACGACGCCCTGCGCACCCATCCGGAGGCGGCCGTCGTGCAGTTCCGGCGGGCGCTGCTGGACCGCGCGCGCGAAGAATCGCAGACGCGGGGCATCGCGCTGGTGGCCGCCTGCCGCAACGACGCCGAGGCGCGGCTGGCCACGCGGGCGGGGGTGGAGGAGTGGCTGATGCTTCCCACCACGGCGGAGGAAGTCGCCGCGCGGGTGTCGAGCGCGCTGGAGCGCCTGCGCACGCGTGCCGGCCCCGGCGCCACGCACGAGCGCGCCGAGCACCTGCGCTACGAAGAGCTCCTGTACGACCGCTTCACCGGCTTTCCCACCCTGCCGGTGATGATCGAGCGCGGCCGTGAGATGCTGGAGCGGGGCGGCCGGCTGACCATTCTGTACATCGAGTTCGTCCGCTACTCCAAGCTCGAGGAAATCTACGGCTGGGAAAAGCTCGACGAGGTGCTGCAGAGCACCGCCTCGGCCGTGCGCGACTTCTACGAGCAGTACGACGGCGTCGACGGAGTGGTGATGGTGTCGCACGCGGCGGACGACGACTTCATCTTCTTTTCCGAGCTGCCCGGGGCGCTCGACGACGCCGAACGGCGCATCAACGAGATGGCGCACGCGCTCGAGGAGCACGTGCGCACGCGGCTGGACGCCGAGCAGGGCGAAGACGTGGCGGGGCTGTTCGAGATCTACGTGGGCTCCACCACCATCTTCCGCAACCCCAAGCTGCGCACCGAGCGCATCATCTACCGCGGCATCCGCGAGGCGGCGCAGGCGGCCCGCAGCGTCGAAAGCCGCGAGCGGGCGCGCAAGGTGACGGACCTGAAGACCACGCTCCGCGAGGGCGCCGTCTACATCGTCTACCATCCCATCGTCGTCACCGAAACGCGCGAGGTGTACGGCTTCGAGGCCCTGGCCCGCGGCACGCACCGCGCGCTGCGCTCGCCCGAGGTGATGTTCGGGGTGGCCGAGGAAGCCAACCTCATCTGGGAGCTTTCGCGCCTGTGCCGCCGGCGCGCCATCGAGGGGATGGACGCGCACCTGAACGAGAACCAGCTCCTGTTCCTGAACATCGACCCGCACGACTTCCGCGACCCCACCTTCCGCTACCTGGACCTGGATGAGCTGGGCGTGGAGCACCCCGAGCGCATCGTGCTGGAGATCACGGAGCGCACGGCCATCACCGACTATCCCACCTTCCAGGGATACCTGAAGGAGTTCCGCGACCGCGGCTTCCGCTTCGCCGTGGACGACGCGGGAAGCGGCTACGCGGGGCTGGGGAGCATCGCCAACCTGGAACCGGACTTCATCAAGCTCGACATCTCGCTGATCAGCGGCATCGACGCCAACTTCATGAAGCAGAACCTCGTGGAGACCATGGTGTCGTTCGCCAACGACCACGGCATCAAGGTGATCGCCGAGGGGGTGGAGCGCGAGGAAGAGTACGAGACGGTGAAGCGGCTGGGGGTGCACTTCACGCAGGGCTTCCTGTTCCACACGGCCGGCCACGGCGGCGTTCCGCTGATGACCACCACCTGAGCGTAGCGCTTCAGGCGGGAAAGCGGGGGATCACACGAAGGGCGCGGGGGAATGGTTCCTCCGTGCCCTTTCGTGTGAGATGCAGTTGATCAGGGCGAGACGATGGCGGCTTCGGTGACGATGGCATGCATGGGTGCGTCCCACGGATCGTGCGGGATCGCGGGGAACTCCTGGATCGAGAAGAACAGGCCGCAGCGAAAGCCCCGCCACTCCGGATCCGCCAGCAGGCGGTCGTAATACCCGGCGCCGCGGCCCAGGCGGTTCCCTGCGCGGTCCCATGCGAGGCCGGGGATCAGCGCGGCATCCACAGCCGCCACCTCATGCACGGGGCACGCGTCCACATCGGGCTCGCGGATGCCGTATCGTCCCGGACGCAGGCGGTCCAGCGCATCTACGACGTGCAGCGACAGCCGCCGGTCCTCCAGGCAGCGGGGATAGACGAGCGTGATCCCGCGCCGCGCCGCCTCGGTCGCGATCGCATCGGTCCCCACCTCGCCCGGCATGGACGCGTACAGCATCAGCACGCGCGCGTCAGCGACCTGAGGCACCTCCCACACCCGCCGTGCGATCTCCACCTCCGCCGCCGCGCGCTCCTTGGCGGAGAGCGCCCGCAGTCGCCCGCGCACCTCCCGCCGAACGCCGTCCTTGGTCACGCCGCTCCCTCCGCCAGCGCGACGGCGACGGAAGCCGCCACCGCCGCGTTGTTCAGCAGCAGCCCGACGTTCGCCTCCAGCGAGCGCCCGCCCGTAGCCTCGGCCACCGCGCGGAGCAGGAAAGGCGTAACCTCCTTGCCTCGGATCCCCGCCGCCCGCGCGCCCTCCAGCGCACTGGCGATGGCGCCATCCACCTCGTCGGCCGCCAGCGCGTGCTCTTCCGGCGGCGGAACGCAGAGCAGCACGGCGCCGGGGAGCCCCAGGTCGCGGTGCGCGCGCCAGAGCGCGGCCGCCTGCGCCGCGTCGTCCACGCGCACGTCGACGGGAATGCCGCTGCGGGGCGAGTAGAAGGCGGGCAGCTCGTCCGTCCCGAATCCGACGAGCAGCACGCCCGCGGTTTCCAGCGCCTCGCGGGTGGCAGGCAGATCCAGCACAGACTTGGCCCCGGCGCACACCACCAGCATGGGCGTGCGGCCCAGCTCAGTGATGTCGGCGGATACGTCGCGGTCCTCGCCCCGGTGCACCCCGCCGATGCCGCCGGTGGCGAACACCTGCACGCCGGCCCGGTGCGCCAGCCACATCGTAGCCGCCACCGTCGTCGCGCCATCGCTCCCCCGCGCGACGGGCACCGGCAGGTCGCGCGTGGACAGCTTCAGAACGCCGTCCGCCATCGCCATCCGCTCCACCTCGTCGCGGGACAGGCCCACGCTCGGCACGCCGCCCAGCACGCCCACCGTGGCGGGAACCGCGCCCGCCTCGCGGACGCGCTGCTCCATGGCGAGCCCCACCTGCAGGTTGCGCGGCCGGGGCAGCCCGTGGGCGAGCACGGTGCTCTCCAGCGCCACCACTGCCTGCCCGGCGCCAAGCGCCTCTGCCACCTCGTCGGACGTGCGGATCATCGCGTGCTCGTACTTGGGGATGCGGACCACGCAAGCAAACTAGCGACCGAGCCCGCCCGCGGCACGAATCCGTAACCAGAACGCAAACCTGTCATCCTGAGGCCAAGCCACTCCGCACCCGCACACCCACGCCACCACGCGGGCCGAAGGATCCAGCCCGGGGCACGAACAAGCCAGGGCGGCAGCGGTCACTGAGCCCGAGGCCTCGGCTGCCGTGGGGCCCTCACCCGGCCGCGCTGACACGCGTGCCACCCTCTCCCACAAACAGCGTGGGAGAGGGGGTACACTTCGAGAATTTCGAGCGGGGGTGAGCGGGGCGCATCAGGGGAGGCCCGGTGCGCGGGCCGGCGCCCCCCATCCCCAACCCTTCCCCCGCAAACTGCGCGGGGGAAGGGAGCCAGTCGAGTACACGAGGCCCGCTGCCGCGCGATTCAGGTCTCCCCCTCCCCTGCGAAGCGGGGGGACGGGGGCCGGGGGAAGGGGGGCTCCATCAGCATGCGAGGCACCCTGTCGAACCGCGGTCGAAGTTCTCCCCTCTCCCGCCTGCGGAAGAGGGGCCGGGGGAGAGGGCAGCCGGGGAATGCGCCGGACCAGCAGAGACGCAGCCAACCTCGCCAACCCCGCACCGCGGCGTACGCCATCACCTATCGAACCACAACGCAAACCCACCCGCCCCCCACATCTACAAGCCTCGCACAAGGTCCACGTCTTGCACCGGTACGCGGCTCCAACTGGCCCTGAACCGAGGAGAGTGCCAATGAATCACGTAGATCTGACCGGCCTGCGAGTGGCGGTGCTCGCCGCCGACGGCTTCGAGCAGGTAGAGCTCACCAGCCCGGTCGAGGCCCTGGAGGCGCACGGCGCCGAGGTGGAGATCGTGTCGGTGCACCGCGGCCGCATCCGCGGGATGAACCACATGTATCCGGGCAAGAAGGTGTCGGTGGACCGCACCCTCAAGACCGCCGACGCCGAGGACTACGATGCCGTCCTCCTCCCCGGCGGCCTCGCCAACCCCGACACGCTGCGGCAGGATGAGCGCGCGCTGGACTTCATCCGCGCCGCCGACCGCGCGGGCAAGCCCATCGCCATGATCTGCCATGCGCCCTGGCTGCTGATCTCCGCCGGGCTGATGGTGCGCCGCAACCTGACGTCGTGGCCGGGCATCCGCGACGACGTGCGCAACGCGGGCGGCGCCTGGAGCGACCTGCCCGTGGTCCGTGACCGCAACTGGGTGTCCAGCCGCGGGCCTCACGACCTGCCGCAGTTCAACCGCGCCATGCTGGAGCTGTTCGCGGAACGCGCCACCGTGGCGCCGGCCCACCCGGCCGAGCATCGCCAGGAGCGCGGCGGCCTTCCCGTCGGGCGGCTGCTGCTGGGCGGTCTCGCCGTGGCGGGTGTCGCCTGGTTCCTCAACCAGCGCAACGAGGAGCACGTGGTCGAGTACGTGGAGGTGGTGGACATGACGCCCGACGATGACGCCACCATCGAGGACCGCTACTACCCCGAGGACGACGACTACGAGAGCGCGGGCGACTTCGCGGGCGGCATGCCCTACCACGAGGGAGTCGAGTACTCCGCGGCGCGCGGCGGCGCAACGGCGGGAGCAGCCGGCGGGAGTGTCGGGCTGTCGGGCGGTGGCAGCAGAACGAGCGACGCCGGCCTGGGCTACCTGGGCGGCAGCGAGGATCCGGCTCCGGCCCGCGAGCTGGGCCACGGCACCGGCGGCTCGGGCACCACCCTGCGTCCCCCGTCGCTCTAAGGCGCATCGCGGGATGACCGGCGGGGGCGGCCAGCATGGCCGCCCCCGCTTTCGCATCCGTCCAGTTCCCCACGCCAGCCGTGGCGCATAGCTTACCCGCATGCCGATCGCCGAATCCCTCTACACGCTCGCGCTCCACGCCGCGCGGCCCCTGCTTCCGCTCGCGGGGCGCGGGAGCGGCAAGCTGGCGCGCAGCATCCGAGGGCGCGCGGGCGTGCTGGGCCGCATGCAGGCGTGGGCGAGGGAGCATCGCGACCCGGCGCGCCCGCTCGCGTGGTTCCACGCGCCCAGCGTGGGCGAGGGATTGCAGGCCCGCGCGGTCATCGAGCAGTCCCGCGCGCTACGCCCCGACGCGCAGGTGGCCTACACCTTCTTTTCCGCCTCCGCCGAGCGGTTCGCCCTCTCCGTGGACGCCGACTTTGCCGACTACCTGCCCCTGGACCTGCGCCGCGACGTCGTCACCGCGCTGGATGCGCTGCGGCCCGATGTGATCGCCTTCTCCAAGACGGACGTCTGGCCCGTTCTCACGCGCGAGGCGAAGGCGCGGGGCGTTCGCCTGGCGATGCTCAGCGGCACACTGCCCCAAGCCTCCAGCCGGCTGCGCGGACCCGCGCGGGCACTGCTCGCCCCGGCGTACGCGCGGTTGGACGTGGTAGCCGCCATCGCCCCCGCCGACGCGGACCGCTTCGGGCTGCTGGGTGTGCCCGCGGAGCGGCGGCGGGTGATGGGCGACGCGCGCTTCGACCAGGTGTGGGCGCGCGCGCAGGCGGCGGACCGCGACTCGGCACTGCTCCGCCCGTTCCGCGGGTTCGACGGAGTGACGCTAGTCGCGGGCTCCACCTGGCCGGCCGACGAGGAGAAGCTGGTCCCCGCCGTGGCTGCGATCCGCCGATCCGGCCGGCGCGTGCGCCTGGTCCTGGTCCCACACGAGCCGACGCCCACGCACCTGACGCGCACCCGCGATCTCCTGCGTCAGCACGGTTTCGATCCGGTCCGCCTCCTCTCCGAGGTGGAAGCCGGCGCCGATGCGGGCGAAACCGTGCTGGTGGACCGCGTGGGCGTGCTGGGCGACCTGTACGCGCTGGCCGACGTTGCCTACGTGGGCGGCGGATGGGGGACGGCGGGGCTGCACTCGGTGCTGGAGCCGGCCGCGTTCGGCGCGCCGGTCCTCTTCGGACCGCGGCACTCCAACGCGCGCGAGGCGGCCGAACTGATCACGGCCGGAGGAGCCCTGTCACTGCGCGACGACGCGGTGGCCGCCGCCCTGCTCCCCCTGATCGAAGACGAACCGGCCCGCACCCGCGCGGGACAGGCGGCGCGCGCCTACGTCCAGCAAAACCTCGGCGCCGGCGAACGAGGCGCGGCGATCATCGACGGGCTCCTCCCCCGCCCCACGCACGGCTGAGGATGGGCGGCGCGGAACCCAAGGCTGCCGGCGCATGCCAAGGGAGCCCCCTCCCCCCGGCCCCCGTCCCCCCGCTTCGCAGGGGAGGGGAGACCTGAACCGCGCTTCGGCTGACACTGGCGCATGCCGCGGCCGCCCCCCTCTCCCGGCCTCTCCCCCATAAACCCCATGGGGGAGAGGAGAATTCGTTTGCGCGCTGGCTGGCCGCGCGCACTCGACTGGCTCCCTTCCCCCGCGCTGTTTGCGGGGGAAGGGTTGGGGATGGGGGGCGGCCGAGGCATGCGCCGGCCCTCGTCGAAACGCCACACGCCCTGGTGTGTACCCCCTCTCCCACGCTGTTTGTGGGAGAGGGTGGACGAGCATAAGCGAGGACGGGTGAGGGCCCCACGGCAGCCGAGGCCTCGGCTACCGTGACCGCTGCCGCGCCCGGGCTTGTTTCCCTTCCGCGGCAAGATCCTTCGGCCCGCATGGGATGGTGTACGGGCAGGTGCGGTGCGCCTGGGCCTCAGGATGACAGAAATCCCGCGGCTCGCATCTGCGAGCCGCGGGATCTTCATTCATCCAGCGAGACCGATCAGATCGTCGCGATCTTGGGGTTGCCGGCGACCTCCACCGTCTGCGACCCCTGCGCCGCCAGCGACACCGGCGACGGAAGCGCCGGGAAGGTGGCCGCGTACCACGTATAGCAGACGGTGAACAGCCCCAGGAAGCCCAGCGCCACGCCGATCTCCGGCAGCCCGATGCCGATGGTGCCCCACTCCTCGGCCATCCAGTAGTTGGGCGTGGCGATCAGGAAGCGCTCCAGCCAGTGGCCCAGCAGAATGATCACCGCGAAGCCGGCCAGGATCCCCGGCACCTTCTTCACCGAGCGCGCCAGCAGCCCGAAGAACGGCAGCACGAAGATCATCATCACCGCCGCCAGCACCAGCGGCGCGAACGGCCGGTGGAACTTCAGCACGAAGTAGTTCTGCTCCTGCGGAAGCAGGCCGTACCAGATCACCACGTACTGCGACCAGTTGATGTACATCCAGAACACCGAGAACGCGAACACCAGCTTGCCCAGGTCGTGGAACTGGCGCTCGGTCACGTACTCCTGCAGCCGCAGCGGCTTGCGGTACAGCACCACCAGCAGCGCCGTCATCGCCAGCGCCGAGTGGAAGGCGCTGATGAAGAACGCCACCGGGAACATGGTGCTGAAGAAGTGCGGCAGCGTGGTCATGCCCACGTCGATGGCGATCAGCCCCCAGAAGACGGCGAACGCCAGCGCCAGGATCACGCCGATGAAGAGCCCGCGGTTCTGCGACTCCTCGGCGATCTGTTCGATCGACGCCCCGGGGCGGCCCTTCAGCCAGCCGTAGGCGAAGCTGCGGCGCCCCGCCCCGTCGATGCCGTGCACGTCGGCGCGCAGCTGGTGCCGGGCAAAGGCGAACGCCAGCCCGTACAGCACCAGCAGGGCGACCACGTCGCGGATCATCATCCCCGGAAAGCTCAGCCAGGCCGCCTTCTCGTGGAGGATGGGGTCCGCCGCCACCGGGTCGTGCCCGCCGTGCGGCAGCCAGTGGTGGAAGTAGACGTTCTTCCCCCCCAGCATCATGGGGATGAACAGCACGAACGACACGGGCAGAAAGGCGATGCCACCCAGCGGAACCCGCTTGATGGACCAGGCCCAGCGCGCGTTGGTCAGGTGCAGCGCCACGGCGAACATCACCATGCCGATGGCCACCGACGACCAGAACATCCAGTTGAAGTGGAAGGCGCTCCACGCCCGCTCGTCCGGCGACAGGAAGAACGCCGCCACCCCGATCGCCGCCAGCACCAGCCCCAGGACCAGGGCCGTGCCGGGGGCCGCCGCCGTGCGCAGCGGAATGTGGGATGGATAATCGCTATGCGAAGACATCTCGTCGGCTCGTCAGGGGGCTTCTTGAGTGCTGGGTGCCGCCATCTGCGGCGACGCCGGCTGCGTGCCCGCCGAGGGCGCCGACTCCGTGGGCCGCGCCGTGTCGACGGCCGCGCCCACGCCCGACACGTTGGGCGGCGGGGCCTGCGTTTCCAGGCTGCCCTGCAGCTGGCGCACGTACGACACGATGGCCCAGCGGTCCAGGTGCGTGATGCGGGCGCCGTACGGAGGCATCAGGCCGCGGCCCACGTCGATGACGGCGTAGATGTAGCCGTCGCTGCGGCCCTGCGTGGGGCCGGCGTTCAGCGCGGGGGCGAACGGGAACTTGTCGGCCCCGATCACCGGCCCCTTGCCGTCGCCCAGCGCGCCGTGGCAGGCGGTGCAGTGCTGCTCGTACATGGCCTTGCCGCGCGCCAGCACCTGCGGGCTGCGCGTCAGCGGGTTGCGCAGCAGCGGGGCGATGGAATCCAGCTGCGTCTGCGAGTAGCGGCCGGGCACGTCGCCCAGCGGGTGCACCGTGGGCACCGTGCCGGGCACCGGCTCGCGCACCATCTCGTATGGGTCGGGCACCACGTCGTCGCGCATGGTGGAGAAACCGGGCACCTTGCCCGCGGCCATGTCCAGGTCGTGCCCCGCCCAGTCGGTGCAGGCGGGAAGCGCCGCCACGAGCGCGGCCAGGCCGGCCGCGTGCGCGCCGCGCCTGAGCTTAGCGGTGGTCAACGAGCACCTCCTCGGAACCGCTCTCGTTCATGATCCGCTGCACGTCGCTGTACCGGTCGCGGGGAGCGTGGGCGAACACGCCGAAGTTGCCCGCCGTGAACGACGGGTGGTACAGGGGCGCCTCGGCCGGCCCCAGGTGCGGCAGGCGGCCCAGGATGAACAGCCCCGCCACCGTGCTGAGCGCGCCCAGCAGGATGGTGAGCTCGAACATGATGACGCTGAACGCCGGCAGCGACACGATGCTCTTGCCGCCCACGATCAGCGGCCAGTCGATGGAGGCCCAGGTGGCCAGCGCCGTGCCGGCCGCCGTCCCCGTGAAGGCGCCCATCAGGGTGAAGATGCGCACCGGGCTTTCCTTGGTGCCCAGCGCCTCTTCTACCTCGTGGCGCGGCGTGGGCGAATACACCGTCAGCTCGAAGCCCTCGGCGCGCAGGCGCCGGATGGCGTCCGTGGTCGTGTCCAGGTGCGGAAACACGCCCAGGACACCCGTGGTAAGCTTGCTCATCGAACCTCCCGCTCCCGGTAGCCGGTGGGCAGCGTCTCGGTGGTCATCTCGTGCTCGTCGTGCGCCTGGTGGTGAGCCCCCGCGTGACGCATGGGCGGCGGCAGCACCTCCTTGATCTCGGCGATCGACAGCCCCGGCAGGAAGCGCAGGAAGAGAAGGAACCACATGAAGAACCAGCCGAAGCTGCCCAGCAGCAGGCTCGCGTCCACCCACGTCATGTGGATGTTCCAGAACTTCCACGGCTCGTAGCTGTGGGAGAGCGACGGGGCGATGATCACGAAGCGCTCGTACCACATCCCGATGTTCACGAAGATCGTGATGAGGAAGAACGCGTTCAGGTTCTGCCGGATCTTCTTGATCCACAGGAGCTGCGGGAGGATGGCGTTGAAGGTGATCATGGACCACCCCGCCCACCAGTAGTCGCCCGTCACGCGGTCCCAGAACACGTCGCGCTCGTACAGTTCGCCGCTGTAGTAGGCCATGAAGTACTCCATGCCGTAGGCGTAGCCCACGATGCAGGAGGTCAGCAGCAGCAGCTTGGCCAGCCGGTCGTAGTGCAGCGGGGTGAAGTACGCCCCCAGCCGGAAGATGCGGTGCACCGGCACCATCAGCGTCACCACCATCGCCACGCCCGAAAGGATGGCGCCCGCCACGAAGTACGGGGCGAAGATGGTGGTGTGCCACCCCGGCACGATGGAGACGGCGAAGTCCCACGACACCACCGAGTGCACCGAAAGCACCAGCGGCGTGGCCAGCGCGGCCAGGAACAGGTACGCCCGGGTGAAGTGGCGCCACTCGCGGTCCGTCCCCCGCCACCCCAGCGCCAGCACGCCGTAGATGCGCTTGCGCATGGGGTCCGTGGTGGCGTCGCGCGCCGCGGCGATGTCGGGGATCAGGCCGATGTAGAAGAACACCGAGCTGACCGTCAGGTACGTGGTCACCGCGAACACGTCCCACAGCAGCGGCGACCGGAAGTTCGGCCAGATGCCGCGCTGGCTGGGAAGCGGCAGCAGCCAGTAGAAGAACCAGGGCCGCCCGATGTGCAGGAGCGGGAAGAGCGCCGCCGTGAGCACCGCGAACACCGTCATCGCCTCGGCGAAGCGGTAGATGGCCTGCCGCCAGGGCGCCCGGAACAGGTACAGGATGGCCGAGATCAGCGTTCCCGCGTGGCCGATGCCCACCCAGAACACGAAGGTGGTGATGAGAACGGCCCAGTTCTCACCCACCATCCCCAGGCCGTAGATGATGTTGTGAAGCTCGGCGAACACCAGCAGGCCCACCAGCGACACCGCCATGGCCAGCAGCGCCACGTAGCCCTTGCCGGGCTTCGTGAGCAGCCGCATGGAGTCACGGTTTACCTGCTCGTACGACTCGACGTGGGGGTGGAATACGGAGCGCGTCACCGTCTGCATTTCAGTGGCCTCCCTGCTGGGCCGGTTCGTGGCCTTCCTGCGGCGCTGCCTCCGTGGAGCCGTGCGCCACCGGCGGCGCCGAGTGGCCGCCGTTCACCGGCGTGTGGAGGGTCACCTTCTGCAGGTATACGATGGCCGGATGCGTGTTCAGCTCGCCCAGCGCGCGGTAGCCGCGGTTGGTGGTGGCCGCCTTGGCCACCGCGCTGTTCGGATCGGCGATGTTGCCGAAGACGTACACCTCCGTGGGGCAGGTCTGCACGCACGCCGGCACCACCTCGCCGTCGCGCATGGCGCGCCCCTCGGAGCTGGCGGTGCGCTCGGCCTCGTGGATGCGCTGCACGCAGAAGGTGCACTTTTCCATGACCCCCTTTTCGCGCACCGTCACGTCTGGGTTCAGCTGCCAGTTCAGCGGCTCGGCGAACTGGTAGGTGAACCAGTTGAAGACGCGCACCTTCCAGGGGCAGTTGTTGGCGCAGTAGCGCGTGCCCACGCAGCGGTTGTACACCTGCCCGTTCAGGCCGTCGGGGGTGTGGTACGCCGCGTACACGGGGCACACCGGCTCGCAGGGCGCCTGGCCGCAGTGCTGGCAGAGCATGGGCAGGAACCGCACGTCGTCGGTGGCGTCGTCGCGGTACGCCTCTTCCTCGTGGCGGCTGGTGCCGAAGTACCGCTCGATGCGCAGCCAGTGAAGGTCGCGCCCCTTCCGGATCTCCGTGGGCCCCACCATGGGGATGTTGTTCTCGGCGAAGCAGGCCACCACGCACGCCGAGCAGCCGATGCACCGCGCCAGGTCTACCACCATGGCCCAGCGCGTTTCGTTCTCGATGTACTCGCCGTACTCCGTGCCCGCCGGGGGATAGGCCGCCGGGTCGGTCGTCGTCTCTTCCGGGACGAAGCCGCCGGCGCCCTTCAATTGGAAGATCTTCTTTTCCGAGCCCGGGATGTGCCCCGGCCCCTGCTGGTCCATCTGCACCAGCTGGGTGAGCCCCACCGCCTGCGAGATGGCGCGGTCGTGCTGCACGCGCACGCCCTGCTCCACCAGCCCCCGCGGGAACAGCCGGGTGACGTTGCCGCGGCCCGTGGGGTTCAGGCGCACCTTCATGCCGGCGGAGAACAGGGCGCCGGTCGCCGGGTCCAGGCTGGCGCCCAGCAGCTTCATGGGGTTGGCGCCCACGCCCTCGGTGTACTGGCCGAAGCCGGTGTGGCCCAGCCCCATCTGCACGGCCACGGTGTCGCGGACGACGCCCGGGTACACGTAGATGCGGGTGGTGATGGTGCCGTGCGGAGACGTGATCTCCACCTCGTCGCCCTGCGCCAGCTCCAGCCGCTTGGCGGTGTCGGGGTGCAGTTCGGCCCACGACTCCCAGCTCACCTTGGTGACCGGGTCCGGAAGCTCCAGCAGCCAGGGCCGGTTCGCCGTGCGGCCGTCGTAGAAGCGGATGGACGGGTACACCACCAGGTGAAGGCCGTCGGCGTGTCCTTCGTAGCGCGGGGCCTGGAAGGCGACCGCGGCCGGCGCGGGCGTGGCCTGCACCGGGGCGGGCTGCGCGGGCGCGGGCACCGCCGCGGCGGCCGCGGCCGGAGCGGCGGCGGCCGTCGTGCCCGCCGCGGGCTGGGCGGTGAAGCCCAGGGCCTGCGAGGCGTCGCCGCCGCCGGCGAACACGCCGCCGCGCTTGAGCGCCGCTTCCCAGGCGGCCTGCGTGGCGGTGCGGCCCGCCCAGGCGGCGCGCAGGTAGTCCAGCCAGGTCTGGCCGGCGAAGCCCGCGGTGGGCGTGACGCCCAGCACGCGGGAAATGTTCAGCAGGATGTCGCCGACCGCGCGGGTGTTGAAGATGGGCCGCATGGCGGGCTGCACCAGCTCGAACACGCCCGGCTGGGGCGTGTAGTCGTCCCACCGCTCCAGGAAGTGGCTCTGCGGCAGGAAGTGCGTCGCCAGCGACGACGTCTCGTCCGGGAACGGGCTGAAGCTGACGCGCGTGGGCACCTTCTTCAGCGCCTCGGCGAACTTCAGCCCGCCGGGCAGGGTGTACGCGGGGTCGTTGCCGTCGATCAGGATCACCTGCACCTGGCCGGCGTTCATCGCCTGGATCAGCTGCACGATGGGCCGGGCGTCCGCCGCGGCGGGCGTGGACGCGCCGCCGCCGTTCAGCCGGTTGACGGCCTGGCGCAGCGCCTCGCCGTTGGGGCCGCGCACGGCGTAGCCGGGCCCGAAGGCCACCTTGCGGCCGGCCTCGCCCCACCACGTGGCCAGCGTCTGCAGCGCCGTGGCGCGGCGCTGGGCCGTTTCGGCGCCGCCGTTCTCGGGGCCGATCTGCTGGGCCACCTGGGCCAGGTTGGCGCCGCCCGCCAGCGCCTGGGCCACCAGGGCCTCGGTGCCGGGGCGGGTTTCGATCCACAGGTCGGCGTTGATGCCGGTGAGCGGGCGGTGCGGGCCCACCCACACGAAGCGGCCGCGGCGGCCGTCGCGATAGCCGTGCTGCTGCGCGAACTGGAAGGCGTAGTCGACGGGCGACCCCCAGGTTTCCAGGAAGTCGGCGCCGAACGACACCAGCAGCTCCGCGTCGGCGAAGTCCAGCCCGCGCGGGGTGTCTTCCAGCGGGGCCCAGTCCACCCGCCGCGCGCCGATGGCGGCGGCGAAGTCGGTGGCCAGGCGGTCCATGGTCCCGCGGTAGCCCGGCGTCAGGTACACCACGCTGCCCCGGGGCGCGCGGCGGATGGCCTCGGCCACGGAGCGCTCGGCCTGCGCCCAGGTGGTGCCGCGCGGCTGCCCCTCGCCGAACTCCATGATCTGCGGCCCGCGGAAGCGGTCCGGATGATAGAGCCCCTGCGGCGCGGCCTGGCCGCGCGGGCACAGGTTGCCGTGGCTGATGGGGTGGTCGGGGTTGCCCTCGAGCTTGGTGACCCGCCCCTCGTGCGTTTCCACGTGCACGCCGCACCCGGCCGGGCATTCACGGCAGGTGCTGGTGTACCAGGTGGGCACGCCGGGAACGATCTCCTCGGGGGGCACCACGTACGGGATCAGCTTTTCGACCTCGCCGGTGGAGCACCCCACCGTGGCCGTCGCCGCTCCCGATGCGCCGAGCACCTTGAGAAAGGTGCGTCTCTTCATTCCGTCAGACATGCCGTCTCCTCAGCAATCCTTCTCGCATTCCGGCGCTCAGTAGTGGCAGACCACGCAGTCCGTGGACGCGCGCTGGTTGGGATAGGTGGCCGTAAGCCCGCGCACGTCGCCGCCCGACTCCCGCATCGCGTTGACCTTGCGGACGAAGGACGAGCGGGCCTTCACCGACGCTTCTTCCGCGGGCGACAGCGGCATTTCGCCCCGGTGGCACTCGATGCACCAGCCCATGCGCAGCGACGAGGCCTGGAAGACTTCCTTCATCTCTTCGACCTTGCCGTGGCACGTCTGGCACTGCAGCCCGGCGTTCACGTGCGAGTAGTGCGGGAACTTGGCGTGCTCCGGGATCTTGTGGATGCGCACCCAGGGAATCCCTTCGCCGCGGCGCCAGTAGTCCACCAGCTTCTGCCCCTCGTTGTACCAGGTGCTGTCGTTGCCCTTGACCTTGGGGAACGCCAGCTGGGCCTGGCCGCGCAGCGAGGTGGGCGCCGAGCTGGCCGGAACGTGGCACCCCACGCACAGCTGCACGCTGGGGATGCCCGCGTCCACCGAGCGGTCGGCGGTGTAGTGGCAGTACATGCACGGGATCTTGTTGTCGCCCGCGTGCACGTTGTGGTAGAACGCGATGGGCTGCTTGGGCGCATCCGGCGGCGAGTAGTCGCGGCACGAGGCCGCGGCCGCCACGGAGAGCAGCGCCATCGCCGCGATGCGAAGGACCTTTGTCATTCGTCTGCCTGAACGGAGAATACCATTGGGCCGCGTACACCCGGGCGCCCGGTCATGCGCCCGCCTGCACGCGGCTTTTCACCTGCCTCCGGACCCTGCCCGCGCCCGGCCGCTCTGTCGAGCCACCCCATATAACACCCACCCCGCACTCCGGCAATATCGGGCCGGTGACTACGCCGTGTAGTCGTTTTCCCTACACCGCCGCATGTCGTTGCGGCGGAGCCACTTGCAAAACGGCCGCTCCCGTCAGCGCGCGACGCGGCGGTGCTCCACCATCAGGCAGCGGTCCTGCACCACCTTGATGCCGGCCTCGGCGAACCGCTGCGCCGCCTGCTCGTGGCGGATGCCGCTCTGCATCCAGACGGCCTTCGGCTTGGCAGCGAGGATGTCGTCCACGTGCGGTGCTACGTCCTCCGACCGGCGGAAGACGTTCACCATGTCGACCGGGCCGGGGACGTCGGCCACGCGGCGGTAGACGGGCTTGCCCAGGATGCGGGTGGCGTCGGGGTAGTAGACGGGCACGGGGACCACGTCGAGCCCGGCGTTGTGCAGGTACTCGGGAACGTAGAAGGCGGGCTGGCCGGCCTGCGCCTCGGTCTTGATGCCGAGCACCGCGATGCGCCTGGTGTCGCGCAGGAGCTGCGCGATGCCGTCGCTGGTGGTGACCAGGTTCTGGCGCCAGTCTGATTCCATGTGTGGCTCCCGGGTAAGGTGGTCGCGAGGGGGACAGGTTACGGTGCGAAGGCGGAACGGGAAAGGCCTGAATCCCGGCCCCGACACCGCGGGAGCGGGTGAACCCGCGGCTGGGAAAGCGGAAAGCCCCGACTCGGGCCGCTGTCGCGTCCCGCTCGGGGCTTCACCCGCACGCACGCCGCACCTGCCGACGCGCGCGATGTCATCCCGATGGAGCGACCCCGGTGAACCCTCCCGCACACCGAAGACGGCAGCGACAGAGGGATCCGCCACACACCGCGCGATCACACTCCCAAGCAGCGGCCTCACCCGACCCAGGCTTTGCCGTTGCGTGTACGAACGCGGTGTACCGGCGGAACTGCCTCGGCCCGGGTGGATGCGAGCCGCGGCACACGGGGCGGAGTATGTGGCGGATCCCTCAGTCGCTGCGGAGTACGGCGTATCGGCAGGTTCGGCCTGGCCGCTCCATCGGGATGACATCGCACGCGGCTCAAGGGTGGGCGAGAGGCGACAGCCCGCACCCGTCGAAGCGCGATCGAATTCTCCCCTCTCCGCATGCGCAGCATGCGGGGAGGGGCCGGGGGAGGGGCCCACCCGAGGCATGCGCCAAAACCCGCGAAACGCTCCATCGCGAGTGTGCGGCGCCCTCGCCAGCGCGGGCCCTGATCGAAACGCCCCACCTAACCCGAACAAACTCCGAACCAATCACCCCGCTCGGTGTATCCGCCAGCCACATCGTACCTGGAACCGCGCGGCTGGCGCTTTCCGCCGCGGACACGCACTTTCGGCGTCCCGACCTTCGCGAAGACATCCGCCCCCCGCGGCGGCTCAACCGGCCCATGGCGATCCTCACCCCCACGCAGCGCGACCGCGTAGTCCCGCGGCTGATCGAGCAGGAGATGCGCGAGTCGTTCATCGACTACTCGATGAGCGTCATCGTGCAGCGCGCGCTTCCCGACGTGCGCGACGGCCTGAAGCCGGTGCACCGCCGCATCCTGTACGCCATGCACGAGGCGGGGCTCACCCCCACCCGTCCGTACAAGAAGGCGGCGACCGTGGTGGGCGACGTGCTGGGCAAGTACCACCCGCACGGCGACGCCTCGGTCTACGACGCCCTCGTGCGGATGGTGCAGGACTTTTCCCTGCGCTATCCCCTTATCGACGGGCAGGGCAACTTCGGGTCGATCGACGGCGACGCGGCGGCGGCGTACCGCTACACCGAGGCGCGCCTTTCCCCCATCGCCGGCGAGCTGCTGGCCGACATCGACCGCGACACCGTCGACTTCGCCCCCAACTACGACGACCGCCTCACCGAGCCGCGGGTCCTTCCCTCGCGCGTGCCCAACCTGCTGGTCAACGGCTCCAGCGGCATCGCCGTGGGGATGAGCACCAACATCCCGCCCCACAACATCGGCGAGGTGGTGCGCGCGGCGGTGCACCTGCTGGACCACCCGGAGTGCGACGTCGACGACCTGATGCGCCACCTGCCGGGACCGGACTTTCCCACCGGCGGGCTGATCGTGGGCACGCAGGGCATCCGCGACGCGTACGCAAAGGGACGCGGCCGGGTGGTGATGCGGGCGCGGGTGTACAAGGAGTCGCGCCGCAGCGGCAAGGAGCAGCTGGTCGTCACCGAAATCCCCTACGGCACCAACAAGTCGCGCATCCTGGAGCAGATCGCCGAGCTGGCGCGCGGCGGCAAGCTGGCCGACATCAGCGACCTTCGCGACGAGTCCGACCGCGACGGCATCCGCATCGTCATCGAGCTCAAGCGCGGCGCCGACGGGGCGAAGATCCTGGCGGGGCTCTACAAGTGGACGGCGCTGCAGACCACCTTCGGCGTGATCGCCCTGGCGCTGGACAAGGGCGTGCCACGCGAGTTCACGCTGAAGGAGATGCTGGAGCGCTTTCGCGACCACCGCGTGCAGGTGGTCGTCCGGCGCTCGCGGTGGGAGCTGGACAAGGCGCGCGACGAAGCCCACGTCCTGGAAGGGCTGATCGCCGCGCTCAAGCGCATCGACGAGGTGATCGCCATCATCCGCGGCTCCCGCAACCGTGAGACGGCGGCGCGAAAGCTGGAAACGGCGCTGAAGCTCAGCGAGCGGCAGTCCGAGGCCATCCTGAACATGCGCCTTTCCCGGCTGACGCAGCTGGAGTCGCGCGAGCTGCGCGAGCGCCTGGCCGAGTTGGCGACGCGCATCCGCGAGCTCGAGGCGCTGCTGGCCAGCCCCGAGCAGCAGATCGCCGTCATCCGCGCCGAGCTGGAGGAGATGGCCGTCACCTACGGCGACGCGCGGCGCACCACCATCTTCGAAAGCGAAAAGACGGTCACGCTGCAGGACATGCTGGCCGCCGAAGAGGTGGTGGTCACCGTCACGCGCGAGGGCTTCGTCAAGCAGATTCCCATGCCCGTGTACCAGCGCGCGGCGAGCACGGGGCGGGCGCTGATCGGCTCCGAGTACGAGTCCGACTACCTGGAGCGGGTGCTGGTGGCCAGCACCGAAGACACGCTTCTCGTCTTTTCCACCGATGGGCGGGCGTACGCGCTGGACGTGCGCGACCTTCCCGATCCCGAGCTGCGCGCGCGCGGCAAGCGGCTCCACCAGCTGCTGGAGCTGGGCAAGGGCGTGGAGATCGCCTCGGTGCAGCGGGTGAAGGAGTTCTCGGCGGAGCGGGCGGCGCTGTTCGCCACGGCGGGCGGAACCATCAAGCGCACGTCGCTGGACCAGTTCGGCCGCATCCGCGCTGGCGGGGTGGAGGCCATCACCCTGCGCCAGGGCGACCGGCTGAAGTTCGTGGCGGTGACGGACGGGGAGATGGAGGTGGTGCTCGCCGGGTCCGGGGGCCGCGCCATCCGCTTCGCCGAGGCCGACGTGCCGCTGGTGGGGCGCGCCACGCAGGGGGTGCGCGGGATGAAGCTGGACGCGCGCGAGACGCTGGCATCCATGGTGGCCGTGAAGCCGGATGCCGAGCTGTGCGCGGTGACCGCCCGCGGCCAGGGAAAGCGCTTCCTGGCGGACGACCTTCCGCTGCAGAAGCGCGACGGCAAGGGCTCCGTGCTGTCTCCCACCGGCAAGGAGTTCGGTGACCTGGTGGCGGTGCTGGCACTGCAGGGAGACCTGAACGCCCTGCTGGCGTCGGGCGAGGGGCGGCGCATCCGCCGCGACGGCATCCCCGCCCTGCCCCGCGAGGCCGCACCGGAGCCGGTGCTGGAGCTGGCGAAGTCGGAGCGCATCGTCATGGTAACGCCCCTGGCGGAGCGCGATACCGCCACCCCGCCGGACGGCGGTGAGGACGTTCCGCCCGATCCCGACACGAACGGTCCAGGTCCGTCCGATGACGGCTCGGATCCGCCGGAGGCCGTGGCACTCGATGCCGCCGATCCGTCCGTCGCCGCGGAGTTGGATGACGCCGCTACTTCGGAAAACGACGATCCGCGGATGGATACGTCGCTGCCGGAGGACGGCGCGTCATCCAACGATGGCGCACCCTCGACGGAGGACGGGCGATCGGTGGATGTGGATCTCCCGGACGCAGCGGGCGACGCGCCCGCTGAGGCTGCGTCGGAGGCGGTAAGCGAGGTCGAGCTGTTCGTGGACGGCGGAGAGCCCGCGATGGCTGCCGACGAGATGATCATCGAAGATCCGATCATCGAGCCCCGGCGCCCCCGCCGCGCCCGTGGACCGCGCGGCGAGCCCGCCGCCGCCGCGCCTGCCGCCGTCGAAGAGCCTCGTGCGCCGGATCCCGCGCCCGAACCGACGCCCGCGCCAACGCCGGCGCCGGCGGCGAAGCGTGCGAGGAAGCCCGCGCGGGCCTCCGCGCCGGAGCCTGCGCCTCCCCCCGCACCCGCGCCGGACCCGACGCCGCTACCCGCGGAGGCGACCGCACCCAAGCCGCGGCGCGGGAAGAAAGCGGCGGAGGCTCCCGTACCCGAACCGGAGCCGGAGTTGGAGGCGGACGTCCCCGCGAAGAAGAAACGCGGGAAGAAGCAGGAGGACACCCCGGAATTGGACTTGTTCGCATAGACCCGAGGGGCCCTCACGCGTCCGCGCTGACACGCGGCCACCCTCTCCCACGAACGTGGTTGCGGCGAAACGATCTGTCATCCTGAGGCCCAGGCGCGCTGTGCCTGCCCGCACGCCGCACCGCGCGGGCCGCAGGATCTAGCCCGGGGCACGTACAAGCCTGGGCGCGGAAGCGGTCACTGTAGCCGAGGCCCCGGCTGCCGTGGAGCCCTCACCCGGCCGCGCTGACACGCGTGCCACCCTCTCCCACAAACAGCGTGGGAGAGGGGGTACACCCACGTGCGATGAGGCGTCGATCAGGCGCCTCGCCCGGCAGCGGCCCTCACGTGCAGGTGAAGCCCCGAGCGGGACGCGACAGCGGCCCGAGTCGGGGCTTTCCGCTTTTCGAGCGGCGGGTTTACGAGCTCAAAGGACGGCGCACTCCGCGGCTCGCGTGCGCTTCGATCATTGTGTGGCGGATCCCTCGTCGCTGCTATGTGCGGCGTACGGGCAAGTTCGACGGGGCCGCTTCCTCGGGATGACAGATGCGCTTCGGCATGTGCGGCGCGCGTGCAGGTGAAGCCCCGAGCGGGACGCGACAGCGGCCCGAGTCGGGGCTTTCCGCTGTCCCAGCGGCGGGTTTACCCGCTCAAGGAGCCCGGGTGAAATCCGAGGCTCGCGTGCGCTTCGATCATTGTGTGGCGGATCCCTCAGTCGCTGCGGTCTGTCGTTCAGGCGTCTCGGTTGGCCGGGGCCGCTCCATCGGGATGACAATCGCGCGTCGGCAGGTGCGGCGGGCGTGCAGGTGAAGCCTCACTGCGGCTTTCCGCCCTTGCTGCCGCGGGTTCACCCGCCCCCGCGAACCGAGGCGTGCACCGTCCCGTGGGTGCCGCTTCCGCCGCGGCGATGGTACATTGCCCGCTCACCCGCGACCGATCCAGATGTTCACGACCGAAACCGATGCCGCCGCGCAGCTTGCGGCCGACGCCGAGGCCCTGCGCACCGCCGGGCACGACCTGATCGACCGCATGGCCGACTACCTGGCCGGCATCGAGTCGCGCCCGGTATCCACCCCGCTCTCCCCCGCCGAGCTGGAGCGCCGCTTCGACGAGCCGCTTCCGCGCGAGGGGCGCCCCGCTAACGAGGTGTGGGACGAGGTGTGGCGCGACGTGGTGGGCAACGCCATCCACTTCGCCCATCCCATGTACATGGGCCATCAGATCGCCCCGCCGCTTCCCCACGCCGTGCTGGCCGACACGCTGGCCAGCCTTCTCAACCAGTCGCTGGCCGTGTGGGAGATGTCGCCCACGGGCACGCTGGTGGAAGAGCGCGTGGTGCGCTGGCTGGCCGACGCGCTCGGATTCCCTGCCTCCTCCGCGGGAACGCTGGTGTCGGGCGGCAGCGTGGCCAACCTCACCGGCCTGCTCGCCGCCCGCGAGGCGCGCTTTCCCGGCTGCTGGACGGAGGGCGTGGCCCGCACTCCGGAGGCGGAGCGCGCGGTGCTGCTCGTCTCCGAGCACTCGCACTACTCGGTGGAGCGCACGGCCGGGCTGATGGGGCTGGGCAGCCAGTCCGTCATGGGCGTGGGCGAGCGCGACGGCAAGATGTGCCCGACGGAGCTGGAACGGGCGATCGACGCCCTGCGCCGCGAGGGGCGCATCCCCTTCGCCGTCTCCGCCACGGCCGGCGCGACGGCGATGGGCCTCTTCGACCCGCTGGACCAGATCGCCGACGTCTGCCAGCGCACGGGCGTGTGGATGCACGTGGACGGCGCGCACGGCGCCTCCTTCGTGATGTCGGACGCGCTCCGCCACCTGGTGCACGGCATCGAGCGGGCGGACTCCGTGGCCTGGGACCCCCACAAGATGCTATGGATGCCCATGTCTACCGGGGCCGTGCTGGTGCGCGACGGCAGGCACCTGGAGGCCGCGTTCCGCCAGAAGGCGCCCTACCTCTTCCACACCCGCCCCGGCGAGGACCGCTGCCGCGACGCGGGACGGATGACGCTGCAGTGCACGCGGCGCTTCGACGCGCTGAAGCTGTGGGTGGCGCTGCGCCACTACGGCACCGGCCACTTCGCCGGCCTGCTGGAGCGCACCACGGCCACCGCGCGCTCCCTGCAGGACAAGCTGGCCGCCGCCCCGGACTTCGAGCCCATGCACGCGGTGGAAAGCAACATCCTCTGCTTCCGCCACCTGCCGGAATCCGTCCGCGCGATGGCGGACGAAGAGGTCGACGCGTTCCAGGCCGAGCTCCGCGCCCGGCTGAACGCGTCGGGCCGGGGATGGATCACCACGACGGTGCTCAACGAACGGCGCGTGCTGCGTGTCACTCTCATGAACCCCGCACCGGCGAAGAGCACCTGGACCGGCTGATGGGGGAGCTCCGGGAGATCGGCCGGGAGGTCGCGGGCACGTGAGCCGTTGCGGGACCGCTGTTTCCCGCATGGCCGGGTGGTTGCGGCCCCTGGCACCGCAAAGAAAAATGAATCCCCCCGGGGCTCTCGCGGCGTATTCCTCCTGAGCATCAGGGTATCGCACACAAGGGAACAATGGTCGGCCAGGAGGTAGTGGCGCGAGGCGTGCGAAGGGAACCGCGACCTATCCGGTGGCGCGGTACCCGAGCAGGCACTCCCATGAGCACAGTTCAACCCCCGCGCAGGCCGGCGAGCGAATCGTCCGCTCGCCCGCTGCACCTCGTCGCCTCGGAAGGCGGCGAGGACCTGCGCCTCATGGAGCGTATTTGCCAGCGCGACGAGGCCGCATTCGCGGCGGTGTACGACCGCTGGTCGGACCGGGTGTACGCCGTGGCCTTTCACCTGGTGGGCAACCGCGACGACGCCGAAGAGGTCGTGGAAAAGACGTTCAGCCAGGTGTGGGCCGAGGCCGCCCGCTATCATGCCGGACGGGGCTCGGTGGAGGCGTGGATCATCCTGATGGCCCGCAGCCGCTCGCTGGACCGGCTTCGGCTGCTCAAGTCGCGGATGAAGCGCGAGGAGCGGCTGGACGAGCGGGCCGCGGGCGAGCTCGCGGGCGACGGCGAGTCCCCCCTGCAGGGCGCCGCCGCGGGCGAACGCCGCGACATCGTGGACCGCGCCGTGTCACGGCTTCCCGGCGACCAGCAGCGGGTGGTGCGGATGACCTTCTTCGAGGGCCTTACGCAGCGGGAGATCGCGCACGAGCTGGGCGTTCCGCTGGGAACGGTCAAGACGCGCACGCGCCTGGCCTTTCCCAAGCTGCGCGCCCTGCTCTCCGGCCTGCGGGAGCCGGGATGATCACGGAAAACGATCACGCCCGGTGGCGCGCGGCGATGGATGCCGGTGCCCCCGAGGCCCTGTCGGACGACGAGCTGGAGGGGATGCTGGCGCACGCGGACGAATGCGCCGACTGCGCGCCCGCCCTCCGCGACTTCGCCGCCCGGGCGCTCGCGGCCCAGGCCCCCGCCGTGCGGATGGAGCCCGCGCGCGCCGCGGACGTCCGCCGGCGGGTGCTCGTGGCGGCGGCTCGCCCGTCCACCGCGCCGCGCAAGCGGAGGCCCGGGTACGCGGCCGCCTATCCGGGAGGATGGATGGCCGCGGCCGCGCTCGTGGTCGCCCTGCTGACGCACCATGCCTTCCACGAGCCGCTGGAGGCGGGCTGGTTCGCCGCCGCGCTCTTCGCGCTGCTGGCGCTGGGGCTGGGGTACTACGCCATGCAGCAGCGCCGCCGCATGGAAGACCTTCAGCACCAGCTGGACGCCGCCTCCGACACGTCAGACGGGCGACGGGCCTGACCACTGGGAACGAACGGCGAGAGGGGCGGACCAGCGTGATGCCGGTCCGCCCCTCTCTCGTCCGTGGACCTGGAACGGCGGCTAGTTCCGGTTTCCCAGCACCGCGATGTCGCGGGAGCGCAGGGTGCGGCCGCTGCCCAGCAGGCCCATCACCCGCTCGCCGCCCGGCTGGTAGCGCAGCGTGGTGGCGCGCATGCCCAGCAGCAGGTTCACCGTCACCAGCGTTCCCGGCACCTCCGTCCCCTCGAGCATGGACGCCAGCTGGGCCGCGGTGTTCTCCTGGAAGTTGCGGGCGACGATCACCAGCGCGTCGGGCATCTCGTCCACGGCGGCGGCCACGGCCTTGGCCGCGTCGCCCCCCAGCGTGAACTGCACCTGCGGATACGCCAGCACCACGCCCTGCCGCTCGCCGTGCCCGAAGCGCACGCACTCCTCGGGGCCCAGCGAACCCAGCGCCGCGGCGCCCGTCATGTCCTCCATCACCCTCCCGATGCGCTGGCGGAACTCGCCGGCGGCGGTGGGGCCGCGGAACGACAGGCTGCGCAGCGCCTCGCCGAAGTAGCGGTCGGCGTCGAAGTGGCGGTAGCAGGGGAGCAGGCGGGCCGCGGTGGGCCGGTCCACCCATCCCGTGGCGGCCAGCGCGTCCACCAGCGCCTCCCCCTCCAGGTGCGGGTCGCGCGCCGCCACCCAGCGCAGCGCGTGCTCCATCCGCGTGCTCTCGTCGCCGATGGGGTTTACGCCGGACGGGGGTGTGAACAGGACTTCGTTGAGCGGCTTGCCGAACCAGATCATCGGGGATCGACCACTTCGGTTGAGCGGAACGGGACTGCTGTGACGATGACGGAACCGGCCCCGCGCGTCAAGGCGCGGCGCGGGAGCTTGACACCCTGTACCCGCCAGCCATCTTGTCGGTTCACCGAACGCGTACCCGCACCCGGACCACAGCCGTGCACCGACTTGCCCTGCCCACCGCCCTGCTGGCGCTGGCCGCCTGCGAGGTCAACCAGACCCCGGCGCGGGTGCTGAACCCGCGCGACCCCAGCGCCGTGGAGCAGCGCGACGCCGAGCAGGAGATCGCGGCGCGCGTGGGGGCCTTTCGCGAGGCGCTGCTGCGCGGCGACCGCGGCGGCGCCGTCGATGCGCTGGCGCCGGTGGGGACGGCGCACGTGATGGGGCCGCGGGCCAACGACGGGCGCGCCCTGCTGGGCCCCCACGGGCTGCGCGCCACCCTCGACGCCCTGGCGCTGCCCACGGGGGCCGTGGCGCGCACCCCGGACCTGCACGTGGAAGCCGATGCCCAGGACGGCACCGGCTGGTTCGCCACCCACCTGGAGCTGTTCCCCGTGGCGCAGGGGGGCCAGGTGGAGCGGCTGCGGGTGTCGGGGGTGTTCGCGCGGCAGGAGGGGACGTGGCGTCTGATCGAGATGCACCTGTCGCGTCCCGAGGCCCCGCCCGCCCCCGCCCCTGCGCCCGCAGCCGACACTACGGCTGCGGTGCCGCCGGCAGCGAGTCCAGCTTCGGGCGCAGCGCCTCGGGAAGACGGATGACGGGGGCCTCCGGGCTCCAGTCCACCGGCCGGGTCATGGGCGCGTAGTCCTCGCCCGGCTGAAAGCCCAGCGGCTCCGCCAGCGCGGCGGCCAGCTGCGCGTCGGTGATCCGCTCGTCGCCGTGCATCAGCCGCAGCACCTCGTTGCGGCGCGCGCCCACCGGGCCGGGCGCCGCCTCGGGGTCCAGCACCCGCGGCGGAAGGAGGATGCCGGCCAGGGTGGCCGCCTCGCCCAGCGTCAGCCGCCGCACGTCCTTTCCGAAGTATTCCATGGCCGCGTGGTGCACCCCGAAGAGCGGCCAGCTTTCCGTCCGTCCCAGGTACACCCGGTTCAGGTACAATTCCAGCCGGCGCCGGGGCGAGCGCTCGGCCTCCAGGAGCTGCGCCATCGCCACCTCGCTGGCCTGGCCGCGCACCCCGGGCTCCAGCTGGTGCACCTGCCGAACCAGGTCGCGCGCCAGCGAGGGGCGCTGCCGGCGCAGGTAGCCGGGCTGGCGCAGCGTGGAGGTGGTGTCGACCACCGTCAGGAACGCCTCGCGCACGTGGGGCGGAAGCTGGGTCAGCGGCACCCAGTCGGGGCGCCGCCGAGCCTGCGCTTCCTGCCGCAGCAGCCCGGCGCCCAGCTGCATGTGTGCCCACACCATGTAGGCGCCCAGCCCCGCGATCAGCAGCACCCCCACCACCGCCAGGCCGATCAGCGAGTCGCGGTACCGGCCGCCCAGCCGCTTTTCCTCCGGCTGCTTGGTCCACCTGCCCGTGCGCGGCGCGCCTCCGAGCTTCTGTCCTTTTCCGGGCTTGGCCACCGAAGTACTTGGAGTACGGAGTAAACGTGCGCTCGATTGGTCCGGCCCCACGCGCCGGCCGGCGCCCGCGGGCGGGCAAGAAGCATTCCCGGCCCCGGCAAGTGGCGGCGCGCCAAGGGCTTTGGGCGGTTGCATCCCGGGCCCCGTTCCGTTAGCGTTCAGGCTGCCGGAGCAGACGCTCGCGGCCGCCCGGAACCGCGCACCGACCGATGGAGCAAACCTACTTCCGCCGCGGGTTCGGCCTCAAGAAAGAGGTCGCCCCCCTCATCCGCTCCGAGTACCACAGCACCCTCGTGGAGCGCATCCGCGCCCGCGGGTACCGCGAAACCTGGGGCGAGGGAAGCCGGCAGGTGACGGTGCGGCTGGCGGAGGAGTTCGGGTTCTGCTACGGCGTGGACCGGGCCGTGGAGTACGCCTACGAGACGCGCGCCCAGTTTCCCGGGCGCCGCATCTTCCTGCTGGGCGAGATCATCCACAACCCGCACGTGAACCGCCGCCTGACGGAGATGGGCGTGGTGTTCCTGCATCCCGACGAGCAGGGCGCCTTCGACTTCGCCGGGCTGGTCCCCGACGACGTGGTGATCCTTCCCGCCTTCGGCGCCACGGTGGCCGACTTCCGGCGGCTGCAGGCCGTGGGCTGCATCCTGGTCGACACCACCTGCGGCAGCGTGCTGAACGTGTGGAAGCGGGTGGAGCAGTACGCCCGCGACGGCTTCACGGCGCTCATCCACGGCAAGTACCTGCACGAGGAAACGCGGGCCACGGCCAGCCAGGCGCTCAAGTACCCCGAGGGGCGCTTCCTGATCGTGCGCGACATGCCCGAGGCGCGGCGGGTGATGGACTACATCGAGCAGGCCCCCGGCGCCATGACCCGCGCCGAGTTCCTGGAGCACTTCACCCCCAAGGCGTCGGCGGGGTTCGACCCCGACCTTCACCTGCGGCGCATCGGGGTGGCCAACCAGACGACCATGCTTTCGGGCGAGTCGCTGGACATCGCCGCCGAGGTGGGCAGGTCGCTGGCCAGGCGCTACGGCGGCGAGCCGGGGTTCGACCCGTCGCAGCACTTCCGCTCGTTCGACACCATCTGCTCGGCCACGCAGGAGCGGCAGGACGCCGTTCACCAGCTGGTGGACGGCCCCGACGGCCCGCCGGACGTGATGGTGGTCATCGGCGGCTACAACTCGTCGAACACGCACCACCTGGCCGTGCTCTGCGCCCAGCACACCGTCACCTTCCACGTGGCCGACGCCTCGTGCATCGACCCCGAGGCGGGCACCATCCGCTTCAAGCCGGCCGGCACCCCGCTGGACGCGCCGGAAGTGGTCGCCGAGGACTGGCTCCCCCCCGGGCCGCTGACGGTGGGGCTCACCGCCGGCGCATCCACCCCCAACAACAAGATCGGCGAGGCGGTGGAGCGGCTGCTGCGCACCCGCGGCCTGGCCGTGGACGACGTTCCCGAGCCCGCGGCGGCGTAGCGTACGCACGCTGGCGCAATCTGAGCGTCAGGCGGAGACGGAAGAGGCGGCCTCGGCGGCCGTGGGTGCGAACTCGTCGTACAGCGCCAGGAAGATCTGGAACAGCTCCGGGTCGAACGAGCCCTGGTCGTCGCGCATGATGCCCAGGGCCTGCTCCGGGGTGAGCGGCGCGCGGTAGCTGCGGGCGGTGGTCAGGGCGTCGAACACGTCGGCCAGGCGCAGGATGCGGGCGGACCGGGGGATGGCCTCCGCCGCCAGCTGGTCGGGGTAGCCCCGGCCGTCCCAGCGCTCGTGGTGGCTCCGCACCATCGGGCGGATGTCCCACGGAAACTCCACCGGCGCCAGCATCTCGTCGCCGATGACGGTGTGCCGCTCCATCGTCGCCCGTTCCTCGTCGGTCAGCCTTCCCGGCTTGTTCAGGATCTCCTCGGGCACCTCGGTCTTCCCCACGTCATGGAGGAAGGCCCCCATCCGGAACCAGGTCAGCTCGCGGTCCGTCATCCCCGCCCGCTCGGCGATGCGGCAGGCGTAGTCGGCCACGCGGGCGCAGTGGCCCAGAGTGTAGCGGTCCTTGGCCTCGATGGATTCGCCCCAGAAGCGCACCAGCGACAGGAACTCCTCTTCCAGCTCCGAGACGCGGCTGTCGATGTCGGCCAGGTCCGGCCGCGCCTGCAGGCTGGTGAACAGCGCGTGCGAACGGTTGAGCGCCTCCAGCGCCTGCCGGTTGCGCCCCTGCTGCCGAAGCACGCGGGCCATCTCGCGCTGAACCTCGGCCTCCAGCAGGGGGCTGGTGTCGCGCGTGATGCCGATGGCGCGCTGAAGGTGGATGGTGGCCAGGTGAAGCTTCCCGCTCTCGCGGTAGATCACCCCGTAGAACTTGAGCGCTTCTGCCTGCCGCTGCTCGTCGTTCAGCCGGCTGAAGATTTCGAACCCCTCGTCGCACGCTTCGCGGGCCCGGACCCGCTCGCCCCGGGCCAGGAACAGCTCGGCCCGGTTGATGTGGACGACGCCGGCGTGGACGATGTCGCCCACCTCCTCGCAGATCCGCAGCGCACGGGTAAAGTACTCGTCGGCCTGGTCCAGGCGCCCCATGTCGACGTGCAGCATTCCCAGGTTGTTCAGCGACGACAGGCGCCCCCGGACGGCGTTGGCCTGCTCCAGGTACGAGAGTGCGGTCTGGTACCGCTGGAGCGCCTCGTCCAGGTCTCCCCGAATGTTGGCGAGGATCCCCAGGTTCTGCTCGGTGTCGCCCACCAGCACCAGGGTGCCGCTCTCGCGCCCCAGCAGGTTGGCTTGCTGGTACAGCTCGGCGGCCCGCACCAGTTCGCCGGCGTCCTGGGCCAGCACGCCCAGGCCGTTGAGTGCGCGCCCGGCGATGGCGGCATTCCCATGCATCTCGCCCAGGGTCAGGGCGAGCTCCAGTACCTCCTGCGCCAGCTCGCGCTGGCCAGAAAGGCGGTGGCAGTGCCCCAGGCGCACCACCGACTCCAGCAGCGCGGGGGCATCACCCGCGTCCAGGCTGGCCTGGTACGCGGATTCGAACGTGTGGAACGCCTCGGTCCACGAGCCGGCGCGTTCGTGCGCCGTCGCGCGATCGAGCAGGGTGTCGAGATTGGCTGTCACCGGTCGTGAGGCAGGCCGAAAAGAAGTGGGGGACGGCACCAGCCGTCCCCCATGACGCACGCTGGAGCACGGCTGGCTCAGTGGCCGCCGCTGATGTACCCCGACTGGATGGTGACCTCGCCCCCGTCGTCGGTCTTCTGCTGGCCCTGGCCGCTGCCCGGGGCACGGTTCGCGTCGGATACCGAATCGCCCACCGCGCGGTTGAGCGAGGGGGCCGCGGCGGCCGTCGGGGCGGTGGCCGAGTCGGCGCACCCGCCGGTGGTGATCAGGATGCCGGCCAGCGCGGCCAGCAAAGTCGCACGAATACGGGACATGGGGGTTCTCCGACAAACAGTGAGCGCGCGAAGCGCGGAAGTACTGCAGGGATGGGCCACAGAATACGTCACTGCTTGCGAACTGTCAACGCTCGCATCACGCCCTCGCGTTCCCGCCGCCCGCAGAGCCGGCCCACTGCCCTGCTCCACACCGCAAAAACGCCGGCCGGAAGGATCCGGCCGGCGCTTTTCCTCCCCGCGAGGGGCTAGTGGTGCCCGCCCTCGCCGGGGATCACCCGGAAGATGTGGTTGTACGTGGCGATGATGCCGCCCAGCCCCGCCAGCAGCAGGAAGAACGCCGCGATGGCGTACGCCAGCTGGGCGCCGGAGCGGTCCAGCGCGGCCCAGCTGCGCGAGGCGGCGACGCAAACGGCGCACAGCAGCAGCAGCAGCGCGCCCAGCCCGAAGCCCAGCGCCGTGCCGACGCCCTTTTCGGCCTCGTCGCTCAGCACGGGAATGCGCACGTTGGCGAGCGCCGAGCGCGAGCGCTGCTTCGGGTGGGCCTCTTCGAAGGACTGGTAGCGCCCCTCGACGGTGCGGAACGTCTCGTTGTCCCTGCGGCTCATGCTCCCCCCTGCTGGCTGAGGGCGTACACGTACGCGGCGATGCTGCGCACCTGGGTGTCGTCGAAGGCGCCGCCGCCCTTGGGCGGCATCATCCCCGGGTACTGCTTGGGGTTGGGCACGCCGTTGTTGATGATGGTGACGATCTCGGGGTACTGCCCGCCGATGTTCAGCCAGGCGCGGTCGTTGAGCGCCGGCCCGGCCGGGCTGCCGGTGCCGTTCTGCCCGTGGCAGGCGGAGCACACGGTGCCGAACGAGGCCTGCCCCTCGTCGACCATGGCCTGCGTGACGCCGGCCGGCGGGTTGGCGAGCACCACCTTGGCCGCGGCGGCGCCCACGCTGGTGCCGGGCACCACGGTGGGCGGCTCGGGATAGGCGTGCGACGGCACCTGCGGGTCGCCGCGGTACGAGATCTTCGCGTAGCCCCCCTGCGCGCCGGGTTCGCACCCGGCCAGCAGAGCGGCGGCCAGCAGCAGAGCGGCCGGCGCGGGCCGGCCCCGGAAAACGTACGCCATCGTCGTCGTGGTCCCTCGTCCTGTTCTCGTCCGGCGGCGGTCGCCGCGGGCGGCGTAAAAGAGCGTCCGGGGGCCTTCCACGCAAGAGGATGGCCCGCGCGGGGATCACCCCTGCGGCTGCTTCGCCTCCCTCGCGGCGCGCTTCAGCCGTTCGACCATGGCCACCAGCCCCGCCTCGCGGGCCGAAAGGCCGATCTTGCCCATCACCTGGCGCACGAAGTCGGGCGGAATGGCCAGCACCGTTTCCGGCGGCTGGCCGTTCACCGCGTCGAAGATCATCGCCAGCAGGGCCCGGATGGCGGCGCTTTCGCGGGGCACGTCGGCGTGGTAGTACATCCTGCCATCCACCACCTCGGGGTAGATGGCCACGGGCGTCTGGCACTCGTGCACCCGGAACTGCGCCGCGTCGAGCCCCGCGAACCGCTCCGGCGGGTCCGGCAGCTTCTTGGCGTACTGCACCAGCGCCTGGCGCGTCATGTCGGGCGTCAGGGTGGCGAAGCGCCGCAGGATCTTTTCGATCGAGGGCGGGATCTGCCCGGGGGTCGCGTCCACCGGGGTCAGAACACGCGGACGTTGATGTACCGCCCCGGGTTGGCGCGGATGTCGGCCGTCAGCTGGTTGAGGCTGGTGACCGCGGCGTTCAGGTTCTGGTACAGCTGGTCGTCGGTCGTCAGCTTGCCCAGCGTGCCCTCGCCCGCCTCTACCCGCGCCGTCAGCGCCGCCAGCGACTGCCCCGCCTGCTGAAGCGAGCCCGTGGCCGCGTCCAGGCGAATGGTCATGGAGTCGGTGCGCGCGATGGCCCGCGCCAGCTCCGGCTGCGAAACCGCCCCCTGCAGCCCCGCCGCCGAGGCGTTCAGGCTGGTGGTGAGCTGCGCCAGCTGCCGGCGCTGGTCGGTGGCCAGCAGGGTCAACTGGCGGAGCAGCTGCTCCATCTCCACGGCGCTGTTGCCCACGGCCGACACCGTGCGCTGGCTGAGCAGCGCCTGCGCGGCCACGAGCACGCTGTCGGAGTTGGCCACCACCTTCTCCGCCTGCTGCGCGAAGCCCGCCTCTTCCACGTAGGGCAGCACCGAGCCGTCGGCGATGCGCTGGGTAGAGGTGCCCGGCTGGATCTCGGCGACCATGGACTGCAGGATGCCGCCCGAGACGATGGAGACGCTGGAGCCCGCGGGAACGTGGTACTCCTTTTCGAACTCCATGCTCACGCGGACGCCGTTCGGCCCGATCTGGAAGTCGCGGATGCGGCCGACGTTCACCCCCTTCAGCCGTACCGGGTCGCCCTTGCGGATGCCGTCGGCGTCCTGCACCACGGTGTAGGCGTGGTAGCGGCCGCGGAAGGTGCCCGGGTCGGTGAGCGCGAAAAGGGCGGTGAGCACGGCCAGCAGGCCGATCACCACGAACAGGCCGACGTGAATTTCGCGTCGCGGTGCACGCATGGGAGCCATCGCCCGCAGGTCGTCGTTGGAAAGTCTAGGGGCCGGCGCGGTGGGCGCCCGGCCGTCGGCGCGCTGGATCATACCAGTAGCTCGTCGTTGTCGGGTACGTCGCGTTCCAGGAAGGCCCGCACCAGCGGGTCGTCGCTGTCGCGAAACTCGTCGGCCGTGCCGACGAACCGGATGAAGCCGTGGTCCAGCATGGCCACCCGGTCGCTGATGGGGAGCGTGCCCTCGATGTCGTGCGTCACGATGATGGACGTCACTCCCAGCTCGGCGCCCAGCCGCGCGATCAGCCGGTGCACCACCGTGCCGTTCACCGGGTCCAGCCCGGTCACCGGCTCGTCGTACAGCAGGATCTGCGGGCGGCCGATGATGGCCCGCGCGATCCCCACCCGCTTGCGCATGCCGCCGGACAGCTGCGAGGGCAGCTTCGCCAGCACCTTGCGGGGCTCCAGGTTCACGTGCTCCAGGGCGTCGACGACGCGGGCCATCAGCCCCTTGCCGCCCAGGCCGCGCTGCTCCTCGTCGCTCAGGCCCTGGGCCACGTTCTCGAACACCGTCATGCTGTCGAAGAGCGCGGCGTTCTGGAACACGTACCCCACCTTGCGGCGAAGGGCCTGCATCTGCTGGCGGGTGGCGCCGCACACCGACTGCCCGTCGACCACCACGTCGCCCTCGTCGGGCATGATCAGCCCGATGGTGGTCTTGAGCAGCACGCTCTTCCCCGTGCCCGAGTGGCCCACGACGGAAAGCGTCTCGCCCCGCCCCACGGCCAGGTCCACCCCCGCCAGCACGGGGTGGTCGAACGACTTGTACAGGTCGCGGTAGTCCACCATCACGTCGTTCACGCGGCCCTCCCTCAGTTGAGCAGGAGGGGCGGGAACAGGGCGTCCAAAATCAGCACGCCCAGCGTCATGGTCACCACGGCGGCCGTGGTGTAGCGCCCCACCCCCTCGGCGCCGCCGCGCGTGGCCAGGCCCATGTGGCAGGCCACCAGCGGGATGACGAAGCCGAACGCCAGCGCCTTGGACAGCGAGTAGAACATGTCCCAGTCGTGCCAGAACAGGCTGGCGCCGTAGAAGAACGACTGCCGCCCCAGCCCCACCGTGAACTGCGCGGCCATCATTCCCGCGTACAGCCCCACCAGGTTGGCGATGGCCACCAGGATGGGTACCGAGATGATGCCGGCCACGATGCGCGGGGCCACCAGCGTGCGCACCGGGTCGCGCCCCAGCGAGTACAGCGCGTCGATCTGCTCCGACACCCGCATGGTCCCCAGCTCGGCCGTGATGCGCGCGCCCACCCGGCCGATGAGCACCACCGCCGTCAGCACCGGGCCCAGCTCCAGGATGATGCTGCTGGCCACCACGCTCCCCAGGTACTCCAGCGGCATGTTGCCGGTGAACTGGTAGCCGCCCTGCTGCGAGGTCACCACGCCGGCCAGGCTCCCCGTCACCATGACGATGGGAATGGAGCCCACGCCCATCCAGTACACCTGGTTGGCGAACTCGCGGAAGGGAATGCGCCCCGTGAACAGGTACACGAGGGTGCGCCACACCAGCGTCGCCATCCCCCCCGCGTGCTCCAGCAGCCGCTCGGCGCTGCGCCCGGCCGAGGCCAGCCGCCGCTCGGGCCAGCTGTGGGGGCGCGGCGCCCGCCGCTGCCGTGCTTTTTCGAGAACCGCGGTGCCGGCCCCGGGGGCCGGCTCCTCGCGCGACGTCTGCATGGAACCCTGGAAAGAAGAAAGCGCCCGGGCCTTTCGGCGCCGGCCGCGTCCCCGTGCGGCGGGGACGCCATGGTACACCGCTGCGTGCAGCCCGTTTCACCGGCTGGCCCTTCGCTCCGCCACCCGCGGGTACGGGAGCAGCGGCTCCGGCGGATTCACCCGCGCCCCCGGGGGCGTCCCGCGCCGTGCACCATGATGCGGGTGCGCGGCGCGGGATGCATGGGTCAATCGCCCTGGTGCGCGGGCTCGCGCCCCACCAGCCGGGGCTCCACCGGGATGGTGCGGTCAACGCCGTGCGCGCCGCCGCCATGGCCGCCGCCGTGCCCCGCCGAGGGGGTGCGGCGGAAGCGGCCCAGCACGGCCTCGCGCAGGTCGTCGAGCAACTCCCACACGGTGGGGATCACCAGCAGCGTGAGCAGGGTGCTGGTGAGCACGCCGCCGATGATGGCGATGCCCATCGGCGCGCGGAACTGGGCGCCCTCGCCGCGGCCCAGGGCCACGGGAAGCATGCCGGCGATCAGCGCGAAGGTGGTCATCAGGATGGGGCGCAGGCGGATGGCGCCCGCCTCGATCAGCGCGTCGCGCGTGCTCATCCCGCTTTCCTTGGACCACTTGGCGAAGTCGATCAGCAGGATGGCGTTCTTGGCGACGATGCCCATCAGCATGATGATGCCGATCATGCTCATCAGGTTCAGCGTGCTTCCGGCGATCTTCAGCCCCAGCACCACGCCGATCAGCGACAGCGGCAGGGAAAGGAGGATGGCCAGCGGGTCCAGGAAGCTGCCGAACTGCACCACCAGGATCAGGTACATCAGCATCACCGCCACGCCCAGCGCGAACATGATGCGCCCGAACACCTCGTTCTGGTCTTCGGTCTCGCCCCCGAAGCTCATCACGTAGCCGCTGGGCATCTGCACCTTCTCGATGCGCGTGGTGATGTCGGCCACCACCTCGGAAAGCGGGCGGTCCTGCGTGTTGGCCTCGACGTTGATCACCCGCTCGCGGTCCAGGTGGTTGATCTGCGCCGGCCCCAGCTCGCGCCGGATGGTGGCCACCTGCCCCAGGGGCATGGTCACCGGCCCCTGCGGCCCCGCCATCACCAGCGGCACGCGCTCCAGGTCGCCCGTGCGCTCCCGCGCCTCGGGGGCAAAGCGCACGTACACGTCGCGCGTTTCGCCGTTGGGGTCCACCCAGTCGCCCGCGTCCACGCCGGCGAAGGCCGGGCGCAGCGCCTGCGCCACCTGCGCGGCGCTGATGCCCAGGCTTCCCGCCAGCCCGCGGTTGAGCTCCACCGTCAGCTCGGGCTTCTGCCCCTTGGTGGAAAGCCCCACGTCCACGGCGCCGGGCACCTGCCGCACCTCGGCCTCGATCTGCTCGGCCAGGCGGTTGAGCACGGCGATGTCGGGGCCCTGCAGCTGGATCATGATCTGCTTGGTGCCGCCGAAGTTGCCCGTTCCCAGCGCGGCCGTGGCCCCGCCCACGCGCTTGGCGGCGATGCGCACCGCGTTGGCGATCTCCTTCTGTCCGCGGTCGCGGTCGGCCTTGGGCACCAGGCGCACGTACACCTTGCCCTCGTCCACCGCCCCGCCGCGCCCGCCGATGGTGGTGTAGGTGTACCGCACCTCGGGCTCGCGCCGGGCCAGCGCCGCCACCTCTTCGCTCTTCAGCCGGGTGTATTCCAGGCTGGCGCCGGGGGGCGTGTCGATGTCCACCTCGAACTCCGACTGGTCGTCGGCGGGGAAGAACTCGAAACCCAGCTTGCCCCCCGCGGGCGCCACGCCGATGGCCACGAACATCAGCAGCACCGACAGCCCGCCGACCACGGCCTTCATGGTCGCGCCCGTCAATCCGCGGGGAAAGCGGACCGTCGAGAGCACCACGACCGCCGCGGCGACCACGATCATCACCGCGAAGAAGGCGTAGATGCCCTTGGCCGGCACCACCAGCGCGCCGATGAACGAGCCCACGGCGATCAGGATCATGGCCAGCTGGTGGTCGAGCGCCCAGCCGATGACCTTGCGGTAGTTGTGGGCCTGGCGGTCGAACCAGCGGTTGAACCGGTCCAGCCAGCGGGTGATGAACCACTTCTCGTGCTCCTCGCGGTGCGGGTCCGGCCAGTACGCGCTGAGCATGGGGTCCAGCGAGAACGACACGAACAGCGACACCAGCACCGAGCAGGCGATGGTCAGCGCGAAAGGCGCGAACCACTGCTCGGCCAGCCCGCCCATGAAGGCGATGGGCACGAACACGCAGACGATGGAGAAGGTGGTCGCCGCCACGGCCACGCCGATCTCGTCGGTTCCCTCGCGCGCCGCGGTGTGGTGGTCCTTCCCCATCTCCACGTGCCGCACGATGTTCTCGCGCACCACGATGGCGTCGTCGATCAGGATGCCGATGGCTAGCGACAGCCCCAGCAGCGACATGGTGTTCAGCGTGAAGCCGAACGCCAGCACCGCCACGAAGCTGGCGAGCACCGACACCGGCAGCGCCAGGCCGGTGATCACCGTGGAGCGCCACGAGTTCAGGAACAGGAACACCACCAGCACCGTGAGCAGGGCGCCTTCCAGCAGCGCCTCCTGCACGTTGGCCACGGAGCTGGCCACCCGCTCGCCCGAGTTGCGGACCACGTTCAGCGTGGCGCCGGGCGGAAGCTGCTTCTGAAGGGTTTCGATGCGCCCGATCACCGCGTCGGCCACGGTGGTCGTCGAGGCGCCCTGCGACTTCACCAGGTCGATGCCCACGGCGGGCTTGCCGTTGAACAGCGCCAGCGAGCGCGGCTCCTCGGTGCCGTCGCGGACGGTCGCCACCTCGGAGAGGCGGACGGGGATGCCGCCGCGCGAGGCGACCACCAGGTTGGCGAACTCGGCGGGGGTCTGCAGCCGCCCGCGCAGGCGGATGGTGCGCTCCTCCAGCGGCTCGTTCAGCCGGCCCACGGGCACGGCCAGGTTCTGCGACTGCAGCGCCTGGATCACCTGCGGCATGGCGATGCCCGCGGCCTGCAGGCGCGCGGGGTCCACCTCCACCGTCAGCTCGCGCTCCACCCCGCCCACCACCTGCACCTCGGCCACGCCGTTGATGCCCCGCAGGTCGCGGGTGATGCCTGGGTCGGCGATGCGCGTGAGCTCGGCCGGCGACAGCGTCTCGGACGAGAGCGTCAGCGAGATGATGGGCTGGTCGTTGGGATCGAACCGCGCCAGGATGGGCTCTTCCATCTCCTGGGGCAGGTCGCCCCGGATCTGGCTGATGGCGTCGCGGATGTCCTGCGAGGCCTGCTGCGGGTCCTTGCCGTAGACGAAGATCACCTGGATGGAGCCGAAGCCGTCCAGCGCCTGGCTCTGGATGTCGTCGACGCCGCTGATGCCGGCCACGGCCTCTTCGATGGGCTCCACCACCTCGCGCTCGACGATGTCGGGCGAGGCGCCGGGATAGGGCACCGAGACGAAGATGAAGGGCGCCTCGACCTCCGGGAACTCGTCGGTGTCCAGGCTGAGCAGCGCGAAGATGCCGAACACCACCAGCGACAGCATGGTCACCACGGTGATGACCGGCCGCTTGATGGCGAAATCGGAGATGAACATGGTCGGTCTCCTTTACCGGGCGGCGGGTGCCGCGGCGGCGCCCGCGGCGCGGACCTCCACGCGCGTCCCCGGCGTGGTGCCCAGCGCCGCGCCCACCAGCAGCGTGTCGCCGGCGCCGATGCCGGAGGTGATCTCCACCCGGTCGGTCTCGGCGTTGCGGGCGCCCAGCGTCACCGGCACCCGCTCGGCCTTGCCGTTGGCCAGGCGCAGCACCGAGGGCTGCACGCCGCGCTCGTCCACGGCCGAGGCGGGAACGGCGATCCCCTGCCGCGCCTGCGCCAGCACCCGGCCCTCGGCGAACAGCCCGCTGACCAGGGTGCCGCCGCCGTTGGGGATGGTCACGTACACCGGCACCTGGCGGGTGACGGGGTCGGCGGAGGGGTTGATGCGCGACACCGTGCCCGTGAACGTTTGCCCCGGGTAGCCGGTGACGGTGAAGCGCACCGTGGCGCCCTGCCGCACCTGTCCCAGGTCCGCCGCGGGCACGGAGCCTTCCAGCCGCATGCTGCCGGGGTCGACCACGGTGAACAGCGGTGCGCCGGGGGCGATCACGTCTCCGGCGTTCACCGGCCGCGCGGCGACGACGCCGGCGATGGGCGAGCGGACGCTGGTGCGCGAAAGCTGCCGCTGGGCCGCGGCCTGCTGCGCGCGGGCGCCGGCCAGCTGCGACTGCGCCCCGGCCAGCTGGTTGCGCGCGGCCTCCAGGTCGCGGTCGGCCAGGGCGCCGGCCGCGTTCAGCGTCTGGCTGCGCTCCACGTTCCGGGCCGCGACGGACACCGTCTGCTCGGCCGAGCGCACGGCCGACTGCGCGGAGACGTACTGCTCGCGCAGGGCGGCGGCGTCCACGCGCGCCAGCACCTGCCCCGAGCCGACCGTCTGCCCCTGGTCGGCGTGCACGGAAAGCACGGTGCCCCCCACCTCGGCGCGCACCTGCGCCTCGCGGTCGGCCTTCAGCGTTCCCGACAGGGCGGGCCCGCTGGAAATTTCCTCTGCCTGCACCACGTACACGGCCTCGGGGCCCAGGACCACCGCGTCGTCCGCGGCCTTGGCCTTTTCGCCCTCGGCGGCCTCGCCCGGGCTGCCGCATGCACCCAGCGCCAGCGCAAGCATCGCCAGCGCGCCCGCCTTCTTGATCCCCATAGCCATCACTCGCCCCCGGAGGTGAACGCCTGTCCCTGGTCCGCCGGCGCCTGGCGCGGCTGCTGCCGCGGCGCCTGCTGCTGGTTCTGCTGCTGAGATTGCGACTGCGACTGCCCCTGCCCCGCACTGCCGAAGGGGAGGAAGGGAAGGAGCGCTACACGCGCCTGCGCGATCTGCAGGTCGCGCGCGGCCACGGCCCGGTTGGCCTGCGCCTGCTGAAGCAGGATGCGGCTGTCCGAGAGCTCCACCTGCGTGCTGATCCCCTCGCGGAAGCGCACTTCGGCGATCTGGTAGGCCCGCTGCGCCTGCTGCACCGTTCCGGCGCTGGCCTGGTACTGCGCGCGGGCCGACTCCAGCCGCTCGATGGCCACGCGCGTATCCAGCCGGGCGGCGTCGTGCGCCTGGCGGACGCGGGCCTGCGCCTCGAGCAGGTTGGCCTGCGCCACCATCTCGTCGCCGCGGATGCGGCCGCCGGTGAAGATGGGCATGGCCAGCGTGGCGCCGACCGTCCAGTTGGACCGGAAGTCGTTCCACCCCGGGAACGCGCCCTCGGGATAGGCCACGCGGCCGAACTGCGAGTTGACGCTCAGGTTGGGAAGCCGCTGCGAGCGCGCGATGCGCAGCGCCGACTGCTGCACGTCGACCAGCGTCTGCGCCTGCTGCACCGCCGCGCGGTTGGCGGCCGTGGTGTCGCCCAGCAGCGCCTCGTTGGCGGCGAACCGGGCGACGGGTACGGCGACCGTCTCGTCCAGCGAAGTGGTGAGCGACACCGGCTCGTCCGTGGGCAGGTCCAGCAGCAGCATCAGCCGCGCGTAGGCCAGGTCGCGGTCGGAGCGGCGCTGGATGAGCACGGGAAGCTGGTTGTCGCGTGTCACCTGGGCGCGCAGCAGCTCGAACTCCGGCTGGTTGCCCACCTGCCGGGCCAGCCGCGTCTGCTCCAGCGTGGTTTCCACCTGCTGCAGCGTGGCCTCGGCGATGCCCACCAGCCGGTCGGCCAGCGCGGCATCGTAGTAGGCCTGGGTGACGTCCATGGCCAGCTGCGCCCTTTGCGTCGCCAGCTCCAGCTCGGCGCGGGTGCGCCCCGCCTGCGCGATGCGGTTCTGCGCCTGGATGCGTCCGCCGCTGAACACGGACTGCGACAGGTTCAGCCCGATGCGCCAGGTGTTCTCGCGGCCGAACGGCAGGTCGCCAAAGGCGGCGAACGGGTTGGCGTTGGCGGCGCAGTTCACCGCGTGCTCCAGCGAGTCCAGGCGCTGCCCGATGGGAAGCGCCGGGTTGGGCGTGTAGCGCCCGCAGTTCTGCGGGGGCGGGGGCCCGGTGGTGTCGGGCTCGGCGCCGCCGCCGCCGATGCCCTGGAACTCCGAGGCCAGGGCGCGGCTGTACGAGAGCGATCCCGAGAGCTGGGGAAGCCCCTCGCTGCGCGCCTGGAGCATTTCGCCCCGCGAGCGGGTGAGGCCGGCGCGGGCCACCTGCACCGTTTCGCTGGCGTCCTCGGCCAGGCGAAGCGCCTCGTCCAGGGTCAGGGCCCGGCTCGCCTCGGTCGATACGGGCTGCTGGGCCAGCGCGGGCCCCGCCAAGGCCAGCGCCGCCGCCAGGGCGGCGAGGCGCGTCCAGCGGCCGGGCCAGGGAATGTTGGGCATATGGTTACGGGTCGCGTCTGCGTTGATGAGTGGAACCACGTTCAGGGTCCTGCAGCGGCGAGCCTTCCGCCGGGTGGTGCGCCGCGGGCGCATCGACGCCGATGGCCCGCAGAAAGAGCAATACGTACCGCGCCGGGGCCTCGGCCTCGGAGTACGGGTACTTCTCCGGCATCATGTCGCGCCCCATGGCGTCGCTGAACAGCGTGCCCATCAGCATCGACGAGGCGGCGTGCGGGTCCCAGTCGGTGGAGGCCAGCCCCCGCTCCTGCAGCCGCGCCAGGTACGCCTTCAGCTGCTCGTGCACCCGCGCCGGGTTGGCGGCCACGCACCGCGCCGCGTCGGGCGCCTGCTCCATCTCGCCCATGGCGGTGCGGATCATGGCCGCGTTCCGCCGCAGGTGGGCGTATCCGCCGTGGCTCCAGGCCAGCAGCTCGCGCGCGGGATCTACGGGCTCCGCCGGGAGGCGGTTTTCCACCGGCGCGGCCGAGGCGCACGCCAGCGCCTCGCTCATCAGCGCGGCCTTGCTTCCGAAGTGGCGGAACAGGGTGATCTCGTTCACCCCCGCCTCGGAGGCGATGCGACGCGTGGTGGCCCCCCGCGATCCGGCCTCCTCGAACACCTTCAGTGCCGCCGTCAGCAGCTTCTCTCGTACGTCCATGGGGCGAAGATAGTCGCCGCCATAGGTGTATGCAAGTGGTTGCTTACATTGGCACGGAATCGTTACGATCCCGTAGCCCTCCGCCCCGGCGCGGCCGCCTCGTCCGCGGCGCCGTCCAGCCGGTTCCACCGCTCGATCAGTGCGTCGCACTCGGCGATCAGCAGCTCGTGGAAGCGGCGGGCGGATTCCACCCGGGCGCGGCCGGCGGGCTCGGGAAGGCGCTCGGCGGCCTCGCCGAACACGTGTACCATGTCGCGCCAGCGGCCCTGCGCCACGCGAAGCATGCGGGCCCAGGGATCGTCTTCCACGCGGTAGAAGTCGCGGCGGTCGCCCATCACGCTCACGCGCTGGATCATGCCGAACTGCTCCAGCATGCGCGCGTTGGTGCTGACGGAGGCCTTGCTGGCCTGCAGCCGTTCGGCGAGGTCGTCCAGGGAGACCGTCTGGTCGGTGGCGAGCAGGTAGCCCAGGATGCGCCCGCCGATCCGGGGCATCCCTTCCTTTTCGCAGATGAGCGCCATCCGCTCCACCAGCTGCTGAACCGCCTCGTGCATCCTGAGTCTCTACTGCTGTGGGGCTGGCGGCGTCCATCTCTGGCGCCGTTGGACCGAGAAGCTAATGCGTTCGATACGTTCAGTCAATACTGAACGTTATGAAAACAACCGTTCCTTCGCACCTCCATGCGGCATCGGCGGATGCGCGTCAGCCGAGGCCGGGACTGGGCCTGGACGTCATCCCAAGGGGCAGGTACGCTGTGGCCGCTCCATCGGGATGACATCATGTGGCTTCGTCAGGTACGGTGGACGTGCAGGTGAAGCCCCGGACCCAGGCTCTCGCACCAGCTTTGCAGAAGGATGCCGTTCGACTGGTGAAGCAGGAGCAAAGCTTGATTTCGATGATGCTGATGGCGGCGGTGCTGCAGGCCGCCGTGGTGCAGCCCGCGCCCGGGATGCTGGTGGAGCGGCGGCTGGCGGAAGCGATTCCCCTGGCCGTGGGCGACACCGTGCGCGTCCGTGCGCTGGCGGGTTCTGCCCAGCCGCGCCCGTTCGTGGTGGCGGGCGTGTTCGAGCGCGAGGCAGACCCCAACCGCATCGCGCGGAACGACTACGAGGTGCGGCTGCACCTGCCGGACCTGGAGGCGCTGCTGCCCACGCACGACCGCGTGGACCGCTTCGCCATCGTGCTCGCCCCCGGCGCCCGGGCAGACCCGGCCGCGCGCTGGATCGAGTCCGTCGCCTTCGGCACCCGGGCGTACGGCAGCGCGGCGCTGGCGGAGGAAACGAGCGCCACCTTTCGCGTCGTGTCGCGCTTTCACGACGCCATCGGGATCGTCACCATCCTGGCGAGCGCCATCTTCCTGCTCTGCGTGATGGTCATCCGCGTGGACGAGCGCAAGCGCGACATGGGCACGCTGCGGCTGATCGGGGTCAGCCGGGGAACGGTGTTCCGCGCGGTGGTGCTGGAGGCGATCGGGATCGCGGTGGTGGGGTCCGTCGCGGGCGCCGGGCTGGGGGTGGTGGTGACGCGCATCGTCAACGCGCACTACGCCCGGGTGTACGACACCACGCTACGCTTCGCGCTGGTGACGCCCCGCATCGTGCTGATCGCGGCGCTGCTGGGGCTGGCCCTGGGGACGATCGCCGGGGTGCTCGCGGCGTGGCGGCTGGTGCGCGTGGCGCCGCAGAAGCTGGGGGAGCGGTGATCGTATCCGCCTTCCTGCGGTCGCTGTTCCGGCGCGGCGGAAGGACCGCGCTGGCGCTGGCCGGCATCGCCGTTTCCGCCGCGCTGCTGCTGGACATGACGATGCTGGCCTCCGGGCTCACGGGTTCGTTCGGCGACCTGCTGGGCGTCAGCGGATATGCACTGCGGGTGACGCCGCGCGGCAGCCTGCCCTTCGACAGCGAGGCGGGGATCGTGGGCGGCGACGCGGTGGGGCGGCGGATCGGGGCGGTGCCGGGGGTGAAGGCCGTGGCGCCGGTCCTCGGCGCGCAGTTCTACCTGGCCCGCGGCGACAGCGCCGGCGAGCCGCTGTTCACCAGCGGGGTCGATCCCGCCGCCCAGTTCCTGTACCAGGTGGTGGACGGGCGCGAGCCGCGGCCCGGCGAGGTGATCGTGAGCGAGCCGCTGGCGCGGGACGAGAAGCTATCCCCGGGCGACACGCTGCGGCTGGCGACGGACCCCGACGCGTCGCTGGGGCGCGCGCGGCAGACACGGACGTTCGTGGTCAGCGGCGTGGCGGACTTCCTGTACGACTACGCCGGCCAGCGCTCGCTGGCCATGCCCATCGCCGACGTGCAGCGCGCCACCGGGCGAGCGGGCGAAGTCTCTCTTTTCGGCGTGGCCACGGAGCCGGGGGTGGACGGCGACGCGCTGGCGGACCGCATCACCGCCGCGGTGCCGGAGGTGTCGACCTACTCCACGCGCGAGCTGATGGCCGAGATGGACCGGCGCCTGCTCTACTTCCAGCAGCTCGCGACCATCCTGGGGAGCGTGGCGCTGGTGGTGACGGCGCTGCTGGTGTCGACCATCATCACCATCGGCGTGCGGGAGCGGTTCGGGGAGATCGCCACGCTGCGCGCGATCGGCGTGGGGCGCGGGCGGCTGCTGGGGGCGATCGTCGCGGAGGGGCTGGTGCTGTCCGCGCTGGGATGCCTGGCCGGGCTGCCGATGGGGCTGTGGATGGCGGGGCGGCTGGACCGCATCCTCCTTTCCTTTCCCGGCATCCCCGCGAAGATGACGTTCTTTGCCTGGGAGCCCGGTCGCGTCGCCCTGGCCATGGGCATCGTGGTCGCCGTGGGCGCGGTCGCGGGGCTGCTGCCCGGGTGGAACGCCGTCCGCACGCCGCTGGGGCGGGCCCTGCGGGAGGAGGCGGAGTAATGCGCGATTCGCATCTTTCGCCAGGGCAACAGGTTGAGAGGGGCGGGACGCCGGGTTGACGCCGCCTCACCATCTTACGTGGACCGACACCGCCGCCGGCCCGCCGAGCGGCATCGCACTCCGCTGCGCACACGAGGTGAGAGATGAAGACCCCACACAAGGGCACCCGAGCCAATCCGCGTCCCCAGGCGCGCGGCACCCGCATTCCGCGATTGAACGCACACCAGCTGCGGGAGCTGGCGGAGGCCGCGTCCAGCCTGCGCAGGCCCGGCGGGGAGCCCTTTTTCGGCGTCGTGCGCGGCGGCGTCCTGTCTATCCAGGCCGGCAACAACCAGGACGCGCCGAAGGGCGCGGTGTTCGAGATCGATACCTTCACCGTGGAGCCCCGCCCGGCCCCCACCGCGGTGATCATGGACTGCGAGGGCCAGGCGATGGACCTGGTGAAGAAGTACGACGCCGTTTTCTGGAGCGAGGCGGCGGTGGAAAAGTTCGTGTTCCCCTACTACGCGTCGAAGTCGCTGTGGGAAGCGGCGGCCGTGCTGGCCAGGCTTGAGTACCACTGGTACAAGTCCGTGCCCAGGGATACCGATCCGGAGCCCCGGCTGGGCGGCGAAGCGTTCCTCGAGGAGGTTCCGTTCGCGCTGGCGCACACGCCGGACTCGGACTGGGACTCGATCGAGGGGCACCCCGCGGATCGGCAGCTGCACCTGCTGTTCATGACCCCGGACGGGCCGAAGCCCGTGCCGCTCTCCGACCTCGACGATCCGCCGGCGGGCTGGCGGCCAGCGTCCGTAGAAGCGGATCGCGCGCGGCGAAGCCACGCTGCGCGGGGCGGCGCGTAAAGCTCCATTCGAGCAGCGCGCGCGCCGTGTCGGGCCGCCCCAGCAGCAGGTACGCGATGGCCTCGTCGTAGGCCAGCGACACCCGCATCTCGGGGTCGGCCCGCGCCGCCTGCCGCGCCCGGGCCAGCATGGCCCGGGCGCTGTCTCCCTGGCCCGCGCGGGCGAGGGCCGCGGCGGCCACGGCCAGGCGAAACACGGGGGCGTACGCGCGGCCGGCGCGCCGCGCCTGCTCGGGGGGTTCCAGCCGGTCCAGCTCCGCGAGCAGGGCCCGCACCGCGGCGGGCCCGCCCACGCGCTCCGGATCGGCACGCATCAGGAGCAGGCTGCACTCCACGAACCGTGAGCTGGTGGGAAAGCGCCGGTGCCCCTGGTCGCAGAACGCGCGCGCCTGGGGGTAGTCGGCCGCGAACATCGCGCCGAAGAACAGCCGGCCCAGGATGACGTCGGCGTCCTCCAGCCAGGCGTCCTGCTGAAAGGCGCGGCGCGCCAGGACGAGCGACTCGTCGGCTCGGCCCTGGTAGCGCACCACCCGGCTCAGCTGGCTCCACCCGCTGGCCAGCGCGGGGTCGGCGGCCACCGCGGCGCGCAGGTCGCGCTCGGCGGCCACCACCCGCGCCGCTTGGCCGGCGCTGTCGACCGCGCTGGTGGCCAGGGCGAAGAAGACGCTGCCGCGCAGCTCGCGGGCAAGGGGGTCCGCGGGCCGGCGCGCCAGTGCCCGCTCCGCATGGGCGAGCGCGGCGGCACGGCTGGCCGCCGTTTCCCGCACCAGTGGCGCGCGTCGCAGCGCGACCCACCCGCGCTGCACCGTGGGGCGCGTCCACCGCGGGTCCTGCCGCTCGGCCGCGGCAAGGAGCGAGTCCGCGTCGGCCAGCAGCCGCAGCACGCTTTCTCGCGCCGTGGGGCCGCCGGCATGCTGCAGGCTCACCGCATCGTCGTACATCTGCCGGGCCTGCTGCACGGAGCGCCACGCCGCCGCGCTGCGGGTTTCGGCCGCCGTGCCCCGCAGCCGCACCTCGGCCCCCACGCGCCGGCGCAGGAAGACGGACACGGAGTCCGCCAGCGCATCCTGCAGGGCGAACACGTCGCCCAGGGCGTGCGTCACGGTGCGGCTCTCCACGCGGGCCTGGGTCACCGCATCCACCAGCACCGCCGTCACCCGCACGCTGTCGCCCCAGCGCTGTACGCTTCCCTCCACCACCGTTCCCGCCTGCAGGTCGTCCACGATGCGGGCCAGGGGAACCGCGCCCTGCCGGTACGGCTTTACCCCGTTGCGCGAGATCACCTCCAGCGCGGGCACCTGGCTCAGCGTCTGGATCAGCGATTCGGTAAGCCCGCCGGCCAGGTAGCCGAGCTCGCCCCCGCGGCTGTCGTCCTCGAAGTACAGCACGGCGACCCGCCGCGGATCGTACCTGCCCGGCGCGGGCGGCGCCTCCTCGCCCGGCTGCACGGCCGCCAGCGCCAATCCCATCAGCACACCCGCCGCGGCTCCCACCCAGAGGGTCCGCCGCCGGCGCCGTCCGTCCTGGGGCTGGCCGCGTGGCTCCGCCGCTCCGGGCGGCGGCGCGGCGCTGGCCTCGTCCTCCCCCTCGGCGCCATTCGCCCGCTCCTCACCTCCACCCAAAGACTCGGCGGCAGGCGCGACGGAGTCTTCCGCCGGTCCGGCGTCCTGCTCGTTCTCTGCCGGAACGGGTGGAGGGGACTCGGGCGTGGGGACCTGTGCCGGCGCCTGCGGCGTGGGTGCCGCGACGGCGCCAGTACGCGTGGGCAGGGGCACGGGCTCCTTCTTCAGCCTCTCCACCAGGTCGAGGAACTCGTCCTGGGGCTCCACCCCGAGCTCCGCTTGCAGGTAGGCCACGTGCGACAGGGCGAACCAGAGCGCCGCCGCCCGCTCGCCCGAGGCTTCCAGGGCCGTCATCAGGCGCATTCCCACGCGGGTGCTGGAGGGGTCCTGCACGGAAAGGCGCCGCCACCATTCCGCCGCTTCGCCGTGCCGGCCCGCGCTCTCGCAGGCGTCGGCCAGGCACTCCAGCACGCGTGAGTGCACCCGGGCCAGCCGCGCCCGCTCTGCCTCGGCCCACTGCTCGAACTCGGCCGCGCCGGACACGAAGAAGCCGTCCATGAACGGCCCGCGGTAGATCTGCGCCGCCCGCTCCAGCCCGCCCTGCTCCGCCTCGCGCTCGAACTCCTCGACGTCGCTGCCCACCACGGCGCCGTTCAGCCCCACCTCGTCCCCCGCGCTCACGAAGGCGTCGGCGCCCAGCTCCTTGCGCAGCACGTACAGCGACTCGGAAAGCAGGTGGCGCGCGGCGGAGGTGCGGTGGTCGGCCCAGAGCAGCCCGATGATGCGCTCGCGCCCCACCGTGCGCCCCCGGGCGACGGCGAGAATGGCGAGCAGGGCGATGCGCCGCTTGTGCGCCGCCTTGCCGTCCACCGGCCCGTTCAGGCCCGAAAGCGCCGCGCCGCCCAGAAGGTTGAGGGCAAACGTTGAGAGGGGATGGATGATGATAACACAGTGAAGGGACAGCAGGTTGAGAGGGCCGGCTCATAGTTAACCGCGTATCGAGAACGAGCGCAACCCGCCGCTTCTCGATACGCATGGGAGGGGAGACGCCGCGCGGCCGCCGGACCGCTTTCCCACCCGCCCGCCGGCCCACTCAGGGGCCTGCACCACTTCTTTACTTTGCACGGGAGCAACATCATGTCCAACGCGAGCAAGTACCAGGTCGTCATCACCATGCAGCAGGCCACGGCCGACATGCTCAACCAGAACGGGTTCCTGCTGTACGGCTTCAAGGCCGTCAGCGGCCCCCCCAGCGGCAAGCCGGTGGTGTGGTTCGCCACCAGCGACTACGGCCTGAACACCAAGGTGCAGTGGTCGGAGTTCTACAAGGTGTTCACGTCGCGCAACACCGACGTGGACTTCGACACGCAGATCTCGGTGGACAACGACTATCCCGCAAGCCTGAGCGACGTACTCACCGTCGACTCGCCCACGGGCACCGGCACGGTGGCCGACGGCGGGCCGGAGGACGCCATCTCCGTGGTCAACGCCACCAGCAGCCCCTTCAGCTGCGGGATCTCGCAGCTGCAGAGCGATGGCAACTACGCCCCGCTCGCGGTGTTCCCGCTGTTCGGCAACAGCGAGGACGAGATGGTGCCCGTGGAGAAGGTGTTCCTGATGTTCGCCTCGCAGACGGTAGACACGGGCACCGTGATCGAGAAGTCGTTCTCGGCCGGGATCCTCATCGACCTCACGGACGCGCCGCAGGATGCCTCGGGCGCGCTGACGCGCACGGTGTCGTTCGACATCAGCACCAGCTGGAGCGACGGCCACGCGACGTGGGGAACCGTGCTGCCCCCGAACACCGATCTCGTCCCGCTGCTCATCAGCGGCCAGGTGCCGGCGTCTGTGTAAGCCCGGCCCGCGGGCTGCCCGCCGCCGCCGTGGCGGCGGGCAGCCCGCGCTTCTCCTTCCCCACCCCGACACAAGCCCGGCACTGGGCTGCTGATGCTGCGCGCGCCGGGCGCGTCTCACGTCCTGCCCCGGATCTTGCGACCCGGTCCGGGATGACGCATCGGGACACGCCCGTGATGCCGGTACTTTCCGTGACTCTTGTGACTTCCAGTGATTGCGCGGCTTCAGGGGCTCGCCCCGTGATCGCCGCCCGCGGCATCATCAAGGAATTCGCCTACCAGGGCGACGCCGTCCATGCGCTGCGCGGGGTCGACCTTTCCGTGGCTCGCGGCGAGCACGTGGCGGTCGTCGGGTCGTCGGGGTGCGGCAAGAGCACATTGCTCAACGTGCTGGCCGGCATCGAGGCGCCCACCCGCGGCACCGTCGAGCTGCTGGGCGAAAGCGTCTACGCGCTGGACGAGGGGCGCCGCTCGGCGCTGCGGCTGCGCAAGGTGGGCTTCATCTTCCAGCGCTTTCACCTCCTTTCCGTGCTCACCGCCGCCGAGAACGTGGAGCTGCCGATGGCCGAGGCGGGCATCGCCCGGCGCGAGCGGCGGGACCGCGCGCGCGAGCTGCTGGAGTTCGTGGGGCTGGGGCACCGGATCCGCCACCGGCCGCCCCACCTGTCCGGCGGCGAGCAGCAGCGGGTCGCCATCGCGCGGGCGCTCGCCAACCGCCCCGAGGTGATCTTCGCCGACGAGCCCACGGGCGAGCTGGACCGGCGCACCGGCGACGAGATCATCGCCCTGTTCGAGCGGCTGAACGCCGGCGGTACCACGCTGGTCATCGTTACGCACGATCCCCACGTGGCCGGCCGCGCGCGCCGACGGGTGGAGATGGCGGACGGCCTGGTGGTGTCGGGAGGAGTGCCCTCATGATCCTGCGGCTGGCGCTCGCGGAGCTTCGCAACCGCCCGGGGCGCGCGCTCTTTCTGCTGGGCGGCTACGCGCTGGGGGTGTCGGTGATGGTGGTTCTGCTCGCCGTGGGTGAGGCGATGCTGGAGCAGGCGCGCGACCGCGAACTGGTGGGCGGCGGCGACGTGGTCGTCGTGCCCGCGGGGATCAGCGCCGAGATGCTCAAGGCCGGCGGCGTGTCGTCCCTCTTCCTGGGCATCGACCACGCGCGCTTCCTTCACCGCAACGTCTTCGAATCGCCCCGTGGGCGCGAGGAGTTCGGCGTGGCGGCGGCCAGCCCCGTCCTGGACGGCAAGCAGGTGGAGCTGTTCGTGGGCGACCGGCGCCTCCCCGCCATCGCCGGCGGCGAGATTCCCTCGCGGGTGAAGGCCGCCGGGGCCGCGCCCACGCTGCTCTCCGGCCGCTGGGAAGACTCGGACGCCGACCGCCGCTGGCTGAACCCGACACAGACCGAGCTGCTCCGGGAGATCGATCGCTTTCACGTTCCGCCCGTTCGCGACAGCACCTGGGCGGAGTGGCACTACTTCAACGTGGTGCTCGACGATGCCCGGTGGATGTACGTGACGCTGATGGTGGCGGGCGAGGTGGCCGTGCCCGGCCGCTGGGGCGGGCGCATCCTGCTGACGGTTCGCGAGCCGGACGGCACCCACCGCTCGCTGACCCGCGACCTCCCCGGCGAGCAGGTTCGCTTCGACACCACGGGACCCGACCTGCGCTTCGGCGACCGCGCGTTCGTGCGCCTGGGGGACGACGGCTACCACGTGGTGGCGGATGCGGAAGGGGTGCGCGTGGACCTGCGCGTCTCCCCCGCCCCGCGCCGCTACTTTCCGCCCACGGACATCGGCGGGGCGGAGCTGGTGTCCGGCTACGTGACGCCCGCGCTCTACGCTACGGCCAAGGGCACCGTCTGCCTTCCCGCCTGCCGCCCGGTGCGCGGCGCGCAGGCGTACCACGACCACAACTGGGGCGTGTGGCGCGACGTTTCGTGGGAGTGGGGCTCGGCCTCCAACGCGGACCTGTCGCTGCTGTACGGCGTGGTCCGTGGCGGCTCCGCGTCGCCCGGAGGGCTGTTCGCGTACCTGGTGGACGCCCGCGGCGTGCGCGGCGTCTATCGCCCCGGCGAGATGCAGGTGACGGAGTGGCAGACCATTCGCGCCGATGGACGTGCGATCCGTGTTCCCCGCCGGTTCGCGTTCGGCGATGCGCGGCAGGGGATGCGCGTGACGGTGGACGTCGGCGCGGTGCACGTGACCGACATGGCGCGTGCGTCCCGCCGCTGGTTCGTGCAGATGCGGGGGATGGCGACGGTGGAACTGCGCGGCGAAGCGCTGGGGCGATTGCCGGGGTTCTTCGAGACGTACGTCGATTGATGCACGAACGCCCCGGCCAGTAACCTGGCCGGGGCGTTCGCGATCTCGTTCTGCCTGGCCGCTAGTTCTGGTTCCAGGTGAGCGGGATGGACACCGTGGCCCGGACGGGCTGCCCATCCACGCGGGCCGGGGTGAACCGGGCGGCACCCGCGGCCGCGGTGGCGGCACGGCGGAAGACCGGGTCCGACACCTCGAGCACGCGGATGGACGAGCGATCCACCGTTCCGTTCGGCAGCACCACGAACTGCACCACCGCGCTTCCCGCCCCGGATGCAGACGACGGGTAGTTGCGGGCGACCACGCGGCCGAAGTCGGCGCGGTTGGCGAGCGCCGGCGCCTCGTCCAACTCGCCCGCCCGGTACACGCGCGACGGGTCTACGCGTGGACGGGCGGGCGCGGACGGCGCCGGGGCGGCTGCCGCGGGCGGAGGCGCCACCGCCACCTGCGGCACCGGGCGGTTCTCCACCGGGGCGGGGGGCTGAATCGGGGCTGGCGCTGCCTGCGCCGCAGCCTGCCGTGCCGACGCGAGCTGGGCGGCCCGGATGGAATCGGCTCGCCGCTGCTGGTCGCGGCGAAGCTGGTCCTGCTTCCGCTTCTCCTCTGCGCGGCGCCGCTCCTCGTCCGCCGCGGCTGCGGTCCGGTCGGTGGTGGGCTTCGGTTCCTCAACGGCCGGCGCGGCGACGTCGGTCGACGGAGCGGCCGTGGACGCGGCCGACGAAGCAGCCGCCAGCGCGGGAGAGGCGAGACGCGCCGCGGCGGCATCCGTGGACGATCCGCCCATGGCCGTCTTCGCCACCAGCCCGCCACCCGCGACCAGCACCGCGAGCACCACGCCGGCAGCGATCAGCCCGCGGCGCCCGCCCGTCGGCTGCGCATTCGGCCTGGGACGGCCGTACCGCACGATCGGGGTCACCGGCACGCTCGGCGCACCGCGGTCCGCCGGCTGCGGAGCAATCCTGTCCGCCCTCTTCGGCTCGACGGCTTCCGACGCGGGAAGCACCGTAAGAAAGCCGAGAGGAACCGACTGCGCCGCCGCCCCGTCCTCGTCGATGACCTCCGGCTCGGCGGACGCAACCGCGGGCTCCGCGATCGGTGCAGCGGCTAGCAGCGTCGGGATCTCGTCCTCGGCGTCGATCAGGGTCAGCTCGAATTCCACAGCCGGATCATCGTCCAGAACCGCGGATTCCATCGCCGGCTGCGGCACCGCGATCGCAGCGGCGGGCTCGACGTCCGCGATCAGCCCGGGAGCCGGCGCCTGCGCGGCCGGCACGATGGCCGGCGGGATGTAGAGGCTGTCGGCGAGGTCGCTGGAGGCGAGCGTGACCTCGTGCGAGAGCGTGGCCCCCCCATCGGTGCCTGTGGCCGGTGCGGGCTCGGCAGGCGCTGCATCGGCGGCGGGAGGAACAGCCGCAACTGGAGCGACCTCCACCGGCGGCGAAGCATCCGCGTGGACGATCTCCAGCGGAGAAGCGGCCGGCACGAGCTCCAGGACAGGCAGCGTCTCCGCGGCCGCGACGATCTCCGCCGGCGCGGGGAGCACGTCCGCCGGAGCCGCCACGATGGGCACGGCGAGCGGGATGAATCGCGGGGCCTCGGCGCGAGGCTCGGGCGCGGGCTCCCGGACCACGTTGATGGCGAGCGGGATGATCGTCGGCGCGGCGGGGGCTGCGACGGGGACGGCGAGCGCGGCTGCGAACTCGCCCGCGTCGCACCAGCGGTCCCCGGGCGCCGGCGACACGGCGCGCAGCACGGCCTCCGCAAGTTCCGGCGGCAGACCGGGCTTCAGGGTGAGGGGCGACGGCACCGCGGCAGGCTGACCCTTGGCCATGGCGACCAGCAGGGACATCCAGTCGGCGGGCAGCCCGGCCAGCACCTCGTAGGCGATGGCGCCCAGGCTGAACACGTCGGCGGATACCGCCAGGTCGCGGGCGCGCCGCAGCCGCTCAGGCGAGCAGTAGCGGGCAGTCGCGCGCGCGGGCGGCGCCCCGGCGGCGTCCATCCCCAGCCCCAGCACCTCCACGCGCAGCTTTCCGCCCCCGCGCGAAAGCCACAGCATTCCCGGGTGCAGGTCGCCGTGCACCGCCCCGGCCGCGTGCGCCGCCGCCAGCCCGGCCGCGGCCTCCTGCAGCATCCGCAGCGCCAGGGGCAGCGGCGGCGCGCCGCGTTGGGCCAGCAGGGCGGCCAGCGTTCCCCCCGCCCCGAACTCCGCCGCCACGTACCGCACGCCTGCCGCCTCGTCCGTCCCGAAATCCAGCACGCGAGCCAGGTTGGGGTGCGTCAGCCGCGCCGCCAGCTTGCCCTGCCGCGTGCAGCGCTCGCCATCATCCCCGCCGCCCAGCGGCAGCATGCGCAGCACCACGCCGCGCTCGGCTCGCGTGTCGGTGGCGCGCAGCAGGGCCGCGCTTCCCTCACCGGCAAGCGTCTCTTCGATGCGGTAGCGTCCGGCGACGACCAGGCCGGGAGACAGGACGGCGGAGCTGGACATGGGGGATGCCCGAACGAGGGGATGGGGATGCGCGCCGCGCGCCGTTTGGGCGCGGTCCACGATGCGTTGCGGCGGCGTGAACGAAGGTGCGGCGCAGTGGGGAAGGATGCGCAAATTACTGCGCGCGCGACGATCGGTCAACGCCGCCGTACAACCGCTCAGCGTCACTCGCGGTGACGGGAATTGGACGCACATTGCGCCCGGAAAGGTGACGCTCCATACTCCCGCGGCACGCCTCCATCCGCCCTCTACACGTACCGTCATGCAACCGAGCTTCGGTCCCGGGCACTACGTTCCGCTGCTGAAGGGGAAATCCGGTGAGTACCAGGCGCTGGGCGGGCTGGCGCTGCACGACCAGCACGGGCTCACGCCGTTCATCGACGTTCCGCCCATCGCGGAGCTGGATGGACGGGTGCTCACCCCCGCGCAGCACTACCAGGCGCAGTTCGACAAGCTCGAAAAGTACTGGGGAAAGCGGGGTCCCGTGTTCGTGGATTCGCGGCTCGTTCAGCCAGGCCGGCTCACGGCCGGAGGCGAACACGGAGCGTCAGTCCTGTTCGACCTTGCGGAGCGGGCCGGGTTCGGCGTGGTGCCCGTGACCGGGCTGCGCCGCGAAGACACGTACCAGCAAGCGGTGCGGAACGCGGTGGGACGGCTGGGGACGGGCGTGTGCCTGCGCATGGAAGACGCCGACCTGACGGACCAGCTTGCCGCCCGGATGGACGCGCTCCTGGAATGGCTCGGCGTGCCCGTCCGCGATGCGGACCTCGTGCTGGACTACCGCGGCGTTCCCGAGGAGCTGGCGCGTTCTCTCGCGACCGGCGCCAGTGTGGCCATCCGCGAGCTTCCGCACCTGGACCGCTGGCGTACTTTCACGCTGGCATCGGGCGGATTCCCCAGGTCGCTGGGCGAGCTGGGGCGCGGCTCCGAGTTCCGCATCCAACGATCGGACTGGAACCTGTGGCAAGCGGTCTCCCGCTCGCTCCCCGCCGCCGTCCGCCGCCCCGCGTTCGGCGACTACGGCATCGCGCATCCTGACCTGGAAGACGCCGATCCGCGGCTGATGAACGTTCCCGTCGCCCTCCGCTACACCACCGCGACGGAGTTCCTGGTACTGAAGCGCGGGACGTTTCGAAAAGGCGGGGGCGCGGCGTTCCAGAAGCTTTGCCAGGAGCTCGTCCAACTCCCGGACTACAGCGGGAATGCGTTCAGCAGGGGAGACGAGTACATCGCCCGTACCGCCCGGGCGGAGACGAAGGGCGGCAACCCCGAGGCGTGGCGCCAGGCGGGCACCTCGCATCACCTCACGCTGGCTGCGATCCAGGTGCGGGACCATGCGGACGGCGCCACTCCGGGCGTGCCTTGAGCGCCGCCCGCACCCGCGCGGCGAGGTCGTCCACCTCCAGGCGCGCCGCCAGCGCGGGCCACAGGTCCCACTTGGGCTGTCGGAAGAGCTTCTTCGGCGCGTCGAGGTCCGCCAGGATGGCGACCAGCTCGTCGCGCCAGAGCAGCTGCGCCAGCGCCACCGGATCCGGGGCGGGATTGCGCGCGCCGGCGCGCGCTGCGTCGAGGGCCGCGCCGTCCCGCCGCCGCGAGGCGACGAGCACTCCCCACCATCCGGGGATCAGCGCCAGCGCATGGTGAAGGTGGGTTTCGCCGACGACGAGCGTCATCGTGTCGAACACGCGGCTGTACGCCTGGGCCTGGGCCGGCAGGCGCGCGAGCGTGTCGCGGTCGCTCTTAATCTCCCACCCGTGCAGCGCGCCGTTCACCACCGCCACGTCGATGCGGAACTCGCCCTGGCAAACCCCCAGCTCGTCCACCAGCAGCGAGTGGGGGTCCGCCGAGAACCGCGCGAGTTCCGTTTCGTACAGGGCCGTGCGGATGTCGCGATCGCTCGTGGCCATTCCAGCGCAGGTTCAACGGAAGTGTTACGCCCGTGTCGGGAATCGTATGTGGAACGCCAATATCGCCCGGAGGGCGGCAGAGCGACAGCAGGAACGTGCGTCGGACCGGCCGCGGGTGTTCGCATTGTACTCTTCCACCGCGCCGGGAACCATTGGACCAGATGCCCGCGCGGATGGCGTCACCCGCGTAACGCACGCAATCCGGGGCAGCTGCAACTCCCGCGGGCCTGTCCGCGTATTGCCTCATTGGGTGTCCCCCGGCGACCACACCGGCGTCACATGGAGGGAGAAAGCGGCGGGGGCTCTCGACCCGAAAGTGTTGATTTCACAACGATTTGCACGCTCGCGCCGGGCGGCACGCCGAATGCTTGTACAGGGTCGCGTGCGCCATGCCGGCGCCGAAAGGATGGACTCATGGAAATCGTTCGTCGGTTCCTGGAAACCTCGCCCACGCGGTTCGAAGCGTATCTGGCGCTGCAGCGCGCGCTGATGCGGCGCTTCGAAGCCCGCGGCGGCACCACCGAAGAGTTCTGCAGGCGCCTGGCGCCCGCGTTCCATCGGCGGTACGGGCCCGTGCTCCTGGACGGTTGAGAGGCAGTACGGGGGACGGAAAACGGGGCGGGCGAAGATCCATCTTCACCCGCCCCGTTCGTCATCCCACCCGCGCGATCAGTACGGGTTGTCGGTGGTGCTCGTGTCGCCCGGCTCCTGGAACTTCGCCTGGACCTTGGCCATGTGCACGTCCAGCTCGCGGCTGTTCACCTTGGCGGCGATCTCGGCCACGATCTCGTCCACCGGCACCACGCGCTGCTCCTTGACCTTGTGGCGGCGCACGGCGGCAGTGCCCTGCTCCTGCTCGCGCTCGCCCAGCACCAGAATGTACGGCACCTTCTGCTTTTCCGCCTGCCGGATGCGGTAGTTCAGCGACTCGTACTGCTGAAGCTCGGCCCGGATGCCGGCCTTGCGCAGGCTGGCCATCACCTCGTGCGCGTAGTCCAGCTGCTTCTCGTCGGAGATGGGGAGCACCACCGCCTGCACGGGGGCCAGCCACACCGGGAACGCCCCCGCGAAGTGCTCCACGATCACGCCGATGAAGCGCTCCATCGACCCGAAGATGGCGCGGTGGATGACGATGGGCGTCTGCCGCGTGCCATCCGCCGCCGTGTACTCCAGCTCGAAGCGCTGCGGAAGCTGGAAGTCCAGCTGGATGGTGCCGCACTGCCACTTGCGCCCCAGGCTGTCCTGGATGCTGATGTCGATCTTGGGCCCGTAGAACGCGCCATCGCCCTCGTCGATCCAGTATCCCCGGCCCGACGCGTCCAGCGACGCCTTGAGCGCCTCCTCGGCCGCGTTCCACTGCTCCAGCTCGCCCATGTACTTCTCGGGGCGCGTAGAAAGCTTCATGGAATACTCCAGCCCGAACAGCGAGTAGAAGCGGTCCACCAGCCCCAGAAGCTGCCGGATCTCCTCCTGCACCTGGTCGGGCGTCAGGAAGATGTGCGCGTCGTCCTGCACGAAGCTGCGCGTGCGCATCAGCCCGTGAAGCGCGCCCGTCACCTCGTTGCGGTGCAGGATCTGGCTTTCGGCCACGCGCAGGGGCAGGTCGCGGTAGCTGTGCGAGCGCGTCTTGTAGAACAGCATCGTGTCGGGGCAGTTCATCGGCTTGAGCGCCATGTCGGGCTCGCCGCTGGCGTCGCGCACGATGTACATGTCCTCGTGGTAGTGCTCCCAGTGCCCCGACTGCTGGAACAGGTCGGGCTTGTACAGCACGGGGTTGAGGATCTCCACGTAGCCGTATTCCGGCTGCAGCTCGCGCCAGAAGCGGCCCAGCTCGTTGCGCAGCGTCAGCCCGCGGGGGTGCCAGAGCGCGCCGGCCGCCCACGGATGGAAGCTGAACAGGTCCAGCGCCTGGCCCAGCACGCGGTGGTCGCGGGCCTTGGCCTCTTCCACGAACGCCAGGTAGCTCTTCAGCGCCTCGCGGCTGTCCCACGCCGTGCCCGTGACGCGCTGCAGCGACGGGTTCTGCTCGCCCCGCCAGTGCGCGGGCGAGGCCGCCAGCAGCTTTACGTTCTGGCAGAAGCTGGTGTCGGGCACGTGCGGACCGGCGCACAGGTCCACGAAGTCGCCGTTGCGGTAGAACGTGACCGTCTGGTCCACCAGCTTTTCCAGGATGTCGAGCTTGTAGCGCTCGCCCTTTTCGGCGAAGAACTCCACCGCCTCGGCGTGGGGGACGACGGCCACCTCGAAGCGCTGCCGCTCCTTGCAGACGCCCTTCATCCCCTCCTGCACCGCGGCGATCTCGTCGGGCGTGATCGGCGAGTCCACGTGCACGTCGTAGAAGAAGCCGTGCTCCGTCGCCGGCCCGATGGCGAACGTGGCCTCGGGCCTCACCTTCCGCAGCGCCGTCGCCATCACGTGCGCCGACGAGTGGCGGATGCGCCGCAGCTTTTCGTCCGCGGGCAGCGCCTTGAACTCGTCGGGCGCCACCGGCTGCCAGTCCTTGTCCCGCAGCCAGCCGTCCCAGTTCTTGCTCATCCGGTCTCCATATCGTTGATCGGGCCCGCCACGGGGCCGCGCGTTGTCAAATCTCAAGAAGGCGTCAGATTAACGGCCCGCACCGCCCCGCGCCACCGCTCCGCCCACGAAAAAGCCGCCCCGTTCGAGAGGGCGGCTGATCGTGTGATGGCGGAACGTGGATGCTCACCCTGCCGCTCGGGCGAGCTCCGCCGGGACGGTGCCGGTAGTCCGGGTGTGCTGGCTGAGAATGCGCACGAACGTGTCAGCGATGGCGGACCAGGAGAAGTGGCTGGCCGTGTAGGCCGCCGCCCGGCTGGACGCCTGCGCCACCAGGGCGCGGTCCGCGCGGTAGCGCAGCACCAGCGCCCGGAACGCCTCGGCGTCCCGGCTGGGCACCAGGTGCCCGTTCTCTCCCTCGCGGATCACGTCGCTGATCCCTTCCAGGTCGGCCGCGATCACCGGCAGCCCGCACAGCCCCGCCTCGAGCATCACCACGCCGAAGCCCTCGATGTCGCCCTTCACGTGGATGTTGGGCATCACGAACAGGTCGGCGCCGCGGTACAGCGTCAGCAGCATCTCTTCCGACACCTTGCCCAGCAGCCGCACGTTTCCGTGCATGCCATGGCGGTCGATGGATGCCTGGATCTGCGGCGTCATGGGCCCCTCGCCCGTGATCAGGTAGATCACGTTGCCGGGCATGGTGGGCATCACCTGCTCGGTGAACCAGGTGAAGCCCTTGCGCTCCTGGTGCCGCCCCACGCTCGCCAGGATCAGCGCGTCGTCGGGAATGGTGCCCGCGGACTCGCCGATGGACTTCAGCAGCTCGCGCCGCGCCGCGCGCCGGTCGCGCGGGGCGCCGAACAGGTCCACGTCCACGCCGCAGGGGACCACGTGCATCTTGGCGGGCGAGAGCCCGCGCGCCAGGCACTCCTGCCCCGTGGCCTGGCTGATGGGAAACACCAGGTCCAGCGCCTCGAGCACCCTGGGGACGAACCACTGGTACCCCGGCGTGGGCAGCGTCACGTCGCGCCCCACGGGAATGGCGGCCGACAGGGCGCCCGCGCGGCGGATGGCGTTGCCCAGCACCGCCGTGGTGGACGCGGTGACCATGGACGAATGCAGCACCACGTCGATCTTTTCGCGCTTGACCACGCGGGGAATCTCCCGCAGCAGCCCGGCCATGAAGCCCGGCAAGCGGCGGGGCGTCTGCTTCCACGACGTTTCCAGCAGCCGAGAATGAAGCTCCACGCCGGGATGCTCGCCCAGGGCCGCGTGCAGCCCCTGCGCCACGCGCTGCATTCCGCCCACGTTGCTCAGCGGGTCGCCGGGCAGCGGAAACGAGTGGGAAACGTAGAGGATTCGCAACGTGGAGTGCTCCTGCGGCGGGGTGTTCCTTCGGGGGCTAACTCAGTGGAACGGTTGAATATACACCCGAACGGGGCACCCTGTCCAGAATCTCGTTCCCCGCCGCCACCTCCACTTCGACCGCGTTGTCGTAGAACACGGCGCCGCCGCCCATGTCGGTGACGCCCTGCGAGGTGGTGTCGTTCACCGTGCGGCCGCCGTCGGAGAGCTGCGCCCAGCGCACGCCGTAGGAGACGGCCACCCCCGGCCGCACGTCGTCGGTGACCACCGCCCGTCCGAAGAAGTGGCCGCGGTCGTTCCAGCAGCGCAGGCGGTCGCCGTCGCGCACCCCGCGCACCGCCGCCTCGTTGGGGTGCAGCAGCAGCTTGGTGGGCCCCGCCGCGCGCTCCAGGTGCGGGACGTTGGCGAAGGTGCTGTTCATCAGCGGATGCTCCGGCGGCGACAGCAGCATCAGCGGAAAGCGCGCGGCGCGTTCCGGGTCTGCCTCGGCGCTTTCCGCGGGGGGCACGTACGTGGGCAGGGGATCGAGGCCAATCGACTCCAGCTCCGGGGCCAGGATCTGGATCTTTCCCGTGGGGGTGTTCGGCTTCGGCTCCGCGTACGGGCGAAAGTCGCGCGGGGCGGCAAGGCGGATCCATCCCTCGTCCAGCAGCCGCTCGAAGGTGATCCCCTGCATCCAGGGGTGCGACGACTCCAGCGCCTGGCGGATCAGGTCCACGTCGCCGTCCGCGAACTCCGGATCGTCCAGCCCCATCCGCGTGGCCAGCCGCCGGAAGATCTCGGTGTTGGGCAGCGACTCGCCGACCGGGGCGATGGAGGGTCGGTTGAGCGTCAGGTACAGGTGCCCGTACGCCGTGTGCACGTCCCAGTGCTCCAGCTGCGTGGTCGCGGGAAGCACCCAGTCCGCGTAGCGCGCAGTGTCGGTGACGAAGTGCTCCATCACCACGGTGAACAGGTCGTCGCGCAGCAGCCCCTGCCGCACGCTCCCCAGGTCGGGCGCCACCGCGGCGGGATTGCTGTTATAGACCACCAGCGCCTGCACCGGCGGCCCGCCCACGCCCGCGTCCGCCTTCGTGAGCGCCTCGCCCAGCTGGATCATGTTGATGGTGCGCGTGCCGGGCGGAACCCATTCCGGCCGCTGCAGCTTTCCGCCGTTCAGCTTGAAGGCGCCGCTGGTGGAGAGCGTGGCGCCGCCGCCCAGGTCGCGCCAGGCACCGGTGACCGCGGGAAGGAGCGAGATCGTTCGCACCGCCGTGCCGCCGCCCCGGTGCCGCTGCAGCCCGTAGTTCAGCCGGATGAACGACGGCCGCGTGGTGGCGTATTCGTGCGCCAGCCGCTCGATGCGCTCCGCATCCAGCCCCGTGATGCCCGCCGCGCGCTCCGGCGTCCACTCGCGCGCCCGTTCCCGCAGCGCCTCCCAGCCGACCGTGTTTTCGCGCAGGTACTCCGCGTCGTCCAGCCCGTCGCGAAAGACCACGTGCATCATCCCCAGCGCCAGCGCGGCGTCGGCGCCGGGGCGAATGGGCAGGTGCTCGTCGCACTGGGCGGCGGTGCGCGTGCGGATGGGGTCGATGGCGATCAGGCGGGCGCCGGCCTCGCGGGCGCGCCGCAGCGCCGGCCACAGGTGCGGGTTGCTGGTGAGGGTGTTGGTGCCCCACAGCAGGATGAAGCGCGCGTGCTCGGCCTCTTCCGGCGTGGGGCCCAGGCGGTCGCCGTAGGTGACGCCCCAGCCGACGCTGCCCGCCGTGGCGCAGATGGTACGGTCCAGCAGGCTGGCGCCGATGCGGTGGAAGAAGCGGCTGGACATCGACTCGCCCTGCACCTTGCCCAGCGTGCCGGAATACGAGTAGGGGAGGATGGCCTGCGCCCCGTGCTCGCCCGCGCGGATGGCGTTCAGCCGCCGGGCGATGTCGTCCAGCGCCTCGTCCCAACTGGCCGGCTCGAAGCGCCCCTCGCCCTTGGGGCCCACGCGCCGCAGCGGCGTCGTCAGCCGGTCTGCGTGGTAGGTGCGCTCGACGTAGCGGTTCACCTTGGTGCACAGGAAGCCCTGCGTCACCGGGTGGTCGGGGTCGCCCTGCACGCGCACGGCGCGGCCGTCGTGCACGTGCACCAGCATGGCGCACGTGTCGGGGCAGTCGTGCGGGCAGGCGCCGCGCACGATGCCGGTCCGGATGAGCGGGAGGGAGGCGGAAGTCATGCGGAGAAGATAACGCTGCGTTCGATTCGCGCACACCGCCGCGTGCCGCGGGTCAGGCCGCTAGATGCGCGCCGTGACACCCACCGTGAACCGCAGGCTCCGTCCGCCGAAGCGGCCGCTGCCCAGGTCCGTCCAGGGGTCCTTCGTGATCTTTCCCTCGGTGTAGTCGCCACCGGTGTAGACCAGCCCCACGTCTACCGCGGCTTCGGGCGAAACCCCGTACTCCACCCCGGCGCCCACGCTCGGCCCGAATCCGCGGATCTGCACGACCTGGTCATCGAAGTGCTCGGGGATGTCCTCCCTCGCCTGGCGGCCCGTCCATGCCGCCTGCAGGTAGGGCCGCAGCTGGGCTTCGGAGAGCAGGAGCCGGCCACCGAGATCGACATGGGCCAGGGCGTATTTGCCGGATTCCATCGTCGTTCCGGTGCCGCCGAGAAAGAGCGAAAGCCGCCGTGTGAAGCCGTACCCCGCGTGCAGGCTTACGCCGATCCCGGCGGTGGGGCTCTCGCCCTTCTCGATGGTGGATCGCGCTCCCGTCATTCCCACGGTGAACTGGAAACCCCGGGTGGTGAACCGCTGCGGCGTGGTCGCGTCCTGGGCAAGCCCGGTGCTGCACCAGACGAGCGATGCGAGTAGCGCCGAGAGAACCGATGTCTTTTTCATCCTGTGTTTCGAGCCCGGCAGAGAGAGTCTGGGAGAGCGGGGGAGCGGGGAATGTTCGATCAACAATAACCGATTCGCCCCGGCGGGAGCCAGAGCGAATCGGTTAAGTTCGGCCGGAGGACGATCCTATCGCTCGGCCATCCTCCCCGGGCCGTCACCGGCGCACTGCTTCTGGATGGTCTGTGCGTCGATGGCCGCCGTGCCGGGAGAGAGCCGGCGCCGGCCGTTCCCCACGCGGGTGACGCGCGGCGCGCCCGGAAGCCCGGTTCCCGGCTGCCCGCGCACGCCGGGACCGGGGCCCGGCACCGGGCCTCCGCCCGTGCCCGAGGCCTCGTAGCGGCCGCCGTCCACGCTCAGGCGCGACCGGCCGGCGGGGTCGCTCCAGAACGACGCCGAGATCTCTCCCACCACCCGGTACATCCCGTCGCCGGGCATCAGCTTCTCGGCCCTGAACGACGTATACTCGGAGCGCGCCGTGACATGATATCCAAGGCCGGCCGCCGCCTGCTCCGCGCAGGAAAGCGCGCCGGCGGGCGCGGGGACCCCGCGGGAATTCATCAGGCAACCGCCGAGGACGAACGGCAAGAGCACGAGGCGACGCATCGGTTCCTCCTGGGAGATCGGGCCGGGGTGGGAGAACCGCTCTCCGTCGGGCAAGGACCGTACGAAAGCGGACGTGCGGCGCAACGGTCACGAGCGCAACACTTTGCGCTCAGCGGCCCGGAACGCGCCCGACATCCCGGATGGACAACGCTGTCCGCGAAACGGGACGGGTGGGCCGCCGGATGGAACCGTCAGCGCCGGTTCACCTGGATGCCGAGCGATCCGTACGCGTGGGGACGGGGCTGGGCGTGGTACTGGCGGCCCCGGGCGACGAACCGGTACTCAATGCTCCACCGTCCGAAGCCGTAACCCGCCCCGACCTCGCCTGTGGCGACGAAGGGCAGCTTGCGCGCGGTGGAGTTGCCCCGGAAGGTGTTGCCGTCCAGGAACAGGTCGCGAACCACCCACTCGTGCGATCCGCCGAGCAACAGGAACGGCCCGCACCCGTCCGCCGCGCCCACCCGCGCACTGGCGCCCGCCTGGGCCGCCGTGTGGACGTTGCCCAGCACGACCATCCATCCCGGGCGAAGCTGGGCGGAACCGAGACGCGCGAGATCCGCATCGAACACCCGCTCGTCGCGGTAACGCACCAGCAGCCCCGGCTCGGTGCCGAGCTGGTGCGCCCATCCCACCTGCGGCTCGGAACCGTTCAGCCGGTGAACCCCGTTCTGCACCGGCTCGCCCAGTGCCGCCGGGCCCACGATCCCCACCTGCACCGCCAGCGCCCGCTGCCGCCCGGGCTCCTCCACGGTGGCTTCCGTACCGGCGTACAGCCAGGCAGCGTAGGGCCGCTCTCCCGCCAGCGGCGTGGGCGCGTCGCGGCGGGGCGTGTAGATCTCCTGGCCCGCGTGCAGCCGGGTGCGCAGGCACGGGAGCGCGTCGCCGTCCGCGGCGCACGTCTGCAGGGGGACGAGCGGACCCGGATTGCGGCTCAGTTCCGCGTGGACGTGCAGCCCGTGGGTGTAGTCGTAGTCGGGTGGCGCTCCGTGGCCGCGGAGCGCGAGGATGTCGTTGTCCAGCCGTAAGTTGAACGCCGTCACCGCCTGCGCCCCGAGCGGTACGGCGCAGGCCAGGACCAGCCCGAGGCCGAAGACGGTGCGCGCCGTGACCGCCACTCGCGTCGAAGCGCGCATCCAGTGCCTCCAGGAAAGCGTCGGCCGCGCTCCGCTCGGAGGCCCGAGCGCGGCGCACTACGCACGCAGCGGAATCAGCGCGCGCAGCCGCGGCTCGCGCAGGTACAGCCCCACCCAAACGAGCACGCCGAACGTGGCGGCGAAGAGAAAGAACGGGTCTTCCATGCGGACGTGCGACGCCGTGGCACCGCCCAGGTAGCCAGTCAGCAGGATGGCGCCGAGCACGGCCGTGCGGGGGATCACGTACAGCAGCGTCGCGGCGAGCAGCACCAGTCCGATGGGTGACGCGAGGTGCTCCGGGTAGCCGAACTTCACCGTTCCCTCCACGTACGGCGCAAACCGCACCAGCCGCGCCGCCCCGTCTAAGAGCAGGAAGACGGATACGAAGCCGCTGATCGCGCGGCCGGTCAATACCAGTCCCCTGCCCGGGGCAGCCGGTGCCGCCGCGCGCGCGAATTCCGCCGCCGGACGTCCCTGGTCGATCGCCATGGTCTGCATCGGTGCTCCTCCTGTGTCGGGTTGGGAGGGGGCGCCCGGTGGTTGGACCGGGTCAGCGCTCGCCTCTACCATCACGACGAACCACGACCGGGGAAATCGACACGCGCTTTTCGAATCGCCGATGGCGGCGCCCTCAAAATGCGCAGTGATCCGCCGCACGAGCGGGCGGTGACTCGTTGCCTCGCCGCAACGCCACGGAATTTCGGCGTCACATCGCTAGCCGATGAACCAGACGTTGCGGATCTTTCCGTCGCGCACCTCGTAGATGGCCACCGCGCGGATCTCCCTTCCGTCCGCCTGCCCGGTCACGTGCTCGTGATCGATGACGTAGTTGCCCTGCACCATGCGGCTGGTGATGGCGGCGCGGCCGTCGGGATTGGCGGTGAACGCATCGCCGTACTCCTTGCGCATCTGGTCCAGGCCGGACATCAGAAGGCGGTCGGGGTGCAGGTAGATGCGGATCTCCGGCGAATACGTGGCCAGGAAGCCTTCCAGGTCGCGACGGTTGTACGCCTCCAGCTGAACCTGCACCACCTGCTCCGCGGGTGAGGCAGAGGCCGCGGGCGTGCCCCCGGCAGACGGCGCGGGCCCGGCGGACGGCGCGCAGGCGGACAGGAGCACCACGGTGGCGAGAAGGAGCGCTCTCATTGGATCGGCTCGTGCGAGAGGGGAGGGCCGCGGATTGCATCCGCCGGGCGGCGGTGCTCCGCAAGCTCAGGTGTTCGGGGGATGAAGCGCAAGAGCATGCCGCGGAGCAGGGCGCGCACGCAGTGCGGACGCGGAAAGCGGGATGCGTAACACGATCCGGTAACGATTTGCGCCCGCAGCGGTTCCGCGCACGACGATTGCTCGTGTCCGCGGCTGGATCCTTCGGCCCGCGTGGATTCGTGTGCGGGCAGGTGCGGCGCGCCCGGATCTCAGGATGACAAGGTGTGGCACTACAACGACCTGCAAGCGCTCCCACGCCATTACCCTCGTGAAACGCTCCATGCACCGACGCAGCATCCTGGCCGGCCTTGCCCTCGCGGCGGCGCTCGTCTCGTCCGGCGCCCTCGCCCAGTCCGATTCGCGGACCGGCGGCGCGGCGCCGTACCGGTACCGGTGCGCGCAGAGCATCGCCCCGAACCAGGCCGCCGCCAACGAGCAGCTCCGGCAGAAGTACGAGTTGTGGCGCGCGTCGCGGGTGTCGTACGAAGGCAACCAGGCCCGCGTGAAGGCCGACGCCGACTTCGCCTACTTCGACGACGGCGGCACCGAGCAGCAGCTGCCCCACGGCACCACCTCCGAAGGCCAAGGCTACGGGATGCTGCTGGCGGCGTACATGGGCGACCGCAAGACGTTCAACGCGCTGGAGGCCTATCGCTACGCGCACCGCAACGCCAAGGGCGCCCTGCCCTGGGTGATCCGCGCCGACGGCGTGGTGGCCGACAGCGGCGCGGCCAGCGACGCCGACCAGGACATGGCGTTCGCGCTGCTGGTGGCGCACAGGCGCTGGGGCGGGTACGCGGCGCCGCTCGACGAGCTGCTGGGCACCATCCGCACGCACATGGTGGTTCCGGAGGGCTCGGCGCACGCCTACCTGCTGACGGCCGGCGACATGCCCCTGCAGTACTGGGAAGTCACCTTTCCGGGATACATGGCGCCGGCGTGGTACCGGGCCTTCGCCACCCATACGGGCGACGCCTTCTGGATGGAGGTGGCCGACAAGTCGTACCAGTACCTGACCAGCATCGACCTGAACCCCAGCTACGCCAACGCGGCGACCGGGCTGCTGCCGGACCGCACCCGCCCCGACGGCACGCTGGACGCCGACCCGGAAAGCCACCGCTTCTCGTGGAACGCCGTGCGCGCGCCGTGGCGGCTGGCGGCCGACGCCGCGTGGAATTGCGAGAGCCGGGCGAGCAGCCGGCTGGACCGGATGAACGCGTTCTTCAGCGGCGGCGGCCCGGGCAGGGGCCCCACCGGGATCGGCTCGGCATACCACACCAGCGGCGCCTTTCTGGACGACAGCCTGTTCGGCGGGCCCGACCGCAGCCCCTGGTTCTACGGCCCGCTCACCTCGGCGGCCATGCTGTCGACGAATGCCGGCTACCGGCGCGGGATGTGGTCGGAGACGCTGCGGATGATGGATTTTTCCAAGTACGGGCACGGGCTGGGGCTGCTGGGGCTGCTGCTGGCCAGCGGCAACATGCACGATCCCCTGGCCGATCCGCGGCGAACGGTGGACGACTTCGAGGCGGGAATTTCCAGGCGCTGGTGGTCGTACGCGGACACCGCCGGCAGCACCCTGACCGCGACGATGGCGTGGCCGGCGGCGGTGAGCCAGGGCGTGCGGGTGACGTACAGCGTGGTTAAATGGGCGGGTTTCGGCGTTACGCTGAACGAGAACTGGAGCGCGTACCGCGCCCTGGAGTTCTGGCTGGAGGGCACCGGCTCCGGCAACCCCATCTACCTGGAGCTGGAGGACGCGGACGGTGAGCTGTTCGTCCACCGTTTCGTCGACGACTTCACGGGGTGGCGGTTCGCCAGCGTGCCGCTGAACACCACGGCGTTCCCGCGCCGCAGGGACTACCAGCCGGCCGCCATCAACAACGGCATGACGCTCACCAACGTCAGGGCCATCCGCTTTCAGCCCTGGGGCCGCGGAAGCTTCGGCGTGGACGGGCTGGTGCTCGTTCCCTGATGAGCGGGGCTTCGCGTGCAGTTCGCGAAGGCGCCGCGAAGGCGGACTTCGTGACGTTCCAGCTGCGGTTTCAACCGCCGGGACGAAGGCCAAGGTCCACGCACTGGTGACCGCTGCCGCGCCCCGGCTGAGAAGTGACGCCAGCAAGATCCTTCGGCCCGCAAGCGATGTGCTGCGGGCGGGTAGGGTGCGCCTGGGCCTCAGGATGACAGGCTATGGCGCATCATGGACTTGGGTGCACCGACGTCTGGTGTGTACCCCCTCTCCCACGCTGGTGTGGGAGAGGGTGGACGCGTGTCAGCCCGGGCGGGCGAGAGCCCAGCGGAGCCGAGGGCGGGCCGTCTTCTTCTCTGGCTCCTCCTGTCAGCGCAGCTGGAACGCGAGATCCACGCGGTCGGGAGTGGCGAGGGTATCCGTAAACTGCACGCGGACGAACTGGCTGTCGGACCGCGCCAGCGCGCTTCCCTGCGGCGGCTCGGCCCACACGCGATAGCACATGCTTCTGTTGCTCTCGTTTTCCCCATGCCGGAACCGGCCCGCCGCATCCGTCTGCACCACGCGGACGAGTGTCGGTTCGACGGCCTCACACGTTACGGGGTTCATCGGCCGCACCTGTACGGCGGCGCCCGGCACGGGAGCAAGGGCAGGGCTCCTGACGGTGCCGGTGATCAGCACCAGCGGGCCTTCAAAAGGCGAGCAGGCGCAGGCGGTGTCGGTGATGCCGCTGCACGCAACGAGCAGCCCGGTGCCGACGAACAGGGGAAAGCGCTTCATGGTCACGATCTCGTGGGTGGGGCCTGGGGGAATGAGCATTCCGCAGGACCAAACGCGCGGCGCCCGGCGAACGTGACACCATGCCGGTGGATCAGCGAAGCTCCAGCGCCGACGAGACGATGAAGGCCAGGAAGAGCGCGCCCACGGCCAGCGTCACGAGCGCGTGGTACCAGAGCTTCTGCGTGAACGCCATCGAGCCCACCAGCACGGCGGAGACGGCGTTGCTCACCGCGCCGAAGTCGGTGATGGAGCCCGCCTGCTCCGCCCTGCGCACCGCGTCCACGGCGGGACTCATGGCGATGGCCAGGAAGAGCCAGCGGCGCGTGGCGAAGTAGTACTGCTTCAGGTCGTACGACTCACCCGCTTCCACGTCCGGAAGCACGAACGCCGCGGCCAGGTACAGCGCGACGGGGCTTTGAAGAATGAAGAGGAAGTAGAAGAAGTTCCATTCCACCCGGCTTCGCCATTCGAAGCTGGCCCACCACCACTCCACCTGCGAGATGAAGAGCAGCACCACCCACAGCAGGGGAAGCCAGTGGAGCTTCACCCGGTCGCGGGCCTGCACCAGGCGGTGAAGGCTGGCGAGCAGGTGCGTCAGCCCCAGGCCGATGATGATGGAGATGAGGACGGACAGGTGCTCGAAGGGACTCACGCGCGCCTGGGGAAACGAGTTGCGGTTGCGGAGTTCGCGGAACAGTTGGTGATACGATGCGCCGCCGGGGCCGTCAAGCGAGCCGCGTGGAAGCTTCGCGGCAAAGCGCGCTCGCGACGACGGGAGCGTTCAGGGCCCGCATTCGTCGCGGCGAAGGGTGCCGGCGACGGTCCACGAACCGGCGCTGGACGCTATGTGGACCGTCGCTTCGTACGCGGCTGCGTACTCCCGCTGGTGCGGCTCGGGGCAGAACGCGTCCGGCGGGCTTGCCACCACGGTCCGCGAGACGGATCGGCCGCGCTGTACGAGCACACGGTACTCGCCGTCGGAGTAGTCGCCTCCCGCGCCCAGCGGAACGTTGGCCGCGCGCTTCAGCTCGCGGCGCGAACCCGCGATCCCCAGGAAAATGCGGTCCCCGATGCAACCGTCGTTGATGAAGGCCACGGCCGAATCGGGGTTCCCATGACGACCCGCGAACACCAGCGCTGAAGCCGTGCAGTCGTCGCCGGAGACGTCCATCAGCGGCGGGAGGGGACGGGCCCGGTCCGGAGCGCATGCGGTGCACGCAAGCAGCGCGAAGGTGGCGGCGATCGGGGCAGCACAGTGCATCGGGTGGGTTCGGCCGGAGGGTGGCGGGCCCGGATTGGCGGTGCGGTTCATCAAGTTCAGCCGCGGACGGCCCCGCGGCAAGCATCTTCACGGGGCGCGCAGCCGGTACAGCACGTGGCGCCGCAGCGCGTGCCCCGCGGGGATGGAGGGATGCTCGAAGTCATCGGCTGGGGAGTGCGTCATTCCCAGGCGCTCCATCACGGCGCGGGATGGGCGGTTCTGCTCGGCCGTGAAGGAGACGATCTCGGGCACCCCCAGCACGCCGAATCCGAACTCCACCGCCGCGCGCCCCGCCTCGGTCGCGTAGCCGCGGCCCCAGTGCTCGTGCGCCAGCCGCCAGCCGACCTCCACCGCCGGCGAAAAGGGGAGCGCCGGGGGAACCGTCATCAGGCCCACGAAGCCGATGAACGGGGCGACGCCGGGAACCTCCACCGCCCACAGTCCGAAGCCGTGCGCCTCCACGTGCCGCCGGATGCGCGCAACGGGCCCGTCGCTCTCCGCGCGCGACAGCACGGCGGGAAAGAACTCCATCACCCGGGGATCGGCGTTCAGCGCGGCGAAGGGCGCCAGGTCGTCGTCGCGCCAGGGGCGCAGCACCAGGCGCGACGTGGTGAGTCCGGGCACGGGGGACGTCATGAAAACTCCTCGATCGGACAGTTTGCGGGACGGGGTCGCCCCCGGTTGACCACGATCGTGTCCGCGGGACGTCGGAAAGGGTGCGAGACCGTCGGGAACATCGAATCCAACGCGTGGGCGCCAGCGCTCTTTTCGTGATTTCGCGCGGCCCGCTTCCAGGACGTGTCTCCACGGCGGATTCGGGCGGAGAGAAGATGCTTGACTTCCGGCATCCCGCCCCTAATCTTGTCCTATTCCATCAGTAACCCCGCTGATGCCCGTCCCGGCTTCCGCCACGGAAGCGCGGCTGGCGCTGTGCAGAGCGCCATCCCTGCTCCCGCCCCGAGCGCATCCCGCGACACACTTCCCGCAATCAAAAGGGGCTGCCCGCGCAGCCTCAGGAGCACGATCGCCTGCACGCCCCCTGTCGGGAAACACTCACGCATCGATCCAAACCCTGCCCCACCGGAGAACGCACGATGAAAGCAGCACGCCTCGCGCTGGTCCTTGCCGCATCCGCCGGCCTCGCCGCCTGCCAGGGCGACGAAATCAACCCCTCCGCCACCTCGTCCATGAGCGCCGCAGAGGCCCAGGAGAACCTCCTGACGCTGGCCCCCGGGGCCGCCCTCAGCGCCTCGCAGCAGAGCCAGCTGGCCAGCATCCGCGGCCGCGCCAGCACCGCCGAGGTGCACCTGGCCCGCATTGCCGCGGCGCCCGGACGCATGCTCGGGAAGGGCGCCGCGGTTCGCCTGGCGGTGGCGCCGGGGCTGAACGTGGTCGCCGTCGGCGAGCGCGTGCAGCAGCGCGCGGCCGAGGACATCTCGTGGGCCGGCCCGGTGCGCGGCGAGCACGGCTGGGTGCAGATGGTGTTCATGGACGGGGGCGTGGCCGCCACCGTCACCGTGGGCCGCACGCAGTACAGCATCGAGTCGCTGGGCAACGGGCTGCACGCCGTGTCGCGCATCGACCAGAGCGGCTTTCCCTCGGAGCACACCCCCGACGTACCCAGCGGCGCGCTGAACAGCTCGCTCGACGCCGCCATCAGCGGGATCCGCGAGGCGCGCAGCTCCGGCGGCGAGGTGGGCATCGCGGCGCTCACGCAGATCAACGTGCTGGTGGCGTACACCGCGTCGGCCGCCTCGGCCGCCGGCACCATCGGCAGCAAGATCCAGCTGGCCGTCGACGAGACCAACCAGTCGTACGTGAACAGCGGCATCAACATCAACATGGTGCGCGTGCACAGCGTGCAGGTAACGTACAACGAGGCCAACCGCAGCTTCTCGCAGCACGTCACCGCGCTGCGGAGCAGCACCGACGGCCTGATGGACAACGTGCACACGCTGCGTAACACCTACGCCGCCGACGTGGTGGCGCTGGTGGTGAACGACAGCGAAGCGTGCGGGCAGGCCGCGGCCATCAAGGCCACCGCCACCACGGCGTTCATGGCCGCCCACTACACCTGCATCACCGGCTACTACTCGTTCGGACACGAGATCGGCCACCTGCAGGGCGCCCGGCACGACCGCTACGTGGACGGCAGCACCAGCCCGTACCCGTACGGCCACGGCTTCATCCCGGCGTCCAAGAGCTGGCGCACGATCATGGCGTACGGCAACAACTGCAGCAACTGCACGCGCATCCAGTGGTGGTCCAACCCGTCCAAGACCTACCCGGGCACGGGTGAGGTGATGGGCACCACCAGCTACGAGAACAACGCGCGGGTGCTGAACGAGACCGCGGCCACGGTGGCGGCCTTCCGCTAGCCGACACGCACCACGAGAGAGCGCCCCGCATCCATCCGGATGCGGGGCGCTCAGTCATTCTCCCGGGGGCGTGCCTGGCTCCTGAAGCGGAAAGGCGTAGAGCACGAACGGCTCCGGCCGCGATCCCACCCCTTCGTACAGCCCGCGCGCCGCCACGTTGTCCTCTTCGGTCCCGAGCCACGCCTCGGTGCAGCCGAGGGTCCGTCCGTGCTGCAGCATGGCGTCCATCAGCCGCCGGGCGATGCCCCGCCGCCGGTGCGAGGGGGCGACGCCTACCTCGTTGATCCAGAGCTGGGGCGCCTTGTCGGGGTGCACGTAGTCCACCGCCGAGATCATCCCCACCACTACGCCCTCGTCCCGCGCCACGATCATGTGGTGCCGCCGGTCGGCCAGGAACTCCGCGGTCCGGCGTGCGTCGATCGCGTAGTCGAACACGTCGTCGGCCACGCGCCCGAGCACGCCTGCGTCGCCGGGGCCCAGGAGGCGAAGCTCGATCATCCCTCTCCGGATGGCTTGGGCGCGGAGCCGTGCCGCGCTTGCCTGGCCTTTTCGCGCAGCATGTACAGGTACATGCCCTCCACCTTCTCCCGCGCCCATGGCGTCTTGCGCAGGAACTTGAGGCTGGAGCCAATGCTGGGATCGGCGGTGAAGCAGCGGATGGCGATGCGCTGCCCCATCGCCTCCCAGCCGAAGTGGTCCACCAGCTCGGTCAGCATCCGCTCGAGGGTTACGCCGTGCAGCGGGTTGTGGGGCTGTTCTGGGCCAGCGGTCATGAGCGTACGGCGGCGGCGATGAACGGTCGAGAAACGTGCTCCTAACTAGAACCTCCCACGGAATCGCGCAAGACGACGATGAAAAACGTTTCACGCAGAGGCCGCAGAGGGAACGGAGAGGACGCAGAGAAAAACCATTCTTTTCTCTGCGTCCTCTCTCCCATCCTCTGCGTCCTCTGCGTGAAATGCTGTTCTGTGGCGGGGTACGCTCAGCGCCGCGTATTTCGCGCGGGGAGCGGCTTCATCACTTTCTCCAGCACCATGCGCGCGGCGCGGCTGCCTGCCATCTCCCCCGCCTCGTTGCTGAAGCGGTAGTGCACGCCGCCGTAGATGCGCGAATCCGACACCTGCTGCACCCACTCGTCCCACGTGGGCAGCACCTGGATGACGGCGTTGGGAAGGGACTGCGAGCTGACCCGCACGCCCGTCGCCGGCCGCGGCCCCACCTCGGCCTTCATCACCTCGGCGACCGCCGCGGCGTAGGTGCAGTGGCCGCACGGATACTCGGCAAAGTTGGGCGTCACCAGCAGCGGCACCCAGCCAACGTCCGGCGCCGTGGCGTCGTTGCCGTCTTCCGCGCCGTTGCGGATGGCGGTGATGGGGCGCCAGAAGTTGTAGTGCATCTTGGCCACGGCCATCCCCTGCGTGGCGTCGTCGGTCGCCATCTGCAGCAGCGCGAACATGCGCGCGTTCTGCACCGGCCTGCGCCCGGGCCCGTCCGCGATCATCCGCAGCGACGGCGTCAGGTCCGGCATCTCGCGGTAGCGCGCGATCAGCGTCTGCAGCGGCGTGCGCTCGGTGCTCGTGCGCCCGCCCAGGCGCCGCACCTCTTCGTAGTCGCGCGCCCACCGCTCGCTGTTCAGCGCGGGGGGCGGCGGCGGACGCAGCGCCTCCGCGCTCGGCGCCGCCCACGGGCGGAAGGCCGCCCAGTACGGCTGCAGAACGGGGAGCGCCGCCCCGATCCACTCGCCCGGCGTGGTGCGCGGGCGGTAGGGCACCTGGGCGACCGTGGAGTCGATTCCCCCCGCCGCCTGCGCCGCCGCCGCCGCCTGCTCGCCGATCAGCCGCCCCGCCTCGCGCGCGCGCTCGTCGGGGATGGACGCCATCGTCAGCGCGTAGGTGTCGTCCAGCGTCGTCTTCTGCGCGGGGAGCTGAAAGAGCAGCACGCGATACGCGGCCGTGGCCGCGGCTGCGTCCTGCGAGGCGGACGGATCGCCCACCGGGAAGCCCAGGTAGCTCTCGTAGCGCCGGTCGATGGCGTTCAGCGCCTCGAACATGGCGAGCGACACGCGCGACATCGTCCGCTCCGTCTCCGGCGTGCGCCCGGCGGCGGACTGCGCGTTGGTGATGCGGGTGGCGAACTCCCACCAGTCGCAGACGGTGTCTGCCGCCGCCGGCTGCGCAAAGATCAGCGCCGCCGCGGCGGCCATCCCCAGAGTTGCTATCCGCATGATGTCTTCTCCCGTGTGTGCTGGTCGGGTGAAACGGTCCGCGCCGTTCGGCTGGAGCGGACTTGAATGCGCCGGTGAACGGTCGACCTGCGCTATGGTGATATACTCTAGTATAACACCATAGATCGCGCAAGCCTCTCGTCGCGGATCCGGATTTTTTCGTGCGGGGACGGACGGAGGCGCTACGGCAGAACGAGAGGCGGGGCGGGGAGCGGAGGGAGGGTCGGGATCAGATCGGCTCGCGGTGCCGGCGCATGCGGACGGCCGCGGCGATGAACACCCCCGCCAGCACCAGCCCGATCCACAGGTCTGGCGTGCCCAGGAGCCGTCCCGGCGTGAGCGGGGTGGAGGGGTGAAACGGAACGGTGATGGCGGGCCCCCGCGGGTCGAAGGCGTGGACGTGCCAGCCCAGCAGCCGGTACTGGACGAATGCGGCGACGTTCATGCTGTCGAACGTCAGCTTCTCCAGCACGCCGAGCGCCAGCAGCGGCAGCACCGCCCAGAGGACGGCCGTGCGCCGGGCCCAGCCCGACACCAGCAGCAGAAAACCGTAGATGGGTGCATGCCACAGCACGATGCACACGAGGGAGTACAGCAGCGACGCCCACATGGTGAACAGCCGCAGCTCGCTCCAGAGCACGCCGACGCCGCGGCCGTGCATCGCCAGGGCGATTGCGCTCAGCAGCAGCAGCACGACGTGCATGGCTACGATGGCGGCAAAGGCCAGCAGCGGCAGGATCACCAGCGGAACGACGGCCTTGGCCAGCACCGTCGTGAGGTCCGATACGGGGAGCGACTTCCAGAAGAGGATGCCACGGTCCCGGCGCTCGCCCGCCAGCGCCTCCAGGCAGTAGAACGCCGCGATCACGAAGGTGGTCGCCAGCATCAGCAGCGCCGCGACGCGGTAGGTGATGGAGGCCGATTCCGTCGCCGCGTCGTCCACCGCCAGCATGCCCGGCATGTGGCTGGGCATGGTGATGGCGTGAATCACCAGCCCCGCGACCGCGAACGTGGCGACGCCCAGCGGTGCCAGGTAGATGGAGCGGTTCTCCCACAGCTCGCGCCGCACCGACCAGTAGAACGGGCGCGTCCGGGCCGGGGCCGGGGCGGCTTCGGCCGGGGCGTCGATGACGGCGTGCGGTGCGGCGTTCATCGGCCCGCTCCGCGTTCCTGGCCCGGACGGCTGCCCATCACGGCGACGAACACGTCCGCGATGCTGGGCGTCCGCAGCTCACCGAGCGCCGCCACCTGATCGTGCTCCGCGTGGTCGAAGAGCAGGATGCTGCGGCCGAACAGGTGGCGCTCGTGGATGGGCCCCAGCGCGCGAGCCCCGTCCAGCTGCCCGGGGCGAACCATCACCTCCACGTAGCGCTGCTCGAACTCCTCCATGCTGCACTCCAGGACGAGGCGCCCGCGGTCGATGAACACCAGGTCCGTCAGCACGTCCTGGATCTCTTCCACCTGGTGCGTGGTCACCACGATGGTGCGCGTGCGGTCGAAGAAGTCGTTCAGCAGCGAGTCGTAGAACTTCTTGCGATAAAGGATGTCCAACCCCAGCGTCGGCTCGTCGAGCACCAGCAGCCTGGCGTCGATGGCCATCACCAGCGCCAGGTGCAGCTGCGCCACCATCCCCTTCGACAGCTCGCCGACCTTGCTCGTGCGCCGGATCTCCGTATTCCCCAGGAACCCCTCGGCCTTGCCGCGGTCGAAGCGGGGATGCACGCCGGCGACGTAGTCCAGCGCCTGCGAAACCCGCAGCCAGCGCGGCAGCACCGCCACGTCGGCGATGAACGAGACGTCGCGCGCCAGCCGGTCGCGCTGGCTCCACGGGTCGTGGCCCAGCACGTTCAGCTCGCCCTCGTAGCGAGTGAGGCCCAGGATGGCGTTGAGCGCGGTGGTCTTCCCCGCCCCGTTGGGACCGATCAGCCCCACGATGCGGCCCTCCTCCACCGTCAGGTCCAGACCGTCGAGCGCCACCGTGCTGCCGAACGACTTGCGCAGGCCGCGGGCTTGGATGCATGCCATGGCTTCAGCGCTCCTTAGCGGGACCGGGCGCGGATGCGCCGGCGGCGAGCAGGTCCTCCGGCGTAAGACCCAGCCGCTGGATGGTTTCCTGGATGCGGGGCCACTGCTCGGTGAGGAACTTCTCGCGCTCGCCCTGCAGCAGCAGGTCGCGCGCGCCGGGATTGATGAACATGCCGCGGCCCCGCTTGGTCTCCACCAGCCGCTCGTCCACCAGCTGCTGGTAGCCCTTGAGCACCGTCAGGTGGTTGACGCGGTACTCGGCCGCCACCTGTCGAACGGAAGGCAGCGGATCGCCCTCGTTCAGCACGCCGTCCAGGATCATCGCGGCAACCATGTCGCGAAGCTGGCGGTAGATCGGCTGGCTGTCGTTCCACTCGCGTTCCGCCATCAGGTTCCCGGATCACCCTGCAATGAAGGGGGGCGAACGAAATCGCCCCCCGCCCACCCGGCCCGCGAATTGACTCCGCACGCCGGAATCCGCTCGAATCGACGCCCGGCGCTATGGTGCTATAACTACCCGGAACGGCACGCCGACCGCAAGGTCCGCGGGCGTCCGTCCAGCATGGCTCAAGCGACCGCCGGAGCGGGGGTGCGCGCCCTTCCCCGCACCGGCTTTCCGCCGCGGATGCGCCAGCGCCAGTAGACCATCGCCACCAGCGGCACGAGCACCGGAACGGAGAGCAGCGCAAAGTTGCGGAGCTGCGCGGGAAATTCGTCTGCCTGGCCCAGGAAGAACGAACCCGCCGCGATCCACAGCGCGAAGCACATGCGCCACAGGTGCCGGACCAGCCGCGACGGGCCACGGATGCCGCCCGCGCGGATCATCCGGACGTCGCCGCCCGCCGACAGGAGCGCGACGGCAGCGAAAAGGAAGATCATGGGAACCGGGATGCCGTCCCGAGCGAACTCGCCGCGCGACACGGAGTCGATGCACATCCCCAGGGTGGCCAAGCCCCCGGCCAGCGCCACCAGCATCGCTCCGAACTCCAGCCGCCGGATGGCGGGAGTGGAGGGCCGCACCGTCGTCAACGCGGTGATCACCAGGTACGCCGAGAGCACTCCGCCGGTGACCGTGGTTTCCACGCCGGCCATCGCCGCGATCGCCGCCCCCGTGACTCCCATCACCGTCATCGCGCCGACGAACACCACCCCGCTCTTGCGATGCACGCTCGCTCCCTTGGCCGCGGCGAGCGCGGTGTAGCCGGCGAGGAGCGCCACGCTGCCGGCCGCGATGTGTACCACCAGCATCGGCTGCATGGCTACGCTCCTCCGTGCACTGTGCTCATGGTCGTTCTCCCGTGCTCGGGTTTTACAGAGATATGGTGATATATCTAACTATATCACCGCCGACGTGCAAGAGTGAGGGCGGATCTCCCGCCCTCACGTCATTCCGCCCGCTGCCAGCTGCCGTCGGGCTGTGGCGTCCAGGACACGCCGGCTTCGTCCAGCCATTCCCCCAGCGGCTTGTCGGGATCCGCGTCGGCTCCCAGGCGAAGCACGTGGCCGTCTGATAAGACGACGGGCGCTCGATCGTCGCCATGCCTCGCTAACACCGTTTCACGCAGAGGCCGCAGAGGGAACGGAGAGGACGCAGAGAAAAACCTTCTTTTCTCTGCGTCCTCTCTCCCATCCTCTGCGTCCTCTGCGTGAAATGCAGTTCCGGCGGGAGCTCAGGCGATGCCGGCGTGGGCGCGCTTGAGTTCGCCCAGGTCCAGCTTCTTCATCCCCAGCATGGCAGTCATCGCGCGCTCCGCGGGCGCCGACTCCGGGTCGGCCATCATCTTCTCCATCCCCACCGGCACGATCTGCCAGGAGAGGCCGTAGCGGTCCTTGAGCCAGCCGCACTGCTGCGCCGCGGGATCACCGCCCTCCCCAAGCCGCTCCCAGTAGTGGTCTACCTCTTCCTGCGTGCCGCAGCGCACCTCCAGCGACACGGCCTCGTTGAACGTGAACACGGGGCCGCCGTTCAGCGCGGTGAACTGATGCCCGTCCAGCTCGAACACCACGGTCATCACCGAGCCCGCCGGGCGTCCGTGGATCTCCACGCCGGCGGCGGGAAAGCGGGTGATACTGACGATGCGCGAATTGGGGAAGATGCCCGTGTAGAACTCGGCGGCCTGCTCCGCCTGGTCGGCGAACCAGAGGCACGGGCGGATGCGTGGGGAGATGGCCATGGCGTTCCTCTCGATGGAGTCGATGGTTGCGGATGCGGGGCGGACGCCGGGCTTACCCGGCGAAATCTTCCGGTCCCATGATCTGGCGGACCTCCACCTCGCCTTCCCAGCCGGGCCAGTGCTCGCGGTGCATGTTCATCAGCCAGACGGCGCCTTCCACGGCCTCTTCCCGGGACGCCGCCTCGACGATGCCGTAGCCGCCCACCACTTCCTTGCCCTCGGCGAAGGGGCCGTCGAGCACGCTCAGCTCTCCACCCGAGACGCGTACCCGCGTGCTGCGCGCGGTCGAGGCCAGGCCGCCGGTGTCGAGCAGCTTGCCGGCCTGGCGGGACTGTTCGCTCGCCGCGGCCATGGCATCCATGAACGACTGGGGCATGGGGCCGGCGTTCTCGGCGCTCTTTACGAGGTTCATGAATCGCATCGGTGTCTCCATCAGTGTCAGGTGGAGAGCGGGGGTGGCCTGTGCGGCCGCCGGTGGAATCCCCGCTCTACCTGTACGTCGAACGAGGCGATGCGAAATCGACACGGCCCGGTAGAGTGACTTCAGCGCGGCGCGGCGATTCGCATCCGGATCATCGAAAACCGCAGGCTGGACGCGGCGACGGCATCGTGCAGGTGCCAGAGGCTGGGCAGAAAGCGCAGCTCCACGCCGCGCGCGAGCAGTTCCGTGATGACGTCGTCGATCACCTCCACCCGCTCGGGCACCACTGCGTCGCGGCCGACGAAATAGCCCGCGCTCTCATCCAGGCACTCGAAGGTGCGGGACGGCAGGTGATGGCAGTACAGCACGCACGCCCGGATGCGCTCCAGCCAGGCGCTCTCGACCGCAACGACGGCCGGGCTCGTGCCCAGGAACCGTTCGGCATCCTCGGCGATCGTCCCCGGGCCGGCGTAGAAGGTCACACGCGGGCAGTCGCGCGGCAGCAGGTAGTTGTGCAGGCGGCGACCGTCGACGGCCCACACCACCGGCGCGTCGGCGGACGCGGTGGGACGCGGCTCGAACCGGCCGATCTCGCCCTCGCTTACGTGAAACAGCATGCCATCGGCGGCGTGACCTGGCTCGGTCGCCACTACTCAGCGCCGCGGCACCTACCGCACCAGGGCGTCGATGGCCGCCTGCGCCACCTGCGCATCCTGCTGCGAGGTGACGCCGCTGACGCCTACCGCGCCGATCACGCGGCCGTCCACGACGATCGGCAGCCCGCCTTCCAGCGGGACGCCGTCCAGCGCCAGCAGCACGGTGCGCCCGCCGGCGACCGCGTCTTCCAGCACCTTGGTCGGGCGCCGGAACCGCGCCGCGGTGCGCGCCTTTCCGACGGCGATGTCCAGGCTGGCGGGCTGCGTCTGGTCCAGCCGGTGGAAGAGGATGAGCTCACCCGCGGCATCGACGATGGCGATGGCTACGTTCCAGTTGTTCTCGCGCGCCTCCGCCTCGGCCGCCGCCGCCATGGTCCTGGCGGCCTGCAGGGTGAGGGTCTGCGTCTGCAGCAGCTGCGCACGCGCGGGCGAGGAGACGAACAGCGCGAGCAGGACGAGGGATGCGAACGTGGCCTTGATCATGGCACCGGAGCGGAAAAGGCGATGGATGTGGCGGGAAGCCGGGCGTGAGCTGATCAACCGGGGCAGCCCCCTCATGGTTCGGCCGGCTGGACCGGAACCGGAGCCGCGGGCGCACGCTTGCGATGGAGGACGACGGTGATGGAGGCCGTGGCGAACGCGGTGGTGAACGAGTTCTCGGGCAATCCGTCGATGGCGCGCTTTCCCGACAGCAGCCCCACGGAGACAGCCGGGATGAACGACGCGCGGTCGCCTTCCTCCTCTATCCCCACGCCCTGCACCACCCCCACGAAGTGCCCACGATTCTCTCCGTTGGGAGAGTTGCCCCAGTGCAGCAGCACGGCGGGGTTCAGCAGCAGGCGCTGCCCCGGGCGGAGGATGCGGTCGTAGCGGCCGTACACCTGCGACGTGCTCCACGAAACCAGCGGAAGCCCCAGCCGCCCGCCGATCCCGTAGGCCGACCGTTCGCTCTTCGCGAGCTGCGTGTACGCGCCGACGAACGGCGAGAAGGCATCGAACCCGGCGCTGAACTCGCGGCCGCGGGCACCGTCTGCGCTCACCTTTCCCAGCGTCATCTCCGCGTACAGCCCGGGAACCCACCCGTTGCAGCCGTAGCAGTCGTACGCCCAAAACCAGTACGCATCCTCGCCCGGAGGTGACATGGCCGACCCCTGGGCGCTCAGCGAAAGGCCGGGGTACACCTCGGCGGAGCGAACCGTGGACAGCGTGCACCCGGAAAGCAGGGCCAGCGCGGCGAGCAGGATGGGGATACGCAGGTGCATCGGTGCAACCGGGTGCGGCAGGTGGGCGCTGCGAGGGCGGGCGACTTCAAGCTCAGCCCCGGAGGGGGGCGGGCGCAAGTGTTTGCGCCCGCCGCGTGCACGCCGTCAGTAATAGCTGCGGACCTCGTCCGCCAGCCAGGTGTCCGGGAACAGCAGGTTGACGGCGCGCAGCATCACCATCATTCCCGCCGCGCCGTTGGTGAGCATCACGGCGCCTTCGCGGCGCTCGGCGATGTAGAACGCCAGGGTGCTTTCTCCCCAGTCGCCGCCGGTGTGAAGCCGTACGGATTCGCCCGGATACTCCAGGATCTCCCAACCCAGCCCCATGCCCACGCGGGCGCAATGCGTAACGCGGGCGCGGTCGCAGCGCGCGGCCGCGGCCTCGTTCGCCACGTGGGCCGAGTCGCGTTGGGCGGCGTACGCGGCCGGAAGCCCGTCGCGGTTCATCACGCCCACCACGAAGGCGGCGTAGTCGCCCACCGTCGTGTACAGGTCGTCGGAAGCCAGTGCGGAATCCTGGATGGTGGGCTCGCCGTAGCGCCCCTCGCGCCCGTACGGCACGGCGATGCGACCCGCGAACCAGTCGCGCCGCGTGTTCGACGTGCTCGTCATGCCAAACGGCTGGAACACGTACCGGCTGGCCAGCGCCTCCCAGGGCGTCCCCAGCTTGTTCTGGGCGAAGCGCCTGGTGTACTCGTAGCCCTCGCCGGAATAGCCGAACGTGGCGCCCGGCTCGCCCCCAAACACCAGCTTTCCGCCCGTCTGGTAGCGCCAGTTGGTGAACCCGGTGCGATGGCTGAGCGCAATCCGCGGCGTCAGCTTCTGGTGGCGCGGGTCTGCCGCGACGTCCGGGTCGATCCAATGGCCGGCGAGCGGCTCGTCCAGCGACAGGCGGCCCTCCGCCGCAAGCCGCAGCATCGTCTCGGCGAAGACGGGCTTGGCCAGCGACGCCACGTTGTACAGCGTCTGCGCGGTGGCCGGCACGCCCTCGGACTGCTCGCCGTACACCTTCGTCCACTGCACGCGTCCGTCACGGATGTACGCAACGGCGATGCTGGGCACGTGGTGCTCGGCCAGCCAGAGCGGCGCCTTCTCGTCCAGCGCGGCGATCTGCGCGACGGATGGGTCGGGCGCGGGTGCGACGGGGGCCGGGCGATGCGGGGCACAGGCCCCGAGGGTGAACGCCAGGACGAGCAGGCTGCGGCGATATGCGATCATGGGGGAGCCCCGAGCGGATGTGAAAGCGGGGCCGTCGACGCCCCGCCGATGCGCATTCGACGGGCGCGGGAGGCGATTGGTTTCAGCGCGGCTGGCGGATGGAGGGGCGTTTCGATCGGCGCCGGCGCATTCCCCCGCTGCCCTCCCCCCGGCCCCCTCTCCCGCAAGCGGGGCGCAAGCGGGAGAGGGGGAGAATTCGTGTGCGCTTCGGCAGGTGTGGGAGCGCGTGCAGGTGAAGCCCCGAGCGGGACACGTCAGCGGCCCGAGTCGGGGCTTTCCGCTCTTCCAGCCGGCGGGTTCACCCGCTTCTGGGAGACCTCGGGTCCGGTGCCCGCTGCCCCAGGAAGAGGCCGAGGCCCGCCAGGTATCCGATGATGGGCGACATGCCGTATCCCAGCACCGGAACGGGAAAGCTGCCGAAGAAAGGAGCGGCGGCGGTGATCGCCACGTATGCGCCGAGCGCGATGCCCACGTGTCGCGCGGCGCCCCGTCCACCGACGAGGAACGGCAGAGGCAGCAGGAGCAGCGAGACCGCCGCCGCCATCGCCCAGACGGTGCCGAGGCTCGCGGCCAATCCCACGATCTCCTCCACGTACGGCACCGGCGCCAGCGGGTCGCGCCGCGTCCAGGTGAGGGCGGCGAGCGCGGCGACGATGCCGACGCAGGCGAGCCGCGCCGCGCGTCCCTCGGCCTTCGCGGCCAGCAGGAGCACCGCCGCCGCGCCGAACGCGGTCGCCTGCGCGGCGTCCGGCTGAAGGAACAGCGCCAGCATGGCGGCGGACGCGACGAGGGCGGAAGCCCACCATCCCCTCGCCTGCGAGAGGCCGTCCAGCGCGACGATCAGCACGGGAAGGAGAACCGCGGCAGCGTGAAGGCGCACCGGGCCGAGCGGCAGCCACCGATGTACCCCGTCCACGCCCGGCACAAGCAGGGTCGCGGCCAACGCCGCCAGCGTGAGCACCGCCTCCACCTCCGCCCACCTCGGCCGCGCGGCGGAGGTACGGGGCCGCGCAAGGACCACGCACAGCACCGTGCCAATCGCCCACGCGGCGACGTTCTGCCCCCACAGGCTCGGCGGCACGTCCGACAGCCGCATGGTGAGCACGCCGAGGACGAGTGCCGGGACGGGCGCGGCGAGGTACACCAGTGACAGCGGGCGCGGCTGCGTCTCTTGGGTCATCAGGACGGGTGGCGTGGAGCGGATTGGGAGATGCTGGCGGCGCGGACGCTACGGGTTCGCGACTCTCCACGGCGGGTTGCGGCGGTTCTCCCCGGCCCAGTACAGGCACAGCGCGTTACCCGCGGGATCCCGAAGCCGCGCCTCGCGCCACAGCCAGCGCTGGTCCGTGGGCTCCTGCGTGAACACCACGCCCTGGTTCTTGAGGTCCGCGACGAGGTCGTCCAGCGCCTCGTGCTCGAAGTACACGAGCACGCCCGACTCCGCCGGCACGGCATCCACCCCGTGCAGCGAGAACGTGGCGCCGCCGTCCGGGCACTCGAAGCGGGCGTAGTGCGGCGTGTCGACGATCAGCCGGAAGCCGAGCGTGCGATAGAACGCGACAGACGCCGCGAGGTCCACCGCCGGGAGCGTGACCTGATTGAGGTTCATGGGCCGTACAATCGCGTTCCATGGGTCCACACGAACACCGTCTCCGAGCCGTTGTCGAACGCCACGACGGTCGTGTAGGGCACAGGCGCCCCGGTACCGCGAAACAGGCGCGCATTCAAGGCGTTGTCGTTCGAAGGCGCCTGCTGGATCAACGCCTCGAACCACCAGCCGCCCCCTCTCCAAGGGCGCTGCACGCGAACGGAACCGGCGTCCACCTGCGTGAGTAGGGCTCGGAGGGAATCCGCGCTCGCCGGAGACAGATCCGCACGCAGCCACCACTCGTTCGAATCAAGGTCGCCCTGCAGGTGCACGTTCCGGGCGGAGGCCGACATCCACGCCGGCCACCATCCGCGCTGCAACTCGCCTGCGGCGATCGCCTCGGCGCCGCTCGCGTACTCGCGATACGGCTGCTCGAAGCACCCGGCGAGGAGGACGACGAGGAGAGGTAGCAATCGGAGAAGCATCATCCCGGAGAGTGGAGGTCAACGGTCCGACAGCAGCGTTCGGAAGGTGACAGAGTAGCGGAGCGCATCCACGGCGGGAATGCTGTGCTCCCACTCCGTGCGCGAGGGGCCGCGCAGCAGGTACGCCGACCGGGGCTCCGCCGTCAGCGAGTAGCGCTCCCACTTCGATCCCGCCTTTCGCCGGAGCCGGAAGGCGCACGAGGAAAGCAGCGAAACGCCGATTACATCCCCGAAGACGCCCTTGTCGCGGTGCCAGCCGATCGCCGCGCCGGCGCCATACTCGGTGACGAGCGCGTGAGAGAGCTCCTCCGGCGCGACGTCCGCGAACGCGGCCGCACGGTCGCGCAGCGGAACGAGGAAGTCGGGAATGTCATCGACCTTGTGCAGCTTGCGTTCGCCGAAATCGTAGTGCCAGCCGTACGAGACCACTCGGCGTTTGCCCACGTAGCCGTGGAACTCGAACTCCTTCAGCGGCAGTTCCTGGATGCGCTCGACCAGGGCCTGCTCCTCGTCGGGCGGCAGGACGTTCGCCTGGTAGCGGAATCCTTCGGGGGGCGCCGGTTGGCTGGCGTTCTTCATCGTGCCTCAAGTGAATGCCCGCAAAGCGTGCGAACCGATATCGCACCTTCACTAGAATGGTGCAAGCAGCGCCGCCGCCTCCACGTACGCCAACTGAGCGCTACTCAGTTACTTCACCACGCTGCAGCCTCGCAAGTGCTTGCGGGAGAGAAGGTTCGCTGTCGCCATCCCTCCCGCCACGAGGCATCCCGAACGGCGGCGGGAAAGGAGGCACGCCCGATGCCCTTTGTCGGGGCGGGCGCGGCAGGTTCCGCGCAGCAGTGTCTGCCCAAATCTACGCCACCTCGGAGGAGCCCATGCGTTTGCTGTCCAGCCTTGCCGCCCTCGGCCTTGCCGCCACCCTCGCCGCCTGCGTCGACACGTCGCCGGAGATCATGGCGCCGGAGGCGGGACCGGGCAACCTCATCTCGCTGACGGACACCGATGGCGACATCGAAATCAAGAAGCCCAAGATCGACGTCACCAAGTGGGTGAACAAGACCATCCGCAAGCCGCCCAACCTGCTGATCCCCGCCGGCCCGGCGGGGATCGGGCCCGGCTCGCCGATCCTGGTGACCATTCCCAACGACGGCACGTACGGCTGCACCGCCAACTTCATCTGGCGCGACGGCAACAGGCTGTTCCTGGGTGCCGCGGGCCACTGCTTCGTCTCGGCCGCCAACAAGGCCACGCACGGCCCGGGCGCCGACTTCGACGCGACGGGCGTGTCGGTTGACGTGTGCGTGCAGAACTGCGAGGGCAACTTCGACGCGATGACGCTCGTGGGCACCGTGGTGACGCTGGGCCGCGTGGCCTACGCGCGCCAGACCGACCCCACCGGCACCGCGGACGTGGGCAACGACTTCGGCGTGGTGGAGATTCCCGCCTCGGCGCACCACCTGATCCGCCCCTCCATGCCCATCTGGGGCGACTTCAGCGGCGTGGAGATGATGGCCTTCGGCGAGCCCGCCTGCCACTACGGCAACGGCACCGTCACGGGTGAAACGTTCGTCACCAAGGCCCGCGTGGGCGTGGGCGGCGGATCGGACGGGAATTCGTGGTACGGTGACTTCGTGGCGGCGCCCGGCGACTCCGGCTCCGGCATCATTGGCTGCGAGAGCAACGGCCTGAGCTTCTCGGGCACGCGCGCCATCGGCGTGCTCACGCACCTGGGGGTCGGCACGGGCGAGGTGGAGTTCAACGGCATCAAGACCAAGGTGGAGCACGGGTTCGTGCTGGGCAACACCGTCGCGCGGTCCATCGAAATGGCGCGCGAGGCGGGGCTGAACCTGTCCATCGTAGAGCCGTAAGGCCGGACGAAGGCAGGGATCGATCGGAAAGGCCGGGGCGGCGACGCCCCGGCCTTTCCCATCCGGCCGGCACTCCTAGAGAAACGTATCCACCTCGCGCATCCAGTCCCGATGCGGGATCTTCCACGCCCGGTGCAGCCACTCCAGCGACCAGTAGTCCACCTCGAACGCGCGCCGTAGGTCCGCGCGAATACGCCGGGTCCGCTCGCGCAGCGGGCCGATCTGCCGGACGAGGCTCGCGCGGTCGCAGGAAACGCAGGCGTGCTCGATCACGGGGTCCGCATCCGGGTCCGTGACCCGGATGAACAGCCTGTCGCCCCAGCCGACTACCTCCACATCATGCCCCTGGTCGCGAGCGTCGTCGAGCGTGCCGTCCCGCTGCTGCTCCAGGTTGTGAAGCAGCAGGGTGGCCGTTTCCCAGTGCTCGCTCGTGAAGTATCGCAGCTCGAACTTGTCCCCGGGCGCAAAAATGATCGGGACCAGTTCGAAGAAGTACCGGTGCTTGATGACCTTCTTCCGGTGCTTTTCCATCAGCCTTAGCACGTCCGCGTAGTACCGGACCAGTTCGCCGATGGAATTTTCGAGGGATCGGGTGAGCACGAACTGGACTTCACCCCGGCCGGGCGGCGGGGCGTAGTGGTCGATCACGGGCACGTACAACGGCTCGCACAGGGTGTCCCACTGTCGCACAGTAAAATCGTTCTCCGGGCCGAAGTAGAAGTCCGGCTGGATCGGGAAGCCGATCTCGATCATAACCGCGTCCAAGGGTCGGGCGCGCCGTGTCCAATCCGGCAATCCTGTCACGCGGCGCTCCGCTCCCGGTCGAAGATCCCCTGCATGGCAGATTCGAGCGCCACGCGAAGGTCCTGGGCATCCGCGCCCAAGTGGAACGCGGCAACTGCGACTGGACGGAGGAGGCCGGTGAGCGTCTGCATCCGCTCTGCGTCCGCGGGCGCCCCGCCCCGGTCCGCCACGCGGGTCCCACGAGCGCCCTCGGTGACGACGAACCCCTGGCGCTCCAGCTCTCCGTACGCCTTCGCCACCGTTCCCGGCGCGATGTCCAGGTCGTCGGCGAGCTTCCGGACCGTGGGCAGCCGCTCACCGGGCCCGAGCGCTCCCGTCGCGACCGCTTCCGTAATCTGCCCCACGATCTGCTCGTAGATGGAGCGGTCCGACGCATCGTCGATCCGCACCCGGAATCGGGGATCCTGCTCCCGCTGACCCTCCACCTGCAGCTGTCGGACGCGGTCCAGGGTGATGCCGAGTTCGTTGAGCACGAGAGACGCGATCCCGCTTTCCTCGCGGATGATTCCCAGGAACAGGTGTCCCATCCGCCCAACCCGAGACCCGCTCTCGCGCACCTCGGCCGCGGCGTATTCCAGCACTTTCTTGCCCTGGCGAGTATACTCGAGCTTCCGCAGCGCGACGGATTCCGCTCCGACCGACACCCGTGACTCCACGGCGGCGCGAACCTGCTCCGGAGCCACCCCCAACCCATGGAGCGCGCGAGCAACCGACGGCTCGCGCGTGGCCGCAATCAGCAGGTGCTCAGGTCCCACATAGTCGTGCCGAAGCCGGACCGCCTCGTTCCGCGCATCCGCGAGCGTCTTGCGAACGGCGTCGGAAAGCTGGAACGGTGCGCCGAAGAGTTTCGTGAGCATGTGACCTTCTCCCGTGTGGCGAGGACGTGCTTGTACCACTCGGGATGAACAATGCACGATGAGCGGCGTTGTGTCAAGTTACATGGTACAAGCCCTCGCCGACCTACACCCCGAACTGCCGCAGGTGGTGATCCAGGTGCTTGTACGACAGCACGGCCCACTCCTGCGGCGTCATCCGCCCGAAGAAGCTGTGCGGATGCGTGGTGCAGCCCGCCGGGCCCGCGGCGGCAAAGCGGTCGATCAGGGTCGACAGGCGCTCGCGTTCGCGCTCCAGCTCTCGCTCGCCGGCCACCACCAGGTCAGGCGCGGTCGGCGAGTTCCGGCGGATCGGCTCATCGTTGCGGATCGCCAGCCACTTGATCAGCGGGCCGATGATCCGCCCGATGAACATCCGCTTGGGGCGGGTGTCCCCGAGCGCCATCTCCATGCCGATGGCACAGTGCGCGACCGCCTGCGCCACGTTCATGGTGCCCCACTGGCGCTGGCTGTCGGGCCGCAGGCTTTGCAGCCGCGCCTTGATTTCGGCCGCGGCGGCGGGTTCGTACAGGTTCTTCATGGGAATGCCGTCGTTCGTGGTGAGATGCGTCGGGATGGGCAGGACGCGGCGGTCACGCAGCGGAGGTCAGCCGATTCGTCCGGGCAGGCGCTGGACGAGGTAGAGGGAATAGAAGACGACTTCGCGGCCCAGGAAACCCGCCTTGGTGCGCCACGAGCGGTACCGGCTCGTCGGCGTGGGGGCGGGATGCGCGTCCAGGCCAAGGTCGCGCGCCATGGCGATGGAGCGGCGCATGTGCAGCGGATCGCTCACGACGAGCACGCGGAGATCTGGATCCGAAGACAGGAGCGCCTTCGCCTCCACCAGGTTCTCGTACGTGATCGTGGATCGCGTTTCCACGGCGATCGCGGCAGCGGGAACGCCGGCCGCGATCGCCCGGCGACGCGCGACCTCCGCCTCCGCATGGCGATTGCCGCCGCCCACTCCGCCCGTGAACACGATCCGCGTCACCCGGCCGCGGCGGTACAGCGCGATGGCGTGATCGATCCGCGCCGCGAACACGGGCGAAGGCGCCGTATCCCGGACCGCCGCCCCGAGGACGATCGCCACGTCGGCGGCGGCGGGATCATGCCGGCCGCCATACGACGCGATCCGCCATGCCAGGCACACGCTCCACAGGATCACGGCGCACGCGGCACCCCACACGATGCGCCTGGCCCTCTTCGTCACCACGATGGGCTACGTCGGTCGGGGTGCCGCATCTTCGGCCGCGACGTGGCCGAGGGGGATCTCGCGGAGCGGGTCTCCGCCGTCGACGAACAGGCGTCCACCCCGAACCAGGGCCGCCGCGATCCGGCGGAGGGCTTGCTGCTCCGTCCCGGGGTGCCGACCGTCCAGCGCACCGACGCGAATGGCGAACGCGATGTCGTACGGTGCTTCGCCAGGCCGCAGCGCGAACTCCTCCACGGTCGCCCGGCGCACGCTCAGCCGGCCGGCCGCGATCTCATCGGCCGATCCCGCCCTCGCCTGCTCGACCGCTTTCTCCGAGCGGTCGATGGCGAGCACGTGCCCAGCGCCAATCCGGCGCGCGACCGCCCGGGCCGCCGCGGCCGGCCCGCATCCGATTTCGAGCACGCGCATTCCCGGGCGCAATGGCAGGGCGTCTACGATCGCCGCGAGACGCGGTGACAGGCCGGCGGATCGGGACGGCATTCAACTACCGCGGCGCCGGCGCGGCAGACCGCGGGACCGCCTGGACGTGCTGTTGCATCTTAGACGTACGGACGCAAACCAGGATGCCGCGCACACAGCTCTGCGGCGAGTTCCGGATGGTCCCCGAGCATCTGGAAGTCGGCGAAGTCGAAGCCCGGCCCCACGCTGCAGCCGACCAGCGTGTACGCGCCGCTCGAGCGCGCCGCCTGCCACCCACCGGCGGGCACCACGGCCACCGGGGCCATGCCGTCCGCGACCGGCCCGAGGCGCGCCTGGTGCAGCACCGTGGGGTCGGCACCCGTCCAGAGCAGCTCCAGGGGATCGCCCTCGTAGAAGTGCCACGCCTCGTCGGAGGTGACGCGGTGAAGCCGGCTCTGCTCGCCCGCGTTCAGCAGGAAGTAGATCGTCGTCAGGCCGCAGCGCTCGCCCCGGCCGTCGCCCGGGTGGACGGATGCCGACGAGCGGAACACCTCGCGATAGTGGCCGCCCTCGGGGTGCGGCTTCAGCCCGAACGCCGCGATCAGCTGCGCGGCGCGGTCGTGCGACGTGGCGTCGTCGTGGTCAGGTGATGGGCTCATGAGAGATCGCGCGCAGGTGCCGCGCCGGCAGGAAGGTGGACGTCCGTTTGCGCCTGCGACTCATCTTCCCACTCCTGGTCTCGATGTGCCGAACACCGCCGACGCCGCGGCGCGAATCACGGGCGCCAGGTTCGGCGACGAGTTGCTGAGCACGGCGATCGCCACGTCGTCGTTGGGAAAGTACGCCACGTACGACCAGTATCCGGGGATGATCCCCGGGTGGGAATACACGGGCCTTCCGAGCTCCTGGTGCACGTACCAGCCGTAGCCGTAGCCCTGCCCCGCGCGCGGCCCGTCGCCATCCCGAACCACATGGGGCGCAAGCATGGCCCTCAGCGACCCCGGCGACAGCAGATGCCCGCGGTGAAGGATACGCATCCACGAGACAAGGTCCTCGCCCGTGGAGTACGTGCTGTTTCCCTCGGCCGTGACGGTGGTCCGGTCCTCGTACGGTCCCCTGCGATGAGTGCCGTCCCGGACCACGTAGCCGGTGGCCAGGTGCTTCACGACGGCGGCGTTGTCCCAGAACCCCGTGCTCGCCATCCCCGCGGGGGCGAAGATACTGTCCCGGATGAACGACGCGTACGGCCGCCCCCCGGCGCGCTCCACGATCTCCCCCAGCAGGATGTACGCGGAGTTGCTGTACTGGAAGCGGCTTCCCGGAGCGAAACCGAGCGGCTCGGCGAGGAAGATGTCCACCAGCTGGTCGTGCGTGCGGGGCATCGCGCGGGTGGCGCCGAATCCCAGGGCGAAGATGTCGGGGATTCCCGACGTGTGCGTCAGCAGGTGGTGGATGGTCACCGGGCCCCAGGCCGCGGAGCAGCGGCTGAGGTGCCGGCAGATCGGGTCGTGCACGTTCAGCCGTCCGCGATCCTGCAGCATCAACACGGCCGCCGCGGTCATCTGCTTGGTCACCGAGCCGATCAGGAAGCGCGTCCGCGGCGTCACCGGCACATCCTCCTCCCGGTGCGCGAGCCCGTAGCCACGGCTGAACACGAGCTCTCCCCCGCGCGACATGGCGATGGTCCCGCTGAAGGGCACCGCTCCCAGCGAATCGGCGATGAACCGGTCGATGTGCGCGGCGACACCGGTATCGGCGGACGTCGCCTGGGCCGCGCCGGGCGCAGCCGTGCGAGGGCACGCGAGCGCGAGCAGAACGAGGACGGGCGGGAGTCGCATGGCCATGCGTGGGGCTTGGATGTGCGTCGTGCGAGTGCTCGCGGGCAGCGCAACAATGGCGCCGCCTTCGGCCTCCCGCTACCGCGGCGCGCCCCGCGCAAAAAAGAGCCAGTCCGTGACTTCCTCGTCGATCATCTCGTTGAAGAACGTCACGGGTTCGATGCGTACCTCCTGGAACACCTGGTGCAGGGCGTCGGCGAAGGGCGAGCTCTCGGCGTACGACCACACGCCCAGGATGCCGCCGGGCGCCAGGTGCCGGCTCGCCCGTTCCAGCCCCTCCGCGCGGTAGAACGCGTCGTTCGTGCGGCTGAGCTGGTCGTCCGGGGCGTGATCGACGTCGATCAGGATCAGGTCCCAGCGCTCGTTGGGCGCTGCGGCCAGCCGGGCGTAGACGTCGCCGGCGGCCGTGGAGAACCGCATGTCGGCCTGGAGCGCGGCGGCCAGGGGGAACAGGCCCTGCTCCATCCAGTCGACCACCTGCGGAAGGAACTCCACCACCTCCACCCGGGCCACGCGAGGGGACGCGAGGGCCGCGTGCGCCGTGTACCCCAGCCCCCGCCCGCCCACGAGCACCCGCAGATCGGTGCCCGGGTGCATCTGCACGGCGACCGAAGCGAGCGCCCGCTCCGAGGCCGTGTTGTAGCTGCTCATCAGGAACGCGTGGTTCAGCGTCACTTCGGTGACCACCGTTCCGGGGCGCGACAGCAGCTCCCGCCGCCGCAGGCAGAGCGGACCCAGCGGGCTCTCTTCGTACGCCAGGATCTCGAGGTTGGATGGGCTCATTGCGGCCGCCTCACCACGCGGGCTGGCCGAGCAGGACGCGGATGTTGTGGAGCTGGGTGGAGACCATGAGGTCGGCATGGCTCGTAGTCGCTGATCTGTTCATCGCAGCTGGTGCCGAATCGTACGCGCGTTCGGCACGGTACGCAAAGGTCACCCTATGCATCCTCAGGATCATCATACAGGTATTCCATGTAGATCTCCTCGAGGCCATCTCCCAGGCCCCAGCCGAGCGGTCCGCCCTTGGCGCGCAGCGCATCGCAGCTGGGCGCTCACGCGATCTGCCGTGCAACGTGGCGAGCGCTCACCCCGACTGCGTCGTCCCGGGATCAGCTGCCCTGAACATCCGCGCCCCGAACTCGTCCGCCTGCCTCGCCTGCTCGGGCGACAGCGCCGCACCGTTCCGGATGCTCACGTAGAGCGTTCCACCATAGATCATGCCGAAGTAAGCTGCCGTTCTCCGAAACGGGACGTCGAAGCCCTCCGGGAGTGCCGGGTCCGTCCCGCACGCGGCCACCCACATGGAGCGTCCCGCAAGGCGGCGCCCGAGCGGCTTCCGCACCGTGATCAGGTCGGTCAGCCGATCGAAGAAGCGCTTCAGCACGCCGCTCATCGCGTACCAGTAGATCGGCGTAACGAAAAGCACCCCGTCGGCATTGGCAATCGCCTCCGCCACGGCCAGGAAATCGTCTCCCTCGACGGCCCGGCCATACTCGTAATCGCGAACGTGCAGCGACGCGAGGTCTAACCTCTGTGCACTCCGCCCCGCGAGCACCGCGTCGGCGAGCCGGGTGGAATCACCGTCCCGCCGAGCACTCCCGATGATTGCGACGATGTTCATGCGCGGGAACCCTCTTGACATTCATCCTATCCCGGACGGGCAGCATCACCCGGACGTTCTGATGGCGCAGAAAAACCCTTGGCGGCTGGGGATGACTCCCGAGCGCCGCGGCCAGGAAGAAGATCGTGGGTCGCATGGATGTCGCTGGGAGCGAGCCGCCCGAAGCCTTGCGCGTGTTCGTGCTGGACGGCCGGGCAGCATACGCCTGCCGCTGCACTTCAGCCTCCTGATTCAAGACGGTTCTCCCTGTCGTTGGCCAGTGCGAGCGTGACGTGCCACGGCAATGTACGAGGCCCGGCTTCCGTGGTGCGCCAGGGCGGTGAACTCCTCCAGCTCCAGACCGGCGGCGTGGATTTGGGCCCTGAAATCGGCCTCGTAGGTCACGCGGCCGAAATCGATGCTCGTGACCCGCTTCAGCATGGGCTTGAGGATCTCCATCCAGCGGGCCGGCTGTGTCTGGATGGTCTGCGTGAAGAAGATCCGTCCGCCCGGGTTCAGCAGCGCGCAACAATGCCGCAACGCCTGCTCGGGCTCGGGAAGGAGCATGAAGCTTCCGGAGAAATACACCGCGTCATACGGCCCGCCCTGGTGATCATAGACGGATTCGAGACGTACCTGGGCACGACCACTCAGCGCGGAGTCCCCAAGCCGTCGCCGTGCGCGCTCGACGTAGTCGCCGTCGATGTCGATGCCCACCACGCGCAGGCGCTTCCGCGTCACCAAGTCGTCGTTCGCCAGCAGAGCGCCAGCCGTGCCGATCCCCACGTCCAGCATCGCGGCGCCGTTGGGGACGCGCCGCAGCACCTCCGCGTACCACCGCGAGGTGAGCCTCAGGATCAGGGTGTCGTAGATGAAGCTGCGAATCATGCGTACGACAGCCGGATCATGGGGAATCCAGTCGTAGTGTGGGGCCGAGTGCAAGACCGAGGAATGCCCCGGAAGAATGGCCGAAGCGTCTCGACAAGCTGGCGAACGCGGCCATGGCTGCGCAACGCTGTCGATGGCCTCCACGGGGCGAGTTCCACCGCGCGCGTGCCACGGGGCGGACCGAGGTGCGCGGAGCCGGAGGAGGGCACGAGGCGCGATGCCATACTCGTGGGGATTGGGTGGTCGCCCGTAGCGCGATGGTCAGCAGGTTACCCGCGGGAGTCCGAAACGGACGAGGATCCGTTCCGCGGCCTCGGCCGCTGCCAGGTCCGTGGTGTCGAGGCGGAACCAGTCGTCCCGCCCGTCGCAGGCACCGCGCGAGTTCAGCCGATAACGCGCGTCTGCCTGCAGCAGCCGTTGGCGTGACGCAGCGAGATCACGCTTCGACGGCTTTTCGGCCAGGCGGAACTCGGTTTCGTTCCGGCGCAGCCGTTCCCCCAGGGACGCCTCGAGTTCCGCGAAAACGACACGCCCACCTCTCTTCCGGAAAATGTCGGCCCACCCCTCCACCGCGGCCTCGTCGCTCGGATCGTCGAACGCCCACACGTACGTGAAGATCAACCCCGGCAGGTTGCTTTCGGCTACTTCTTCGAACACGCGGCGGCGGAATTCTCCGACCAGGCGCTGGAACGGCGGAGAGCCGAACGGAAAGAACCGCAGAACGAGTTCGATCGTGTGATGGTTGTGGAAGAGACGCAGGCCGGTAAGCGCCGCGAGCTCGTGGCCCACCGTCATCTTTCCGACGGCCGGCGGACCCACCAGGAAGACAAGCGTCGGGGGATCGACGGCAGCGCTCATGGGGATGCGCCATCGCGTGCGGGTTCCATCTGCGCCTGGAGCGTTATGGTTTCTACGTGGCAGCCATCAGAGGGCGCATGCTTGAAGAATGACAACGCCAGAACCGAACCCACCCGCTCAGGCGTCCCCTCCCGACAGCTCCCGGACATCGACAAAAACCTTGTGTACGTACCTGCTGAGCCGGTGCCGGCCGAGACCGAGGTAGCCTTCTACGACCTTGATGGCGCCGATCCACTCAGCCCGCTCCGACGGACCGCCTACATCTTCTGCGTTCAGGAAATAGATGAACACCAGGTGCGCGGGCACGCCATTGTCTTCGCGGAGAAAGTGAAGGTGCGCCAGGCGGTTGGCGTACTGGTAGAACGTGCCGGCCCAGTCGACATCAGCCCGTGGCGCCAGGACGCGCTGCACGGCCCGAAGGCTTTCCACGATCTTCGCCCGTGCGGGTTCGGATGCTCGCGTTCCGTTCGACACCATTTCCTGGATGTGCGCTTTCGCTTCCACCAGCAGCACGTCACCCGTGCTTAGCCGGGCCAAGCCGTCCCACATCGGCCCTCTGTTCGGCCAGAAGTCGATCGAAGGACGGCGTAGCTGAACGCCCAGGTGGTCGTACGTCATACCGTCGCGATATTCGACGTAGTTCTGGCGTGCGAGCGGCGACAGCCATTCGACCTCGACGTCTGCGGCCAGGCCCATCGCCGCCCTTAGCGGTTCATCCAGAAGGTCTGGACGGTGATTCACCGCCAGCTGCAGCCATCGCTGGCTGCCTTTGGCAGCAAGGGGAGGAATGGGCGTGGAGGCAAGATTAGGATCGGACATGATCGGGAAAGCCTGGATGAAGGTGGGTGGAGCTTTCGATTGCAATAAGGCCAAAGTGCAAGCGGAGCGTTGCTGCCAGTGCGCGGTGCGTCCACCCCCGCGCTTTCATGGCCCGGTCGTGTCGGACCGCACCAGGGGTACGAAACGCACGTCCATGGTGCGCTCCTCCACGACCCCCGCGGGGGTCTTCGTAATCACGCGCATCTCCTGCTCTCCGGTGCCCACGGGGATGACCATCCGTCCGTTCACCGCCAGCTGCTCCACGAGCGCGGGCGGCACGTGGTCCGGTGCGGCGGTCACCAGGATCGCGTCGAAGGGCGCATGCTCCCTCCATCCCGCGTATCCGTCTCCCGCGCGCACGTGCACGTTGCGGTAGCCGAGTTCGGCGAGGAGCGCCCGCGCACGCTCCGCGAGTTCGGGCACGATCTCGATGCTGTACACCTCCCCCGCAATCTCCGCCAGAACGGCTGCCTGATAGCCGGAGCCCGTTCCGATCTCCAGCACCCGGCTGCCGGCGGAGACCCTGGCGGCCTCGGTCATGTACCCGACGATGTACGGCTGCGAGATCGTCTGCTCGAACCCGATCGGCAGTGGATGATCGGCGTAGGCCTGTCCCTGGGATTCCGGCGGAACGAACAGGTGGCGCGGCACGCGCCGGACGGCGTCGAGCACCGCGTCGTTGCGAATGCCCCGGGCGTGCAGCTGCTCCCGCACCATCTGCGCGCGCTCGCGAGCGTACGGATCGCGGGCCTTTGTCGGCCGAGCCTGCGGCGGGTTCGGCCGGCAGGCCAGCACACAGCCGAGCAGAAGCAGCAGGTGCAGGGGACGAGCAGTCATCGGGCGCCAGCCCCTGGTTGCGGTTGTCTGAAGGCCGAGCCCGTCCATCACCCGCGCCTGCTGTTCGCCCGGCGGATGCTGTCGACGCGGGCACGGTACTTCGGGTCTCGCATCCTGCTCGCCTGAACCGAATCGAACGGAGCCACGCGCGGGCAGATGGAGTCGGGGAACGGCGGCTCGATCCCCGCCGTGGCCAGCCCGCCGTACCAGCCGAACGCATCCAGCGAGTCACCGTGCACGAAGACGGGTTCACCGCGCACCCCCATCGGCAGATCGGGCCTGCCTTCGGGCGATTCGTGGAAGCGTACGAACAGGCTGTAGTCGCCGCTGGGAACGGTACGCATCCCGAAGTACCCGCGGGGCTGGACCTTCACCCGGTGCGCGATCCACGCCTCGGCGATCCGGTGCTCCACCCCCTCCCACGCCACCACGGGACAGGCCAGGTGGGGCACCTTCACGAGCAGCCCCTTCTCCCGCGCCTGGAGGATGGAGGTCGCCTGTGGCCCGCAGCACATGCTCATCGAGAACAGCACCGAAAGCCGCGCCAGCACCAGGGCGCAGGCGACGAACGCGGCGAGAAGCCCCAGTGCAATCCAGATCTTGCGCTTACGATCCATCACGGACGGTTGCTCCTGCCGGATCGGACACGCGAGAGCTGCTCCAGCCGGCCGGGCGTCGTCGCATCAACCACGAATGATCACCCGTCCTTCAGGACCTCATACTCCAGGAGCATCATTCCACTGGGGTATGCCTGGTGGCGGCGAAGCGTCAGCTGCCGGCGCACCGCGGGCGAGGGGAGGAGCGGGACTCCGCCTCCCAGCAGAATCGGAATGATCGCTGGTTCCACGGTATCGACCAGGCCCCACGCGAGAAGCTGTGAGAACAGCTCGCCACCGCCATACAGCCAGATGTCGCCGCCTGCGCCCCCACGCAGCTCACGAATGCGCTCTTCGAGCCGGTCGCGGACCACCTCGATTCCGGGATGCCCTTCCGGATCCAGCGTTCGAGAGGCGACGAGCACCTGCTTTCCGCTGAATCCCTGGCCCGCGGCACGGACCACCTCGTACGTGCGGCGGCCCATCAGCAGGGTATCGAACTGGGCGTAGTGCGCCTCGAAATCGAACGAGGGCTCGGGGATGATCCAGCCGAAGTCGTCGTCCGGTCCGGCGATGAAGCCGTCGAGGCTGCGTGCAACCTGGTAGCGCACCCGTCTCATCTCACCTCCGTCCGCTCGTGTCCCGGGTTACTGATTCGGTCGGTCTGCCCAGCGTGCGACATGCCTACGACGCAAAGCCGCCCACCTGGACGAAGTCTTGATCGAAGATCAGCATCGGAGTAAGGCCGACACGGAAGCCCCCATCCGTGTTCACGAATCGCCATGCCACGAAGTAGTAGTCACGGATGCGGTAGGCACTCCAATACCAATGGGGATGCGTGCCGTACGCGCCGAACTGCGCGACGAGACGCTGGCACATGGCAAGATCTGTGGCGTCGAACAGTACCCAACCTCCGTTGTCGCCAGGGCCGACCCGGCCGACCACGGCGAAGAGCCGAACAAGACCAGCGCCGGCCGCTCATTGGGCCCGGTTGTCGAAGACGCGCCCACCCTCCGGGCTCCAGCGCACATCATGGAACCGATCCAAATCCCAGAACCGGATCGGGCGAATCGTCTTTGGCCACGGCTCGCGGCCCGGCAGATGGAACTCGGCACGGAGGTAGTCGGCCAAGTCGAATCCGTAGTGGATGATGTCCGTCTGGTGGACGGAGAACACCGGGTTGCCCGGCTGATGCGGCTCGTCCGGCATCATCCTGTGTCCATACAGAGGGATCAGCCGTGGGGCGGCCGCAACAAGCTCGTCCGCGACTCGCAACGCTTCCTCGAGCGATCCGGGACGCGGCCCCCATGCGTTGAGCCAGAACGCGTTGTGCTCCACATCGAACAGCACACCCTGCCGCGGCTGATCCAACCAGTCCCGCAGCGTAGCATCATCACCGGATCGCCAGTCGGGAAACTGCGGACCGCGAGGCAGCGCGGTCTGCAGGAAGTCGCGGAGGTCGGGCGGGAACAGAAAAGCGAATCGCGTTTCCACGGCAGCGACCTCGGCGCCAGTAAGGCCGGCATCGAACTCGATCCGTTGGCGCGGTGAGGCGGGCGCGATCACACCAAACTGGTATTCGGCGCCGCGGAGTTGGTCCACCAGTCCTTGCCAGTGCCCTCGATTCATCTGCGCCTCGCCCCCTCCCTCCTATCGGTCAACTCTATGCTACGGCGCACTTCTTCACCGTGTCGAGGGTGCGCGTGGTGATGTCCTTTCCAAATGTGCGCTCCAGCAGCGTCATGAAGGCGGGCCCCCTGGGGCTTGGCTCATACGCCGTGAATACCTCGGTGCCTGCAAGTTTGAGGATTCTTGCTCCGTCACGTTCAAGCGGCAGTTCCACAACCGGATTCGCTGCGCGCCGCAGGAAGGTGACCACGCGTTTGGCCGTGGGCGGCAGGGTGAACTCGGCGAACGGGTCGCTCGCCACGAGGTCCTGGAGATATTCAGTCGGCCGAATGATCGTGGGAAAGGCGTGCCCCAACGACGCGAGCATGGCTTGCTCGGCCTGCCGTTCGAGCGCCTCCCAGGACGACTCATGCGTGGTGAACACGACATTGCCGCTGGACAGAAGTGTGCGCACACCCTCGAATCCCGCCGCCTGAAAGCACTCCTTCAGCTGCGGCATCTTGCAGTTCGAGGGGCTGACCCCGCGAAGCAGAGCGACGTAGCGAGGCATGGCGTCGGTCAGCGGCAGGTAGACGGTTGCGGGTCCGAACGAGCACCGAGCCGGGTGGAGGCCCACTCCGCAAGCGCCCCGAGCACCTCGGCCGTTACCGTTTGTGACGGGAGCGCCTCGTAGCCAGATGGGTCGCCATGGGGATCGTGCACCATCAGGTGGTTGGTTTCCGGGAAGAGCCGTACCCTCACGTCGCGGTTGCCTCCGGCGCGGAATGCCGCCGCAAGCAGCTCGACGTGGGCCGGCGGAACCTGCTGATCCGTCGCTCCATGAAGGATCAGCACGCTCGGGCGGCGTACCCGTCGGGCGGCCGGCAGCGGATCATGATCCGCGAGAAATCCAAAGGCACGAACGCGAGTGATCATGACCTCTTCACTGGCGAGCTGCGCGCTCGCCACGGAGTCGCGTTCCTCGGCCGTTCGCAAGCGGGGGTCCCGCTCCGCCGCGGCTCTCGCCAGTTCTTGCCGGGTCTGGCGCCAGGACTTCGCCGGTGCGCCGAGCAGGATGATGCCGGCCAGGGCCGAATCCCCCGCAGCAATCATGGGGGCGACGATGCCGCCCTCACTGTGCCCGACCAGGAGGAGACGTTGCGGATCGATATCCGCCCTCCCCCGGAGGAGGGCAACCGCGTTGCGTACGTCCGCTGCAACCTCTTCGGCGGTGGGAGGTGACCAGAGCTTGCCTTCCGCAAAACCGCGATCGTCCAGGCGCAGAACGGCGATCCCGCGCCGGGAGAGGGTATCGGCGATCTGCCGCAACGGCCGGTACCGGTCATCAGGCACCACGCCTCCGTCGCGATCCTGCACCCCCGTTCCGGCGATCAGCACGGCGGCGGGCAGGCGATCCGTTGCTCCGCAGGGAATCGTGAGCGTGGCCCCAAGTGCCGCCGCCGCGGAGGGCACCCGCACCTCGACCGCGCGATACGGCGCGCCGGGGGGCGCCGCATGGGCCGGAACGAGCCGCAGAGAATCCGCTGTCGTCTGTGCGTCAGCCTGCTGTAGAGCAAGCCCAAGCCCGATTGGCGCCATCAGCACGGAGAGACGACAGCCCCGGGCCAAGGGGTGGCTACAGGACAGCCAGGAAGGTTGCGACGTGGGCATGGCGGGTACCAGCCAGGGGACTGACGACGAGAGGGGCTGCACATGCATCGCGGAACGACGGCTGATTCTGACGCCGAACCGCGTTCCAACTAGACGCAATTGCGCGAACGGCGCAAGGATCAGCCTCAATCGCCTACTTGCAGCACGGCACCTGCGGAGCCAATGCGGCCGCGTTCGACCTCTGGACCCATCTTACAGGCGCGTCGCGCGGGCTCATGCAGTCATCCACGCGTCCGTGTCGCGGCCGGGTTGGTCCACACGTGTCGCTCCCATTCTGGCCAGGCGGCCTTCACCCGCGAGATCAGCCATTTTCCTCCAACGGTAAGCGAGCTCTCGTGCGAGGCGTACAGCAGCCAGTCCACCGCGTCTGAGCACCGATCCATGTACCCCACCGTGTGTGTGTCATGAACGCAGCCATGCCAGTAATGAACCGTTTCTTGCCTCCGTCCGGCAACAACGCCACGACTCCTATGCGTCTGATCCTGCATGATCTCGCTGAAAGGGCTTCGTTTCCTAGTGGCGCTCGCCGCGCCCGCGGCGTGCACCAACGCCGGGCATCCGGTTCAGCCAGACCCGCGCCGGTCGGCCCGTACCGATCGGAGGAGGTCACATTTCACTCCGGCGGGCTAGCACTCTCCGGCACCCTTTTCCTCCCCGCTCACGGCGTTCCCGCGCCTGCAGTAGTGGTAATTCCCGGCTCAGGGCCGGTCAACCGGAACGGCACCTTCATCCCCTTTCCCTTGCTGCTGCCGCGGCCTACCGAACCTGGGCCGACCTTCTGGGCCGGGACGGCATTGCGGTGCTGCGGTACGACAAGCGGTTCCTCACCTATCCGTCCCTGGACCCGCTCACGCTCACGCAGGACGATCAGGTTGAGGACGCCTTGGCCGCGGTGCGCTATCTTGCGTCGCGCCCTGAGGTGGATCCAGCGCGCGTGTTCATCCTGGGCCACAGCGAAGGCGCCGCGCTCGCCCCTGTCGCCGCGGCACGCGGCCCCGTCCGCGCCGTGATCGCGGTAGCGGCCACGGCGCTCGCCATCGACTCGCTGGTCGTGGAGCAGCTGCGGGCGAGCGAAGACGTGCCTCCGGGGATGGCGGAGGACGTTGATGGCCAGTTCCGCGCGCTGCGGGACGGCACCTTTCCGGCGGACGGCGAAATCCTTGGCGCCGGAGCGGAGTACTGGCGCCAGTTCATCAGTTATACGCAACGAGCGGACAGCATCGCCGAGGCCCTCGGCAGGCCGGTGCTCGTGGTGCAGGGGTTGGCCGATCCGTACCTTCCCGGCGGCACCCTGCAGCGTAGCCTCGATCGCTGGCGCGCCGCCTCGGTGCGGTCGGCGGCGGTGGAACTGCGCACCTATGCAGGGCTCGACCACTCGCTCTACGACACGGCTAGCGGCGCGCCGGGTGCCGGCGTGATCCGCGCCGCCGGGGAGTGGATGAAGGCGCGCTGAGTTTCTGGACGGAGGGGGAACATGAGCGAGTCGTTCCCGATTGTGCCCGCGTCTGCGCGGGCGTTCTGGGTCCCGGGGGCGGTGATGGTCCTGCTGCTGGCTCTGCTGCTGTTTTTCGCCGTGATGCTGTGGAATGCGCGGCGCCTGCAGGTGGAGGTCTCCCCTGCTGGCGTGCGCGTCAGGGGCGAGTATGGGCGCATGGTGCCGGCCCGCAGCCTGCTTCTGGCGGACGCGCGCCCGGCGGACCTGACGCGCGAGCTCGGGCTGCGGCTGCACGTACGCGACAACGGCGTGGGACTTCCCGGTTATAGCGTCGGCTGGTTCACCACGCGGAGCCGCGAGAGGGTGCTGGCGTTCGTCACAGACCCGCGGCGCGTGGCGTATCTTCCCACTCGTGATGGGTATGCCCTGCTGCTCAGCGTGGCCGAGCCGGAGCGCTTCGTCGCCCGGGTCCGGGAGCTCGCCGGCTCCCCGGCACGGTGACTTTCCCTGTGCCGCCGGATACCGACGGCGCGGCGGCTCTGGCCCGCGCTGCTGCACCCGCGCCACCAGGCCGGCGGCGGCATCAAGCGATGGCGCTCTTCGTTCCCGGATTCTCGGGCGTCGTGGCTCTGGGAGCAGTGCTCGCCCCCGGGTTGCGGGCCGAGGTGGAGCAGATCCCCGGCTTTCCCGAGGTCCCTACCCCGCTGCTGGCCGCGCTTGCAATGCTGCAGCCCACGCTGCTGCTGGCCAGCGGCGTCCTGGCCGGCGTTCTGCTGGCGCCCAGGCTGGGGTTGCGCTCGCACCTGGCGGCGTGCGCTGCGCGCATGCCTGCGGGCTCGCCCTTCCCGCGCGAGCTGCCGTTGGCACTCGTCCTGGGCGTGGCGAACGGGGTGGCGCTCGCGGGGCTGGACATGGCGTTCGCGCCCGCGCTCGGCAATGCATCGCAGGACGGCTGAGGATTCGCGCAGCCTGGGTGTCACCGTCGCGGGCCTGTTGTACGGCGGGATCCCCGGCACGGGTTGATGGACCAGAAGCCGAGGTGGCGGACGACGGTCGCGAAGGTGCTTCCGGTGTGGACAGGGGGTTCCGCGGGATGCAGCGACGTCCACGGCAGGTCGTACATGGCCCACCGCTGCACGGCCGCAACGGCGCGAACTGGTGCGCGCTCGACCTCGTGTGCAGCGGTCCTGCGTCGGGCCATGCAGGGGGCTCAATTCACCACGAGCAAGGGGAGCGGCTGCGCGTCGGCCAGCATCGCTTCCGCGCCCACCGGCTGCGCGGGAACGGTGAAATAGAAGCGAGCCCCGCTCCCCACGCTGCTCTCCACCCATACCCGGCCGCCGTGGGCCTCCACGATCCCCCTCACGATCGACAGCCCAAGGCCGATCCCCCGCCGGTCTCCCTTGGCCGCCTGCCAGTACCGGCCGAAGACGTGCGGGATCTGCTCCGGGGGAATCCCCGGGCCGGTATCGGAGACCACGAGGCGGAGCTCTTCTCCCAGCGGAATGCACCCGATCTCCACGCTTCCCCCTGCTGGAGTGAACTTGAGCGCGTTGCCGACCAGGTTCGACAGGACCTGCAGGAGCCGCGCGCCGTCGACCAGGGCGGGGCGCAGCCCGTCGTCGAGCACGGCGCGCAGGCCGATCCCCCGGCCCGCGGCCAGGGGCGTCAGCATCGCGACGGCTTCCGCGACGAGCGGCCCGACGGGTTGGGCCTGGGGCGATACGCGCAGCTGCCCGCTTTCGATCTGGCGCGCCTCGAGCAGGTCCTGGATCAGCTCCTGCATGCGGCCGGCGGCGCGGCGCACCAGTTCGACGAACCGCCGCTGCGCGTCGTCGAGCGAAGAATCGATGAGCATCTCGGAGCCCATCATGATGGTGCTGAGCGGGTTCCGCAGATCGTGCGCGACCATGCCCAGCATCTCGTCACGGGCGCGGGTAGCCCGGTGCGCCTGGTCGAACAGCTGCGCATTCTCGATGGTCGTCGCGGCGCGGCGGCCCAGCTCGCGGGCAAGCTCCAGGTCCTCGGCCGCGTACCGCCGGCCCGAATCGGAGTAGACGAGCACGAGCGCCCCCAGGATGGGCCCCGATGCCACGATGGGCACGGTGATCAGCGACCGGGGGCGAAGCCGGGCGAGCAGCTGGCGGTGCTCGTGGCTTCCGGTGACGGCGGACACCATCCCGGGCGTGATCTCCTGCGCCAGGGTGCGGCGCCCCTCCCGCAGCGCGACGACCACCGGGTGGTCCGCGGGGAGCACGGACGGCTGGGCATGGGCGGTTTCGCGCAGAAGGGGCTCGATCGCGGGGTCTACGTGGCTGAACCCCGGCCGCACGATGGTTCCATCCGCCTGGAGGACGTCGACCACGCAGTAGTCGGCGATCCCCGGCACCATCGCCCGGCAGAGCATCGCGAGGGTGGTCTGATGGTCGAAGGAGCTCGCGAGGACCCGGCTCGCCTCGGCCAGCAGCGAAGCGCGGCGCTCGGTATCCTCGGCTCGCCGCCGCGCGAGCCGCTGGTCCACGTGGAGCTGCCGGGTATGCAGAAGGTTGCCGATTCGGAGCAGGACCTCCGTGATGCCGAGCGGCTTGGTGAGGAAGTCGGTCGCGCCGCAGGAAAGCGCCCGCTCCTTCGTGGCGCGCGATGCGTCCGCCGTGAGCACGAGGACCGGGAGGAACTCGTCGGGCGAGACGTACCGGCGCAACTGCTCCAGGACAGCGAACCCGTCGAGCCGCGGCATGTGCAGGTCCAGCAGGACGAGGTCGGGCCCATACTCCTGGAACAGCGCGGCGACGGCCTCGGGATCGCGGGTGGTTGCGAAGTCCTCGTACCCTTCGTCCTGGATGCAGCCGACGAGAAGATCGATGTTCGCCTGCTCGTCGTCGACGATGAGGATCCGGGCGGCGTGAAGGTCCGTGCCGGTCATGGGTGGCCTTCCGGGCGGGGAGGCAGGAGGCGGTCGACGGTGGCCAGGAACTGCGCGACGTCGAGCGGCTTCGTCAGGTAGCCGGATGCGCCCGCGTCGGTGAGCCGGCCCACGCTGCTGCCCGTTGCGTCGGCGCTCACGATGACCACGGGGATCTCGCGGGTCCGCGGGTTCTCCCGCAGCCGGCGGAGGACCTCGTCTCCCCGCACGTCGGGGAGGTGCATGTCGAGAAGGATCAGCTGTGGGCCGTGCTGGGCCGCGAGGTCCAGTCCCATCTGTCCCTGGACCGAGGAGAGCAGGGTGATGTACGGGCGCTCGGCGAGAATGGCCGTGACGAGCGCCAGGTTCGGCAGGTTGTCCTCGATGTAGAGGATCGTGGCGGGGCTGGCGTCCACGCCGGGAGCCGCCGCACCGGCGAGACGGCCTCCCTCCAGCCCCACCACTGCGATCGGGCTCTCCGACCTGGCCAGCTCGACCAGGAACGTACTCCCCTCCCCCACCCGGGAGTCGACGGTGAGCGTACCCCCCATCGCCTCTACGAGCCGCCTGGAGAGCGCCAGCCCAAGGCCCGTGCCCTCGAGGTCCGACTGCGCGGCTCCGAGCCGTTCGAACGGGGTGAAGAGCCGTAGCACGTCGTCCGGGTGGATTCCCGGGCCGGTGTCCCGGACGCCGATCACCACGGTACGGGCGCCACCGGGCCGCTCCCGCTCCTCGCACACCATCGAGACATCCCCGCCAGGGCGGTTGTACTTCACGGCGTTGGCGAGCAGGTTCAGGAGAACCTGTACGAGCCGCTGCCGGTCGGCGTGCACGTGCAGCCGCGGCTCGAGGTCGCAGTCGCCGAGCGTCAGGCCGCGCTGCGCGGCGAGCGGCTGGATCAGCGCGCGCGTCTCCTGGAGCACGGTGGCGACGTGCACGGGCTCCAGGGAAAAGGTCTGGCGCCCCGCCTCGATGCTCGAAATCTCGAGCACTTCGTTGATCAGGGTGAGGAGGTGCTCTCCCGCCTTCAGGATGTAGTCGACCCCCTTGCGCTGGTCCGGCGGAAGGTCCTTGCGCGCGAGCAGCTGGCCGAACCCCAGGATGCTGTTCATGGGGGTGCGGAGCTCGTGGCTCATGCGGGAAAGGAACTCGCTCTTGGCGCGGTTCGCCGCCTCCGCCGCCGCCACGGCGTCGCGGAGGTCTTTCTCGTATCGAGTCCGCTCGGTCACGTCGCGGCTGTTGACGACGACTCCCTCGGCGGCGGAGTCGGGCAGGAGCGTGCGCGCGTGCGCCTCGATGACCTTCCAGGAGCCGTCCTTGTGACGGTAGCGGAACTCCACCGGGCGCGTCTCGCCGGGATGCCCGGTGACCCACCCCAGCACCTCGCGGCAGGCGGCCCAATCCTCCGGGTGTATGCGGTCGAACGCGCTCGTCCCCACGATTTCCTCGGGCTTGTAGCCCAGGATGTGCTCGATGGCGGGGCTCTGGTAGGTGTTGACGCCCCCGGGCCCCAGGATCGAGGCGAAGTCCGAGGCGTTCTCGATGATCCTGCGGAAGTGCTCCTCGCTCCCCCGCAGCGCCAGGTCGCTGCGGTGAAGCGCGCCGGCGGTCGTGGTGGTGAGCAGCACGGAAAGGACGATCGTGGCGAGCGTGAGCAGGGCCAACCCCACCGTGGGGCCGTACCATCCGGCGCGCATGCCCGTGTTGACCAGGACCCCCAACACCAGGGGAACCAGGAGCAGGGCCGGCAGCAGGCGGCGGGTGATCGTGCCTCCCGCGCTGTCGCTCACGAACAGCGCCATCGCCCCTTCGTCCGGATGAGCGGCGACGAGCGCGAAGCAGGCGGTGAGAAAGAACAGCGCGGTGTTCAGCGCCATCGGAAGCTGCAGCTGAAACGTGGTGAGCCCCGCCGCGTCGTACAGGTACCCGATCACCACGAGCAGCGAGCTCAGCGCCGCCGGGAGGACCAGCCAGTACGCGGGCCGCCATCCGCTGCCCACGCGAGCGCGCCCGGCGAGCAGCGCCAGCCCAAAGAAAAGGAAGTTCGCCGCCGAATTCGCGGCCATCCAGTCCGGCGGGTCGACGCTGCGCACCTTCGCGCGGAAGAGCCACTCGTCGACACCGGCCTGCCACCCGGCGACGGAGCGCATCAGGACCAGGCCTCCGCACAGGGCGACGACCAGGCCGAAGCCGGCGAGCCCACGATGCCACGATCCTCGCGCGCCATACCGCTCGTCCAGCAGCAAGGCACTCCCGATGAGCACGAAGAGGAGTGCCGCCAGCGGGTTCATCACCACGTCGACCGGCCCGATAGCCTGCAGGAACCGGAGATCGAGCCGCCATCCCAGCAGGACGAGCGAGCCCCCGACGAGGACCAGTGCGGCGGCCAGCCGCGAAGCTCGCCCCAGTGTGCGCACGAGATCGGCATGCCACCGCGCCGGGCCGCCTGCCGATGCGGCCTCGTGGCGACCTGGAGCGGGGGGCGGCGGCCCGCGGAGGTTGGGCGGAGGCTGGGCGAGTATCCGGATTGCGGGGAACGAAACGATTCTCCGGGCTGCACTCTCGCGAACCTCCACGTCATGGAGATCGGGCGGCGCGGCTTCGGTGCTGGCACCGCCGGTCGGAACGGCGGAGCCGGAAGGCATGGTCATGCTGCAGGGGCGCCATGTGGTGGCGCGGGTGTGGGGGCGGGAAAACGATCGGGGCGTCGCCGTCGCGCAGGACAGGCCGTCGTCCAGGGCGGCAGGAGGGAAAGGTTCGCGTACTCCACCGGATCCGCGACGTCCGCGACGTTGCGGAAGATGCCTGCCGGGCCGCGGCCTCGGTGGATCCCGGAGCAGCCCAGTCGACGCGCTGGGCCGGCATCGTAAAAGGCCCGCAAGAACATGGCCGCGCAGCGGAGCTACGCCACAGCGCACTTCCTGACCGTGTCGAGCGTCCGGGTGGTGATGTCCTTTCCGAATGTGCGCTCGAGCAGCGTCATGAATATGGGCCCCTTGGGGTTGGGCTCATACGCCGTGAACACCTCCGTGCCTGCCAGTTTGAGAATCCTTGCACCGTCACGCTCCAAGGGCAATTCCACACCCGGGTTCTCCGGCCGCCGCAGGAAGGTGACGACGCGCTTGGCCGCGGGTGGCAGGGCGAACTCGGCGAATGGGTCACTCGCGACGAGGTCCTGAAGATACTCAGTCGGCCGAACGATCGTGGGAAAGGCATGACCCAACGATGTGGCCATGGCTTGCTCGGCCTGCCGTTCGAGCGCGGCCCAGGACGAGTCGCGCGTGGTGAACACGACATTGCCGCTCGACAGCAGCGTGCGCACATCCTCAAATCCTGCCGCCTGAAAGCACTCCTTCAGCTGCGGCATCTTGCAGTTCGAAGGGCTGACCCCGCGAAGCAGGGCGACGTAACGAGGCATGGCGTCGGTCCGCTGGTGAGTACGTGCGCTGCATTCTCCGCCCCCGCTCACGCGGGGAGGCCGACGGGGCGCAGCGCACAGGTCATCGCGCCCCTGCCCGGGTTTACCAGGACCCGGGATCGTGCTCGTACTCGAATCGGCGAACGATGCCATCGGCGCGGGCCGCGGGGGCCGCACCCGTCACGGCCCGAGCGGCGGGCGGGGCGCCGATGGACGCCGGGGCTGGCTTGTAGGTGACGACCACCGTCTGGCTGGAGCGGTTCAACCCCGTGTCCTGCACCCAGACGGTGATGTAGTTTTCGCCCTCTCGAAGGCCGCAGATCTTCTCGTTTACGGCGTACGTGGCGGTGGTGTGCGGACCCGCGGTGCCGATCATGGCGGTCGTCGAACACGCGCCCGGCACGGAGTAGCCGAAGAACCAGATGCCGCGAACATCCGAGGCGGTGAACGCGAGATTCAGGTCTGCGCTCGTGACGGTGGTCCCCTGCACCGGTGCCGTGATGGCAAGGGCTGGCGGCGTCGCGTCGGACTGGCTTACCTGCGCGTTCACCGCCGCACCGGCGGCTCTCGCGCGAGTCGATCGGATGACGTTCGCCGTGGGCCATATGGCGTACGTCCCGGCAGGCGCCCCATACGCGGTAAACGTCAGGAGCGTGGTGTTGCCCGGAAGCACCGAGTCTCCTCTCATCACCCCCAGGTAGATGAAGGAGTGGGGAAAATCCGGGTGCGGGCGCCGCAGGGCCGCAACGGAGGGCGAGCTGGCCGTGTCGGCGATCGCCATCGCCACGGTCACGCGAAAGCTGTCGGCGACCGCCGGCGCAATCCCGTCCTGCACGGCCTGGCCGTTGATCGCGACAAGGCGGATCCACGAGTCGGGGCGGCTCACCTCGACCGCCGCGGCCTGCGACGCGTAGAGCTCCGCGGCCTGCGCCTGCACGAAGACATCGTACCGGCCCGACGGGGCCGAGCGGGAGTGGAGGGTCGCCGTTGCGGAGGTGCCGGGCGCCAGGTTCATGGGCCCACTTCGCGCGAGTGTGTCTACCGAGCCGTCCGCAAGCTTGCGTAGCAGCTTCAGCGACTCGATGGGGCGCCCGAACGGGGACATGTCGACGCGTACCGTGACGGCCACACTGTCACGCGCCGGCGTGGCTGCGCCCGGAACGATGGCGCCCCCGTTGATGGTGATGAGCGTGAGCGCGGGAGGCATGTACGGCACCGTGACCGTGGCCTGCGCCGACTTTCCCTCGCTGGTCGCGGTGATCAGGGCAGTGCCCGGCGTACGCCCGGCCACGAGGCCCGCCGCGACCGAGGCCACCGCCTCGTCGGAGCTGCTCCACGTGACCGGCCGGTCTTGCAGCACGTCGCCGTCGGCATCGAGCACCTCCACCGAAATCAGCCTGCTGACGCCCGGGGCAACGGTCACGGTGTCCGGCACCATCCTGATCGAAGCGACCGGCTCGGGGGGCGTGGGGCCCCCATCGCAGCCGGCTACGAGCAGAACGCCGCCGCACAGGGCCGCGACGGCGGAAATTCGAACGATCGACACTCGTGTCTTTCCTGGGATGAGAGATGGAACCGGTTGGATCCTGGACAGAGGGCGGGCGCTCAGCCCTTTCTTCGTCCTGGCGGGCAGGGATCCGTTGGGAGCGGGACAGCGGAACCCATCGGGTCCGCCAATTTCACGCGGAGCAGGCGTAGCTCGCAACCCCCCGCGGACGGTGGTTTCGGAGACAGCCGGCGACCGCCCTCGACCGGAAATAGCCGCCGTTGGCCTCCTGCCACAGACGGTAGACGCGTGTGACTTCGCGGCCGTGCCACATCGTGCGATCCGGTTCTCGCGACATCGCAAGGTGCAGCGCCCGGCGCGCGGCATCCTTGTCGAACGGCAGGATGGACGACGACGCCTCGTAGCCCGGATGACTGAGTTGCACTACGACGGGGTAGCCGGTGGCATCCTGAAGGTCGTCCGGCCCGCTGCCCGCACCGGGTTCGAAGTAATCGGTCAGCCCCGCGAGCGCGTAGGTGCGAACGAGGACCGGGCGCCCTGAGTCCGTCGCTGCTTCGACCAGCGCGCGGAACAGGGAACGCCCCTGACCGCGTCATCCCGTCGCGGCCCTCCACGGACCGACGTGGGTCGTACTCGGCCTCGCCCGACACATGAGCGCAGCCACCGAGCGCGGCGATCCCACCGGCGATGAGGACGACTGCGGTCTGGAGCCGGCACGGCATCTTGAACCCGGTTCGAGAGATGCGGCTCAAGGTCCGCCTATGCGTACAGCAGGCGTCCTTGGGGCTGCGGAACAGGGCGTCGCAACTCTACGGCGGTTTGAGTCCATTCGCCGAGTGAAAATGTGAACTAGGCGGCAGGAGCTGGCTCCCTGGAGACGACCCTGATCAGGTGATACTCAAAGCTGGACCCATCCGCCGGGGGATTGCGGATGCTCCTGCGCCGGACCTGCAGGACGTACAGGTACCCGGGTTCGAAGTCGAACCCCCCGATGGAGCCGTAGAAGTAGGTCCACTCATCGTTGGGGCGTTCCTTCACCAGGAGGCACTGCTGGGGTACAAACCCAACGCAGTCGACCGTCTGCGGGCCCACATGGAGGGTGAGAAGCCTTCCGGTGGTCGGCTCCAGGATTCCGCACCCGCTAAGATTGGGCACGACGAGGGCGAGCAGGAGCAGGCACCGAAAGATCGATCGCATGGGGATCCCGGTGTTGGAGTGCATCGGCGGCAGGGGCCGGCCGAGGGCCGCCGGTCACTAGAACGCCGCGGAAGCAAATCTATGCACAGCACGCCGGCCGAACAGAAGTTTGCTTCCCCAAGGTTGGGGAGGTCATGGTGCGGCAAGTTGGGAACGCGACGGGTCCGCGCCGTCGTACTACTTCGCCCCGGCGCGGACGTAGGCGACGATCGCATTGGCGTGACCATGTCCCAGGCCGTGCTCCGCCTTCAGCCACTTCACCATGTCCATGTGCTTCATTCCCTGCTGGTTCCGCGCGAGTTCCAGCCAGTGTCCGATGGGTTGTCCGTACTTCTTCTCGATCGAGGGGAAGTAGGACGCTGGCCCGCTTGGCTTCTCATCTGTCGACATGCGATGCTCGTGCGTGGTGCGAGTTGAGTCGGTTGGAGGGGTCCGGGAGAGTCCGCGAGCAATGGGAAGGCCGGCCCGGCTCCCGATGGGCTTCAGGTTCGCCGGAATGAGCAACGGTCCCCACAGTTGATCTCCGAGCATTCAGCTTCACGGACGCGGCCCCGCCAGAGCCCAAAAATGAGAGTACGTGGGCCGCCCCTCCACTGCAACCGTTTTAGTTCGGCCGTTGCGCGTTGGACTCGCCCGGCCGGCCTTACAGGTCGTACAGCATCCCGCGCGGTATGCTAGGTTCGCGACCCGTGGCCGGAGGAGACCTGCACGGTGCCCCGCAAGCGTGACCGCGGGGTGCAGAAGCGTGTCGTAGCGCCGCTCCGTACTCGATGGCGAGCGTGTCGGCGCCCACCCGAGCGGCGGGTCGTGCCTTCGGCGAGACCGGCGCCCCGGCTGACTCCGACATCTACTTGGAACCTCGCTGATGGCCCCCATCTGCATCCACCTGCCACTGCGTCGGATGGTCAGCCGGTCGGCGACCGCGTTCCACCGGATCACCTACCTTCGCAGCGCCAGGAGGCAGCATGTCCCATGCGGGCGGGGATGGATTCAGTTCTGGGGAATTCTCGTTGATCGACGAAACCGAAGACGTGCCTCCGGATTCGGATGCCCTCTGCGGGTCTGCAGAGATTTCGTTCAGCGCAAACCGGATCGTCTTGTACAACAGACTTGACGAGGCGGCGTAGCCCTCAACGACAAGGAACCAGCCCGCGGTCAGGAGGATACCGACTGCAACTGCGAGCGCGTACCGGAAGAACTCCGGTCCACCGGGCGTAGCTTCTACATACTTTTGTATGAAGTAGACAACGCCGGCCCAAACCGCTGCCACGCTCCAACGAAGGGCCGTCGTCCGTCCGCTTGCTCGTTCCTCAAAGGCGCCGATGTTGTCGCGAACGGCCGCAAGTTCCTTTTCGTTTGTCAGCCCCAGCTTGGAAATAAAATCTGCTGCATTCTTTACGTGACTCTCGCCGACACCATAAAAAGAGTACGTCGAGGGAACCGGGAACAATGCCAAGCCAACTGGAATGACCCAAATGATTACACCGAGCATGGACGAGAAGAGCGGTTGCGCTTCTGCCGGTACCCAGTTGGAGACCACCCCCCCCAACGCACCGACGCCGACGGTCGCGAGTACCCATGTTGCAATCCCCTTTGCAGCGATCTTGATACCGCGCTTCAGAAATTTGAAGGGATAGCGCGTATGTCGGTCCGCCGTGTCGACCAGATGGTGATTCGCCTCTGGCAGATCGATGATCATGGACTCGACGTACCGGACGATTTGTACCGCTTTACGAAAGATCATTGGATTGGCTGTTGACTTAGGAATGGCCTGCATTCGGTCACCGTACACGTGACTACCCGGGTTTCGGAACCCGAGCTACTTGCGGAATACGTACACGTCGCCGCCTAGATCGTCCATGAACATCAGCGTTTCACCTTGTAGTTGTCCCACCTGCGTTACGGTTTCGCCTTCGTCCAAGAACGTGATGGTGATCGTGCTACCACTACGCGTGTAGGTCCCATTCGCCGTCCGCGTCTCTGTTTCCGGGGCACCGCCGCCGAGCGTGGACCGCACACGGATGATAATGCTTCCCGAGCCGTCTTCGTCCAGTCGGACGCTTCCGTCCAGAACCTCTTCAGTGCCCGAGTCGGAATCGTAGATCACGGCGGGAACGACGTCACCGTTGACCGTACGGAGCGTGTAGGTGCCGGTAATGGAGTCGCTGCTGGTGACATCGCTGCAGGCCGCAACCAGCATGCAGATAACGGGGACAATCAGGGTAGGTGTTCTCATCTGGCTGACTCTCGTTCGAAGTAGGATGATGGACGGGCAGATCAAACCAATACATGGCAACGCGCGCAGAGCCTCCTTTCCCAACCACCCCAACTGGTCATCAATATAGATTGACGCGTACCGCATGGGAAGAAGGTTGGAATCATGTGGCAGTCTTCGCGCTCAGAGGGCCCAAAAGATCGGCACCGGTTACAGAGACGGCAACTCCAATGAGGTGAAATCCTCCGGCGGCCGTGAATGCGGCGCCGAAAGCACCGGCGGTCTCTGTGTTGAAGATTGCCAGTACGGCGGCAACAAACACCAGCATCAGGGCTACGGGCACGAGGCGCTACTGCGATTCAAGGTTTCTCGACAGGAACAGTGCAATCACCGCCAGGACGGCCAGGACCCCGATCGCATGAGGCGGTAGCTGACCCCTTCAAGCCCTACGAAGTGCCGCTGTCATCGGATGAGGCGTTTGCCACGGACGCAAGCAGACGAGCGCAGGTTGCGGCCTCGTCCAAGCCTCTGGCGCGCGATCGAATCTCCTCATCCGATGCCGTAGCGATCTGGCCCAGATGCCGTTCAATCGGTCCCTTGATGGAGTCGACCTCACGATTGTACCTCCATCGTAGTTGGCGGATGATGGGCCGAAGGGTGTCCTGAAGCGTCCCCCGGACAAACTCTCCATCAAGACTTGGTTGCTGCTGACGGGCGATGTTTCGGGTCGTGTCCACCAGCGCGCTCAACGCTTTAGACGCGGCCACGGTCATCTTGCTGATCGCAGTGTCGAATGCGGCACCTGTGCACGGCGAATATCCATAGACGCTCACGTATGACAAAGCAGAAGGCTGCTCCCGAATCGATGCCATCGCCGTGAAGCGGCGGTCGCTGATGGCCTGGTACAGGTACGAGCCAGCCGTTGCGGGTGATTTCTTTTCCGCGAGCACGTCATCCGCCATGCTGGCGGCTACCTGGGCTCTCTCGTACACCACTGCAATATCGTTCTTGGCTTTTCGCAATGCCACTGACTGCTGAATCGCGGCGCTACGGACAGAATTCGCATACTCCCTGTTCTGGATTCGTACCGCACTGCATTGGGCGAGCGCGAAGGTCAACGCTGCAATCGCGAGAGAACTGGCGCTGACCACATCGCTTACCTTGTACTCGGGATTGAATCGCATGCCCATGGTGTCACCACGGCGAGAGTAGTTGTGAGACATCTGGAAGTGCGCCACGGAGCGTTCGCCGCGGCTCGCGTTCAGGTGGGCCGCTGGGGCGCGCGCTTTCCCGCCCTCCACCCTCGCGCAGCCGCAGCGGCTACCGCTTACTCATGGACGGCTCCCACAGGTTCGGGACCGGTACATGCCTCGGCAACGTAGATAGATGGTCTCGAAACCGAATATTCGCGGCGGGAGCAGGCGCCCGTGCGCGACAACCGCCGTTCCCTGCCCCCACCCCCGGCGCACTTCCTGCAGCCGCGCGCCGCGCCGGGCCGGTCCTGCCATGCAGTCGAGCGCCCGCAGAAGAGCTCCGCCCCAGGGCGCGGACCAAGCACACACCGAGAGCCAGAACAAGGGAGCCCCGCGTTGAGCGCCGACACGCTGTGGTACAAGGATGCCGTTTTCTACGAGCTTCACGTCAAGGCCTTCCAGGACTCGTCGCAGGACGGAGTCGGCGACTTCGGCGGGCTGGTGCAGCGGCTGGACTACGTCGCCGGGCTGGGCGTCGACGCCATCTGGCTGCTGCCCTTCTACCCGTCCCCCCTGCGCGACGACGGCTACGACATCGCCGACTACTACGGCATCCACCCCAGCTACGGCAGCATCGACGACGTCCAGCGCTTTCTGGACGAGGCCCACAGGCGCGGCCTGAAGGTGATCGCCGACCTGGTGCTGAACCACACCAGCAGCGACCACCCCTGGTTCCAGCGCGCGCGCCGGGCCCCCAAGGGCAGCCCCGAGCGCAACTTCTACGTGTGGAGCGACGACGACACGCTGTACAAGGAAGCGCGCATCATCTTCACCGACACCGAGCCCAGCAACTGGACGTGGGACCCGGTGGCGCAGCAGTACTACTGGCATCGCTTCTTCAGCCACCAGCCGGACCTCAACTGGGATAACCCCGAGGTCAAGGAGGCGATGTTCCGGGTGATGGAGTACTGGCTGGAGCGCGGGCTCGACGGGTTCCGCGCCGACGCCGTGCCGTACCTGATCGAGCGCGAAGGCACCATCTGCGAGAACCTGCCCGAGACGCACGACATCCTCAAGGAGTTCCGCGTCCGGCTGGAAAACAACTTCCCCGGCCGCATCCTCCTTGCGGAAGCCAACCAGTGGCCCGAGGACGTCCGCCCGTATTTTGGCGACGACGACGAGTTCCACATGGCGTTCCACTTTCCCCTGATGCCGCGGATCTTCATGGCCGTGCGTCAGGGGATCCGGAAGCCCATCGTGGAGATCATCGAGCGCACGCCCGCCATCCCCGAGAACACGCAGTGGTGCATGTTCCTGCGCAACCACGACGAGCTCACCCTGGAGATGGTGACCGACGAGGAGCGCGACTACATGTACCGCGAGTACGCGGCCGACCCGCGGATGCGCATCAACCTGGGGATCCGCCGCCGGCTGGCGCCGCTGATGGACAACGACCGGCGCAAGATCGAGCTGCTGAACAGCATCCTCTTCACCATGCCCGGCTCGCCCATCATCTACTACGGCGACGAGATCGGGATGGGCGACAACGTGTGGCTGGGCGACCGCGACGGCGTGCGCACGCCCATGCAGTGGTCGCCCGACCGCAACGCCGGCTTCAGCCGCACCGAGCCCGAGCGGCTGTACCTGCCGGTGATCTCCGACGCGGTCTACGGCTACCAGGCGGTGAACGTCGAGGCGCAGGAGCGCTCGCCCTTCTCCCTGCTCAACTGGACCAAGCGGCTGGTGCGCGTCCGCAAGCAGCACCGCGCGTTCGGCCGCGGCTCCATCACCTTTTTGGAGCCCGAGAACCCGCACGTGCTCGCCTACCTGCGCGAGTACGGCGAAGACGTGATCCTGGTGGTCAACAACCTGTCGGGCGCGGCGCAGGCGGTGCAGCTGGACCTGGCGAAGTACGCCGGACGCGTTCCCGTGGAGCTGCTGGGCGACACGGCGTTCCTGCCCATCGACGAAACGCCGTACGCGCTGACGCTCAGCCCGTACGGCTTCTTCTGGTTCGGGCTGCGGAACGCGCGCGCGGCGGACCAGGCGGAGATCGACCCGGAGCTGGCGCGCGAGTGGGCGCAGCAGGACGCGACCATGCTGGAGGGGAGCGACCTGGTCGTCCGGCTGATCCGCGGCGTGCCGACGGAGTGGGTGCGCGCCCAGCGCTGGTTCCGCAGCAAGGCGCGTGACGTCACCAGCATCGAGCACGCCGACGACGCGGTGGTGCACCCGGAGCGTGCGCCCACGCTGCTGCTGGGGGTGGCGAAGGTGTGCTACAGCGAGGGGATGCCGGAGCTGTACCTGCTCCCCTTCACCCTGCGCCCCACGGGCGAGCCCGGCGCGCCCGCGGCCGAGCCCATCGTCAGCCACCAGGGCGAGGCGGGCGAGGTGCAGCTGTACGAGGCGCTGGCGGACCGGCGCGTGGCGGGAACGCTGCTGGAGGTGATGGCGTTCGAGCGGCAGCTCAAGACGCGGATCGGCCAGTTCAGCGGCCACCTGACCGGCGCGGTGGAGACGGTGGAATCCACCGGCCCCGTGCGCCCCGTGGGCGCCGAGCAGAGCAACACGTCGCTGGTGTTCGGCGAAACCCTGGTGATGAAGGTGTTCCGCAAGCTGGAGCCGGGGATCAACCCCGACCTGGAGGTCACGCGCTTCCTCACCCAGAAGGCGGGCTTCCGCTCGGTGCCGGCGCTGGCGGGGTGGATCGACTACCGCGACCAGCACGGCGACGTGCACTCGGTGGCCGGCCTCTTCGAGTTCGTCCCCAACCAGGGCGACGCGTGGAGCGTGACGCTCAAGGCGCTGCACCGCTACCTGTCCGCCGCCTCGCGCAGCGCCGCCGATCCGGACACGGTGTCCGGGCAGGAGGCGGTGCGGCGGATGGCGGGAAACATCTTCCCCGCCATCGAGCGTCTGGGCGAGACCACGGCGCGGATGCACCTGGCGCTGGCGTCGGTAAGTGACGACCCGGCGTTCGCCCCCGAGCCGGTGACGGAGGACGACGTGCAGCGGGCCATCGAGGGCTTCCGCAAGCAGGTCGACGTGGTGCTGGGCGACCTGGGCCGGCAGCTGGAAGCCATCCCCGGCTCGTTCGCGCACGGCGTGCAGGCGTCGCTCCAGGAGGTGGTGCGCGCCGCGCCGGACCTTCGCCACCGCGGCGAAGACCTGCGCGCGCTCACCGGATCCACCGTCAAGGCGCGCTACCACGGCGACTACCACCTGGGCCAGGTGCTGCGCGCGCAAAAGGACGCGCCCGGCGGCAGCGAGTGGTACGTGCTGGACTTCGAGGGCGAGCCCGCGCGCCCGCTGGCGGACCGCCGCGCCAAGCAGCCGGTGCTGCGCGACGTGGCGGGAATGCTGCGCTCCTTCAACTACGCGGTGCGCGTGGCCATGCAGGAGTTCAAGACCGACGACCTGCGCCTGAAGCTGGCCATCGAGCGCTGGGCCAACGCGTGGGAGGCGCAGGCGCGCGAGCTGTACCTGGGTGCCTACCGCCGCACCGTCGCGGGCTCCGCCATCGTTCCGCAGGACCCCGGGACGATGGCCCGCGTGCTCGCCGTCTTCGAGCTGGAAAAGGCCGTGTACGAGCTGGGATACGAGATGAACAACCGCCCCGACTGGCTGTGGGTGCCGGTGGAAGGCATCCGCTCCATCCTGGGAGGCCGCTCGTGAAGCCCCCGCTGATGTACAACCTCTTCCCGCGCCTGGTCGGCCCGACCACGCGCTGGGCGGAGCATGCGCGGCGCGCGCGGGAGATGGAGTTCGAGTGGCTGTACATCAACCCGTGGCACTACCCCGGGTTCAGCGGCAGCCTGTACGCGGTCAAGGACTTCCGCCGCCTGAATCCCGCCTTCCTTCCCGCCGGCGCCGAGCCCATGAGCCTGGAGCCGCTGCGGTACGCGCTCAAGCAGGTGAGCGCGATGGGAATGAAGCCGGTGATGGACCTGGTGGTGAACCACACCAGCAAGGACTCGCCGCTGATCGAGCAGCACCCGGAGTGGTACGAGTGGGAGCACGGCCAGGTGCGCAGCCCCTCCGTCGTGGACCCGGACGATCCGTCCAAGGTCACCGTCTGGGGCGACCTGGCGGAGATCGACAACAACACGCACCAGGGCCGCGAAGCGCTGTGGCGGTACTGGGCGGGGATCGTGGTGGAGGCCATCGACCTGGGCTTCCGCGGATTCCGCTGCGACGCCGCCTACAAGGTGCCGGCCGAGCTGTGGCGCTTCCTGATCGCCGAGGCGCGTAAGGTGAACCCCGACGTCGTTTTTTTCGCCGAGACGCTGGGCGCGCCGGTGGAAGACGTGGTGGCGCTGAAGTCCGCCGGGTTCGACTACTTCTTCAACTCGTCCAAGTGGTGGGACCTCAGCCAGGCGTGGGCGCTCAAGCAGCACGAGGAGTTCGGCAAGATCGCGCCCTCCATCGCCTTTCCCGAGTCGCACGACACGCCGCGGATGGCGGCGGAGAGCGGCGAGCGGCAGGAGGTGCAGCGGCAGCGCTACGCCGTCGCGGCGGCGTTCTCGGCCGGGGTGATGATGCCCATCGGCTACGAGTTCGGGTTCCGCAAGCAGGTGAACGTGGTGCAGACGGCGCCGTCCGATTGGGAGCGGCGGCACTGGGACCTGCGCCCGTTCATCACCCGCGTCAACCGGCTGAAGCTGTCGCATCCGCTGCTGCAGGGCGAAGGGCACCTGCGCGCGGAGTTCGGCCTGGACAGCGACCGGCTGCTTCTTCAGCGCCGCAGCGACGACGGGTCGCAACGCGGGTGGATCATCATCAACAAGGTGTGGGAGGAAGGGCGCGAGATGTCGCTGGGCCCGCTGGCCGGCTCCGCGAAGTCGCACCGCCTGTTCCGCGTCTGCCGCGACGACATGCCCGAGGGCGGAGAGCCCATCCCCGAAACGCTGTCGCTGGAGCCGGCCGAGGTCGTTTACGTTCTGCCCGTCGCGGAGCCGGCGAAGGCCGCGGAGCCGGTGAGGTCCGCGGAGGCGGTGAAGTCCTCCGCGCCGGTGAAGTCGGCCGAGCCGGTGAAGTCTGCGGAGCCGGCCAAGTCTGCCGAGCCGGTGAAGTCGGCCGAGCCTGCGAAGTCCGCTGAGCCGGCCAAGTCCGCTGAGGCGCCGAAGTCCGCGAAGCCCGGGAAGGCTGCCGATGCCTGATTCGCCCACGATCGCGGGGCGCGCCAGCGGCATTCTGCTCCATCCCACTTCCCTGCCCGGCCCCGGCATCGGTGACCTGGGCGAGCACGCATTCCGCTTCGTCGACTGGCTGGTGGAGGCCGGCCAGTCGCTCTGGCAGCTGCTGCCGCTGGTGGCGGTAAACGAAGGAGGGTCGCCCTACAACGCGCTCTCCGCCTTCGCCGGCAACCCGCTGCTCATCAGCCCCTCAGAGCTCCACCTGCACGGGCTGCTCCCCGCCGGCTCCGTCGCGCCGCCCGCGGAGATGGACGACGACTGCGTGGACTTCGGCGCCGTCGCCGCGTGGAAGGACGAGGTGGTCCGCCGCGCCTACCGGGTACTGGTGGAGTCGGATGACGAGGAGCTGCGGGCGGAGTTCGCGCGCTACCAGGCGGAACACGCGGAGTGGCTGCCGGACTATGCGCTCTTCCGCGCCCTGCGCGAGCGGCACGGCGGCAAGGGCTGGGTGGCGTGGCCGGATGCGCTGCGCCGCCGCGACTCCGCCGCCCTGGCGCAGGCGCGGCGCGAGCTGTCGGCGGAGGTGGAGCGCCACGCCTACGCGCAGTACCTGTTCGACCTGCAGTGGTCCGGCGTGCGCCGCTACGCCAACGCGCACGGCATCCAGATCGTCGGTGACGTGCCCATCTTCGTGGCGCACGACAGCGCCGACGTGTGGGCCCACCAACGCCTGTTCAACCTGGACGACCGCGGCATGCCCACGGAGGTGTCGGGGGTGCCGCCCGACTACTTCAGCGAGACCGGGCAGCGCTGGGGGAACCCCCTGTACCGCTGGAACGTGCTGAAGCAGGACGGCTACCGCTGGTGGATCGAGCGCTTCCGCCGCACGCTGGAGATGGTGGATGTCGTTCGCGTGGACCACTTCCGCGGCTTCGAGAGCTACTGGTCGGTCCCGGCGGACGAGGAGACGGCCATCCACGGCGAGTGGATGCCCGGCCCCGGGCGCGACCTGTTCGACGCGGCGCGCCGCGAGCTGGGCGCGCTGCCGCTGATCGCGGAAGACCTGGGGATCATCACCGAAGAAGTCGAAGCGCTGCGCGACGACCTGGCGCTGCCGGGAATGCGTGTGCTGCAGTTCGCCTTCGGTGGGGACGATCCCGAGAACCCGCACCTGCCCGGCAACTACGTCCACAACGCCGTCGCCTACACCGGCACGCACGACAACGACACCGCGCTCGGCTGGTACGCCGACGCGGATGGCGACGCGCGCAGGGCCGTGCAGAAGATGGCGGGTGGCGACGACGACATGCACTGGCGGATGATCGAGACGGTGCTCAACTCCGACGCGGGGTGGGCGGTGATGCCGCTGCAGGACGTCCTCGGACTCGGCGGACAGGCGCGGATGAACACGCCCGGCGTGCCGGAGGGCAACTGGGCCTGGCGCTTCCGCCACGGCGTGCTGACGGCTGACCTCGCGCGGCGCCTGGCCGAGCTCGTCCACGCCTCGGGCCGCGCGCCGGACCCGCGCGTACCCGTAGGCATCGCCACGGACGAAACGGAGGAGGACGATTGATGGAGCGCGTGGCGCTGGTCACCGGCGGTGCGGGCAACCTGGGGCTGGCGGTTACCGCCGCGTTCCTGGACGCGGGGTGGCGGGTGGCCGTCCCCGTCCACGGCGGCCCGGGCGACGGACTGACCGAACTCGCGTCGCGCCACGAGGGGCGCGTCACCTGGTTCGCGGCAGACCTTTCGGCGGACGACGGGGCGGAGCAGGCCGTGGCGCAAACGGTGGATTGGGCGGGGCGCATCGACGCGGCGGTCCACACGATGGGCGGCTACGCGGGCGGGCACTCCATCCCCGAGACGCCGGTGGAGGTGTGGGACCGGATGATGTCCATGAACCTGCGCAGCTCGTTCCTGCTCGCCCGTGCGGCGATCCCGCGGATGGGCAAGGGCGGCGCGCTGGTGTTCGTCGCCTCGCGCGCGGCGGTGAGCGGGCGCAAGGATCACGCGGCGTACGCGGTGTCGAAAGCGGCCCTGCTGACGCTGACGGAAGCCATCGCCGAGGAGAACCTCGGCGGGGTGCGCGCCAACGCCGTGCTGCCGGGAACCATCGACACGCCCGCGAACCGCGCCGCCATGCCCGGCGCGGACTTCAGCAGCTGGACGCCGCCGGAAGAGATCGCCCGTGTGGTGCTGTTCCTGGCGTCTCAGGAGTCCGCGCCAGTGAGCGGGGCGGCGGTTCCGGTCTACGGCCAAAGCTGAACAAAGATTGAGCACGGCGAATGCGTGTGGATGCCGCGCGGCACGCGGCATCCACAGACGCGGTCCCACCCACTTCCAGGAGAAACGAAGATGAAAACAGGCCTGATTGCGGTTCCGTTCGCGCTGGTGGCGCTGGCCGCGTGCGGCGGCGGTGGCGACGAGGGGCAGGCGCCCGCCACCAGCGACACCGTCTCCTCCACCACGGTGGCGCCCGCGCCGGGCGGCGAGACCACGCCCCCCGCCATGGGCGACACCGCCCACTCCAGCGCGTCGAACCCCACGGTGCAGCTGGCGCAGCTGGGCAACTCGGGGATCAGCGGAACGGCGCAGTTCATGGAGCACGGGGCCGGGCAGACGATGGTCACCGTCACCCTCACCGGGCAGGGAAGCGGCGCGCACCCGGGGCACATCCACTCCGGAACGTGCGAGAACCTGGGCGCCGTCGTCGCGCCGCTGCAGGCGGTGGAGCGCGCCAACGGCAACGGCACGTCCACCAGCACCGTCGAGGTGCCGCTGGCCACGGTGATGAACGGACAGCACGTGGTGAACTACCACGCTGGCACGGGCGCCAACCCGATGGCGCCGGTGGCCTGCGCCCAGATTCCCGCCCAGGGCGGCGGCGGAACGACGCAGGCGATGTAACGCCGGCGTCGACCGCTGACGACGCGCCGCCCTGCCCCGATGGCAAGGCGGCGCGTCTTGCATCCATCAATGTGATACGATCAATCACGCACCATCGCCCCAGCCGACGCATGCCACGCCGCACGATGCGAATCTCCATCCTCGCCCTGACGATCGCGCTCGCGGCCTGCCGCGCGGGTCCGCCGGAGCGCGCCGAGGCCGCCGTCACAGCCGACACGTCTACGCCCGTCGTAACCGAACCGTCGCCCGCGCCCACTCCGTCGATCGAGACGGACTCGGGGGATGTGCAGGCGGTGGCGTTTCGGGGAGCCCGCTACTACGTGGTTCCGGTGGACCTGACCGCGGCGCGAATCCAGATGCACTGGAAGGATGCGAACGGCCGGCCGTTCCGCCGCGCATCGGTGCTCGCCGATTCGCTTTCCGCCGCGGGCGAGCGGGTGGTGGCCGTCATCAACTCCGGCATCTATACGCCGCAGGACGCGCCCAAGGGGCTGCACGTCGAGCGCGGCCGGGCGATCGTCCCGCTCAACACGACGGACAGCACGTCCGGCAACTTCTTCCGCCCGCGGCCGAACGGGGTGTTCGCGGTGATGAACGACGGCACGGCGCGCATCGTACGGCGCGGGGCGGCGGCGGCGCTGGTTCCGCGCACGCGCGAGGCGACGCAATCGGGTCCGCGACTGCTGGAGAATGGGCATCCCGTCGCGCGGTTCGCCAATACCCCGCTGCGCCGCACAGCCATCTGCGTCGCGTCTCCCCGGCGCGTCTTCATCGCCGTCTCTCGCGATCCCGTCTCGCTGAACGATCTTGCGGCCCTGTTCCGAGACCGGCTGGGGTGCACGGACGCGCTCTTCCTGGATGGCGGCGCCGTACAGGCCCTGGTGGCGCCAGCGGACGGGATCGCGATGGAGACCGGCCGGTTCGTGGGATTCATCGCGGTCGTCGCACGGGGTGCGGGGGTGCGGTGACCCACGCGGGCGGCCGGTGAGCCACCAGCCGCCGCCCTCCACGCAAACCTGTCATCCTGAGCCCCAAGCGCGCCGTACCGACCCCCACCCCAGGCTACGCGGGGCGAAGGATCTAGCCGCGGTCCCCACGGCAGCCGAGGCCGCGGGCTTGGTGACCGCTGCCGCGCCCTGGCTTGTTTCCCTTCCGCCGCTAGATCCTTCGGCCCGCGCAGTTGGGCGTGCGGGCGAGCATCGCGCGCCTGGGCCTCAGGATGACAGCTCGCGGTTTCGCTGGCCTGATGCGCTCGGCTCGCGCTTGGGCTGGCCTGATGCGCTCGACTCGGCCTCCTCCTTTTCCCGCCCGCGAGTGTACAGGCCCATCAGCGGCGTGACGGAAATCCCGTGGACCACCGCCGACACGGCGACGGTGGCCAGGACCAAGGCAGCGACGGCGCGGCTGAACTCCTCGGGAAGCCCGTGCTGCATGGCGTACGTCAGGTAATACACGGAGCCGATGCCCCGGATGCCGAACCACGCGATCATCCCGCGCTGTACGTGCGTGGTGCTGGAGCCCAGCAGCCCCACGTACACCGACACGGGGCGGATCACCAGGAACAGCAGGGGGATGAACCACAGGGCCACCCCCGGAAGAAAGTTCCACGAGATCATTCCGCCCAGCAGCAGCACCACCGCCACCACGCCGATCCGCTCCAGCTGCTCCACGAATCCCAGCGCCGCCTGGGCCATGTACGCGGGCGCCTTTTCCGGGTCGGTGGCCACCTCGTCGGCCTCGGCCGCGGAGCCGGCGAGCGCGACGTCTTCGGGGGGCGCCTCCCCGCCCGTGGACTGCCGCTCGATCCGCCGCAGCGCCAGCCCCGCCGCGAACACCGCGAGAAAGCCGTAGCCCAGGACCAGCAGGGCCACGCCGTAGGACAGCGCAATCAAGCCCAGCGCCAGGAAATCGTCCAGCCCCACGGCCTCGCGATGAACCTGGCGAAGGTAGATGACCAGGCGGCCCACCAGCGTCCCCAGCAGGGCGCCCACGCCCAGCCCCGCCGCCACCGCCCAGAGCAGGTCCACCGCGAACCAGCGCCACCCCATCTCGCCGATTTCGTGAAGCCCCAGCAGCCCCAGCCCCAGCATCACGAACGGGAACGCCGTCCCGTCGTTCAGCCCGGCCTCGCCCGTCAGGCCGAAGCGCAGGCGGTCGCGGTCCGTCGGGTGCGTCACCTGCACGTCGGAAGCGAGCACGGGGTCGGTGGGCGCCAGGATGGCCCCCAGCAGGACCGCCGCCCCCACCGGAAGCCCCATCCCGTACACGCCCACGAGCGTCACCAGCCCCACCGTCACCGTCATCGAGACCGTGGCGAGGCGCAGGGGGGTCATCCAGCTCCCGTCGGTCATCGGCGCGCGCAGCTTGAGCCCGGCGCCGAAGAGCGAGATGAGCACCGCCACCTCGGTGATGCGCTCCCACATGGCGGACTGCGTGTAGATGTCCACCCGCAGGAGCCCCACGCCGTGCGGCCCGAGAAAGAACCCGGCCGCCAGGTACAGCATGGCCGTGGAAAGCGGCAGTCGGATGAGCACCGAGCGGGACAGCGCGATGGCCACCAGCAGAACACCCACCACCACGAACCAGATGGCCCCAGTCATACGCTTCGCAAGATGATCATCGCCGGCCGAAAGAGCGGCGCCGGTGGAGCAAGGGTTGCGCCCGGGTCAGCCCCCGCGCGACGCCGACAGCTCGCGCCGGACCTCGGGCTCCAGCAGGTCCGGCCGGCGCAGCGCCTCGCGCAGAAGCGGCGCGGCCTCCCCCTCGCGGCCAAGCGCCCGCAGGATGCGCGCGCGGTGGTACTGCATCGTCGGGCTGGGCGCACCCCACGCCGCGGCCGAATCCGAGGCGGCCAGGGCCTGGCCCAGCTCCCCCCGCTGGAACCTCACCCAGCTCAGCACGTCCCAGCTTTCCACCACCGGCCGCCGCCGCACGTCGCGCATCGCCACGGCCAGGGCGGCATCGCGCGTGGCCGGGGCCGCGGCGTAGAACAGGGCCAGCGGGTGCGCGTGCAGCGGCTCGGATTCGGGCCGCGACGCCACGCGCAGGAACGCCTGCTCGTGGCGGGCCGCGGCCGCGGGGTCGCCCAGCGCGCGGTGCGCCTCGGCCAGGCGAAGGTGGATGTCGGGGTGCGCGTCGCTGGCGATGGAGCCGTACAGGCGGGCAGACTCCTTCCAGTCGCCCTCCGCGTGCGCCAACGCCGCCAGCCCCTCGACGGCGCCGCGGTACCCGGGCTGAACCCGCAGTGCCTCGTTCAGCAGCGCGCGGGCGGCGGCGGGGCCCCGGGCGTCGTTGCGCAGGCCGGCGAGCTCCGTCAGGCACCACGCGACCATCTGCGGGCGCAGCGACTCGTCGCGAAAGCCCTGGCAGGTGCGCTCCAGCATCGCGTGCGCCGCCTGCACCTCGCCCTGCGCCGCCAGCCATCCCGCCGTGCGGATCTCCCGCGCCGGCGAGCCCACCGGCAGCCGTCCCGCCGCCCACATGGCGCGGCCGTACCGTCCCGAGGCCATCGCCGCGTCGTACAGCGCGGCGAGCGCCGCCGCGTCGGCGCTGTCGGCGGCCACGCCCTGCTCCGCGGCGGAAAGGGCGTCGGCGAACTCGTGCTGCGTCAGGTGAATGCTGGATAGCCGGGCGAACGCCCCCGCGCGGTTGGGCGCGACGCGAAGGGCGGCGTGGGCCACCTGCTCCGCGCGCCGCACGTCTCCCTCGCCCGCCGCCAGCTGGTAGCGCAGCAGGTAGCGGTCGGCCAGGTGGCCGGCGGCCAGGAAGTTCTCCGGGTCCGCCGCCAGCCGCTGCTCGAAGAAGGCGATGCTGCGCGACAGCGTGGCCACCTCGGCGCCCGCGTCGGCCGGGCGCGCGTCCGCCCGCCGCATCGCGAGCGCGCCGAACGCCAGCGCGGCGGCGGCCGCGCCGCCGCCGGCCAGCAGAAGCAGCCGCCTCACCGGGTGTGGGGCGCCGCGAGGAACGGGAAGGCGCCCGTGAAAGCCTTGTCGTTGGCGTCCACGTGGTCGTCGTTCAGCTTGGCGTTGGTGCCGAAGACGGTCATCAGGTTGGCCGTGATCACGTCGTCCGCCGGCGCCCGCCCGTTGGGATAGGCCGTGGGGCGCGAGGTGTCGATGGTCAGCAGGTCGGGGAGCACCATGTCGGCGATGCGGTTGGCGCCCTCGCGCGTCTGGCCGAACTCCATCAGCCTGGCGACCACTTCGTCGCGGTAGTCGCGGCGGTCGCCCGACGGCGCGGCGCGGTTGTAGTCCGGCACCTGCGGCTTGGGGATGAACACCACCGCGTTCCCCGGCACGCCGCCGCGGTCCACCTGGTGGTACCGCGCGCCGCCGCCGCCCGCGTCCTTGCTGACCCGCGCGCCGCCCGGCCGGCTGATCGTGCCCCACACGCCCAGCCGCGCCCCCCCGCCGATGGACGCCACCGGAACCTCCACCGCCATCACCAGCACGTTGGTGCCGGCGAAGGTGTCCATCCCCGGCTCGCGGAACGCGTCCGCGGTGCCGCCCACGATCTGCTGGTAGCGCGCGAAGTCGAAGAAGAACGGGTCGTCTCGCACCCCGGCGAACGCCGTCATCCCGCCGCCGCGGGCGGTGCGCGCCTCGCCGGTGGAGGTGAAGGGGACGGACACCATGCCGCCGCCGGAGAGCATCTCGCTCGTGGTGCCCGCCATCCGGGGTGCCGCCGGGGCGCGGAAGTGGATGGTCTGCCCCGTTCCCGCCCCCGTGACGTGGGCCTGGATCACCCTGTCCTCCACCGCGTCGCCGTTCGTGTCGATCTTGAACTCGTACAGGAGCCGCGAATCGAACGACACCGCCCCCGCCTCGGCCGGCGGGATGAAGCCGTGGACGTTCATCACCAGCACCAGGTTGTCCCGGTTGGTGGGGCTGACGAAGGCGTACACGTCGGCGATGTCGATGGCCGGGTTTTCGGTGGTGATGGGCCCGTCCTTGTGGTCGGAGGCCAGCAGCCCGCCCGCGGCGACGGCAAGGACGACGGTGGCCGCGGCAGGCACGCGCAGGCGCGGGCTGATTCTGGAAAGGGACTTCAAGTGCGGCCTTTCGGCGGATGCGGAGGCCTGACGGATGGGATACCCGGCGCGGCGAGAAAGCGGGCCGGGGCTTGTGCATGGTTTGTTCCACGTTTCGCGTTTCGCCGTTCGCATCAGCCGCGTCCCGAGCGGCGGAAGGGCGCGCCATTTGCGCGCTCCGCAGCCCGGTAACGACACGACCCTTTCCCGAAACGGCTCCCATGGAAATGCACCGACAGGATTCTCTCCGCGTGCTGGTGGTGACGCCGCCACCGAGCGCGTGGAATCGGTCCCGCAGCCGAGCTGACCCACTGATTGTCCCGGCGTGAGGAAAGGAAGCCTGTACGAGCATCCTCGTGGTGTATTAGATTCTAACACACCCCTACACGGAGACTACGATGCGGGATACGATCACGGTCAGCTTGCCCAGCAAGATCAGGACGGAGATCGATGCCTTCGCGGAACAGCACGGGCTGGGGCGGAGCGAGGTGGTGCGGGATGCGTTGCAGGAGTACCTGTTCTTCCGGCGATCCCATGAGCTCCGCGCACGGATGGTGGCCGAGGCGCAGGCCCAGGGGCTCTTCACGGACGAGGACATCTTCGAGCGAATCTCGTGAGGCTGGTGCTGGATACGAACGTCCTCATCGCTGCGTACGCCACCCGGGGGCAGTGCCGGGAGATACTGGATCACTGCCTGCGTGCGCACGAGATCGTGACAGCGGAAGTGCTTCTCGCGGAACTCGATGAGAAGCTGACACGAAAGCTCAAGTTCAGCGTAGAGTCAGCGCGGGAAGTACTCTCCCTGCTGCGTTCGCGCGTGGAACTCGTCGATCCTCCCCCACTGGATCCACCCGCCTGCCGCGATCCCGACGACGACTGGGTCCTCGCCACAGCCGTCGAGGCGGATTGCCACTGCATCGTCACCGGCGACAAGGATCTGCTCGTACTGCACCCATTTCGCACGATCGCGATCATCCCACCCGGGAGCTTCTGGCGGTGGGAAGCCTCGTTCACGTCGCTGGCGTAGGAACGGCATTTCACGCAGAGGGCGCAGAGATGAAAGAGAGGAGTAGAGTCGAGTCGGGGCGCCGCGGCATTGCTGCCCGGTTTCCCCGGCCCGCTCATCGAACCGGACGTGCGGATTTCCCGCATCCGGCTCTCCGACCAGGTTCACTTCAAGGCATGCGAGAGCGCCACCCGCCGG
>NZ_DASWMD010000022.1:0-34765 GCF_036399935.1 Longimicrobium sp.
ACCCTTCCCCCGCAAACTGCGCGGGGGAAGGGAGCCAGTCGAGTGCACCCGGGCCAGCCGGAGCGCAATCGAATTCTCCTCTCCCCCATGGGGTTTATGGGGGAGAGGCCGGGAGAGGGGGGCGGCCGCGGCATGCACCAGTCCTGTCGAACCCCGATCGAAGTTCTCCTCGTCTCAGCGTGACGAGCGACAACAGCCGTTGCGCCAAATGACGCACTGCCCCAACATCCTCACTCCACGTGACGCCCGATCCCGTAAATCCTGGACCGCCCCCATATGAGCACCCGCTCCATCGCACTCGCCTCCCTCGCCCTGCTGGCCGCCTGCTCAAGCGGCGCCGACATGGCCGACGAGACCGTGGCCAACGACTCCAGCCTGGACGCCATCACCGGGCGCGCCGAGGAAAAGGCGCAGGAGCGCCTGGAAAAGGCCGAGAAGGACGCCGACGCCCGCGCGTCCGAAGCCGGGGCGGATGAACCCCGCTGAACCCTCCACCCGCGGCGCCTTTCTGACCGCCGAGTGGCGGTGGCTAGCAATGCTGAACTACGAAGTGCCCCCCGCCCTGCTGCGTCCCCTCGTTCCCGCCGGGACGGAGCTGGACGAGTGGGGCGGCGTCACCTACGCCAGCGTGGTGGGCTTCATGTTCCTGCGGACGCGGGTGCTGGGGATTCCGATCCCCTTCCATCGCGACTTCGAGGAGCTGAACCTGCGCTTCTACGTGCGGCACAAGGGGCCGGAGGGATGGCGGCGCGGCGTGGTGTTCGTGAAGGAGATCGTGCCGCGCTTCGCCATCGCGGCGGTCGCCCGCTGGGTGTACAACGAGAACTACGCCGCGCTCCCCATGCGGCACCGCAACGAGGTCCAGCCCGAGACGGGCGGATCGGTGGAGTATGGATGGCGCCACCGCGGCCGCTGGTGCGCGCTGCGGGCATCCGTCGCCGGCCCTTCCGCCCCCGCGGCGGACGGCTCCGAGGCGGAGTTCATCACCGAGCACTACTGGGGATACGCCCGCCAGCGCGACGGCGGGACGGTGGAGTACCAGGTGGAGCATCCGCGCTGGAAGGTGTGGCGCGCACAATCCGCCACGCTGGACTGCGACGTGGCCGCGCTGTACGGCCCCGCCTTCGCCGAGTGCCTGTCCACCCCGCCCCGATCCGCGCTACTCGCGGACGGCTCCCCCATCGTGGTCCGCAAAGGCGCGCGCATCGCCTGATCCGCGGAAAAGCGGAGAAGCAGGGGAAGCCCCAAGGCCTCCTCTGCTTCTCCGCTTTTCCGTCCCTCGAACGCTACTGGATGTCGAGCGCGGGATTCACCCAGATGTCGAAGTCCGACGAGGGGGCGCGCTGGCGTCCCCAGGCCAGGACCACGCGCCCGGGCGTGCCGTGCAGCACCGGGTGCGGCTCCACGTCGTGCAGGTCCAGGTCGGTGGTCACCTTCACGGGCGCGGTCCAGACGGCGCCGTCGGTAGTGCGGTAGTAGAGGTTGTAGCCGGCATCGCTGCCCAGCCCGATGTACATCAGCAGGAAGCGCCCGTCTTCCAGCACGATGGGCTGCGAATCGTGCGAGTCCGTCACCGTGGAGATCACCGCCGCCTGCGCGGGCCAGGCGTACGGGTCGGCGGAGGTCTTCGCGAAGATGGCGAGCTTGCCGTCCGCGCCCGCCGCCTGGTACGTCGCCATGTACAGCCCGTCGGCCGCGCGCCGGGCGATGCGGGGCAGCATCCCCTGCCCGCCGCCGGTCACCGTCGTGCGGCGTCCATCCCAGGTGGCGCCCCCGTCCAGGCTGCGCGCCAGGTATCCCACGTACGTGGTTCCGTTGTGGCGCTGGTACGTCATCGTCAGCGACCCGTCCGCTTCCACGATGACGGACGGGTTCATGTCGCCCGCCGTGCCCCATCCCAGGCTCACCGCCCCGCGGGCCGTCCACGTCCTGCCATCCGCCGACGTCGCGCGCTGGATGGTGTAGGCGCCCTTGGAGTCGACGACCAGGTAGAAGAGCGCGAACGCGCCCGAGGGCAGCTGCACCACCGACGGGTGGCGCTCGCTCGACCGGGTGCCCACGATCAGCGCCGGCGCGGACCACGACACGCCGTTGTCGGACGAGGTCGACACGTACAGGTCGCCCGAGTTGGTGCGCGGCGCCAGGCGCTCGAACACCGTCATCAGGCGGCCGTCGTTCAGGCGGAACAGGCTGGGCTGGTAGTCGTTCTCCGGTCCGCTGTGCAGCGACGCGCCGACGGCGGTGGTGGCGGCGAGCGCGGCGTCGGGGCCGGCGGGCTGCGCCTGCGTGGGATCCTGGGCGCAGCCGGAGAGCGCGCAGGCGGCCAGGACCAGGCCGGAACGTGCGATACGTGTGTGCATGGGGTTTCGAACCGCGGGGAGTGGGAGGGAGGGATCGAACGATCCGTGGTCGTGCATCCAAATCTATACACGACAGTCGCTTACGCGCTACTGGCCCCATCCTTCGCGGCCCAGGCGAGTCGTGTGGGGACGCCCTTTCTCCCGCGGACGGAAATGAGCTCATCGCCGTCCGGGAACCCGGCGCGCGCGCAGTGGTACGCGGACGGTTCCGTGGGGATGGCCCGGCGCGTGCCATGTCCGCGCCAGAGATCCTGGATCCATGAACCCGATCGCATCCGCGTTGATGACCACCGCCGCCGAACCCGCCGCCGTGCTCCACGACAACCCGCTGCTCACGTACCGCGACGCCATTCCGTTCGACCGCATCCAGGCCGCGCACGTGGTGCCCGCCGTGCGCGCCGCGCTGGCGCAGGCGGCGGACGAGCTGAACGCCATCATCCAGCTGAACGGTCCCCGCACGTACGACAACACCGTCGGCGCGCTGGAAGAGGTGAGCGAGCGGATGGGGCGGGTGATCCGGCCTGTGGGTCACCTGTCGTCGGTGATGGACACGCCGGACCTGCGCCAGGCGTGGCAGACGGTGCTGCCCGAGATCTCGGCGTTCAACGCCCGGCTGGCCCTGAACCCGGAGCTGTGGGCCGCGGTAAAGGCCTACGCCGGCACCGACCATGCCCGGGCCCTGCAGGGGGTGCGGGCGCGGCACCTGGAAAAGGTGGTGCTCGAGTTCCGCCGCGCGGGCGCCGACCTACCGCCGGAGCAGAAGGAGCGGGTGGAGGCGCTGCGGGTGGAGCTGTCGCAGCTCGGGCAGACGTACGCCAACCACGTCCTCGACAGCACCAACGCCTGGGAGCTGGTGCTGACCGACGAGGCGGAGCTGGAGGGCCTTCCCGAGTCCGCCCGGGCGCAGGCGCGTGCCTCGGCGGCGGCCAAGGGGGTGGATGGATGGCGCTTCACCCTGCAGCTGCCCTCGTACCAGCCGTTCATGCAGTACGCCGCCCGCCGCGACCTGCGCCAGCGGATGTACGACGCGTACATGAACCGCGCGGCCGACGGCCCGCACGACAACCGCCCCGTGCTGCGGCGCATCCTGGCGGTGCGCCGAGAGCTGGCCGGCATCCTGGGCTTCGCCGACTGGGCCGACTACACGCTGGAAGACAGCATGGCCGGCAGCGGCGCGCGCGCGGTGGAGTTCGAAGCCGACCTGGTGGCGCGCACCCGGCCCGTGTGGCAGCGGCAGATCGCCGAGTTGGAAGCGTTCGCGCGCGCCGAGCTGGGGCTGAACGAGATGGCGCCGTGGGACATGTCGTACGCCATCGAGCAGATGCGCCGCGCCCGGTACGACCTGGATGCCGAGGCGCTGCGGCCGTACTTCCCGCTGGACCGGGTGCTGGAGGGACTGTTCGAGATCGCCCGGCGCCTGTTCGGCGTGCGCGTGCAGCCGCGGCGCGTGGACGAGGTGTGGCACCCCGATGTGGGCTTCTACGACGTGTTCGATGAGGCGGGGAGCCTGCTGGGCGGCTTCTACGCCGACTGGTACCCGCGCGAGGAAAAGCGCGGCGGCGCGTGGATGGGCGGCTTGGTGGTCGGCGGGCCACGGGCGGAGGGGTGGAAGCCGCACCTGGCCGTGGTGGCGGCCAACGTTTCTCCCCCGGAGGGCGGCCGCCCCGCCCTGCTGAACCATCGCGAGGTGCAGACGGTCTTCCACGAGTTCGGGCACCTGCTTCACCACGTGCTCTCACGCGTGGAGGTTCCCGCGCTGGGGGGCACGCGGGTGGCCACGGACTGGGTGGAGCTTCCGTCGCAGATCATGGAGAACTGGACGTGGGAGCGTCCCGCGCTGGACCTGTTCGCGCGGCACTGGGACACGGGCGAGCCCATCCCCGAGGCGCTGTTCCAGAAGATGAAGGCGGCGCGGGTGCACATGGGCGCGCACCTGCAGATGCGGCAGCTGAGCTTCGGGACGATGGACCTGGAGCTTCACGTGCACTTCGATCCGGCCTCGGGCGAAGACCCGGTGCAACGTGCGCAGCGGGTGATGGAGGGGTTCCACACGCGCCCCGAGTACGCGCACGACCACTTCGTCACCAGCTTCGCGCACATATTTTCGGGGGGGTACGGGGCCGGGTACTACAGCTACCTGTGGTCCGAGGTGCTGGATGCGGACGCGTTCAGCCGGTTCGAGCGCGAGGGGCTGTTCAGCCGCGAGGTGGGGCGGGATTTCGTGGAGCACGTGCTCAGTCAGGGCGACGCCGCGGACCCGGCGGAGCTGTTCCGCCGGTTCATGGGCCGCGACCCGGACCCGGCCGCGCTGCTGAGGCGGAATCTAGGGGTGTGAGCGGGTAACCCGCCGAAACGCTCGCGGAAAGCCCCGCCGGGCTACCGAGGCGTCTGCCGGACGCACCGCGCCCGGACGAGCGACGATGTCCTCCCGATGGAGCGGCCATTCCCAACCAGCCCGGATACGCTACTACGCAGCGACTGAGGGATCCGCCACACACCACGCGTGACGCACCAAACCGACGGAACCTCACCGCATTTCGTCTTGCCACTCGGCCAAACAGCCGGGAACCCCGGACTGCGGACGAGAGAAGTGAGGCGCGTCTTTTCTGGCTGTGTGGCGGATCCCTCAGTCGCTGCCGCCTACGGTGTTCGGGCAGGGTCGCCGTGGCCGCTCCATCGGGATGACAGCGCGTGGGGCGCTGGTGGGTACAATAAACAAGCCCCCTGGTGCGCATTCGTGTTACCGAAGAGGCGTGGGGGCTATGATTGCCCTAAGGATAGGCCGTCCAGAGTGACACGTCAAGGCTCTCGTCCGGCGGTGCGCCACCGCCGGCTTGGCTCCCGCTCTTCAGTTCCGCGGCATCAGCCCGATGATGTCCACTCCCGCGGCCCGGCTGGAGTCGAAGGCGTGGATCACCTCGCCGTACGAGAGCTGCTCCGACGCCTTCACGTACAGCAGCTTGCGCGGACGGTTCGCGAACACCGCCTGCAGCTCCTCCGTCAGCCGCGTCCCGTCCAGGGGCTTCTGGTTCAGCGCGTAGCGTCCACCGGGCTCCACCTCCAGAACCAGGCTCTCCGTTCCGGGCGGCGACACGGTTTCATCAGTCTTCGGCGCGGGCACGTGAACCGAGAGCCCCCGCTGAAGGCTGGCCTGCACCACCATGAAGATGATCAGCAGCACCAGCAGCACGTCGATCATCGGGGTCATGTTGATCGAAGCCGTGAACCCGCCGCGCGTTCCCCCCGCAATCATCGCCATCGCGTCCTCCCGTGGTCTGCTGTTGGACAGGAAACTCAGAGATCGACCGGCCGTGCTGTCGACGCTGGATCGGTCACCAAGCCCAGCGTCCTGATGTCGTTGGCTCGCGCGGCGGGGCTCAGATGGGAACGCCGCGGGGGAGTCGGATTCTGACATCGCCCGGTTCTTGCGGCGGAGGCGCCGCGCCCGTGACCCCCTTCCCGAGCCACCCGTCTGCCCTGATGACCCAGCTCGCGACCACGCTCGGCGCCCTGCGCGCCTCCGGTTACCGAACCCGCTCCGTGAAAGCGGAGATGCGCGAAAACCTGATCGCCCGGCTCAAGGACGGGCACACCATGTTTCCCGGAATCGTGGGCTACGACGACACCGTGGTCCCGTCGCTGGCCAACGCCGTCCTGGCGCGGCACAACTTCATCCTGCTGGGGCTGCGCGGGCAGGCCAAGAGCCGCATCCTGCGCCAGCTGGCCACCCTGCTGGATCCCGAGATTCCCGTCCTGGCCGGCTCGGAGGTGAACGACGATCCGTTCGCCCCCATCAGCAAGTACGGCCGCGAGCTGCTGCGCGACGCCGGCGACGACGCCCCCATCGAGTGGATCGCGCCGGACCGGCGCTACGTGGAAAAGCTGGCGACCCCCGACGTGACCGTGGCCGACCTGATCGGCGACATGGACCCCATCCGCGCGGCGCGGGGCGGCCACCTGCTCAGCGACGAGCTGACCATCAACTTTGGGCTGCTGCCGCGCGCCAACCGCGGCATCTTCGCCATCAACGAGCTGCCGGACCTGTCGGGCAAGGTGCAGGTGGGGCTGTTCAACGTGCTGCAGGAAGGCGACATCCAGATCAAGGGGTTTCCCGTGCGGATGCCGCTGGACGTGATGCTGGTGTTCAGCGCCAACCCAGAGGACTACACGGCGCGTGGCAAGATCATCACCCCGCTCAAGGACCGCATCGGCTCCGAGATCCTCACGCACTATCCCCGGACGACGGAAGAGGGGATGGAGATCACGCGGCAGGAGGCCTACCTGTCGCGCGACGGCGGGTCGATGGAGGTGAGCATTCCCCCGTTCGTGGCCGAGCTGGTGGAGAGGGTGGCGTTCCTGGCGCGCGACGACAAGCGCATCGACCGGCGCAGCGGCGTGTCGCAGCGCATGCCCATCTCGGTGATGGAAACGGCCGTCAGCAACGCCGAGCGGCGCGCGGTGATCGCCGGCGAGCCGCGCATCCTGCCCCGCATCGCCGACATCTATGCGGCCATGCCCTCCATCACCGGCAAGATGGAGCTGGAGTACGAGGGCGAGCTGCAGGGCGCCCAGGCGATTGCGCGCGACCTGATCGCCGCGGCGGCCCGCGACGTGTTCGACGGCATGTGGGACGTGTCGATGCTGGACGAGGTGATCGAGCACTTCGACAAGGGCGGCGTGCTGCAGATCAGCGATGGCGCCTCGGCCGATGCGTGCCTCGCCGGACTGGCTGCGGTCAAGGGGCTGAACGAGGCGCTGGAGGGCGCGGGGCTCAGCAACCCGGCGGACCCGGCGATGACCGTGGCCGCCGCCGAGCTGCTGCTGGAGGGGCTGGCCGCGCACCGGAAGATCAGCCGCGCCGAGAGCGGTGCCTACGGGCGCGCCAAGGCCGAGCGGCCCAAGGGCAAGGGCACGGGAGGCTTCAAGTTCGGCGACGACATGTTCAGTTGAGCTGATCCACGATCTGAACTATGCGTGACGTGTCTCACCCCGTCTGCTGAGCCGGTCCCGCAGCAACCATATCGAGCCGCATCCGCGCTTTCAGCAGGTGCGGCTCAGTGCATCTTCAGTCTCCCGTCTCATCCTCCATCTCTCTCTTCTACAACAACTTGCACCAGCCCACCGGTGCAGTCGTACGCCCGACGAGCAGCAACTCTGAAACCGCGAACACCTGTGCTCCCGTACCATCGGAGTGCCGATCCACCGCTTGGGGATTGCCCACTTGAACGATGTTGAACCGGTTCGGGTGGTTTGGGTAGTTCGACCCATTCGCGTACCGGTAGCGGGATGCAGATTGTTCTCCGTAGCCAGCGACGCCGCGTCACCGCGGGAACGGCCGGCCCCCTTGAAGGACCGCGACAATCCCTGGGAGATCCAGCCCATGTTCGACATAGAGACGATGGTGAAAGATCACGCGACGGCCGTGCAGACCCGGACCGCCGCGCCGGTGATGGAGCCGAAGTTCTTCTGCACGGTGACGCCGTTCTACCAGCCGATCGTGAGCGCCGACGGGTTCGGCGTGATCGGGTACGAGGCGCTTGCCCGCGGCCCGCTGGATTCGCCGCTGCACTCGGCCCGGACGCTGTTCGCCACGGCCAGTGGGCTGGGAGAGATGGCCGCGCTGGAGCGGGTGTGCTGGACGGCGGCGCTGCTGAACGCCACCCGGCTGGGACTGTGGCGCCGCCCGGACACGCTGCTGTTCCTGAACCTGTCGGCGGAGCGCATCCGCGAGCCCGAGTTCCTGGAGTTCGCCAGGCGCGTGGTGGCCGAGACGGGCGTGCCGCAGAGCCGGATCGTAATCGAGGTAACGGAAGAATCGCGGATGCGCTCGGACCTGGGGTTCCTGCGCGCGCTGATGCGGTACCGCGACATGGGCTTCCAGATCGCGCTGGACGACGTGGGCACCGGCTACTCGGACCTGCGCGTGCTGGCCGAGGTGAAGCCCGACTTTCTGAAGATCGCTCTGGAACTGGTGCGGAGCGTTCACGTGCACACGGGCCGCCGCCAGGTGGTGCACTCGCTGGTGATGCTGGGCCACGCCATGGGCAGCACGGTGATCGTGGAAGGCGTGGAGACGTCGGAGGAGCTGGCCGCCGTGCGCGCCCTGGGCGCGGACTGCGTGCAGGGGTACCTGATGGCCAAGCCGGGCGCGGGCCTGCCGGCGGTGGTGCTCCCGGACACGCTGGCGGTGGCGCCGCGCCTGTGCCGCGCGGCCTGATTTTCCCTGATCGATGCGCCGGTCCGCCGGCGCTGCACTCATAGATCGCGAGGAACGGATGACCAGGAAGAACGCGGCTCTCCAGGCCGCACACGAAGTCGCGGCGCGCATCCGGCGCGAGCGGCAGGGATGGGACGAGGGAGCGGACGTGGTGTGGCTGACGCCCGACGGAAAGCCGCCCCGGCAGATGGCGGTCCACATCCGCGAGCGGCGCTGAACGGCGGGTCTCACACGGGGGGCACGGAGCGCACGGAGGGCCGGGGAGGGTTTCTCCCGATCCTCCGTGTCTTCCGTGTGAGACCGCGTGTTGCGGAACAATCCTCGCAAGCGGCGAGTCTAACCGCCGCACCTCAACGCGCCATCAACGCAGTTTCGCGGGATCGATCGTCCAATGCCCTACACAACGCTTCTCAAGCCCGTGGCCGCGCTGGCGGCGTGCGTCGGCGCGCTCGCCGCGCAACTGGGCCCCTCGCCCTCGCGGGCGCAGCAGCCCACCGTGCTCCCCGCCAACTACGTCAACGCGCCGAGTGCGTCAAAGGCGCAGGAGCCGGTGCTCCCGGGGCTGGAGGTATTGCTGCGAGATTCTCTGCACCTGGTGCGGGGCAAGCGCGTGGGGCTGATCACCAACCACACGGCCGTCACCCGCGACGGGCGCAGCGCCATCGACGCGCTTCACCGCCATCCCGAGGTGCGGCTGGTGGCGCTGTTCGGGCCGGAGCACGGGCTGCGTGGCAACGTAGACGGGGGAGAGCGCATCGGCACGTCACGCGATTCGCGGACGGGGCTGCCGGTGTTCTCGCTCTATGGATCGACGGAACGGCCCACCGCGGCCATGCTGCGCGGCATCGACGTGCTTCTGTTCGACATGCAGGACATCGGCGCGCGGCCGTACACGTACATCTGGACGATGGCGATGGCGATGGAGGAGGCCGCGCGCCACGGGCTTCCGTTCGTCGTCCTGGACCGGCCCAATCCCGTCACCTCCCGCGCGGAAGGGCCGCTGATGCAGTACGAGATGCGCAGCCGCGGCCCGCTGATCACCGGCTACTATCCCGTCCCCCTGCGCCACGGGATGACGACGGGCGAGGTGGCGCGCTACGTCAACGGCGAGTACCGCATCGGCGCCAAGCTGAGCGTGGTGCCGGTGCAGGGGTGGCGCGGCGATGCGTGGTTCGACGAGACCGGGCTGCCGTGGATCAACCCGTCACCCAACATCCGCACCCTGGACGCGGCGCTGGCGTTCAGCGGGCTGGTGATGCTGGAGACCACCAACCTGTCCGTGGGGCGGGGAACGCCCACGCCGTTCAGCTACGTGGGCGCGCCGTACATCAACAACACCGAGCTCCTGCGCCGCGTGCGTGCGTACGACCTGCCGGGGGTGGAGTTCGAGCTGGCGGAGTTCACGCCGCGCGGCCGCGACTGGATGCAGCACCGCGACCGCCTCTGCCGCGGCGTGCGCCTGCGCATCACCGACCGCGAGCAGTTCAAGCCGGTGCTGACCGCGCTGGTGTTCCTGGTGGAGATCCACCGGATGCACCCGCAGAACCTGGGGATGGGCCCCATGCTGCAGATGCTGGGGAGCCGCTGGGCGCCCGAAGCGGTCCGCCGCCACGACGACCCGCGTGACATCTACCGCCGGTGGGAAGCCGAGAACGCGGAATGGAACCGCGTGCGCGAGAAGTACCGGTTGTACCCGGCGGAGTAAGGCGAAGGCCTGTCCAGCGCCAGTTGCCATCCCGCCCCGAATACCCGGTGCGCACCCCTTCCACGGGCGGGTGAACCCGCGGCTGGAAACGCGGTAAGCCCCGACACGGGCCGCTCACGCGTCCCGTTCGGGGCTTCAACAGCACACGCACCACAGCTATCGAAGGCGCGCCTGTCATCCCGACGGAGCGGCCATGCCGAACCTGCCCATGCGACATCGATGGCAGCGACCGAGGGATCCGCCACACATCCACCGAAGCGCACGACAGCCGCGGCGTGCCCCCCTCCAAGGCGGGTGAACCCGCGGCTGGAACGGCGGTAAGCCCCGACACAGGCCGCTCGCGCGTCCCGTTCGGGGCTTCAACATCACGCGTACAAACCTATCGAAGCGCGATCGAATTCTCCCCTCTCCGCATGCGCAGCGTGCGGGGAGGGGTCGGGGGAGGGGCCACCCAGGGGACCACGCCGGACCAGCCCAACCGCACCCATGCTCGCCAGCGATCCCGCCGCGAACACCGCACCTCCGGGCACGCACCGAGGCCTCTGCTTCGGTGCCCGCTGCCGCGCCCGGGCTGTTACGTGCCCCATGCAAGATCCTTCGGCCCGCGCGGGATGTGCTGCGGGCGAGCGCGGTTCGCCTGGGCCTCTGGATGACAGGCTGTGGCGTTCGCGCAGGGTGCTGGTGACGCACCGGGCTGGCTCCCTTCCCCCGCGGGGTTTGCGGGGGAAGGGCTGGGGATGGGGGGGCGCCCGACGCATCCGCCACTGCCCGTCGAAACACCCCGCCCCCCTCGGAAACGTCCTACCACGCCCGCCCGCGCCCCAGCACCCGCTCCCCCTCCAGCGCCGCATCCAGCCCCCAGCGCGCACCCGTGGCCCGCTGAACGTCGCGCACGCGGTACAGCACCTGGATGTACGCCACGTCCTCGGGGGTCGGCTCGTCGGCGCGCATTTCGGGGCAGCGCAGGACGTCGGCGGCCACGGACCTCCACTCGCAGGTGTGCCCCGCCCCCAGCGCGTGGAGCAGCTCGTGGCCCACCAGCTGCCAGCCCGGCCCGTTCGTCAGCGGCCCGGCGCGCTGAAGCCTCATCGTTCCGTACTCCACCACGCCGCCCTGGCTGAGCACCGTCGTCAGCGCGGCGGCCCGTACGTCACGGTCCACCAGCACCAGCACGACGTCGTTGGGATCGCGGTCGTCGTCCTCGGGCTGCACGTCGGCGTAGCGCGCGGGGCGAAACAGGTCCTGGCCGAACGCGTCTTCCACCGCCTGCGTGATCCGCCAGAAGGTAGCCGAGTCCGGCGCGGCTCCGCGCGGCAGGGAGTACTCGCGGTCGAACGCGATCCGCAGCGGAAACGACGACGATCGCCAGCTCTGGAACCACATGGGCCCGTTGGCCCCATACACCCGCAGCCAGAACGAGCCGCACCCCGGGCACACGGCCGTCCGCGCACGGCCGGGGCTGATCTCCACCTCCCGGCCCGCGTATCTGCCCGCCGGAATCCGCCAGCGGCGCGGAACCAGGATGATGGCCTGCTCCCGCCGCGCCGAATCTGACCGGAACCGCACCAGCGCCGGATGATGGGTACGTGCCGAGACGTCGGCCGCGTCCACCGCCAGGTCGATCGAATCGCTCCCCGCCGCGCCAACCGGCACCTCGAACCGCCCCGTGGAATCCACCGCCGCCGAGTCCACCCGCGGCAGCGTGTCACCCGCCGCACGCCACCGCACGAACGCCCGCATCTCCGGGCGCGGCAGCGTGTCGGGCGATATCACGCGCCCGCGCACCACCGTCTGCCCCGCCGCGGGTAGGGCGGCGAGCAGCAGGGCGAGCGCGGCGGCGATTCGGGCTGGCGAGGGTCTGGACATCGGCGGTCGGCGGCGCATGTTTCTCCGCGCCATCATCCGCATCCCCCGTTCCCCCTCGGCCTCAGCGCTCCCGCCGCGGGCGACCATCTCACGACGGCGGGTGCGATTCTGGCAGCTCCGGCTGAAGACGCTGCTCGCTTCCGCGGTCCACCCGAACCGAATTCACGATGCGCATCCGCCTGACCTCGTTCCTGCTCCTTCTCGCCGCCCCCGCCATGGCGCAGGATGGCAATCCGCCCTCGCTCTCCACGTTCAGCATCGTGGCGTGCGATCCCGTGAACGGCTTCCTGGGCGTGGCCGTGCAGTCGCGCGTGGTGGGCGCGGGATCCATCGTTCCCGCGGCGGAGGCCGACGCGGGCGCCATCGCCACGCAGGCCGCCGCGAACGTGTCGTTCAAGCGGCGTGGGCTGGAGATGCTGCGCGCCGGGCGGTCACCGGACGAGGTGCGCGCGGAGTTCGTGCGGACGGACCCGGGCATCGCGCGGCGGCAGTTCGCGGTGATGGACAAGCAGTGCCGCGTGGCCCCGTTCACCGGCGACAGCGCGCAGGCGTGGGCCGGCCACCGCAGCGGCCCCAACTTCAGCGTGCAGGGCAACATCCTCACGGGGCCCGAGGTGGTGGACTCGATGGCCTCGGCGTTCCGGGCGGCCGAGGCGGCGGGGCGCCCCTTCGGCGAGCGGCTGCTGGCGGCGCTCAAGGCCGGGCAGGCGGCGGGCGGCGACAGGCGCGGACGGCAGGGGGCGGGAATGCTGATCGTAAAGGCCGGCGCCGGCTACGGCGGGGGCGACGACGTGTACGCCGACCTTCACGTGGAAGATGCGCCCGAGCCCATCCTGGAGTTGGAGCGCGTGTACAACGTGTGGATGTCGCTCTTTCACCCCGACGACCACTTCCTCCCCAACGGCTCGCAGGCGGTCGCCGCGCCCGGCGGCCCTCACATCTGCGCGCTGCGCAACCTGCTGGCGCGCGCGGGCCACGGCACGCCGACCCAGGCGCAGTTCTGCGCCTTCGACGAAGAGGTGATCCCCGCGCTCAAGGCCTTCCAGCGCGCGCAGAACCTTCCCGTGCGCGCCGCGCTCACCCCGGAAACCGCGGCGCGGCTACGGCAGGTGACGAGCGCGCAACCGTAGAAGCAGTCGCTCACGACTGCACATCGTCAGTGCGGCCCCACGTTTGCGCAACGTGGGGCCGCTTTGCATCACGTAATGAGCCTGGAACGGCGGGGGGGGCGGATGGTGATCGGCAAACTGCTGCGGCGAAACAGCATCCTGGGCGAGCGCGAGGCCGAGCTGCGCGCGCGCGAACGCGAACTGCTGGACCGGCTGGCCAAGGCGCTCGACCGCTTCGGCACGGACGTGGACCCGGACGACCGCAAGCACTTCGACCAGGCGCGCGAACAGCTTTCGGGGCTGTTCCTGCTGGTGATCGCGGGCGAGTTCAACAGCGGCAAGAGCAGCTTCATCAACGCATTGATCGGCGAGCGGGTGCTGCCCGAGGGCGTTACCCCCACCACCGACCGCATCAACATCCTGCGGTGGGGCGACACGGTAGAGGAAGAGCTGATCGAGGCCTACCTGCTGGAGCGCACGCACCCCGCGCCCCTGCTGCGCGACATCAACATCGTCGACACGCCGGGCACCAACGCCGTGCTGCGCGAGCACGAGGAGCTTACGCGCGACTTCGTTCCCCGGTCGGACCTGGTGCTGTTCGTCACCTCGGCCGACCGGCCGTTCACCGAGAGCGAGCGCACCTTCCTGGAGCAGATCCGGGCCTGGGGCAAGAAGATCGTCTTCATCGTCAACAAGATCGACATCCTGGGCGCCGAGAGCGACCGCGGCGAGGTGCTGCGCTTCGTGCGCGACAACGGCACCTCGCTGCTGGGGGAAGAGCCGCTCGTTTTCCCCGTGTCGGCAAAGATGGCCATGCAGGCGCGCCAGGGCGGCGACGAATCAGCGTACGCGGCCAGCGGGTTTCCCGCCGTCGACGACTTCCTGCTCAACACCCTCGATCAGCAGGAGCGCATTCGCCTGAAGCTGCTGAACCCGCTGAACGTGGGGCTGAAGCTGGCTTCCAAGTACAAGGAAACGGCGTTCGAGCGATTGAAGCTGCTGTCCGAGGACGTGGCGACGCTGCAGAACATCGACGCGCAGCTGGGCGCGTTCCACCAGGAGATGCTGCGCGACTACGGGCCGCGCCTGGGCCGCCTGGATTCGCTGCTGAGCGACATGGAGGTGCGCGGGCTGAACTTCTTCGACGCCACCATCCGCATCACCAAGGTCCGCGAGCTGATGCGCAGCGACACCGTCCGCGTGGACTTCGAGCGCCAGGTGATCGCCGACACCCCCAAGCTGATCGACGAGGAGGTGGACCGCATCATCGACTGGATCGTGGAGCGCAACCTGAAGCTGTGGCAGGACATCGGCGCCTACATCGAGCGCCGGCAGATCAACCGCCACCGCGAGGGGATGATCGGCGAGGTGGGGCGCGGCTTCAGCTACAACCGGCAGGCGCTGCTGGGGTCCATCGGCAGCACGGCGCGGGAGGCCGTCTCCAGCTACAACCGCGACGCCGAGGCCCGCAAACTGGCGGAAGAGGTCCGCGGGGGGGCGGGGACGACGATGATCGCGGGGGTGGGCGCCATCGGCCTGGGCACGCTGGTGGCCACGGTGATCACCGGCGCCGCGGCCGACCTCACGGGCATCCTGATGGCCACGGCGCTGGCGGTGACGGGGCTTTACATCCTTCCCGCCCGGCGGCGCCAGGCCAAGGAAGAGTTCAGCAAGAAGGTGGCGGACCTTCGCACCAAGCTGGACGACTCGCTGACGCGGCAGGTGCACGCCGCCATCAGCGACAGCCAGGAAAAGGTGAACGAATCCATCGCCCCGTACCGCCGCTTCGTCGAGGTGCAGCAGCAGCAGTTGAACGAGGCCCGCGGCGAGCTCGTCGTCGCCGAGGACGCGCTGATGCGGCTGCGGACGGAGATCGGGGGGAAGTGAGTGCGGGAGTGCGTTAGTGCGTTAGTGCGGGAGTGCGTGAGTCGCGCCAAGGCCTGTCATCCTGAGGCCCAGGCGCACGGCACTGGCCCGGAGCACATCCCTCGCGGGCCGAAGGATCCAACCGCGGACACGTACAAACCAGGGCGCGGCAGCGGTTACCGTAGCCGAGGCCTCGGCTGCCGTGGGGCCCTCACCCGGCCGCGCTGACACGCGTGCCACCCTCTCCCACAAACAGCGTGGGAGAGGGGGTACACTTCAGGGTTGCGGTGCGATGAGGCCGGCCTGGTGCTCGGGCCGGCGCCCCCCATCCCCAACCCTTCCCCCGCAAACTGGCGGGGGAAGGGAGCCAGTGTGGCGCATCACACATAACTCCTTGCAACCCCACAGGTTGTCATCCTGAGGCCCAGGCGCGCCGCATTCGCCCGCAGCACACGCTACGCGGGCCGAAGGATCTAGCCGCGGATGCGTACAACTCCTGGCGCGGCAGCGGTCACCGAGCCTGGGGACTCGGACGCCCGGCGGGGCTCGGACACTGGTGTGGGACCGATCCAGCACGAGCAGAGGCCTCGGATCTGCTGGGGCGACTGAAGTCGCGGCAACAAGGGCTCGAAGTCCGCCTTCGCGGACAGCTCCTGCCGTTCGAGTGCACGGAAGCCAGCGGAAGCGCGATCGAATTCTCCCCTCTCCCGCTTGCGGGAGAGGGGCCGGGGGAGAGGGCAGCCGAGGCATGCGCCGGCCCTGTTCGAACCGCCCCGGGCCCGCGGCCTCTGCACTGATGCCCGCTACCGCGCCCCGGCTGATTCGTGTCCGCGGCTAGATCCTTCGGCGCGCGAGGTCTGGCGCAGGGATGGCACGGTGCGCCTGCGCCTCAGGATCACCGGGCCGCGGTGCACGCCGGGAGTGTGGATGCGCTCGGCCCGGCTCCCTTTCCCCGGCGATACCCAATCGAGAAATAGTATTGTCGACCTGAGTATCGTCAGGGATACTATCGTCAGAGATAGTATCGTCAGCTTGAGTATCGGCCGGACTGCGAAAAACCGTGACTACATCAGGAACTTCCCGCGCGCCGGCGGCCATCCTGTTCGACCTGGATGGCACGCTCATCGACACGTATCACCTGTACCTGGAGTGCTAGCGGCGCGCGCTGGAGCCGCACCTGGGCTACGCGCCCACGGACAAGGAGATCATCGCGCGCAACCCCGTCTCCGAGCGGCGCTTCCTGGTGGACTGGATCGGCGAGAAGCGCGGGGAGGCCTGCCACGCGGAGATGCGGAGCCAGTACGTAGACCTCTTCGACTCGATGTTCGAGGGCACCTACGATGGCGTCAACGAGATGCTCACCGCAATCAAAGCGGCCGGGTATCCCACGGGGATCGTCACGGGCAAGGGTCGCGAGGCGTGGGAGTTCACGAATTTCTACGGTGGGCTCGACGAGTTCGACGTGGTGGTCACCGACGAAGACGTGCATGCGCCCAAGCCCAACCCGTCCGGCCTGCTCGCGGCTGCCGCGGCGCTGCGTGTAGCGCCGGCTGACACGATCTACATCGGCGATTCCACGAGCGACCTGAAGGCCGGGCGCAACGCGGGGATGAGGATCGGCGCGGCGCTGTGGCCCAAGACGGCGCCGGGCGAGACGGACGCCTTTCTGCACGCCATCGAGGCGATGACGCCCGAGTGGATCTTCGAGCATCCATCCGACATCACCCGCGCGTTCGCCCTCTGGTGCTGAGTACTGAATTGCTGCGGAGACCCGTGGTCCTAGGAAGACTGGGCTCTAACTTACTCACGGGAACAATACTATTGGCGGACTGAGTATCGCCGGGCCGTTCATGTCGCTTATGGCCCCGATCTCAGACGCGCGCGTGGGTATCGAGAGCGCGCTCATCACCCTGCTGTTGGAAACTACGACGGGAGGGCCGTGTCCGGGAGTTCAGTTGAAGTTCTCCGGCGTACCGGCCAATCTCGTCCAGGAGCGAAGCGAGGTCCATTCCGAAAGCGGTGGCGAACTTTTCAGCGCTCTCGACACGCAGCCGGGAGATGCCCTCTTCAATGCGTCGGACCTGGCGCTCTCCCAGATCCGGAATGTCCGTTTGCCGCAGATCCCGTTCCTCACGGAGGCGGCGAAGTGCGGCACCCGTACGGTCCGTTCCGTTGCGCTCGATCGCGATGTCTACCAGGTACATCGGATCTGCCTCCTGGAGAATCTGCGACACACCTAGGTGAATATCCCCTACAGGCCAATGGATGCCCGATCCGTCGGCGCTGATCTCAAACGCGATCTGCTCCTGAGATGCCAAATGGGCGACGAGCGGGATCCGATTGATCGGGAACGCCCGAAACTGGAAGTCGCCCGTTACAACCGTAAGTTGATCGCCCCAAACATACGCGTCGATGATTCCAAGCATCGGTTCGCGGCGAGCAGACGAAACCAGCAGCCGACGGATTGCTCCCGCGTCGCGCGTCAGATGCAGCCTCTGGTCGGGGCGCCGAAGATCCAGAGCCGACAGGAGCTTCGGGAGGACCTGCTCGGGAACGTCGCTGATGATCAAGTACCTGGACGACGATCCCGCGCTCCACTCAGGCAGTTCGATGACGGCCTGGACGAGCTCGGAAGCAAACGCTACGACGACAGGCGCGGCGAATGCGCTGCATCCATCGGACGCGACAAGGCTACGCCCGAGTTTCCGAATGGGAAGCGGAAGCTCCGGCAACCCGAGCGCTTTGGGTGAGAGGTAGCAGGGCCGGACATTTGTGCGCTTCATCATCAGTCTTCCACAATCACTTTCGTGTCCCACTCGCGATACAGCTTCTCGCGGTTCGTCGAAACCTGCTTCAGGAATTCCTTCAACCGTCTCCGCGGGATCCGCCCGATCTCCATCACGACATCGTAGACCGGCGGCTCCGGGCCAAAGAACACGCGAATCTCCCAACTGCCGGGCGCTGCGACGTGGAAGTGCGGCTCACGATGATCTTTCGACCAGAACCAGACTTCGCAACCTGGCCAGCTGACGCAATCGACCTTGCCCATCGATCAGGTTGCCCCCGCACCTCAGGGCCGCGACTCACCCCTTGGGAGGAAAGGGATCACGACCGTACGTGTTCTTCTCCCGGATCCTACCGTCCCGCCCGTGGATTACGAGTTCGCTCCGGTTGTTACGAGCAACGTCGCGGGCATGATTGATCGCATCAGCCTGCTTATCGAAAATACGGGACGCCTTGCTGCTACCTTCCCCACGCACGGCCCACTGGCCGTTCTGGGGAACTACATGTTGGTTCTTTTTCATGACCCAACGCTCCTCATTCAACTTTACAGATACCGGACATGTGTTCATTATGTATCGTCAGATATGTCCGGTCAAGGGTGTCGGGCACAGCGTCCCCGCTCCGCACACTCACCCGGAAACAGTTGACGATGTGCGCAACTTCTGCTTGCTTCCAATCGCGTTCCGTCGCCGACGCCCACCTTCGCGCCAGGTCCCCCGTGAGAATCAGCATCGCCGCAGCCACGGTGGCCATTGCGTTTGCGCATCCGGCTCGCGCGCAGCAGCCGACGCCGGCGCCCGCCGCCGACTCGCAGGCGGTCCAGAACCCGCGGCCACCGGCGGGAACCCTTGGCCTGGCACTTCGCATCTTCCCCAACGCGCGGCCGTTCGTGGCCTCGGTGTCTCCGCAGTCCCCGGCGGCCGCGGCTGGGCTCATGGTCGACGACGTGGTGCTCTCCATCGATGGCCGCGACAGCCTGGAGCGTCCCCTGTTTCCGGGGCTGGCGCCGGGGCGCGCGTACACGGTGCGCGTGAAGCGCGGGGAGGAGGAGCGCGAGCTGCGGATCGTCGCCGCGGCACCTCGCGCCGCGCCGTAAGCGTCACCCGGCGCAGGACGTTTCATGGGAACGTTCCTTGCGCCGCCTTCAGTGCACCGGCTCAGATTGCCGGAAGTGATGGACCCCGCCTGGCCGTTCTTACCCGCGCCGGGCACCTACGATAACGGCAAACCCGTCGAAAGGCGGGGACGCAAAGCCACGAGGCTACAGCCGCGCTCTCCTGCGGCCATGCCGGTCGGGTTACCGAACAGGTGCTGCCCATGCGCACTCCCCAATCCGTATCCGATGCCGCCTCCGGGCCTGGCGCCGAGACCCTGCGCCGCCTTGCGGCGAACGCCGTCGCCCGGCTGAACCTGGGCGCCGCCGCCGTGCTGCTGGAAGGCGCGGGCCATCCCCCCGTGCACGCGTCCGGCGCCCCGGAGCACCAGCAGGCGCTGTTGGCCGCCATCCTTCACCTGGGCCCGCCGCTGCGCGACGCCCGGAACGCTGGCGAGACCCGCGTCTTCCGCGCGCTCCCCACCGGCGATCCATCGCTCGTCTTCGGGCCCTCGCTCGCCCTCGTTCCGCTCGCCAATCCCGGCGAGGCGCCGGCCGGCTCGCTGGTGGCCCTTCACGTCCGGCCCTGGTCCGCGGGCGAAGTCGCCGCGCTGGAGTGCATGGCCGCCGCGGCCATTGCCGAGATCCGCGTGCAGGCCGCGGACGAGGCGCTGCGCGGGGCCCAGGCCCGGCTGGAGCTGCTGGAACGAGCGCTGGCGGCGGTGGATCGCGGGCTGACCATCACCGACGAGACGGGCGCCATCGTCTATACCAATCCCGCCGAGGCCGACATGCACGGCTACCGGCTGGACGAGATGTACGGCCTTCCCGCCCGCGCGCTGGCGCCGCCTGAGCTGTGGAGCGCGCAGGGCGGCGTGCCCGCCCGCCCCGTGCGCCGCTGGGTGCGCGAGCGGGTGAACGTGCGCCGCGACGGCACCCGCTTTCCCGTGCGCCTCTGGTCCGACGTCGTGGCGGCGGACGACGAGCGGCCGATGGGGCTGGTGACGTGGTGCGAGGACCTGAGCGGACGCGAGGAGCCGCAAGCGCCTTCGAGCGACGTGGACCGCGACACGCTGACGCGCCTGCCCGACCGCGCCGCCTTCCTGCGCGCGCTTCAGCAGGCGTGCGAGGCCAAGGGTCAGCGCGGCGCCGAGTTCGCGGTGCTGTTCGTGGACCTGGACCGCTTCAAGACGGTGAACGACCGCCTGGGCCACGCGGCGGGCGACGCGCTGCTCGCCGTGGTGGGCGAGCGCCTGGCCGCGTCCATCCGGCCCCGCGACATGGTGGCGCGCATCGGCGGCGATGAGTTCGCCGCGCTGCTGCACGGGGTGGAGCGCGAGCAGGATGCCCTGGCCGTGGTGCAGCGCATCCAGCGGCTGCTTGCCGTGCCGGCCACGATCGAAGGCGTGGAGATGTGCTGCTCGGCCAGCATCGGCGTGGCGCTGGGCGCGTGCGCGGAGACGCCGGAGGCGGTGCTGGCGATGGCCGACCGCGCCATGTACCGCGCCAAGACGCTGGGCGCCGGGCACCACGGCTTTTCGGAGCCGGGGGTGATGGCGCACGAGGAGGCCCTGCTGGAGGTGGAGAAGGACCTCCTGCGCGCCATCGACCGCGACGAGCTGATGCTTCACTTCCAACCCATCGTCTGCCTGGCGGACGGGCGGGTGGAGGGGCTGGAGGCGCTGGTGCGGTGGAATCACCCGGAGCGTGGCCTGCTGGGGCCGCAGGCGTTCCTTCCCGTGGCCGAAGAGACGGGAAAGATCGTGGACCTGGACCGCTGGGTGCTGGCGGCGGCGGCACGGCAGCTGAAGGCATGGACGGACCATCCCCTGCTGGGCGCGCTGCCGGTGAGCGTCAACTTCTCGGGCCGCCACGTGGTGCATCCGCGCGCCGTGCAGGACGTGGAAGACGCGCTGGCCCGCTTCGGCGTGGATGCGCGCCGGCTGATGATCGAGGTGACCGAGACCTCGTTCATGGAAGATTTCCAGACCGCCGCGTCCGTGCTGGCGACGCTGCGCGAGCTGGGCGTCCGCATCTGCCTGGACGACTTCGGTACCGGCTACTCGTCGCTGGCCTACCTGCGCCAGTTCGGCTTCGACCGGCTGAAGATCGACCGCTCGTTCGTGCAGCGCATCGGCGACAGCGCGGCGGACCAGGCCATCGTGCGGAGCATCGTGGGGCTGGCCGACGCGCTGGAGCTGGCCGTGACCGCCGAGGGGGTGGAGACGGCGGCTCAGCACGATGCCGTGCACCGGCTGGGGTGCCGCCACGCGCAGGGCTTTCTCTTCGCCCGTCCCATGCCCGTCGACGCGCTGGAAGGATGGCTGGCGGTGCCCCGCCGAGGTGACGGCCCGCACAATGCCTCGTCATCCCCGTGGACGCTGGTCTCCTCTCCGGACCGCGCCGCGTTCCTCCCTGCAGGAGAGTGACACGTGCTGGACTGGATGCGTCATCGGCAGCTGCACGGCCCGCCGCCCCACGGCGTGGGCGACGGCGTAGACCCCGCGGAGCTGGAGGGCCACCTTCACGGCGCCCGGTCCCGGATTTTGGACGCGTTCGAACTGGCGCTGCAGGCGCGCGAGCCGCAGCTGGGGCTGATGGACCACGCCGCGCGGGTGGCGATGGTGGCCGGGCGCATCGCCGCGTCGATGGGCATCGGCGACGGCGACCGCTACATCCTGAACACGGCCGCGCAGCTTCACGAGATGGGGATGCTCTCGCTGCCGGCGGACCTGATCGAGCGCCGCGGCACGCTTTCGCCGCAGGAGCTGCAGTGGGTGCGGGGCCAGGCACGGGTGAGCGCCGACATCGCCCGGGCGGCGTACCATCCCCGCATCGCCCTGCTGATCGAGAACCAGTACCGCGACCACACCGAGCTGCGCCGCGACGGGCTTGCCGAGCGCGACCTGGTGCTGGCCGGCATCTTTCGCGTCGCCGACGTCTTCGCCACCGTCACCTGGCCGCGTCCCTACCAGGCCGCCATGAGCCCGCCCACCCGCTCGCACCTGCTGCAGTCCGGCGCCGGCACCCGCTTCGATCCCCTGGCCGTCCACGCCGCGCTTTCCGCCCTGTAGCGCATCCAACGAATCCGCCGGAACGCGTGTCCTGTTGACGAGGGCCGCGTGCGCCGGGGTTCTATCCACCGTCCTCTGCGGCTAAATTAGCACCGTCCCGGTTCTTCCGGGCCGGTTTCCCTCGCAGACGGCGGGCGCCCCGGCGCCGGCCCGGGTGTACCTCCGTGATGACGAAGTTCCTTGCACGCGCCCCCCGGATGCACGGGGCCGCGTTTCTATTGCTGGCGCTGGCTGCCGCTGAACCGCTTTCCGCGCAGGCCGGCGACACGCTGGACCTGCCGCTGGAGCAGGCGCTGCGCCTGGCCGGGCAGGGCGAAGAGGTGGGCCTGGCCGCGGGCCGGCTGGACGTGGCTTCCGCCGCCGTGGGCAGCGCCCGCGCGGCGCAGCTTCCCGCGCTGCGCCTGAACAGCAACTTCAACCACGTCTTCGAGAACGCGCGCGCGCAGGCCGTGGGGCAGATCTTCAACCAGCCCAACACCTACGGCGCCAACCTGAACCTTTCCGTCCCCCTCTTCCAGGGCGGCCGGGCGGTGCAGGGCATTCGTGCGGCCAGCCGCCAGCGCGAGGCGGCCGCGGCGGACCTGGAGGCGACGCAGACCGACGTGCAGCTGCTGACGCTGCAGGCGTACCTGCGCGCGCAGCTGGCCGAGCGGCTGGTGGCCATCCAGGACACCAACGTGGCGCTGGCCGCGGCGCGGGTGCGGCAGGCGGAGCAGTTCGAGGCGGCGGGCCGCGGCTCGCGCTACGACGTGCTGCGCGCCCGGGTGGAGCGCAGCAACCTGGAGCCGCTGGCCATCCAGGCGCGCGGCGAGCGCGAGCTGGCGCTGCTGGAGCTGCGGCGCATCACCAACCTCCCCGAAGACCGGCCCATCCGCCTGACGACGTCGCTGCAGCCGGAGATGGTGGCCGCCATCGCGGACCGCTCCGCGGGCGCGGCGCTGGTGGACTCGGCGGCGCTGGACGCGCTTCCCGGCGTGCGCGCCGCGCGGCTGCGGGCCCAGGCGTCGGAGGCGCAGGCGCGCGCCGCGCGCTCGGCCCTGCTCCCCACGGTGTCGGTGAACCTGGTGAACGGGTGGCAGGCGTTCCCGCAGGAGTGGACGCTGCCGCTGCGGCCGGGCTCGCTGGAGACGGTGGACTGTCCCGCGGGCAGCGCCCCCGACCGCGTGTGCACCCAGCAGAACGGCGGATGGTTCACGGACCGCTCGCTGCAGCTGGCCGTCAGCTTTCCCCTGTTCGACGGCATGCGCGGCCGCAACGACCTGCGCCAGGCGCGCGCCCTGGCGTCCGTCGCGGACCTGCAGGCGCAGCAGGCGCGAGAGACGGCGAATGCCCAGGCCGCCGCCGCGCGCGCCGAGATGGCCCGCGCGCGCGCCATCTTCGAGGCGGTGCGCCAGACCGTGGCCGAGGCCGAGGAGGCCTTTCGCCTGGCCTCGCTGCGCTACGCCCGCGGGCTGGGGACGCAGCTGGACGTTTCCGACGCGCAGCTGGCGCTGCTGACCGCGCGCACCAACGAGGCGCGCGCCACCTTCGATCTGTACCTGGCGGCGGCCGAGCAGGCGCGCGCGCTGGGCCGGCCCATTCCGTCGCCCTCGGCGACCGCACCGTGATCCCGTCGATGCACTCTGATTCCCTTCGCGGCGCCGCCTGCGTCGCCCTGCTGGCCGTGGCCGCCGCGTGCGGCGGCGAGGCCGGCGCCGAGACCCCCAAGGGTGGGCCGGGCGGCCCCGGCGGCGGGCGCGGCCCCTCCGTCACCCTGGCCGCGACGGACGTGGCCACGCCCCAGCTGATGCCGCTGGAAGACGCCATTCCCGTTACCGGCAACCTGGAGCCGCTGGAACGGGCCGAGGTGCGCGCCCGGCTGGAGGGCAACGTGGTGCAGGTGTACGTGCGCGAGGGGCAGCCCGTGCGCGCCGGCCAGCTGCTGGCCGTGTTCGAGGCGGGCGACCAGGCCGGCAACGCCCGCAGCGCCGACGCCGACGTGGCGGCCGCGCGCAGCGAGCTGGGCACCGCGCAGTGGACGCTGGACCAGAACCGCGAGCTTCACCGCGAGGGCGCCATTCCCGAGCGCGACGTGCGCGTGGCCGAGGGCGCCGTGGCCGCGGCCCGCGCCCGCCTGGCCAGCGCCCAGGCGCGCCGGGGCAGCACCCGCCGCGAGGTGGGCGACACCCGCGTGGTGGCGCCCGTGGGCGGGATCATCGAGCGCAGGACCGTGAACCCGGGCGAGCACGTGACGCGGAACGCCAGCCTGTTCACCCTGGTGCGCGGCGACGTGCTGGAGCTGGCCGCCGCCGTACCCGAGCGCGCCGCCGCCGGCGTGGCCGCGGGGCAGAGCGTGCGGTTTACGGCGGATGGGTCGCAGTTCACCGGCCGCGTGGCGCGCATCAGCCCGTCGGTGGACCCGGGCTCTCGCTCGGTGACCGTGTACGTGCAGGTGCCCAACGCGGAGGGCCGGCTGCGCGCGGGCACCTTCGCCAGCGGGCGCATCGTGTCGCGCGTGGTCGAAGGGGCCATGGTGGTGCCCGCCTCCGCCATCCGCGAGGGGGGCGAGGGCGGTGGACAGGTGGTCTACCGCGTGGTGGACGGCAAGGTGAACGTGGCTCCCGTGACCGTGGGCCTCAAGGACGAGGCGCAGGGGCTGGTGCAGGTGCTCACCGGCCTGTCCGAAGGCGACCGCGTGATCGCCGGCAACGTGGGCGTGCTGGGCGAGGGGATGGCCGTGCGCATGGCGGGCGAGGGCGGGCCGGAAAAGGGCAAGGGCAAGGGCGGCGCCCGCGGCGGCTGACGGACGTGACGCTGACCGGGCCGCGCGCGGTGTCATTCCGAAGGAGGCCCCGGGCGGGTACCGGCGGGCTGATTCGGAGCAGGCGGGCCGACTGAGGAATCCGCCACGATGCAGGCGTGGTGCGCCGTAGCGGAGTGTGTGGCGGATCCCTCGGTCGCTGCGGTCTGTCGTTCAGACGGCGGCTCGATCGTGGCCGCTCCGTCGGGATGACATCCGAAAACCAAGAGACGAAGAGAAGGCCTGGATGTTCCTTTCGGACGTATCCATCAAGCGGCCGGTGTTCGCCACCATGATGATGGTGACGCTGGTGGTGCTGGGCGTCATCGGCTACCAGCGGCTGGCCATCGACGAGTACCCGGACGTCAGCTACCCCGTGGTGGTGGCGCAGACCTCCTACCCCGGCGCCAGCCCCGAGGTGATGGAGCGCGAGGTGTCGCGCCCCATCGAAGAGGCGCTGAACACCGTGCAGGGGATCCAGGAGATCACCAGCACCTCCATGGAGGGCAGCTCGCTCGTGCGCGTGCAGCTTCAGCTGGGCGTGAACGTGATGGAGGCCCAGCAGGAGGTGCAGGCCAAGATCGCCCGCATGCGCCGCCAGCTCCCCGACGACATCGACGACCCGGTGATCATCCGGTTCGATCCCAACGAGCGCGCCATCATGTCCATCGCCGTGCAGAGCGGCGACCGGCCCCTGCGCGAGTTGACGGAGCTGGCGGACGAGGTGATCAGCACCCGCCTGGAGGCCATTCCCGGCGTGGGCGGCGTGAACCTGATCGGCGGGACGGACCGGCAGATCCAGGTGCAGCTGAACCCCGACGCCATGCGGGCCTACGCCATCTCGCCCCCGCAGGTGACGCAGGCGCTGCAGCGCGAAAACCAGGAAGTACCCGCCGGCCGCGTGCGCCGGGGCGACCAGGAGCGGCTGGTGCGCATCACCGGCCGCGTGGAAGACCCGCGCACCTTCCGCGACGTGACCGTGGCCGTGCGCGGCGGCGTTCCCGTGCGCCTGGGCGACGTGGGCACCGTGGTGGACGGCACCGCCGAGGCCCGCAGCGCCAGCTACCTGAACGAGGGGCGCGCGCTTTCCGTCGAGATCCTGAAGATCAGCGGCAGCAACACCGTGGAGGTGGCCGACCGCGTGCGCGCCGAGGTGGATGCCCTGCAGGCGCAGCTGCCGTCCGACGTGAAGATGACGGTGGTGAGCGACGACTCGCGCCGCATCCGCGCATCGCTGGAGTCGGTGCAGCACGAGCTGATCCTGGGCGCCATCCTCTGCATCGCCATCATCTACTTCTTTCTGAACTCCTGGCGCTCGACGATCATCACCGGGCTGGCGCTGCCCATCTCCATCATCTCGGCGTACTTCGGGATGTGGCTGTTCGGCTTCACCATCAACACCATGACGCTGCTGGCGCTGTCGCTGGCCATCGGCCTGCTGATCGACGACGCCATCGTGGTGCGCGAGAACATCGTCCGGCACGTGTCGATGGGGAAGGACCATCACACCGCCGCGCGCGAGGGCACCAGCGAGATCGGGCTGGCCGTGGTCAGCACCACGCTGGCGGTGATCGCGGTGTTCATTCCCGTGGCCTTCATGGGCGGGCAGATCGGCCTGATCTTCTTCCAGTTCGGCGTGGTCGTGGCGTTCGCGGTGCTGGTGTCGCTGTTCGTGTCGTTCACGCTGGACCCCATGCTTTCCAGCGTGTGGCCGGACCCGGAGGCGCAGCACCACGGCGAGGCGCAGCCGCGGGCGCGCAACCCCATCCGCCGCGTGGCGCTGTCGTTCAACGCCTGGTTCGAGCGCGTGGCGGACCGCTATCCCCGCGGGCTGGCCTGGGCGCTGGACCATCGCAAGACCGTGGTGGGCTTCGCCGCGGCGTGCATCGTGGCGTCCATGCTCATCATCCCCTGGCTGGGCTTTACCTGGGTGCCGGATTTCGACGGCGGCGAGTTCAACGTGAACTTCCGCGTGACGCCCGGCTCCCGGCTGGAGTACACCGTGGCGCGCGGGCACGAGCTGGGCGCCGTGCTGCGCAAGATGCCGGAGGTGGACTTCACCTACATGTCCATCGGCGGCGGCTTCCGCGGATCGCCGAACAACGGGCGCATCTTCGTGAGGCTGAAACCGCGGGAGGAGCGGGCGCGGTCGCAGCAGGAGATCCAGGACGACCTGCGCGGGCAGCTCGCGCGGATTCCCGGCGCGCGGGCCAACATCACCGGCACGCCCACCATCTTCGGCGGCTTCCGCCAGCCCATCCAGGTGAACGTGCAGGGGCCGGAGCAGGAGCGGCTGAAGCTGGCGGCCGAGCAGGTGATGGACGTGCTGAGCAACGTGCCCGGCGTGGCCGAGCCCAACAGCAGCCAGGAAGGCGAGATCCCGCAGCTGGACGTGGACGTGGACCGCGAGCAGGCGTGGGCGGCGGGCGTGGGCATAAGCAGCATCGCGCAGACGCTGCAGCCGCTGTTCACCGGGCAGCGCGCCACCCAGTGGGAAGACGAGCAGGGCTACAGCCACGACGTGGTGGTGATCTACCCCGACTCGGTGCGCACCTCGGCGGCCGACGTCTCGGGGATCGTGGTGCCCAGCAGCTCGATGGATGGGGAGAGCGGGCGGCCGGCGATGATTCCGCTGTCGCAGGTGGCCACGGTGCGGCCGGGGATGGGGCCGCAGCAGATCGAGCGGGCGTCGCTGGAGCGGCAGATCTCCATTTCCGCGGGCGTGCTGCCCGGGTTCGCGACGGGCACCGTGGCGGCGGCGGCGCAGGCGGCGCTGGACTCGGCGGGGCTGCCGGCGGGCTACCGCACCGTGTTCCGCGGCGACGTGCAGAGCCTGAACGAAACCAAGGGCTTCGTGCTGGCGGCGCTGGGGATGGCGGTGATCTTCATCTACATCATCCTGGCGTCGCTGTTCGGCTCGTTCCTTCAGCCGCTGGCCATCATGCTGGCGCTGCCGCTTTCGTTCATCGGCGTGGCGCTGGCGCTGCTGGCCACGGGCGGCAACCTGAACGTGTTCACCATGATCGGCATCATCATGCTGATGGGCCTGGTGACCAAGAACGGCATTCTGCTGGTGGACTTCGCCAACCAGCAGCGCGAGGAGGGGATGGGGCGGCGCGAGGCGCTGCTTTCGGCCGGGCGCACGCGCCTGCGGCCCATCATCATGACCACGGTGGCCATGATCTTCGGCATGCTGCCGCTGGCCCTGGCGCTGGGCGAGGGCGCCGAGCAGCGCGCCCCCATGGGCCGCGCCGTCATCGGCGGGCTGATCACGTCCACGCTGCTGACGCTGTTCGTGGTGCCGGTGGTCTACACGCTCCTGGACGACTTCACCAACCGCCTCTTCCGCCGCGGCGCGACGAAGGCGCACCGCGCGCCGGTGTCGGCGCCGCGCCCGGAGCCCATCGCGGCGGACTGAAGAACTTAGGCCTCACGCAGGGGCCCAAAGACGCAGGAGAGAAAAACAAAAGCGGCGCGGCTTCCGGACGGGGGCCGCGCCGCTTGATGTGAGAGGCGACCGTCAAGACTTGCGGAACGTCAGCATGTTCTGGTGGTGGTGGTTAATTTTGTAGGCAAACGGATAGCCGAACGGGAACAGCGGCTTCACAGTCTGCAGCAGGACCGTAGTGCCGCAGAACTCAAAGCCCACATCCGTCATCATCACCACCAAATCAGCCTGTACGCAAACCTCTCTCTTGTCGACGGTGAAATCGCTCATAATGATGGTGCAGTAGCGGCCGTCCACCAATCGATCCCGCACCTTCGCCATGATGCTGCGTAACGCGCGGATGAACTCCGGATAGCTATCACAGTTACCTAAGTCGTTCTCGTGCTCAGTGTAGTACTCCACGCCATCGCGGGCCGCCATCCGGTATTGCTTGCCGGTTTTGCTGCGGAGCCCGTTTCCCGTGTTGCGCAGTATGTTGTGGTACGGCGGCGACGTGACTACGTAGTCCACGGGACCCGCAGCGTCCACCAATTCGGCCGCATCGCCCACCAAGTACTTCCAGCGCCCCTCGTCTGGAGGACCGAGCCGGCGCTCCGCTAACGCTAGATAATCAGGGTTCAGGTCGATACCGATGGACCGGCGGCCCGCACGGCTGGCTGCTAACAACGTGGTGCCGCTTCCCACGAACGGGTCCAGTACTGTCATCCCACGTTTGGTGAACAGGCGGATCAGCTTCTCCACGTCCCGCACCATGAAGGGGGCCGGGTGCTCGTACGCCGGCCTATCATCCGCGCTTGGCTCCGACGTCCAAAAGCTCTGCGTGAGCAGCAGCCACTCCTTCCCCGTTAGGTCGTTGAGCGTGTTCCGCTCGTCATACCTGCCGGGCTTTCCTTGTTCAGAAAGCGGCTTTCGTGGCCGCTTTTTCCTGGGTGCCTGCGTGTTCATCCATCCTCTGGGAGAGTAGAAGCCGCCTTCGCGAACTCGGCCACCGACGGCTTCGCGTGCCGCGCGAGCCGCTCGACGGCGCTGTACGTGAGGTACTGCCATCCGTTCCTGTTGAACTCACGGGAGAACAGCGGGTCGATGGTGGCTCTCAGCTCAGCCTCACGCCCGTCCGGGATCACCATGAACTTGGGTATGTCTGCGGATAGATTCGAACCGCGCTGGATAGCGGACATGAACGCCGTAGAGTTTTCCACCTCGAAGACGCATGCCACGGACTGCGCTGCCACGTCCAGCCACAGGGCGTCTATCCATCGTACGCGCTCCAGCCGCTTCTCATCCAGCGGTAGCCCCGCAGCTGCCAGGTCGCGGATAGTGGCGTGCTCGTGTAACTGCCGTCCGTCCGCACACACGTCCGGTTGCTCGCGCTTGCCTGCGTAAGTTGCGAACCCCGCGCGAGCGCCAATCCCGAGTAGCTTCTGGATGACGGCTGTGTGCTCGGTAGCCAAGCGCTCGACCGCCGGTTTCAGCTTCCACTTGCCAGCGGCGGGAACGGCAAAGCGCTCCAGCACGCCGCGAATGCTACGGGGGTCAGGGGTCAGTCCATTGGGATAGTTCTGAAACAGTCGGCCTAGCACGTCGTCGAACCGCACGGAGATCTTGCGTCGCAAGATACCGAGCACCTCGTCAGCCACGCGATCGGCCAGTGGGCGGTCCGGGTGATTGATATGCTCACGCGGATCGTTGAACCACCAGTAGTCCCCAGCCTTAGTATCCGGGTTCTCTGTCACCTCGAAGATCTTGTTCTTCCCTACATCAGCCTCCAGCACCCGGCGAATCTCGCTCTTGTACTCGTCGGGTTGAAGATACCCCGCCTGCAGCATTTCAGGGATCAGAGCCGCCACAATAAATTCGTATGGTGTCTTTTCCCCGCGGGCCGCAATGGTTTCAATCGCCTTCTGCCTGATGAAATGCTCGAGCCCGGATCGATCGTCAGTGAAGTCGATATCCCGCTTCTTTACGCAGCGAATGTAGAAATCTGCCCCGGACGTGCCGTACGGCATCGACACGTTAGACTCGCCGGACCGGCGGTTGTATTGATGTGTCACCTTGTCAAACCGGAAGCCGGCCGCCCGCACCGCGTTCACGAAGTCGTTCCACTCGCGCAGCTTGGGGTGATGAAAGGTCACTACGAGGTAGCCGTCATCCTTGAGTGCAGTGTGGATCTGCTGAAATGCCTGCTGCAGCCGGCGCCGGTAGGCCGTCCTCGACTCTGGCCCCTTGGCGAGGGTGATCTCAGCGTTGTGATCGGGCGCATAGCGCGTGTCAACGTGCTTGAGCCACACCAGCCACACCAAACTCAAGTCCAAGTACCGCACCAAGCCCGCGTACGGCGGATCGGTGATGACGAAATCCACGGACTGGGGCCGCACGTAATCGCCGAGATCGGCGATGTCCACTGTGCCATAGTTTAGGGTGGCACCCGCTTTTATTTTCTTGTTGGCATTCAGGTTATTCACGGTGATCTTCGGCGGCAGTGATTCGTGCGCGTCCTTCAGCGCGGCAATCACTCCCTGCTTCTCCAGGCAGGAGCGCCGGAAGACCACAAGCGGGTTCTGCTCCATCTCCCGCTGTCGAACCATGTAATCCGCCCGTCCCCAGCTTCCGGAGAAGTCCCGGTTTGCCTTCTTGTTCCGCGGCACCACCATACGCGACGAAAGGTGCAGCGTCTGCACGAACCCGAACAGCAGTTGTATCCGTAGCCCGCTGGACTGCACTTGAAGGATCTCTTGGAAGATGCGCGAAAGCAGGTACAGGTTGCGCCGCGTCCACAGGTTAGCGAACGAGTTCCCGCCGATGTCCGCGATGAACTTGTGCGTGATTATAGGCGATGTGGGAAATCGCTCGGTAGGATACCAATATGGCAGCGCAAGGGTGCCCATCTGCGCTGCACGGGTGTGATCGCCAGCGTCTGCGGGCACGATGAATCGCTGCCTCTTGTCTTGCTTAGTCGGCTTAGGGATCTCCACCGCCTTGTGGACGACGCTGCCGCGCTCCCAGCGATAGTTGTGGATGACGGCCGGTGCCCCGCCGTGCAACGTCAAAAAGTGAGACTGGTACACGGGATCCGCCTCAACTGCGTCGTGAATCCTAGTGAACTCCGTCCGGAATGCTGGCTCGTCGAACGGTGATGCGAACACCTCAAGCACAAACGACGTCAAGGGGTTCAGATCTAACGCGATTGCCTTGCGCCCAGCCTTAATCGCCTCGAACGCAGCCATGGCACTTCCGGCGAACGGGTCCATGATAACACCGCCGATGGGGCAGTATCGTTCGATGAACTGGCGCCAGATGTTGTGCGGCTTCTTTCCCCAGTACTTCATTGCGGTGTACATGGGGGGACGCACCCCTTCCACCAGCGCGTAGTTGATGTGCGCATCGTCCGGTGCGTCCATCGCGACCGCATCTCCGCCCGTGCCCGCGCCCCCGACGGCCGGTAGCGCGATCTGGGCAGGATCGTTCCCACGTTTCTTAACCATATGGTTTTCCTGGTGGCGGTATCCGCAACCTGTTCGTGAGCGGAGCGGCGGTTCAGCCCCGCACGGTGAGGATCTCGCCTCTTACGTCGAGCCATGCGGGCCGGCGGTCTCATTCCGCATCCAGACTCCCGCCGTTCACCACGGGAGGACCGGTGCGGCGCGGCCAAGGTTAGCGCTCCTGGCAGCTGAGGGTCAAGCCCGCGGATGCTCTCCACCAAGTCGAAGAGCACCGCGCCCGCAGCCTCTCAAGCCTGACGGATTGGTCATGCGCTCTGCTGCCGCCCCCGCACATGCACGCATCCCGCAGTCATAATGAACCAGAGGGATTACGCCCGGCTCACCTCGAACGCAAAATCGGCGAGTTCCCTGCTGCGTTCCCGCGCAAGCCGCGCTAGCACCGCCTGCCAGCCGGCCGGCGGGTTGCGGTAGCTAGACGAGGACGGGTCCATCCGCGCCTGCCGGATCGTCTGGATCGATACACCGGCTGCTTCCGCGATCTCTGCGTGGGTGATGCACCCGCCCACACGATCGGTAGCCGCTTTGAAGTCCATCTTTGTCGATGTTAGGGTTGACGGAACGCAATCTGTCTATTATCATATAGACAGCAGGGCGAAAAGCAAGGCTGCCGGTATCCCCGCAAGAGATAGCCCGACAGCCTTACCGCGAACCGACCCGAAGGCCGCCCGCTCACCAAGAGTAGCCCTGCCGGGCGCCGAGGGTCAAGCCCAATGGAGGTGCACGATGCCCAGGTTGCCCGCCGCAGCACCCGCGGACCCGAAGCCGAGCGGATTCGTGATCGCGAAGTACGATGGCAGCCGCTACTGGATGGTGGTCGACCCCGAAGGGAAGCTGGTCTGCGTGACCGTGTACAAGCGGGGCGCGGTGGAGGTGGTGCGGCGGCTTGCCGCGTAGGCATGTGAGCTCTAACGTGAGCGGCGCGGCTCCTGGACGGGGCCGCGCCGCTTCGTTGTGCTAGGCCTCGGATGAGCCCTGGAAACGCTCGCGCACACTATGGCGCGTTCCGTACTCTGGGCGTATCTATGGAGGAAGTTCACTCCGGGCGATTCCACGAGGCAAGCCGCATGGGCGCGGACAAGGCGCGCAAAGCCAAACCAAGGGTGATCCCGCCGCTACCGGTGTGGCCCCGGCAGGAATCCGCCGTCCTGGATGAGGTGCCAGAGCCTGCGATCGCCGTTGAACTCTGGCTCTACCTGCGTCACCTGCGCGACTGGGTAGACGTTCGAAATCGCGGCAGGACCGAACTGTTCGTTTCGGCACCAACCCACCAGGTCCGCAGGCGGAGGGGTGAAGCACTCGCCCAAGCGGGGGCGCTCGAGCCCGCGATCGCAACCTTCCACGAACTCTCGGATGCCCCCGCGCGCCTACCCCCGGAGCGGCTGGTTTCAGCGTGCATCGAGGTAGCGGACTGGGCCGAGAAGCGCGGGTATGCAGTCACCGCCTCACAATTCGCAGCGGCTGCAACCCGGCTTGCTCCGGACAGCCCGCGGGCGGCCAACGTCGCGGCAGTCGTTCACCGCAGACTGGGAGAGTGGGCCAGCGCCGAGCTCTACTACCTTCGCGCGGCGAGGTACGCGCGGCGGCAGAAGAATGCCGTTGAGTACGTGTCCGCACACATCGGGATGGCGGCGCTGGCGAACTCGCGAGGGCGGTACAAGGCGGCGCGGCGGCACCTGGAGAGGGCCAGCATCGAGGCTAGGCGCAGCGGGAGCACGTGGCTGGCTGGCCACGCCCAGCACGACTTGATGTTGATGCTCACCGAGCGGCGCGACTACGGCCAGGCGGAGCTCGCGGCCGCGCGAGCCGTCACGATGTACCCGGCAAGTGACCCACGAGTACCCTTTCTCGCCGCCGACTTTGCGTTCCTGCTGCTGGCCCAAGGTGCGCACGCGGACGCGCTCCCGCTCCTGCAGCGTTTTCTGGGGGTCGTCGAGACACCGGCGGAGCAGGTGATCGGCTTGAGCCTGCTCGCCCGTGCATATGCGGGCGCGGGATGCCGGGATGAGTCGAGGAGTGCGCGCCGGGCGGTCCCCGATCTGATCCAGGTATTCCCGCAGAACGCGCCCGCCGCGCTTTTCCACATGGCCGAGGCGTGCCGGGCAGAAGGCTCGTGGAAGGAGGCCGAGCAGCTGGTTACATCGGCGCGTGAGCTGGCGGTGAGCGGCGGGCACATTGCCATCGTGGAACACGCCGACGATCTCGCGGCGCAGATCGCCGTCCGGCACGTTCCCCCCGTCCTCAGTGCGGATGAGGCGGTCAACGCACGGCGCTCGGTGACGAAGGCGGAGATGTACGGCCGGCTTGCGGAGCGGGTATGTGCACCCGCCGCAGCGCCTGCGGAACTGCTCGGGCTTGCGCGCATTTGGGTCGATACTGGGCGAGCGGCGGATGCCGTCCGGCCGGTCCGGCGTGTGCTCGACCACTTGGAGGGCCTGCCGGAGGCGGAGCGCGTCGGCGCGTGGGCCCTGGTGTCTCGTGTTCTCGCGGCGGACGAGGAAAGCCGGGATGTTGCGCGGGAGGCGTGGAACCGGGCGTACGTGTTGATTGCGCGTGCGGCCCCGGCTGCGGCCGTTCCCGCCGCCATCGACCTTGCGCATGCGGCTACCCTGCTGGGCGACGAGCGGCAATCAGCGACGGTGCAGGCGATCGCGCTCGGCGTCGGTCCCGCGCACGACTACGTCCGCGTACGCACCGTCCTCGCCGAGATCGGCATCGAATCGACGAAGCTCACAGGCGCCTGACACCCTGAGAGGGTGTTGAGATAACCGAACAAAGTACGAACATGCACAAGTAGACGGTGTATGCGGCTGGCATGACTAGCCACAGATATCCGACAGACTTGACCGATTCGCAGTGGGAGCTGCTGCGCCCGCTCATCGAGAAGCCGAAATCACGAGGCGGGCGGCCGCGCACCCATCCGCTCCGGGAGATCGTCAACGGGCTCTTCTACGTGCTCCGGGGAGG
>NZ_DASWMD010000023.1:0-134222 GCF_036399935.1 Longimicrobium sp.
TCCGTCCGCCGCGGTGCGGCACCCCTTCACGGAGGCAGCATGAACCGTTTCTCCATCCCCATCCTGCTCGTCGCCGGTCTCGCCGCGTGCGGCGGCGGCGACGACGCGCCCGCCACGGAGCAGGCCCCCGCCGGCCAGAGCACCATCGGGCCCACAGCGGACTCGGCCGTCGCGCCAGCGCCCGCGGCGCCCGCGGACAGCGCGGCCGCGCCGGCGGGCACCGGTGCCTTCCTGGATCCCAACAGCGCGAGCCGCGAGCAGCTCCTCGCCGTCCCGGGGATGGACGCCGCCCTGGCGGACGCCGTCGTCGCCGGCCGGCCGTACGCGGACATGCGCGCCGTGAACGCCGTGCTGGCTCCCAGGCTGGACGAGACCGCCCGCGACAGCGTGTACACCCGCCTGTGGAAGCCGCTGAACCTGAACACCGCCACCGCGGAAGAGATCGAGCTGATCCCCGGCATCGGGGGCCGCATGCGCCACGAGTTCGAGGAGTACCGCCCCTACCGCAACATCGAGCAGTTCCGCCGCGAGATCGGCAAGTACGTGAACGAGCAGGAAGTCGCGCGGCTGGAGCAGTACGTGACGATCGCACCGCAGTAACGGCGGTCACCACGGTAGAAAGGACGCGGGCCGCCGGCATCCACCGGCGGCCCGCGCTTCGTTCCGTCGATCACGATCAGCGCGCGAGCTCCGACGCGAGCGCGGTGCGATAGCGGTTCACCTCGCCGTCCAGCACGCGCGCCTCGTGGTCCGATCCCGCTTCCCAGCGCGCGAAGGTCGCTTCGCCCAGGCACGCGGCGGCGTAGGGCGCTCGGTACGCGGCGACCGCATTCGCCAGCGCGCGTGCATCCTCGCCTGCGGCGGAGGCGCACACGCGGACGAGTTCGGCCATGGACGCGTCCTCCATCTCGAACTCCACCGCCGCTCCCGCGAGGTCCCACGCTGCGTCGACGGGGCCGGGAAGCCGCGTCCCGGCCCCGTGGTCCATCGCATCCACCTTCACGATCCCTATTGGACCGCGAATCCACTCGTGCGCCTGCAGCCGCGCGTCGGCGATGACGGCTTCGCGCGCGGGGAGGGATTCCAGGCGGTGGACGGCGTCCCGCAATCCCGTGCATCCATCGCCCAAGGCTTCGCGGGCATTTTCCTCCAGGGCGGCCATCAGGGGGCGCGGGTCGGCGGGGGTGCCGGTGCGGAAGCGGCCGGCGCGCGCTGCGAGGTAGCGGACGGCGGCGGGCGGCAGATCGGCATCGGCTCGCCGCGCGGGAAGGCCGTCGATCCAGCGGAGGGCGACGAACCCGTCAACGGCTCCCAGCACCTCCGGGCCTGCGCCCACCTCCGCCAGGACGCGGGCGCGCTGCACGGCTTCGCTCCCCCATCGCCCCAGGCCGGCGTACCGGAGGATGCACGCGGAGCCATCTGCCGTTATCCCCCGGAACTTCAGCCGCTCGTGGTTGGGGGCCGCGGGAAGGTCCATCCCGCCGTCGAACTCGCCGCGCCAGCCGCCCAAGGAGAGGTCCTTCAACTCGCCGATCCCAAGTTGATCCGCAACGCGGCGGATGCGCGCGGGGTCCGGCTCGGGGGCGAACTTGCGCGCGGAGGCGAACCAGTCGCGGCGCTCCGCGGGCGCCAGGGGCATTCCTCCACCGCCGCTGGGCAGCAGGACGATGCGGCCGTCGTCCACCCGCATCGAGCGAAGCCACTCGCGCACGCACCAGAACGTCTCGCCCGTGCTTCCCGGCCCCTCGTCCGCCACCAGCACGTCGCCCCCATCCGCGAACCACCTCTCAAGCCGCGCGCCCAATTCGCGGTCGACCTCCACTCGCCTTCCGCCGGAGGGGCCGCGGGGCCGGAGCGTGACGGTGAGATCCGTCCCCAGCGCCGCGGCCACGACGCCCGACAGGCTCGTGCCGATGCTGCGGATGCCGAGAACGACGGCGCGCGCGGCCCGCTCCGGCCCGGCTTCCCGCGCATACCGGCGCGCGGAGTCGGCGTAGGCGGCGGGGTCCAGCGCGTAGTGGAGGTATCCTTCCGGGGCCTTGATGCGGATTCCCGCGGGCAGGAAATCACCGGGGACGGCCGCCAGCGCCGCCCGCACGCCGTCACCCCCGGTCGTGCGCAGATACACGTGCGCCGCCGCGAGGGTCGCGGACCGCAGTGCCTGCTCGACGGGGCCCCAGGCGTCGCGATCGGGATGGAGGGCATCCAGAATCCCTTGCTCCACCTCACCCGCCTGCACCAGCACCGCAGTAGCGTCCGCTGACTGAGCCAACCGATCCAGTTCACCGACTTCCCCCGCTGAATCCGACTCGCGCCACGCATCGCGAAACGAGATCAAGCGCGTCCGCTCCCGTTGTACATCATCTCCTGTCCGTGTGCCTCGTCGCGGAACCAAACCTGCGAGCATCTACTTACGGTCCAAGGCAACTCGGAGGCCAGATGCAGCCAGTCGCCGGGTCGAAAACCTCTGCGTCCTCTCTTTCCCCTCTGCGACCTCTGCGTGAAACAGGACAGCCGGTGAATGCGCGAAACCCTGGGATCCGCCTGTACATCTTCGACGCGGACGACACGCTGCGGCGCACGACGGTGCCGGGAAAGCCGTGCCCGCACCGCCCGGGCGAGTGGGAGCTGCTTCCGGGCGTGCGCGAACGGCTTTCGTCGATCGAGTGGGGAAGCGGAGGCGCATACCTGGGGATCGCGTCGAACCAGGACCAGGTGGCGTACGGCCACATGACCGCCGAAACGTGCCGCGGGATGTTCGAGGACCTGATCGAAGCCGCCACGGGAGCGCGCCGGCCAGACGCCTGCATCCGCTTCTGCCCGCACGCGCTAGAGGTGGAGTGCGAGTGCCGGAAGCCGAAGCCGGGGATGCTTCACGACATCATGCGGCACTTTGGCGTGAGCGAGGCGGATACGCTGTTCGTGGGCAACGCGCCTACGGACCAGGAGGCGGCGCGCAGGGCAGGGGCGGGGTTCGCCTGGGCGTGGGACTTCTTTGGAGCGGGCGGCGGCTAGTCGGCCGCGGGGAGGGCCAGGGTGAAGGTGGTGCCGGCGCCCAGGCCGCTCTCCACTTCCAGCCGCCCGCCGAGCAGCGTCGCCAGGTCCTTGGCCACGCTCAATCCCAGCCCCGTGCCGCCCGCCACGCGGCGGGCGGACTGCTCCACCTGCCAGAACGCGTCGAAGATGCGCGCGTGGTTCTCGGGGGCGATGCCCAGCCCCGTGTCGCGCACCCGCACCATGTGGTGCGTGTGGTCGCGCATCACCTCGACGGTGATCCGCCCCTCCTCCGTGAACTTCACCGCGTTGGACAGCAGGTTCGTCAGGATCTGCCTCACCTTGGGCGCATCCGTCTCGACCAGCGCCGGCTTTTCCGACAGGCGAACCTGGAAGTCCAGCGCCTTCCGCTTGGCGGTGGGCTCCATCCGCTCCGCCACCTGCCGGATCACCGCGCGCAGGTCCGTCCGCTCGGGGTGGGCCCTCTCGGTGCCCGACTCGATGCGCGAGAAGGTGAGGATCTCGTCCACGATGTGAAGCAGGTCGCGGGCGTTGGCCGTCACGCGCCCCAGCTGCTCGCGCTGCTCGCCGGTCATCTCGCCGTGGATCCCCGCGTCCAGCAGGTCCGAGTATCCCAGGATGGCGTTCAGCGGGGTGCGCAGCTCGTGGCTCATCACGGCCAGGAACCCGCTCTTCGCCTTGCTGGCCTGCTGCGCCTGCTCGTACAGCCGCGCGTTGCTGACTGCGAGCGCCGCGCGCGCCGCGAAGTCCTGCGCCAGGGCCACGTGCTCGGCCCCGTACTCGTCCGAGCCGCAGCCGAACGTCATCGCCCCCAGCGTTTCCCCCCGCGCCACCAGGGGCACGGCCATGGCGGCGCGCGTTCCCAGGGCGCGGATCAGCTGCCGGTGCTGGGCGTCGCGGGTGATGCGGACCAGCGTGTCGTCGTCCAGCGGCGAGTACAGCACGGGGCGGCCGGTGCGCACGGCCTCGGCGGCGGGGAATGGATCGTTCGGCGGGGCGAGTAGCGCTCGGCCAGGATGGCGGCGATGGGCTCCTTTTCGCGGTTGTGGTGCACCGCCGCCACGCGCCGCAGCCATTCGTCGCTCTCGCGCAGGTCGATGACGCACCAGTCGCCCAGCTCGGGAACGGCCAGTCGGGCCAGCCGCGCCAGCGTCGCCGAAGGCTCCAGCGAACCTGCCAGCGTGGCGCTCACCTGCGAAAGGAAGCGCGCCCGCCGGACCGCCACCTCGGCCTCGCGCCGGCGCACCGCTTCGCTCTCGGCGCGCAGCCGCTGCTCCTCGGCGTCGCGGCGGTGGGTGCGCCTGGTTCCGCGTACGCTATCGGGTGCGCACAGCGAACGCAACCAGAAACGAAGCCTCACGCGGCCCGGGCAGCCATCGGAGCTGCCCTGTGTGCCATCGTAGTTCGTCACCCCCGGCCCAGACGCGACAGCGCGCGGTCCGCCGCGGTGATGCCGCGGTACTGCGCCTCTTCGAACAGGGCCAGCCCGCTCACGTCGGAGTGCGCGTAGTAGATGGGACCCGGCGAGTCCGCGAGGGCGCGCCGGACGGGGTCCGCGAGAAAGCCGGGGACGGGGCGGGGCATGGCGTGGCCCATCCGCATGATGTCGATACGCGACACGCAGGCGCGGATGTCGGGGTGCGCGCGCTCCAGGTCCGCCAGGATCAGCTCCTTCCACTCGTGCCAGGGGCGGCGGAGCAGGAGCGCCCGCGCCTCCGCCGGGGGAAGGTGCGCCAGGGCCCAGTAGTACGTCCACACCGTCTGCGCGGGGCGGATGGCGTGTGTCTGGTGCGTGGCGATCACGTAGCCCAGTGACGGCGAGCCGTGGATCACGTTGTCCCACGCCGGCTCGAAGCCGCTCTCCGCCGGCCAGCGGTCCAGCACCAGGTTGGCCGTCAGCCAGGGCGAGTAGGTGAACCGCACCGGCGGCGCGCCTTCCACCACGTGCGGCGCCAGGAACGAGGGCGCGGCCCAGACCACCGCGTCCGCCACGTATTCCACCTCTCCCGCCAGCACCCGCACCCCCGGGCCGCGCGCCTCCACGCGGTGCACCGGCGCGCCCGTCCGCACCTGGCCGCCCACCCGTTCCAGCAGGCGCCGCGCGATCCACCCGTTCCCCTCGGGCCAGGTGAGCGTCCCCGACTCGCCATCGTCCGGGCGCGAGGCGAAGTAGTGCACCCCCGCCCACGCCGAGGTGTCTTCCACCCGCGCGCCGTAGTCGTCGCGGCAGGCGTAGTCCACGTACCAGCGGAGCGCGGCAGACCGGTAGCCGCGCCCGGCCAGCCACGCCGCCATCGGCACGCCGTCCAGCTCCGAGGGCCGCGCGCCCAGGGCGGAGGGGATCGTAAAGGCGCCGGTCGCGCGCATCTGCGCCATCTCCTCTCCGAAGCGGCGCATCTCGTCGCGGTCCGCCGCCGTCTCGGCCAGCGCGCCCTCCATCCCCTCGTGCCAGCGCCCCCAGCGGTGGATGCGCTCGCGCGGCGTGGACACCAGCATCCGCTCGTTCCACACGCCGCCGCGCAGCACGCCGAGGTCCTCGAACAATTCGCGGACGTACACGGCGTTCGCGTCCGGCACGGGAACGTAGTGCGCCGCCCAGGGATAGGCGGAGGCCTCGGACTGGCCCCAGCGCGAGTTCCCCCCAGCGTGGTCCTCCAGCTCCAGCAGCACGAAATCCGAAAAGCCGCGCTTCTTCAGCCGCCACGCCGCGGACAGCCCCGCCATCCCCCCGCCCACGATCACCAGGGGAACGCGCTCGCTGCGGCGGATGGCGGGCATGGCGGCCCGGTCGCGCAGGCGGTGGCCCCGCGCGCCGCCGTCGTCCACGAAGCCGCCGGCAACGGGGCGGTCGGTCTTGCGCGCGCAGGCCACGAAGGGCGCCGCGGCCAGCGCGGCCACGAACGCCCTTCGCGAAATTCCCCCGTGCCCCTCGCTCACGGCCCGCCGTCCACCGCGTCAGCCCGGCGCAACTCCGCCTTCCTTCTGGCGCAGCGCCTCGATGTTCTGCTGCAGCCGGGCAAGCAGCTCGTCGTACAGCGGGTCGGGGTTGTTGTCGACCAGGTCGCCCAGCGCGGCCACGGCCTGCTCGTGCGCGTTGATGGCCTTGGTGATCCCCAGCTGCTCGTTGTCCTGCGGCTTCATCGCATCGCCTTCGTCACTGTGTGATCTGCTCCCACTCGCTGCTGTAATAACGCACCAGCACCTGGTCGTCCAGCCGGTTGGCGCGCACGGGAACCCGCCGCATGTCGGTGGGAAACTGAAAGAGCCCGGCGACGGCCTCGGCCGTCAGGTAGCGCAGCCCGTCCGGCAGCCGCGCGGGCGTCCGGTACTCGCCCGTGCCGGCCAGGATGAATCCCCACTCGCCGAACGAGGGCACGTACACGTGGTAGGGCCAGGTGCGCAGCCCCGCCTCGCCCAGCGTGCGCTCGATGCTCCAGAACGCGGTGCGGGCGAAGAGTGGAGAGGTGCTCTGCACCACCATCATCCCGCCGGGGTTCAGGTGCTGGCGCAGCAGGCGGTAGAAGGTGGTGGTGTACAGCTTTCCCACGGCGTAGTTGGACGGGTCGGGAAGGTCCACCACCGCGAAGTCGAAGGTTTCGCTGCTTTCCGCCAGCCAGCGGAACGCGTCGGCGTTGATGACGCGCACCCGCGGCGAGAGCAGCGCGCCACCGTTCAGCTTCAGCATCTCTCCGTGCTTGCTGAACAGGCGCGTCATCTCGGCGTCCAGGTCCACCAGCGTCACCTCGGCGCCGGGGTAGCGCAGCACCTCGCGCACGGCCAGCCCGTCGCCCCCGCCCAGCACCAGCACGCGCTTCGGAGATGGGTGCGCGGCCAGCCCGGGGTGCACCAGCGCCTCGTGGTAGCGGTACTCGTCGCGCGAGCTGAACTGCAGGTGCCCGTTCAGGAACAGGCGCAGGTCGCCGCGCCAGGCCGTGAGCACGATGCGCTGGTAGGGCGAGTTGCGCGTGAGCACCACCGGGTCGGCGTACAGGCTGCTTTCCGCCGTCCGCGTGATGCGCTCGGCCGCCGCGAAGCCGGCGACCAGCAGCGCGAGCACGAAGACGGAGCCCACCTGCAGCCTGCGCCGGTTGGGAAGCGCGTCGCGGAACAGGTAGGTGCTCCACAGCGCCACCGCCGCGTTGATGATGCCGAACAGCAGCGCCGACCGCGCCATCCCCAGGTAGGGCACCAGCACCAGGGGAAAGAGGAGCGAGGCCCCCAGCGCGCCCAGGTAGTCGAAGGTCAGCACGTTCGCGACCACGTCCTTGAACTCCAGCCGGTCGCGCAGCAGCCGCATCAGCAGGGGAATCTCCAGCCCCACGAAGATGCCGATGAGGGAAACCAGCAGGTACAGCAGCGGGCGGAAGGCGTCGGTGTAGGCGAACGCCAGGAAGAGGAGGGTGGACGAAAACCCGCCCACCACCGCCACCATCAGCTCGATGCTCACGAAGCGCGACGCCAGCCCGCGGTGGATGAAGCGCGAGAGCCAGCTGCCCACCCCCATGGCGAACAGGTAGGTGCCGATGATGGTGGAGAACTGCAGGACGCTGTCGCCCAGCAGGTAGCTGGCGAGCGCGCCCGCCACCAGCTCGTAGATCAGCCCGCACGCCGCGATCAGCAGGACGGTGACGAACAGCGCGGCGTTCACGGGCGGCCCTGCGGTTCCCGCGGACTTCGCGTCACCAGATGGCGGCGGCGATGATGATGGATACGCCGATGGACATGGCGCCGACGATCACCGCCAGGGCCGTGTTGTGCTCCTCGATGATCTCCTTCCACAGCGTTCCCGGCGTCATCCGGTCTACCAGGAAGAACGCCAGCACGAACAGGAGGATCCCCAGCGCAGCGTAGACGGCCGCGGCCACCAGGTGGTTCAGCAGGTCATCCATGAGTCTCCGAAGGGTTCATTTTCCACCGATGTAGCGCCCGGTTCCCACGTAGTGCGCCCGGTACGCCCCGGGGTTGTCGCGCACCGAGTGCGGCACGGCCTGCCGGCGCCCGGGGCTGTTGGTGGGGCTCCAGCCGCGGTACTCGGCAAACGCCAGCCCGCCCAGCACGAGCAGGCCGTAGATCATGTATTTGGGGTGCAGGGACTTCATTCGTCGTCGTCTCCGGTTGCCGGAGGGTAGTCGCTTTCCATCCAGCGCTGGTGCTCGAAGCTGGCCGACATCAGGCTCACGTACAGCGGCGGCAGCACCAGCAGGAAGAGCGCGGCCAGGAACAGGAAGCCGCTGGGCGGATCGCGCGTCACCTTCACGTCGTAGGTGAACGCGCCCTCGCCCTGCGGCGCCACCACCAGGCGGTAGGTGCCCGCCGGCACGCCGCCCAGCCGTACGGAGCCGCTGCGCGATCCCTCGCTCCAGCTTTCGCCGTCCTCCACGCCGTGGTAGTACCCCACGTCTTCCGACAGCTCGCGGGAGGTGCCCGAGCGCTCGTCCACCAGCGCCAGGTCGAAGGCGGCCCACGTGTTGTTCACGTCCGTCCGCAGCTCCACCTTCATGGCCGCCGCCCGCCCCGACACCGTGAACGGCTCGGTGACGAAGACGTTGTTCTCCTCCACCGCCGGGTCGAACGCCTGGCTGCTGGCCAGCACGTGGTCGGAGCCGGTCGACACGCGCCAGAGGAAGACGGCGGTGAGGACGGCGAAGAGGAGGAGGAAGGTAGACCACAGCCGGCCCGCGCCGGCGTGCGGGGAGGGCTGGTTGGCGAAGGTGCCGCGCGGGAACGGGGGCCGGCCCTCGAGCTTGAAGGCTTCCCAGAGCCGCGCGCCGTACGTGTACTCGCCCAGCGACCAGCTTTCCTCGTCCTCCGTGCGCTCGCGCGACAGCAGGAGCGGAGGATCGACGTAGTCGTCCACCTGGGCCACGTCGCCCACCCGCACCTGCCAGGGAAACTCGCCCAGGACGAAGGTGGTTTCGGCGGCGGAGCGCTGGAAGTGGCGAAAAGCCCTGCCGTTCACCTTCGCCCCGGGCTTCCCTCCGACCGGTGATTCGGTGGCCGGCGTGGTGAGGACGGTGATGTCGTTCCAGTGCCCGTTGTATTCCGACAGGTAGCGGAAGCCGCGCTCGGGGTTGTGAAGCAGGTACTCGCGCCACGAGTAGCTGACCCCCTCCACCCGGATGGTGCGCTGCTGAAAGCCCAGCACGTCCCAATCCGCCCCATGCAGCCGGCCCCGCGAGCCGATGGGGATGTAGGGCTTCACCTTCACCCGCTCGGCGAAGCGCTGCAGCACCTTCAAGCCGGCCGAGGCGCCCACCGCCAGCACCGACTGGCAGTACTGGCAGACGGCGTTCACCGACTCGCCCGGGCGCTGCACGGTGACGGTGCCGCCGCAGTTGGGGCAGTTGAGGGTGCGGGTGCCCTCGGCGGTCTTTTGCCGCGGGTCGCGCAGGTTTTTGAACTCCAGCGCGCCGAAGGGCACCACCTCGCCCGCGAACAGCAGGGGCGGGGTTTCGCTGTAGTCGATGGTCGCCAGCCGCCCCGCGTCGGCGCGCAGGTCCACGAACGGCGTTTCTTCCTTGCCCCAGTATTCGAAGGGCAGTTCGCCTTCCACGCCGGCGTAGCGGGCGCGGGTGATGGTGGTCACCCGGTACGGCGGGGCCTCGTCGACCAGCGTGATCTCCTGCCCCGGCGCCAGCGTCCCCGCCTGCGGGAGGGGCGCGGCGTCCGTGACGGCGAAGGTCACCGCGTACTCGTCCTGCGCGTCCGAAAGCCAGCCGCTGCTCCCGTCGCCGAAGGCCAGGTGCCACTCGCTCCATGCGCCCCGCTCCCAGCCGTAGGCGATCCGCCCGATCACCGAAAAGGCGCGGCCCCGGTAGCGCCCCTCGGTGCCGATCTGGACGCGCGAGGTGACGGGCGGGGGCTCGGAAACCACGCCCACCTTCTCCAGGTCCACCCCGTGGCGCACCACGATGGACTTGCAGGTGCCGCAGACCGTCTGCACGGCGCCCGACCACTGGAACTGGATGGGCGAGCCGCAGCTGGGGCAGCTGGCGACGGGACCGGTCATGTGGCCGCGGCGGGAACGGCGGCGTAGGCGCGCTCGAAGCTCCTCACCACCACTTCGTCAGCGCCCAGCGCGTCGCGCAGGTTGGCGTTCCAGTCCCACTCCGGGCGGGGCCGGCAGCAGAACAGGTTCAGGCAGATGCTGCCGTGCTCGGGAAAGGTGTGGCAGGCCAGGTGGCTTTCGGCCAGCATGCACAGGCCGGTGACGCCGCCCGGGCCGGGAAACTTGTGCCACTGGGCGGGCTGCACCGGGTGCAGCGCCAGATCGGCGACGATGCGGTCGAACAGCCGGCGCAGCACGCCGGGGTCGGCGAGCGCGTCCGGGCTGCACCCGTGCGCCTCGACCAGCCATTCGCGACCGTTCATCAAGATGGAGGTTCCGGGTTCCGGTGGATTCGGCGCGCCGCACGGGCTTGTTCGGCCGCGGGTGAACCTACGGACGTTGGAGGATGGAGTTTCGGATTTCAGGGCCCGCGGAGGGGCTTGGGTGAGAATACGATTCGGATGGGCGGGGCACAAGCGATGCGCCACCTCTGCCGCGGTACTGCTGTGCCGGAGGGGAAGCCGTGGCGGGGCCTGGTGCGTGTCGATGGGGGCCGGGGGAGAGGGCACCCGCGGCCCCATCGACACGCACCACATCCTGCGAGGGATCCCAGCCTCACGCACGGCACCCACCGAAGCGAACCACACTGGCTCCCTTCCCCCACGCAGTTTGTGGGGGAAGGGCTGGGGATGGGGGGCGCCGAGGCATGCGCCGGGTCCGGCTATGACACGCGCGAAGTTCTCGCGGGCCCGAGGTGCCGCGGAGCCCAGGCCACCGGCGGAACACATCGCGGCCTGGGGTTGGGTGACCGCTGCCGCGCCCAGGCTTGTACGTGTCCGTGGTTAGATCCTTCGGCCCGCCAGGGATGTGCTTCGGGCAGATTCGGCGCGCCTGGGCCTCAGGATGACAGGGCTGTGGGCGTTGGCCGTCGATGACGGGCTGTGGGCGGTGGCCGTCGATGACAGGCTTGGGGCCGTCGACATTCACCACCCGCGTTAGACCTCGGCCTCTCAACTCTCGCTGTAGGCCCCTCGGAGCATGCCCAGGTGGTGCCGCTCGTGGCCGGCGATGATCCAGGCCAGGGCGCGGACCGTGACGTCGGCGCCGTTCGCCGTTCCCGAGCGCGCCAGGGCTTCGTCGTGCAGGTGGCGGAACAGGTGCAGCGTAGCGCGGCGGACGGCTTCGTACTCGTCCGCCAGGTCGGCCAGGGTGCGCGCGTCGAAGCGGCCCGCCTGCACGTAGGCGTTCTCCTCGAAGCCGGCCAGCGGCGTCGCGTCGCCCCGGGCGATGCGCAGCGCGCGGTAGGCGAAGATGCGCTCCACATCCACCATGTGCCCCAGAACCTCGCGGATGCTCCACTTTCCCGGGGCGTAGCGATGCCCGCCCCGCTCCTCGGAAAGCCCGCGGGCGAACGCAAGCACCTGGTTCAGCTGCGCCTGCAGGATGCTGGGCAGGTCGCCGTCGGGGACGCCGTCGACGTAGCGGGCGTAGAACGGGGCGTACTCGGACGCGGCGGGGCGGGGGATCATCCGACGCCGCCCATCACCCGGGCCATGATGGCCTTCTGCACGTGCAGGCGGTTCTCCGCCTCGTCCCACACGCGCGAACGGGGCCCTTCGATCACCCCCTCCGTCACCTCCTCGCCGCGATGCGCGGGGAGGCAGTGGAGGAAGATGGCGCGCTCGCTCCCCGTCTCCATCATCTCCTCGCTGATGCAGTAGCCCTGGAAGTCGCGGGCGCGCTTGGCCGACTCTTCTTCCTGGCCCATCGACGCCCACACGTCGGTGTTCACCACGTCGGCCCCGGCCACGGCCTCGCGAGGGTCGTGCGTGGTGATGACGTTGCCCCCCGCGCGGGCGCGCTCCAGGATCTCGGCGTTGGGCTCGTAGCCGGCGGGGTAGGCCAGGCGCAGCTCGAAGCCCAGCATGTACGCCGCGTTGATCCAGGAGTTGGCCATGTTGTTGCCGTCGCCCACCCAGGCCACCTTCACGCCTCTCAGGTCGGGGCCGAAGTTCTCGATGATGGTCTGCAGGTCGGCCATGATCTGGCAGGGATGCAGCAGGTCCGTAAGCCCGTTGATGACGGGAACGGATCCGTAGGTGGCGAGCTCCACCAGGTCCTGCTGGTCGAAGGTGCGGATCATGATGCCGTCCACGTAGCGCGACAGCACGCGAGCCGTGTCGCGGATGGGCTCGCCGCGCCCCAACTGGATGTCGCGCGACGACAGGAACAGCGCGTGCCCGCCCAGCTGCCGCGTGCCCACCTCGAACGAAACGCGGGTGCGGGTGCTGCTCTTGGTGAAGATCATCGCCAGCGTCTTCCCCGCCAGCGGCTGGTCGGTGTACTCGCCGCGCTTCATGCGGGCGGCCAGGTCCAGCGTGTCGAGCAGCTCCTGGCGGCTGAAGTCGGGGATCTGCAGGAAATGGCGAACGGTCATCGGGGTATCGGCGGAAGTTCGGTCAGGACGGTAACCTGCGGTCAGGGCGGCGACGGCGGGGGCTCGGAACAGATCCGGATCGCGGCGCGGCGGCGTATTCCCATTGCGACCGTACCGCGCCGCCGGCCGTTCCTCCCCCCGGTTGCCGCTGTTCCGCGACAACATAGCACGGGGCGCGGCGGCCCACCACGCCGGGGGAACACGGCGCGGGCCACAGAGTACAAGCGTATGCAGCGCAGAGGGTTAGGCCTGTTCCCGGCCCTCGGGCGCTTTTCTTTTCGAACGCTCGTTCGTAGATTTGGGCTCGCGCGCACGAGCGCCGGCGGGATCTCTACTCCCCCGGCCCGGCGTTCCGGCCCGTCCGCGGCGCGCGGGCATCCCACGACCTGCAACGCCCACACGCCGATGATGCGCTTTCCCTCCGCCGCCCTCGCGCTGCTGCTGGTGTCCGCGGCCGCCTGCGAAAATCCGGCTGATTCCGGACCCGACGTGGAGTTCGTGACCGTGTCGCCGTCGGCGCGCACCATCGCCGTGGGCGAGCAGACCACGCTCATCGCGTCGGCGCGCGACGACGAGGGCGGGCTGATCGAGGACGAGCAGTTCCAGTGGAGCAGCCTGGAGCCGGGCGTCGCCGCGGTCAACCTGGGAGTGGTCACCGGCGTCGCCCCCGGCACCGCGCGCATCGTCGCCACGCTGGAGGGCAAGGCCGACACCGCCCAGGTGACCGTTGTCGCCCTGGCGGGCAACTGCGCCGACGCGGGCGCCACCCCCGAGCTTGCCGTGGGCGGCTCGTACACGCGCAACGGCGCCGCGGCTTCGGTGCTGTGCCTGAGCGGCGCGGCGACGGGCGCCGAGTACACGCTGATCTCCCACTTCGGCGTCGAGAGCACCACCGCCACCATGGCGCTGCGCTTCGACCCCGTGGGCGTTTCGCCGCCCATCGGGCCGCCCAACCCCTCCATCGCGTTCTCCACCGCCGCGGCGCAGGACGCCGCCGGCGACGGCGGGTTCCACCTGCGCCTGAACGAGCGCGCGGTGCCGGCGCTGACCGAGCTTCTTCCCGCTGCCCGGCAGGCGTACGCCCGCACGCGCTCCGGGCCGCGGCTGTCCACGGCCCAGCAGTCCGCCCCCGCCGTGGGCACGCTGCTGCAGCTGAACGTGGGGCTGGAGTTCTGCACCAAGCCGGACTATCGTACGGGGCGGGTGGTGGCGGTGAGCAACCGGGCGCTGGTGGTGGCCGACACGGCCAACCCCGTCAACGGCTTTACCGAGGCCGACTACCAGCACGTGGCGGCCACGTTCGACACGCTGGTGTACCCCGTGAACGCCGCGGCCTTCGGCGCCCCGGCCGACGTGGACGCCAACGGACGCTCGCTCATCTTCTACACCCGCGCGGTGAACGAGATGACCCCGAAGAACGCCGGCTACGTGGTGGGCGGGTTCTTCTACGGCCGCGACCTGTTCCCGCAGAAGCACGACCCCAACTTCGGGGGCGCCTGCGCCGGCAGCAACCTGGCCGAGATGTTCTACATGCTGGTGCCCGACCCCACGGGCACCGTGAACGGCAACGCGCGGTCGACCAGCTACGTGCGCGGCAGCACGGTGGGGGTGCTGGCGCACGAGTTCCAGCACCTGATCAGCGCCTCTCGCCGGCTGTACCTGGTGCCCGGCATCGACGGCACCGACTGGAGCGAGGCCGCGTGGCTGAACGAGGGGCTCAGCCACATCTCGGAAGAGCTCCTGTTCTACCACCGCGCCCAGCGCCAGCCGCGCAGCAACATCGGCGGCGAAGCGCTGTCGGCCGCGCTGAGCGCCGCGTACGTGGAGTTCCAGGAGTTCAACACCGACCGCTTCGGCGAATGGCTGAAGCAGCCGGAGCAGAACTCCACGCACGACGCGGCCGGGGGAGACGACGCCGACCTGGCCACCCGCGGCGCCAGCTGGGCGTTCCTGCGCTATGCGGCCGACCGGCGAAACGGCAGCGACAACGCGCTGTGGTACTCGCTGGTCAACAACACCACGGTGGGGTTCGAGAACCTGCGCGAGCGGCTGGGCGCCGAGCCGGTGGAGTGGATGCGCGACTGGGTGGTCTCGGTGTACACCGACGACACCGGGCTGAACGTGCCCGCCATCTTCCGGCAGCCCAGCTGGAACTTCCGCTCGCTGTACACGGCCGACGTCGGCAAGTACCCCCTGTTCACCCGGCCCCTGAACAGCGGACAGGCGGTGGACGTGACGCTGGTGGGCGGCGGGGCGTCGTACCTGCGCGCCGCGGTGGCGGGCGGGCTCAAGGCCTCCGTCGCCGTGGCTTCCAGCGCGGCGCTTCCCGGCACGCTGAGCGTTACCGTCGTGCGTACGAAGTAGCTGGCGCGCGCGCCGCCCCCCGGGGCGGCGCGCCCCTGTCATGGCCGCGGCTGCCGCCGCGTTGTTCGGTGTGCGTCCCGGGTTCCGCCGGCGCACTGCCCTTTCTCCCGTTCCGAACGCGTGTTCATGAAGCGGTTCATCGTGTTCTTCCTGGCCGCGGCTGCGCTGGCCGCGTGCGACCCCCCCACCGCGGGCACCGCGGAGATCGCCTCGGTGCAGCTGTCGCCGGACGACCGCACCCTGGCGGTGAACGAGACGCTGACCCTTACGGTGGTGGTCCGCGACGCGAACGGCGACGAGCCCGACGCCGACCGCCGGGCGGAGGTGGAGTTCGCGTCCGACAACCCCGCCGTGGCCACGGTGAGCGGGGACGGCGTGGTGACGGGCAAGTCGCCGGGCACGGCCACCATCACCGCCACGCTCGAGGACCAGAGCGGCACGGTGGTGGTGAAGGTGGCGGCGGCCCCCGCGGCGTGCAGCCAGGGCGGCGCCGTCCGCTCGCTGGCCGTGGGCGAGGCGGTGGTGCTGGGCGGCGTCACGGCGTCGGTGATCTGCCTGGACGGCGGGGCGGCGGGGAAGGAATACGTGGCGGTGCCCTTTCACAGCGGCAACCCGGGCGAGTCGGCGTTCGGCGTGAACTTCGACACCGACCTCACCGTGGGCCTCAACGCGCCGCTGCTGGCGCCCTCGCCGGCGCTGGCGGGCGGGCTGAGGGAGGATGACGAATTCCACGCCCGGCTGCGCGAGCAGTCGGCCGGGGCGCTGGGCCGCTACCGCGACGCGGCGCTTTCGGTGTCGCCCCGGCGCGGCCCGCGCGGCGGGGGCACGGGGCCCAGCCTCACCCTGGGCCTTCGCTCGCCCTCGCTGGGCGACCAGGTGACGGTGAACACGTCGCTGGAGTCGTGCAAGAACCCCAAGAACGTAACGGCCCGCGTGGTGGCCATCAGCGAGCGCAGCATCGTGCTGGCCGACGTGGCCAACCCGGCCGGCGGGCTGACCGACGCCGAGTACAATGCGTTCGCCGTCGCGTTCGACACGCTGGTGTATCCGGCCGTGACCAACGCGTTCGGCACGCCCGAGGACGTTGACGAGAACGGCAAGGCCGTCATCCTGTACACCAAGGCGGTGAACCAGCTCACGACGCCCGGCACCAACTCGTACGTGGGCGGGTACTTCCACCCGCGCGACCTGTTCCCCACGCGCGACCGCGACGGGCTGGCCGCCTGCGCCACGACGAACTACGCCGAGATCTTCTACATGCTGGTGCCCGACCCCACCGGCAGCAGCGGCGGCACCGCCTTTTCGCGCGAGCTGATCCTGCAGTCGTCGCTGGGAACCATCGCGCACGAGTTCCAGCACCTGATCAACGCGTCGCGCCGGCTGTACGTCACCGAGACCACCAGCTGGAACGAGGAGACGTGGCTGAACGAGGGGCTCAGCCACATTGCCGAGGAGGTGCTGTTCTACCGCGCGTCGGGCACGACCCCGCGCAGCAACCTGACCCGCGCCCAGGTGCAGGCCACCTCGCGGGCGCAGAACGCGTACGCGGCGTACATGGACCAGAACATGCGCCGGTACCAGCGCTACCTGCAGGAGCCGAGCAACGAGTCGGCCTACGACAGCACCGAGGCAGGGGCCAACGACCTGCCCACGCGCGGCGCCTCGTGGGCGTTCCTGCGGTACGCGGCCGACCGCCGGGCGGGTGACGACGTGGCGCTCTGGCGCGACCTGGTGGACACCGACGTGATCGGCCTCGCCAACCTGCAGCAGGCGCTGGGGCGCGATCCGCGCGAGTGGATCCGCGACTGGGCGACGTCGGTGTACACCGACGACTTCGTGGCTACGGAGGCGCGGTTCCAGCAGCCCAGCTGGCGGTACCGTTCCTTCACCCCGTTCCCGCTGGTGACGCAGCCGCTGACCGACGGCTTCAGCACGCAGCTGGCGAGCGGGGGCGCGGCCTTCCTTCGCTTCACCGTTCCGCCGGCCACGGTGGGCATGGTCCGCGGCCTGAGCGGCACGAACCCGCTGCCGTCCAAGATCTTCGTCACCGTCGTGCGCACGCGCTGACGGTCAAGCGTCGCCGAGAACGAAAGCCCCGCCCGGTCAGCCGACCGCGGCGGGGCTTTTCTCATGCGGCGCAGTGGAAGTCCGGCTTAAAATCCCATTGTGCTGGATTCGTACTTGCCTCATCATGGGTGTTACGCGTGTACCCAGGAGGTCAGATGCAGATCACGCTTGACGTTCCCGAGCAGTACCTGACCGGCCGCAGCCCGCGGGAGGCGGCCCGGCGAATCCAGCTCTACGCGGCGCTGCTGATGTTCCGTTCGGGAGAACTATCCGCCGGGGCGGCGACCGAACTGGCGGGGGTCGATCGCTTCACCTTCACGGAGGAGTGCGCGCGGCTCGGCATTCCCGTCATCGACTACTCTCCGGACGAACTCCGGGGCGAGCTTGAGGCGTTTCGCGGCAGCACCAACTGATGCTGGTCGTGGCTGACACGTCGGCGCTCGTGGCGCTGGCTGCATGCAATGGCTTGGGGCTGCTGGATGCGCTCTTCGACCAGGTGCGGGTTCCACGTGCGGTGTGGGGCGAGTGCTCCGTAGAGGGAAAGCCGTTTGCGGCGCAACTCGCAGAATATCTCCGCGCGCGAGTCGTGGACGTGACTCCGGCCGAGAACCCGGTTGGTGCATCGGCCTTGGGCAGGGGCGAAATCGAAGCGATGGCGCTCTACCGATCGCTCGGTGCCGACCGCTTGCTCGTCGACGATGATCGGGCTCGTCGAGTAGCGCGGCTCAATGGCCTGAACGTCGTCGGCAGCATCGGGATTCTGCTCGGAGCAAAAGCGGAAGGGATGGTCACCAGCATCAAGCCATACCTGGAGCAGGTGCAATCCGCGGGAGTTCACCTCGGAAAAGGTTTGCTCGACGAGGCTCTCCGCCTCGCGGGGGAGGCATAGCACGTTTCGCTGCACACCGTCGGTGTTCGTGACCCTCGTTACCCGTCGGCCATTGCGTCCGCCAGAAGCTCGTACGACCTCACGCGGGCCTGCCACTCGTGCGTGACCGTGACGATCATCAGTTCGTCGGCGGCGTAGCGCGCGGCTGTGCGATGGAGTTCGTCGCGCACCTGGGCGGGGGTTCCCGCGATCATGCGGGCTCCGTCCTGGCCAAGCGGCGGCGGCCTCCAGCCCGCCCCCAGCTCCGCCATCGCCTCGTCGGGCGAGGGGATCCCGCGGTCCATCCCCCGCATGATGCGGCGGTTCCACAGCTCCAGGCTGCTCGCCAGCCGGTGGGCTTCGCCCTCCGTGTCCGCGCAGATCACGCCCAGCGCCACGCTGGCCTCCGGGGCCGCGCGCCAGGCGGAGGGGCGAAAGCGGTCCTGGTATTCGCGGACGAGCGGCGCGCCGTCCTGTCCGCTGATGAACTGCGCGAACGAGTAGCCGCAGCCGTTCTCGGCCGCGTACAGGGCGCTGCCGCCGCCGGAGCCCAGCAGCCAGAATTCCGGGGCGGTGGCGGCCCGGGGCATCGCCCGCACGCGGCGCCAGGGGTGCTGGTCGCCGAACCCGTCCGTCGCCCAGCCGATGAGGTCCTGCACCTGCCCGGGAAAGTGCTCCGCGCCCAGCCGTCCGCGGCCGTATGCGAGCGCGAGGGTGGCGCGCGCGTCGCCGCCGGGCGCGCGGCCCACGCCCAGGTCGATGCGGCCGGGGTACAGCGCCTCGAGCATGCGGAAGTTTTCCGCCACCTGCAGCGGTGAGTAGTGCGAAAGCATCACCCCGCCCGATCCCACGCGCATGGTGCTGGTTTCGGCGGCCACGCGCGCGATCAGCACCGCGGGCGACGAGCCCGCGAACGAGTTGGTGCTGTGGTGCTCGGCCAGCCAGTACCGCCCGTACCCCAGCCGCTCGGTGATCCGCGCCAGTTCCAGCGTTTCGCGCACGGCGTCCGCCGCCGTTCCGCCCGTCCGCACCGGCGACTGGTCTACCACGCCCAGCTTCAGCTTCGCCATCCGTCCCCTTTGCGCCTGGCACCATCCTTCGACCGCGAACGATACTAATCGCCCGCCGGACGCGCCGCGATGGCGGACGCCGACGTGCAGAGCCCCCGACGGAAGCTGCGCCGGGGGCTCGTGACGTTCAGGGAAGGTGCGCCGGTTCGTCGGGCGCGCTCGCCCGTGCGCGGCGGATGTTCTCGCGATAGATGGCGTCGCGCTCGGCCTCGCGGCGGCGGAACCAGCGCCACGCCCGCCAGGCGCCGTAGAGGACGATGGCGAGGGGAATCAGCAGCCCCGTCGCGGCGATGAGCCCGGCGATCAGCCCCACGAAGTTGCGCCACGCGATCCCGAACGCGTCGCGAATGGGCCGCTCGCCGCGCGGCGTTCCGATCACCGCGTTGGGCTCGTGAAGGGTAATGGTGAGCGTGCTGATGGAGGCGCGGGTGCGCAGGTAGCGGAGGCGTCCCTCGTAGCGCTCGATCTCTTCGCGGACGCGCGCCACCTCGCGCTCCAGGTTCAGGATCTCCTCCAGCCTCCCCGTGCGCCGGTCCAGCAGGTCCAGCAGCCGCGACTCCAGCCGGCGGGCGTTCGCCACGCGGGCGGTGACGTCGGCGTACTCCTCGCCCACGTCCTGCGCCGTGACGTTCACGTTCTGCACCTTGCCGATGGGCTGGAGCCCGGTGAGCGCGGCGTCGAAGTTCTGGCTGGGCACGCGCAGCTCGATGCTGGCGTGCCGCTCCTGGTCCGTTCCGCCGCTGATGCTGGTGTTGCCGATGATGCCCCCCACCCGTGCCGCCAGCGCGCGCACCTGCGCGATGCCGCGGTCCAGCGAGTCCACCTGCACGTTGGCCGTCCCCGTGCGGATGATCATGGGGTCCAGCGACACGGAACCCGGGGCCACGGGGAGGCTGGGGTCCATCCGGGCGCCGGTGGTCGTGGTGACGGCCGGATCGGCCAGCACCTGGACCTCGGCGACCTGCTCGCCGTTCCCGCGGACGCGCGCGACCGGCGGTGCTCCGCTCTCCACGCCGCGGCTGAGCGCGACGTCGGAGGACGAGGCGGCGCCTTGCGCGGGCTCCTCCTGGACATCGGCAAAGACGGTTTCGTTCGCGGTGCCAGCGGACTCGCTGTCGGCACCCCCGCACGCGGCGAGGGCCAGGAGCAGGGGCAGCACCAGGTGTTTTCGATCGATCGTCATCGGCGGGCGGGGTTGGGGTGATCGCACCGGCTTCCGAGGGAGCGTGGGGGCACGTGCCGTTCCCCGCGGCGGCGTCCGTCAGCACGTGTCGCAAGTCATCGACTGACAACGGCTTGGACGTGGGCGTCGCCGGCTGGAAGGAGCACGCGGGGCGTTCTGTCGCGTTCACTGAACGGCCCGCCGCTCTCCGCCCTCGTTCATTGAACGCGCGAGCACCGCGATCTTGAACGGACGCAGCACGGGTGTTTGACGCCGCCCATCATCCATTCAAGATTGCGGGCTCCACCCACACCCCGAACTCGCCCATGACCGTTCGCTTGCTGACCCTGGCCGCGCTGGCGGGCGCCGCCGCGTGTACGCCCGGCCCCGCCCTCGCCCCGTCCCCGGCACCGCGGATGCCGGCCGTGACTCTGCTGACCCCCGCCGCGCCGGAGGCCGCGGGGCTGGACCGCAGCCTTCCCGCCGTGCTGGACTCGCTCGCCCGCCGGGCGCTCGCGGACACCGTTGCGCCGGCCGTGGCGGTCGCGGTGGGCCGGCACGGGCGGCTGGTGCACCAGGCGGGATACGGTGCGGTAGACTGGGCGCCCGGGTCGGCGGCGGTGACGGACAGCACGCTCTTCGACCTGGCATCCATCACCAAGGTGGTGGCGAGCACGACGGCGGCGATGATCCTGGAAGAGCAGGGGCTGCTGGACCTGGACCGCACGGTGGCCAGCTACCTGCCGGAATTGTCCGACACGGCCAAGGCGGGGATCACCATCCGCCACCTGCTGACCCACCGCGGCGGGCTGGAGGCGTTCGCGCCGCTGTACCGCCAGTTCCGCGGGCGCGAGCAGTACCTGGAGCAGATCAACCTTCGCCCGCTGAGGTCCGCCCCCGGCACGCAGACCGTGTACAGCGACTGGGACCTGATCCTCCTTCAGCTGGTGATGGAGCGCATCACCGGCCAGCCGCTGGACGCCTTCGTCCGCGAGCGGGTCTTTGTGCCGCTCGGGATGCGCGAGACGGGCTTTCTGCCGCGGGTGCCGCGCGACCGCATCGCCGCCACGGAGCGCGACAGCGCGCGCGGGGGGCTGATCTGGGGCGAGGTGCACGATCCCAACGCGTGGGCCATGGGGGGCGTGGCGGGCCACGCGGGATTGTTCGGGAGCGTGCGGGACCTGGCGGTGTTCGCGCAGATGCTGCTGAACGGCGGGGAGTACGGGGGCGTGCGCCTGCTGAAGCCGCAGACGATCGCCCGGTGGACGGCCCCCCAGGGCCCCGGCGCGAGCCGCGCGATCGGGTGGGACACGCCGGCGGGACAGTCCAGCGCGGGGCGGTTCTTTTCGGCCCGCAGCTTCGGGCACACGGGGTACACGGGAACGTCGATGTGGGTGGACCCCGAGCGCGGGCTGTTCGTGATCCTGCTGACCACGCGGGTGAACCCCACGAGCCAGAACCAGAAGCAGACGCCCCTGCGCCGCGCGGTGGCGGATGCGGTGCAGTCGGCCATCACCGACGCCCCGCTGGTGGACTGGGAGGCGCGCCGGGCGACGCCTGTGCCTGCCCCGTGACGGGACGGGCGGGAGAGGCGGGGGGCACGGCTGGGGTGGGCGCGTGTCCGGCAGGTGACGTGAAAAGATAAACCTGGACAGTGGGTGCGGATTGATTTATGTCGCTTCGGAGGGGAGGGATCGATCGAGGCGGTTCGAAAGAGATCGGCGCATGCCGCGGGAGCCCCCTCCCCCCAGCCCCCGTCCCCCGCTGCGCAGGGGAGGGGGAGCCGTGTCGCTTGGTCGACGGGTATGTCGCGTTTCCTTTTCCCCCGGTGCAGAGATGCGGAGTCCGAGACGGTGGCGTGCTCCGGTGCAGGTTCAGGCTGCGGCTAGGGAGCTCCGGACCGCGTTGACCCCGGCCGAGGATCGGCTCTGGAGCGCGATCCGGAAGGACCAGCTCGCCGGACTGCGCTTCCGCCGGCAGCACCCGGTCGGGTCGTTCATCCTGGACTTCTACTGTCCACGCGCGCGGCTCTGTGTCGAACTGGATGGCGGCATCCATGATCAGCAGCGTGAGCGGGACCAGGCGCGCACCGAGGCGCTCGCGACAGTCAATGTACGCGTGATCCGCTTCCGCAACGAAGAAGTGATGACCGACCTCGCGGGAGTGCTGACGCGCATCCAGGCTGCCGCCGCCACCTAACCAGCAGTTCTCCCCCCTCCCCTGCGAAGCGGGGGACGGGGGGCCGGGGGGGAGGGGGCTCCCAAGGCGCGACCGGCACCCGGTCGAAACGCCCCGAGCTCCCATCTTGCCCAGCTTTCTCCCCCTCTCCCGCGCAGTTTGCGGGGGAGGGGGCCGGGGGGAGGGGGAACCTACGTGCCATCTTCCCCGCCGCGTGCTACTTTCCCCAACTCCAGGCCGGAGCACGCTCCAGAGCCCATCCGCGCGGGGTCGAACCCGCCCCGGGGGGCACGCTCCGTGCAGCCCCGGGCGGGCTCCGGCCATACACAGCCAACGAACCGCTGAACCACGAGGCCGCATGGCGCAGTCCCGCGAGCGCGTCCCCGTTCGCATTCTGGAACACGACCAGATCGCATCCACCCTCGCCACCCGCATCGCTCAGGTCATCCGCGCGAAGAACGCCGAAGGCAGGCCCGCCGTCCTGGGGCTGGCCACGGGCAGCACGCCCATCGGCATCTACCGCGAGCTGATCCGCATGCACCGCGACCAGGGGCTCGACTTTTCAAACGTCGTCAGCTTCAACCTCGACGAGTACTACCCGATGGAGCCGGACAGCATCCACAGCTACCACCGGTACATGTGGGAAAACCTGTTCGAGCACATCAACATCCCGCGCGAGAACGTCAACATTCCCCGCGGCTCGCTACCCCGCGAGCAGGTCGAGGAGCACTGCCGCGCGTACGAGCAGGCCATCGCCGAGCTGGGCGGCATCGACTTCCAGCTGCTGGGCATCGGCAAGACGGGGCACATCGGCTTCAACGAGCCCGGCTCCGGCGTGGAGTCGCGCACCCGGCTGATCGCGCTGGACACCGTCACCCGCCGCGACGCCGCCGCCGACTTCTTCGGCGAGGACAACGTGCCCACCGAGGCCATCACCATGGGCGTGGCCTCCATCCTCGAGGCGCGCGAGATCGCGCTGATCGCCACGGGCGAGCACAAGGCCACCATCATCCAGCGCGCGGTAGAGGGCGAGCCCGACCCCGACATTGCCGCCACGTACCTGCAGAACCACCGCAACGCCACCTTCTACCTGGACCCGGCCGCCGCGGCCGAGCTCACGCGCGTCAAGACGCCGTGGGTGGTGGGCGAGGTGCGCTGGGACCGCGAGCTGGAGATCCGCGCCGTCATCTGGCTGAGCCAGGCCACGGGAAAGAGCATCCTGAAGCTGGACAACGACGACTACCGCGAGCACCACCTGTCGTCGCTGCTGGCGCGCTACCGCACCGCCGGGCCGCTGAACGGCGAGGTGTTCAACGCGCTGATCTCCAAGGTGCGCGGCAAGAGCAAGCTGCCGCAGGGCAAGCGCATCATCGTCTTCAGCCCGCACCCCGACGACGACGTCATCTCCATGGGCGGCATCCTCAACAAGCTGCACCACAACGAGAACGAGATCGTCGTCGCCTACCAGACCTCGGGCAACATCGCCGTCTTCGACCACGAGGTGCGGCGCTACATGGACTTCCTGCGGCGCTTCGGCGGCGACTTCGCCCTGGGCGACGGCCGGATCGAGGCGCTGACGGAGCGCATCGAGAACTTCCTGGACAGCAAGCACCCCGGGCAGGTGGACATCGACGAGGTGCTCAAGATCAAGCAGCGCATCCGCGAGGCCGAGGCGGTGTCGGGGATCGAGACCTTCGGCATGCGCCGCGAGCAGGCCTGCTTCCTGAACCTGCCCTTCTACCAGACGGGCAAGGTGCGCAAGGACGCCATCGGCCCGCGCGACGTGGCGACCACGCTCAAGCTGCTGGAAGACATCCGGCCGGACCTGATCTTCGTGGCCGGCGACCTGTCGGACCCGCACGGCACCCACCGCATGTGCCTGGAGGCCGTGGAGCGCGCGCTGGAGCAGTACTCCGGCGAGGCGCCCGAGGTGTGGTACTACCGCGGCGCCTGGCAGGAGTGGCCCGTCAGCGAGGCCGACGTGCTGGTGCCGCTTTCCGAAGACGAGCTCCGCCACAAGATCCTGGCCATCTTCAAGCACCAGAGCCAGAAGGACCGCGCCCCGTTCCCCGGCCAGGACGACCGCGAGTTCTGGCAGCGCGTGGAGGAGCGCAACACCTCCACCGCGCGCATGGTCGACAGCCTGGGACTGCCCGAGTACTACGCCATGGAGGCGTACGTCATCCGCCGGAACGGAAAGCCGGTGGAGATCGAGACCATCTCCACCAGCGCGCTGGGCGCCCCGCCCTCCATGCGGCGGACGGCGGACCGGGCGCCGCGCCACGGGGTTCCGGGCACCGGCGGCCACCCGGCCCCGGCGGCGCAGCTGGACCTTGGCCAGGCCACCGGCTGACGGATGGACGAAACCTTCTTCGCCGGCGTGGACGGCGGCGGCACCCGCACCACCCTGGTCCTGGCCAGCGCCGACGGCCGCGAGCTGGCCCGCGCCGAGGGACCGGCGGGGCTGGTGGACCCCCGCCACCCCGAGCGCAGCGCCGAGGTGATCGCCGGCCTGGTGCGCGAGGCGGTCGGCGGCCTGGGCCCCGGCGGCCGCGTGCCCGCCGCCCTGTGCGCCGGGCTGGCGGGGGTGGGGAACGAGGCCGAACGGGTCGCCGTCGAGGAGGCGCTGGCCGAGCTGGGCGTCGCCGGGCGGGTGCGCGTGGCGTCCGACGGCGAGATCGCCCTGGAGGGCGCCTTCGGCGGGGGCGCGGGGATCCTGCTGATCGCGGGGACGGGCTCCGTGGCCTACGGGCGCGCCGGGGACGGGCGGATGGAGCGCTGCGGCGGGTGGGGGATGATCGTGGGCGACGAGGGGAGCGGGTACGCCCTGGGGCGCGAGGGGCTGAAGGCGGCGCTGCGGTCGGTGGATGGGCGCGAGCCGCCGACCCCGCTGCTGGACCGCTTTCTCGACACGCTGGGGCTGGAGCACGCGCGCGAGATTCCGCCCTGGGCGGGGCGCGTGGAAAAGGCCGACGTGGCGGCGCTCGCCCGCGAGGTGCTGGAAGCCGCGGCCCTGGACGATGCCGTGTCGATGCGGGTGGTGCGCGCGCAGGCGGCGGAGCTGGCCGGCCACGTGGGCGCGCTCGCCTCGCGCCTGGCGCCCTGGCCCGGCGAGGTGCCCGTCGTCTTTCACGGCGGGGTGCTGCAGAACGATCTGTTCGCCTCGCTGGTGTCGGGGCACCTGGGCGACACCGGTCACGCCTGCCGGGTGCGCCCGCCCCGGGCAGACGCGGTGCACGGCGCCCTCGCTTACGCCCGCGCCCTCGTCCACGCCTGAGGGGCGCGGGCTCGATCGAGGAAGGCCCCGCCGCGGACCCTCGCGGCGGGGCCTTTCCATCGATGCCCGCTCCGGTCTACCGGAGCAGGTGCTCGGGGCCCAGCCGCCCGCCGTCGGGCCCCGCCCGGTACGCGGGTCCGCAGCCGGCGAACCCGAGCGTCACGGTCTCTCCCTCCCGCCCGGAACCCGTGTCGGGTGCACGCTCCGCGTTGGGAAGGATGCCCATCAGCGTGGGGCCGTCCGGGCCCATGCTGCGGACGACGCAGAACCCCTTGGAACGGCGGATGAGCACGGGCGCCAGGTACATGGCGGCCAGGTTGTCGACCCCGTCGGCGACTACGTACTCCGCCCCGGCCTCACGGGCCGTGCGCAGCAGGGTGTCGGGCTCGGCGCTGAAGGGGTACGTGCGGGATGGATAGCCGGAAAGGGCCCAGAACAGCGTGGGCTTTCGCGATAGCACCACCGAACCCTTCGGCAGCGTGCCGCGGGTCTGCCCCGCCAGCTCGAAGAAGTCCTGCCACACCGGGAGCACGCAGGGGAACGGCTCGCCCCGCCGGAACTCCTTGCGGCAGTACGATCCCGCGGACACCGCCACCTTCTGCGCGGGTAGCGCCATCAGCAGCACCAGGCCAGTGGCAGCCACGCCCGCGACGCGCGCTGCTCCCACCCGGTCCGCCCCCGCCCTCACCGTCTCGGCCGCGTAGAGCAGCAGCAAGGGGAGCACGGGCAGGATGAACCGCTGGCCCGCCCACTCCGCGGGCCATACCAGAACCAGCCCCAGGTACAATGGAAGCAGGAACTCGGCGACGCCCGCGCGGGATACGCGCAGGGCCCATCCCGCCGCCGCCAGCCCGACGACCGTGACGCCCACCGCCGTCGCCAGCGCGGTGTTCCGGGCACCGATCAGCAGGACGGGAATGTGCTCGCCCACGTACTTGCCGGTGTTCCGGGCGACGCGCTCCAGCATTCCGCCGAAGGTCACCATGCCCAGCGACGGGCGATAGGGATCGACGTACCACAGGAAGCTGGTGTAGCCCGGTCCGTCCATCGTCCGCGCGCGCATCCACCACGCGACGGCGAACGGCAGCACGACGCCCGCCAGGATCGCCAGGTCGCGCCAGCGCCGCTTCCACGTGAGCCATCCACCCGCCGCCAGCACCAGGGGCAGCCCCGCGGACCGCGTGGCGTACGCGGCCAGCGTGGCGGCGGCGGCGATGGCCAGGGGCCACAGGGTGCCGCCGTCCGTCGACATGACGGGACCCGCGTCCGCCGGCCGCGCCCGCGCGAACGCCCACAGCGCGAGCATGGTGAACGCCCAGAACGGCACGTCCGAAAGCTCCGAGTGGGCCGTGGCCAACACCCCCGGCCCCACCGCCAGCAGCAGCCCCACGGCCAGCGCCACGCCGCGGGTGCTCACCCGCCGCGCCCACAGGTAGGAGAGCGTTACGGCCAGTACGGAGAAGAGCAGCACCATCACCTTCATCCCCACCCACGACGTGACGCCCACGATGCGACCCGCCGCGAGGATCAGCGGCCACCCCGGCGGGTACTGGACGTGGGGGCGCATGGCCGGGTCCCACAGCTCCTGGTAGGTGCCGCGCTCCAGCAGCGACCGCGCGAGCGCCACGTACGCCGCGTTGTCGCCGCCGGGGTTGGGCGTGGGGTCGAACGCCAGTCCCGCAAGCAGCAGGTGAAGCGCGGCCAGCGCAGCGGCGACGTGCCACGGGCGAAGCCGCTCCGTCCAGCGCGGGGCGGGCGGAGGCGTGGGGGCCTGCGCCTTCTTCTGTGCGGCGGGACGGGCTCGGGAGGGACGGCGGCTCACGCGGATCGTACGGGGCGGGGGGCGAGTGGAAACCCGGAGCAAGGTAGCCGGTTTCCCTCACCCGGACAACGCGGCGCGCTGCCGCCTTCGGTCACCCCGATCGACGGGCTGAACCCCGCCGCCCGCCGCGGCCGTAGACCCGTCGGCGCGATCTCCGTTATCTTCTGGTGGCAGACCGAACGTTCCCCTGATCTCCATCCGCACGTGAAACCTGGAACCCTGGCGGCGGCGCTGGCCCTGGTGCTCGCGGCCGTGCACCCGGCGGCGGCGCAGCTGCGCATCGACATCAACATTCCCGAGAACCGCCTGCGCGTGGTGGAGGGCGACAGCGTGCTGCGCACCTACCGCGTTTCGGTGGGGCTGCCCGGCCACGACACGCCGGATGGCGAGTTCACCATCGGGCGGGCGGAGTGGAACCCCTCGTGGCGCCCGCCGGACCGCGAGTGGGCGCGCGACGACCGGTTCACGCCGCCGGGGCCCAACAACCCCATGGGCCGCGTAAAGCTGTTCTTTGCGCCGTACTACTACATCCACGGCACTCCCGACACCGCCAACATCGGCCAGGCGGCGTCGCACGGGTGCGTGCGGATGCGCAACCGCGACGTGATCGAGCTCGCGCGCTTCCTTCACACCCGCGCGCAGCCCACGGTGGCGCCGGCGGAGATCGACGCCATCCTGCGCCGCTCCGGCACCACGCGCTGGTCCACCTTCCGCGCGCCCGTGCCGCTGACCATCCGCTACGAGCCGGTCGTGGTGCAGGGCGGGGAGCTGCGGGTGTTCCCGGACGTGTACGACCGCAGCCGCATCCACACCGAAGCCGTCATCCAGGCGCTGCTCACAGCGGGATACGACGGGGCGTCGATCGACCGGGGGCAGATCCGCGCCGTGCTGCAGCGCGCCCGCGCCGCCGAGAGCGCGTTTTCCATCCGCCTGGCCGAAGCCTTTTCCGGACTGCGCCGGCGCCAAGACGCCGCCGCGCGGGAGTAGCCGGCCGGCCCCGTTCGTCCGTTCGACCCCGATCGACCCGTCCGCCCGCGGCCCCTTTGCCGCGGGCGGACCGTGTTTTGCGCCGGAAACTTGACACCGCGTCGGCGTCGCGTAAGTTCGGCGCGGTTTGCCTGCTGAACCTCGTCCATTTCGCCGATGCCCGTACCCGCGCTGGACTCCGAGGCGCGCGAGCGCCTGCGCGCCGACCTGGAGGCGCTCGACTGCGTGCGCCGCGCCGTGGTGGACGCCGATCCGCTGCGCGTGTACGTGGTCTGCGACCGGGCCGAGTCGCCCACCGACATGCTGGTGTCGTCGGTGCTGGCCCGGTCCGGGATCAGCGCGGGCCAGGCCGAGGTGCACCTGGCCTACCTGGCGCCGCCGGAGCAGCGGCAGCGCGTGCGCTTCGTGGCGGCCCGCATGACGACGCCGCGGTCCGGCCGTGCGGCGGCGGAGGTGGAGCTGGAGTGGGGAGCCCAGTCCCATGCCGAGCGGGCGGAGGGCGAGGCCAGCCCCCCGCTGGAGCTGCGCCTGGCGGCGACGGCGACGCTCAAGGCGCTGGAGGGCATCCTTCGCGACCGCGTGCGGTTTTCGCTCCTGGGCATCAAGAGCTTCCGCGTGTTCGACACCGACGTGGTGGTGGTGCTGATGCGCACCGACCAGGGCGCGCCGCTGGTCGGCGCCTCACTGGCCAGCGGCGACCCGCACCGCGCCGCCTCGCTCGCCGTGCTGAACGCCACCAACCGCGTGCTGGGCAACTACCTGTCGAACAGCCACGGATAGGACCGGCAGGGGCCTCGGCCGCTTCCCATATAAGCGTTCAGCCCGCTGTTTCCCGGCGGAGCGCGGATCGTTACCCTGCCGTTACACCCGGGCCGTACACTCTCCGGAACAGTGATCCCTGCTTCCGATGAGGAGTGGCATCTTGCCGAGCACTTCCGCCCATCCGCATTCTTCCAGCGTGTTCACCGGCGTGATCGGCGCCGCCCGCGGCCAGCCAGCCGAGCGCGTGATGCGAATGCCCGCACACATCCTGGTGGTAGACGACGAGCCCGACATCTCGGCGCTCGTGGCCTATCACCTTGCGCGCGAGTCGTACCGCGTCCGCACGGCGGCCAGCGGCCCCGAGGCGCTTCACGCGGCCGAGGTGGAGCGGCCGGACCTGGTGGTGCTCGACCTGATGCTCCCGGGGATGTCGGGGCTCGCGGTGCTGGAGGAGCTGCGCCGCCGGCCGGAGACGCAGGACATTCCCGTGATCCTGCTGACCGCGCGCAAGGAGGAGCAGGACCGCATCGCGGGGCTGCGGCTGGGGGCCGACGACTACGTGTCGAAGCCCTTCTCGCCGCAGGAGCTGATCCTGCGCGTGGCGGCGGTGCTGCGGCGGGTGCAGCAGGCGCCCCCGGCCACGACGGGCGGCAAAGTGGTGCGCGTGGGGCCGTTCGCCATCGACGAGGGTGCGGCGCAAGCCCAGGTGGACGGCCGCGACCTGGACCTGACCCCCACGGAGTACCGCCTGCTGCTGATCCTGATGGAGCGCCGCGGGCGGGTGCAGAGCCGCCGCCAGCTGCTGGAGGCGGTGTGGGAGGTCACGGCGAACATCGCCACGCGCACGGTAGACATGCACGTGCAGCGGCTGCGCAGCAAGCTGGGCGACCAGGCCGACTGGATCGAGACGGTGCGCGGCTTCGGCTACCGCTTCCGCACCGATCCGCCGCAGTAGCGCCGGGCCGCTGACGCCGACCGAGCCGATGGATAGATTATCGCTGCGCGGGGAGATCCGGCGCAGCGATTCTGTTGGGAGTCCCAGGTAGAGCCCTGTCATCCTGAGGCCCAGGCGCACCGTACCCACCCGCAGACGGAACTACGCGGGCCGAAGGATCCAGCCGCGGACACGTACAAGTCAGGGCGCGGCAGCGGTCACTGAGCCCGAGGCCTCGGCTGCCGTGGGGCCCTCACCCGGCCGCGCTGGGGCGACTAAAGTCGCGGCAACAACGGCCCAAAGTCCGCCTTCGCGGACTGCGCGCGCAGTCGAGTGCACCAAGCTGGACGGGGCGCAATCGAATTCTCCCCCTCTCCCGCTTGCGCCCCGCTTGCGGGAGAGGGGGCCGGGGGGGAGAGGGCAGCCGGGGACTGCGCCGGAGCCATGGCATCGCATCGAGCCTCGCCACGGTGGCCAGCCCGCGCACGGTCCGCCGCCTGACGCACCGGGCTGGCTCCCTTCCCCCGCGCAGTTTGCGGGGGAAGGGTTGGGGATGGGGGGCGGCCGAGGCATGCGCCGCTGACCGGCCCCATCCGGCACGAAGTCTCCCATCCTCACACCGCCTCCGTCATGCGGCTGCGCGTAGACCAGAAGCTTTTCCTTACCTACCTCGTGGTGATCGCCATGGTGGTGGTGGCGCTCACCCTCGGGGTGGGCGCCCTGCTGCGGCGCCACCTGACGGGGCTGATGGCGACGGACGTGCAGCGCGAGCTGGCGCTGGCCACCTCGCTCTACGACATGCGCCGCGCCGCGCCCCCCGACGACGTCGCCGACTGGCTGGGCGCACTCTCCGGCCGCCGAGTGACGCTCATTGGCCCCGACGGCGGCGTGCTGGGCGACTCGGAGCTGCCCGCGGACAGCGCGCACCAGCTGGAGAACCACGCTTCCCGCCCCGAGGTGCGCACCGCGCTGGCCGGCGGGGTGGGGCGCGCCGTGCGGATGAGCACGTCGGTGCGCATCGACCACCTGTACCTGGCGCGCCGCACGCCCGATGGCCGGGTGCTGCGCCTGGCGGTGCCGCTGCACGAGGTGCGGCGCATGGTGGTGCGGGTGCAGCGCGGCATCTTCAGCGTGGGAATGCTGGCGCTGGCCCTCACCGGCGTGCTCTCGTTCGGGTTCAGCCGGGCGGTGACGCACCGGCTGCGGCGGATGGCCGGCGTCGCGCGGGCGATGGCGGGTGGCGACCTGGCGCTCCGCGCGCGCAGCGGCGAGCAGGACGAGCTGGGCGCCATGGCGGATGCGCTCGACACGCTGGCCTCCGAGCTTCAGCGCCGCCTGCGCCAGCTGGAGGGCGAGCGCGCCGAGATGCAGGTGCTGATCGACGCCATGGCCGAGGCGGTGATCGCGGTGGATGCGGAGGGACGGGTGCAGCGCGCCAACCCCGCCGCGCAGCGCATCTTCTCCCTGCCGCCGGACCCGCGGGGGCTGCTTCCCCGCGAGGTGGCGCGGCGGGAGGAGTTCGCCGACCTGGTGAGGCATGCCTTGCGCGGCCAGTCCATGCCGCCGCGGGAGCTGACGCACGACGGGCGGAACCTGCTGGCGACGGCGCAGCCGCTTCCCAGCGGCGGGTCGGTGATGGTGTTCCTGGACGTGTCCGAGCTGCGGCGGCTGGAGGACGTGCGCCGCGACTTCGTGGCCAATGCCTCGCACGAGCTCAAGACGCCGCTCACCGCCATCCGCGGCTACGCCGAAACGCTGCTGGACCCCGACCTTCCGGCGGAGCTGCGCGGCCAGTTCACGCAGACCGTCAAGGCCAACGCCGACCGCCTGCAGCGCATCGTCGAAGACCTGCTGGACCTGTCTCGCATCGAGTCCGGCGGGTGGCGGGTGGAGCCCGAGATCGTCTCCATCACCGAGCTCGCCGCCGAAGCGTGGGCGGGCGTGCAGGAGGGGGTCCGGATCAAGAGCGCCCGGTTCTCCGCCCAGGTGCCGCACGAGTGCGAGTTCGTGTGGGCGGACCCGTCCGCCCTGCGGCAGATCTTCAGCAACCTGTTCGGCAACTCGCTGCGCTACATTTCCGAGGGCGGATCGGTGGATCTGCATGCGCGCTGCGGCGCGGGGACGGCGATCGAGATTTCCGTGCGCGACGACGGCAGCGGCATTCCGTCCGCGCACCTGCCGCGCATCTTCGAGCGGTTCTACCGCGCCGACACGGCCCGCTCGCGCGCCGAGGGGGGCACGGGGCTGGGCCTGTCCATCGTCCGGCACCTGGTGGAGGCGCACGGGGGGCGCGTGGAAGCGGAGAGCGAGCTGGGCCGCGGCACCACCATCCGCTTCACCCTGCCGGCTCCGGAAGACGCGGACACGGGAGGGCACGAGATGGAGGAAGCGGACGACGACTCGTGACGAAGCCGTTGCCCGTTACGCGGACGTGACACGGCGGACGTGCATTCGTGTCGTGATCGCGGTATTCTGGCGCGTGTGTCACGCCTCCGTCACGATCCAGCGACCTCTCGCCATGCACGCACCGCGAATCCGCGTTTCCGCCCTCACTCTCGCCCTCTGCTTGGCCGCGGCGCCCGCCGCCGCCCAGGGCTTCACCCTCATGGGTCCCGACTCGTCGCGCCTGACGTTCGGCGGGCGCGTGCAGACACAGTTCACCACGACCTCCGCCGATCAGGTGCCCGGGGCCGAGGTCGCCCTGCGGCGAGTGCGGCTGGAGGCCACCGTCCAGGCGAGCCCGCTGGTCAGCGGAAGGATCAGCACCGAGTTCGCGGGCAGCCGCGTCTCCTTCCGCGATGCCTACGTACGGCTTGCGCTCGATCCCGCGTTCGTCATCCTGGCGGGGCAGGCGTACCGGCCGTTCAGCGGGATCTCCATGTACAGCAGCGCCAAGAGCCTGCCCATCGAGCGCGGCGTTCGCATCCGCGGCGTTCCCGACGCGTTCGACCACTACAACCTGCTCCTGGACCGGGGCTACGCCGATCGCGACGTGGGCATTCAGCTGCGGGGCGAGCCTGCCTGGGCGCCGTTGGGGCTGTCGTACGCCGTCGGCTGGTTCAACGGGCCCGCGCGGACCGCATTTCCGGAGCAGAGCACGGGACAGGTGGTGGCCCGCGTGGGGGTGCAGCCCGTCCGCAACGTGCGCGCGGCGGTCTCATACGCCACGCGCGACTTCGGGACCCTGGGGGACGAGCTCCTGATGGAGCGGGGCGCCGCGTGGGAGGCCGACGTGGAGATCGGCAGCGATCGCGGCGGCCCGCACCTGATCGCCGAGGTCGCGGCGGGCGACTTCGATCCGTTCCGCGACGCGCGCTTCTTCGGCGCGCAGGGCTGGGCGGGGTATCGCACCGGCCGCGTGTCGCAGGCCATCACCGGGGTGGAACCCATGCTGCGCGTCAGCTACGGCGACACGGGGCTGGAGGTTCCGGGCGAGCAGGAGGTCGAGGAGATGGGCGGGATCCTCGTGACGCCCGGCATCAACCTCTGGCTGGGCGGGCTGAACCGCGTTTCCATCAACTACGACGTCTGGACGCCCGAGCGCGGCGAGGCCCAGAAGAGCTTCAAGGTCCAGTTCCAGCTCGCCTTCTAGGGCCCACGGGTCAGTTCTCCTGGCGGTGTAACGGCCGTGTAGACCGATCGTGACGCCATCGCGACCGGTGGAAGGTTCCGCCGTGATGGTGGTCAGGCAGGTTTCGGTGTCCGCTCCAGCGGACTGATGCCAAGCTTGTCCACCAGCACCTAGGCGAGGGCTTTCCGTGAGACCATCTCACCGGTTGATCCGTCCCGACCACTCCCGCGGGAGCAGCGTGCGCGCTGCTCTCGCGCTTCTTTTCGCGGCGCTGCTCGTTTCCGCCGCTCCGCTGGCCGCGCAGGCCGGCCGCATCGCCGGGCGCGTCGTGAACGCGCAGGGCGAGGGGGTCGCCTCCGCGCAGGTGAACGTAACCGGCACGCAGGTCCGCGTGTCGACCGACGTGGAGGGCCGTTACACGCTGGCCGGCGTTCCCCAGGGAACCCACTCGGTCACCGTAACGGCCCTCAGCTACTCTCCCAAGACGGTCACGGGCGTCACCGTCGCGGAGGGCCGCACGACGGAGCTGAACGTTTCGCTGGCGTCCGCCGCGCTGATGCTCACCGGCGTCACCGTCACCGCCCAGGCGGAACGCGGAAGCACCGGCGCGCTCCTTTCGGAGCGGCGCAACTCCGCCAGCGTGGTCGACGCCATCGGCGCGGAGCAGATGTCGCAGACGCCCGACGGCGACGCCGCGGCGGTGGTGCGGCGCGTGCCCGGCGTGTCGGTGGTGGACGGCCGGTTCGTCTACGTCCGCGGGCTGGGCGAGCGCTACGGCAACACCACCCTCAACGGCGCCGCCCTCCCCTCGCCCATCCCCGACCGCAAGGCCGTTCCGCTCGACATCATCCCCACCGCGCTGCTGGAAAGCGTGATCACCGCCAAGACCTACTCGCCCGACCAGCCAGGCGACTACGCCGGCGGCCTGGTGCAGATCGAGACGAAAGCCGCGCCCACCGAGCGCGTCTTCCGCCTGTCGTCCGGCATGGGATGGACGCAGGGCGAGACGGGAACCGCCGCGCTCGGCTATCCCGCCGGCAACCTGCTGGGGTTCGGCGGGGCGATGGACCTGCCCGCCGGCCTGCCGCGCAATGCCGAGGTGAACGGCCTTCCCGCCGATGCCGCCGCGCGCGCCAGCGTGGTGCGCGGGATCGCCGGGCCGCACTGGGGGCCTGTCGGCGGCACCCTTCCCGCCAACGGCAGCCTGGGCGTGTCGTTCGGGGACGAGGTGGACCTGCTGGGCAAGCCGCTGGGGCTGATGGGCACCTTCTCGTGGGCCAGCGGCGCCTCGCAGCCGGCGGACCGCGCCGAGCGCTTCTTCGGCGTCACCGGCGGCGCGCCGGAGCGCCAGACCGACCTTTCCAGCACGGCCACGGCGCGCGAAACCACCGTCGGCGCGCTGCTCAACGGCGGCATCCGCCTCAGCGACACGGACCGGGTCACGGCGACGCTCGTCTACAACCACCTGGCCGAGGCCGAGGCGCGCTCGCTCAGCGGCTTCTACGCCAACCGCGGCCCCTTCCTGGACCAGACGCGGCTTCGCTACGTGGAGAACACGCTGGCGAACGCGCAGCTCCGCGGGCAGCACCTCCTCCCCTTGGGAGACGCCACCCTGCGCTGGCGGCTTCCCTTCTCCTTCTCGCGCCGCTACGAGCCCGGCACCCGCACCACCGTCTACGCGTCGCCCGAAGAAGGCGAGGCCCGGCTGTTCCAGGACGTGTCGGAGAGCGGGCAGATCCTTCACCAGGACCTGGAAGACCGCGGCTGGAACCCCGGGGTGGACCTGAAGCTCCCCGCCGGCTTCCTGGGGTCCGGCGCCACGCTCGCCATCGGCGGCTCGGCGGACCTGCGCGACCGCACCGTGTACGCACGGCGCATCCGCGTGCGGCCCATCGTGGCGCTGGGCAACGGCGACGCGGCGCTGGCGCCCAACGACCTGTTCGCCGCCGGCAACTTCGGCGACCACCCGGGGCAGCTGACGCTGGACGAGGCCACCTTCGCCGGCGACAACTACGACTCCGAGTTCAGCGTCTTCGCCGGCTACCTGATGGCCGACTTCCAGCTGCTCCCGCGGCTTCGCGTCGCCGGCGGGGCGCGGGTGGAGCAGGCCAGCATCGCCACGCGGGCCGTCAACCGCCTGAACCGCGTGGAGGGCGCGCTTCCCCGCGCGGAGCTGGAGAACGTCGACCTGCTTCCGGGCGTCAACCTCACCTACGAGCTCACGCCGGACATGAACCTGCGCGCCGCGGCGTCGCGCACGGTGGCCCGCCCGCAGTTCCGCGAGCTCGCGCCCTACCTGTACGTGGACTACTTCGGCGGCGCGGTGGTCGTCGGCAACCCGTACCTGCGCCGCACCTCCATCATCAACACCGACCTGCGCTGGGAGTGGTTCCTGGGCACCGGCTCGGTGCTGGCCGCCAGCGCCTTCCACAAGCGCTTCGACGATCCCATCGAGCCGCTGGCGCTGGTGCTGGGCACCAACCCGGCGCAGACCTACGCCAACGGCGACCGCGCCGAGCTGTACGGCACCGAGCTGGAGGCGCGCACCAACCTGGGCCGCGTGCTCCCCGCGCTGCAGGAGTTCTCGGTGAACGCCAACCTCACCCTGGTCCACTCGCGGACGAGCGTGGGGCAGACGGTGATCTACCGCTTCGACGACCCGCTCACCCCCGACACCGTTTCGGCCAGCAGCCGGGCGCGCCCGCTCTTCGGGCAGTCGCCGTACGTGGTGAACGCGGGATTGACGTGGGACGGGCAGCGCAGCGGCACGACGGCCACGGTGCTCTTCAACCGCTTCGGCCGGCGGCTGGACGCGTTCGGCGGGCTGGCGCTTCCCGACGTGTACGAGGAAGGGCGCACGCAGCTGGACCTCACCGTCGAGCAGCGGCTTCCGCGCGGGTTCGAGATGAAGCTCTCCGCGACCCGCCTGCTGGGGCAGGAGGTTCGCTACACACAGTCGTTCCCCAACGGTGACACGGTCACCACACGGCAGTACGACCTTGGACGTGCGATCTCGCTCTCCCTTTCGTGGGAGCCGGGACGCTGATGCGAACGAAGAACTCGACTACCCAACAGGAGACGATGCGGATGCGGATGAGCAGACTGGCGAACGTGGTGCTCGCGGCGGTGCTGGCGGGCGGCGTGGCGGCCTGCGACGGCGATCCCGCCGATGCGCCGCTGGGCGCGCCGGCCAACCTTTCGGTGGCGTACGACGGCGCCAAGGCGATGGTGACCTTCCAGCCGGCGAGCGGCGCCGAGAGCTACACCATCCAGCGGCAGAACGTCACGCGGAGCGCCAGCGTCACCTACACCGGCGTGACGGCGACCACCTACGCCGACACCGTGACGCCGGGGAACACCTACAGCTACAGCGTCGTCGCGGTGCGCGGCGGCGACGTCTCCGGCGCCAGCACGCCGTTCGTGCTGGCCATCGGCGAGAAGCGCGCGAACCTGCTGAACGTCGCGAAGGACGGCACCCGGACGCTGTCGAAGGACACGCTGTACGTCATCAGCGGGCCGGTGACGGTGGATTCGGGCGCGGTGCTCACCATCCCCGCGGGGACGAAGCTGATCGGCGACACGCTGGCCGGCGTGAGCTACCTGGTCATCCGGCGCGGCGGCCGCATCGTGGCGAACGGTACCGCCGCCGAGCCCATCGTGTTCACCAGCATGCGCGAGCCGGGCAAGCGCAAGCGCGGCGACTGGGGCGGATTGGTGATCAACGGGCGGTCCAACTGCAACTTCCCGCAGCCCTGCTCGGGCGAGGGAAGCTCGGGCACGTACGGCGGCACGGTGCAGAACGACAACAGCGGCATCCTGCGCTACGTGCGCATCGAGTACGCGGGCTACGAGGTCAGCCCCAACAACGAGCTGAACGGGCTGACGCTGAACGGCGTGGGCAGCGGCACGACCATCGAATACGTGCAGGTGCACTTTGGCCTGGACGACGGCATCGAGTGGTTCGGCGGCACGGTGAACGTCCGCTACGCGCTGGTCACCGGCCAGGACGACGACGCGTTCGACTATTCCACGGGGTGGGCGGGGAAGGGCCAGTTCTGGATCGCGCAGGCCGACACGCTGCTGGGCGACAAGGGCTTCGAGGTCGACAACAACGAGACCACCTTCGATGCGCAGCCGTGGACGGACCCGTCCATCTACAACGTCACGCTGGTGGGCCGTAACGGGCGCGGCGCGGCGGGCAAGAGCCCGGTGGGCATGCACCTGCGCCGGGGCACGCGCGGCGACGTGATGAACGCCATCATCACCGGCTACGCGTACGCCTTCGACATCGACGACGCGCTGACCGCCACCCATTGCGGCACCGGTGACCTGCGCGTGGCCAACACCCTCGCGAGCAACCTGACGGGGCTGGACGATCCCGACGCGGACGCGCACGAAGCCACCTGCCGCGCGTCGGCGGGATGGAGCGTCGCGCAGGTGGCCGACGCGCAGCTGACGAACCCGTTCAACCTGGATGCGCCCAGCTTCGTCCCCGCCGCGGGCTCCCCCGCGCTGGCGGCCGGCGCCGCGGCCACCCCGCCGAACGACGGCTTCTTCACCGCGGTGAACTACGTGGGCGCCGTCGCGGGTACCGGCACGCCGTGGTACGCCGGCTGGACGACGTACGCGCGGAACTGAAGTGCGTGAGTGCGTGAGTGCGTGAGTGCTGCTGCTGCGACTGAAGTCGCGGCAACAACGGCCCAAAGTCCGCCTTCGCGGACTGCATCCGCGGAAGGGGTGCACGAGGCCAGGCGATGTGCAGGTCAGGTCTCCCCCTCCCCTGCGAAGCGGGGGACGGGCGCCGGGGGGAGGGGGCTCCCGCAGCATGCGAGGCAGCCCGTCGAACCCCGACCGAAGTTCTCCCCTCTCCCGGCGCGGTTGGCCGGGGAGGGGCGGGGGAGGGGGCCACCCGCGGCATGCGCCGAGGCCAGTTGAACCACGATCGAATTCTCCCTTTCCCCCGCTTGCGGGGGAGAGGGCCGGGGAGAGAGGGCTGCTGCGGCATGCGCCGAGATCCATCGAAACGCCCCCGAACTCGCTTGGCCCGTCGCGCTAACAGAATGGTTTGCTCGATCCAATGAGACTCGTCCCGACGCTCCCGCTCCTCCTTGTCTGGACCCTCCTCGCCGGGTGCGGACGCAGCCGAGAGCTCCGCGGCGACGAACTCCGCGGCGGAGCGCCCTCGGTCGAAGCACTGGGCCGCGAGGTGGTCCAGGCGCTCGCGGCGGGCGACACGGGCGCCCTGGAAGCGCTCCGCACGACGGAGCACGAGCACAACACCGTGCTCTGGCCCCGCTTTCCCGCCGCGCGCGCGGCCGACCCCGCGCTCGCGTGGGACAACGTGCAGATGCGCAACGCGGGAGCTCGGGCCGAGTGGATCGGCGCCTTCCGGGATCGCCGCGTGCGGTACGACCGCGCCGAATGCACGGGGGAAGTGGAGGAGTACGGGAGCTTCCAGATCCTGCGGGGCTGCTCGGTGACCGTGACGGTCGACGGGCAGCGTTCCTGGACCCTGCGGCCCTTCGACCGCGTGGTGCGGATGGGCGCCGTCCACAAGGTGATCCGCTACGTCGAGGTGGACTGAGGGTGAAACGAGCGGAGGCGCAGAGACCCGGTCTCTGCGCCTCCGCGCGTTCTGCGATTCCGCCGGGTTACAGCGTCGGCGCGAACGTGGCCAGGATCAGGTAGCTGATCGCCGACATCAGGGCCGCCGCGGGAATCGTGAGCACCCACGCCCACACGATGCGCCCCGCGATTCCCCAGCGCACCGCCGAAAGCCGCGTCGTGGCGCCCACGCCCACGATGGACCCCGTGATGGTGTGCGTGGTGCTCACCGGAATGCCGAAGTTCGTGGCGATCAGGATGCTCATGGCCCCGCCCGTCTCGGCGCAGAACCCGCCCACCGGCTTCAGCCGGGTGATGCGCGACCCCATGGTGTGCACGATCCGCCACCCGCCGAACAGCGTGCCGATGGACAGGGCGCTGTAGGCGCACACCTCCACCCACAGCGGGATGGTGTCGGCGTTGGGCACGTACAGCAGGTGCAGGAACCCCGTTTCCTCGGCGAAGATGTGGTTCACCGACACCAGCAGCGACACGATGATGCCCATCGTCTTCTGCGCGTCGTTGGCGCCGTGCGAAAGCGAGAAGAGCGCGGAGCTCGCCAGCTGCGCACCCTTGAAGAAGCGGTCCGCGGGGCCCCGCCGCACCCGGTGGAACAGCCAGCTCACCAGCACCATCAGCCCGAAGCCCAGGAACATGCCGATCAGCGGCGAAAGCACGATGAACGCCAGCGTCTGGATCCACTTGGTGCCCCACTCGATGGCGCCCATGCCCGCCGCCGCCACGGCCGAGCCCGCGTAGCCGCCGATCAGCGCGTGCGAGGAACTGCTGGGCAGCCCGTACACCCACGTGATCAGGTTCCAGATGATGGCCCCGGACAGGCCGCCCAGGATCACCGTGGGCGTAACCACGTCCAGGTCGATCATGCCCTTGCCGATGGCCTTGGCCACGGCCGTGCCCACGGTGAACAGGGCGACGAAGTTGAAGAACGCGGCCCACAGCACCGCCGGGAACGGCTTCAGCACGCGGGTGCCCACGACGGTGGCGATGGAATTCGCCGAGTCGTGGAAGCCGTTGATGAAGTCGAAGGCGAAGGCGACCAGGACGATCAGGACGACGTAGGTGACCACGGCGGCCCTACCCGTTCTTCAGGGCGATGCTTTCCAGCACGTTCGACACGTTGTCGCACTGGTCGATCGCGTCTTCGAGCTTGTCGTACAGCTCCATCCACTTGATCACTTCCAGCGGGTCGGGGTGCCCCGAGAACAGCTCGCCCACGGCCTCGGCGTAGATGGCGTCGCCCTCCTCCTCCAGCGCCTTGAGAGCCCGGGTGTGGTCCAGCATCATCTTGGGCTTCTTCATGTTGCGCACGGCCGTCTCGATCTGGCTGGCCGCGCGCTTCAGCACGTCGGCCAGGCGCGCCGCGTGGACGGGAGCGGCCGTCAGGTGGAACATCTGCGCGCGGCGCACGGTGCCGTCGAGCAGGTCGATCACGTCGTCCAGCCGCGAGGTGAGCAGGTGGATGTCTTCGCGGTCCAGCGGCGTGATGAAGCTGCGGTCGATGCGGACGATCACGTCGTGGGTGATCTCGTCGGCCTCGTGCTCGCGCTTCTTGACCTCGGCCGCAAGCTCCGTGAGCCGCCCGGGCTCGGCGAACAGCTGCGCGACCAGGTCGGCGCACTCGCACAGAAGGCGCGCGAGGTCGTTGAACATCGGGAAGAACTTTTCGTCACGCGGAATCAGGCCCACGTCGTCCTCCAAAAACTCGAGTTTTGTAACGGCCGCCGGCGGGTTCGCCGGATGCCGCGCGTCCGCGGCTGCCCAGCGCGCCGCGCCCCGCCTCGCCAAACCGGCCCTGGGCCGGAATGGCTGCGGGATGTTACAACCGTTACGGCGCCGTTACAAGTGTCGTGATGGCATCTGTTACACTCGCGTTACGCTCGGCCGGTAGGTTCCGGCACGTCAGGTTTCTGTCCTGTCCCGAACCGGCCAGTGCACGGATGAAAAGAGTTACCGGAACCGTCGCCGCCTTCGCGGCGTTCGTCCTTTCGGCCTGCGGAGGCGGCGACGCCAGCCCCGCGGCCATGAAGCAGAAGCAGCAGTCGTCCGCCGCCGGCGGAACGGTCACCCTCACCGGTGCGGGCGCCTCGTTTCCGCGTCCCATCTACGACCGCTGGTTCGCCGACTACGCGGGCGCCAACCCCGTGCGGGTGAACTATCAGGCCATCGGCTCGGGCGGCGGCATCCGCCAGGTCACCGAGGGCACGGTCGACTTCGGCGCCTCGGACGCGCCCATGAGCCAGGAAGAGCTCGTCAAGGCCCCGGGAACTGTGCACGTGCCCACGGTGCTCGGCGCGGTGACCATCGCCTACAACCTGCCCGGGCTCGCCCAGCCGCTGCGGCTGGACGGGGCTTCGCTGGCCGGCATCTTCGGCGGCACCATCAAGAAGTGGAACGACCCCGCCATCGCCGCGCTGAACCCGGGCGTGCAGCTGCCGGCGACGGACGTGATCCCGGTGCACCGCACCGACGGCAGCGGCACCACCTTCATCTTCACCGAGTACCTGGCCGCCGTCAGCCCGCAGTGGAAGCAGGGTGTGGGCGTGGGCAAGACGGTCAACTGGCCCGCGGGGCTGGGCGGCAAGGGCAACGAGGGCGTCACCGGACAGGTGAAGCAGACGCCCGGTGCCGTCGGCTACGTGGAGCTGGCGTACGCGCGCGAGGGCAACCTGCCCACCGCCGCGGTGCGCAACGCCGCCGGCCAGTTCGTGCAGCCCTCCGTGGAGGCGACCACCGCCGCCGCCGCGAACCTGCAGCTGGGCGCCGGCGGCGACCTGCGGGCCTCGCTGGTGAACCTGCCGGGGGCGCAGACCTATCCCATCGTGGCGTGGACCTACCTGCTGGTGCCGCCCCACATGCAGGACTGCACCAAGGCACGCGCGCTCGCCGGCCTCGTCCGCTGGTCGCTTACGGAAGGCGCCGCCACCGCGCGTGAGCTCCACTACGCCCCGCTCCCCGACGCCGTGCGCGCGCCGGCCCTGGCGGCGATGGACGGCGTGACCTGCGGGCCGAACAAGGAGCGGGTGGGGCAGTAACGGGCGCCCTCGGCACACGAACAGGCGGACACGCGAGGGCGCGGCGAGAAGGCTCGCCGCACCCTCCTTCATCAGGATCAAAGGAACGGATGCAACCCGTACCTGAGCAGGCGGGCGTACTGGCGACAGGCACCCGCTCGTTCGCATCGCGGCTGCTCCCGCGATACGCGCAGGGCAACGTCGCCGACCGCAGCTACGCCCTGGCGCTGGGGGCGTTCGGCCTGGCCATCCCCGTGCTCTTCGCGTTCATCGTCGTGCGCGTGGGCGTGGCCTCGTGGCCGGCCATCCAGCGCTTCGGCCTGGGCTTCGTCGGCGGGACCACGTGGGACCCGGTGGCCGGCCAGTTCGGCGCGCTCCCCTTCATCTTCGGCACGCTGGCCTCGTCGCTCCTCGCGCTGCTGATCGCCGTCCCGCTTTCCATCGGGCTGGCGATCTTCCTCACCGAGCTGGCGCCGCGCTGGCTGGCCGCGCCCATCGCCTTCGGCACCGAGCTGCTGGCCGCCATCCCCAGCGTGGTCTACGGCCTGTGGGCCATCTTCGTCCTGGTACCCTGGCTGCGCTCCAGCATCCAGGAGCCCGTCGCCAGCGCCATCGGCGACAGGGTGGGGCTGTTCGCCGGGCCGGCGTACGGAAGCAGCATCATGGCCGGCGGCGTCATCCTGGCCATCATGATCGTCCCCTTCATCTCCGCCGTCTCGCGCGAGGTGCTGGCCGCCGTGCCTGTCGCCCAGCGCGAGGCGGCGCTGGCGCTGGGCGCAACGCGCTGGGAGATGACCTGGCAGGTGGTGCTTCCCTACGCGGTCCCGGGGATCATCGGCGCCATCATCCTGGGGCTGGGCCGCGCGCTCGGGGAGACGATGGCGATTACGATGGTCATCGGGAACCGCGCCGAGGTGGCGACGTCGCTCTTCGCGCCGGGCGCCACCATGGCCAGCGTGCTGGCGAACGAGTTCGCCGAGGCCAGCGACGACCTTCACCTGGCGGCGCTGATGTCCATCGGCCTGCTGCTGTTCGGCATCACCATCGTGGTCAACTCCGTCGCGCGCTTCCTCGTCTGGCGCGTCAGCCTGCGGGGGGGCAAGTGAGCGGGCCGGCCATCGGGCCCATGACGGCCCCGCAGCATGCGGCGCCGCTGGACGCGCTCTCCTTCCGCGACCGGCGGCGGCGCATCTCCAGCCGGGTCTGGCTGGCGCTGACCGGGGTGGCGGCGGCGCTCACCGTGCTGCCGCTGCTGCTGATCTTCTTTCACCTGCTGCGCGCGGGATTGGGCTCGCTGAACCCCGAGTTCTTCACCAGCGTCCCGGCCCCGGTGGGCCAGCCGGGCGGCGGGGTGGGGAACGGCGTGCTGGGCACCTTCCTGCTCGTGGGCCTGGCCGGCGCCATGGGGCTGCCCGTGGCCATCGGCGCGGGCGTCTACCTGGCCGAGGCCGAGGGCGGGCCGATGGCGAACGGCATCCGCTTCATTACCGACGTGATGAACGGCATTCCGTCCATCGTCATCGGCATCTTCGTCTGGGCGTGGGTGGTGGTGGCGATGGGCGGCTTCAGCGCCTTCGCGGGCGGCGTCGCCCTGGCCATCATGCTGCTGCCGATGGTGACGCGGACCACGGAGGAGATGGTTCGCCTGGTTCCCCGCGAGATGAAGGAGGGCGCCCTGGCGCTGGGCTTCACCCGCTGGCGCACCACGCTGGGCGTCGTTCTTCCCGCGGCGCGCAGCGGGATCCTCACCGGCGTGCTGATCGCCCTGGCGCGCATCGCGGGCGAAACGGCCCCGCTGCTCTTCACCGCGTTCGGCAACCCGTTCTGGTCTGCGGGGCTGGGCGAGCCCATCGCCGCGCTTCCCGTGCAGATCTTCCAGTACGCCATCAGCCCGTTCGAAGAGCAGCACAAGCAGGCGTGGGCCGCGTCGCTGCTGCTGATCGCGCTGGTGCTGGCCATGAACCTGGCCGCGCGATTCCTGATCCGCAGCCCGTACCGGAGCCGCTGACATGCAAGACACAACCGTGCAGGCGCCCGTGCAGCGGGCGCCCGCGCTTCCCCTGAACGACGCCGCGATGCCCACGGAAACGCCCACGCAGGCCCCGGCGGAGCTGGCCATCCGCGCCGACGACTTCTCGTTCTGGTACGGGGGCACCCGCGCGCTGAACGACATCACGCTGGAGATGCCGCAGAAGCAGGTGACGGCGCTGATCGGGCCGTCCGGCTGCGGCAAGAGCACGTTCCTGCGGTCCATCAACCGCATGAACGACCTGATCCCCGGCATCCGCCACGACGGCGACATCACCCTGCGCGGCGAGAGCGTGTACCGCACGGGGCTCGACGTGGTGCAGCTGCGCAAGCGGGTGGGAATGGTGTTCCAGAAGAGCAACCCGTTTCCCAAGTCCATCTACGAGAACGTGGCGTACGGCGCGCGGGTCAACGGGCTGGCCAAGGGCCGCCGCGCGCTCGACGACCTGGTGGAGCACTCGCTGAAGCAGGCCGCGCTCTGGGACGAGGTGTCGGACCGGCTGGACCGCAGCGCGCTGGGGCTTTCCGGCGGGCAGCAGCAGCGCCTGTGCATCGCCCGGGCACTGGCCGTGCAGCCCGAGGTGCTGCTGATGGACGAGCCCGCCAGCGCGCTGGATCCCATCGCCACCCAGAAGATCGAGGAGCTGATCTACGAGCTCAAGGACCAGTACACCATCGTCATCGTGACCCACAACATGCAGCAGGCGGCGCGCGTGTCGGACTACACGGCGTTCTTCTACATGGGCTCGCTGGTGGAGATGGGGCGCACCAACACGCTGTTCACCAACCCGCGCGAAGAGCGCACCGAGGCCTACATCACGGGGAGGTTCGGATGAGCCCGACGCCGGGGTTCCGCCACTTCCACGAGGAGCTGGCCAAGCTCAAGAACCAGCTGCTCGACATGTCGGGGCTGGCCGAAGACCTGGTCACCCGCTCGCTGCAGGCGCTGCGCGACCGCGACGGCGAGCTGGCGCAGGAGGTCATCCGCCGCGACAACGACCTCGACGCCATGGAGGTGGCCGTCGACGACGCCTGCATCCACCTGCTGGCGCTGCAGCAGCCGATGGCGCGCGACCTTCGCCTGATTACGATGGCGATGAAGATCAGCAACGACCTGGAGCGCGTGGGCGACCACGCGGTGAACATCGCCGAGGCCGTGCGCCACCTGGCCGAGCAGCCCATCTACCTGGAGTTCCCGGAGATCGAGGAGATGGGGCGGCTGGCGACGGAGATGCTGTCGGACGCGCTCGACACCTTCGTCCGCGCCGACGCGGCGGGCGCCCGCGAGGTGTGCCGCCGGGACGACCGCGTGGATGCGCTGCACAACTCGCTCTTCCGCATCCTGCTGACGCACATGATGGAAGACCCGCGGCGCATCGGCGCGTCGATGTCGCTCTTCCTGGTCAGCCGCAACCTGGAGCGCATCGCCGACCTCGCCACCAACATCGCCGAGGACGTGGTGTTCCTGGTGGAGGGCCGCAGCATCAAGCACGGCGCCGAACGCTCCCCCGACGAGCGCCGCTCCGGCGGGGAGCGCCGGGCGAGCTGACGCGTCGGCGCGCTCGACGCCCTCGACGCGCGGGTTGACGCACGTTGTCCGGTCTGGTATCTTTGTGGCGTGCCGAAAGCCTCGTGCTTAGGCATGCGCTCGCGCCGTAAGGTGTTCGGGCCCGGCTTGCGCCTCGTGAGCCAAGTTTACAATCACGAGGCACGCATCACCCCGCCCATCGGCTCGATGGACGGGGTGTTGTGTTTCGACCTCCTACCGCTCCCAGATTTTTCGCTGCCGCCGGGTGTACCGGCTGATGTCGCCGTGCCCGGTAACGTAGGCGGTTTTGAAGCGCCATCCACCGCTCCCTCTCGGAAGCAGCCATACCACGTAGCACTCTTCGCGCATCACGTACAGCCGCTTCTCGGGCGGTGGCTTCTTGTAGGCCCCGAAGTCCACGACTCGGTAACAACTCGTACCCGGCACATGCCCTCCGATGACCGGAACGATCCAGGATGCTCTCGCGACTCTCAGGGGATCGACGACGTCCTTCGCCCAGCCCCGACGGTGCTTGGACGCGGCGGTGAAGAAGGCGTGGTCGAAGTCGTCAGGGTAAATCCACACGGGCTCGCCATCGTGAGTGGCAACACGACCCGCACGGGCAGGGGCGACGCAATGTTCTGCGTAGAGCCGGCGCCCGAGCAATTCCAATTGTTCCTCGTTGAGCCCATCTATGGACGACAGCAGCGCATCCAGCATCGTTCCTTGATTGGTTTCGAGCGCGGGCGCTCAGGCTCGGACGTCAGGTGTGAACTGTGCGAACATATACACTCCGCGCGGACAAAGAACAGCGGCGAATTGGGGCCAGCAAGCGGACGCGGTACGTTCCCATGCGCGTTTGCCGCGGCTCACCGCGAGGGTGCTCAGTGGAGGACACGACGATGACACTGCAGAGGATACGCGTTTTCTCGACTGCGACCTGCACAAGAGTCTACAAAACGTAGACTCTTGTGCGCTCTGCCATGGCGGGTGATCGTCCGGTGCAGGACTAATCGGATGCGTTCCGTCGCTGCAAAGCCGGCAAACCGGTTTGCTTACGGACCTGCGCACCGCCATCTTGCCGGGGCCGATCTGTGGTGCGCATGACAACGACGGAGGGGACGATGGCCGAAGGACTGCTGCCGGTGGGAAGCGAGGCGCCGGTGTTCACGGCGGAAACGACGGAGGGCGGGCGCGTGGCGCTGCCGGACTTTCGCGGAAAGCAGGCGGTGCTGCTGATGTTCTATCCGCAGGACGACACGCCCGGCTGCACCCGGCAGATGTGCACCGCGCGCGACGAGGGCTCGCGGTACGCCGAGGCCGGCATCGTGCGCTTCGGGGTGAACCCTGGCAGCCTTTCCAGCCACCGCGACTTCGTCAGCAAGTACGCACTGGACTTTCCCCTGATCGTGGACCAGGACGCGGAGATCGCGTCCGCGTACGGCGTTCTCCGGGCGGGCGACGAGGTAGGGCGTGCGACGTACCTGATCGACCGCGACGGCCGCATCGCCTACGCGGCGGCCGGGGCGCACGGGGCCGACGAGGTGCTGGAGGCGCTGCGTGGGTGAGGGTCGTGGCGAGGTGGCGGTCCGCTCCTTCACGGGGGGCGGCTTCGCCCAGAATACGTACCTGGTGTACTGTGCACGGACCCGTGCCGGCATCCTGGTGGACCCGGGAGCCGCCACCGCGCAGGCGCTGGAGGCCGCGCGTGCCGCGGGGGTGACCATCGAGCAGATCGTGCTGACCCACGCCCATCTGGACCACGTAGAGGGCATCCCCGTGGCCCGGGCGGAGATCGACGCGCCCATCCTGCTGCATCCCGACGACCGGATGCTGTACGGCGCGGCCCCCACGCAGGCGCAGTGGTTCGGGATGCGGATGGACCCGCTGCCGCCCGTGGACGGAGCGCTGGCCCACGGCGGCTCGGTCACGTTCGGCGACTGCGAGCTGGCGGTGCGCCTGGCGCCGGGACACGCCCCGGGGCACGTGATCCTCGTCGGCGACGGGGTGGCCATCGTGGGCGACGTGATCTTCAACGGCTCCATCGGCCGCACGGACCTTCCGGGGGGCGATCTTGGTACGCTGATGACGTCCATCCGCGAGCAGGTGCTCACGCTGCCGGACGAGACCACGCTGCACACCGGGCACGGCCCCGACACCACCGTGGGCCACGAGCGTCGAACGAACCCGTTCGTCACCGGCGTGTACGGCGGCGGCGGGTTCGCCTGATGCGCCGATTCCCCTGATGCGACCAGACATGCGTCGACTCCTGCTTGCCGCGGCGCTCCTGCTGGCCGCCCCCCTCCAGGCCCAGGCCGTCCCGGCCGACACGGTCGCGCCCGATTCCGTCCGCGCGCAGGCGGATTCGGTGTGGGTGGTGGACGAGGAGCGCGTCGATGCATACGTGGCCGACCTGGTGAGCATCGAAGGCGTGGCGTGGATCACGGCCCTGGGGCTGTGGGACCACGTGCGCGTCGAGCCCGACGAGTGGGGCGGCGGCGCCGATGCGCTGGCCGCGCGCATCCTGTCGCGCAGCGGCGGGCACGTGGTCCGCACGTCCGTCCACCATGGGCTGGCGGCCGCGCTGGGACGTACGACCGAGTACCGCCCCTGCGGCTGCGACGGGCCGGAGCGGCGGATCGCGTACGCCATCACCGAAACCTTCACCGACTACGACGTGCAGGGCCGGCGGCGCCTCTCCACGCCCTTTCTGGCGGGCACCTACGCCGGGGCGCTCGCGCCGGTGCTCTGGCACCCGGACGCCGACGCCGCCGAAGCGCTCCAGTCCGGCACCATCTCCCTCGTCTGGGCCATCGCCAACAACATTCTCAACGAGCTCTGGGTTTCGCGCTGAGCCCGGCAGACCGCATCCGCCCAGCGCATTTCCGTCCCGCCTCGCCCGCTACTTCCGCTCGTTGACGGCCCCGGAGCCCCGGCCTACATTCGCCGCGAAAATCCCCGTTCCGGAGAGCCATTTGCCCGATCCCGCACGCCTCGCCGTACTCGCCAGCGGCGGGGGGAGCAACCTGCAGGCGCTGATCGACCGCTTTCACCGCACCCCGGGCTCGGCCCCCGCGCGGGTGGAACTGGTGGTCGGCAGCCGTGCGGGGATCGGCGCGCTGGCGCGGGCGGAGCGCGAGGGCGTGCCGCACGTGGCCCTGGACCCGCGCGAGCTCGGCGCCGGCGCATTCCGCGACCAGCTGCTGGACGCGCTGGATGAGCACCGGATCGACCTGGTGGTTCTCGCCGGCTGGCTGACGCTGCTTCCGGCGGACGTGGTGGCGCGCTACGCGGGGCGGATGATCAACGTGCATCCCGCGCTGCTGCCGGCCTTCGGGGGCCATGGGATGTACGGGATGCGCGTCCATCGCGCCGTCATCGCGGCGGGGGTGCGGGTTTCGGGCGCGACGGTGCACCTGGTGGACGAGCGCTACGACGAGGGCGCCATCCTGGCACAATGGCCCGTCCCCGTGCTCCCCGGCGACACGCCGGAAACGCTCGCCGCGCGCGTGCTGGCGGTGGAGCACCGCATCCTGCCGCTGACCGTCGCGGCGCTCACGGGGGGACGCACGGCGGCGAGTGCGACGGGTCCGCTGGCGTTCGACCTGGTGCCTTCGCTGATTCCCGTCGACGGCTCCATCGCCAGGACGATGCACCTGCCCGACGGGCACTGATCCAGATCCAGAGGACCAACGAAATGCCGCGGGCACTGCTCAGCGTATCCGACAAGACGGGCGTGGTGGACCTTGCCCGCGAGCTTCACGGGCGGGGATGGACCCTGCTCTCCACCGGCGGCACCGCCCGCGCCCTCCGCGACGCCGGTCTGCCGGTCACGGAGGTGAGCGAGATCACCGGCCATCCGGAGATGATGGACGGGCGGGTCAAGACGCTGCACCCCGCCGTGCACGCCGGTCTGCTGGGCCGCCGCGGCCACGCGGACGACGTAGCGCAGATGCAGGCGCACGGCTACGAGCCCATCGACCTCGTGGCGGTCAACCTCTACCCCTTTCGCGAGACCGTCGCCCGGCCCGACGCCACGCTCGACGAGGCGATCGAGAACATCGACATCGGCGGCCCGTCCATGCTGCGCTCCGCCGCCAAGAACCACGCCGGCGTCTGGGTGGTGATCGACCCGGCCGACTACCCCCGCGTGCTCGCCGCCATCGACGCCCGAGGCGACGGGCTGGCGCTTCGCCGCGAACTGGCGGCCAAGGTCTACGCGCACACCTCGGACTATGACCGCGCCATCACGGAGTACCTGAGCCGGACGATGGCGGGAGAGGGCGCGGGATCGGCCGATAGCTTCCCGCCCGCGGTCCAGCTGCGGCTGACGAAGGTGCAGGACCTTCGCTATGGCGAGAACCCCGACCAGCCCGCCGCGTTCTACCGCGAGGAGGGGGCGGGCGGGGGACTGGCGGAGCTGCGGCAGCTCCACGGCAAGGAGCTGTCGTTCAACAACCTGCTGGACGTGGACGGCGCGCTGCTGGCCATTTCGGCGTGGGAGGGGAGCGGGCTGGCGGCGTGCGCCATCATCAAGCACACCACGCCCTGCGGCATCGCCGTGGGTGCCGACGCGCCCGAGGCCTACCGCAAGGCGCTGATGACGGACCCCACCAGCGCGTTCGGCTCGGTGATCGCCTTCAACGTGCCCGTGACGGAAGAAGCGGCCGTGCTGCTGCGCCCCAACTTCGTCGAGGCCATCGTCGCGCCGTCCTTCGTGGAGGCGGGCCTGCGGCTGCTGACGGAAAAGAAGAACCTGCGCCTGCTGGAGATCCCGAGCCTCGCGTCCGACCCAGGCGAACTGGACTGGAAGCGCGTGCGGGGTGGATTCGTGGCCCAGACGCGGCTGGGGATGGGCTTCCCCGAGGACGGCTGGCGCGTGGTCACGCAGCGGCAGCCGTCGGCGGCCGAGATGGACGATCTGCGCTTCGCCTGGCGCGCCGTGGCGTCGGTGAAGTCCAACGCCATCCTGCTGGCGCGCGGCGGGATGGCGCTGGGGATCGGGGCGGGGCAGATGAGCCGGGTGGATTCGTCGCGCATCGCGGTGATGAAGGCGCGCGATAACGGGTTCGATTTAGCGGGTGCGGCCTTGGCGTCGGACGCGTTCTTCCCCTTCCGCGACGGCGTTGACGCGGCGGCCGAAGCGGGGGTGCGCGCGATCATCCAGCCGGGCGGCTCGGTGCGCGACGCCGAGGTGATCGCCGCCGCGGACGAGCACGGCATCGCGATGGTGTTCACCGGGCGCAGGCTGTTTCGGCACTGAGCTTCTGAGGTGCGACGGCGCGGACAGGCGGCAGAACCCGGGTCCCGCTGGGGTGACTGAAGTCGCGGCAACAACGGCCCAAAGTCCGCCTTCGCGGACTGCATGCGCAGTCGAGTGCCCGAGGCCAGCCGGAGTGCGTTCAGGTCTCCCCCTCCCCTGCGAAGCGGGGGATGGGGGCCGGGGGGAGGGGGCTCCCGCGGCACGCGAGGCAGCCCGTCGAACCCCGACCGAAGTTCTCCCCTCCCCGCTCATCAATACCTGCGGGGTGGCGCGCGTTTGACGCCGTCCGGCCCGCGCCCTAGAATGCGCGGCGTTTTTCCACCGCCGAGCCCGCGCGAAACCCGCGCGCCGCGAAGCGCCGAACGGACGGGCAACGAGTGCGCGGACTGATCTTCGACCCCTTCGCCGGGGTCAGCGGCGACATGACCGTCGCCGCGCTGCTGGACCTGGGGCTGCCGCTGGAGTGGCTCCAGCGCTTCGTCGCGGAGCTCAACCTGGGCGACGTCGGCGTGAGCGCCGAGCGCGTGGACCGCAAGGGGATCGCTGCGACCAGGCTGGTGCTGAACCTGCCACACGAGCACGCGCACCGGCACCTGCACCACGTGGTGAAGATCATCGAGGGCACCCGCGTGAGCCCCGAGGTGCGCGACCGTGCGGTGCATGCGTTCACGCTTCTTGCTGAGGCCGAAGCCGCGGTGCACGGCACCACGGTGCAGAAGGTGCACTTTCACGAGGTGGGGGCGCTGGACGCCATCATCGACGTGCTGTGCGCCGTCGCCGGGTGCCACGAGTTGGGCGCCACCGAGTTCTACACCCGTCCGGTGGCGCTGGGGCGGGGGTGGGTAGACATGGCGCACGGGAACTTTCCCGTGCCGCCGCCCGCGGTGCTCAAGCTGCTGGCGGGCATTCCCGTGCGCGACCCCGAGTTCGAGGGCGAGTGCACCACGCCCACGGGCGCCGCGCTGGTCAAGGCGCTGACGAACGGCGCGCCGCCGCCCGTGACCTTCACGCCCCTGGCGAACGGGTTCGGCGCGGGAACGCGCGACCCGCAGGACCGGCCCAACGTGCTGCGCCTGGTGCTCATCGAGCCGCAAGCCGGGGGCGAAGACGCGGTGATGGTGGTGCATTGCGACGTCGACGACTTGCCCCCCGAGTACGTGCCCACGCTGCTGCAGGCCGTGCTGGACGCGGGCGCGGCCGACTGCTCGGCGCAGCCGCTGGTGATGAAGAAGGGGCGCACGGGCGTCCGCATCGAGGCCCTCGCCGAGCCGGGCGCGCTCGACGCGGTGCAGGCCGCGCTCTTCCGGGCGGGCACCACCATCGGCCTGAGGTTCTGGCCGGCGGCGCGGCGCACCCTGCCGCGGCGGATGGAAGCGGTGACGTGGCGCGGGCAGGAGATCCGGGTGAAGCGCTCGGCGCTCCCCGGCGGCGGCGAGCGCGCCAAGCCGGAGTTCGACGACGTGGCGCGCGCCGCCGCGAACCTGGGGATCACTCCCCTGGAGGCGTACCGGGGCCTGCTGGCCGACGGCGTGGCCCGGGAACAGTGAACCGGCCGGATGCGTCCGGCCCGTATCGGCCCGCTCCCGGCGGAGCGGGCTTTTTCCACCAACGGAGGATGCTGATGAAGATCGATCGTGGCCTGGCCGTGGTGCTGGGCGGCGTGCTGGCGGCGGCGGCCTGCGCCCCCGCCGCCGGAACCGGTGGGGGCGGGGGCCCGCGCATCACGGTGCCCGTTCCGAGCGTCACCTGCGCGAGCGGACCCCTGACCAGCTTTGCGCAAGCCGACTCCGCGGCCAGCTCCATGGCCCTGGTGGGCACCATGGCCGACTCGGCACAGGGCCCGGCGTACGCCTCGGCCCTGGCGCAGGCGCGGCGCGCGGTCGCCGCGCAGCCCGAGAACGCGTACGCGCAGTACCTGGCGGGCCAGGCAGCCCTCGGAACGCGCGACTTCGCCGCCTCTGCCACCTACCTTGCCCGCGCGGAGCAGCTTTGCCCGGCGCTGGGTGAGTACGACATCGACCGGCTGCAGGCGGCCGGGGCGGGCAACGCCTTCAACGCGGCCACCGGGCTGCTGCAGGCCGGCGACACCACCACCGCCATCGCCAGCCTGGAAACGGCCATCGCGATGGACCCCAATGCCTACGCGGCCGAGTTCTACCTGGGGCTGATCAACTTCCAGCGCCAGAACACCGCCGAGGCCGTCACGCGCTGGCGCCGCGTGCTGCAGCTGCTGGAAACGATGCCCGCCGACACCTCGGCGGCCGAAAACCAGCAGCGCATGGACGTGCGCGGCAACGTGGTGAACGCGATGGTGCTGGCGGGCGTGCAGTACCTGCAGCGCGAGCAGAACGAGCCGGCGGTGCCGCTGCTGCAGGAGCTCACGCGCACGGTGCCCAACAGCGCCGACGCCTGGTACCACCTGGCGCTGGCCCAGTACAACCTGGAGCGCTGGAACGAGCTGGTGCCGGCCGGCCAGCGTGCCGTCGAGGTGGCGCCGCTCAGCTACGGCGCGTGGCTGCTGTACTACAACGCCTACGCGGGCCAGGCGCAGGCCGCGTCCGAGGCCAACCAGACGGCGCGGGCCAACGAGTTCAGCCGGCAGGCCGCCCAGGTGCGCACCCGCGCCGAGGCCCTTCCGGTTCGCGTCGAGGGGCTCTCGATCGACGTGGGCGACGAGGCCACCGCCATCACCGGCACCGCCGTCGGCACGGGGCGCACGGCCCCGGTGACGGTGGAGTTCACGCTCTACGGCGTGACGGGAACGCTGGGCACCGGCCAGGTGACCATCACCCCGCCGGCGGAGGGCCAGCGCGCCCCGTTCAACCTGACGGTTGCCAACACCCGCCCCATCACGGGCTACAGCTACCGGGTCGTGCAGTAACGAACCGGCCTCCGTACCTGCAGATCTGAACGCCGCGGCCGGCGGGGACCCGTTCCCCGCCGGCCGCGGTTCCTTCGTTCTCATCCCTCGATCCTCCCGCCCGTACGGTCCCCGCGCGTCCTGCACGCTTCTTGCGCCTTCGGCCGCCCGCGGCACCGTCGCCGCGGCCCCCACGTCCGGAGACCCGATCCTTGTCCGTCGAAAGCCCCGAAATTCCCGAGCAGGCGTTTCAGTGCGAGCGCTGCGGCGCCGAGTACGCCGGCGGCGAAGGCTGCCCCATCTGCGGCCTGCTGCGCGCCCCCGTTGCCTGCGAAGACGGCAGCCAGACCAACTTCCGCTGCGTCATCTGCGAGGCGCCCGTCTGCGGCAGCGAGCCCGAGGGCACCCGCCCCGTCACCTGCCAGCTGCACGAAGGCATCCCCGTCATGGAGGCGTGGGCCCAGGTGTACACCACCTCCGACGAGATCGAGGCCGGCCTGATCGTGCAGAACCTGCAGTCCGAGGGGGTGGACGCGCAGCTCTTCTCGCAGAAGGACGGCATCTTTCCCGTGGACCTGGGCGAGCTGGCCATCGTGCGGGTGATGGTGCCCACGTGGGAGTACGAGGGCGCCATCGAGATCATCCGCGCCCACATGGACACCAGCGGCGAGGTGAGCTTCGCCTGCCCGGCGTGCGGCGAGGCCTACGAGCCGGGCGACACGGCCTGCACCAGCTGCGGCGCGCCGCTGGGCTGAGCGGCGGTTCCGGAAGTCACGAAAGTAGCAGAGCCGGGGGAAGCGGCGGCCCGTGGAGTTCGCGGACGTTGGTCCGCGCTGTTACGTTTGTGGCTTTCGTGCCTTTCCCTACTTTCGTCCGTCAAGAGCACTCGTGAAGCTACCCGTGGTGGCCGTCGTCGGCCGGCCGAACGTCGGCAAGTCCACCTTTTTCAATCGCGTCCTCGGCGAGCGCATCGCCATCGTCGAGGACCGCCCGGGCGTGACCCGCGACCGCAACTACGCCCGCACCGAGTGGAACGCGCGCGAGTTCTACCTGGTCGACACCGGGGGGATGGTCGAAAACTCCGACGAGCCCATGGACCGCCTGATCCGCGACCAGGTGCTCACCGCCATCGCCGAGGCCGACGTGCTGGTGCTGATGGTGGACGGCCGCGCCGGGCCCCACCCGCTGGACTACGCCGTTTCCGAGCACCTGCGCCGGGCCGCCAAGCCCAACGTGCTGCTCGTCAACAAGATGGACAACCTGGGCGCCCCCACCGCCACCGGGCACCACGACTTCTGGGACCTGGGGCTGGGCGAGCCGCACCCGGTCAGCAGCCTCAGCGGCAAGGGGAGCGGCGACGTGCTGGACCTGATCGTCGAGCACCTTCCCGACATCGAGGGCGAAGAAGAAGAGGCGCTGCGGGTGGCCGTCATCGGCCGGCCGAACGTGGGCAAGTCGTCGTACGTCAACCGCCTGCTGGGCGAGGAGCGGCTGGTGGTGTCGGACGTGGCGGGAACCACGCGCGACGCCATCGACACGCCCATGCGCTACCAGGGGCAGAAGCTGGTGTTCGTCGACACGGCGGGGCTGCGGCGGCAGGCCAAGATCGACGAGGGGGTGGAGTTCTACAGCTCGCTGCGGACGGAACGCGCCATCGAGCGCGCCGACGTGTGCCTCCTGCTTCTCGACGCCACCGAGCCCATCGCCGTCCAGGACCTGAAGATCGCCGAAAAGGCGTGGGACACGGGGAAGGGGCTGATCATCATCTGCAACAAGTGGGACCTGGTAGAGAAGGAGACGATGACGGCGCCGCGGTACGAAAAGGAGATCCGCGAGCGCGCGCCGTACCTGCAGTGGGTTCCCATCCTCTTCACCAGCACCCTCACCGGCCAGCGGGTGCACCGCGCCCTGGAATTGATCGTCGAGGTGCAGGAGCAGCGGCAGCGCCGAGTCTCTACCCACGAGGTCAACGAGGTGATGCGGGCGCTGACCATGCGGACCAAGCCGCCCGCCTCGCACGGCCGCCCGGTGAAGTTCCTGTACGGCACCCAGGTGGCCGTCGCGCCGCCCACGTTCATCCTGTGGGTGAACGATCCCGAGGGCGTTCCCGAGAGCTACGAGCGCTACCTGATGAAGGGCTTCCGCGAGGCGTGGGGGTTCCAGGGCTCCCCGCTGGTCATCCGGCTGCGCCGCCGCGACGAGGAGCGGGAGTGACGCCCGCCCTGCTCGTCCTCGCCGCGTACCTGGTCGGCGCCATCCCCGCCAGCTACATCGCCGGGCGGATGGCGAAGGGCATCGACCTGCGCGAGCACGGCAGCGGCAACCTGGGCGCCACCAACGCCTTCCGCGTCCTCGGCGCAAAGGTGGCGGCTCCCGTGGTCGTCTTCGACATCCTCAAGGGCACCCTTCCCGTGGTCGCCTTCAGCCAGTGGGACGGCTCGGCGGACTGGCGGTGGGAGCTGGCCTACGGCGCGGCGGCCATCGTCGGCCACGTCTTTCCGGTGTACATGCGCTTCCGCGGCGGCAAGGGCGTGGCCACCAGCGCCGGGGTGTTCCTGGCCCTGGCGCCCGAGGCCGTGGGGCTGGGGCTGCTCACCTGGCTGATCGTTCTCAAGCTCACGCGCATGGTGTCGGCCGGGTCCATCGCCGCGGGCGTGGTCGTCGGCGTGCTGCTGGGCTTGAACGTTCCCGCCGAGCGGCTGGAGGTGCGGGTCCTGGGCGGCCTCATCGTGGCGTTCATCATCTTCGCCCACCGCGCCAACGTGGGGCGGATCATGCGGGGCGAGGAGCACCGCTTCGGGATGAAGAAGGAGCCGCGGGCCACGGTGGCCGCCGCGGCGGTGACGGCGGACGCAAAGGGGGCCGAATGACGTCGCGCGCGGCGGTGATCGGCGCGGGAAGCTGGGGCACCGCCCTCGGCAACCTGCTGGCGGGCAAGGGCATCGACACGGTCGTCTGGTCGTACGAGCCCGACGTGGCGGATTCCATCAACCGCGAGCACGTCAACCGCAAGTACCTGGACGGCATCGAGCTCGCGCCGTCGATGCACGCCACGCCCGACATGGCCGAGGCGGTGCGCGGCGCGGACCTCGTCCTTTCCGTGTCGCCCTCGCACGTGGTCCGCCAGGTGATGGCGCAGGCGGCGGAGCACATGGAGGAGGGGGCGCTGCTGGTCAGCGCGTCGAAGGGCATCGAGAACGATTCGCTGAAGACGATGGACGGCGTGCTGGCCGACGTGCTTCCCGAGCGGGCGGCGCGCGCGGCCTGCTTTCTTTCCGGGCCCAGCTTCGCCATGGAGGTGGGGCGCGGGTTTCCCACCGCCGTCACCATCGCCTCGCACGACGCCGACGCGGCCGTGCGCGCGCGGGACGCCTTCCAGACCGCCCGCTTTCGCGTCTACACCAGCGCCGACGTGGCCGGGGTGGAACTGGGCGGGGCGGTGAAGAACGTCATCGCCATCGCGGCGGGGACGGTGGAGGGGATGGGGTTCGGCTTCAACACGCAGGCGGCGCTGATCACCCGAGGGCTGGCGGAAATCACGCGGCTGGGGCAGGCGATGGGCGCGGACCCGCGCACGCTGGCGGGGCTGGCGGGCATCGGCGACCTGATGCTCACCTGCATGGGCGGGCTCAGCCGCAACCGCACCGTGGGCGTGGAGCTGGGCAGGGGGCGGAAGCTGGACGACATCCTGGGCGGGATGGTGATGGTGGCCGAGGGGGTGAAGACGGCTCGCTCGGCGCGCGACCTGGCGCGGCGGATGAACATCGAGATGCCCATCGTAGAGGCCGTCTACTCCATGCTGTTCGAGGAGCTGGACCCGCGCCGCGCGGTGGAGCAGCTGATGCTGCGCGAGCCCAAGGCGGAGCACCACGGATGAAGCGCCCGCAGCGCGAGTTCTATTCGATCGGCGAGGTGTGCGAGCTGTTCGACGTGAAGCCCCACGTGCTGCGCTACTGGGAAACGCAGTTCCCCGCGCTGTCGCCGCCCAAGAACCGCTCCGGAAACCGCGTGTACCGCGCGCGCGACCTGGAGCTGATCGCCCTGATCCGCCACCTGGTGCACGACGAGCGCTACACGCTGGAAGGCGCCCGCAAGCGCATCGACGAGCTGCGCCAGGAAGGCGCCGCCTCCGAAGCCGCCTCGCGCGCGCTGGAGCGCTCGTTCGTGCGCTCGCTGCGGGCGGAGCTGGAGGAGATTTTGGAACTGCTTTGAACGGCAGTGCGTGAGTGCGTGAGTGCGTGAGTGCGTGAGTGCGTGAGTGCGTGAGTGCGTGAGTGCGTGAGTGCGTGAGTGCGTGAGTGCGTGAGTGCGTGAGTGCGTGAGTGCGTGAGTGCCATCCGCCCGCTCGATGTCATCCCGACGGAGCGGCCACGGGGAACCTGCCGTCATGTCGAAGCCCGCAGCGACCGAGGGATCCGCCACACACTTCGCTCTACGCGCAGTACGACGCCCGCGCGCGGCATCCGGGCTCTCGATCCGCAAACAGGAACGCTCGTTGCTCCGGGCGGGTATCCACAACCAGCATCACGACCCTGACTTCACCGAACGCGTGGACGATAGATGATGATGAACCACCTCCGCATCCCCCTGCTCGCGCTGACGGCCGCCCTCGCGGCGTGCGGCGGCCGCGGCGAGCCGTCGACCGCCAGGACGGAGTCGCCGAAGCAGGCCCCGGCCGACGGCCAGGTCCCTGCCGCGCGCATCCAGCGGCCGGCACCCGGCACCGGCCAGCCGGTGGACGTCACGAATCCCGCGCTTGCGGCGCCCCGCCGCGATGGCACGCCGCAGCCGGCAGCGGCCCCGGGCCAGCCCGTGCCGGGACAGGCGCCCGCGCCGGCTCCCGCGGCGGCGCGGAGTTCGGACCGCGCGGCCGAGATCCTGACGCGGGTGGAGCAGGCGGCCAACGGCATCCGCTCGCTGGAAGCGGACTTCACGCAGACGCTGAACGTGCCGCTGCTGGGAAGCAACCAGCGCAGCGTGGGCAAGCTGTACCAGCGCAAGCCCGACCGCTTCCTGATGCGTTTCAGCGATCCCGACGGCGACGTGATCGTTGCCGATGGGCGGTACTTCTGGCTGTACTATCCCAGCAGCGACCGCACGCAGGTCATCCGCACCAGCATCGCCGAGGGCGGGCAGAGCGTGGACCTGCAGCAGCAGTTCCTCAGCAACCCCAACCAGCGCTTCGTCGCCACGCTGGCGGGTGACGAGTCCGTCGCGGGCCGCTCGTCCTACGTGTTGACGCTGGTGCCCCGCGGCGCCTCGGCGTACAAGATCCTCAAGATCTGGGTGGACAAGGAGGATTACCTGGTCCGCCGCTTCGAGATGACCGAGGAGAACGAGTCCGTCCGCCGCGTGGAGCTGCGGAACGTGCGCACCAACCACGCGCTGGCGAACAGCCTCTTCACCTTCACGCCCCCCGCCGGCGCGCAGATCATCCAGCAGTGACGTGATCGGCGGATGGTGAACACGAGGCCCTCTCCCGATGTCGGGAGAGGGCCTCGTCGCGCTTGCTTGACCTGCACGTACGCCACGCCTGCCGACGGGCGAACGAATTCTCCCCTCTCCGCATGCGCAGCATGCGGGGAGGGGCCGGGGGAGGGGCCACGCGCGGCATGCGCCGGCAGTCCTTCGAAGCGCTCCCATGCCTCACTGAGACGTGTCTAAGGCTTCTATGACCGCTACCGCGCCCGGGTTTGTACGTGTCTGCGGTTAGATCCTTCGGCCCGCGGGGTGTCGTCACTGGGTGAGTGCGGTGCGCTTGGGCCTCAGGATGACAGGGTTGATTGCGCGCCCCACGCCAGGCGACCGGGTGCGTGGTTCTGCGCTCTCGCCCGGTTGCTTCACGCGCGGCATCCCCGCTTGCCTCGCCCGCGCCACCCGGCCTACATTGGCGCCGAGACAATGAACTGCTACGGGGCGACTTACGCATGGCCAAGACATCCAGCTTCGACATCACCTCCAGCGTAGACCTGCAGGAGGTGGACAACGCCGTGAACCAGGCGACCAAGGAAGTCGCGCAGCGCTACGACTTCAAGGGCGCCACGGTAGAGATCGACTTCAGCAAGAAGGACGGCACGCTCAAGCTGCTGGCCGACGACGAGTACAAGATGACGGCGCTGATCGACATCATCCAGAGCAAGCTGATCAAGCGCGGCGTGCCCATCCGCAACCTGGACTACGGCGACGTGGAGCAGGCGTTCGGCGGCAAGGCGCGCCAGACGATCACCCTGGTGCAGAGCATCAGCACCGAAAAGGGCAAGGAGATCGTCAAGTCCATCAAGGAAGCGGGCTTCAAGAAGGTGAACGCGCAGATCCAGGACGAGCAGGTGCGCGTGACGGCGCCTTCCATCGACGACCTGCAGGCCGTGATCGCCCACCTGAAGAAGCAGGACTTCGGGCTGGAGCTGGCGTTCGGCAACTACCGCTAGCCGGTGCCGGGGAGAAAGCGACGCGTGCCGTCCCGAGCTCGTGGGGACGGCACGCGTTCATCCACGGGGGATGGTCAGTTCAGGCCGTCGGTGTGGTCGCCCTGCGCGGAGTCCTGGCGCGCCTCGGCCTTCTCTTCGGCGGCCTCTTCGGTGTCGCCCGAGCGGGCCTCTTCGGCCGCTTCGTTGTTGTGGTCTTCGGCGTTGTCGTTGCAGGCCGTGGCGCCCAGCGAGAGCACGGCGAGCAGCGCGGCCATCCAGAATCGGTTCTTCATTCGTACCAGTCCAGGTAGGTTTTAGATGTCTGTAACCCCGGTGGCACGAGAAGGCAATTACGCGGCCAGCGCCGCCCTCTTCCGCCGCGCGTGCGAGGTGATCCCCGGCGGCGTCAATTCGCCGGTGCGCGCGTTCCGGGCGGTGGGCGGCGAGCCGTTCTTCGTCGATCGTGCGGCGGGGTCGCGCATCTGGGACGTGGACGGCAACGAGTACATCGACTACGTGCTGTCGTGGGGTCCCATGATCCTGGGGCACGCGCACCCCGCGGTCATCCAGGCGGTGACGGAGGCGGCCCAGCGCGGCACCTCGTATGGCGCGCCCACGGAGGCCGAGGTGCAGCTGGCCGAGGCGGTGCGGGAGTTCTTTCCGTCGATGGAGCGCGTCCGCCTGGTGAACAGCGGCACGGAGGCGACGATGAGCGCCGTGCGGCTGGCGCGTGGATTCACCGGCCGCGAGATGATGCTGAAGTTCGAGGGCCACTACCACGGCCACGGCGACTCGTTCCTGGTCAAAGCCGGGTCCGGCGTGGCTACGCTGGGCCTTCCCAACTCGCCCGGCGTTCCCGCGGACCTTTCCAAGCTGACGCTGACGGCGCCGTTCAACGACCTGGAGGCGGTGGAGACCGCCTTCCGTGCGCACCCGGGGAAGATCGCCTGCGTGATCCTGGAGCCCGTCGTGGGCAACGCGGGCTTCCTGCCGCCGGACGAGGGCTTTCTCCACGGGCTGCGGCGCATCACCGAGGAGCACGGCGCGCTGCTGATCTTCGACGAGGTGATGACGGGCTTTCGCGTGGCCCCCGGCGGCGCGCAGGAGCTGTTCGGCATCCGCCCGGACGTTACCACGCTGGGCAAGGTGATCGGCGGCGGGCTGCCCGTCGGGGCGTACGGCGGGCGGGCGGACGTGATGGCGCACGTGGCGCCGGTGGGACCCGTCTACCAGGCGGGGACGCTCTCGGGCAATCCCCTGGCGATGGCGGCGGGGCTGGCCCAGTTGAAGATCCTGCGCGACGAGAACCTGTATCCCGAGCTGGAGCGGAAGACGAAGCGGCTGGTGGAGGGGCTGCTGGCGAACGGCGCCGAGATGGGCGTGCCCATGTGCGGAGGCAGCTACGGCTCCATGTGGGGCGTATTCCTTGCGGCGGGGCCGGTACGCACCTTCGAGGACGCGAAGGGTTCCGACGTGGAGACGTTTCGCCGCTTCTTCCATGCGGCGCTGCAGCGGGGCGTGTTCTTCGCGCCCTCCGCGTTCGAGGCCGGGTTCCTGTCTACCGCCCACACCGATCAGGATGTCGAAGAAACCATCTCCCGCGCCCGTGACGCACTCCGCTTTGCGCTGGCGTAAGCTGGCGGGCGCCTTGGCGCTCGCCGTCCTGGGCGCCTGCGCGCCGCGCGGGCCCCGGGTGCCCACGGTACCCGTCGTGGTCATCCGCGACACGGTAACGACGCCCACCCGTCCGCCGCGCGACACGGTGGCCATCCCCGCGACGCCCACGGCGGACACGGCCGCGTTCCCCGAGTCCCTGCTGGCGCCGCGGGTGCGCGTGGGCCTGGTGGTCGACACGGCGCGCATCGAAATCACCTCCGCCGGCGCGTTCTCCGTGCTGACGGACGCGGGGCAGCAGGTCGCGAGCCTGGGCGCCGGTGCCACGGCCACGTTCGCCGACGCCGGGGGCACCATCACGCTGACCAGCCGCACGGGTGCGGGCGGGGGTGGGCCGGGCGGCGCCGGGCTTCGCGCGCCGCTGGTCATCCGTCCCGCCGCGCCGCACGGCACGCTGTCGGTGAAGGGCCAGGCGTACCGGGGGGAACTGGTGGTGCAGGACGCGCCGCGCGGCGGGCTGACTATCGTCAATCGCCTGGACATGGAGACGTACCTGCTCGGCGTGGTGCCGCGCGAAATCGGCAACGTGCAGGCCGACGTGTTCGAGGCGGTGAAGGCGCAGGCGGTGGCGGCCCGCACCTACGCCGCCATCTACATGGGGCGGCGGTCGGCGCAGGGGTTCGACGTGTACGCCACGGTGGAGGACCAGGTGTATGGCGGGCAGGCGGCGGAGTACCCGCTGGCCTCGCGCGCCGTGCGCGAAACCGCCGGCGAAATCATCACGTACAGCGGCCAGCCGATCACCGCCTACTACCACAGCACCTGCGCCGGGCAGACGGCAGCCATCCACGAGGTGTGGAACAACGCGCCCATCCCGTACCTGGTGGCGGTCCGCGACGTGGACCCGCGCACGGGCGAGGCATACGACAAGGTGAGCAGCCGCTTCCGCTGGACGGAGCGCTGGACGCACGAGCAGCTGGTGGGCATCCTGAACCGCACGATGGCGGATTCGCTGCGCGGCCGGCGCATCACCCGCATCGACGACATGCGGGTGCTGGAGCGCACCCCGTCCGACCGCATCCGCGCGATGCGCCTGGCGACGGACGCCGGCACCTTCACGCTGGGCAAGGACCGCATCCGGTGGATCCTGACGCCCGCGTCTCGCGCCGGCATCCTGAACAGCAGCAAGTTCGACGTGAGGCTGGTGCGCGAGGGCGGGCGCGTGACGGAGATCGTGGCGGAGGGTGGCGGCTGGGGCCACGGCATCGGCATGTGCCAGGTGGGCGCCATGGGCCGCGCCCGCGCCGGGCAGGATTACCGGACCATCCTGCGCGCCTACTATCCGGGCACGCAGATCGTCGATCAGTACTGAGCCGCGGCGCAACGGTGTCATCCTGAGGCCCAGCCGAACGACACTGGCCCGCAGCACAAACGACGCGGGCCGAAGGATCTAGCCGCGGACGGGTAACAAGCTTGGGCGCGGCAGCGGTCTGTGAAGCCGAGGCCTCGGCTGCCGTGGGGCCCTCACCCGGCCGCGCTGACACGCGTGCCACCCTCTCCCACAAACAGCGTGGGAGAGGGGGTACACTTCGGGGTTGGGTGCGTCAGGTTGGGCTGGTGCTCGGGCCGGCGCCCCCCATCCCCAACCCTTCCCCCGCAAACAGCCTCGCGGGAAGGGGGCCAGTCGGGCGCGCGAGGCCGGCCGGAGCGCATTCGAATTCTCCTCTCCCCCATGGGGTTTATGGGGGAGAGGCCGGGAGAGGGGGGCGGCCGCGGCATGCACCTGCACCAGCCGAAGCGCAATTCAGGTCTCCCCCTCCCCTGCAAAGCGGGAGACGGGGGCCGGGGGGAGGGGGCCCACCGCGGCATGCGCCGACCTCAGTCGCCCCGCAATCGAAGTTCCCCCCTCTCCCGCGCGGTTTTGCGGGGGAGGGGCCGGGGGAGGGGGAACCGCAACCACACGAACGACCACGAGATGCCCCGCAGCACATCGAACTGGATCGTCCTCGCGGCGGCGCTACTCGCGTGGCCCGCACACGCACAGGACGCGGCGGACTACGACTACGAGAACCTGGTCCTGACGGGCGTGGGGGCTCACGTCAGCGTGGTGTTCCCCTCGCGATCCGAGGCCACGCTCGGGTTCAACCTGCGCGCGGACCTGGGGCTGCTGGGCCCCAACCTGCGCATCGCGCCCGGCCTCACCTACTGGCAGTCGACCTTCCGCGCGGGTGAAGTGGACCGCATCGAGGAGCGGATCGAGGCGTCGTGCGAGCGGGGTGGCAGCCCGTGCTCGGGCATCGACCTGGGGACCATCCAGATCAGCGACCTTTCCCTCGATGTCGATGCTCACTACCTGTGGACCACCGCGGTGGGAATCGAGCCGTACGCCGGGGCGGGCGTGTCGCTGCACCTGCAGAACGGGAGCGGCGAGTTCATCGAGAACACGTTCGGCGAAGAACTGCTGGACCAGGTCGCGCCGGGGCTGAACCTGGTGGCCGGCGCGGAGATGCCGCTGGCCGGCAACCTGCGCGTGCTGGCCGAAGCCCGCGGCGTGCTGACCAGCAACCTGCGATCGTTCAGCGTGGGCGTGGGGGGCAGCTGGGCGTTTCCGTCGGACATGCGCCGCCCCGTGATGCCGCCACCCGCCACGCCGCCGACCTCCACCTCGATCATTCGCTGATGGCCATCTCCCGTCCCCCCGTCCGGCTGGCCGTGCTGGGCGCCGGCTCCGTCGCCCAAGTGGTGCACCTTCCCATCCTCACGCGCATGCGGGGCGTGGAGGTGGTCGCCGTGGCCGACCGCGACGCGCACACCGCGCGCACCATCGCCAGCCGGTTCGCGATCCCCACCGTATCCACCGAGGCCGAGCAGGTGCTCACCGACGACGTGGACGGCGTGGTGGTGTGCACCCCCAGCAACCGCCACGAGGAGCAGGTTCGCGCGGCGCTCCGGGCCGGCAAGTTCGTGCTCTGCGAGAAGCCCCTTGCGCTGACCGCCGACGGCGTGGCGCGCATCATGGACGAGGAAGGCGCGCAGGGGCGGCTGATGGTGGCCATGAACCAGCGCTACCGGCCGGACACCACGGCGCTTCGCCAGTTCGTCTCCGGCGGCGAGCTGGGCGACGTGTACTACCTGAAGACGGGGTGGCTGAACCGGTACCGTCCCAAGGGCCGCACCTGGCGGGAAAGGAAGTCGACGGCGGGCGGCGGCGCGTTCATGGACCTGGGGCTGCAGATGCTGGACCTGGCCCTGTGGACGCTCGGCTATCCCAAGCCCGAGCGCGTTTCGGCGCACATGCACTCGCCCGCGGGGAGCGAGGTGGAAGACTCGGCCGCGCTGGTGCTGCGGCTGGAGGGCGACCGGCTGATCAACCTGGACTGCACCTGGAACCTGCTGGCCCGCAAGGACCGCCAGTACCTTCACGTGATGGGCACCGCCGGGTCTGCCTCGCTGTCGCCGCTGGCGGTGTTCAAGGACATGCCGGCCGGGCTGGTGGAGGTGACGCCCCCCGTGCAGGCGTCGCGCGAGAACGCGTTCACCGCCAGCTATCGCAACGAGCTGCAGGCGTTCGTCGAGCTTGTGCGCGGAGACCGCAGGGTGGACGCGCCGGGGGAACACCTTGTGCTGATGCGGCTGGTGGAGGCCGCGTACCGCTCCGCGGCCGAACGGCGCGAAGTCGCGCTGTAGGGCCGCGTACGGGCGGCCTGAAGACATCCGGAACAGGGAGGACGAACAGAATGGCGGACCTGAAGGCGTTGATCGACGGATTGAACGAGGACCTCGCGGCCGAGTACCAGGCCGTGATCATGTATCGCACCTTCGCCGCCCTGGTGACGGGGCCGTGGCGGATGGACCTGCGGCCGTTCTTCGAGAACGAGATCCCCGACGAGCTGGGGCACGCCGCGTTCCTGGCCGACAAGATCGTGGCGCTGGGCGGCATTCCCACCACGCAGGCGCAGCCGGTGCCCATCCCCCGCGACAACCGCGAGATGCTGGCCGTGGCCCTGCAGGCCGAGGTGGATACGATCGAGCGCTACACCAAGCGCATCCAGCAGGCGGAAGAGGCGGGCGAGATCAGCATCAAGCTGCAGCTGGAAAACCTGCTGGTGGACGAAAGCCAGCACCGCGACGACATCCGCCGCATGCTGGAGGGGTGGAAGGAGTAGTGCGTGAGTGCGTGAGTGCGGACCGGCCCGGGTGGTGAACCCGGGCCGGTTCGTTTTTGGAGAACCCTGGTGGGGGAGCGGATGAATCCGCCGCAGCGACCGAGGAACGTCGGCTCGCGCGGCCCCGGCACCCCCTGAGCGGGTGAACCCGCGGCTGAGAAAGCGGAAAGCCCCGGCCCGGGCCGCCGGCGCGTCCCGTCCGGGGGCTTCAACCGCACGCACGCCGAAGCTGCCGTAGCGCGATCGAATTCTCCCCTCTCCCGCTTGCGGGAGAGGGGCCGGGGGTGAGGGCAGCCGAGGAATGCGCCGGCCTCGATCCAAAACGCACCAGGGCTCGTGCGGGTCCGTCTGCCCTCGCGCCGAAGCTCGCTGGGGGCGGGTTGCCCGAATCCGCCACATCCGCTAGTTTTGATGATTCTCCGGCTGCCCGTATCGCGCGAACCGTCGCGCGGGGGCGAGCCACTGTTTCAAGCCGACGAACCGACAGGTGGTGGCGATATGAAGGCCGACATTCATCCGACGTACAACACCGCGAAGGTGCACTGCGCCTGCGGCAACACCTTCGAGACCCGCTCCACCAAGGGCGACATCGGCGTCGAAGTGTGCAGCAACTGCCACCCGTACTACACGGGCAAGCAGAAGCTGATGGACACCGCGGGACGCGTGGAGCGCTTCCGGCAGCGCTACGCCACCGCCCAGTAAGCAGACGAAAGAGAGCCGGGGCCGCGCCCCGGCTCTCCGACTATCCAGCCCCGACGAGGCGCCTCCGCGGCCGTGCGAGGACGATCCCTCCCGCACTTCCGCACTGACGCACTCACGCACTCTCCATGGAAGACCGCATCTTCGACGCGCAGCGCAGGTACGACGACCTGTCCGTTCAGCTGGCCGACCTCTCCATTCACGCAGACCCCAAGCGGCTGCGCGAGGTGTCGCGCGAGCATTCGCGCCTGTCCGCAATCGTCGAGGCCGCCGCCCGGCTGCGGCGCGCCCGCGAAGAGCTGGAAGGCGCGCAGGCCATGCTGGCCGATGCCGCGGGCGATCCCGAGATGGCCGAGATGGCCCGCGCCGAGGCCGACCACCTCACCGTCGAGGTGCGGCGGCTGGAAGGCGAGCTGAAGCTTCTGCTCATTCCCCGCGACCCGCTGGACGACCGCGACGCCGTGGTCGAGGTGCGCGCCGGCACCGGCGGCGACGAGGCCGCCCTGTTCGCGGGCGAGCTGTTCCGCATGTACTCGCGCTTCGCCGACCGGCAGGGCTGGAAGCTGGAAGTGCTCAGCGTGTCGGAGGGTACGGCCGGCGGCTACAAGGAAGCCGTCTTCATCGTCCGCGGGGGCCACGCGTACGGCGACCTTCGCTACGAGTCCGGCGTGCACCGCGTGCAGCGCGTGCCCGCGACCGAAACGCAGGGGCGCATCCACACCTCCGCCGCCACCGTGGCCGTGCTGCCCGAGGCCGAAGAGGTGGACGTGCAGATCAACCCCAACGAGCTGAAGATCGACGTCTACCGCAGCTCGGGGCCCGGCGGGCAGTCGGTGAACACCACGGACTCCGCCGTGCGCATCACGCACCTGCCGACCGGCCTCGTCGTCACCTGCCAGGACGAGAAGTCGCAGCACAAGAACAAGGACAAGGCCATGGGCGTGCTGCGCTCGCGCCTGCTGGACATGCGCATCGCCGAACAGGAGTCCGCCCGCGCGCGCGACCGCAAGTCGCAGGTGGGCACCGGCGACCGCTCGGCCAAGATCCGCACCTACAACTATCCCCAGAGCCGCGTGACCGACCACCGCATCGGCTTCACCACGCACGCGCTGCAGCAGTTCCTGGACGGCGCCATCGACGAGGTGATCGAGAACCTGAAGCTGGCCTCGCAGGAAGAGCGCGAGGACCGCGCGGCCTGACCGGCGCCGGCGCGCCGCATTGACGCCGCGGGGGGAACACACGAGTTTGCGCGCCGCGGGCCCCGATGGGTCCGCGGCGCTTTTCCGTGCCGCACACCGAGGCGAACGGCCGTTGCAGACCGAGACCAAGCGCTGGACCCTCGTGGAGATGCTCCGCTGGACGGCGGAGTACCTGGGCGGCAAGGGCTTCCACAACCCCCGGCTGAACGCCGAGCTGCTGCTGGCCGGCATGCTGGGCCTCAAGCGGCTGGACCTGTACCTTCAGTACGACCGCCCGCTCAGCCCCGAGGAGCTGGCCGAGTTCAAGGCCCGGCTGCGCAGGCGTGCGCGCCGCGAGCCGTTGCAGTACATTGACGGAACCGCCGCGTTTCGTGACCTTGTGCTCAAGGTCGATCCCCGCGTGCTGATCCCGCGGCCGGAGACGGAGCGCCTCGTCCAGGAGGTGCTGGGCTGGATGGCCGGGCGCGAGGGGCTGGAGGCCATGGACCTGGGCACCGGATCCGGCGCCATCGCCCTGGCGCTGGCGACGGAAGGGCCGTTCGCCCGGGTGGTGGCCACGGACCTGCGCGAAGACACGCTGGCCGCGGCGCGCGCCAACCACGAGGCCGCAGCTCCGGACGCGCCGGTGCAGTTCCGCGCGGGCGACCTGTTCGAGCCGGTCCGCGGCGAGGTGTTCGACGTGATCGTCTCCAACCCGCCCTACATCGGCGAAGAGGAGCGGCCCGCCCTTGACGCCGAGGTGGTTGACTGGGAGCCGCGGGCGGCGCTCTTCGCCGGGGTGGGCGGGCTGGACGTCATCCGCCCCCTCGTGGCCCAGGCTCCCGGCCACCTGCGCCCCGGCGGGCTGCTGGCGCTGGAGATCGGGGCGGGGCAGGGTGCCGCCGTGGCGGAGCTGATCGAGCAGACGGGCGCCTTCGACACGGCGCGGGTAAAGCAGGACCTGGCGGGGCGCGACCGCTTCGTGCTCGCCGAGCGACTATGACAAGGGACGTTGGGATGGAACCGATCTGGGAACGGGCGCGCGAAGTAGGCAGGCAGATCGCGCACAGCAGCGAGTACGGCGCCATGAAGCGCGCCAGCGAAACCCTGCAGAACGACCGCGAGGCCGTGACGCGCCTCAACCGGCTCCAGCAGCTGGAGGCCGGGTTCGCGCGCGCCATGCAGGGCGGCAGCGAGCCCCCGCTCGAGGAGCAGGACGAGTACGAGCGGCTGGTGGGCGAGGTGCAGACCATCCCCGCGTACCAGGCGTTCGAGACGGCACGGGCCAACCTCGACCAGCTGATGGCGCGGGTGAACGAGGAGATCGAAAAGGGGATCCAGGCGGGCGAGCAGAGCCGTATCATCCTGACCTGACCTTACACTCCGCCCCATGAAGCTTCAGCCCAGCGCGCTGCGCGACCAGGGAACCCGGCTGCTGCAGCCGGTGATGGACCTGTTCGTCCGCACGGGGCTCACGCCCAACGGAGCCACCACCATCGGCTTCGTGGTGACGGCGGGGGCGGGGATCGCCTACTTCTTCGGGCACCTGCAGCTGGGCGGGCTCCTGGTGCTGCTGGGCGGGTTCTTCGACGTCGTCGACGGCTACATCGCGCGCCGGCGGTCGATGTCCACCACCTTCGGCTCGTTCTACGACTCCACCCTGGACCGCGTGTCGGAGGTGGTGGTGCTGATGGGGGTGATGTCGCTGTACGTGGGCGACCGGCCCACTTTGGGCGTGTGGTGGATGGTGTACGTGGTGGCGGCCGCGATCGCGGGGTCGCTGCTGGTTTCGTACACCCGCGCCCGCGCCGAGGGGCTGGGGATCGACTGCAAGGTGGGATTGATGCAGCGCGCGGAGCGAATCCTGCTACTTGGAATCGCCACGCTGTTCTTTGGAAGCTGGCGCAGCGGCGTGGTGCTCACCTGGGTGATGCTGGCCATGGCCGCGCTCACCAACCTGACGGCGCTGTACCGGGTCTACTGGGTATACAAGTACACCAACGCTGCTCCGGCGGCGCGGCCGTAGGCCAAAACACCAGTCTGAAAGGGTCTGTCCGACCGTGCGGAACGAACAGTACACGCCGCGGCCCGCCGAGGGGCGCCTGGGAATTTTGCTCCCCGGGCTGGGAGCCGTGTCCACCACCTTCATCGCGGGGGTGGAGCTGGTGCGCCGCGGCATGGCGCGCCCCATCGGCAGCCTCACGCAGCTGGGCACCATTCGCCTGGGCAAGCGCACGGAGCACCGCGCGCCGGCCATCTCCGAGTTCGTTCCCCTGGCCGGGCTGGACGACATCGTGTTCGGCGCCTGGGACCCGTTCCCGGCCAACGCGTACGAGAGCGCCATGGTGTGCGGCGTGCTCAACAAGCACGAGCACGTCGAGCCCATCTCCGACTTCCTGATGGGCATCGAGCCCATGCAGGCCGTCTTCGACCAGAGCTACGTCAAGAAGCTGCAGGGCACCAACATCAAGCCCGGCAGCAGCAAGCGCGACTGGGTGGAAAGCCTTCGCGACGACATCCGCTCGTTCAAGGCGCGCAACGACTGCGACCGCCTGGTGATGGTGTGGTGCGGCAGCACCGAGGTGTACATCGTCCCCGGCGCGGTGCACCAGACGCTGGAGGGCTTCGAGCGGGCCATCGACGAGAACCACGTCGAGATCGCCCCCTCCATGCTGTACGCCTACGCCGCGCTGATGGAAGGCGTGCCGTACGCCAACGGCGCCCCCAACCTGTCGGTCGACATCCCGGCGCTGCAGGAGCTGGCCGAGGAGCGGGGCGTGCCCATCGCCGGCAAGGATTTCAAGACCGGCCAGACGCTGCTGAAGACCATCATCGCGCCGGGCCTCAAGGCGCGGATGCTGGGGCTGGACGGCTGGTTCAGCACCAACATCCTGGGCAACCGCGACGGCGAGGTGCTGGACGACCCGCAGTCGTTCCGCACCAAGGAAGAAAGCAAGCTGTCGGTGCTGGAGCACATCCTTCAGCCCGTCACCTATCCGGAGCTGTACGGCAAGTTCAGCCACGTGGTGCGGATCAACTACTATCCCCCGCGCGGCGACGCCAAGGAGGGGTGGGACAACATCGACATCCGCGGGTGGCTGGACTACCCGATGCAGATCAAGGTCGATTTCCTGTGCCGCGACAGCATCCTGGCCGCGCCCATCGTGCTGGACCTGGCGCTTTTCCTGGACCTGGCGTCGCGGGCGGGGATGGGGGGTATCCAGGAGTGGCTCTCGTTCTACTTCAAGAGCCCCATGCACGGCGAGGGGCTGTACCCGGAGCACGACCTGTTCATCCAGCAGATGAAGCTGAAGAACACGCTGCGCTGGATGATGGGCGAAGACCAGATCACGCACCTGGGGCTGGACTACTACCTGGATGAGGCGGATACGCTCGCCGGGGTGTAGGGAAGTGCGTGAGTGCGTGAGTGCGTTAGTGCGGAAGTAGGGAACCCGGTCCTCGTTGGGGACCGGGTTCTCTCGTTCGGGCCGGGCTCGCTGGGGCGACTGAAGTCGCGGCAACAACGGCCCGAAGTCCGCCTTCGCGGACTGCATCCGCAGCTGCGTGCACGACCGTAGCCGAAGCGCGGTTCAGGTCTCCCCCTCCCCTGCGCAGCGGGGGACGGGGGCCGGGGGGAGGGGGCTCCCAGAGGCATGCGCCGGCACTCGGTCGAACCCCAACCGAAGTTCCCCCTCTCCGCACAGCAGTACCGTGCGGGGAGGGGCCGGGGGTGGGGCCGCCGGGGGAGGGGGACCCGCGCCTGCTTGTTGCATCGCTCCCCGCCCACGATCCCGACGATTTCGCGTGTGCTGACGATCGACCTGAGCAGCGACCCTCACCGAGCCCGATGCCGGACCTGCCGCTGACCCTGTACCGCGCCGACTGGGTGCTTCCCGTGTGCGCCGCGCCCATCCGTGACGGCGCCGTGCTGGTGGGCACCGACGGCCGCATCGCCGCGGTCGGCCCGCGGCTGGCCATCGAGCCGCCCGAGGGCGCGGTGATCGAAGACCTGGGGCCGGTGGCGCTGATGCCCGGGCTGGTGAACGTGCACGCCCATCCCGAGCTCGCCATGTACCGCGGCGCGCTCGAAGACCTGAACTTCCGCGACTGGATCCTTCGCCTGGTGGGCTCCAAGCGCGCCGCCCTCACCGAGGCCGACTTCCACGCCGCCGCGCGCTGGACCATGGTCGAGGCGGTGCGCTCCGGCATCACCACGCTGGCCGCCACCGAGTCGTCGGGCGCCTCCGCCGCCGTGCTGTGCGAGTCGGGGCTGCGCGGCGTCGTTTACCAGGAGGTGTTCGGGCCCGATCCCGCGCAGGCGGACGAGTCCATCGCCGGCCTGCGCGCGGCCGTCGACGGTCTTCGCGCCTACGAGTGCGACCGGGTGATGATCGGCGTTTCGCCGCACGCGCCGTACACCGTGTCCGACGCGCTCTTTGCCGCCACCGCCGACTTCGCGCTGGCCGAGGGGCTGCCGATGGCGGTGCACGCGTCGGAGTCGCGCATCGAACAGATGCTGGTGCAGGCTGGCGAGGGCGACTTCGCGCCCGGGCTGCGGGCGCGGGGCATCGCCACGCCGCCGCGCGGACGGACGACGGTGGAGATGCTGGACCGCCTGGGCGTCCTTCGCGCGCGCCCCCTGCTGATCCATTGCGTCCTCCTCGACGCGGACGACATCCGTCGCGTGGCGGATACGGGCTCCGCCGTGGCCCACTGCCCGGTGGCGAACGCCCGCTTGGGCCATGGGCTGGCGCCCTATCCGGAGATGATCGAGGCCAACGTCCGCGTGGGGCTGGGCACGGACTCCGTGGGCAGCAACAACCGGCTGGACCTGCTGGAAGAAGCCCGCATCGCCTCCATCCTGCACCGCGCGCGCGTCGCCCGGCCCGACGTGCTGTCCCCCGCAGACCTGCTGAAGCTGGTGACCATCGACGGGGCGCGGGCGCTGGGGCTGGATTGGGCGATCGGCACGCTGGAGCCCGGGAAGGCGGCGGACCTGTGCGCCGTTTCCCTCGCCGCGCCCCACGTGCAGCCCGTGCACGATCCGCTCGCGGCCGTCTTTCACGCCGCCCGCGGCTGCGACGTGGTGATGACCGTCGTGGACGGGCGCGTGCTGTACCGCGACGGGCAGCTTTCCACGCTGGACCCCGCCGGGCTGGAGCCGCTGCTGGCGGATGCCGCGCGGCGGCTGCGCGAGGTGATGACGTGAGCTCGCCGGCGGGCAGCCTGGATGCGCGGGCGCGGGAGGTACGCCGCGTCCTGAACATCATGCTGGCCGTCAGCCTGGTGCTCGTCGCGGCGAAGACGGCCGCGGGGGTGGCGACCGGCTCGCTTTCCATCCTGGGCGGCGCGTTCGATTCGGGGCTGGACGTGATGACCACCTTGGCGGCCATCGCCCTGGCGCGCGTGGCCGCGGCCGAGCCCGACGAGCAGCATCCGTACGGCCACGAGAAGTTCGAGGCGCTGGGCGCGCTGGCGATGGTGGCCTTCCTCTCCATCTCCGTCTTCGAGCTGGTGCAGAGCGCCGTCGGCCGTCTGCGCGAAGGTGGGCACGAGGACGTGGATTCGTGGCTGGGCGTCGCGGTGATGAGCGGTTCGCTCGTCCTCGGTCTCGCCGCCTCCTTGTTCGAGCGGCGGAAGGGCCGGGCGCTCAATTCCGAGCTGCTCCTGGCCGATGCCGCGCACCTTCGCGCCGACGTCTACGTGACGCTGGCGGTGCTCGCCGGGCTGATGCTGGTGAAGCTGGGATGGCGGTCGGGCGACGCGTGGACGGCGCTGCTGGTGGCCGTGCTGATCCTGCGCACCGGCTGGGAGATCCTGCGCGAAACGGTGCCGGTGCTGGTGGACGAGGCCGCGGTGGAATCCACCGAGATCCGCCGCATGGCCGAGGCGATGCACGGAGTGGAGGCCGCCTACGACGTGCGCAGCCGCGGCCGCCCCGGGGCGCGGTTCGCGGAGCTGACCATCGTGGTGCCTACTGAAATCGGCCTGGAGGCCGCGCACGACATCGCCGACCTGGTGGAGGAGGAGGTGCGTCGCCGGCTGGGCGCGCGGCGCGTGGTGGTGCACGTGGAGCCCCGGTCCGCCGCGCCGGAGCCGGCGCTGAACCCGGGTGCCCACGCGTGACCTCGCTTCCGCGCGCCACCGGCGACGAACTGATGGATGAACCCGGCCAGGATGCGGCGGAACTGGCCCGCAGCCTGGCGGACCTGCGGGGCGTCAACCGCTGGCTGGGAGGCACGCGCATCGTCCTTCACCACCTTTCGCGGCTGGTCGCGGACGATGCGGGTCGAACCTGGCGCATCCTGGACGTGGGCACCGGCTCGGCGGACATCCCCCTCGCCATCGCGCACTGGGCCCGAGCGCGGGGGATCACGGTGGAAGTAGTGGCGACGGACCTTCATCCGACGACGCTGGACGTGGCGCGCGCGCGGATCGCCGCGCATCCCAACCTGCGCGCCGAATCGGCGGACGCCTTGGACCTCCACTACGCGGATTCTTCGTTCGACATCGCCCTCTGCTCCACTGCCCTCCACCACTTCAACGAGCGCGACGAGGTGCTGCGCGTGCTGCGGGAGATGGATCGCGTGGCGCGCGTGGGCGGGATCGTGAACGATCTCCGGCGGTCGCGCCCGGCGCTCGTGGGAGCGAACCTGCTCGCCGCGACCGTCTGGCGCACGCACCCCGTGACGCGGCACGACGGGCCGCTCTCCGTCCGCCGCTCCTTTACGCCCGCGGAGCTGCGCGAGCTCGCGGCGGCGGCCGGGCTGCGCGGCGCGCGCGTGCACGCCCACTTGCCGTTCCGCGTGGCGCTCGTGTGGGAAGCGGGAGGATGAGTATGGGCGAGTGGGACGTGGTGGTCGTCGGCGCGGGGCCGGCGGGGAGCGCGACGGCGGCGCGGCTGGCCCGACGCGGGCACGCCGTCCTGCTGCTGGACCGCGCCGCGTTCCCCCGCCGCAAGCCTTGTGGCGAATGCGTGAACCCCGCGGGCGTCGCGGCCCTGCGCCGGCTGGGCGCGCTCGACGCGGTCCTTGCCGCCGGCCCCGCGCCGCTGGACGGGTGGCGCATCGCCGCGGACGACCACGCGTTCGAGGGTCGCTTTCCCAAGGGCGTGCGGGGACTCGGGATCGCCCGCGACGTGCTCGACACGATTCTGCTGGAACATGCGCGCGACGCAGGCGCGGAGGTCCGCACGGGGATGAAGGTGAGGGACCTGGTCCGGCGCTCGGGGCACGTCGCGGGCGTGGTGACGGACGCGGGTGAGATCCACGCGCGCATCGTCGTGGGCGCGGACGGGCTGCGCTCGGTGGTCCTGCGGCGGCTGGACCTGCTGCGGCGGGGGCCCAGGCTGCGGAAGCTTGCGCTTACGGCCCACGTGCGGGGGATCGCGGGGCTGCGCGGGCGCGGGGAGCTGCGGGCGCGCGGGTGTGGGTGCCTGGGCGTGGCGGAGGTCGGTGGAGGGCTGGCGAACGTGACCGTCGTGGCCAGCGGACACGAGATGCACGAGGTGGGCGGCGGGCGCGAGGCGTACTTCGATGCAGCGCTCCGTAGCTACGGCCTCCGCAGCGCACAGCGCGTGGACGAGGTGCTGGCGACGGGCCCGTTCGACTGGCCGGTGCGCCGGGCGGTAGCGGACGGCGCCCTGCTGGTCGGCGACGCGGCCGGCTACTTCGACCCGTTCACCGGCCAGGGAATCTACCGCGCCCTCCGAGGCGCCGAGCTGGCGGCTCCGGTGATCGACCACGCGCTCCGTAGCGGGGACGTCTCCGCGGCCGCCCTCGGCTCGTATGAACGAGCCCGCCGCCGCGCCTTCGGGCCGGGGGAGCGGCTTCAGCACGTGATCGAAGCGTTCATCGCGCGTCCGGAACTGCTCCGGTGGGCCGCGGACCGCTTCGCCCGGCGCCCCGCGCTCGGAAACGCCATCATCCGCGCGACGGGCGACGTCAATCCGATCCGCTCGCTCCTGCGCCCGTCGCTCCTCGCGCAGTTGGTGGCGTAGCAGGGTGCGGCGCGTCGTCAGCGGTCCGCGGTGCGCGGGAGCGGGTGTGCGAGAGCGGGTGAACCCGCCGCTAGGAAAGCGGAAAGCCCCGACTCGGGTCGCTAGCGCGTCCCGCTCGGGGCTTCACCTGCACGCGCGCCGTACCTGCCGAAGCGCGATCGAATTCTCCCTTTCCCCCGCTTGCGGGGGAGAGGGCCGGGGAGAGAGGGCTGCCAGGGGCATGCGCCGGGAGCGATCGAAACGCACCTCACCCGTCTCTCGTCAGTCCACGCGCTGTACCCACGGGAGCGCACCGGGCTAGCTCCCTTCCCCCGCGCTGTTTGCGGGGGAAGGACTGGGGATGGGGGGCGCCGCGGCATGCGCCAGGGCTCGTCAAAACGCCCCGTACCATCCCGATCTGCCTCGAATCGAAGCTCGCGAACAGAAACCAACTTCCGCCATCGACCCCCATGAAGCCCACTCTCCCCGTCTCGCTCCTGCTCCTCGCCGCCGCCTGCGCCCCGGTTCCCCCCGCGCCACCGATGCCGATGCCGAACACCAATGCCATGTCCAGCCTGGAATCCGAAGTTCGCGCGCTGGTCGCCGCGGCGGCGGGAGATACGGCGGAGGTTTCCGTTGCGTTCCTCGACCTGCAGACGGGCGACTCGCTGCTGGTGGATGCTCACGTCCGGATGCACGCGGCCAGCACCATGAAGGTGCCCGTGATGATGGAGCTGTTCCGCCGCCGCTCCGCGGGCGAGCTGGCGATCGACCGGGGCATGATGCTCCGCAACGCGTTTACCAGCATCGCCGATAGGCAGACCTACTCGCTCACCCCCGGCGACGACAGCGATCCCGCGCTGTACGAGCGGGTGGGCGGGGAGGTGACGGTCAGCGAGCTGATGGAGCGAATGATCACGCGGTCCAGCAACCTGGCCACCAACGCCCTGATCGCCCTCGCCGAGCCGGCGCGCATTGCGGAACTGATGGAGCGCATCGGCGCGCGCGACATGCACGTGCTGCGCGGGGTGGAGGACAACGCCGCGTACCAGCGGGGGATGAACAACTCGACCACGGCGTATGCGCTGATGCGGGTGATGCGAGCGGTCGCGGACCCGTCGGTGGTAGGGGAGGACGCCTCACGCGAGATGCAGGCGATCCTTCAGCGGCAGGAGTTCACGGAGATGATCCCGGCCGGACTCCCCGCAGGCACGCGCGTGGCCAACAAGACGGGCAACATCACGCGCATCGCGCACGATGCGGCCATCGTGTACCCGCCCGGCCGAGCGCCCTACGTTCTCGTGGTCCTCACCCGCGGCTTTGCCGACCAGAACGCCGCCGCCGCGGTCGGCCGCGACATCTCTGCCGCGGTCTGGGGCCACGTCGTGCGATAAGCAGGCATCGGAGACGCATCAAACCTCCCGCAGGTCGAAGCGCATGCTTACCGGGATGGATGAGGCGCCGCGGCGAGCGGCCGCTTCTTCGCGTGCTCGTTGCTCGACCTTGTTGATTACGAAGCCCTGCCGCTCGTACCACCCGACCAACTCGGGCCGGGCGTCCAGGACGACGTAGCGGCACGCGACCATCGCCGCCACAGCGGATTTGAAGTCGAGCGGGACGGAGATGTCGAGCCGGCGGCGTTCGGGGAGCATCATCGCGTGCATCCAGTCCGTCGTAAGTCCACGTGTGGCGGAAAAGGACTAAAGCAATCGGGCGAGCCGACCTTGGCTCGCCCGTTCACGATTTCGTTCCGGCTCGGTGTGCTTCGGTACATGCACGTTCTTCCCGTTCAAGGCGTTCGCGAACGGCGCGCATCATCCGGACGCGCTCGAAGGTTGCCCGGCGCTCCGGCGTATCGGCGGGTGGTTTGCTCATCTCGTCCATGAGCTCCATCCAGCCTTCGAGACTGAGGATCGTGGGTTCCATGCTCATTCGCATCTCAGATCGGTTCGGATGGAGCAGACGATGCCAACGATCCGCAGGCGTGTCAAGGGTGTCCAGAATCCGCTATCGTTGGTACATCCGATGCCGCTGCAACGCCTTGCAGATACTGCAATCCATACCCGGGCTCCGCCCGCCCCTGGCCCCAGCCGCCACGTCTGCGCATCTTCGCTCGCTGTCCCGTGACCTGATCCTCTCGACCGCGCCCGCTCGATGTCCGACCTGATCCTTACCGCCCGGCGCATTCACGTTTTGGGCACCCACGCGCCCGTGCAGGCGCTGCTCATCCGCGATGGGCGGATCGTCGTCGCGGGGACGGCGGACGAGGCGCGCGGGGCGGCGCTGCCGGGCGCGGCAACGGAGCACGTGGACGGCGTGGTGACGCCGGGGCTGACGGACGCGCACGTGCACCTGACCACGTGGGCGCTCGCCCGGCGGCGCGTGGACCTGAACGCCGCGCCGACGCTGGGCGACGGGGTCGCCGCCGTGGCGGAGGCCGCGCGTGCGGGCGAGGGATGGGTGCGGGGGCTGGGGTGGGACCGGCATCGCTGGGGCGCCCTGCCGACCAAGGAGCCGCTGGATCGGGTGTGCCCCGGCCGTCCCGTGTTCCTGCAGAGCCACGACCTGCACGGTATATGGGTCAACAGCGAGGCCCTGCGCCGCTGCGGCATCACCCGGGATACGCCGGACCCTGACGGCGGCGAGATCGTGCGCGACCCCGCCACGGGCGAGCCCACCGGCGTGCTGCTGGAAGAGGCGATGAAGCTCGTGTCCGCGCACCTCCCCGCCGATTCGCCGGAGGACGTGCGCGCCGCGCTGCTGGATGCCCAGCGCGAGTGCCATGCGCTGGGCCTCACCGGCGTGCACTCGGTGGAGGTGACCGGGCTCCAGGACTTCAGCGCGATGGAGCAGGATGGCGTGCTGCGCCTTCGCGTGCTGCAGGCCATTCAGCTCACCCAGCTGAAGAACGCCATCGGGGTGGGCCTCCGCAGCGGGTTCGGCGGAGAGTGGATCCGCATCGGCGGGCTGAAGATGTTCCTGGACGGGGCGCTGGGCTCGCGCACCGCCTGGATGCGCGAGCCGTACGAGGGCACGCCCGGCAACCTGGGCATCAGCACGCTGCCGCCCGACGAGTTCCGCGCTCACGTCCGCCGGGCCGCGGAGGCGGGGATCTCGTCTACGGTGCACGCCATCGGCGACGCGGCGGTGGAGCTGGCGATCGCCGTGCTGGGAGCGGCGCCTCGCATCGCCGCGATGCCGCACCGCATCGAGCACGTGCAGCTGTGTCCGCCCGACCTGTGGGAGCGGGCCGGGCGCTCGGGGCTGATCGGGTCGATGCAGCCAATCCACCTGATGACCGACATCCCCACCGCCGAGCGCAACTGGGGGCACGAGCGGTCGCGCGGCGCCTATCCGTTCTCGCACCTGCTGCGCGCGGGGATGACGCTGGCCTTCGGCTCGGACGTGCCGGTGGAATCGTGCGATCCTCGGCTGGGGCTGTTCTCCGCCGTCAATCGCGTGGGGTGGGGTGGAGAGCCGGCGGATGGATGGTGGCAGGAGAACGCCGTTACGCCGGAGCAGGCGCTGCGGGCCTACACCGAGGGTCCCGCCGCCGCCGCGGGGCTGGCGCACCGCACCGGCCGCCTGCTCCCCGGCTACGACGCCGACCTCGTGGCGTGGGACGTCGACCCGCTCGCGTGCACGCCGGACGAGGTGCGCGGGATGACCTGCCTGCTGACCATGGTGGCGGGCGAAACCGTCCACCGCGCCGCCTGACTTCGCCCGCATCGCATTGGGATCAACGACGCATGGATGCCGAAACGACCGTCCTCTACCGCCCTGTTGGCGTCGCGGAGCTGGAGTTGATCGAGCGGAGCGGACGGCGCGCGTTTCCGCCCCGCCTCGCGCACCAGCCGTTCTTCTATCCCATCGCCAACGAGGCGTACGCCGTGCAGATCGCGCGAGACTGGAACACGAAGGACGCGGCGTCGGGATATGCGGGCTTCGTGACGCGGTTCCAGGTGCGGAGCGAGTTCCTGGCTCGCTACCCGCTCCAGACCGCGGGCGCGGCGGTGCACCGGGAGTACTGGATTCCCGCGGAAGACATGCACGAGTTCAACCGCAGCATCATTGGAAGGATCGACGTGGTGGCGGAGTTCCGCGGCGAGGTGCCGGCGTGACGCCGGAAGGGCTGGCGCGCGCGGCGGAGATCCTTGCCCGGGCCGAGCGCGTGGTGGTGAGCAGCGGGGCGGGGATGTCCAAGGAGAGCGGCATCCCCACCTTTCGCGACGCCATGGAGGGGCTGTGGGCCAACTTCGACCCGCAGGAGCTGGCGACGGAGCAGGGATTTCGCCGCGACCCGCGCCGGGTGTGGGGCTGGTATGCGTGGCGGCGCCAGCGGATCGCGGAGGCGCGGCCCAACGCGGGACACTTCGCGGTCGCGGAGATGGCGACGGTCATCCCCTCGCTGGCGGTCGTGACGCAGAACGTCGACGGGCTGCACACCGACGCGGGATCGGCGGATGTCATCGAGGTGCACGGGAGCATCCGCCGCGTGAAGTGCCTGGACCGCGGGCACCTCTTCTCCGGCGACCTGCCTCCGTACGAGGACGGAGAGGAGCAGGACCCGCCCGCGTGCCCGGTCTGTGGCTCGCCGCTGCGCCCCGACGTGGTGTGGTTCGGCGAGATGCTGCCCGTCGCGGCCGTCGAACGCGCGTGGTCTCTCGCCGGCCGCTGCGATGCCATGCTGCTGATCGGCACCAGCGGCACCGTATGGCCCGCGGCCGAGCTGCCGCTGGTGGCGCGCCGGGCGGGAGCACGCATCATCGAGGTAAACCCCGTTCCCTCCGAGCTCACCCACGCCGCCGACGTGTTCCTGCAGGGCCCGGCCGGCCAAGTGGTCCCCACGCTCCTCGACGAAATCCGCCGCCGGAAGCTCCTGGGGGGCTGAGCTATCCGACTCGTCGGGAGGAGCATCAGCGATAGGCTAGACAGGACGTCTTCATAGACCGAGGGCTTAACAGGCCCCTCTGCATAGACTTAGCTACTGCCGTTTGTGAATTCGTCCGCGAATTCACAAACGGCGTGGGGCTGTGGGGGCCCGCCAAGGCTCATTGGCCCTACTCGTCACGAAGTCCTAACTGCTTGTCGTGCCACGTTGTGAACCGCTGCATAGTACCGTCGTACAGCGCCTTCGGCGCATCTACCGGCAATTGTAGTCTGGTCCGCACCTCGGCCGCGAACGACTTGTGGGACAGAGGATAGAGTTGGTGCTTCAGGATCAACACGAACCCGCCTTGTCTGATTACATCGAGTACCCAGATGCGAGGCATCGCACGCACGACAAAGAGTGGAATCACCTGCAAATGTGCGCAGATGTTCAGTTTGGTTCGAAATTCCTTGTCATCGATGTAGGGCAGCGTGTTCTTCACCTCCATGCCATAAACGCGGGCATCACGCTCAAACAAAAAATCAAGATTGTGTTCCGTCCTCGTCCATTCGCGACCATCAAAGCCCCTAGCCTCGCGCCCTCGCTGTACGAAGCCGAACCGTCCGAACCCATCACTCACCAGCAACTCGCCCGTGTTCCCTAGCGCGGCCGTGAATTCCGGATCAGAGTACCGCTCGACCAGCCGCTGGATCTCTTTGATCTCACGTCGATTATAACGATTGCTCCTGTGCCAGACGTAGTTGATCGGCGCGCCGTAGGAGAGGGTCCGCTTCTCCAAACGAATGGAACCCTCGTCAGCAAGGATCTTCAAAGCCCGGAGGGTGATCCAGTGAAAGTATGTTCCCTCGAATAGTACCTGCACCTGACGGGAACTGAAAACTTGCCTGTTGGTCTCGAAAAATATGCGCAACTCGGCTACCGCCTTCGCCTCGACATGGTCGGGCGGGCGGAACTCATCCCCAAACTCCTCATCCGCTCCAAAGTAGTCGTCGTAATCCATGCTGGAGAGTATAAGATGGCTCCAGTGCTCGCGGTAGGCTGAACATGTTCAGGGGGTACAGCGCTTCCGCTGGCGAAATTGTGGGCGTGCGTGGGACAATGCAGTGCCTTGGTCCCCCGGAGACTTCGAGGCAAGAAAGTGGGTTGGCTCGTACGATCCCCGCTTCGATCCTGATTGGGCGCGCCCGATTTACAACCATTGCCCGCCCGTGTGTACGCTCGCATGTTGCTGGGCAGAATTCCCGCGCGTCCACGCGCCTGTCCGATTGGTCCCCCCCGCCGCGGCTCTCCTATGTCCATCCATCACACGTTCATCCGCGCCGCTACGTGTGCGGCGCTGGCCCTGTGCGTCGCGCTGCCCGCCGCCGCGCAGCCGACGCTTCCGGTGGAGGTCTTCGCAGGGCGGATGGACTTCGGTTCGCGGACGGGGCTGCGCGACCAGGACCTGGCCGGCGTGCGGCTGGGGCTGGACATCCGCGACTACGCGGGGATCAGCGGCTTCTACTGGCGGGGCGTGGACCGCGAGAACAGCAAGGCCGCGCCCGTGCAGGCGTTCGGCGCCGAGGCGCAGCTGAACCTGAACTCCGGCCGCGGTCTGACGCCCTTCCTGGTAGGCGGCGTCGGCCGGATCGACTTCCTGGAGGGCTACGCCGATTCCACGGCGGCCATGCCGGAAGACATCAAAGCGCTGATCGCCGGGGGCGGCGCGCGGCTGGACCTGGGCCGCGTGGGCCTGGTGGGCGCGGTGCGCAGCTACCTCTTCGAATCGCGCGACGAAGATTCCGAGGACCTGCGCAGCAACCTGCTGTTCAGCGCCGGATTGTCGTTCCGCCTGGGCTCGTCCGGCCGCCGCGCCGCGGTGGCCGCCGCGCCCAACGTGATCCGGCAGACGCCCGACACGGTGTACGTGTCTCGCGAGGGCGCCGCGCAGCCCGCCCGTGGAGCGGCAGCGCGTGACGAGTCGGAGCGCTTCATCACCATCCCCATCCCCAAGGAGGGCGAGATCTACCTGCGCTACGGCCCGGCGGATTCGTCCGCGGTGAACCGGCGCCCGGCGGTCAACGGCCCGCCGATGACGGATGCGCAGGTGAACGACATCCGCCGCCAGGTGCTGGCGGACCTGGAGCCCGTGCTGCGCGGGCTGATGGCCGAGCAGCGCGAGCAGATGCGCGACCTGATCCGCGACGAGGTGGCGCGCGTGGGCGCCGCCGGGCTGTCGCCCGCCGAGGAGGCGCGGATGCTGGAGCTGGTGGAGGCCCGGCTGGCGCTGCGCCTGCGCGACGAGGTGGCGCGCGCCAGCGTGGAGCCGGGCGTAGCGCCCGCGCCCGCGCCGGCGGGGAGCGGCTTCGATCCGCGTCCGCGGGCGTGGTGGCCGTACGCGGGCGGCAACCTGGACCGGCCGCGCCAGTTCCTGCTGGGGATCCGCACGGACCTGGGCCCGCTGAGCGCCTCGCGCCCCGCGCTGCGCCTGGTGCCCGAGGCCGCCATCGGCTTCGGCGAGGCCACCAACTCGGTGATGATCGCCGGGCACTTCCAGTACGACCTCGACACGGTCAGCCTGAGCGGCACGTCGATCATCCCGTACGGCTACGCAGGCCCCGGCTTCCTGTTCCTGGGCGATCCGCCGCGTGGCCGCGCGAAGACGGAGGCCGTGCTGAACTTCGGGTACGGCATCGTGGTGCCGGTGCCCAACCGCGGCTCGACGCCGCGCGTGTTCATCGAGCACCAGGGCGTGGACCTGTTCGACCTGAACCGCCTGATCATCGGCCTGCGGCTGTAGCCGACAATCCGGCGACGAACAGGAGAGCGGAATGCGCGTGATCGGGCTGCTGGGCGGGATGAGCTGGGAGTCGACGGCCGAGTACTACCGCATCATCAACCAGGAGGTGCGGCGGCGGGTAGGCGGGCAGCATTCCGCGCGCATCGTAATGTACAGCGTGGATTTTAACGATGTCGCGCAGCTGCAGCACGCGGGCGACTGGGATGGCTGCACTGCACTGCTGGCGGACGGCGCACGGCGGCTGAAGGCGGGCGGAGCGGACTTCGCGCTGCTGTGCACCAACACCATGCACAAGGTGCTGCCGCAGGCGGAGTCCGAGGTCGATCTGCCCTTCGTCCACATCGCCGATGCTACGGCGGCGGCGATTCGGGCGGCGGGGAAGACGCGGGTGGCGCTGCTGGGTACGCGCTTCACGATGGAGCACGACTTCTACCACGCGCGCCTGGCGGATTCCGGGATCGAGACGCTGATCCCCGGCGAGGTGGATCGGGAGACGGTCCACCGGGTGATCTACGACGAGCTTGTGCAGGGCGTGATTTCCGGCGAGTCCCGCCGGGAGTACGTCCGCATCATCCGCGCGCTGGCGGATCGCGGGGCTGAGGGTGTGATCCTCGGCTGCACCGAGATCCCCCTCCTGGTCGGCCCGGACGATTCCCCGGTTCCCCTGTTCGACACGACGCGCATCCACGCGGAGGCCGCGGTGGACCGGGCGCTCGCGTAGACCTGGCAGAAAAGAAGCGGGGGCAGGGCACCAGGTGCCCTGCCCCCCGCTTCATCCATCCAGCCCCGTGATTACGGGGTGGGCGTCTCGGCGCCCTCGGGCGTGGTGTTGCCACCCGCCGAGTCCATCGGGGCGGCGGTCGTGCCGGCGGCGCCGGCCGCGGCACCGGTGGAATCCATCGGCATGGTCGACGGCATCGGCGTGGTCGCGGCCGGATCGGTCACCGGCATGGTGCTCTCGGTGGTCGTCGTGGTCGCCTCGGTCGAGGCCTCCTCGGCGGCTTCGTCGCCACCGCCGCAGGCGGCCAGGGCGGAGAGCGCGAGCACTGCAAGCAGGTTCTTCATGATGAGCCTCTTTCGGAGTTTCGGTTCGCCGGGTGCTTCCATCGCCCCGGTTCGGCTCTCCTTAAAGCACTCGCCGTGCCGCATCCCGATCCGCGATAAAATCCAGCAAACATGCGGATTTCTGCTGATCGGACCTCCCGCGGCGATCCGTTCGCGCCGGTTCCGAACACCGTACCGAACACGCGGGAGTGTTCACTGAACAATCCTTGTACAAGCTAGCGGACGTTCTTGTACATCATGTCGATCAGCTCGTCGTACATCTTTTCGGCACCGTCGCCGCCACCCGTGATGGCGCCGGCGGCGCAATGCTTCAGGTGGTTGCGCATCAGCTCGCGGCCCACGCTGCGCAGCGCCTCGTGCACGGAGGCGATCTGGGTCATGATGTCGGCGCAGTAGCGGTCTTCTTCCACCATCCGCTGAAGGCCGCGCACCTGGCCCTCGATGCGCCGCAGCCGCTTGAGGTTGCGGTCCTTGATGGCCCCGTCCACCGCGAGGGCGTGCCGATCGCCCTCCCCGCCCGTGCCGCACCCGCAGCCGCAGGTGGCGGCATCCGCCTCCATCGCTCCATCGCCGCTGTTCGTCGCCATCTCTCGTCCCGGTTCGCGCGTGGATGCGGCCTACAGCAGCGCCGCCAGTTTGTTCTCGATGGCCTGCCGCGGCACGGCCCCGATCACCTGGTCCACCACCTTGCCGTCGCGGAAGATCAAAAAGGTGGGGAGCGAGCGGATGTTGAAGCGCGTGCTCACCTGCAGGTTGGCGTCGGTATCCACCTTGGCCACCTTCACCCGCCCGGCGTAGTCGCCGGCGATCTGCTTCACCGCCGGGTCCATCATCCGGCACGGCGCGCACCACGCGGCGCCGAAGTCCACCAGCACCAGCCCCTGCGCACCCTCCACCTCGGCCGCGAAGGTCTGGTCCGTCACCTCCAGCACGCCCGCCTTCGTCGTATCAACGCTCATCTCCGCCTCCTTTGCCGGTGTCCGCGCCCCGGCTCCCATCGGCCCGGGCGATCCACCGAATGTAGTGTGTGGACCGGAATTGGTCCACATCATGTTGTACTCAGGCCAGCTTTACGCCACGCAGGCGCAGGCTGTTGGCCACCACGCTCACCGAGCTGAACGCCATCGCCGCGCTGGCCAGGATGGGGCTCAGCAGCAGCCCCCACACCGGGTACAGCAGCCCGGCGGCGATGGGGATGCCGACGACGTTGTAGATGAAGGCCCAGAACAGGTTCTGCTTCATGGTCCTCATCGTCCGGCGCGACAGGTGGATGGCCGCCGCCACGCCGCCCAGGTCGCCGCGCATCAGGGTGACGTCGCTGGCCTCCATCGCCACGTCCGTCCCCGTGCCGATGGCGATGCCCACGTCGGCCTGGGCCAGCGCGGGGGCGTCGTTGATGCCGTCGCCCACCATCGCCACCACGACGCCCGCCTCCTGCAGGCGCTTGATCTCGGCCACCTTGCCCTCGGGCAGCACCTCGGCCACCACGCGGTCGATGCCCGCCTGCCTGGCGACGGCCTCGGCGGTCGCGCGGTTGTCGCCGGTGAGCATCACCACCTGCAGCCCCATCCGCTTCATCCGCGTGATGGCGGCTCGCGACGACGGCTTGATGGGGTCCGCCACGGCGGCGAGGCCGGCGAGCTGCCCATCCACCGCCACGTACATCGGGGTCTTGCCCTCACCCGCCAGCCGCTGCGCCTCCTCGCGCAGCGGGTCGGCCATGACGGAGTAGTCCGACATCAGCAGCGCGTTTCCGATGGCCACCGCGCGCCCGTCCACCACGCCCAGCACCCCGCGGCCGGTGACGGACTGGAAGCTTTCCGCTTCCGAAAGCGGCAGCCCCAGCTCCTCCGCGCGGTTGACGATGGCATCCGCCAGCGGGTGCTCGGACGACGCCTCCACCGACGCCACCAGCCGCAGCAGCTCGCCCTCGCTCGCTACGGGCGATCCGGGCGCCAGCATCAGCTCCGTGACCGTGGGCCGCCCCTCGGTGACGGTTCCCGTCTTGTCGAGCACCACCGTGCGGACGTCGCGCGCCCGCTGCAGCGCCTCGCCGCCCTTGATCAGCACGCCGGCCTCGGCGCCCTTGCCCGTCGCCACCATCACCGCCGTGGGCACGGCGAGCCCCATGGCGCACGGGCAGGCGATGATCAGCACCGCCACCGCCGCGGCGAAGGCGCGCACCCCGGGTGCCGCATCAGCCGCCACGAACCAGACCACGAAGGTGGCGATGGCGATGGACAGGACCACGGGAACGAAGATGGCGCTGATGCGGTCCGCCAGCCGCTGGATGGGCGCCCGCGAGCCCTGCGCGTCGCGCATCAGCTTGACGATCTGCGAGAGCACGCTGTCCGCGCCCAGCGTGGTGGCCGTGTAGCGGAACGCGCCCGTGCGGTTGATGGTGCCGCCGATCACGCGGTCGCCCGCAGCCTTCTGCACCGGCAGCGACTCGCCGGTGAGCATCGACTCGTCCACCGCGCTCTGCCCGGAGGCCACCTGGCCGTCCACGGGAATGCGCTCGCCGGGCCGCACCAGCACCAGGTCGCCGTGCAGCACCTCGTCCACCGGCACGTCGGACTCGGCGCCGCCGCGGAGGACGCGCGCCGTCTTGGGCTGCAGGTTCGCCAGCGCACGGAGCGCGGACGAGGTCTGCCGCTTGGCGCGCGCCTCCATGGCGTTGCCCATCAGGATCAGCGCGATGATGAAGACCACCGCCTCGTAGTACACGTCCGGCTGCACGCCGCGGGCGATGAAGAAGCCCGGCGCCACCGTAGCCGCCACGGAGTAGACGAACGCCGCCCCCGTGCCGACCGCGATCAGCGTGTTCATGTCTGCCGAGTGGTGGCGGAAAGCGGCCCAGGCACGCGTGTAGAAGTGCCGCCCGGCCCACCCCATGATCCCCACTGTCAGCGCCAGCAGCCCGTACGCGATCACGCCGCGCGGAAGCTGGTACAGCCAGGGCAGGGCACCGGCGAGCGCGGGGTTCATCCACGCCATCGCCCAGCGCATGAACGGGTCTACCGTGGCCCCGTGCCCCGCGTGCACGTCCGCCGCCATCAGCGGCATGGAGGCGACCATCGCGATCATCGCCACGGCGAAACTGGCGAGCGCCTTGGTCCGCAGCTCGCGGAACTCCTCGTCCTGTGCGCGGTCCTGCGCCTCCTGCTCCGCAAACGCCGTCTGGTCGTCGCGGGCCAGGTCGGCGCCGTAGCCGGTGCCTCGGATCGTCTCCACCAGCGCCTGGGGCGAGGTGGCGCCCGGGTCGAAGTGAACCGTGGCGTTCTTCGTCATCAGGTTCACGGCCGCGGCCTGCACGCCGGGCTGCTTTTCCAGCGCCCGCTGCACGCGGCCGGAGCAGGCGGCGCACGTCATGCCGCTGACGGGAATCGTCACCTTGCCGGCCGCCGGCTGCATCGTCGCCATCGTCGGCGGCGTCCCCGCGTGCGTGTGGTGCTCGTGAGTGCTTTGCATGCTGTCTCTCACCCTTTCACTCGACCGTGAGCCTGCCGCGAAGCATGCTCATGCCGCAGGTGAACTCGTAGCTGCCCGCGCGCTCGGGCGTGATCTCGATCGCGGTCTGCTTGTGCGCCGGCAGGAACTTGCGGATGCCGAAGTCGGGAAAGACCACCTCCTCCGAGCACCCGGAAGTCTCCTGGCGATCGAAAACCAGCCGCACGGGCGACCCCTGCTTCACCTTCACGTGCGCGGGCTGGTAGCCGCCCTGCACGGTGATGGTCACCTGCTGCACCCCCGCCGCGCCGACCGCCGCCTCCGCCGTGGTGCGGCCCGCGAGAAAGAAGTACCAGTTGACCCAGGCGATGGCGGCAAGTCCGCCCACCACTACCATCCACTCGGTGGCGTTCATCACGCACCTCGCGGCTGATAGCCCTCGTCCGCGATGGCCGAGGCGATCGCATCCGTGGTGACCGCGCGCGGATCGTACCGCACCTCCGCCTCGCCCACGCGAACGCTCTCCACCTGCACCCCATCGATCCCCTCCAGCGCGCGCCTGACCGCTCCCACGCAGTGCCCGCAGCTCATCCCGTCGATTTTCAGCGTCAGCTTTTCCATCATCCCCTCCCGTGCAGAACTCCTCCGAATTACCCCCCACGGGTACCATTTTATATACCCCCATACCCTATGTCAAGGGCCGCTGCCGGGGAGAACGGAAACAGCCCCCGACGCCGCTGGCGCCGGGGGCTGCTCCTGTTCCTTGATCCCGATCTCCTATTTCCTGCCGTTCAGGCGATCCCCGCCGCCGTCTTGGCCCACTCCAGCCGGCGCCGCAGCTCCTTCTCGCTCATCGTGCCGATGGCCAGGTGCGCCGCATCGATGCTGTTGAAGTCGATGGGCGCGGTAACGGGCTCCGTGCCCGGCTCGTCGGCCAGGCGAAAGGCCAGCAGTGCGCCGTTGCGCAGGTGCGCCACTTTGGTGGGCAGGGCGACCGCTTCCCAGGTGCGGCCATGATCGTCGGTGATGCTCCTCATCCGGTCTATTCTCCAGGTCGTCGGCGATTCGTCAGCCGCGGTTGATGGCTTTCAGCAGGCCCTGGCCCACCGCCTCTACCTGCCAGGTGCGCACGCCGGGCACCTGCGCCAGCTCGTCGATGGTGCGGGGCTGCGCCCGGGCGATTTCCTCGAGCGTGGCGCGCGGGATCAGGAAGCCCGCGTCCAGGTTTAGCTGGTCGGCCAGGCGGGTGCGGGCGTCGCGCAGGGCCTCGAAGCGGGCCTCCTGCTCCGGGTCGCGTTCGAAGCGCTGTCCCCGCGGCCAGCGCGGAAGCTGGTCCTCCGGCACGTCCAGGCCGCGCTGCACGGCGGCCAGGATGTCGCGCCCGCGGCGTTGCGCCAGTCCCTCGGAAATGCCGGTGACGGACGGCAGGTCGCGCATGCTTCCCGGGGGCGAGGCGCTCATCTCCAGCAGCGCCTGGTTGCCCAGGATGCGGAAGGTGGCCTGGTCGCGCTCGCGGGCCACGCCCTCGCGCCACGCGTGAAGCTCGCGGAGGATGGCCAGGCCGCGCGGGGCCAGGTCGCGCGCGCCCTTGATGCGCATGAACGCTTCCTTGCCGTCTTCCGGCTCCGTCCAGCGCGTTCCCTCGCGGCGAAGGAACTCCTCCTGCGCCCAGTGCAGCCGGCCCATCTGCTCCAGCGCCGCCTTCAGGCGGTCGCGCAGGTCGGGAAGGTGCGCCGTGTCGGTGGCGGCGTACTGCTTCATCCCCTCCGACAGCGGGCGCTCGGCCCAGTCGGCGCGCTGGAACTCCTTGGGAAGCTTGATCCCCAGGTGCTTTTCGACGATGGTGCCCAGCCCCAGGGCGCGCTCGCCCAGGAAGGCGGCGGCGATCTGCGTGTCGAACAGCCCCGAAATGCCCATCCCGGCGTCTCGGTCAAGGATGCGCAGGTCGTAGTCGGCGTCGTGGAAGATCTTTTCGATCGAGGGATCTTCCAGCACCTCCTTCAGCGGCGACAGGTCCTCGACGGCGAGCGGATCCACCAGCCAGTTCTGCGTGCGCGACGAAACCTGCAGCAGGCTCAGCCGGTCGAAGTAGCGGTGGTAGCCGGCGGCTTCGGTGTCTACGCCCAGCAGCGGCTCCGCGCGCAGCGTCTGCGCCAGCTCGCGAAGTGCCTCGGGGGTGTCGATGGTCGTGTAGTCCATTCTCTCCGTTTCCCTGGAACCCGCAAAATCGCCCGCCGCGCGGGGCATCGCAAGGTCCGGGCTCCGGTGGCTGGACGGACCGGCGCGCGAGCGCCAGGTTATGCTGGCGCGCGGGACCGCGCGTTCTCGTAGCAAGATCCACACGGCACCATGACCATGCTTCTGTTGATCCAAGCGCAGCCCGCAGCCGACAATGCTGTCCTGGGACTGTACGGGATGGCGGTGATCGCCGCGTTCTTCATCGCCCTGCTGGGGAATTTTCATCTGCAGGCGGGGCAGGGGTGCCTGATCTTCGCCCTGATCTGGATGTGGATGGTGACGGGCACCAGCCTGGCGATGCGCGGGCATTTCGTGGCCTCCGCGGTCGTCGCGGGTGCCGGGTACTGGATGGCGCTGAAGTCGCACAAGCGGGCGCGTGAGGCCGAGGCGGAGGCGTGGCGCGCGAAGGAACGCGACGAATTGGAAGCGCGGCGGCAGAAGGACGAGGCACTGCGAAGGCAGCGCGCCATCGTTCCCGCGTCGGCGAAGCTGGTGGGCCTGGTGACGTACCGGGGCGGGCTTCCGGAACTGGAAGCCGGGCAGGTGGTGGAGCTGCTGGCCGCGGCGGAGAAGCTGTTCCTCGTGCCGGTGGACGTAGCGAAGCTGGCGGTGATGGTGGACGTCAGCCGGTCCACGCACCTGTGGGTCGCCGAGGCTACGGGAACCGTGGTGCTGGCGACCGACTCGGTGACAGGGTGGCCGCAGCAGGTGGAGTTCGGGCCGGCGGAGGGAGGAATCGCGAGTGCACGCGACCTCTACGCCCGCCTTGCCCGCGTGCTGCCCGCCCGCGCCCTGGCGAAGCCGGACCGCGCCCGGGCCGGCGCGATCCCCTGCCCGGGCTGCGGGGCCGCCATCGCCGCCGACGCACCCGCCTGCCGGTACTGCGGCCGACCGGCATGACCGCATCGGCCGGTCAGACGCCGCACATCAGAACACGCCGCCGTAGCCGCGCTTCCGCGCATCGGCCTTCAGCCACTGCCGTGCCCCGCCATTGTCCCGGTAGTACTTCGCATCTCCAGGCTCGCTGCCGACCATCACCACGCCGTCGTGGCTGATGTACACGTGTTCGGGGATGCCGGCGTCGCCGCCCGGGTTGTGGATCCGGAATCCGCGGAAACCCAGGATCCCCGGCGGCAGTTCCGCGGCAGCGGCTGGTGAAAGCGCGCGCAGTCGTTCGGCAAGTTCCACCGCGTCGGTTTCGCTCAGGACCCACCGGGGATTGGGGCGCCCGCTGAACGCATCCAGCTCCACGACAGCATCGGTGGCGCCCGCCTTGGGCTCGGCGGGCGCGGCGCAGCCCAGGGCGGACGCCATCAGGAGGGGAATGGCGAATCGAAGGCTCATCGGCGATACGTTGGAGGAGGGCGATGTGGATCGCACCCGTAAACGGCGGAGCGGGGCCGGTTCGGACAGGGGTGGATCAGCCCGGGTCATCGGCCGCGAGGATCGCCTCGATGAGCTCCTCGCCGCGGACACGGGTGCGGCCGCTGTTCATGGAGCGGCGCTCCTCCACGCGGCCGTCCGGGAGGCGCACCCGCACCAGCACGTGCGATGCAAAGGTCATCGCCGGGTTCCAGGTGGCGGTGCGGCCCTCGTCGGAGAGGCGCGCGGGAATGGGATCGGGCATGGGGATTGGACCGCGCCTTGCGCCACGGGTTACATTCGGTGGAAGCTGATGCGCCCGGCGGGCGCGCCTGACCAACACGAACAACCAACCGACTCAGATGGCCGACGTCACCTGCGGGCGCTGCGGAGAAACCAGGGCGGGAATGCCGTTCGCGCCGTTCAACAACGACCTGGGAAAGCGCATCCACGCCTCCATCTGCCAGGAGTGCTGGGCCCTGTGGCTGAAGCAGCAGACCATGCTCATCAACCACAACGGCCTGAACGTGCGCGACCCCGAGGCCAAGACGTTCCTGTACGACCAGACGGAAAAGTTCCTCTTCAGGAGCGGCGACGCCGAAGAGGTAGACACCAGCAAGCAGGGCACCATCCAGTGGTGAGCCCGGCGCGCTTGTGCGCGGCGCGCCATGCGGTTACCGTTGTGGCTGCACCCACGTGAACCAGCGAGACGCCATGACCGATCCCAAGACCTGCTGCTGCGACAAGTGCTGCTGTGAGGGCGACTGCTGCGCGGACTGCTGCTGCGAGCAGACCTGCTGCTGCTGACCTGAACGGCCGCACCGAAAATCGAAGAAGCCCCGCCATCCAGCGGGGCTTTTCGTTTTCGTCAGCCTGGCCGCGGTGCCGGGCGCTTCTGCGCGGCCGCGGCGAGGATGGCGTCGGCCAGGGGCTCCGAACCGAAGCGCACGGGGTCCGTCACCGGCAGTCCGGTCTCGTCCGCCGTACGCGCGATGGCGTCTCGCGCGGCGGCCTCGTCCATGTCGAACGTCACCAGCGAGATCCCGATCACCTTCGAGGGCCGCAGCGGCGCGATGGCGCTCTCGCAGATGGTGATCATCTCCGGCACCGTGGGGAGCGGCATCCACGCGTATACGCCGCCGCCGCCGTACGGGCAGGTGCGTGTGGGCTGGTGGCACAGGATCATCCCGTCGGGCATGGACCCGTGCAGCAGTCCCAGGGTGACGCCCGAGTAGCCCGGGTGCACCAGCGAGCCCTGGCCCTCCACCAGCACCACGTCGTTCCCCTCCGCGGCCCGCAGCACCAGCCGCTCCGCCGCGCCGCTGATGAAGTCGGCCACCACGGCATCGACGGCGATCCCCCATCCCTCGATCAGGATTCCCGTCTGCCCCGTGGCCGCGAAGCCCACCTTCGTGCCGCGGCGAGTAAGCGCGTCGCGGATGTGCAGCCCGGCGGTCATTTTGCCGATGTTGCAGTCGGTGCCCACGGTGAGCACGGTGTACGCATCCACGTTCCGCGCCCGCCCGCCGCTCACGGGCAGGTCCATCGGCGCCTTGCGCAGGTCGTGGATGGGAACGCCGCGCTCCGCCGCGAGGCCGGCGAGCTCCGGGTCGTCGGCGATGTGCGAGTGAAGCCCCGCGACGATCGGCAGCCCCGCCGCGATCGCCTGACGCAGCATGGGCCGCCACTCGGGCGGAAGCGCGCCCCCCTGCGGCGCAATGCCGATGAGCAGGGCCGTGGGACCCAGCGCCAGCCCCTCGTCCAGCGTTCCGACCACGGGAATGCCGCCCCCGAATCCAAGGACGTCCTGCACGGTCCTGCCGGCCAGGCGCGAGTCCATCACCCCCAGCACCCGGTCGGGAAGAAAGCGGACGGCACTGTTGGCCGTCTTGCTGGTCAGCGGCCCGAACTGCCCCTCGGCCACCACCAGGTAGCGGTACGTCGTGAGGTCGTGATTCATGGTGGGGAAGTGCGTGAGTGCTTGAAGTGCGTGAGTGCGTGAGTGCGTGAGTGCGTTAGTGCGTGAGTGCGTTAGTGCGTTTTTGATCCGGGCGCGCGCGAGCGGTGGTGCGCGAGGCGATCCCTTCCGCACTCACGCACTAACGCACTCACGCACTATCGTGGCGCCGAACCGGCCTCCTCGAGCATCGCCGGAATGCTCACCGGCGCCCCTTCCAGCCTCATGGCCGATTCCGGTACGCGGACCTCGGCCGGGGCATCGCGGACAAAGCGGCGGAAGCCCTTTCCTTCCAGCAGCCGGTGCACGTAGATCCGGCGGATGATCACCATCAGCGAGGCCAGCACCGGCACCGCCACCAGCAGGCCGATGGGGCCCAGCAGGTCGGCCATGATCAGCACGCTGAGGATGGTGAGCACGGGCGGCAGGTGCACGCGCCGCTCCATGATCAGCGGGTGCACGAAGTTGGCTTCGATCAGGTGCACCACCACCCCCAGCAGCACCACCAGCCACGCCTGCACCGCGCCCCCCGTCCCCAAAACGAACAGGGCGGGGAGCAGCGTCGACACCAGGCTGCCGAAGAACGGCACCATCACCACCACCCCCGTGAACACGCCGAACGCCAGCGCGAACGGCACGTTCAGCAGTTCCAGCCCGATCCACGTAAGCACGCCCAGGAACACCATGGCCAGGAACTGCCCGCCGATCCACGCGCGCAGCGACTTGCCGAGATCGGCCAAAATGTCGCGCACCAGCTCGCGGTGCACCGGCGGCGCGAGCAGAACCACGCCCTCGCGGTACAGCTCCGGGCGCAGCGCCATGTAGATCCCCATCACCATCACGCTGACCAGGTTGATGAGGAAGTGCAGCGTGTCGAACACCACGGGAAAGATGCCCGCCGCGAAGCGCCCCGCGTTGTTGGCCACGGTGGAAAGCTGCTCGTTCAGCCGCTCGGGCGGCAGCACCGTGGCCAGCAGGGGATACCGCTCCACCAGCTCGCGCAGGCTGGCCGTCCACACCTGGATCTGCCCGGGGAGCGCCGTGATCAGCGCCTGCGTCTGCCGGGCCACCGGCGGCAGCACCAGCCACCCGACGGCGAACGCCCACAGCCCCGTCAGCGCCAGCGCGACGAGCAGCCCCGCGGCCCGGGGCAGCCGCGCCCGCTCTTCCAGGAAGCCGATGATCGAGCCCAGGTACAGCGCGAACAGGGCCGCCACGAAGAACAGCAGCAGCACCTGTGCGACACTGTAGACGAAGAGCAGCAGCAGCACCGCCGCCACCGCCGCCGTGAGCACGGCGAAGGGCGAGGGCCGGGGAGCGTTCTGCTGTCGGTCGGCGGAGCTCATGCGATGGCTTGGGCGATCGGGTTCGAGTCAAGCGTAACCTACGCGCCGCCACCGTCAAGGAGAAGTGCGGCAGGCGTCGACAGGAAGGTCGTTGACATCGAAATCTGCGCCGAACAGATTCATCTTGGCCGATTGCGTTCGGACTTTCTGATTCCCACGGAACGAGGTAAGAGGATGGGTCGACATGCGTTCGGGCTGGCTCTCGCATCCGCCGCGTTCCTGGTCGTGACCGGCTGCGGGGATGGAGCCGCGGAAGCGGAACGGGCGTCGCCGTTGTCGGCGAGCAAGTCCGCCGCGCACGACCGCCGGGTCGCCTCCGCCCAGCTGCAGGAGCTTACCGGGCTTTCCCATCTGCCCTCACCCGCCGACGAGGGGGCAATCGGGGCAAGCCTCCGCCGGCACTATCCACGCGATCTGCTCGCGCAGCGGGTCCGCGGATCGGTGCTGGTGGACATCAGGCTCGATGACCGCGGCATCGTGCAGGACGTCCAGGCGGTTCAGCGCGCGTCGCTCCCCAATCCCGCCGATGAGGCCCGCATGGTCGTTCGTGAACGGGTCAACGGGGAGGTCGTCGAGCGGGAAGTTTCGCTGAACTACGACTCCCGCTTCGGTCCGGCGGCAGAAGCGGCCCTGCGCAACGTGCGCTTTCTGCCCGCGCTGCGCGACGGGCGAGCGGTACCGTTCACGCTGCGCATGACGGTGGAATTTTCCCCGCCCCAGGCCTGACAGGGACGCGCTGGACTCTAAACGCGTGAGCGAACGCAGAAGCGCGGGGCCGGCATCGCTGCCGGCCCCGCGTCTTTTTTGCTCCCCAGGTGGCGCTCAGCCGCGGTTGAGCGCGTCGATACGGGCAGCGAGGTCGGCGTCGGCGAGGTTGCCGCCGCCGTGCGCCTGGGTGGCGTCAGCGGTAGGGGGCGGCGCGTAGGCCGTGCGCTCGGCCGCCGTGTGCGCCCCCGCGTCGTCGTCCACCAACTCGGCGTCGTGCACCGACATGTCGTTCGGGTGGGCGGCGGGCTGGCCGGCGCCCAGGCGCGGGGCGCCCGAGCCCTGCGGCAGGGCCTGCTGCCCGGCGCCGGGGGGAAGCCCCAGCCCGGCCTTGGCCTTCAGCTCCAGCAGCCGGTACTCCACGTCGGCGCTGCCGCCGCCGGCCTCCAGCGCGCGGAACTGCCGCTCCAGCGGGTCGCCCGAGAGTTCTTCCGACACCTCGGCGGCGGCCAGCGCCAGGCGCTCGTTGTGCTCGATCTTCTGCGCCATCCGCTCGAACGTTTCGAACGCCGACGTGTCGGACAGGCCGGCCATGGTCTCGTGGATGCGGCGCTGCGCCTGCGCGCGCTTCTGCTTGGCGATCAGCAGGTTCTTCTTGCGCTGCGCCTCCTCGATCTTCACCTGCAGCTGCCGCAGCGCGTCCTTCACCTTTTCGGTGTCGGCCACCTGCCGCTGCCAGGTTTCGTGCATGCTCTGGGCGCGCTGCGCGTACTCCTGCTGGCGCGTCAGCGCCTGCCGGGCCAGGTCGTCGCCCCCGGATTGAACGGCCAGCATGGCGCGGCGCTCCCACTCCTGCGCCTGGCGGGCTTCGGCGTCCACCTGCGACTTGAGCTTGCGCTCTTCGGCGATGGCGAGCGCCACCTCCTGCTTGGCCCGGGTCTGCTGCTCGCGCATGTCGATGATGACCTGCTCGAGCATCTTCTCCGGGTTCTCCGCCTGGGCGATCAGGTCGTTCAGGTTCGACCGGACCAGCATCTTGAGCTTCGTGAAGATCCCCATCGTCCTAGCCGTTCTGGGTCCTTTGGGTGCGCCGGGCCGTGCGGGGCCGGGCGTGCGCCGGACGTGTTGGTCAGCGAAAAGAAAGCCGTCAGCAGTCGCGGAACGTGGCGAGCGACTCCAGGTGGGTCGCGATCGCCATCTGGAACGAGTCGACGGTGGCCTGGAACTCGTTGAAGTCCAGGTTTTCCAGCTCCATCGACTCGGTGAGGATCACGTCGTCCTGCTCCAGCCCGTAGGCTGCGTGCACCAGGTCGGTGGCGTTGGCCTCCAGCAGGCGGCGGTACAGCTCGGTGCACTTCTGCCCATCGCGCGGCGCGTCGAGCACCTTCAGGCGGAACACCAGCAGCGGCGGCGCATGGCTGATCACCAGCGGCGCGCCTCCGTCGGGCTCGCCGGGGTAGGCCAGCCACATGCCATCGTCTACTTCCTCGTACCCCATTTCCATGCGGTTCAGGAAGTTCACCACGTCCTCGCGGGTCACCATCAGGGGCTCTCCGATTGGGGTTCGTTCGCGGGCGGCGGAAGCTGGCCGGCGGATGGGCCGTCGCCCTTGGACAGCAGGCGCACCATGAACGACTGCTCCTCGCTCAGGCGCCGCACCTCGGACTGCAGGGTATCCATCTCCTCGCGAAGCCGGCGGATCTGCGCGTCACGCCCCGCCAGCTCGTGTCCGTCGCCGCCGGGCCAGGCCGCCACGACCCAGCGGGCCACCAGGCCGGCGACCAGGATGGTCAGGAGTACGGAAAACGGGATCATCATCATTCGATTCACCTGACCGGATACGCGCCGCCCCGGGACAAAGTTTCACCGTGGAGCGGCCGTGTCCAGCGGGCGAAGGGGCCCCTCCCGGGGTGAGGGCCCCTAGCTGCTGGCCCCGGACGGGCGCTTGGTGGGACGGATCTGCACCAGCCGCTGCGCCGAGGGCGTGGCGGCCAGCCCGCCCATCGCGGTTTCGCGATAGGCCGACGGCATCCGGCGGCCCACCTCGCCCATCACGTCGATCACCTCGTCGGCCGACACCGGGAAATCCAGGTTGGCGAGCGCCATCTCGGCCGCGGCGATGGCCTGCATGGCGGCGCTGGCGTTCCGGTAGATGCAGGGGATTTCCACCAGGCCGCCGATCGGATCGCAGATCAGCCCCAGCATTCCCTGCAGGCAGAGCGCGATGGAGGTGGAGATCTGCTCGTGCGTTCCCCCGTGCAGCCAGGTGACCGCCGCCGCCCCCATCGCCGCCGCCGTGCCGGTCTCGGCCTGGCAGCCGCCCTCGGCGCCCGCCAGCGAGGCGCGCTGGGCGATCACCCCGCCCACGCCGCCCGCCACCAGCATGGCGTCGATCAGCCGGTCCTCGCCCATGCCGCCCTCCGCGAACTCGTCCACCGAGATCAGGATGGCCGGCAGCACGCCCGCCGCGCCCGCCGTGGGCGCGGCCACGATCAGACCCATCGCGGCGTTCACCTCCAGCGTGGAGATGGCGCGGGCCAGGATGGTGGTCACGCGGGGGCCCAGGATGCGCGGGCCGTCGTCCCACAGCCGCTTGGAGCGCCCGCCGGTGAGCCCCGAGGCCGAGCGGACCTTGCCCTCCAGCCCCTCGGCGATGGCGCCCCGCATTACGCCCAAGGTCTGCCCGATGCGCGCGCGGATCTTCTCCGGCGCGATCCCCATTTCGGCGGACTCCCTGTCCAGCACCACCTGGGGGAGCGGGCGGCCGCTCTGCTCGGCGTCGCGGATCAGCGATTCGATGGATTTGTGCATGAACGGCTACGCGGTACAGGGTTTCGTCTGCCCGCACGTCTGCAAAAACCGCGGCAGCCGTTCCCGGCGGGCGTCACCCGCTCCGCGTCCTGTTTTCACGCGATCTTCGGTACCACGCGCGCCCAGCGCAGCCAGGGGAAGGAGCGGATGGCCCCCACGGCGGGCTCGCTGACGGGCTCGTCGGCCTCGATGGTCATCAGCGCATCCTGGTGCCGGCCGGTGCGGTCCACGCGCATGGTGGCCAGGTTCACGTGGTGGCCGGCCAGGACGGTGGCGACGGCGGCGATGGTCCCCGGCTCGTCGTGCGCCAGCAGCACCAGCGTGTGGTACGAGCCGCCCAGCGCCACGGGAAACCCGTCGATCTCCGAAACCTCCACGCGCCCCCCGCCCAGCGACGCGCCGCGGATCACCAGCTGCTCGCCCCCCAGCGTTACGTTGAAGATGGCGGTGTTGGGGTGCGCCTCGTCGCCCAGGTCGATTTCCTCGAACTCCCACTGGAGTCCCGCCGCTTTGGCCTCGTCGTAGGCTTCTCGCAGCCGCAGGTCGTCGGGCGCCAGGCCGATCAGCCCGCCGACGATGGCGCGATGCGTTCCGTGCCCTTCGCCGGTGGCGGCGAACGAGCCGTGAAGCTGAATGCGGACGGATTCGGGCATGCCGCCCGCGACGGCGCGCGCGATCAGCCCCAGCCGGCAGGCGCCGGCCGTGTGCGACGAAGACGGCCCCACCATCGTCGGCCCCAGGATGTCGAAGAGAGATACCATGCCCGCCAAGATAAGGACAGGATGTAAAGCGTGCCAGACGATACGGTTTGCGCCACCGTCCGGACTGATTTTTTCTGACCACTGGACCGGACGCTCAGGGCATGTTAGCGTAGGTGGCAACCGGACGACCCGAACGGAGCCGAGCCCATGCCGATTACGATCAACGATCCCGAACTGGAGCAGTTCATCCGCGAGCTGGCGGAAGAAAAAGAAGTCGACGACGTCGAGGCGATCCGCGCCTTGGTGCTGAAGCATCGAGAGGTCCAGCGGAAAAAGGCCATCGTGATGGACTGGCTTCAGAGCGACGTGTGGCCGTACATCCCGCCGGAGCACCTGGGCAAGCAGATGACGCGCGAAGAAAAGGCATGCATCCTCGGATACGGTCCCGAATGATCGTGGACACGTCGGCGGCGGTCGCCATCATGCTGCGCGAGCCGCATTTCGAGGAATTGGCCGACCGCCTGCTGGAAGAGGCGGACGTCGGGATGGGCACGCCCAGCCTGGCGGAGTGCGGGATCGTGCTCGCTTCGCGCCCGCACCCGGACTGGCGGACGTTGATCGACGAGTTCAAGGCCCGCTTCGAACTGGAGGACGTCCCGTTCTCATCCCATCACTGGGTGATTGCCGTGGAGGCGTATGAGCAGTTCGGGAAGGGGAGGCACCCCGCGCGGCTGAACTTCGGTGACTGCCTGAGCTATGCGGTTGCGCGCGTGGAGAACCGGCCACTGCTGTTCGTGGGCAACGACTTTCCCCTGACGGACCTCTGGAAAGCCTGAAGGCTCGCCCACGGGTGGGCAGACGGGCCTTCGATCCCGTGAGAGATGTCCAAGAGAGATGCCATGCCCGCTCTGGGCCATGTTGGCGTAAGGAGCGACCAAACGATGCGAACGGAGCTGAGCCATGCCGATCACCATCGACAACCCCGAGCTGGAACGCCTGATCCAGGAGATCGCGGCCGAACTGCAGCTGGATGAGGCCGATGCTCTCACCTCGATCATCCACGATCACGCCGACTACCTGAAGCGCAGAGGCGCGGTGATGAACTGGCTTCAGAACGACGTCTGGCCCAAGATCCCTTGCGAGGTCCGTGGCAAGCGGGTCACGCGGGAGGAAAAAGCAGAGCTGCTGGGCTACGGTAAAGGATGATCGTAGACAGCTCGGCCGCAATCGCGGTCATCCTCAACGAGGACGGTTCCGATCACCTTGTTAAGCTCCTGATGCTGGAGAAACAGGTTGGGATCGGAACTCCCAGCCTCACCGAAACCGGGATGGTGCTCTCCCGCCGCTTGGGGCCAGATTGGGAGAGGCTGATTGCGGAGTTCAGGGATACGTTTCGGGTTGCGGAGATCCCGTTCCTTGCCACGCACTGGATTGTCGCGGTGGAAGCGTTCGACCAGTTCGGCAAGGGCCGGCACCCCGCTAAGCTCAACTTTGGCGATTGCCTGAGCTACGCGGTCGCGCGGGTGGAGAATCGACCACTGCTGTTCGTGGGCAACGACTTTGGGCTGACGGATATCTGGATACCGTGAGTCCCGTCCGCGCGGGTGCGGACGGGACTTCGATCCTTGGACGTGAGGAGCGTCAGCGCGTCTCGGCCTCGACGAAGCGCGCGCCGGTGAGCTTCCAGTTCAGTCAGTCGCGGCGCATGATCAGCGCGATGCGCTCGTCGCCCGACTCGCGGTCCACGTAGCGCACCTCGAAGCGGCCCAACCCGTCGTATCCCCTCTCCATCTTCAATCCCTCGGGGAGGCCCCGGCGCTCGGCGCCGTCTTCGTTGCGCCCGGTCGGCAGGCGGCCGCTGGTGAGCGCGGCGACCCCCGACGGGGTGACGGCCAGGTCCACCACCGGGTTCACCACCCGTCCGGCGAGGATCCCGCCAAGGGCGCCCACACCCGGCAGCCGCGTGCGGTTGGAAAGCTCGCGCGAAACCGCCGTCTTCGCGTTCTCCTTGACGCTGGTGCGCAGGGCGGGGAAGTCGACCAGCTCGTTCATGGCTTCGATGTCCCCGCGGGAACCCGGCGGGTTCGGATCAGTCCTGCTGATCGTCGTTATGCCAGCTGGGGCCGGCGCGCAGCTCGCTCTCGGCCAAGGTGTCGCGGCTTACCTCGGCCAGGCGGCTGCCGCGGCGTTCGCGGACGATGTAGATGTACGCCTGCGCATCCTGCAGCCACGCCTGCTCCTCGGAACGGACGGGCACGAGCGCACCATCTACCACGCCGATCCGGGCGGCCGTCCAGATGCGCCCGCCGTGGCCGCCGCGGTTGAAGGTCGTCAGCGCCTCCGCGGCCGTGTCCACCTGCAGCGTCTCGCGGTTGCCCAGCGACTCGTAGCGCCCGGTCGCCGTTTCGAACCGCCAGTAGTGGGACCGCGAAGTGCCGGCGGCGAGCTCGGTGACGAGCGCCAGGTCGGCGTGGCCGTCGAAGTCCAGGTCCGGCGTGGAGACGCGGTCGGCACCGAGGCCAGCCGTTCCCCCGTTCGGTGAGGGTTTCAGCGTCTGCACGTGCCGGCTTCCGCGGCGCACGTGGATGCTGTCCACGATGCCGCCCTCGCGCTCGTGGAGCACCACCTGGTACGTCGGGTGGTTGGGATGGATGTTGATCGTCCGCGGGGCGGGCGATCCCGTGCCGGGTTCCGACGTGAGCTTCGGCGCGTTCTCCGCTGGCGCGCGGCCTTCGCTGCCCAGCCGCGCCGCCGGATTGTCGTTTCCGCAGGCCGCGAGCGCGCACGCCAGCGACAGGATCGCCACCGAGCGCTTCATCGCTTCTCCTCCTCCGGGAGGCTGGCGGCGAAGTCCGTGAGCACGCGCCAGTACTCATCTCCCGCCACCCACAGCAGGTCGTTGTGCCCCGCGCCCTGAACCCAGTAGTGCCGCTTGGGAGAGGGCGCGCGCTGGTACAGGCGCTGTCCGTGGACGAACGCGATCACCTCGTCCTCCGTGCCGTGGATCACCAGCACGGGGGCGCGGACCTTCGGCAGCTTGCTCCAGGTGCGGAATCGGTCGAAGGGCACCAGCGGAACGTCGCTGACGGCGCCGTGGATGGTGGTGAACGTGCTTTCCAGCACAAGTGCCGCCACCGGCCGCCTGCTGGCGAGGTCCGCTGCCACGGCGCCACCCAATGAGCGGCCATGCGCGATGATCCGTTCCGGCGGCACGCGTTCCGTGCGCGTGAGATGGTCGTACGCCGCGTCGATGTCGGCGTACGTGGCGCGCTCCGACGGCCGCCCGGTGCTCAGGCCGTAGCCGCTGTAGTCGTATGCCAGCACGCTGAACCCCGCAGCCGCCATCTCGCGGAAGAAGTCCAGATTGTGCCAGATGCTCTCCGCGTTCCCGTGGCTGAACAGCACGGTGTACCGCGCCGAGGGGTTGCGCACGTGCACCGCGGAGACGGTTCCGCCGTCCGGACGCGGGATGGACACCACGTCGGGCGATGACGGATACCGGCCGGCGGGTGGCTGAAAGATCAGCCGCTCGGCGTAGAACCAGACGAGCGCGGCGAAGAGCGCGTAGGCGGCCAGGACCAGGATGACGAAGCGGATCAGCACGCGGAGTCGTGGAGCGGGTGCGGCCGAGGCCATCCGGTGGACACCACGTCGGGCGATGACGGATACCGGCCGGCGGGTGGCTGAAAGATCAGCCGCTCGGCGTAGAACCAGACGAGCGCGGCGAAGAGCGCGTAGGCGGCCAGGACCAGGACGACGAAGCGGATCAGCACGCGGAGTCGTGGAGCGGGTGCGGCCGGGGCCATCCGGTCAGGCCGGGACGGTGCCCGCCGGGAGCGGCACCGGGGGCGCCTCCGGTTCCGCGCCGAAGCGCGCGAGCTGGCGTTCCACGAACGCCGACGTGCGGGTGCGCAGCGGCTCGAACGCCAGGCCCAGCGCCACGCCCGTGACGATGCCTCCGGTACGCGCGCTGAGCCCCAGGCGCGCGCCCAGCCACTCCTGCATCACCTGCTCGGAAACGGCGAAGAGCACGACGGCCAGCAGCCCCAGCACGCCCGAGACGGCGGTGCGGCGCAGGGCCAGCGACGGGTCCAGCGCGCCGGAGCCGAACAGGGCGATGGCCAGGCACGCCAGCAGGCCGAGGAACGCGGCCACCAGCGCCAGCGCGTACCAGTGCGGCTGGGCGGCCTGGTACCCCGTGGCGTTCTGCAGCAGCTTCAGCGCCGAGGCGAGCACCGCGACGGCCGTGGCGAAGAGGAAGCCTTCCAGCACCCAGAAGACCTGCCGCCGCCCCGCGGCGTCGGCCCGGCGGTAATTGGTTCGCAGGTTCGCCGCGCTCAGCGTCACGGCGGCCAGCATGGCGGCCAGCGCCAGGTACTTGGAGAAGACCACGAGGTCGATCTCGTCGCCGCGCAGGCCGGTGACGATGGAGATCGCCTGCGGCACCACGATCACCACGCCGCAGAACCAGGCCGCCGCGCGCCGCAGCCGGGCCGGGTCCATGGCCCACGCCTGCGCGCCCGCGACCATGCGGCCGGCGCGCGAGGCCCCGGGCCGAAGGTCCCGCAGCGAGAGGGGGCGCGGGAAGATGCTGGAAAAGCGGATCATCACCGCCATTCCGGCGACCGCGGCCAGCGGCATCCCCGTGTCCAGCACCGACACAGCCCAGTCCGGAAGCCCGGACCGCTTCAGCATCATCCAGGTCCCTTCCGTTCCCAGCGCATACGAAAGCAGCCCCAGGAACACGGCCAGTACCCGGGCGTCGTCGCGCGCCCAACTGCGCCACGCGAGCACCAGGGCCAGTCCCGCGGCGGACAGCGGCGCCAGCACCAGCAGCAGCACCAGGCCGATGACGCCGGGTGTCAGCGAAGCCTTGCCCGCGCGCAACGCCACGGCGAACTCCAGGGGCGGCACCAGGTTGGCCACGATGGTCACGATCGCGAGAGCGCAGACGAACGCGCGGAGCACGGGACGGGTGCTGGACATCGGGCGGGGGAGGACGGGGAAGGAACAGCGGGCAGGATGGACGGAAAACAAAAGTAGCGGCGAGGCGGCCGGCGCGAAACCGTGCAGATCCGTGGGTGGAGCGCGCGTGCTACGACGTGCGCTCCATCTCCGACGCGATCTCGCCGCCCAGAAGGACGACGAGCGAGGTTACGTACATCCACAGCAGCAGGACGGTGACCGTGCCCAGCAGCCCATAGGTGGCGCTGTACGAGCCGAAGTTGGTGACGTACAGGCGGAACGCCAGCGAGGCGATCACGAAGATCACCGCGACGAGGGCGGACGCCTTGAGCAGCGTCTTCTTGCAGCCGGACTGGTCCTTGAGGGGAAGCACGTAGTAGATCAGCCAGAAGGTGGCGGTGATCAGCGCAAAGCCCAGCGGCACCTGCGCCACCGCCCACGCCATGCGGCCCGCCTCGCCCAGGCCGAGCGACCGGGCGATCCCGCCGCCGCCCACCAGCACGGCGCTGCCCCCCAGGAACAGCAGGGCGCACGCCGCCAGCATCCCCACGGCGACGAGCTTCTTGCGGATCCACGACCGCTGGGCGACCACGCCGTAGCACTCGTTCAGCGTGTCTTCGAGCGCGGTGAAGACGTTGCTGCCCGCCCACAGCGCCAGCAGCAGGCCGATGGAGAGCGGGCCGGGTGCGTTGCGGTGGACGACGTCGTTCACGAATCCCGAGACCAGGTCCGACGCCTCGGCCGGGAGGGAAGTCGTGAGCCGCTGCGTCATCCAGTCGCCCGTTTCCTGCCCGCCGAAGAAGCCCGTCAGCCCGAACATGACCATCGCCGAGGGCGGAAGCGAAAGGAAGAAGTAGTACGCGACCTTGGCCGCCTGGTTGCTGATGTCGTCGGCCATGAACTCGTGGATCACGCGCTTCCACAGCGGGGCCGTGACGGGCAGTGGCTCCTGGTGCCTGCGCCCGCGCTGCACGTCTTCGGCGGTGGCGCGAGGATTCGGCTTCTGCGGGGGCTCGGGGGCGGAGCGGTGGCGCGTGTCCATCGCGTGTTTCCGCGGCTGGGGAGGCAAGAGCGACGCGCGGCGGCGCGGGCAACCATCATGCCGGTTGCCTGCGCGCTTTGTCCGTAGCAGATTGCACGCAAATACGTCCCTGCCTCTACGCGCCGGAGGGGAGGATGAGAAGAATTTCGCAGACGGCGGCGGGCGTCGTGCTCTTCCGGAACGGGGGAAGCGAGCGGCGCTACCTGCTGATGCGTTCGGCGCTCACCAGGCGTCCCATATGGGAGTTTCCCAAGGGCGGAGTGGAGTCCGGGGAAACGGAAGAACAGGCCGCGGTTCGCGAGCTGTGGGAAGAGGCGGGGATCGGGGAAACCCAGATCTCGCTGCTCCGCGGCTTTCGCGAGGAAGAGCGGTACGTCTTTACGCAGGGGAAGGGCGAAGCGCGAACGCTGATCGTGAAGAAGGTGGTGTACTTCCTGGCGGAAACCCAGGAAGAGCGCGTGGTGATTTCACGCGAAGCAGAGGACTATCGCTGGGCCACGTACGACGAGGCCCTGCGGCTGATCCGCTTTCCCGGCAAGCGCTACGTGCTGGAACTGGCGGAAGCGCGGTTGAAGGACGGGTAGGGTCCCCCTCCCCCGGCCCCTCCCCCGCAAACGGCGCGGGAGAGGGGGGAACTTCGGCCCCACCCCCGGCCCCTCCCCGCACGGTACTGCTGTGCGGAGAGGGGAGAACTTCGGGTGGGGTTCGATGGGGTGCCTCGCATGCCTCTGGGAGCCCCCTCCCCCCGGCCCCCGTCCCCCGCTGCGCAGGGGAGGGGGAGACGTGAACCGAACTTCGGCCGGCTTGGCGCACTCGGCTTCGCGTCGCAGTCCGCGAAGGCGGACTTCGTGACTTTCCAGCTGCGGTTTCAACCGCCGGGACGGAGGCCGAGGTCCACGCATTGATGACCGCTGCCGCGCCCACGCTCGTACGTGTCCTCGGTTAGATCCTTCGGCCCGCGTGGGGTGTGCCGCGGGCGAGGGTCGCTCGCTTGGGCCTCAGGATGACAGAGTGGCGTGCATGCTTCCGCACTCACGCACTCACGCACTTCCCCTCACACCCCGGCCGGCAGCCGCACCGTGAACACGCTTCCCTCGCCGGGGGCGCTGCGCACCGCGATCGTGCCGCCGTGGCGCTCGGCGACCATGCGGGCGATCGCCAGGCCCAGCCCCGTGCCGCCACTGCGGTTGCGCGCCGCGTCTTCGCGGTAGAAGCGGTCGAACACGCGGGGCAGCGCCTCGGCAGAGATGCCGCTGCCGGTGTCGGCGACCTGCACCTCCACCCATTCCCGCCCATCCGCCGGTTCTTCCGTCGCCGCGACCGAGCGCGCGGTGATCGTCACCGCACCGGCTTCCGTGAACTTGACCGCGTTCGACACCAGGTTCAGGAACAGCCGCCGCAGCGCGCCCGCGTCGCCGCGCAGGGGGAGGGCGTCGGGGGCGTCCAGCCGCACCTCCACCGGCTTGGCCGCGGCCAGCGCCTCGCCCACGTCCTGCACGTCGCGAAGCACCTCCGCCAGGTCGGCAACCTCGTCGGGGCCGGCTTCCACCTGCTCGCCGCGCGCCAGCGTCAGCAGGTCTTCCACCAGGTGAAGCATCTCGCGCGTTTCGTCCACCACCTCTTCCAGCGTGTCGCGTAGCTCCTCGGCGGTGCGGGGGCGGGCGAGGGCGACCTCCGCCGTGCCGCGGATGGCGGTAAGGGGCGTGCGCAGCTCGTGGCTGGCATCGGCCGTGAAGCTGCGCAGGGCCTCGACGGCGCGCTGAAGGCGCTCGAGCATGCCGTTGTAGGCCAGGGCCAGCTCGCGAAGCTCGGTCGGGCGCTCCGGCTCGTCCACGCGCCGCGCCAGCCCGCCGATGCCGATCTCGCGCGAGGCCGTCACCAGCCGGTTGAGGGGCTGCAGGATGCGGTCGCTCACCGTTCGCCCCGCCAGGGCCGCCAGCAGCGTCGTCACGGGAATCAGCACCAGGGCGATCAGGACGAACGAGCGTAGGGCGTGCTGCTCGACGGCGCCGGTGCGGGCCACGTAGATCTCCACCGTTTCGCCGGTGACCAGGCGCGAGCGGCGGCGCAGCGTTTCTACCGCGCCCTCCGTGGGAGGCAGCCGCTGCTCGTGCGTGGCCACGCGGGGAATGCCGGGTGCGATGAAGCGCTCGGCGGTCGCGGCGGTCTGGCGCAGCGACTCGGTGCCCGCACTCCTCAGCGAGCGCCGCAGGATGCCGTAGGCGGCGCCCGCGAACAGGGTGAGCGCCACCAGCAGGATCAGCGAGTAGCCTGCGACGATCTCGCGCCGGAGCGAGCGTGGGCGGTTCACTCCGGCTCCCCGGCCGGGGGCTTGATGGCGTACCCCACCCCGCGGACCGTCTGGATCAGTCCCCGGTCGCGGTCTTCCAGCTTGGTCCTCAGCGAGTTGATGCACACGTCCACGATGTTGGTGCCGGGATCGAATCGGATTCCCCACACGTGCTCCATCATCGCCGCGCGGCTCAGGGGACGGCCCGCGTTGCGAAGCAGGTATTCCAGGACCGCGTACTCGCGCGGCGTGAGCTCCACCGGCTTTCCGCCGCGCCGCACCTCGCGCGTGGCGGGATCCATCTCCACGTCCCCCGCCTTGAGCAGCGCCGAGGCGCCCGGGCTCGCCCCCCGCCGCAGCAGCGCGCGGAGTCGCGCCGTCAGTTCCGAGAACTCGAACGGCTTGGTCAGGTAGTCGTCGGCACCGGCGTCGAGCCCCACCACCTTGTCCTCGGTGCGGTCGCGCGCCGTGAGCATCAGCACGGGAAGGCGTACCTCGCCCTCGCGCAGGTCGCGGACGAGCTGGATTCCGGAGCGCCCCGGGATCATCACGTCCACTACGGCGGCGTCGAACCCCTGTGTGGTCGCCTTCTCCCATGCCGTGTCGCCATCCGCCGCCATCTCCACCACGTACCCCTCCTCGCGCAGGCCCTTCTGCAGGAAGCCGGCGATCCGTGGATTGTCTTCTACGATCAGAATCCTCATCGGTGCCCTGGATTAAGAGGCGTTAAGAACGGGCTAATCGTCCGCTAATCCCCTGCAGGAACGGGGGTTCGCACGATCGGGTATTCCTTGCCGGCACGACGGCGGCCCCGTGGTCCCTGGCCGCCCCACGTTTTCGGATCAGGAGATAAGTGACGATGAACGCAACGCTTCGCAAGCTCGGGATGCCCGCGCTGCTGGTCGCGGGCACCGCAACGGCCATGACGGCGGCCGACATGGTGAAGGACCCGCTGCCGGACCTGGGTGCCCAGGCGGCCGGGCCTGCGGTGGCGCCCCCGGGTGCCATCGCGTCGGCCGAGGGGCTGTCGGGCGCCTTCCGCGCCGCCACCCGCGCCGCCCTTCCCGCGGTGGTGCACGTCCGGGTGGCCTCGGCGGCGCGCGCCGTGTCGTCGCAGCAGGTGCCGCCCGAGTTCCGGGGGACGCCGTTCGAAGACATGTTCCGCCGCCAGGGCGGGCAGGCGCCCCGCGCCGGCAGCGGTTCGGGCTTCATCATCTCGGCGGACGGCTACATCATCACCAACAACCACGTGGTCGAGGGGATGGACCGCGTGATGGTGGTGCTGGCCGACAAGCGCGAGTTCGAAGCGCGCGTGGTGGGGCGCGACCCCAACACCGACGTCGCGGTGCTGAAGGTGGAGGCGCGCGGGCTGCCCGTGGCGCGGCTGGGCGACGCCGACGTGCTGGAGATCGGCGACTGGGTGCTGGCGCTGGGCTATCCGCTGGACCTGGGGCAGACCACCACGGCCGGCATCGTGAGCGCCAAGGGGCGCAGCCTGGGCATCATGGGCCGCAACGGCGCCGAGGCCCCGCTGGAGCACTTCATCCAGACCGACGCGGCCATCAACCCCGGCAACAGCGGGGGGCCGCTGGTAGACCTGCAGGGGCGGGTGATCGGCGTCAACAGCGCCATCGCTTCGCCGACGGGCTTCTACTCGGGCTACGGGTTCGCGGTGCCCGTCAACCTGGCGCGCCGCGTGGCCGAGGACCTGATGCGCGACGGCCGCGTGCACCGGCCGATGATCGGCGTGGAGATCCGCGACGTGTCGCCGGCCGACGCCGAGGTGTTCGGACTTCCCTCGCCGGACGGCGCGGTGGTCTCGGCCGAGCCACGCGGCCCCGCGGCGGCGGCCGGCCTGAAGCTGGGCGACGTGATCGTGGCCGTGGAGGGCAAGGCCGTGAAGAACGCCGGCGACCTGATGGAGACGGTGATGGAGCGGCGCCCGGGCGACCGGGTGACGCTGGACGTGGTTCGCTACGGCGACCGCCGCCGGGTGGCGGTGCGGCTGGAGGAGTTCTCCAACCCGCGTGCCGCCCGCAGCCGGGCCGAGCCCGCGGCGGAGGACGTGGCCGCGCCGGCGGAGACCACCGGCAGGCTGGGCTTCCGCGCGGAGGCGGTGACGCCGGAAATTGCCCGCGAGCTGGGGATGGAGCGCGCGGCGGGGGTGGTGATTTCCGAAGTGGACCCGGCGAGCCCGGCGGCGGGGGTGCTGGGCCGCGGGATGGTGGTGCGGCGCTTCAACGGGCGTCAGGTGGGCACGGTGCAGGAGCTGCGCGCCGCGTCGGAGGCGGTGCGGGCGGGGCAGGTGGTGTCGTTGGAGGTGCGGCTGCCGGACGGCCGCGAGACCATCGTCAACTTCCGCGCGCGCAGCTGATCGTGTAGGTGCGCAGGACAGCAAACGGCGGCCGCTCCGCATCCCGCGGGGTGGCCGCCGCTGTTGGGGCGGGACCTACCGCCCCTGCACCAGCCGATACACGTGGATGACGGGGACGTCATTCTCCGTCCGCGCAATGCCGTACAGCCGGTCGCCGCGCACGTGGCGCAGTTCGAACCCGGCGGGGAGCGAAAGCCGCAGGGCGATATCTCCCGCTTGGTCGAACACCGTCCACACGTGTGCATGCCCCTTCCCCGCGGTGTTGCGGATCCACAGAGCGCCATCCGTCGAAAACACCGCCTGAGTGGCGACGGAAATGCGTGGCGGCGGCTCGACGACCAAGCCGCGAGGCAGGTCGGGCGACTCCGCGTAGAGGCTTCGCCGGATGCGCTGCACGTCGCCAGCCGCGACGGGTCGGCTTCGCGACGGCAGAAGCCGGGTCCGGAACAGCGTAAGGCCGCCGCGGTCCGCCCGGTACCAGCGCACCTCGCCCGAATAGCCGTCGGCTGTCGCCACCAAGCTGTCGCCCAGCACCGCGTGCGCGCCGCCGCGGCCCACGTGCGAGTCGATGCCGCCGAAGGGAACCAGCCCGTCGCGGGGATGAAAGGTGGACACCCCGGAATGCAGCCTCAACAGCGTATCGGGCGGGCTCCCCTGCCGGATCGTCAGCACGGCGACGTATGGCGAGCCTACGCGGGTGCTGCCCGACCCAGATACCCCCATCCTGGCGGGGGTTGCGCCGACGGTGCTGCCGTTGCGCAGCGGCGTCATCTGCAGGAGGGGCGTATCGCCGATCTGGGGACTGCGGACCGTCTGGAGGTGGCGCCCATCGAGCGTGAACAGGCTCATGCGCTGCTGCCCCAGGTCCGACACGCGAACCAGCGTGTCAACCCGAAGGCCGCTCGGAAGCTGAAATTCGCCCGGTCCGCCGCCTTGGCGGCCGAACCGCCGCACGAAGCGGCCGCTCGATGTATACACCTTTACGGCCCGGTCGCCAGCGTCGACGACATAGATTTCGCCGCTGGCCGACGTCGCGATGTCGCTCACGTCGACGAACGTGGCGTTGGCCGGGGAGTCGTCGCCCCCGAGTACCAGGAGGCGTTCCAACCGGATCGATGTCGCGGCCGGGTTGCGCTGCGCCACCGCGCAGGCCGGTCCAAGCGCGTGCGCCAGCAACGCGGCGAGGGCGATCCAGGGACTCGTTCGAAGAGCGAAGTTCGTCATTGGCCGGTCGGCGAGTTGGTTCTTTGGGCTTCACGGGCGGCGGGAAGCAGGCACAACGACCAGCGGCTCAGATCCGGATTACACGCACCAGCGTTGCCTGGGTCGCCGCGTCGGCCACGTGGCCCACCACGAAGCCGTTGCAGCTCTGCTTTTGAAGTCCCCCTTCCGTCACCCGGTCGTCATTCCGGGCGAGGAAGGTTCCGGCCGGCGAAACATCCAGCGGCGTCACCGCCACTGCTTTCCCGCAGTCAAGGCTGAACTGGCACCACCGCCGGCCGTCCTCGTAGTAGGTGTAGCAGCTTGACCCTTCGGAGCCGTTCGTGCACCATTGGGTGCTGGTGCAGGTCAAGCAGTTGGCCTTGGCGCTCGGGGTTCCCAGCGCGAGTGCGGCCAGAGCCGCGGTACCGGCAACGATCATCGATCTTTTCATCGGGACCTCCTAGTTGGGTTTCCAGGACCATCCGAAATATATCAGTTCCCGCCGCCCCGTCGATTCTGACACCGCGATCAGCGTATTGCTTCCGAATGCCTGCACGAACCCGATCGGCTGCTCAATCGAGCGGGTTCTCACGACCCGCGGCTTTGGCGCGAGTTCATAGATGTGGAGCGTTCGCCGGTCGGATCGCAGGTCGGTGAGCACGTGCAGCAGGCGATCGCAGTCCAGCGCAATGAGCGCCTGGGTGACCGAGGCCTCGGCGCGGGGCCTTCGCCAGGCGCCCGGCGCCCTTGGCGTGGCAGCGCCGAGGGCCCGAAGGGCGGAGTCCAGGATGACGACCTGATGGGGGGAGCGCACGAGGGCTGCGGCGACCCGGCCCCCGCCCAGCGCCGCCAGGCGGACAGGCCCCGGCATCGTGGTACGTCGCCAGTGCCGGAGCGAAGCGCGGTCGGTGGCCAGGACCTCGCCCGTGCCGGTGGTGCTTCCTGCGGTGGCGACCCAGATGGTGCTGCCATCCGTCGCGAGATTGACGGAATGCCCGCTTTTGATGGGTAGGGTGGCCAAATGCGTGACCCGGCCGCGCCGTGTGTCCACGTGGTACAGAGATCGCGCGCCTGTGGCCAGAACCTCGCCCCCGTGCTCGACGATGGCGGACAGCGGCTCCGGCGCGGGAAGCCACTCCGAGACACCCTTCGTGGGGCCGTGCAGGGACAGGCCCGATGATCCGCGCTCCACGCTGGCGAGGGTGCCGCTTGACAGCAGCAGGATCTCAGCACTTCGTGGGGCAGCAGAGAGCGGACGGGACGATTGCCTCGTCAGGGAAAGAGCGGCTCGATCGGCGTCCGGGCCGCACTCCGCCGCGGCGTGTGCGGGCAAATCGCGATCACAGCCGGCCAGGGACAGGGTGATGATGATCGAAGCGAAGGCTCGCATCTGCGCTCGGTTTTCTGCGCGTGAAATGAGTGCCCGTACAGATGCGTGGCTGAACTCCGCCTGTCAATGGTGTCGTGAGGGATGTGAAACGGCGAAACGGCGGAGGCTGTCAAAGCTAAAGGGAGGATCTCCTCCGAAGCGCTCATGACCCCGCGCGCGCCATTCAGTTCGTACGGGCGATCATCCAACGGATGCCCTGCGTGTCGGACGTGGCGGATACGGTGCCCGCGCCGCTCACCAGGGCGAAGAAGCTTCCGCCGCTCACCTGGCCGAAGGTGGACGATCCCGCGCGCCCCGCCTGAACCTCGGCGGAGGGCTTCCACCCGTAGGCCGCCCCGCGGTCGCCCACCTTGCGATAGACGGGATTGTTGAGCGCGCGATTGCTGGTGCGGTCGTCCGCCGCCTGCGTCAGCGTCCAGGTGAGCACCGCCTCGGCGGGGTCCCAAGCGGCGCCCAGGTGGCTGCGCACGCGCTCCACCAACCCGTGGCAGGCGCCGCCCGCGCCGTCGTCGCCGTACCAGCCCTCCACCGCGCCCCGGGCCACCACCGCCATCGCCGCGTCGGCGCTGAGGCCGGCGTTCATCAGCCGCACCTGCAGGTCGCGCAGCAGGCTAGCGGCGTCGTAGTAGCCCCAGGGCAGGCGCCCGCGGGCATCCACCGGCTCCAGCGCGTAGATGGCGGCCGATTCGCGCGGGTTCAGGTGGTCCTGCCAGTTCCAGTTGGCGGTGAGGCCCACGCCCAGGTAGCGGCGCAGCAGGTCCATCGCCAGGAAGTCGGCGCCGCCCTCGATGCTCCACGCGGCCGAACCCGGCGCGGCGTGCGGGGCACCGTGCGCACCGCGCAGGTGCTGCACCTGCCAGGCGTGCGTCATCTCGTGCGCCAGCACCTTCAGGCGGTAGCTGGCGTGGTCGTACATCTCGAAGTTCTCGCCCTTCCCCGGCCGCACGTTCAGGTTCAGCCACACCAGGCTGCGCGCGCCGCCGGAATCTTCGCGCGACCAGGTGGCGCCGGCGCCCTGCTCTGGGTTCCACGCCGCGGCCAGGATCAGCAGCTGGCCCGAGCCGGGGCTGGTGACCGGCACGGTTTCGCCCAGCGCGCCGCGGAGCACGGGTAAGCCCTGCGCCGCAAGGAACTCCAACGCCGTCTCGGCCTGGTCCAGCACGCGCGCCGCGCCGCTCTCGTCGCCCTCCAGCACCGCCAGCACGAACCGGCCGCCCACCACCTTCACCACCCGCGCCGGCACCGTGCCCGCTCCCACCATCGGCCGCACCTGGAACCGCTCGCCGTCGCGCCACGGGGTTTCGCGTCCGTACGGATCGCCCGGGGCCGGCGCGGTGTTCAGGCGCAGGTCGCCGGTGGGCCGATCGGCGCCGCCATCGGCCTGGACGAGGTTCTGCGACGCGGCGGCTCCCCCCGCCCCGTCGCCGAGGGTGTAGCGCGGCTCCGACAGCCCGCCCGCGAACGGGCCGCCCGCCGATGCGTCCAGCGCCCGCGCGTCGAAGCCGGCCAGCACGTACTCGGCACCGTTTGCCCCGAGCGCGATGCAGCGCGCCTGGGCTTCATTCAGTGTGCGCGTCTCGCCCGGCGCCAGCTCCAGGCTGACGGTGGGGTCGCACGATGCGGCGGGGGCGCTGGGGCCCGCGGCGTCCTGGCAGCCGGCCAGGGCGGCGGATGCAAGGACGAAGGCGGCGAGGCGGTGTGAGATCATCGGTCCAGCTCCGGTGAACGATTGGGGCCGCGCGACAGCCAGCCCTCGATGCTCTCTAAAGCGAACCCCGTTCCCGATCTCGGCAAAGGGGTAAGTTGACCTGGTGCATGTGTTTATACGTGGAGCGAAGGCCACGGCGCCGCCCCGCTGGATGTCCGGAAAACGGTCGGCGGACGAGGCTTGGGGCACGAGAACGCCGGGCGCTGCACGGGAAGTGGGGGGGTGTACGATTTTCGATCGACGCTGCGCCGGATCGTGATGCTTCCCCGGCCACGGCTCCACGACTAAGTTGGGCCCGGTCAGGGAGCCCTCGCGTCCGCGGCCCCCGCCCACCCCTCGGTCCAACGCCCATGATCCGTCGATCCATTGCGCGGGTGCCCCGCCTTTGCGCGCTGCTCGTGAACGCCGCCCTCCTCTTCGCCCTTCCCGCCGCCGCGCAGGGCGGGGAAGCGGAGGAGCGGACCGCCCGCTACTTCGACGGGGTCCGCTCCGTTCCGCGCGACCTGGCGATCTTCATCCGCGAAATGCCCAAGGGGGCAGACCTGCACAGCCACCTTTCGGGCGCCATCTACGCCGAAAGCTACCTGCGCTGGGCGGCGGAAGACGGGTTGTGCGTCAACACGCGGTTGCTGGGGATCACCAGCGGCCCCTGCACGCCCAACGACACGCTGCGCCTGGCATCGACCATTCCCGACACCAGCGCGCTGTACAACGAGGTGGTGAACGCCATGTCGATGCGCGGGTGGACGCCGCGATCCGGCATCACCGGCCACGACCAGTTTTTCAATACCTTCCGGCGGATGAACACCACCGAGCGCCGCGTGGGCGACATGCTGGCCGAGGCCGCCAACCGCGCCGCCATCGGCCGGGTGCGCTACCTGGAGCTGATGCTGACGGTGGACGGCAGCGCCGCCCGCAACCTGGGCAGCGCGCTGTCGTGGACGGATGACTTCGGCGCCATGCGCGACACGCTGCTCGCGCGCGGGCTTCCGGCGGTAATTTCCACCAGCAGGGCCCGGCTGACGACCATCGAGGCCCGCCGCGACACGGTCCTGGGGTGCGGGACGGCCAATCCACAGCCGGGATGCGACGTGGAGGTGCGCTGGCTCTACCAGGTGTCGCGCGCCGCCCCGCCAGGGCGTGCGTTCGCGCAGATCCTCACCGGCTTCATGCTGGCGCAGGCCGACCGCCGCGTGGTGGGGCTGAACCTCGTCCAGCCCGAGGACGACACCACCGCCATGCGCGAGTATTCGCGGCAGATGCGCATGATCCAGTTCCTGCGCCCCCTGTACCCGGGGGTGAAGGTGACGCTGCACGCGGGCGAGCTGGTGCCGGCCCTCGTGCCGGCCGAGGGGCTGCGCTTCCACATCCGCGAGGCGGTGCGGGTGGCGGGCGCCAGCCGTATCGGCCACGGCGTGGACATCATGCACGAGGACAGCTCGGCCGAGCTGATGCGCGAGATGGCGCGGCGCGGGGTGATGGTGGAGATCAACCTCACCAGCAACGACGTGATCCTGGGCATCCGCGGCGCCGAGCACCCGCTGCATGCCTACATGGCCGCGGGCGTGCCCGTGGCCCTCTCGACGGACGACGAAGGCGTGGCGCGTTCGGAGATGTCGATGGAGTACATGAAGGCGGTGACGGACCAGAACCTGGGGTATCCCGCGCTCAAGATGATGGCGCGCACGTCGCTTCAGCACGCCTTCGTGGACGGCGACCCACTCTGGCGCGACCTGTCGTCGCTCACCCCCGCGGCCCCGTGCGCGCCCTCCGCCGGGGGCATGCAGGGCGCCCGCTGCCGCGCCTTCGTCCGGCGCAGCCCCAGGGCCATGCTGCAGTGGCGCCTGGAGCGCGACTTCGCGCGGTTCGAGGCGCAGGTGGCGCAGTCCACGCGGGATGCGCGGGCGGCCGCCGGCGTCCTGTAGCGCCGGATCAGGGTGGGCGCATGAAACGCAGCGGCCCGCGCCTTGGCGCGGGCCGCTCGTTTCTTTGGTGTGGATCGGCTCACCCCCGAGAGCAGTTCCCGTGTTTCTCACGTATCGCGCCGAGGTCGACCTTCCGCCATTCCTCGCGCGTGGTGTCGGCACCGGGAGCCCACTTTCGTACCGTGCCGTCCGGGCCCGGGCGCCCATCGAACCGGTCGCTCACCAGCAGCTCGTCGACATCGGCGAAATCGACCGCGTCGAACCGCACCGGCGCGTCGGGCGGATCGCCGACCATCACCGTCATGCAGGAGTTGGCAAGCGTACCGATGCTGCCGGTGTGCCATCCCTTGCCGAGCTGCCGCGCCTGTACCCGCACGCGCGCCGCATAGGCCAGGTCGGACACCGGCTCGGGCCCGCACGCCGAGAGCAGCGTCAGCGAAATGATGATGCATCGAATCCGGCCGAGGCGCTTCGTCAGCATGTTCATGTCGGGTCGTGAAATCACTGGCGCGTCGAGCGTGGGCGCGTGTCCACGACCCGGCGCTTTCGAGAGGTTGTCAGTCGACCGAGGTGACGCTGCACGGGTGAGAGGTGCGTACTTCCATTCCCCCTCGGAGCACCCCCTGCCAGCATCAGCAGCGCTAGTCTGGCAAACGCGCGACGGTCCATCGGTTCGGGGCGTCGGCATCAGGAGGAACGTAGAAGATCGTCCTGGTGCCCGGATCGGTTCCCAGAACCTGCGGCGAAACGTTCCGGGATTCCCATCGGCGGGCGCCAGCACGGTCCTGCGCAAGCAGATGCCAGGTGCGCCGCCTGGCCGGGCTTGCATCGATGCCCTGATAGGCGACGAGCACCGCTCCATCCGGCAGCCAGTCGACATCGGCGACGAAATCGAAGGAACTCAGCCACTCCGACGCCTCTCGCGTGTTGCTCATCGTGCGGCTGGGTCCCTCACGGGGCACCCGTCGGAAGCTCTCGGAATTGAGCGCCACCTGCCCCGCGTCGCGTCCATCGAGCGTATGGAAGTAGAGGGTATCGCTGGAGGCGAACGTCGAAACGACCGTGTCGCCTCGCACCGCGGTCATCACGTAGCCCCCCACTCCCGCCGCAGCGCGATTCCTCTGCCGCGCCCAAGGCGCGAAGAAGCTGCGCCTGGACGCGTTCCGGTCGATGCTCCAGACATGCAGCCGTGGGCTGTTGTCCCCGAGGCCCTCCCCGACCCCGGCAATGAGAAGCGTCGAGTCATCCACGACCTCGGCGTCCGAGACCCTGATCAAACGGGTTTCCGCGGTGCGCGTTACCCGTTGTCCTTCTGCATCCCAGAAGGTGAGCCGGCCGTTGCGGTCTACGGCCACGATTGCACCTGACGCCAGGCGGATGACGGTGACGACCGAATAGAACTCACCGGGGCCCTGCCCGCGCCGGCCTGCGAACCAGAGCAGCTTGCCCTCGGGCGAATAGCGCCTGATCTGGGACTCGCGGTGATCAGCGACGAGAAAGCCCCCGCGCGCGTCTATCCGAAGGGTAGGGGTGACGTTGACGACGTCGTCATTCTCCTCGACCTCGAGGGTGCGCACGTGTCGGAGGGTCGCCCCGGCTGCTGCCGCAGCGACACCGGCGCCCCCCGGCGGCTGGGGCCCCCTGTCGCATCCACTTCCACCGAGGAGCACCAGTGCGGCGGCGGCGAGGCAAACGCTGTTCGATGCGATCCGATGCGGACTGCCAGTATGTGCTCTCACGTCGCACCATGGTGAGGGATCGTTCCCTGCGGCTGATCGGCATGGTAATAGGCCCGTTCGGCATGTCAAGGTTGCCGATGCGAATGCATCCCCCCCGCCGAATCAGGCCTGTTCCGATGCACGTGTCGCGTCTGGCGAGAAAACGAGGGCGGGCTCCGCGATGGTCGCGGAGCCCGCCCTTCGTCATGCCCGCGCCCCGCGTGCCCGCTCGCGGCGCGGCTGCGAATCCGGGGTGTCCTCGTCGTCGTCGCACTCGCGGAGGTGCCCGGAATACGTCCTGGAGTTGTCGAGCACCCACAGCCAGCACCCCGGCGCACCGGCCTGCAGCGTGGCGTTGAACGTCAGCGGGCCGTTGGCGCCGCCGCCGATGGTGCGCGCCGAGAGCACGGTGTTCGCACCCGTTTCCATCGACACGCGGCAGACCTCCTGTCCCGGCATGATGTCGTACCGGGCCAGCCCCACGCGCGCGATCACGTTCCCGTAGCCGGCGGTGGCGTTCCGGACGCAGATGCGGGTGCGCTCGCGCTGGTCGGCGTCTTCGCCCTTCCGGAGCGGAAGGCACGCGGTGAGCGCGACGGCTGCGACGATGGCCAAGCGGTACATGCGGCCTCCGGGTGGAAGTGCGTTCGCGCCGCCCATGCCCCGCGGCGCGTCCTTACGGAAACTCGCCCTTCAGATACCTGCGCAGCACCAGGAAGCGGCGTGCGCCGATCACGAACCCCACCGCGCCCAGGATCACCAGGGCCCAGCCGCCCACCGTCGCCAGCATTCCGGGAACGAAGCGCGCGAGACTCGCGCCACCGACGATCAGCGTCATCGCCGTCCGCACGTAGGCCAGCAGGGTGCGTTCGTTGGCGAGCAGCGTTCGCTCGAGCGCCATCCGGTCCGGGTCGCGCGTGGGCGGGTTCATGCCAGTCCAGTTTGCGAGGCGTGTGCCACGTCCGCGGCCGGCGCGGATGCGCCACCTGCCCACGCCGCGGGATCCGCGAACGCGAGCATCCGGTGCGCCCGAAGCGTGTGCTGGCATGCATCTGGCCCCGCGCCCCCGGCTGACTTTTCCTGGATAGACTCCGAAGGGGAACCGATGTACGGAATGCGACGCTGGGTGGTGGCGGGGATGGTGGGCGTGCTGGCGGCGGGGGCGTGCGCCCCGGGCGCGCACGACGACGACGTGAACGAGCCGGAGGAGGCGGGGGAGAGCACGCCGCCGCTGTCCGCGAACGCCCCGGCGCCCGCACCGGCCCCGGCGCTGGACCCGGCGGCGGTGCAGGCCCGCATCGACGCGCGCCGCGACTCCATCCGCGCCGCGTTCGCCAGGGTGAACAAGCTGAAGTGGCGGGAGGTGTGGGGCCTGCGCCGCGACAAGAACGCCGAGCAGATCGCCCGGGCGCAAAGCCTGGGCGTCCGCGTTTCCGGCGAAGCGCAGATCGCGCAGCTCGCCAGGCAGGGGCGGCTGGTGGCGCTGGAGGACAGCACGGAATACTGGGTGCTGCGCAAGATGACGCACTCGGTGCCCTACATGACGCCCGATGGGCACGCCATGCTCCGGGAGGTCGGCCGGCGGTTCCATGCGAGGCTCGACAGCCTGGGGCTGCCGCGCTTCCGCATGAAGGTCACCTCCGCGCTGCGGACGGACGAAACGCAGGCGGAGCTGCGCAAGATCAACCCCAACGCGTCGCAGACCGTCAGCTCGCACGAGTACGGCACCACGCTCGACGTTTCGCACGAGCGGTTCGCCGCGCCCGCCCCGCCCCGTGATGCGTCACCCGAATGGGCGCTGGAGGTGGTGATGATGGACACGGTGGTGAAGTACTACGGCAAGGAGCTGCAGGCGGAACTGGGCCGCGTGATCACCGAGATGCGGGCGGAGGGCGCGCTGATGGTGATGATGGAGGATGCCCAGCCCGTCTACCACATGACGGTCGCGCGCCGCTTCCGCGGCGCGCGGTAGGGCGGATCAGGGCCGCGCGGCCTGGCCCGACCACGGGCACTCGCGGCGCCGGGTGTCGGTGATCTGGATGATCTGCCAGCCGGCCTCCATCCGCACGAACTGGAAGGCGTTCACGCCGCAGTGGCTGAACTGGTCGCCCAGGTAGAAGGCGTAGTTCATCCACGCCGTCGCCAGCGGGCCGTCCACGCGGATCTCCACCTCCGAGATCCGCTCGTCCCACACCTTGTCGTGCGGCGTTCCCACCGCGCGGATGAACGGGTCGATGCTGTCGCCGCGCAGCATCGTCCGGCCCTCGCGAACCCCGACGGACTGCAGGCGTGCCGTGGGGTGGAAGAGCGGGCGGAGGGCCGTGCTGTCGCCCGCGCGCATGGCGTCGAACATCCGGTCGACGACGGCGCGCACTTCCTGCTGCTCGGGGGTGTCCTGGGCCGCGAGCGAGCGGTCGCCCGCCACCAGGGCGAGCGTGAGGGCGAGTAGACGAAGGATTCGCATCGGGAAGTGGGATGGACAGGGGAGGTATGCGGCGCGAGCGCCGGGAGTGATTCAAAGCTGAGGACGTGCTCGCGGTTGCGCCAGCCCCGTGCACGAACGAGAGGGGCGCCGCGGCCGCGGCGCCCCTCTTCGTCGAATCGGAGCCCGCCTACTGCGCCAGGAACGCGCGCGCGGCGGCGGCCAGCAGCGGGTCGCGGCTGCCGATGGGCGCAGCGGGAAGGTGGCCCTCGGCGATGGTCCACACGATGGCGCCGCCCAGCCCGCGGGCGCGGGCGAAGTCGCCCTTGGCCGCGATGGACTGCTCGTCCTCGTAGCTGACGAGGTTGCAGCCGTTCGGCCCCCTGGGCGAGCTGAAGGTAAGGTACGGCACGCCGGCCGCCGCGTCCCACCGCCTGGCCGTGGCGTCGTAGTACGACGACATGATGGTGGCGTAGCTCATGTTGTTGTCGTTGCCCACGCGCGAGGTGGTCGTCGACTGCGCCACGCGCGGCTGGGTGGCGCCCTTCCAGCAGGTGCCGTAGAAGCCCAGCCCAATCCCCAGCTTGGCCGCGGGCACGCCGATGGCCAGGTACCGGTCCACCGTGCTGGCGACGGAGGCCGGGCGCGCGGGCGCGGCGTCGTGCAGCGGCGAATGGTGCCACACCTCCCACCCCTGCCAGGCGCCGCCCATCCCGTAGCTCATCAGGTTCATCTGGTCCACCACCGCGGCGGTCTGCGCGTACCAGGCGTCGTACGTGGCGGGAAAGTTGTTGTTGACCGTGCCGACCGGAATGGTGATCAGCATTCCCGGCCGGCGGGCGCGCAGTTGCTGGAGGAGCCAGAGCAGCGGGGCCTTGTCGGCCTCCTGGATGGGCTCCCAGTCCACGTCGATGCCGTCGTAGCCCAGGGCGTCCATCGTCGCCAGCAGGTTGGTGACGAACACCTCGCGGTACGTGGCCGACGCCGCGCTCACGAACTGCGCGTGGGTCCCGCCACCGCCCAGCATCAGGATGGCCTTCTTTCCGGCCTGGTGGGCGCGGGTGGACAGGGTGCGCGCCATCGCCGGGCCGTTGACGTCGTCGATGTCGAAGTTCGTCAGCACGCCGCCGGTGGAGGTGGGCAGGATGCGACCGACGATGATGTGCGTCATCAGCGAGAAATCCACCTCCGACGCCGGGTACAGGCTGCGCTGATAGCCCACGTAGTAGCCCGACACCCATCGCCCCGGGGTGCCGGACGGCGGCGGCAGCGCCGGTGCGGCCTGTGGCGTCACGGGTGCGGAGGAGGCGGAGGCCGGCCCCGCGCCCGCCGAGTTGATGGCCACCACGCTGAAGGTGTAGGCGGTGCCGTTCGCCAGCCCGGCCACGGTGGCGGTGGTCGTGGGCGCGGCCACGGAGACGGTGGCTCCGCTGGGGCTCGCGGTCACCCGATAGCTCTGCAGCGTGCGCCCGCCGTCGCTGTAGGGAGCGGCCCAGCCCACGGTCGCCCGGGCGTCCCCCGCCACCGCATGGACGGACTGGGGCGCGCCGGGAAGCGCGGACTTCCGCGCCTCCATGGCCTGGCCGTTCGGCTGAGTGCTTTCCGTGGGGCTGGCGCCGCTGCACGCGGCGGCGAGGAAGAGCGCGAGGGCCGTCCCCGGGCGAAGAAGCCCGGACGGGGTCGTGATTCGTGGATGTGCCATGAGGGTCCTGCCGGCGAGAAGATGGGCCGCCGCCTCTCGACGGAAGTGGCGGGTGCCATCCGGAGCGCGGCGGTCTGGGAGGGGAGGCGCGCGTGCCGATTCGGCTCGCGCGCGGTCCAGGATCGAAGGGCGGGGCACGCCAGGAGGCGCGTGAGTCAGCAGCCTCGCTGCCTACTCAGCCCAACGTCATCGGTGTGCGATGTAGCAGCTACTGCGCCACCCATCGATCCCACACCGCCTGTTCCCTGAATTAGTCCAGATTCCGCGCCGTATCTCGCGTTCGATGGGGGAAGGCGCCCCAGGACTGCAGCGTGTAGCAGATGCCGTAACTACTGCGAATCGCCAGGAACTCAGCGTTTTGCAACCGTAGCAGATAAAGACGCCGCCGCCGCGTCAGACCTGCTCGGAATCGAAGACGAGGACCGTAACGCCACCCGTGCCCAGGGCGGCCGCGTCCGCGGCGGCTGCGGAGCCCTCGGGAGTGTTCAGCCCCGCGTGCAGGTCTTCCATGCTGTCGAAGTTCAGGATCAGCACCAGGTGGTACGGGCCCGGACCTTCGGCCGTCATCACGGCGCCGCGGCTGATCTCCAGCGAGCTGAGCCGGGGAATCTTCCTGGCGACGTCGAGGTGCGTGTCTTGGAGGTGCTTCTCGAATGCGGCTGCATCCGTGGGGTGGTTGTACAGTGAAATCAGCTTGGCCATGGCGCCTCCTGGGGTGATGAAAGGTGATCCTGCGCGACACGGTCATCCGGCGCGCGACCCGCCGAGCGCCAGTCGCCGCGTAGCTCCATCGGCATGAACGCGATGCCGTTCTGTACCTGCACGGCACCCGTCGCCCTGAAGCCGAACCGCTCGTAGACCGGCACGGCGTTGACGGACGAGTTCACCGTGAAGCGGCCGGTGTTGCCGTCGTCCGCCGCCGCTCGCTTCGCCAGGTCCCACAGCTGTGACGCGATGCCCTGCCTCTGGAACGGCTCGGCGACCATCAGGTGATACAGGTGCCCCGCATCGCGCACCCCGACGATCCCCGCCAGCTCGCCCGCGCTTTCGGCCAGGTGATAGCGATAGCGGCCGCTGGCGATGGAATCCGCGATTGCCAGCGGCGTGATCGTTTCGAAGAACGCCGCCGCGTCCTGGGGGCGGTCCGGGTCCGCGAGGAAGTACCGTGCGAGCGACGCGATCAGCGCGCTGATGTGTCCGGCGTCGTCGGTGGTCGCTTCGCGGATGGTGATCTCTGCCATCGATCGTCGGCGCGGGGACTCGGATGTCGATGGCGCTGATCGGCACCACCATCGTCGTTCTGAAGCGGAACCAGAAGGACGGGTTGGAGCAGGGCCTCTTGCCGGACGAGGTGGATCGCGCCCTGGGAGACGCGCCGCCGCCGTGACCGACGCTATGTAGATGGTCGATGTCCATTCGCGCAAGAGATTCGGGGCGCACGGGACGATTCCCGTGCGCCCCGACCATCATTCCGCGCCCGGGCTTACTGGGCGAGGAACGCCTGGTGCGCGGCGGCCAGCAGTGGGTCGCGGCTCCCGGCCGGTGCCGTGGGCAGGTGGCCCTGTCCGATCGTCCAGATGATGGTGCCGCCGAGGCCCTGGCTCCGGGCGAACTCGCCCTTGGCCGCGATGGACTGCTCGTTCTCATACGAGATGAAGTTGCAGCCCTGCGGACCCTTCGGCGCGCTGAACGTCAGGTACGGCGCGCCCGCCGCGGCGTCCCACCAGTACGCCGAGGCGTCGTAGTAGTGCGCCATGATGTTGGTGTAGCTCATCACGTTGTCCTCGGCCACCAGCGCGGTGCCGGCGTTCTGCTGCTCGCGGGGGCCGTAGTTGTTCTTCCAGCACGCGCCGTAGAACCCCATGCCGATGCCCAGCTTGGCCGCCGGCACGCCCACGCTCAGGTAGCGCTGCACCGTGCTGGAGATCGATACCGGGCGGTACGTGGCCGCGTCGTTCAGCGGCGAGTGGTGCCACACCTCCCAGTACGGCCACGGGCCAGACATGCTGTAGCTCATCACGTTCATCTGGTCGACGATGGCCGCGGCCTGCGCGTACCAGGCGTCGTACGTGCCCGGGAAGTTGTTGTTCACCGTGCCGACGGGAATGGTGATGAGCATTCCCGGGCGCCGGGCGCGCAGCTCCTGCAGCAGCGCCAGCAGGGGCGCCTTGTCGGCCTCTTCGATGGGCTCCCAGTCCACGTCGATGCCGTCGTAGCCCAGGTCGTCCATCGTCGCCAGCAGGTTGGTGACGAAGGCGGAGCGATAGCTGGACGAGGCCGCGCCCACGAACTGCGCGTGGGTGCCCGCGCCGCCCAGCATCAGGATGGCCTTCTTGCCGGCCTGGTGCGCGCGCGTGCTCAGGGTGCGCGCCATGGCCGGGCCCTCGACGTCGTTGATGTCGAAGTGCGTCAGCACCCCGCCCGTTGACGTGGGCAGAATGCGCCCCACGATGATGTGGCTCATCAGCGAAAAGTCCACTTCGTCGGGCGGATACAGGCTGCGCTGGTAGCCCACGTAGTAGCCCGACACCCAGCGGCCGGTGGACGCAGGCGGCGGCGTGGTGGAAGCCTGCGGCGTCACCGCGTTCGACGGCGCCGAGGCCGGCCCGGTGCCCACGGAGTTCGTCGCGGCGACGGTGAACGTGTACGTGGTTCCGTTCGTCAGGCCGGTGATGCTGGCCGTGGTCGCCGGGGCGGTGACGGTGAGCGTGGCGCCGCCGGGCTGCGTCGTCACGCGGTAGCTGCTGATCGGCTTGCCGCCGTTGCTGGCGGGCGCCGTCCAGGTGACGGTGGCGCGCGCGTCACCCGCGGTCGCCTGCACGGACTGCGGCGCGCCGGGAACGGTGGCGCGGGCCTTGGCCGCGCGGCCTTCGCTCGGGCCGGTGGCCTTCGTGGCGGCATCGGTGCATCCGGCGGCCAGGACGAAGGCGAGCGCGGCGGCGAAGTGCCGGGCGGAACTGTATCGTGAGTGCGTCATCGGTCGCGTTGGTTCGTGATTGCGAGTAGAACCTGCGCGATGATTTTCACGAGTTTTCCGGTGCCGGGCATGGGGCGGATGACCCAGCTTCGTACCTTCCGTGCTCGCCGATGACAACGATGAAGGGCGCCGCATGCCCGCGGCGCCCCTCCGCTCCCATCCCACGTCTTCTGTTCGAGGAGTTCGACGCACGTCAGGGCCACATGCTTGCCGCAGGCAGCCGACGAACCACAGGCGGTCCGTTCAGTTACCGATCGTGCGTGAGCCGTGGAACGGGAGCACGCGTCCCACCCAGTCCACCGTGTTGTCCAGCCAGCCCAGCAGCTTGAGGTCCGCGTCCAGTGACGCGGGCGGCGAGGCAATCAGCGTGTCCGCCGCGATCAGCCGCGTAAAGTCTACGCGCACCGGCCCCGTTCGCTCCGTCACGCGGTCCCCGAAGTGGAACTTGACGCCTGCGCGCTGCATGATGTTGATGAACTCCTGGGCCACCAGCCCGTACGCCACGGTGGTGGGATGCACGCCGTCCAGCGAGAACAGCCCGCCCGCCGTGCGGCCGCTCGGCCCCGCCCGAAAGAAGCGGGAATCGGGAACAGGGTCCAGGGCGGTGAGTTCCGGCGGTAGCTCGTACGGGTACCACCATGCCGGCCTGGCGCTGATGTCGTCCTGGTAGCGCCGGCAGGCCAGCCGGTCCAGCATTCCCGCGATGTCCAGGACGTACCAGTCCAGTCCGTCCTGGCGCGCCTGCTTTACCACGGTGGCGATGTGGTCGTTGTACTGGTCGATCGCGCTGTCCACCGCTCGGGCCTGCGTTTCCGTGAGGTGCGGGTCGTCTACGGCCTTGAACTGCCCATCCGAGATCCACGGCCGGGTATAGTACGGGAAGTACCGGGACCCCTCCCGAACCTTTCTGGCGACGCCCCGCGCGATGGGCGCGATGGTGACGTGGGGCACGTTGCCGAAGATTACATGCCGTGCGCGAACGTTGCGCAGCTGCCCGGCAATCTCATTGAACTCCTGAATGAAGTGGCTGGGCCTCCACACGTTGTACGCCGCCTTGCCATCCAGCGAGTCGAACCCAGCCCCACTCCACCTCACCTGCAGCGAAGTGACTGCACCAAGGGCGTTGTTGGCCCCGAGCATAACGATCAGTGTTTCGATCCCATCCGCGCCTGTGTCGATCGTGCCGTCCTGTTTGCGTGCTCCCGCGGTGCCCAGCTTGGCGGCTGCCTCGAACACCGTCAGCGCACGCTTCTGATCGTACGCAGAGGCATAGACCCGCCGCGCAGCGCGCTCATTGGCATTCTCGACAACTTGTTTGAGCAGGTCGTCCTTGGGTTTTTTGATGGATACCTTGAGGGTCGCGTCGGTGCGGGAAAGCGCGTCCCGGAGATCCCAGCCATACACCGCCAAGTTGTGCATGATGCCGCTCGTGACAGGCGGCTCCGCGCCCGGGCCCCGCTCCCAGTAATCCTCCACCCGGGCCATGAGGCTTCGCAAGCGCATCACGGCCAATGGAAGTTCGAGCACGTTGATGGAACTGCCGTACCGGTGCTCCAGGTCGCGGACCAGGTACTCGATGTTCAGCGGCAGACCTCCATGCGCATCGTACGTGGGATGGCGAAAGAACTCGTCCCACCCCATCTCCCACGCGACGATCATGGGCCACGACAGGCGCGTGTTGAAGATGGCCCCGCTCTGAAAACCGTGGGTGAGCGAATCTCCAATGGTCACTAACCGGTTCACCGGCGCTGTCGTACCCCACTCAGGTTTGGGCGGCACCGTGATCCCGAGCGTCGGATCCAAGTCCGGCTCTCGGGCCTCCATGCGGATCTCCACGTCGTCTGGCGTGTCGGGAGCGCGTGCATTGTCGGGCACGATTATGGGCATGCAGCCTCCATTGCGGATGGTTGATTAGATTCGGATGACCGGCAGCGCTGGTCAGAGGACGCTCTCGCGCTCATGCAGAAGAATTGGATGGACGCATCGAATTGGTTTCCGATGCGCACGGGGGGGCGGGCGTGAGCGAGACGAGCGACGGGATCGCGGATGACGGCAGGCCCGTCAGTAGGCGCTTCCGCGACGACGGCGAATGGGAGAAGCGTTGCGGTGGTACCAGACAAGGAATGAGAACATCGCGAAAGCGGGTGCGCCAATGAGAATAAGCACGGCGGCGCCGACCGCCCACGCACGGTCCGCAGACACGCCGAACTGCCACGCCAGCCAGCAGCATCCCCCGCACCCCAGCCACACGGCCGCCAGCACCTGCCCTCCGTAGGCGGATCGCAGTGCATTCGCCAGCGGGCGCAGGAGCCGATCGACGAGCGGGATCAGCAACTCGACGAGGAACCATATGGCGATCTCCACCAGAATCTCCACGTCTCCTCCGGATCAGAAGGTGTCCACACCTTCGTCCGTACGTTCACCCGGGCGCCCGGTTTCGCGTGCGCGGAAAGACGGCGGAAGTGCGGTGCCGGAGAAGCACGTTGGGGTGGATGGAAACCGACCGTGATCAGAGGTGCGGAACGCGAATGCCAATCAGGCGCCGCGCGCCGCGGACTGCCGCTGGCGGTCCGCCATGCTGCGGAGTTCGCGATTGTCGATGATCCGCGCCCGCTGCTTCTCCACCGTAGCCTGGATCATCGCGAAGCCGATGTCTTCGCCCGCCACGTACAGCCCGCGGAAGGGCCGCAAGAGGCGGAAAACGGGCCGCATCACCTGCAGAAACCGGGGAGCGTTCGCCGAATCCGCCCCATCGATGAACGCGGGACGCCAGCACACCGCGCCGAAGCCGCTGATCAGGTCCTGCTCCGTCTGCGCCTTTACCCGCGCCCACATCATGCGGCTATCCAGCGCCGCGCCCTGCCCGCTGACGAAGTGAAACGCCGCGCCGGGGCTGTGAAGGTTGAGCATCCGCGCCGCGGTCATCGTAAAGTCATGCGTGATCACGCGATACGCCGCCTCGTCCGGCACCTGCGTGGCGGAGATGCCCAGGCACCAGAAGCATGCATCCACGTCCCTGAACGCCTCCGCTACGCGGGAGTAATCCAGAAAATCGTCGTGGATGAACACACGTACCCGGTCGCTCGCGAACGCCGGCGGGCGCCGTGCAATCGCGCGTACCTCATCCACCGCGGGCGAGGACGCGCACGCCCGCAGCACGCTTCCGCCCGCCGCCCCCGTCGCACCGAAAACAAGAACCTTCATGTTCGCTGATCCCAGAGAATAGGGGTGGCCTCGGCCGGCGGGTGGACGCAAGCAGCACGTGGCGAATCGCAGATGCGGCGAGCAGCGCCGCCAACCCGCGCCACCCTTGTTGTTTACGAACCGCGCGTAACCCGATGCCGGCCGTCACGTCAGGCCGCGGGGCGGGTGAGACGGATCAGTCCTGCCGCCGAAGGACGAAATCCGCAGCCTTCGTAGAAATCCTCGAGGCGAGGCTCGTAGTCGACGTGAATCCACTCTGCACCAGCCTCACGGGCCGCCGCGACCGCCCGCCGCACCAGCGCCGTCCCAATTCCGCGCCGTCGATGATCCGGGTGCACCGTCGTGTCCAGCAGGAACGCATGCGCCCCACCATCCCACGCCACGTTCACGAACCCGATCAACTGCTCGCCCGCGTATGCGCCAACCCAGGCCAGGCTCCGGCTGAGCACATTGGCGAAATCGCGCGCCACGTGGTCCGGCCAGGCGGCGGCGAAAAGCTCATTCAGAACCGCGTCGCCGAGCGCGGGGCGTACGCGCAAGCCGGACCCGGGCGTCGGAAGCCGGGGGGCCGCGTGCAGCGGGGAGGGGCGATGCGGAAAAGGACGTGGTTCAACAACCCCGGCCAACTCGGCGAGCACCCACGTGGCATCCTTGTACCCGAGCATGCCGTGGGGATTGTCAGCCAGCTTCACCTCGAGCCTATCCAGATCGATACCCTCGAACGATCGATACAGCTCCGCCTCGAACCAGATCTGCGTTGCCAGATCGTTCATGGACCCGAGCACCCGCCGATTCTTCGTCCGCGCCACGATGGTCTCGTTCAGATCGCCCAACTGCGCGTCGATCCACTCGCCCGGGAGTTCCAGCCGCCGGAGCAGAGTCGGAAGACGATTACGGAACGTCGGGAGCGTGGTGTGCAGCGCGCGTCCCGGAGCGACTACGCAGACCAGGGTGTTGGGGTTCGTGTAGAGCACGAGCGATCGCCCCGCGAACGGCACCGGCACGATGTTCACGTACCACTCGCCCAACGGGGCGGCGGGCTCCGGCGGCTCGGCGGTCACGGGCAGCTTGGTGCCCTTCAGCAGGCGCTGCGTGCAGCGGAAGATCATTCGTGTACCGGGCGATTGGCACCTTCGGACTCTGCCGCTACGAGCAGTTCGGAACCGCTTGTGCCGAGGGCATCCGCGATCAACCGAAGCACTCTGATCGTGGGCGACTTCAATCCGCGTTCCAGCTGGCTGATGTAGGTCGGATGAAGCTTGCAGCGGAACGCCACCGCCTCCTGGGACATCCCGACACTCCGCCGCCGCTGGGCGATCACTCGCCCCAACACCTTCTCGAAAGCGTCCATGGCTCCAGTCGTTGAGAGACCCGACCAGAGTCGCGGGACTGGTACTTTTGTACTATAGATTATAGTATTGATAAACAGGCGCGCCGAAACGTCTCACGGTAGCGAGCGGCGAATGGCGCCGGCGCGCCGTTCGCGTACTACCAAAGCGAGAGGGCGCCTGTCAGGCGCCCTCTCTTCATCATCTTGTACCCGCTTCACGGCACCGGAATCTGTCCCGATGTTGCCCGATGCGCCGCGCGGGCCCTTAGCCGCAGCAGTACTCGTCCGTGGCCTGGCTGTATTCCACGCAGAGAGTGGTGCACCGTGGGCCACCCGAACAGTCGCACCCTGTTGCATGGTTGAGCGAATGCGTAGTACAACCAGCCTCGTAGTGGGTGCAGTCCACTTCGCTATAACCCATGGCCGCAACGCCGCCACGCGCCACCGTTGCGAAGGTCTCGACTTGCAGGTGTTCCAGATTCAGTTTGACCTTTTTCACGTTGCCTCCAGAGGCGAAAGACGTTTGAGGTGCAGCGCGCGCGTTGCACGCGGGCTGTTTCTACAATAGCACCTACCAACGTTTTACGCAAATACGTGAGAGGTGGGAGTGCCGTCGCAGCGCCCTCTCCAGCAACGCCGATGTCGCCGGCTGCCTTCCGGGCTCGCATACGTCGATGGGCGCCGCGAGTCGCGGCGCCCATCGCCATCGCAGGTCCCAACCCGCCGGATTACACCAGGTTCATCGCCTTCGGCTGCTCGCCGGAGTAGTCGTAGAAGCCCTTGCCCGACTTGCGGCCGAAGTAGCCCATGGAAACCATGCGCTTCAGCAGCGGCGGCGAGGCGTACCGCTTCTCCTTGTACTCCTCGAACATGATGCCGCCGATCTTGTCGAGCGTGTCCAGCCCCACGAAGTCGGAAAGCACGAACGGCCCCATCGGGTAGCCGGTGCCCAGCTGCATCCCCTTGTCGATGTCGGTGATGCTCGCCACGCCCTGCTCCAGCGCGCGGATGGCGTCCATCATGTACGGCACCAGCAGCAGGTTCACCACGAAGCCCGAGTTGTCCTTGCAGACGATGGGCTCCTTGCCCAGCGACCGGGCGAACGCGAACGCCGTGTCGAACACCGCGGGGTCTGTGGCGATGGTCTTCACCACCTCTACCAGCTTCATCACCGGCACGGGATTGAAGAAGTGAAGCCCCACCATCCGCTCCGGCCGCTTGGTCGCCGCCGCCATGTCGGCGATGGTGAGCGACGAGGTGTTGCTGGCGAAGATGGTGTCGGGCCCGCAGACCGCGTCCAGCGTGCGCCACATCTCGTTCTTCACCGCCAGGTCCTCGACCACGGCCTCGATGATGATGTCGCAGTCCTTCAGGTCTTCCAGGTTGGTCGTTCCCCGCAGCCGCCCGACGATGGCGTCGCGGTCCTCGGCGGAAAGCTTGCCCTTGTCCACAGATTTGCCCAGCTGCTTGCCGATGCCGCCGATCCCGCGCTGGCAGACGTCGTCAGACACCTCGCGCACGATGGTCTCGTACCCCGCCGCGGCCGCCACCTGCGCGATGCCGCTCCCCATCAGCCCGCACCCCAGCACACCGACCCGCTTGATCTCCGCCATTCGGATCTCTCCCTCAGGATGAACTCGAAAGTGTTTCGTTGGATGCAAGGGCGCCGGGGCGCCCGTGTGTTACTCTACCTGCGACCGCCCGGGCCCCCCGGGCCGATGCGGATGCCGAACCCCGGCGGGCCGATGGTGATCCCGCCCCCGCCGTCTCCCCCGCCGCCACGGCCGGGCACCTTCAGCTCGCCGTGCTCCAGCCGGTCCAGGAAAGCCTCCAGCTTGTCCTGCGTCGATCCGCGCACCGCGCCGAAGATGCCGCGCGCCGCCAGGGCCGCCACCGCCACGACGGGGATACCGAGAAGGGCGAAGGGGTCGCCGAACATGATCGCGGTGGAGATCGACGGCCAGTCCGCCCCCTCCGCCACCAACGACGGCGCCGCCCGCGAGGCCCGCGCGCGTGCCGGTCACGTCCACCGACAGCTCCACCAGCGCGGTGCCGTCGTCGATGGCGGAAACCGCCACGTCCAGCTGCTGCAGCTCCATCATCTTGTGCTTGGAGCCGAACTTCTGCGCCGCGCGGCCGAAGGTGGCGCCCACGCCGGTGGCGCGCACGTAGCGCGTGCGGTCGGGAAAGCGCCGCTGCACCACCATGTACTCGCAGGCCAGCAGGTACTCCTCCAGCAGCAGCCCCACCTGCGCGGGGGGACGGCGCACCGTCCGCGCCGCGCGCACCACGCCGGGGCCCATCACCCGCGCCAGCGTGCCTTTTTCCTCCGGCGCCCGCCCGCGCACGTCGACGATGGCGCGCCGCACCGTCACCGCGTCCAGCCCCAGCTCCTGGCCGATGCGCAGCACCTCGCCCTCCGAAATGCCCTCGTCGGGCGCGCCGGTGGCGGACTGGATCTCCACGGCGCGGCGGATCACCGCCTCCAGCTCGCTGCTGGAAAGGCGGCGCGCGGGAAGGTTGCTCCCGCCCGGAGGGCCGCTGGAGTCAGTCACGCTGAACCGGGGTCAATCCGCCGCGATGGCCTGCTCGCCCGCGGCCGGGAACGCCTCCACCACCAGGGCGATCCCCTGCCCGCCGCCGATGCAGGCCGTGCCCAGTCCGAAACGCTTGCCCTGGCGCCGCAGCTCGTGAAGAAGGTGCACGGTGATGCGCGCGCCGCTCATGCCCAGCGGGTGGCTCATGGCGATGGCGCCGCCGGACACGTTGGTCCGCTCGCGGTCCAGCCCCAGCTCCTTTTCCACCGCGCAGTACTGCGACGCGAAGGCCTCGTTCACCTCCACCAGGTCCATCTGGCCGACGTCCATCTCCGCCCGCTTCAGCGCCACGCGCGACGCCGGCGCCGGCCCGATGCCCATGTGCTTGGGCTCCACGCCCGCGATGCCCCACGAGACCAGCCGGCCGATGGGGCTCAGCCCGTTGCGCCGCGCGTACGCCTCGCTGGCGATCATCACCGCCGCACCGCCGTCGCCGATCCCCGACGCGTTGCCGGCCGTCACCGTGCCGCCCTCCTTGAAGTACGGCTTCAGCTTGCCCAGCGACTCCATCGTGGTGTCGGGCCGCATGTGCTCGTCGCAGGCGAACTGCGTTTCGCCCTTGCGGCTCTTCAGGGTGATGGGGGTGATCTCGGCGTCGAAGCGCTTCTGCTCGCACGCCAGCCCGGCCAGCGTCTGCGAACGGTGCGCGTACTCGTCTACCTGCTGGCGGGTGATGCCGTACTTGTCGGCCAGGTTCTCGGCCGTCACGGCCATGGAGCAGCCGGCGAAGGTGTCGGTCAGCGCCTCCCACAGCAGGTCTTCGTAGTACTGGCCGGCGGGGCCCAGGCGCTGGCTGCCCCAGCGGGCGCCGCGGAGCACGTGCGGGGCCTGGCTCATGCTCTCGGTGCCGCCGCACAGCGCCACCTCGGCCTCGCCCAGCATGATCTCCATGGCGCCGCTGATAATGGCCTGGAAGCCGCTGCCGCATAGGCGGTTCAGCGTCAGCGCCGGCGTGTCGAGCGGAAGCCCGGCCTTGAGCCCGATGTGGCGGGCCAGGTAGATGGCGTCGGACGAGGTCTGCAGCGCGTTGCCGAAGACCACGTGGCCCACTTCCTCGGCCGGCACGCCCGACTCCTGCAGCGCGGCCTTGGCGGCGAACACGCCCAGGTCGGTGGCGCTGAAGTCCTTCAGCGAGCCGCCGAAGGTCCCCATGCCGGTGCGCTTGGCGGAAAGGAATACGACGTCGGTGTCCTTGCCCTGCGTAGCCATATGAAAACCCGATCCTCAGGTAGCGTGAGCGCGCCCGGTTCCGTCGCCGGGCGAAAGGGGGAAAACAGCGCAGAATACCGGCGGAATCGCTTTGAGTCAAGCCGATTCCGGACACTCGGACCATGAGCGCCGCTCATGCCCGGAGTGCGTCCCGAAGCCGGTGGTGGCCCAGGGCGGGTGAACCCGCGGCTGGAACAGCGGAAAGCCCCGACACGACGCGCTGACGCGCCGCCGTTCGGCGCTTCACCTGCACCCGGACCGATCTCCGGTCGCGCCCCACCGTCGTCCGTGCACGTCAGCAAGCCAGTCCGCGAAGGCGGACTTCGGGTAGTCGTTGCAGCGAGTTCATTCGCCCGTGCCAACTTGCGGCGCCCTCAAGTCCCTGGCGTCTCCCCAGTCTCCACCGCTCCAGCCGGGATCCACCCCACCTGCCGCAGCGCCTCGAAAAGCGAGATGCCCACGGCCGTGGACAGGTTCAGCGAGCGGGCGACGGGAAGCATGGGAATGCGGATGCACCGCTCGGGATCGGCCGCCAGCAGGTGCTCGGGAAGCCCGCGCGACTCGGGGCCGAACAGCAGCACGTCGCCCGGCTGGAACGACGCGCCCCACAGCGTCCGCGTGGCCTTGGTGGTGAGCATCCACACCCGCCGCCCCGCCGTCGCCGCCGTGAAATCCTCCCATTCCAGGTGATGGTGCCACTGCGTGTGCTGCCAGTAGTCCATCATCGCCCGCTTGGCCTTGGGATGCGTGAACGAGAACCCCAGCCGGCCGATCAGGTGCAGCGGCGAACCCGTGGCCCCGCACAGCCGCGCCACGGCACCCGCGTTCCCCGGGATCTCCGGCTCCAGCAAGGCGACGTGGATGGGAGGGGAAAGCGGAAGCTGCGTGCTCATCAGGCGTCGACCAGGTGAGAAAAGGGAAGAAACGAAGTGGCGGGGGGGG
>NZ_DASWMD010000024.1:0-23869 GCF_036399935.1 Longimicrobium sp.
ACACGGCTGGCGGGGCACCCTCACAGGCTTCCTGAGCGGCTTAGCCGTCCCCATGACGACCTGCACGCCACACGGGCTTGGGATGGGGCCGCGGGGGGGCCGCTTCGATGGTTTTGACACGGTCTGTCCATCGGGATGACACCGCGCGGCCGCATCGGCTTCCCAGGTCACGACCGACGGGGCCCGTCAGTCGCGCGACGCCTGGGCCGCCGCCAATTCCAGGAGGGAGAAGATCGTGTCCAGCGAGTCAGCGTCCTCCGGCTTCTTGTCCGTGCGCCAGCGGAGCATGCGGGGAAAGCGGACTGCCACGCCGCTCTTGTGGCGGGGCGAGCGCTGGATGCCTTCGAACGCCAGCTCGAACACCAGCTCCGGCTTCACCGTCCGCACCGGCCCGAACTTCTGCGTCATGTTGCGGCGGACGAACGAATCCACCTTGCGGATCTCCGCGTCCGTCAGCCCCGAGTACGCCTTGGCGAAGGGCACCAGCTCGCCCTCCTTCCACACGCCGAAGGTGTAGTCGGTGTACAGCGACGCGCGGCGGCCGTGTCCCCGCTGCGCGTAGATCAGCACGGCGTCCACCGTGAACGGCTCCACCTTCCACTTCCACCACGCGCCCTTCCGCCGCCCCACCCCGTACGGCGCGTCAGCCCGCTTGAGCATCAGCCCCTCGGCGGATCGGGCGCGGGCGTCGCGATGGGCCTGCAGCACGCCGTCCCAGTCGGCCGCGGCCACCACGGGCGAAAGGAGGATGCGCCCGGCGGAAGGCGTGGCCCGCACCAGCTCCTCCAGCCGCGCGCGGCGCCAGGAGTGGGGCTGCTCGCGGACGTCCACCCCATCCACCTCCAGCAGGTCGTACGCGAGCAGGACCACGGGCACCTCGGCCAGAATCCTGGGCCCCAGCACCTTGCGCCCGATGCGCCGCTGCAGCTGCGCGAAGGGGAGCGGCCCTTCGCGCCAGGGCATGATCTCGCCATCCAGCACGGTGCCGTCGGGGAGCAGGGCGGCCGCGTGCGCCAGCTCGGGAAAGCGCTCGGTGATCAGCTCTTCGCCGCGCGACCAGATGAAGGTGGAGCCGCCGCGCCGGATCACCTGCGAGCGGATGCCGTCCCACTTCCACTCGGCCTGCCAGTCGCGCGCATCGCCCAGCGACTCCAGCTCCCCCTCCAGCGCGTACGCCAGGAAGAACGGGTACGGGCGGCTGAGGTCGGTGTCGCGCGTGTCCATCTCCAGCAGCCGCGCGTAGAACTCGGGATTGGGGTCCCACGCGCCCATCATCCGGTGCGCGACGGCCGCCTCGTCCACCCCCGACACGCGGGCCAGTGCGCGGACGACGAGGCTCTGCGACACGCCCACCCGAAAGCTGCCGGTGATCAGCTTGTTCCACACGTACGCCTGCGGCCCGTCCAGCTCTGCCCAGGCCTGCTGGATCTCGCGGCGCTGCCCCGCCTCGTCCTCGCCGCGCAGGGGAAGCAGGCGCTCCTCCACCCAGTGCCGCAGCGGCAGGTCGGTGGATGCGCCCGATGGCGGAAGAAGGAGGGAGATGGTTTCGGCCAGGTCGCCGACGGAGTCGTAGCACTCGGCGAACAGCCACTCGGGGACGTCCGCCGCCTCCATGGCCCACGCGGCCAGCTTGCGCGCGCCGACGAGCCGCTTGGGCCGCCTTCCGCTCAGGAAGTGCACGGCCCACGCGGCGTCGGACGGGTCCGCGGCCGCGAAGTAGCGGGCGAGCGCATCCACCTTCTCGCCCGTCTTCGTGGTCTCGTCGAGCTCGGCGTAGAGCGCGGCGAAGTCCTTCAACTCGACGTCCGGAGAGAATGGCGGATCACCCGTGCTCCAGCGAGCGGGTGCTCACCACTGTTCCACCGACCCACGGGGTCGGAGCCGGCTGATTACGTCGCGGGTTTGCGCGGGCGTACTCGAGCGCGGCCGAAAGGCTTTCCGCCGTGAGCGAGGGATAGTCTTCCAGCAGCTCCTCGTGGGGTGCGCCCTGTCCGGCCAGGTCGGCAAGCGTGTGCACGGCGATGCGCGTGCCGCGGACGACCGGCATGCCTCCGCATACCTGTGGGTCGATCATCACCATTGATCCCTCACCGATGCCGGCGTGCTTCTCCATCGTATCCTCCCCTGTCGCCCGACTCCGGACTTCCTGCTGGGCACTGAATCTGACCGTGTGAATCCGGACGTCAATCGCCTGAACGAAAGATAGTGCAAAGTACCCATGCCGCGGAGGCGTGGAAGGGCGATCCTTGGTCCGTGCAGGATGACGCCGACTTACGACCCACGGGCACTCCGATGGACGATCAACGGACTGAATATGCGCGCTCGGTCGCCGAGCGCATCGAGCAGGAGTTCCTCGACAAGCTGCGCCGCTTCATGGCCACCTCGGTGCCGCTGGAGGACATCGGCCGCGTGCAGGCGCAGTTCGGCGCCTCGCCGGCCACGGCCGTCCACCCGGCGCTCCGGCTCCTGGCGCGGGAGCCTGCTGCGGAGGATCGCGCGGGGCCGGCGGCGAACATCCAGCGTTCGGGCGAGGCGAGGGTTCGTCCGGCGGCGTGACGGGTGTGGTGGTGGTGAGGGGCGAGCGCCCGGCGGCGGTCCATGCGGACCGCTTGCCGGGCGTTCGGGCGTGTGGCATCTTGCGCCCCCCATCCTCAGCGGGAGAAACGCGGATGAGCGAGATGGAGCGGGTGCAGGACCCCGACGGCCGGTTCAGCATGGTGCCGCCGGCGGGGTGGTCGGCGGCGCCGGACGAGGAGCAGGGCGGCCTGGAAGTGTGGCGCGAGGACGAGGGGATCGGCACGCTGCACCTGATTTCGTTCGATGCCGAGGACGACTTTCCCGACCCGGCCGAAGAGCTGTACGCCTTCCTCGAAGACCGCGGCGTGGAGCTGGAGGAGGACGACGTCGACGACCTGCCCCTGGAGGGAGGCGCGGAGCTGGCCGTCTGCGAGTACGAGGCCGAGGACGAGGATGAAGGCGACGTGACCTTCTGGATGGTGGCCGTAGCCTCCGCGCCCGGCGTGATGATGTTCGCGACGTACGTTGCCCCCGCGGGCGAGCAGGAGGCCGAGCGCGAACTGGTGCGCCAGGCGCTCGGCACGCTGCGCCTGGCGGCGGCCGAAGAGGATTCCTGAACCACTCACTTCAGAGGGACCGATCGATGGGGCTTCAGCAGGGCGATGCCGCGCCGGATGTGACGCTCGTTTCCACCGACATGAAGCCGGTGCAGCTGGCCGACGAGTGGAAGCAGGGACCGGTGGTGCTGCTGTTCTTTCCGCTGGCGTTCACCAGCACCTGCACCGAGGAGCTGTGCACCATGCGCGACGACATCGGCACCTACACGGGGCTGAACGCGCGGGTGATCGCCACGAGCGTGGATTCGCCGTTCGTGCTGCAGCGGTTCAAGCAGGAAGTGGGGGCCGACTACCTGTTCGCCTCGGACTTCAACCGCGAGGCGTCGACGGCGTTCGGCGTGCTGCGCGAAAAGCCGCTGGGACCGGGCCTGCGCAACGCCTCGGACCGCGCCGCGTTCGTGATCGGCAGCGACGGCGCCATCCGCTACGCCTGGCACAGCACCAACCCCAGCCTGCTCCCCCCGTTCGAAGAGATCAAGCAGGCGCTCGCCGCGTAGCGCTTCTGCCGGGAACGTCAGGAGAGCCGTCCGCCAGTCGTAGGCGGGCGACTCTTCGCCTTTTTTTGGCCGCCGCCCGAATCCCATCCCGCAGCCCACACCAAAGCCTGTCATCCTGAAGGCCCAAGCGCACCACTCAACCCATAGCACAGGCGTCGCGGGCCGAAGGATCTAGCCTGGGGCACGTAAACGGTTGGGCGCGGAAGCGGTCACTGTAACCGAGGCCTCGGCTGCCGTGGGGCCCTCACCCGGCCGCGCTGACACGCGTGCCACCCTCTCCCACAAACAGCGTGGGCGAGGGGGTACACTTCGGGATTTGGTGCGACGAGGCAGGGCCCGGTGCTCCGGCCGGCGCCCCCCATCCCCAACCCTTCCCCCGCAAACAGCTGCGGGGGAAGGGAGCCAGTCGAGTGCGCGGGGCCAGCCTCGGCGCAGTCGAATTCTCCTCTCCCCCATGGGGTTTATGGGGGAGAGGCCGGGAGAGGGGGGCGGCCACGGCATGCACCAGTCCCCGTCGAACCCCCCTCTCCGCACAGCCGTACCGTGCGGGGAGGGGCCGGGGGAGGGGCGGTCCTCTCACCCTGGATGCACCGGGGCGAAGTAGATCTTCGTGTCGTATTCGAAGACCACGCGGCCGTCCGCCTGGTGCTCGCCGAAGATCCGCTCCAGCGTGCGCATCATCGGCGCGTGGCCGGGATGGCCCTCGTTGGGCGCGTACGACGACGAGAGCAGCCGTCCCGTCAGCCCTGGATAGTCGAACACCTGCTCGTTGTACGCCGTGCGCAGCGTGTACGAGCCGCCAAAGAACGCCCGCAGCGTGTCGTCGCCGATGTTCTCGTGGTTCACCGACGTGTAGTCCGTCCCGTGCTCGTGCAGCAGCGCCTCGTACGCGCGCAGGAACGGCGAGGTGTCCGTCCGCCGCGCGTTCCACAGCAGCACCGCCCAGCCGCCCGGCCGCACGATGCGCCGGAACTCGTCGCGCGCGCGGGGGCCATCGAACCAGTGGAATGCCTGGCCCGCCACGGCATAGTCCACCGAGGCGTCGGCGAGGGTGGACGCTTCCGCCGTTCCCGCGACGCTGCGGAAGCGCGGATCGCCGCCCAGCAGCGCCTCGGCGGGGGCGCGCATGTCGGGGTTGGGCTCCACGGCGATGACCGGGTTGCCGTGGTCCAGGAAGATCCTGGACGAGATCCCCGTTCCCGATCCCACGTCCGCCACCACGTGCACCGGCGCCAGCCCCGTCTCGTCGCGAAGCACGCGGATCACCTCGTCCGGGTACCCCGGGCGATAGCGTACGTAGTCGGCGACGCGGTCGGAGAAGCGCGCGGTGGGATCCGGCATCGGATCAGTCGCGGATGGGCACCAGGGCAAAGGCGGCCAGCATCATCCCCAGCCCCACCAGGTACGGGATGGGGCTGCCCACCAGCAGGTAGTGCACGGCGCCACAGAGAGCCGTGGCCTCCCCGAACGCCCACGCCGCGATGTTCAGCGACTTGCGTGCGGCGGGATCCTGTTCGGACGCGTGCTTGCGCTGCATCCACAGGATTCCCGCCGCGGCGGCGACGATGAAGATGATGTTCATCACCTGCATGGTAGCCGCCCGTTCGGGGGCGCGGGGCCCGTCGCGGCCCTACCAGGAAAGTGACCACCGCTCCAAAGAGAACGACGCCGCCCAGGAACGCCATGCGGATGATGCGCAGCGTGGTGCCGGCGGCCAGGGGGCGGGGCTCGGTCATGGGATCGTCTCGCTCAGGTGAACGACGCGGCGCGCGGATCGACCGTCGGAGTGCCGTCCGCGCGCTACTCGGGAACCACGGGCTGAATGCGCTCGCGATCGGTGTCGATGGCGCGCTCCACCCACAGCACCTGCACCATCGTCCACACCAGCAGCACTAGCGGCAGCGCCAGCAGCACGCCCAGAAAGCCGAAGAGGCTGCCGAACAGCACCAGGGCGAACAGGGTGACGAACGGGTGGATCTCGGCGTTGTGCGACATGGCCCAGGGCGTGATGATGTTGGCCTCGATCTGCTGGATGGCCAGCGCCGCGATGGCGGTCCACATCCCCTTGGTCGGATCCACCAGGAACGCCACCATGGTGGCCGAAAGCCCCCCGATCCACGGGCCGGCGAGGGGAATGAACTCCAGCAGCCCGTTTAACAGCCCCAGCAGCAGCGCGTTGGGCACGCCGATCAGGTAGAACGCCACCACGCTCAGCGCGCCCACGCCCACCATCGCCGTCCCCACGCCCTTCAGCCAGCCCATGATCCGCTCGCCCAGCAGCTGAAAGATGCGGTACCAGGCCAGGCGCAGCCCCTCGGGAAACGCCCGCATCATGGGCGTCAGCAGGTGGTCGTTGGGGCTGGCGAGCGCGAAGAGGGCGCCAAAGAACAGCACCAGCGGCACGAAGAGGATCTCCAGCAGGCTCGCCGCCTGCCCCATCACCTTCGCGGCGCCGCCCTCACCTCCGCCCCCGCCGCCCGAGAACAGCTGCGAAGGGCTGGGGATGTTCACCTGCATCCCCATCTGGGTGTGCAGCCACTCCTCCCATTGGGTGATCTGCTGCTCCATGGCGGGGCCCTGCGAAGCGAGGTCCTTCACCTGCCCCACCAGCAGCGGCGTTCCCCACGCCAGCAGCGCCACCAGCCCGCCGATGACCACCACGCCCACGCCCGCCGCCATCCACTTGCGCTGCACGGGGATCAGCGCCCGCAGCCCGTTTAGGCCGATGGCGATGATGGCGGCCGCGTACACCATCAGGAACACGCGGGTGAGCGGGTCGAAGTAGCGGTACAGCAGCGCCAGCAGAAAGCCCAGCAGCACGGCGCGATACAGGTGCTCGGGCCTCACCTGGCCCATCGGGCCCGAGGAGTGCCGCGCCACGGCGTCGGCGGGCACGGGGCCGCGCGCCATGGGTGTGGGTGTCTTGTCCTCGGCCATCCGCCGCCCTCGCGTTCGCGTTCTCCTTGGGATCCCCGCCGCGGAGCGGGCAAGGAGTGCACCATCCCACGTTTTCGCTGACCGCTCAGGCCGCGCTCGGCCTCACAAGTGGGATTCGCACCAGGCCAGCACTTCGGGAAAGCGACGCTCTTCCAGCGCGCCGAACAGGCGGTTGCGGCCCAGGCGCGCCGCGCCGATGGCGGGGCTGGTGAGCCCGCACAGGAACCGCGCGCGGCGCCGCGGCGTGGCCAGTGCCTCCGGCTGCGCGGCGCACAGGGCGCGGAACTCCGCCACGTCCACCATCCGCTCGATGGGCGGCGCTGCGGGGAGCGGGGGAAAGACGGACGCGCGCCCCGTCTGACACCAGGTGCAGTGGCCGCACGGCGCGTGGCCGCCCTCGCCGAAGTACTCCAGCACGAAGTTGGTCTGGCACCCGTCGCGCTCCACCAGCTGCCCCATCAGCGCGATCCGCTCCACCTCCGACTGCTCGCGCGCCACGAAGCGCTCCAGCAGCGCGTCGGCCAACGCGTCTACGTCGGGGCGCGCCACCAGCTTGTGGAAGCGAAGCCGCAGATCGCTCGCCGTCACCTCGGCCAGCCCCTGCTCGCCCAGCCAGTCCACCGCGCGCACGATGCGGCTGCGCTGGTCGGGCTCGGCGCCCTCCAGGTCCAGCGTGTACCAGCTGCGGCCGAACCTGGCGCGCTTGAAGATCCCCTCCACGAACTGCGCTCGCTCGCCCGAGAAGCGCCCCACGATTTCGGGAACGGGCACCAGCGGCTTCATCTTGTAGCCGGCGTAGAACGGCGTGCCCTGGCGAAGCACGCCCAGCAGCTCCAGGTAGGTGAGCGCCGTGCGCTGCACCAGCTCGCGGATGTCGTGCTTCAGGCTCAGCGCGCGCGGCGCCACGTCGAACGTGCCCTCCGCCGCCGCCACGTCGGCCAGCAGCCCGCGCAGCGACTCGCGGTCGGGCGTGTCGCCGAAGGCAAAGTTCTCCAGCGTCGACACGTCCTCGCGGCTCCCCAGCATCTCCACCGTCGAGGGCAGCCCGTCGCGCCCCGCCCGGCCGATTTCCTGGCTATAGCTTTCGATCCCCTTGGGCAGGTTGTAGTGGTACACGTAGCGCACGTCGGCCTTGTCGATCCCCATCCCGAAGGCGATGGTCGCCACCACGACCGCGCGGTCGGACCCCTTCCACCACTCCTGCACCCGCGTGCGGTCCTCCGCCTCCATCCCCGCGTGGTAGGCCATGGCTGGGACGCCCGCGTCCGCCAGCACCTTGGCGACCCGCTCCGCCGTCTTTTGCAGCGTCACGTAGACGATCCCCGCCCCCGGCGCCCGCCCGCGCACACGGTCCACCAGCACGTCGTCGCGCCGCGCGGCCTCGGTGGGAACGGTGGAAAGGAACAGGTTGGGGCGATGGAAGCCGGTGACCACGGCCGCGTCGCGGTCGATGCCGAAGGTGGTGCAGATGTCGTCCACCACCGCGGGCGTGGCCGTGGCGGTGAGCGCCAGCACGCGCTCCACGCCGATGGCGCGCGCCGTCTCGGCCAGCTTCAGGTAGTCGGGGCGAAAGTTGTGGCCCCACTGCGAGATGCAGTGCGCCTCGTCCACGGCGAACAGCGAGATGCGCGCGCGGCCCAGCTGGTCCAGGAAGCGCTCGTTGTTGAAGCGCTCGGGGGCCACGTACAGGAGCTTCAGCGTGCCGTTCCTGAGCCCCCGCTCCACCGACGCGGCCTCGTCGCGCGTGAGGGAGCTGTCCAGCCGCGCCGCCTCGATCCCCCGGCCGCGCAGGTAGTCGATCTGGTCCTTCATCAGCGCGATCAGCGGCGACACGACCACCGTCACGCCGGGCAGCAGCAGCGCGGGAAGCTGGTAGCACAGCGACTTTCCCCCGCCGGTGGGAAAGACCGCCAGCGCGCCCCCCCGTTCCAGCAGGGCGTCGATCACCCGCCGCTGCCCGGGACGAAACTCCGGCAGCCCGAACCTCTCGTGCAGCACCTGCTCGGGGCTGGCGGCGGCGGAAAGCGTATCTGAGGACGCGGTATTTGGAGCCATCTTTCCACCCGGAGCCAGGGGACGTCGCCGTGCGCCTGCCGCGCGGCCACGCCTAAAGAAATGGACGGGTGGAACGCCGTCAAGACGTTGACAAAAACCCGTCGCACCTGTGGCTCACTCGGATCGAATTGGACTCGCGGTGGCGGAATGGGAGATGGATTTCTGCGTCCGAAACCATCAGGGCGCCCTCCGATCGAGGGCGCCCTGATCAGTCGGCGGTCCAAGCCTCAGTGAGTGAGCTGCGCCGCGTGGGTGGTGGAGACGAGCTGCGGGGCGGGCCGCAGGAAGATGGAGTTCACCCATCCCGTGACGCCCGTGATGCCGCGCAGGGTGCCGGGCACGATCAGGCGCGTCCAGCCGTCCTGCTCGGCCAAGGCATGCACGACGGTGCCGGTGGGCAGCGGGCTGCCCGCCACCTTCCTGTCGCCGGGGTTGGGGCCGCTGCGGATGTTCACCGTGTCGGTCGCGATGAAGAGCGGTGCGGGGGTGCCGTCGTCGCGCAGCGGGCGAGGGGCGATGACCTTCATCCGGGGGACCTCCTGGGAGAGCCGATGCGGGGCACACCTGCGTGCCGACGCGGCGTCCGGGGGGCAACCCCCGTTCCCAGTTGCCGAGGAGCGTGGACGTGCGCGAAAGTGGTTCTGGCGTGGGAACTTGCGAGAGGTGGCCGGAGGGTCCGCATGGCCGCGTGCGAGGCAGCGGTGCCCCGCCTGGGGCGCCCGATCCACAGACACACCGAAGCCCCCGCGGAAGGATTCCGCGGGGGCGATCGGCGCCGATCAGTGTTGGGTCAGTAGGTCGAGGTGCCGGCGGGCGAGCCGCGGTCGCTCTTGAGCCACTGCACCAGCTTGACGATACCCCACACCACCAGCACCAGGGGCAGAACCCGGAACAGGAGGAACGCGCCCAGGACCCAGGCGATGCCGAGGACGGCCATCACCACCTTCAGGGCCGCGATCGCCACGATCACCACGACGGCCCACTTGAGGAACGTTTCGAAGCTGCTCTTGTCGCTCATCTGACACACTCCCTTGCTTGATATCGGCGCTCCAATGGTCACGGATCAGCCGTACGGAGGATGCCGCGCGCGAGTTTCACGGCACTTGCCCGCGAGCCGATCGCCCGCTACTGATCCCTTGATGGCTGCTTCCATCACTCTGGTGACTTTCCCTTCGCTTCCGTGGCTCGCCCGTGAGCATTCGAATCGGCACGCAGGGCTGGAACTACACGGCGTGGGTGGGGCCGTTCTATCCCGAGGGCACCAAGCCCGTCGAGTTCCTGCGCACCTACGCCCAGGCGTTCGGCACGGTGGAGGTCGATTCCACCTTTTACGCCATCCCGCCGGCCAAGTCGGTCCGCGGATGGGCGCAGCGCACGCCGGACGGGTTCCTGTTCGCGCTGAAGATGCCGCAGGAGGTGACGCACGAGCGCCGGCTGCGCGACGCCGACGCGGTCACCGACGAGTTCCTGGACCGGGCGCGCGAGCTGGGGCCCAAGCTGGGGCCGGTGCTGGTGCAGATGGGACCGGACTTCGGGCCCGACGAGTTCGCGGCGCTGGAGCGGTTCGTCGGGCGGCTGCCGCGCGACGTGCGGTTCGCGGTGGAGGTGCGCCAGAGCCGGTGGATGTCGGACGCCGTGCTCCCACGGCTGCTGTCGCTGCTGGAGTCGCACGGGGCGGCGCTGGCGCTCAGCGACGGCAAGTGGATTCCGCGTGAAACGATGACGGAGCTGGCCGCCGCGCCCACGGCGGACTTCCACTACATCCGGTGGATGGGCCCCAACCGCGACATCGTGGACTACTCGCACCTGCAGTTCGACCGTTCCGGCGAAATCCGCTCCTGGGCCGAGGTGCTGAAGACCATCGCCGGCCGGGGTGTCAGCGTGTTCGGATACTTCAACAACCACTTCGCCGGCCACAGCCCCGCCAACGCCCGCGAGCTGCAGTCTCTCCTGGGCCAGACCCCGGTGGACCCCAAGGCCATCGGCGACCAGATCTCGCTGTTCTGAGGCCGTGGACGCCGTACCTGCCGAAGCGCATCTGTCATCCCGACGGAGCGGCCACGCCGAGCCCGCCCGCACGCCGTCACGCGCAGCGACCGAGGGATCCGCCACACACTCCGCGAGGCGCCCCGGACCAGCGGACGCATGGCACCCGCCGTCCTGATACAGGTTAAGCCACCTAACCTGACGAGACCGCCAAACGTTGTCATCCAGAGGCGCAAGCGCACCGCGCCAACCCGTAGCACGTCCCGGCTGTGTCGGGCGAATGAATTCGCTGCAACAACCACACGAAGTCCGCCTTCGCGGACTGGCCGGTTCTCGTGTTGCGACAATCGTGCGGCGCGCCCGGAGTGTGTGGCGGATCCCTCAGTCGCTGCCGAGTGTGGTGTACGGGCAGGTTGCCCTTGGCCTGACATGGGCACTCGTCGGCCGTTTTGGTGAACGTGCAGGTGAAGCCCCGAACGGGACGCGGCAGCGGCCCGAGTCGGGGCTTTCCGCTTTCCCAGCGGCGGGTTCACCCGCTCAGGGAGGCGGTGGCCCGCCCCTCCTGATCTGGCCCGACCTCACGCCCCGACCGCCTCGCGCGCCGCGGCCCGCCCGCGCTCCGTCAGCTGCAGCGCATCGTCGTCGGCGCGCGAGAGCCAGCCCGTTCCCTCCGCGCGGCGGATCACGCGGCGGGCGAAGTCCTGCTCCCAGCGCAGGTGCGCGTGAAGGTGCGACTCGCGGTTCTCCTCGGCCGCGTCGGGCGAATCCTCGTGGTTCATCAGGTGGATGGCCAGCATGGTCTGCGCGAACTCCCACCGCTGCCGCGCGCGCCGCCGCGCCAGCGCCAGCAGCCCGCGCTCCGGCGCCAGCAGGAACACCAGCCCGAACGCTACGCCCGTCATCGTGGCCATCGATCCTGCGATCGAGACGTCGAACAGGTACGACATCCAGTATCCCGAAAGCGAGCTCGCCACCGCGATCGCCACGCTCAGCCCGATCATCCGCGGAAGCCGGTCCGTGAGCAGGTACGCGGCGGCGGGCGGGGCGATCATCAGCGCCACCACCAAAATGCTCCCCACCGCGTCGAACGCGCCGACGGCGGTAACGGACACCAGCGTCATGAACGCGTAGTGCACCAGGCCGGGCGCAAAGCCCAGCGCGCCCGCCAGCGCCGCATCGAACGTGGTGAGCTTCAGCTCCTTGTAGAACGCCGCGATGAAGGCCGCGTTCAGCAGCAGGATGGCACTCATCAGCCACAGGATGCGCGGGCCCACGTCCACTCCGTTCACCACTAGCCGATTGAAGGGCGCGAAGGCCAGCTCGCCCAGCAGCACCGCATCCACGTCCAGGTGCACACTGCCGGCGAAGCGCGAAATCAGGATCACCCCGATGCTGAACAGCGCGGGAAAGACGAGGCCGATCGCCGCGTCTTCGCGCACCAGGTGCGTGCGGTTGATCACCTCCACCAGCGACACCGTCAGCACGCCCGTGAGCGCCGCCGCCCCGACGAGCAGCGGCGAGGCGATGTTCTCGGTGATGAAGAAGCCGATGACGATGCCCAGCAGGATGGCGTGGCTGATGGCGTCGCTCATCAGCGCCATCCGGCGCAGCACCAGGAACACGCCGGGAAGCGCGCACGCCGCCGCCGTGACCGCGGCGATCCACTGGATTTCCTGTTCAGGCACCATCATCGCGCGTCCTCCTCGTCGTCGCCCCGGCCCCGGGTGCCCGGGCCGCCGCGGAGCGCCTCGGCCTGGCCGGCGGCGGTGATGGACCAGTCGTCGCCCGCCCGCGTCGCCCAGCCGCGCTGCTCCAGCTCCTCCAGCTCGTGGCGCGCGCCGGGGTGCGCTGCTTCCAGCACCGCCGTCGCGTGCCCGTGGTGCGCGCCGCCGTGCTGCACGGCCAACTCGTTCAGGTCCGCGAGAACGGCGTGCATGTGAAGTGTGCGGCGGTTGCGCGCCTGGCGCACGGCAGCCCACACCAGGCCGCGGTTGGGCGCGAGCGCCATCGAGAACAGCACCAGCACCGTCAGGCACAGGACGATCGTCGGCCCCGTGGGCACGTGCTGGCTCATGCTGCTGATCACCGCGCCCGAGACGCCCGCCAGCGCGCCGATTCCGCCAGCGAGCAGGACCATGGTTCCCATGCGGTCCGTCCACTGCCGCGCGGCCGAGGCGGGCGCCACCACCATCGCGCTCATCAGCACCACGCCCACGGTCTGCAGGCCGATGACGATGGAGACCACGAGTACGGAGGTCAGCAGCACGTCCAGCCCGCGCATGGGCAACCCCAGGCTGGCGCCGTAGTCGGGATCGAAGGCCAGCAGCTTGAACTCCTTCCAGAAGAGCGCGGCCACGCCCAGGGCCAGCCCGCCCAGCGTGGCGATCATCACCACGTCGCGCCACAGCAGGGTGGCCGCCTGGCCGAAGAGGAAGCGGTCCAGCCCCGCCTGGCTGGCGTCGGGGCGCTTCTGGATGACCGTCAGCAGCACCAGGCCCGCGCCGAAGAACACGGCGAGGACGATCCCCAGCGCGCTGTCCTCCTTCACCCGCGTGGCGTTGACGATCTTCATCACCACCAGCGTCCCCACCCATCCCGCCACCGCCGCGCCAAGGACCAGGACGAGCGGCGCCTTGCTGCCGGTGAGCAAAAAGGCCAGGGCGATCCCCGGCAGCGCGGCGTGGCTGATGGCGTCGCCCAGCAGGCTCTGCTTGCGGAGCACGGCGTACGAGCCCAGCGCGCCGCTCGTCATCCCCAGCGCCGCCGCGCCCAGGGCGACGATGCGCAGCGTGTAGTCGGAAAAGAAGTCCATGGCTTCAGTCCGCGGCCATGGAGGCGTCGGGCCGGCGCACGTCGTCCACGGGCTTTGTGCCCTCCAGGTGGCCGTTCCGGCGCTGCAGGAAGGGAACGCGCCCGCCGTACGTCAGCCGCAGGTTCTCTTCCGTGAACACCTCGTCCACCGGCCCCATGCCGATGCGGCGCACGTTCAGCAGCAGCACCCAGTCGAAGTACTCGGGCACGGTTTCCAGGTCGTGATGCACGACGACTACGGTCTTCCCCGCGGCGCGCAGCTGCTGCAGGACGGTGACGATGGCGCGCTCGGTCTTGGCGTCGACCCCCTGGAACGGCTCGTCCATCAGGTACAGCCCGGCGTTCTGCACCAGGGCACGCGCCAGGAACACGCGCTGCTGCTGGCCACCGGAAAGCTGCGAAATCTGCCGCTCGGCGAAGTCCTGCATCCCCACCTGGCCCAGGGCGGCCATGGCGGCGTCGCGCTCCTTCTTTCCCGGCCGCCGCAGCCAGCCGAGCGAGCCGTAGCACCCCATCATCACCACGTCGAGCACGCTGGTGGGAAAGTCCCAGTCCACGCTGCCGCGCTGCGGAACGTAGGCCACCAGCTTGCGCTGCTCGGCGTACGGCCTGCCGTGCACCAGAACCTGTCCCGCCGCCGCGCGCACCAGGCCCAGCATGGCCTTGATGAGCGTGGACTTGCCCGCGCCGTTGGGGCCCACGATGGCCATCAGCACGCCGCGGGGCACCTGCACGTCGATGTCCCACAGCACGGGCTTGTCTCGGTACGCCACGGTGAGGTCGTTGACCTCGATGGCGGGCGCCTGGTCGTTCATGATCCCTCGCATCAAGAAATATTCAGGGCTCGCGCAGCAGCGCGCGCACCAGGGTGTCGATGTTGCTGCGCACCATTCCGGCGTAGGTGCCGGCGGGGGTGCCCTCGTTGCCCAGCGCGTCGGAGTACAGCGAGCCCCCGATCTGCACGTCGAAGCCCTGCGCCTGCACGGCTTCGCGCACGGCCTCGATGGTCCGCGGCGCGATGGACGTTTCCACGAAGACGGCCGGAATGCGGCGCTGGGCGATGAATCCCGCCAGCGCGTGCACGTCGGCCGTCCCCGCCTCGGCGGCGGTGCTGATGCCCTGCAGCCCGCGCACCTCGAACCCGTACCGCCGCCCGAAGTAGCTGAAGGCGTCGTGCGCGGTGATCAGCACCCGCCGCTCGGCTGGGACGCGCTGGGCCTGCTGGTGGACGTAGGCGTCCAGCTGCGCCAGCTCGCGGCGGTAGCGCTCGGCGTTCGCGCGGTACTCCGCCGCGTGCGCGGGGTCCGCCTCGCCCAGGGTCCGGGCGATCAGCCCCACGGTCATGGCCCACAGGCGAACGTCGAACCACACGTGCGGGTCGTACGTGGCGTACCCGGGGGTGCGGAGCAGCGAATCGCGCGGGATGCTGTCGGTAACCGCCACCACGCGGGTGCGCTCGCCCATCTCCTCGAGCACCTCGGCCATGCGCGCTTCCAGGTGCAGCCCGCCGTAGAACACCACGTCGGCGCGGTACAGCCGGCGGACGTCGCCTTCGCTGGCCTTGTACAGGTGCGGGTCCACGCCCGGCCCCATCAGCCCGACGACGCGCACCCGGTCGCCGCCGACGTTCCTGGCCACGTCGGCGATCATCCCCACCGTGGTCACCACGGTCAGCCGGCCCTCCGTGTCCGGCGGCTCCGGCGGCGCACATCCCGCCGCCACGCCCGCCGCCAGCAGTACCGCCGCGATCCCGCGCATCCACCCCATCCGCATCCTGTATTCCCGCAGCATTCGAAAGCGACTTTTAAGCGATGTTAAAATCGTGCTTAGGCCAGGATAAAGGGTAACGCCTGTGGCGTCAAGGGTGTGGCTGCCGGTTTCGTCAACGAGCGGGGCGCCCCTGCTGAGCCGAAGCCTCGGCGCGCCTGAGCGGATGAACCCACCGGAAAGCCGAAAACCCGCCTCGGGCCGCGGTCCCGTCCCGCTCGGGGCTTCAACTGCACGCACGCATCACCAGCCGAAGCCCACCTGTCATCCCGATGGAGCGGCCCCGGCGAACCATCCCTCACACCACCGACTGCAGCGACTGAGGGATCCGCCACACAGCGCGCATGAACACTCCACGCCTGCGGAATCACCATGGCCAGCGGGGCTTGGGTGCGCTTCGATCTGATGCCGGTGCATGCCTCGGCAGCCCCCTCTCCCCGGCCCTCTCCCCCGCTTCGCAGGGGAAAGGGAGAATTCAATCGCGCTCCGGCGCCAAGCGACGGTCGGAGGCGGTGCGGAGTACAGTTCCCTTGGTACGATCCGTGACGCTGCGTCGAACGTTGAACGAACCATGCAAATTATTCTCTCCGAAACACTTGCGCTACCCGTCACCAGCCCGGCGCACGTCCTGCGGTGAGGGGCCGATGGACGCGGACGTGCGCAGTCCGCCAGCATCGCGAGACGGGAGGAGACGACGATGAGGTTCGATGCCGCAATGGACGCATACCTGAACGGGTCCGACCGGTCGCGCCCGTGGACGCAGCGGGAGGAGGAGGTGATGCTGCGAGGGCTGGCGGGCTGGCTCCCCGGCCAGGTGGAAAGCGACGGCGTCGAGGACATTACCCCCGACGTCCTCACCCGCTACGCCGACGAGCGCCGCCTGTCCGACGAGGAGCGCGACGACCTGCAGGGCACCGTCGCCAGCCTGCGCGTCTGGGCCCGCACCCATGGTGAGGACGAGCAGCAGGACCGGCCCGCGAACGCCTGATCGCGTGGGGTCGGCCTGACATCGACGAAACACCCTCTCCCACGCAGCCGTGGGAGAGGGTGTTTCCCGTTCCAGATCCCCATCGCGGAAGATCTCAGCTCTTAATGCGCGCGAGTTCCACGCCCAGGGGACAGACGCCTACCGTGGCCTGCCCCGCGATGGCGCCCGACGAGCCCACCAGGTACAGGTTCCCCGGCTGCGTGCAGTTGCCCGGCGCGGTGAAGAACAGCTGCCCCTCGTCGTCGACGGTCATGTCGCCCACGTCCGCGATGCCGTTCGGCTTCAGCGCGGTCGCCGGGGGAACCAGGAACTGGCGCGTCGCCGGGTTCCACGCGGCGATGCCGTAGCCGAACCCGCCGACGTACAGCACGCTGGGGTTGCCCAACGCCTCCAATGACGTGGGAAAGACACCGAACCCCGTGTGGTGCGACTCTTCGGCCAGCGTCTGCAGGTTCACCACGGAAAGCGAACCGTTCGCCTGGCCGAAGTTGCCGGAGTGGAGCACGTACAGCCGGTCGCCCAACACGGCGCCCGCCGCCGGGTTCACGCCGCTGAGCGGAATGGTCTTCTGCACGCCCAGCGCCGGGTTGAGCACCGTCACCGAGCCCGGCCCCGCGGGCGCGAAGTTCACCAGGTTGCTGTTGATGACGAACGTCGCCCCGTTGCCCGCCACGATGGCCTGCGGATACACGCCCACCGCGATCTCGGCGCCCGCCTGCCCGCGGCGGACGTTCACCGGCGACACGGTGTTGCGGCCGGGGTTGGCGACCAGCGCCACGGAATCGTTGACGAACGCCACGCCCGTGGCCCCCGAGTTGGCCGGCAGCGACACGCGGTACGACACCACGCCCGCGGCCAGGTCAACCACGGCGGCAAAGGGGTAGACGCCCAGCGGCACCACCGCGACGTTGCCGCGCACCGCCAGGTCCACCGGGCTGCTGGCAGCCTGCGCCAGGCCCACCGTGCGTGCAGTCCCGCCTTCTTCCAGGGGCACGATGCTGAGCGTGTTGTCGACGCTGTTCACCACCACCGCCGCCAGGTGGTCGCCGGCGGACAGGGCAGGGTTGCGTTCGCACGCGGCCGAAAGCGAGAGGGCGGCCAGCGCGGCCATCCCCGCCAGGCGGCGGATCAAACGAGTTGTCATCATCTCGGTCGATTTCGTGAAGGTAGCTGCGTGCGCTGGATGCGCACGTCCAGGCGAGCCCGGCGTCCGGGCTCGGGGTATCCCGCGATCAGGTGCCCTTTTTCGTCCAGCGCGCGATCCACGTCCAGCGCGGTGGAAAGCGCCCACACTCCCATCCGCCAGTCGCGAGCCACGCGCAGCTGCGTGGCCCAGAAGCCGGGAATGACGTTGGCCTCGGTGGGCGTGGGGTTTCGCGCGCCGGTGTAGCGGGCGCGCGCTTCCGCCCGCCACGCCCCCGCACCCCATTCCGCCCCCGCCCAGCCGGAGTGGCGGGGGCGATACACCACCTGCACGCCGTCGTCGTCCCTGCCAGGGCGGTCGTAGGTGATGCGCGCCAGGGAGTACGACGCGTTCACCCGCAGTCCATTCCCCGGCAGCACGGCATCCGCGCGAAGGTCCAGGCCGCGGCGGTGCGCGTCGACGTTTCCGGGGCTCCAGCGATCGTTGAAGCGGCGCATCCACACGATCATCCCGCGCACGTCGCTGTCGTAGGCCGTGGCGTACGCGGAAAGGGACACGCTGCCCAGCGTGGCCGCGGTGGAGGCGCCGATCTCCCACTCGTTGGGGATGCGCTCCGGGCGCAGGCCGGGGTTGGGGACGATCCCCACGCCGCCACGAAAGAACTGGTCTCCCAGCGACGGCGGGCTGTACGCGCTGCGGTTGGCCAGCTGCACGCGCACCGGCCCGTCCATCCGCACCGTCAGCGCCCGGCTGGCGTACCAGTTTCCGCTCACCCCGTCGCGATCCACGCGCGCCTCGGCCGAGAGCGCGAACGTGCGCCGCAGCACGCGCGCCTCGTCGGACGCATGGGCGAAGACGCCGCCGCCGTACTGGGTGCGCGGCGCCTGCTCCGAGAGCGCGGCCTCCACGTGCTGGGCCAGCGCGTCCACGCCCAGCCCCAGCCGCCCGCGGCGGAACCCGGTCGACGACTCGGCGCGCGCGTTCACCATCCGCACCCGCGTGGTGTCGTCGTACGCCAAGCCGAACGGGGGCGCGGGGTCCGCGTAGCGCGCCCGCTGCACGGCGCCGGAGACCAGCGCCGAGGCCGGGCCGCGCCGCCACGCCAGCGACGCGCGTCCGCGCTCCATCCACTGCCGCGCATCCGGCGAGGGCGTGTGGCCGGTGCCGGGAAGCCCGCGCTCCAGCGTTTCCCATCCCCCGCGTACCCGCAGCTCCCCGCCCGCCAGGTGCCCGGCCAGCGCGGCGAAGGCCCCGGCTTCGAACTCGTCGGCGTTGGTACGATGGACGCGCGTGGGATCGCTGGGGTCACGCTCGTAGGCGAACCGTCCATCCACCGCCCGCGTGTGCGCACCCGCCTGGATCGCGGCCCGTCCGAGCGGCGCCCCCCACTCGCCGCGCGCGGCCCGCTCGCCCAGGGTGCCGCCGGAAACTTCCGCGGCGGGCGGCACCTCGCCGGCCCGCGTTTCGATCAGCACCACCCCGGCGCCGGCGCGCGCGCCGTAGCGGGCGGAGTGGGCACCCGGCAGCACGGTCACACGCTCGATGGCGCTGGCGGGAACGGCGCTCAGGTCCGCCTCGCCGGAGACGGGGTCGTTCAGCGGTGCGCCGTCCACCAGCACCAGCACGGCGTCGGCTCCGCTGCCGCGGATGCTCACCGTGCGCGAACCGGTCGGCCCGCTTTCGCGCACCGTCACGCCGGGGGCGCGCGCCACCACGTCCGCCGCCGTCCGCGCGCCCGACGCTTCGATGGCGGCACGCGTAACCACCGTTCCGTCGCGCTGCGGATCGGGGACGGTCGTCACGGCGCTCACCGTGTCGAGCACCAGCACGTCCCGCGCGAGGGGGATGGAAAGCCACGCCGCCTCGCCGTTCCTCACCCGCACCTGCGTGCTCCATCCCGCGTAGCCCGCCCGGCTGACGCGAACGCGATGGGCGCCCTCTTCCACGCCGCGGATGGCGAACCGGCCGGCGCCGTCCGTCCACACGCGGATCCCCAGCTCCGGGAGTTCGACGGCGGCCATCTCCAGCGGCGCGTCCGTGCCCGCCTCGGCCACGCGGCCGGCCACCTCGCCCGGGCGCTGGGCCGCGAGGGAGGCGGGGAGTGCGATCGACAGGAGAAGCGCGAGCAGGCTACGCCGCATGGCCCCGCTCCATCCGCCCGCACTGCTCGCCCGACAGCGGCACCACCTGCGGCGCGCCCGCGTCCGGACCCGGCCCGGGATGCGGAACGATTTCCACCGGCCAGCCGTAGACGCGCTCGACGGTTTCCCTGGTCAGCACCTGCGCGGGGGTGCCCTCGGCGGCCAGGCGCCCGCCGTCCAGCAGCACCAGGCGGTCGGCGTAGCGGGCGGCAAGGTTCAGGTTGTGGGTGATCAGCAGCACCGTTTTGCCGGCGTGCCCCAGGTCGCGCAGCAGCTCGAAGATGGCCATCTCGTGGGCCACGTCCAGCGCGGCCGTGGGCTCGTCCAGCGCCAGCGTGGGCGCCTGCTGCGCCAGCGCGCGCGCCACCCTGGCCCGCTGCCGCTCCCCGCCGGAAAGCGTGCCGATGTCGCGAGCCGCCATCGTGTGCACGTCGCAGCGCCGCATTGCATCATCCACGGCGCGGCGGTCGGCGTCCCCGGCGCGGCGCCAGGGGCCCAGGTGCGGGTAGCGCCCCATCGTCACCATCTCGCGGACGGTCATGGGGAACACCGCCTCCTCGCCCTGCGGCACCACGCCCACCTGCCGCGCCAGCTCGTCCCGGCTCCACGCGCCGAGGGGCCGGTCATCCAGCTCGATCCGGCCCGCCGCGGGCGCCAGCGTGCCCAGCAGCAGGCGAAGCAGCGTGGACTTGCCGGACCCGTTCGGCCCCAGGACGGCGGTGCATGCGCCGGCCGGGATCTGCAGCGACAGCTCCGAGATCGCCGGACGCGCGGATTCCGGGTAGGCGAACGTCACCCCGTCGCAGCGCCACCCGCTCACGCGCCCCTCCTGCGCAAAATCCACAGGAAGAAGGGCACCCCCACGAACGCCGTCACCACACCGATGGGCAGCTCCGTGGGCGCGGCGACGGTGCGGGCCAGCGAGTCCGCCAGCACCAGGAAGGTGGCGCCCAGCAGGACGGATGCGGGAATCAGGAAGCGGTGGTCCGCGCCCCACGTCATCCGTACGATGTGCGGAATCACCAGCCCCACGAACCCGATCACGCCACTGACGGCCACGGCGGATGCGGTCAGCAGCGACGCGGTGCCATACGCCGCCAGCTTCACCCGCTCCGTCCTCACGCCCAGGTACTGCGCGGTCTCCTCGCCCACGGCCAGCAGGTTCAGCGGCCGCGCCAGGGCGAACAGCACCGCCAGCGCCGGTCCGGCCAGCCCGGCGAGGAGAACGATCTCCCGCCAGGTGGCGCCGCTGAAGCTGCCCATCATCCAGAAGAGCGCGGAGCGAAAGCTCTCCGTGTCCGCGAAGGTCAGCACCAGCAGGATGCACGCGTTGAAGAACGCGCCCGCGACGACGCCGGAGAGCAGGAGGATGCGCGTGTCGAGCGTGGGCCCGACGGAAGCCGCCATCCGCAGCACCACCACGATGGCGATCGCCGCCCCCGCGAACGCCGCCAGCCCCACCCCCGCGCTCGACGCACCGGCCCCGAAGACGATCGCCGCGACCGCGCCCACCGCCGCGCCGCCGGAGACGCCGAGGACGTACGGCTCGGCAAGCGGGTTCCGCAGCAGCGCCTGGAAAACGGCGCCGCTGGCGGCCAACGCGCCGCCCACTAAGGCGGCGAGCAGGGAGCGCGGCACCCGCAGCCGCTGGACGATGGCCACCGTGGTGGGGTCGCCCGCCCCGCGCAGCGCGTCCAGCACCTCGCGCACGCCCAGCCGCACCGCCCCCAGCCGCACGCTCAGCAGCAGGGCGCCGGCGCAGAGGGCGGCGAGCAGGGCCAGGCGCAGCGCCGGCTTCATCGGCTGGCCAGCTCCGGATGGATGGCGTCGCGGAACAGCCGCGCGGTCTGGGCGATCCCCGGCCCCATGAGGTAGACCTGTTCCACGGGCAGGGCATGCACGCGCCGGGTGCGAAATGCGTTCAGCTCACGCCATCCGGGCCGGGTGGACAGCTCGCGGATGCGCGCCGCGCCGTCGCCGCTTACGGGGAGGAGGATCACCTCGGGCTGGCGGCGCACCAGCTCTTCCATCGACACGTACTGCGGCTGCCCCTTCGCGTCGGGGAAGGTCGTGCGCCCGCCAGCCACTTCCATCAGCTGGATGGTGGCGGTCCACGGCCCTGCGGTCATCAGCGGCTCGTCGCCCACCACGATGAAGGTGGACCGCGCGGGCCGGCCCGCCACGGAGGCGCGCAGTTCGGCGAGCTCGCGACGCACCGCGGCGGACGCCGAGTCTGCCTCACGCGTCCGTCCGCTCAGCACGCCCAGGCGGCCGATCGTGCGGAACACGTCCGTGGTGTCCGTCGTCCGCACGGCGAAGAAGGGGATGCCTATCTCGCGCAGCCGATCGCGCACGGGGTTGGCCCCGGCGGTGTGCCAGCCGACCACCAGGTCCGGGCGCAGCGCGACCAGCTTTTCCAGGCTCGGGTCCAGCGCGCCGCCCACCGAGGGGAGCACATCCACGCCCACCCCCACATCGTACTCCGTGCGCCCCGCCAGCTGCCCGCGCGCACCGATGGCCACGAGCGTTTCCGTGGCGCTCGGGGCCAGGGAGATGATTCGCCGCGCGGGGGCGGCGAGTCGCACGGTGTCGCCCGCGTCGTCGACCGCGGAGATCGCCTGGACGGACGGCGCGGGGGGAGGCTCCGCCGGCCGCTCGCCGCCGCACGCGGGCAGCACGAGCACCGGCGCGGCAATCAGGGCCGGGGCGGCAGTGCGGCATAGCTTGCGCGCGGAGTCCAGAATCAAAACGCCCGTTCCTTCCAGATTGCGGAAGGGACGGGCGGCAGCAAGGCGGCAGGCGGGGAACGCAGGTGCTCCGGCCGGCAGACTCGTACCCCGCGCCCCTCCCGCGAGGGGTGCATCGTTGCGGGAACGAGAGGGCCGCGTCTCCTGGCTCGAGGCAGCACCGCTCGCCTTCCCGGGCAACTGCCCAGTGGCGGAGTGAGCGGGCCGGACCGGCATGCGCCGGGCCTCTTACAGTGGCGGGGCCGCGCCGGATTTTCACCGGCTTCCGTGAGGCCCCCTCGTGCTATGTCGGTGCGAAAGCTATCCGCGTACCCCGGCCCTGTAAAGGCGTCAACCCGAGATCGGCCGGCGGCCCTTCCACCCGAACCGGTCCAGCGGAATGCGCCCGCGGGCGTCGAACTCCACCCCTTCCTGCTCCAGCCGCATGCGCTGCAGCAGGCTTCCGCCCGGCTCGTCCGCACGCGCGCTGATCGCCCCCTGCGCATTCACCACGCGGTGCCACGGCACGCGCCCGTCCTGAAGCGCATGCAGCGCGTATCCCACCTGCCGCGCGCGGCCGGGCAGCCCGGCCAGCGTGGCGATCTGCCCGTACGTCGCCACCCGCCCCCGCGGGACCTTGCGCACGGCGGCGTAGATGCGGGCGTACGCGTCCGACGAACTCACGCGAATGGATCCGGCCCGACAATCAAACCAGCACCCGCAGGCGTCCGGGATGGATCTCGATGCTCACCTCGTGGGCGTCTTCGGCGATGATCTCGCCGTCGGCGTGCACGGGAAGCGGGTCCGGACTGGTGACGCGGACGCGGCGGGCCTGGCGCATCCGCACGCACGAGGCGCCCGTGTGCGTGCCGCGCAGCACCTGGGGGAGAAAGCGCAGGATGCCCAGCGTGCCCAGTCCGTCGCACATGCACACGTCCAGCACGCCGTCGTCGATGCGTGCGTCGGGGCAGATCCAGAACCCGCCCCCGTGCCGCCCGCCGTTCCCGACGGTGACCAGCGTCATCGGCCCGTCCCCCGCCGCCTGCCCGTCGATCTCCACACGCATCCGCGGCGGCGAGTAGACGCGAAGCACGTTCGACAGCGCGTGAAGGTACATCGCCAGGCCGCGGAAGCGACGACGCCGGTCCACCTCGATGGCCACGCGCGCATCCAGCCCGATCCCCACGCCGTTGCTGAACCAGCGCCCGTTCACGCTGCCCACGTCCACCTGCCGCCACGCACCCGCGACGATCCGCCGCAGCGCCTGAACCGGGACCGTCGGCACTCCGGCCAGCCGGGCGAAGTCGTTGCCGCTGCCCACGGGCAGAATCCCCAGTGCCGCGGGAGGCCCGTGGCCCGCGGCTCGCATCAGTCCGTTGACCACCTCGTGCACCGTGCCGTCGCCGCCCACGGCCACCACGGCGGGCCAGCCCCCGCGCGCCGCCGCTTCCGCCAGTTCCGCCGCCTCGCCACGCGCGGACGTTTCCGCCACCACGTGCTCCACGCCGGCCATCTCGCGCGCCAGCACCGCGCGCATGCGGGCTGCGGCGCCGCGCCCGGCGGTGGGGTTCAGCACCACGTAGAAACGGTCGATGGGCATGGAAGGAGCGAAGCGGGGAGGAGACGAATCGGGCGCGGCACGATGGCCCGCGCGGGGCCGGCCGCGCAAGGGCGGTGAGGTGC
>NZ_DASWMD010000025.1:0-9535 GCF_036399935.1 Longimicrobium sp.
CCCGCCGCGCTTCATTTCTACTTTATCCGTCTTCTTCGTGGACCGACTCTCGCCACCGTCGTAGCACTTCGTCGCGGTCCGCGCGGCAACGGTCGATGATCTCGGCGGCCGACGGGCGATAACGCTTCATCCGCTCCGCCAGTTCATCCGAAACCAGCGCCACCAGGATGATCTCGCCCTCCATCACGCTGATGCCGATCACGTCTGGGGAGCGGTCGAAGAGCCTGGCTGCCCGTCGCTCGGCCTGCTCACGCGGTCGGATCTGAGCCTCCGCCAGGACGTACTCCTCGCGGGTGAAAGGCAATCGGTACGGATTCGGATCGGGCGTCGTGTCGGACATGGCTGCCACGCTCCCATCTGCCAGCGCGACCGGATCGCACGCGGCGAGCGCCATGTAAAGAATCGGCGTCAACATACCTGTGCCCCGTTCACGAAAATCATCCATCCAGGCGTGCAGACGCCCTCGTTCATGTACCGTTCCAACACACGTGCCGCTTCGGGGTCCAGGTACGAGCCGCTTCCCTCACCACCGTACGACACCCACACCCCATCCTTTGCTTCGCCCTGTCCGCCTCCCCAGAGCGCCAGATCCTCGCTCGTTCCCTGGAAACGATACCATCCGATGTATCCTACATGTGCGCGGAGGAACCCGGCCACCAGCTCCTCGCGTACCCAGCACGTTCCGTCGATGAAGCCGGACCAGATCCGCATCTGCTCGTCATCCGAGATCCAGGGCCCGGGTGGCAAGCGATAGCGCCCTTTCGGCACACCGATGTTCGACGGGAGGAGTTGCACACGGTCAGCCCGTCCATCGATCTGAAAGTGGTGGCCCTTCCATTCGAAGTGGGGGTCGTCCACATACATCGGACAGAAGTACGGGCCGGAGTCGTACCACGACGTACCGGTCTCCGGCGGGTTCTCGTTGTAGACCGAGTCCGTACCCACTGCCGGATAGCTACCATACTCACAGACAAGGTCCGCCAACGAGCATTCCGGCGTGTGCAGATCACCGTTGCAACTCGGATCGTCTGGATAGCAGGCCGGGTCCGTGATGGCGGACAGGTGGAGTTGCTGCTGAGCCCGGTCCACCCGAAGTCTGTACTTCTTGACCTTGCCGCCTTTTCGGACGACCACCGAGAAGACGAACTCCTGACCCTTGCCCGTCGCAATTCTGCTGATTGAGCGAGATGTGGGGAGCGTCGACTCAGAGTCAGCGGCGCAGGCCGTCGACAGTGCGACCAAGGACAGGACCAGGCATGTGGATCGTCTCGTCGGCATGGTGGATCCTCCGTGAAGGGACGAAGCGACTTATGATCATTATGTCGTTTTTAGAGCGCGTCAATAGTTTTTATACCGTGATGATCCTCGTCTTTGATACGGGGCGTTGGAGCCGGTGCGGCGCTGGAAGCGGAGACTTGGCATTCGATGCGTGCAGATCGTGCCCACGCCGGTGCAGTTCGTGCGCGGATCTCTGCCGCGGTGGCGGGGCGCCGTGTATCGTGCGTGCGTGGACGGGTGCGCACCTGCGCGCCCGCGCTTGAATCAGCGTGATGGATCTTCGTGACCGAGACCCGTACGACCCCGGCCCAGAACCTGGGCGACGCGCCGGAAGAGACCGCCCGCCTGGGGCGCGGCGAACTGCTGGCCATCGCCCTGTTCTGGCTGTTCATGGCGCTGCTCACGGCCGCCAACCGGCTGCTCGAGCCGCGGCGCCCCGGCCTTGCGCCGGGGCTTCCCACCGGCCCCATCGCCATGGCCGTGGCCGAGATGGTGATCTGGATGCTGGTGACGCCGCTGGTGTTCGGGATCAGCCGGCGCTTCGTCAGCGGCCACCAGAACCGCGCGGCGCGCATCGCCCTGCTGTTCGTGGGGGGGATCGGCGTGTCGATCTTCGTGGACCTGGCGCTCGACTTCGTGCGCGTGTACGTGTTGCACCTCCAGTTCCGCGGGCGGCAGGGGTTCGATCCCTGGCGCAGCCTTTCGCGGCTCTGGTTCATCCGCGAGATGGTGGTGTACTGCGGGATCGTGGCGGCCGGGCTGGCCCGCGACTACTTCTGGCGCTACCGCGCGCGGCAGGAAGAGGCCGTGCGCCTGCAGGCCGAGACCGCGCGCCTGCAGGCCCAGCTCGCCGAGGCGCGGCTGGCCACGCTGCGCACCCAGATCGACCCGCACTTCCTGTTCAACACGCTGAACGCCGTGAGCGCGCTGGTGGAGCGCGACCCGCCCGGCGTGCGGCGGATGATCGCCCGGCTCAGCGAGCTGCTGCGGCACTCGCTGGAGGGCGCCGGCGACGCCGAGGTCCCGCTGCGGCAGGAGCTGGCGTTCGTGGACAAGTACCTCGAGATCATGCGCATCCGCTTCCAGGGGAGCCTGGAGGTGGAGACCGTGGTGGACGACGAGGTGCGCGACGCGCTGGTGCCCAACCTGGTGCTCCAGCCGCTGGTGGAGAACGCGGTGAAGCACGGCGTGAGCCGGCTGCGGGGCGCGGGGAAGATCGAGATCCGCGCGCACCTGCACGACGGGCGCGTGGTGCTGCGCGTGCGTGACAACGGCCCGGGGCTGGCCGACGCGCCGCAGGACGGCGTGGGGCTGCGCAACACGCGCGAGCGGCTGGCGCAGCTCTACGGCGAGGCGCAGTCGTTCGCGCTGCGGCCGGCCGAAGGCGGCGGCACCGAGGCCGAGGTCTCGCTCCCCTTCCACACCCGCGGCGACCTGCGCGCGCTGGGCGTGACCGCCACGGCCGGGGTGGCGGGATGAGCGCGCGGAGCTTGCGGGTGCTGATCGCCGACGACGAGCCGCTGGCCCGCGCGCGGCTGGAAGACCTGCTCCGCCGCGAGCCGGCCGTGGAGATCGTGGGTACGGCGGCCGATGGCGACGAGGCGGTGGAAGAGATCGTACGTCTCCAGCCCGACCTGGTGTTCCTGGACGTGCAGATGCCGGGGAAGACGGGGGTGGAGGTGGTGCGCGCCGTCGGTCCCGCGCGGATGCCGGCCACGGTGTTCGTGACCGCATACGACCAGTTCGCACTGCAGGCGTTCGAGCTGGCCGCGGTGGACTACCTGCTGAAGCCGTACGACGACGAGCGCTTCGAGCAGGCCCTCCAGCGCGCCCGGCGGATGGTGGAGCTCTCGGAGGTCGGCGCGCTCACCGACCGGCTGCTCACCCTGCTGCAGGGCGGCGCCGTCCCCGCGTCCGCGGCGCAGTCTTCGATGTCGGACGCCGTTGCACCGGCGCCCGCCGCCGAGCCGGCGCCGCAGCGCGCCGCGCCGATCGAGCGGATCGCGGTGGAGATGAAGGGGCAGGTCCGCGTGGTGCCGGTGGGCGACATCGAGTACATCACCGCCAGCGGCCCGTATGCCGAGATCCACACGCACGAGCGCGGCTACATCATCCGCGAGCGGATGCAGGCGCTGGAGGACCGGCTGGACCCCACGCGCTTCCTGCGCATCCACCGCTCGGTGATCGTGCGGCTGGACCTGATCGACGCCCTGCTGCGCGGCGGCGGCGGCGACTACGCCGTGCGCCTGAAGAACGGCGTGAAGCTCAAGGTCAGCCGCACGCGCGTGGAGGAGCTGGAACGGAGGATGGGCGTGGCGAAGTAGCCCGCGATCCACGATGATGTCCGCGCCCGGAAGGGCGCAGGCGGACTGCGTGCCTTTGTAGCCGAGAGTCCATTCGCATTTTCGCGACATCGTCCCTCCGGACTATCACCTGACGCACGCATCCGGCCCCCCTTCGATGCCAGAGTCCGATCCCGCCGCCCCCGCCCTCACCATCCGCCGCGCGACCGTGGACGACGCGGAGGCGCTGGCGCGGCTGCGCTGGGAGTTCCGCACCGCGATCGACCCGCCCAACGAGGCCCACGACGCGTTCGTCGCCCGGTGCGCGGCGTGGATGCGGGCGCGGCTGGGCGACGATTCCTGGCGCGCGTGGGCGGCGGAGCTCGATGGGGATCGTGGGGGCGGCGTGGCTGCACCTGATGGAGAAGATGCCGAACCCGGTGGACGAAGCCGAGGTCTATGGCTACGTGACCAACGTCTACATTCGCGAGCACCTGCGCGGGCAGGGCGCCGGGGCGCGGCTGATGGCGGCGATCGTGGACGAGTGCGCCGCGGCCGGGGTGGAGGCCACCATGCTGTGGCCCACCGCCCGCAGCCGTTCGCTCTACCGCCGGTTCGGCTTCGAGGGCGACGGCCGGATGATGGTTCGGATGTGATACCGAATGCGATGATTGACTGTGCATTCTGCAACCATCTCCTCCATCGTCACCCTGAGCTCGACTTTGTCCAATTCTTGCATACTCTGTTCACCAGCACGGTGCCCCCACACCCATGCTGGGGAGCAGTGTGTCGATGCACGACGAGTTGGAGCAGCTGTTCACCGAGTTCGCCCCTCTCTTCACCCGGCCCACCTTCGCCAATGCGCTCCGGCTGCTGAAGGGCGCGCTCCTGTCGCTGGGCTCGCGCACCGTGGCAGCCGCTCTGCGCGCCGTCGGGCTCCAGGACGATCCTCACTTCCTCAACTATCACCGCGTTCTGTCGCGGGCGCGCTGGAATGCTCGCAAGGCTTCACGGATCCTGCTGCACGCGCTGGTGCGGGCCTTCGCCATCAACGGCCAGCCGCTCATCTTCGTCATCGACGACATGATCGAGCGCCGCTGGGGTTCCAAGATCAAGGCCCGCGGCATCTACCGTGATCCGGTGCGCTCCAGCCGCGGCTTCTTCGTGAAGACGAGCGGGCTGCGCTGGGTCGCGCTCATGTTCCTGCCGCACATCGCCTGGGCCCGGCGCGTGTGGGCTCTGCCGTTCCTCACCGTGCTCGCTCCTTCCGAGCGCTACGCTGCCAACGCCGGCCGCCGTCATAAGACGGTCGTCGACTGGGCGCGGCAGATGATCCTTCAACTCGCGCGCTGGCTTCCCGACCACCGCCTGATCGTGCTGATGGACGTCAACTACACCAGCCAGAAGCTGTTCGGCGCGATCTGCAGCCGGGTGACGGTCGTTGCCCAGATGCGCCTCGACAGCCGGCTCCATGCTCCCCCACCCCCGCGCCTGCCCGGCCAGCGCGGCGGGAGCCGCAAGGTCGGCGAGCGCCTGCCCAGCCTCAAGGACCGGCTGGCCGACCCGCTCACAGAGTGGATCAGCGTCCGGATCTCCGAATGGTACGGCAGGCGCGAGGTCGACCTGCAGATCGCGACCGGCACCGCGCTCTGGTACTACCCGGGCAATCCCGCCATCCCGATCCGCTGGGTCATCGTGCGGGATCCCTCCGGCAGGCGGGAGACGCGCGCGTTCCTCTCCACCGATCCGGAGGTGGATGCGATCGAGATCATCCGCCTCTACATCCGGCGCTGGTGCGTGGAGGTCACCTTCGAGGAGACCCGCCGCCATCTCGGTGTCGAAACCCAGCGGCAGTGGTCCGACCTTGCGATCGCGCGTACCACCCCCTGCCTGCTAGGTACGTTCTCGATCATCGCCCTGCTCGCCGACCGTCTCGACAAGCGCCAGCTCCTCCAGGTCCGCAGCGCCGCCTGGTACCCGAAGACCGTCCCGACCTTCAGCGATGCCGTCGCCGCCGTGCGCCGTCATCTCTGGACATCAGGAAATCTCTTGCACTCCCGGTCAACCGCCGACTACGAAAGAATTCCAGCACCTCTGTTGCGACGCATCACCGATACGCTCGCCTACGCCGCCTGAGATGGCTAAAGTCGAGCTGAGGCCGACCACCGTGCGTCGCGGCATGAGCCGGTGGTCGCAGGCCGAAGGATCTATCGCCGGCTTGCGCGAAATCCCCAGTCGTAACGCATCCGATGGTATGGATCCTTCGCGCTGCGGCCCTTGCAGCACGCCGCGGGTGCAGCGTGGTCGCGCTCAGGATGACGAGGGGCGGTGTCGTGCGAATGCACAATCAATCGCTGAATTCGGTATGAGACGACGCGGCGGGGAGGGGTGCGCGGTGCGACAACGGGGTGATCGCACGGCTGCGGACGCAGAACCGGGGTGAGACGCGACTGCCGTCTCACCCCGGGTTCCTTCCTGCCGGCGCGAGCCTTCTACCGGTGGGTAGTATCGGTGGGCGTCACGTTCACGCTGGGCGTGACCACCGTGTTGGTGTCGGTGCCCACGTTCACGTTGGCGGGGTCCACGTCCACCTGGGGGGCCTGGCCGCCGCTCACGTCCACGTCGGGGAGCTTGCCCTCGTCTTCCACCTTCGCCGTGCAAGCGCCGGCCGAAATCGCCAGGGCCGCAACGGCCACGAACCACCGCTTCGCGCTGATCATCGTCAGATCCTTTCGAGAGAATGGAACGAGCAGACGCCGCGTCCCACCCCCGGGGAAGGCAAGACTCGGACCTGCTACCACGACGGCATGGTTGATGGGCGTGGCGGCGATCCCGGGGGCCTGCGCTTGACGCATCATCTGTTTCTTCGATCTTTCACCACGCAGTTCCGCGCAGTACATCCCGGTCCCAGACGAGAGCACACGAATGCGGCTGACCCTGAACGGTGTCCACCTCATGACAACCTTCAGGGACGGAGTGTGCCTCCATGCCAGCAGTTCTCCACGACTTTCGTATCGCCGCCGACCGGCTGGGCTACGCGCTCGCTGACGGCCGCACCCTTTTCTCCGACATCACCCTCGGCTTCGGCCGCGAGCGCACGGGGCTGACAGGGCCCAACGGCGCCGGGAAAACCACGCTCGTCCGCCTGCTGGCGGGTGAGCTGGCCGCGCTGCACGGAAGCGTCCAGCGGCGCGGCACCGTCGCGTACCTCCCCCAGAACTTCGAGCTGGGCACCGACCGCCCGCTGGCCGCCGTGCTCGGCATCGACCAGCGGCTGGCGGCGCTCGACCGCGTGTATGCCGGCACCCCCGAGCCGGGCGACCTGGACCGTGTGGGCGACGACTGGGACCTGCGCGAGCGCGCCGAGGCGGCGCTCGCGCGCTTCGGCGTGGGCCACCTGCCGCTCGACCGGCCCGTGGCCGGCGTGAGCGGCGGCGAGGGAACGCGCGTGGCGCTGGCGGGGCTCACGCTGGCGCAGCCGGACTTTCTGCTGCTGGACGAGCCCACCAACAACCTCGACGCCGCCGGACGCGACGCGCTGTACGAGCTGGTGCGCGGGTGGACGGGCGGGCTGCTGGTGGTGAGCCACGACCGCACCCTGCTGCGCCTGCTGGACCGCATCGTGGAGCTTTCGCCCGCCGGCGTGCGCGTGTACGGCGGCAACTACGACGTGTACCTGGCGCAGAAGGCGGCCGAAGAAGGCGCCGCCGCGCGCGAGCTTTCCAGCGCCGAAGCCGCCCTGCGCGCCGCCCGCCGCGAGGCGCAGCGGATGCGCGAACGGCAGGACCGCCGCGACAGCCGCGGCAAGGCGCGTGCGGCAAAGGGCGGCGCCCCAAAGATCTGGCTGGGGATGCAGCGCGAGCGCAGCGAGGGCACGCGTGGCCGCGTGCGCGACACCGCCGAGCGCATCGTGGCCGGCGGGCGCGAGCGCTTCGACGCGGCGCGGGCGCGGGTGGAGGAGCGCGGCCGCATCGCGCTGGAGCTGCCGCCCACCGTGCTGGCGGCGGGGAAGGTGGTGGTGGAGCTGGACGGCGTCTCCGTCCTCCGCCCCGGCGCGGAACGCCCCGCGCCCGAGAACGTGAGCCTGCGCGTCGTCGGTCCCGAACGGCTGGCCATCGCCGGGCCGAACGGGAGCGGGAAGACCACGCTGCTGCACGTGATCGAAGGCACGCTGCCGCCCACCTCCGGCAGCGTGCGGCTGGGAGTGCCTGCCGACGACGTGGCGTTCTTCGACCAGCACGCGCGCAGGCTGCGGCCGGGCGCGTCGGTGCTGGAGTGCTACCGCGAGCGCAACCCCGACATCGGCGAGACGGAGGCGCGGCATGCGCTCGCCCGCTTCCTGTTCGAGGGCGACGCGGTGCACCAGCCCACCCAGACGCTGAGCGGCGGCCAGCGGCTGCGGGCGGCGCTGGCGTGCACGCTCAACGGCTGGCGCCCGCCGAAGCTGCTGCTGCTGGACGAGCCCACCAACCACCTGGACCTCGACAGCCTGGCCGCGCTGGAAGACGTGCTGAACGGCTACGACGGCGCCCTGATCGCGGTGTCGCACGACCGCGCGTTCCTGGAGGCGATCGGGGTGGAGCGCGTGGTGGAGATCGGAGTGATCCAGAGCGTTCCGGGAGATTCCTGATCCGCTCACAGAGGGTGCGGAGAACACGGAGGAACGGTGAAGAGGGATGGCGCGCGCCGATCCTCGTCTGTGAACCTCCGTGTCCCCCGTGAGAGTCCTGCTCCTGGTCGTTTCATGGAGATCAGAATGGAGGCAAGCGAAAGCGGCGGCCCGGGAAACCCGGTCCGCCGCTTTCGCCCCATTCACCCACTTCCCTCACTCGGTCACCCGGCCCCCCAACCGGGCTTCCCGGTCCTACTCCCCCCATTGTCCCGGCACATGAACCCGAACCTCACCCCATTCCCTGACCAGCTCCGGTCATCCGGTCCCCCAACCGGATTTCCCGGTCCCCACACCCACTCCCTCACCAGACCAGCTCCGGTCATCCGGCCCCCCAACCGGACTTCCCGGCCCCACACCCACTCCCCTCACCCAACCCCCAGAACCACACCCCGTCACTCCCCTACCGTCTTCTCCGCCTCCCGCTCCGTCTTCTTCACTTCCGACGCCCCGCTCAACAGCTCCAGCAGCTCGGCGTCCGTCATCGTGGCCCAGTGCTCGGGCGGCTGCGCCATCCGGCGCTTGTCACCGTCGCTCTCGAAGCAGAGCCATCCCTGGCCCATCTGCGGCGATGTCTGGATGAGGACCGCGCTCTGGGGCACGACGTGCCAGATCCTCCAGTTTCGCCCCTGCGCGTCTCTCACGGTCCGCATCGCGATTCCCTCTGGCGTTCACGCCGAGGGGTAAAGCAAGCTCCGGGCCAAACCGCCGCGAGGGTAAGATGAAGCGGTTGATGAGGATGCCCTGAACCGGCAGCGCCAAAGGTTTGCAAAGGGTGCAGAAATGGCGGACAAAGCTGATGCGGCCGGCGTTGCAGTTCGGCAGACGAGACAGGAGCTCCAAGGGGAGCAGGGCGATTGAAATCGCTGCAACGACTACACGAAGTCCGCCTTCGCGGACTACCCGCTGAAGCGCGGCAGACGGATCGAGGCGCGCGACCGATCCCGCCGGATCGCGCGGGTGGCGGCGTGCAGTCCGCGACGGCGGACTTCCCGAAGTTCCAGCCCCCGGTTTCAACCAGGGGTGGTCGGCGGACACCCGGATTGGTCGGCGGACACCCGGGGTTGGTCGGCGGACACCCGGGGTTGGTCGGCGGATCCCGCGGTGGCGCGCCCCTCTACGATGCACCGATGCACATTCGATCGTGGGGATACGGGCCTGCCCAGACGACGAGGCGGGCGCCCCGGATGGAGCGCCCGCCTCGTTCACCACCTGCCCCGGGCCGATCAGAAGGGCTGGTAGCCGTTGCCGCCGGTGGAGCCGTGGCCGTAGCCGCGGAAGTGGCGGCCGGGCTCCACGCCCCCCA
>NZ_DASWMD010000026.1:0-9586 GCF_036399935.1 Longimicrobium sp.
GGGCTGGACGAGAAAAAGGACCAGAGCTACTTCCTGTGGTCGCTGCCGCCGGAAATGCTTCCGCAGCTTCTGTTTCCGCTGGGCGAGCTTACCAAGCCGCAGGTGCGCGAGCGCGCCCGCGAGCTGGGCCTCTCCACCGCCGAAAAGCCAGAGAGCATGGAAATCTGCTTCGTGCCGACGGGCAACTACGCCGACTTCCTCAGTCGGAAGCTGGGGAGCGAGCACGCATCGCTTACCCCCGGCAAGCTGGTGACGTCCACGGGCGAGGTGCTGGGCGAGCACGACGGTTACGCGCGCTACACCGTGGGGCAGCGGAAGGGGCTGGGCGGCGGGCGCTCGCTGCCGCTGTACGTGATCGGCACGCGGCCGGCGACGCGCGAGGTAGTCGTGGGCACCGCGGACGAGCTGGTGCGCGAGGACGTACGCATCGACGACTTGAACTGGCTCGCTGCGCCCCCCGCGCCGGGCGACGCGATCCGCGTTCAGGTGCGCCACCGCGCCGCGGCCGTGCCCGCGCGAGTCGTGTCGGTTGAAGGCGGCACGGTAAACCTGGTGCTGGATCAGCCGCAGCGCGCCATCACCCCAGGCCAGTCCGCGGTGATGTTCAGCGACGACGTGGTCCTTGGCGGCGGCCGGATTGCGATGTAGTCGGGCGGGTAGCGCGAACGGGAGACTACATGATGTACAAGGTCCTGCTTCATCGCACCGACGAGGGCTACAGCGTCAGTTGTCCCGAACTGCCCGGCTGCTGGTCGGAAGGCGAGACGAGGGAAGAGGCCATCGAGAACATCCGGGATGCGATCCAGGAGTATCTCGCCGCTCTCCATGACCTGGCGCACACGTCAGATCCGGGTTGTCGCACGCGTTCCTCCTGAAGGGTTGGACGATTCACCGGTCCAGGAGCAAGTCGATGGACATCGTAAAATGCGATGGCTGCGGGGGTTTCCCCTGGGCGGAGGTAATCCTGATTGCGTTCGGGCTGGTGATGCTGGTGCTGGTGTGGCGGAGCATGAGACGTCCGCATCCACCTTCGTGGTCCAAGGCGAGTCGGCGCGGAGGTAAGAGATGAAAACGGGAGCAGCGCACGTGGCGCTGCTCCCGTTTTCCATCCCTTAACCCGGACCTCAGTCCAGCTCTTTCGATTGCGCCAGCATCTGGCGGAGCTGGTCTACCGAGCTGTCGTGGATCATGTCCTCGGCGTCGGCCTCGTCGCCCTGCAACTCCACGAAGCGCGCGCGCATGGCCCGGTCAGACACGCAGTGGAAGATCACCTTGGGCCGGATGGAGAGGCCGAAGCGTCCCCCCGAGGCAAAGGCTTCCCAGGTCAGCAGGTTCTCGTCGGTGAACGTCTGGCTCATTGCAAGTTCTCAGTACCAAGTGCCGAGTGCCAAGTACCTAGTGCGGTAGCCGGGGTGCCAGCTTCGTGCCGGTTCGTGGAACCGGCACCTGGTACTTGGCACCTGGTACTGCAGTTCAGTGCCGCAGTCCCGCGGCGGCGGCGAACTCCTCGAATTCCTTGCGCGCCGGCTCGTCCAGCGTCTCGGGCACGTCCACCTGCACCTTGACGAACTGGTCGCCGCGGCGGCCGGCCTTTTCCACCCCCATCCCCTTGATGCGGAAACGGCGCCCGGGCTGCGTTCCGGGCGGCACCTTCAGCACCACCATGGGGCCGTCCACCGTCCGCACCTTCACCTTGGAGCCCAGCACGGCCTGCGCCAGGTTCACGTGGATGGTGCAGTTCAGGTCCAGCGCGTCGCGCGAAAAGAAGCGGTCGGGCTCCACGCGAAAGGTGAGCACCAGGTCGCCCGGCTGTCCGCCCGAGGCGCCGCGCTCGCCCTGGCCGGCCAGGCGCAGCTTGGAGCCGGTGTCCACCCCGGCCGGCACCGTCACCTGCACCGCGCGCTCGCGCCGCACCTGGCCCGCGCCGCGGCAGGCGGGGCACGGCTCACTGGGCACGCGGCCCTTGGCGCCGCACATGGGGCAGGGGCGCGAAACGCCGAACCCGCCGGCCCCGAACGTGACCGTGCCGCTGCCCTTGCACTCCGGGCAGGTGTTCACCGTGGCGCCGGGCGCCGCGCCCGAGCCATGGCAGCTCGCGCACTCCTCCGTCACCGGCACCTGCACCGTCACCTTGCCCCCCCGGACCGCCGTGCGGAACGGGATCTCCACCATGTACTCGATGTTCTCGCCGCGCTCCGGCCCGCCCGGCCGCCCGCCGGCGCGCTTCTTTCCGCCGAAGTCGAAGAACGACCCGAAGATGTCGCCTAGCGGCGAGCCGCCCAGGTCCAGGTCTTCGAGGTTGATGGTCTGCGCGCCGCCGGGCCCGGGCCGCGCGCCGCCGCCAGGGCGAAAGCCGCCGCCGAACCCGCCGAAGGCGCCCAGCTTGCGCATCTGGTCGTACTGCTTGCGCTTCTCGTCGTCCGAGAGCACGGAGTACGCTTCGGAGATTTCCTTGAAGCGCTCCGCCGCGGCCGCGTCGCTGGCGTTGGCGTCGGGGTGGTACTGCTTGGCCAGCTTGCGGTACGACTTCTTGATCTCGTCGGGCGTGGCGTTCTCGGCCACGTCCAGGATGCGGTAGAAGTCCTTGGTTTGTGTCGCCATCGTGTGTCCGCCATGGATAGCGGCCGCCCCGGCGGGGCGGCCGTGCTCAACCCGGGTGCTTCTTCACGACGACGCGCGCGGGGCGCAGCAGCACACCCTTGTACCGGTAGCCCTTCTGGTACACCTGGGCCACCGTGTTGTCCTCCTCGGGCGTGTCGGCGGGCACGGTGGTCAGCGCCTCGTGCACCGTGGGGTCGAACGGCTTCCCCTCGGCGTCGATGGCCTCCAGCCCGGCCGCCTCCATCACCCGCATGAACTTCTTTTCCACCATCTCGGCGCCCTCGTGAAGCGCGCCGGCGGCGGTGGTGGCGGGGTCGAAGTCGGCGATGCGGGCGAGGTCGTCCAGGGGCTCCAGCAGCCGCTCCAGGATCTGCGCCTGCGCCCGCACCATGTTCTCGGAACGCTCGCGCTCCACGCGCTTGCGGTAGTTGTCGAACTCCGCCGCCAGGCGCAGGTGCCGGTCGCGCATGGTCGAAAGCTCGTCCACCCCGCCGCTCCGCGTTTCGGCCGGGGCGAACGACGTATCTCCGCCGCCCGCGGCGCCGTCGCTCGCGGCCAGCCCGTCGGCCGCGCCGTCCGCGCCCGACGAAGCCTCGTTCTCCACCGCCTGTTCCTCGGCGGCCGTGCTGTCCTGTTCGCTCATCGAACTCCAGACGTGCTGTGCATATGATCCAAACGCCGGCCCCACCGGGAGCCGGCGCGCGTCGCCTGCTCGTACCCCTGCGGAAGGTGGCAAGCCACGTTCCACGCAAACCCGCCAGGATGGCAGGTTCAGCCCCCCTGCGCCTCCATCCACTCCGCCACGTCGGCGACCGCACGGTGCCGGTCGCGCTCGTTCAGCGACTCGTGGCGGAAGCCCTCGTACCTTCTCACCTGCACCGCGGCAGGGTGCTCCGCCGCCCACCGCGCCACCGCCTCGGGCATCACCACCCGGTCCGCCGTGGGCGACAGCACCAGCATGGGCAGCTTGATGGTGTCGCGCTCGCGGAACGCCGCCTCGATGGCGCCCAGGAACTCGGTGTACAGCCGCGGCGTGACGATGGGGTGCACCAGCGGGTCGCTGCGATAGGCCCGCGCGTAGCCCTCGGCCATCGACAGCTCCGCGGGATCGATCCCGTTGGAGATGGGCACCCACGGGGCGATGCGCGACAGCACCCCCGCCATCGCCGTCTTCCACCGGGGCGCCTTCACCGCCACCCCCAGCAGCGGCGCCGACAGGATGGCCCCGCGCAGCGGCACCTCCGGATGGGCCTGCAGGTAGCGGATGGCGATCAGCCCGCCCAGCGAGTGGCCCAGCAGGAAGATCGGCACCCCGGGCGGCGTCTCCCCGGCGATGCGCGCGCGGAACGCCTCGAAGTCGCGGACGAACTCGCTGAACTCGGAAACGAAACCGCGCCGGCCCTGCGACCTTCCGTGGCCGCGGTGGTCCAGCGCGTGGACGGCCACGCCGCGGCGCCCCAGGTCCGCCGCCAAGGGGGCGTAGCGGCCGGCGTGCTCGCCCAGCCCGTGCGAGAGGATGAGGACGGAGCGGGGGGACGGAACCGGCCAGGAGCGATAGGAAAGGCGCAGCCCGTCGGCCGCGCGCAACTCCCCGGAGCGCTCGTCCAGGCCGGACACCCGGGTCAGCCGGCGCGGCGGGTCACGACGCGCCCCGTTTGCGGCCCAGGATGCCGAAGTCGCGCAGGTACACGTACAGCGAGTACACCGTCAGCACCACCGCGACGGCCAGCGACACCATGGTGAACCCGGCGTGGAACTTCTGCCAGAAGCTCCAGAAGGCGGTGTCCCACGCGTTCTCGCGCGCGGCCGACTGCAGGGCGTACCAGAAGATGGCCGCGCCCACGAAGATGTTCTGGAACACCGCCTTGAGCTTGCCCGCCTTGCCTGCCGCCAGGATCACCCCGCGCCTGGCCGCGTAGCCGCGGAAGACGGTGATGAAGATCTCGCGCCCGAAGATCACGATCAGGACCCAGAGCGGAAGCACCCCGCCGAACCAGGGAAACCGGGTGTGCGGCTCCCACCCGTGCGAAAGCAGGTAGAACGGGATGAAGGTCAGCGCGAGCAGGAGCTTGTCGGCCAGCGGGTCCATCAGCTTGCCGAAGTCGCTCACCAGGTTGCGCGAGCGGGCCAGGTGGCCGTCCCACAGGTCGGAGAAGGCGGCGGCCAGAAAGACGATGAACCCCGCGAGCCGCCACGAGAAGGCGTCGGTCACGATCATGGGCGCCACCACCAGCGCTAGGACGATGCGCCCCAGCGTGATCGCGTTCGGAAGGTTGCGCCAGGCCATGGTGTGTCCGGTCAGCTCAGGGCTTTGATCACCAGCTTGCTCACCGCCTTCAGCGTGTCGAACACGCCGATCCCCCGCACGCCCACCGCCTCGAACGTGGGTACGTTGCTGGGGTTCAGCTCGCGCTGCAGCTCCTCGAGCGAGGAGATGTTGGGCAGGTCGCGCTTGTTGTACTGGATGACGAACGGGATCTCGCGAAGGTCCAGCCCGTACTCCGTCAGGTTGTCGTACAGGTTGTGCATGGACTCGATGTTCGCGTCCAGCCGCTCCACCTGGCTGTCGGCCACGAACACCACCCCGTCCACCCCCTTCAGGATCAGCTTCCGCGACGCGTTGTAGTACACCTGTCCGGGCACCGTGTACAGGTGAAAGCGCGTCTTGAACCCGCGGATGGAGCCCAGGTCCACCGGCAGGAAGTCGAAGAAGAGCGTCCGTTCCGTTTCCGTCGCCAGCGAGATCAGCTTGCCGCGGGTGTTGGGCGCCACCTTCTCGAAGATGTACTCGAGGTTGGTGGTCTTGCCGCACAGGCCCGGGCCGTAGTACACGATCTTGCAGTTGATCTCGCGCGAGGCGTAGTTGATCATCGACATGGACGTGGCCCTTTCAGAGATCGCCGAAAAGGCGGTCGATCTCGTCCTCCGCCTCGTCCATGAAGCCGGCCTCCACGCGCAGCCCCTGGGGGGCCGCGGCGGACCGTGAGAACATCTCGCTGAACACCTCGGAAAGCTCGCGCACTACCGCCTTCACCTTGATGCGGATCATCCCCAGGGTGGTCCGGTTGTCGAACAGGACCACCAGGATCACTCGCCGCACCACGTCGGCAAGGTACATCGATTCCTTCTCGCCCTGGTGGAAGAGCGACGAGAACTCCGTTTCGCCGATCATCGACGCCAGCTGGTCGTTGGCCGAAAAGTCGGCCGCGGCCAGCGACGCGAACGCCACCGAGTCGAACTCGGGCTTTTCGCCCGCCGTGGTCACCAGCTGCCCCGTGCGGTCCACCAGCAGCGCGCAGCGGGCGCCCGCGTCGTACAGGAAGTCCTGCAGGATGCGGTCGATGCGCTGGACGTCGCGCTCCTCGAAGCTCCAGCTGCTCGCGCCGCCGGCCATCAGGCCACCTCGGCCGGGTGCCGGGCCGCCACGCCGGCTTCCACCCGCGCCAGCACCCCCTGCGCCCGCTTACGCAGCAGCGGGCGCTGCTCCCACGCCAGGAAGTCGCGCAGCAGCAGCACCGTGTCGACCGAGGCCGGAACGCCGCCCAGGTACTCCAGCGCGGCCAGCCGGCGCAGCGGGTGCGGGCTGAACAGGTCGCGGCGGCTGCGGCTGATCTGGTCGCGCAGCAGCAGCGCGCCCAAGCCCGCCGCGGCGGCGATGGCCAGCAGGGCGAAGGCGGCGGTGCGTACGATTCGATTGCTTTCCATCACCCGGAGGCGGTGGGGATCTGCGATGGGGTGAACGCGGCATCAAAGTAACGGGCAAGGCCCGAAAAAACAAAAGGCCGCGGATCGGTCCGCGGCCAATGGGCAATTCCCGGGCTAGACGCGCGCTACAGCTCCCGCCGCCCCGCCAGCGCCTCGGCGATCGTCACCCCGTCGGCGTACTCCAGGTCGCCCCCCACGGGCAGCCCGCGCGCGATGCGCGTAACGCGGAGCCCCAGCGGCGCCAGCAGCCGGGCCAGGTACAGCGCCGTGGCCTCGCCCTCCACGCTGGGATTGGTGGCCAGCACCACCTCGCGCACCTCGCCGGCCCCCGCGCGCTGCACCAGCGGCGCCACGTTCAATTCCGACGGGCCGATGCCGTCCAGCGGCGAAAGGCGGCCCCCCAGCACGTGGTACAGCCCCCGGTACTCGCCCGTGCGCTCGATGGCCATGATGTCCGACGCTTCCTCCACCACGCACAGCGTCGCCACGTCGCGGCGCGAGCTCAGGCAGATGCCGCAGGGGCTGGCGTCCGACAGGTTGCCGCAGCGCTCGCACGGGCGAACCTTGTCGCGCACGTCCACGATGCTGCGCGCCAGCCGCCGCGCGTCCTCCTCCGGCGCCTTCAGCAGGTGGAACGCCAGCCGGAGCGCCGTCTTCCTTCCGATCCCCGGCAGGCGCGAAAACTCGCCCACCAGCTCGTCGATGGCCGACAAGCGAGGCTCAGAGCCCCGGGACGGGGAAGGGAAGCTGGAAGCCGCCCGCCGCCTTGCGCATCTCCTCCTCGTACAGCGCGTTGGCCCGGTTCTGCGCCTCGTTCACCGCGGCCAGCACCAGGTCTTCCAGCATCTCCACGTCGTCGGGCTGCACGACGGAGGGGTCGATCTTGATGGTGCGCAGCTTTCCCTTGCCATCGGCGGTAACGGTCACCATGCCGCCGCCGCTGGAGCAGGTGACGGTCTTCGACGACAGCTCGGTCTGGAGCTGCGACATGCGGGCCTGCACCTGCTGGCCCATCTGGAGGATCTGCTGAAGGTTGTTCATCTATCCGTACGGTCAGATTCGGACACCCAGTGAACTGCACCTGCGTCCAGGACGGCGCAAGATCCGGCCGCGAACAGGGCAGATCCCGCGCTCAGTCCAGGAGTTCCAGGTCCCATGCTTGTACCGCAGCCGCCAGGACCGGTTCCCCTTCCGTCAGCCGCTGCAGCCGGTCGCGGCGGGCGCTTTCGGCAGTGATGCGGTTGCCCCCCACCTGCTGCGCCGGCGCGTCGCCCACGCCGAACGAAACCGTCACCGGCCCGCCCAGGCGGCGCGCCAGCGCGTCTTCCAGCGCGCGTTTGGCGACGGGGGTGGACAGCTGCTCGACGACGGGCGCGTTGGGGGGCAGGTCCACGCGAAGAGCGCGGGGGCCGGCGAGCACCAGCTTGGCGGGCTTCAGGAAGAGACTGGCGCCCCGGGGAACGCCGTCTCCGTCCTGCAGCAGCGAGGCCCACGCCCGCCGCACCCGCGCGCCATCCAGCTCACCCGCCTCGCCGTCCGCCGCGGGCGCGCGCTCGTCGGGCGGGGGCGCGAAGTCGCGTGGCGCGTACGGCTCGCGCGAGCGGGGCGCGTCTACGACGTCGTCCGGCTCCGGCGGCGGAGGTGCGTCGTCGAACGACGGCGGGCCGAAGTCCGCGGGCGGTTCGGGCGCGCGGAACGCTTCCGGCCGGGGGATCATCGCGGGCGGCGCCTCGATCTTCTGCACCGGCGCGCTGACGATCGGCGCGGGTGTCGGGGGAGCGACAGGCGCCGCGGCTTCGGCGCGCGGGGGCACGACGGGCTGCGGAACCGGGTCCGGCGCAGGAGCGGCGGTGGGCACCGGGTCGGCCGAAGCTACGGGCGTCGGCTCCCGAGCCGGGGCAGAAGGAGGGACGGGCGGGGAAGCGGGAGCGGGCGGCTCGGTCAGGCGGCCGGCGGGCGATTCAGACGCCGGCCGGCCGCCCCCGGAGTTTCCCCGGGATTGCCCGTCCCCGCGCCCGACGCCCAGCGCGGCGAGCACGTCCTCCAGGCTTACCGTGCTTTCCAGGTAGGCGAAGCGCAGGAGCAGGAGCTCGATTAGGATGCGCTGCTCGCCGCTCTTGCGGAAGCGTCCGTCCGCGTCGAGCTCCGCCACCTGCGCGAGCATGCGCAGCAGATCGCCGGGCGCGAAGCGCGACGCGCACTCGCGCAGGGCGGGGTGCAGGTGCGCCGGCACGCCCTCGGGGTCGCCCCCGTCCAGCCGCGCGATCAGCAGCGAGCGAAGGAAGTCCGCCAGGCCGCGATAGAACTCCGACAGGTCGTACCCCTGCTCCAGCAGCCGTCCCACGAAACGGAACACGTCCGCTGGGCGCCGGTCGGCGATGATGGCGAACAGCTCCAGAAACACCTCGGAGCCCACCAGTCCCAGGATGCGCCGCACGTCGTCCGCCGTGGGCGCGCCCTCGGTGAACGAGAGCACCTGGTCCAGCAGCGACAGCCCGTCGCGCATCCCCCCGTCCGCCTTCTGCGCGATGGGCACCAGCACCTCGTCGCCGACGGTGATGCCTTCGTGCCCCAGCACGGTGCGCAGCCGGGCGACCAGGTCGGGGGTGGAGATGCGGTGGAAGTCGAATCGCTGGCAGCGCGAAAGGATGGGCGCCGCGAGCTGCTGGATCTTCTGCGGCTCGGTGGTCGCGAAGACGAAGATCACGCGGGCGGGCGGCTCCTCCAGGATCTTCAGGAGGGCGTTCCATGCCTCGCGGGTGAGCATGTGCGCCTCGTCGATGATGTAGACCTTGAAGCGGTCTTCTTCCGACGGCGCGTACATGGCCCGCTCGCGCAGTTCGCGGGCGTCGTCGACACTGCGGTTGGAGGCGGCGTCGATCTCCACCACGTCCAGCGAGGTGCGCCCGGCCCAGATGCGCTCGCAGCTGTCGCACACGCCGCAGGGCTCGCCCTCGGCCGTGCGGTCGGGGCAGTTGAGCGCCATGGCCAGCACGCGGGCCAGCGTGGTCTTACCCACGCCGCGCGGGCCGCAGAACAGGTAGGCGTGCGCCACGCGGTCGCGCTGCACGGCCGAGCGAAGCGTCTCGGAAACGTGCTCCTGCGTCGCCACTTCGCTGAACTGGCGCGGGCGGTATCGGCGTGCGAGTGCGGTGCGGGACACGGAACTGCCGGGGAACGCGGGGGATCGGCTGCGACGACCACGAATATAGCCGCGCGCCCCCCTCCCCTCAACGGCGTCGACACTGTGATGCGGATCGTGGCGGCGCGCGTCCGGGAG
>NZ_DASWMD010000027.1:0-17082 GCF_036399935.1 Longimicrobium sp.
ACACGGCTGGCGGGGCACCCTCACAGGCTTCCTGAGCGGCTTAGCCGTCCCCATGACGACCTGCACGCCACACGGGCTTGGGATGGGGCCGCGGGGGGGCCGCTTCGATGGTTTTGACACGGTCTGTCCATCGGGATGACAATCGTGCCTCCGCACGCGAGGCGCGCGTGCGATGGAAGGCCGGCTTTGAGCGGCTGCGTGAGCGGCGGAACGGGGAACGCTGACCGCGCGCTGCTTCGGTTCGCGGTTTGCATCATGGGATAGTGGGCGCGCCGCGCACTCCTCCCAGGCGAGGCACGGCCGTTCGCGCCGTTCCCGCACGTCCCCGCGCCGAGCGGGCGGACGGAAGGCGGGTGCAGGCAGACATCACTCGACATCGACGGCAAGGAACGATGCAGCACTCCGAGGACGAAGGACGCGAGACGGACGGCGGCAAGCGGCGGCCGATGCTCGCGGGGGTGGAGGTGCGCGAGGAGGACCTCGAACCCATCAAGGGTCTCGAGGTGGCCACCCTGGTGGTGCGGGTGGCATCCATGGTGGTGCTGCTGCTGGCGCTCTTCCAGTTCGGCTACTGGTGGTTCGACCGGCCGCCGGGCGGGGTGGGCATGGGGCTGATCATCGGCGACACCATCCGCCTGATCGTGTTCGCCGCGCTGCTGTGGGCGGGCGCCGACCTGGCCGGGGTGATGATCAAGACCCACTACGACATCCGTGCCTCGCGCATCCTGATGGCGCGGCAGACGTACATGATGAAGCAGATGGGCGTTGCCAAGGGCGCGCTTCCCCCCGAAGAGGCGGGCCATCGCCGCGCCGACGATGCGGACTAGCGGTACCCTGCCTTCCCCGCCGGACTCCGCTCCGGCGGCACCCGCGCCCGCCTTCGCCCCGGCCCTCCGGCGCGCGCCGGGATGGCGCGTGCTGCCGCTCCTGGTGCTGGTGGCGGGGCTGGTGCTGTGGGCGTCGTCCAGCACGGGGCAGGCGGCCAACCCCTTCCGCGGGCAGCGGCTGTACGTCGATCCGACCTCCCTTGCGCGGCGGCAGGCGGCGGCGTGGCAGCGCGCGCGCCCCGCCGACGCCGCGCACATGATGCGCATCGCCAACCAGCCGCAGGCCATCTGGGTGGGCGACTGGGTGCCCAACATCCGCGCCGAGGTGGACCGCCTGGTCACGCAGATCAGCGCGGCCGGGGCGCTGCCGGTGCTGGTGGCGTACAACATTCCCAACCGCGACTGCGGGCTGCACTCCAGGGGCGGCGCGCGCAGCGGCGACGGCTATCGCCGCTGGGCCCAGGACTTTGCGCGGGGGCTGCGCGGCCGGCGCGCGGTGGTGATCCTGGAGCCGGATGCGCTCCCCTCGATGGACTGCCTGCCCGTGCGGTTGAAGGATGAGCGCATGGCGCTGATGCGCGAGGCGGTGCAGACGATGACGGCCGGCGGCGCGGCCGTGTACATCGACGCGGGGAACGCCAACTGGCGGCAGCCCGGCGACATGGCCACGCTGCTGCGGGGCGCGGGCATCGACCGGGCGCAGGGGTTCGCGCTGAACGTTTCGAACTTCCACAACGTCCAGGTGAACCTGGCGTACGGCGAGCGGCTGAGCCGGCTGGTGGGCGGCAAGCACTTCATCATCGACACCAGCCGCAACGGCCGGGGCACGCCCGTGGTGCCGGAGTGGTGCAACGCCCGCAACCAGGCGCTGGGCCGCGCGCCCACCACCAACACCGGCCACCCCCTGGCTGACGCGTTCCTGTGGGTGAAGATGCCCGGCCAGTCCGACGGCAACTGCAACGGCGGCCCGCGCGCGGGCGCCTGGTGGCCCGACTACGCGCTGGAGCTGAGCCGCGCGGCCGAGGCGCTGGGCAGCCTGATGCCCTGATCCGCCCCGCCAGCCTTCAGCCGGAGAAGAACACCTTCTCCCGCAGCTGGTTGCGGTAGCCGCGGCTGCACGTAACGCGGTCTCCGTTGTCCAGGATGACGGTGTACTCCGCCCTCGACAGCGGCTCCACCGCCACGATCCGCCCGAGGCTTACGATGGCCGAGCGGTGGATGCGGATGAACTTCGCGGCGTCCAGCAGCATCTCTTCCAGGTCGCCGATGGACTGCCGCATCAGGCGGTCGCCCTCCACCAGGTGCAGCCGCACGTAGCTGCCCTCTGCCTCGATCCAGCGGATGTCGGCCACGCGCACCACCTGGTAGCGCTCTCCCACGCGAATGGCGAAGACCTCCGGGTAGGTTCCTCCCCTGGCTTCCGCGAGGTACTCCTGCAGCGCCTGCAGCCGCCCGTCGTCCTTCTGGCCGGCGGCGCGCAGCCGTGCGCGGGCGCGGTCCAGCGCCGCGAACAGCCGCTCGTCCTCGTACGGCTTCAGCAGGTAGTCCAGCGCGTGCGCCTCGAACGCCCGCAGCGCATGCTCCTCGTAGGCGGTGATGAACACCACCAGCGGCATCGCCTGTGGGCCGATGGCCTGCAGCACGCCGAACCCGGTGACCTCGGGCATCTGGATGTCCAGGAACACCAGGTCGGGCTTGTCGGCCTGGATGCGCGCGATGGCCTGCGCCCCGCTGGCGCACTCGCCCACGATCTCCACGTCGGGCTGCGTCTCCAGCAGGCGCCGGACCTCCGCCCGGGCGGGGGGCTCGTCGTCCACGATCAGCACGCGGATCTTGTCGCTCACACCGCCTCCAGCGTTCGGGCGGACCGATCGACCGGGAGGTTTGGTGGTTCGTCGGAGAAGGGGATGCGGACGCGGGCCGTGGCTCCGCCGCCGGGCGTGGGCACCAGTTCGAAGGCGTGCTCCGGGCCGTACATCTGCCGCAGCCGCTCCCGCACGTTCGCCAGGCCGGTGCCGGTGCCGTCCTCCGGCGTGGCGTGCGCCGGGCCGACGCCGTCGTCCGCCACCGTCACTTCCAGGAAGCCGTCCGCCCGCCGGGCGGAGACGCGCACCTGGCCGGTGCCGCCGCGGGGCCGCAGGCCGTGCTTCACCGCGTTTTCCACCAGCGGCTGGATCAGCAGGTGAGGCACACGCGCTCGCAGGGTGCCGGGATGCAGGTCGTACGTGATGCGCAGCGCCTCGCCGAAGCGCGCCTGCTCGATTTCCAGGTACAGCCGCACGAACTCCACCTCTTCCTCCAGCGCCACCTCCTGCAGCGCGCCGCTTTCCAGCACGCGCCGCAGGAGCGCCGACAGGTGGGCGACCACGCGCCGGGCTTCGTCCACGCGGGTGTGCATCAGCGACGACACCGTGTTCAGCGCGTTGAAGAGAAAGTGGGGATTGAGCTCCGCCTTGAGCGCCTGCAGCTCCGCGCCGGTCCGGGCCAGCTCGCTCTCGGACAGCAGCGAGCGCAGGCGCAGCTCCGAGATGCGCTTTGCGTGGTATTCCCGCGCGTAGATGAACCCGTGCGCGATCCCCACCAGCGGCGGGTACACGGCAATGTCGCCCCAGTCCCAGTTGGAGAGCAAGCCGATGGTCACCTTTCCACCTTCGATCACGAATCGCTGGAACGGGTAGTACGCGACACCGTTGAGGATGGCGACGAAGAGTGCTCCGAGCAGGTGAACGACCAGCCGCCCGGGCCAGTTGCCGTGGCGGATGGGAAAGCGGGTGGACAGAACCCGCGCGGTGCCCGCCATCGACGCCCACCACAGTGCCACGTACGCGCCCATTCCCGCCACGTACAGCCAGGCGGGCGCGGTGAGGCCCACGCGCCCGGCGCCAATGCGCAGGTTCGCCGTGTACAGCGTCAGCAGGGTGTAGAACAGCGCGAACGCCGCGTACGTGCCGAACTCCAGCTTCCTGCCGATGGGCCTTTCGTCCCCAGCCGGAGGCGCGGGCGCATCCGCCTTCGCCCGATCGAGGGCGGGACGGACCGGCGCCTCCGCGGCGGGCATGGACGGGCAGCTCAGCATCAGCCGCATCCCGTCCGGCCCGAGAGGAATCCGCTGGATTCCGTGCCCGGCGCCGTCTCCCACTCCCCGCCGCTCCTCGAGCGCGGCCGGGTCCGGCGCGATGCCGTGCACATCCACGCACATGCGGACGCCGTCGGAGTCCGGCGCGGCGGAGATCCGGATGCGCAGCGGGCGCTCGGTTTCGGCGCCCGGCAGTGCCTGGTAGACCATCGCCAGCAGGCACATGTGCGGCACCGGCATCTCCAGCGTCGCCTCGTCCATCGCCCACTCCACGTCCACGCCGGGGCGCCGCAGGGCCTCTACCCGCAGCACCTCGCGCACGAACTCCACCTCCTGCTCCAGGCGCACGGTCTCCGTGCGCGCGTGGGCCAGGGTGCGCCTGAGCACCGCGCTCAACGCGATCAGCAGGCGCTTGGCCGCCGCGACGTCGCGCCCAAGCAGCTCGCCGATGCTCGATAGCGTTCCCGTCAGGAACCGCGGGCTCCATTCCATCTTGAGCGCGCGCACCTGGGCGCGCATGCGGTCGGCCGTGCTTCCCGCCATCTCGGCCCGCAGCCGAAGCTCCTCGCGCTCCTTTTCGTGGTAGCGCTCGCCGTAGAGCATCCCGTGCGCGAACACGGTGAAGACGACGAATTCGAAGGTCCTGTGCAGGTGGAAGAGCCAGCCGAACGTGCCGTTCACCAGGTGCGCGGCGAGGAACACCATCGCGTGCAGCGTGGCGAGCACGCCCAGGAAGTAGCCGGCGTGCCGCGTCGTTCGGTGCCAGAGCGGAAGCCGGCGCGTGGCCACGATGGCGGCCAGTGGATACGCGGTGGCGCTCGCGATGCGCAGGAGCCACGCGCCGATATCGACCGGAGTCGATGGGCCGGGCTGCGGGAGTTCCGGGAGCAGCGCGACGCCGAAGCCCCCACGGAACGTTTCGGAAAGGAGGATCCAGAGCACGACCAGGAGCTGCACCTGCTCAAACGTGCCCAGGCGTCCGGACGGGGAGCGTTGTGCGTGCTCGGGAAACGGCATTCGGCGTGGGGATGCGGGCACGGAACCGCTGGGCATCGAGGATAGGGGAGGGGGAGAAGGAGGTACGGAGGAACTTCGACCGGCTCGACGGGTTCTCGTCCCTGCCGCGGGCGGCCCCTCCCGCGGCCCCTCCCCGCACAAACTACGTGCGGAGAGGGGAGAACTTCGGTCGGGGGTGCGAGAGGGTGCCTCGCATGCCTTGGGAGCCCCCTCCCCCCGGCCCCCGTCCCCCGCTTCGCAGGGGAGGGGGAGACCTGAATCGCGCTTCGGCAGGTGTGGCGCGCGTGGCTTACCGCTTTCCCAGCGGCGGGTTCACTCGCTCCCTCCCTAGGGGGCACCACCGAATCCGAAGATCACACCGGGGACCCCGTTCCGTAAGGGCGGCCGCGGCTCGGGGCCGGGTTCCGGGCGTGATTTTGGGCACTCGAATGCCCGTTTCGCCCGCCCGCCGTGCCCCTTCGACAGCCGGATTGCACCGTTCGTTCGCCGAATGTCACCGCCGGGAGCAACGATGTACAGGCAAGGCGTGAAAGCGGCTACACTTGAGCCATCGAAGCGGCACGCCCACCGGCTGAGGGCCCGCTCTCATCACCCAGCCGCAGCATCCGACCAGGCTTCCCGATGATCCTCCGGCACCTTCGTGCGGCCGGCCTTGCCGCCGCGCTTCTCCTCTTCGCTTCGTCCGCCCCCTCCCTCGCGGCCGCCCAGGACGCCCTCGGAGCGGCCGAAGGGGTCGCCCGCGACGCGGCGGACGGCGCTCCGCTGCCGCTGCTGCTGGTGCGCCTGCTTCCCGCGGGACAGGGGACCGCGCGCGGCGTGGTGACCGACGCGGAAGGCCGCTTCCGCTTCGAGGGCGTGCCCGCCGGGGAGTATCGCCTGCAGGTGGAGCAGATCGGGTTCGAGCGGACGCAGTCGCCCGTGCTGCGCGTGCGCCCCGGCCAGACGCTGGTCCACGAGCTCCGCGGCAGCGCCAGGCCCGTTCAGCTGGAGGCGGTGACGGTGCAGGGCGGGCGGTGCCTGACGGCGGACCAGCTGGCGAGCGACGGCGACCTCGCCGCGCTCTGGAACGAGGCGAAGAAGGGGGTGGAAACCCGGCGCGCCTTCAATCTGCAGTACCGCTACACGCGTATCATGCGGCAGGACATCCGCGCGCGGTGGCGGATCCGGGGCACCACCCGCACGATGAAGGTGGACACCTTCGTCAACAAGCCGGATTCCGTTCTCGTCCGCGAGCAGCGGCGCCGGGCGCGCCTGCGGGCGGAAGGGTACATGGACGGCGGCTACCTGACCCTGCCCCAGGAAACGGACCTGCTGGACGACGAGTTCCTGCGCGACCATTGCCTGGAGCCCTCGTTCGACGAGGTGGAGGGCGCGTACGTGCTGCGCTTTCGCCCGGTGCGGCCGCGGCGCGAGGGCGTCGGGATCCGAGGCGTGATCACGGTGGATGCGCAGAGCTACTTGATCCGGCGGCTGGATTTCGACTACCTGCGCGGCGATCGCGCGTTCGGCTCGACCTACGTGGTGTACGAGGATCGCGGCGTCGCCGGAAGCACGCTTCGGCTCCCCGCGCGCGGTGGCGGCTCCATTCGTCCCGGGGGTGTAGAGCGGGTGGCCGCGCTGGGGGCGAGCTCCACCTTCACCTTCGACTACAGCGGATTCGACCGCACCGGCCCCGAGTAGTCGGCGGCGCGTGGATCAGGAGGATCGGACGGGATGGCGAGTTCCACGCGGCGTGAATGGATCGGGCTGGGCGGGTGGCTGCTGGTGGCCTTCGCGGCGGCGGCGATCGGGGGCCGGGCCAGCGTGAACGCCGCCTCGTTCTACGCGCAGCTGGCGCGTCCCGCGTGGGCGCCTCCCGGGTGGCTGTTCGGGCCCGTGTGGACGGTGCTGTACCTGATGATGGCGGTCGCCGCCTGGCTGGTGTGGCGAGAGCGCGGCCCTGCCGGTGCACGGGCCGCGCTCTCGTTGTGGGTAGTTCAGCTCGCGGCGAACGCCCTGTGGAGCTGGCTCTTCTTCGCCTGGCGCCGGGGTGCGCTCGCCTTTGGAGACGTGCTGCTGCTGGGGGTGCTCGTCGCGCTCACCCTGGTGGCGTTCTGGCGCATTCGGCCGCTGGCGGGAATGCTCCTGCTTCCCTACCTGCTGTGGGTGGGCTTCGCCACGGCGCTGACGTTCGCCGTCTGGCGGCTGAACCCCGGCCTGCTGGGCTAGCTCTTCACGAAGACCATGTCGGCGCGCATTTCCCGGCCGTCCGGCATCTGGTCCACGCGGTGCACGACGAGCGCACCGTCAGCGCGCATCTCCCACACTTCGTTGACCACCCCCGTCACCGTGCGGTCGCGCATCTGGATTTCGCGGGTGATGGTGATGTGAATGCGCCCGTCGCCCCCGCGCGTGGCCTTGAGGCGCGTGGGCACGACCATGTTTCCGTTCGGCGTGCGGATGGGGGTCTGGGTGGCGGTTTCCACGCCGGAAAGCGAGTAGAGGAACTCCATCTTCAGCGGCTCGGGTTCCGCGTTCTCGATCTCCACCCCCACGTGGAGCTGCGAATCGTTCTGCGTGATGGCCAGGCGGTGGCTGCGGATCTCGGCGTAGTACGGCGGCAGCCCGGTGCTCTGGGCCTCGTCCAGCGTCCAGGCGCCGGTGAAGTCGGGCGGGGCGGCGGGCGCGTCGGCGGGGCGGGGAGCCGCGGCGGCGGTGCTGAGCAGGGCGGCGAGAAGGAGCGTCTTCATGGTCGCGATATCCGGCTGGGCGTTGTAGCTTTCGCATGCGGGCCCGGCCGTGTGCCGGGACCGACGAGTACGAGCCCGGCGCACCCGGCCAGGGTTGCCCCTCCGAACCCCGCCAGCGGCCCCGCTAATCCATCCCTAACCCGACGTCGTTCGGCTTCCGCGACGGCCGGCTCCATCCACTGCCGCACCCGCCGCACGCAGCCATCCGCATGCGCCTCGAGCCCATCCGCCCCGACCACGCCGACGCCGTCCAGCGGCTGGCCCGCGATCCACTCGTGACGGCCATGACCAACCTTCCCGAGCCGTACCCCGAGGGCGGTGCGGCGTGGTGGATCGCGGACCTGCTGCCCAGGCGCGAAGCCGGGCGCGAATACGTGTTCGCCCTGCGCGTAGAGGACGGTGACGTCGCGGGGGTGGTGGGCCTGGCGGACGTGGAGGGCGCCGGCGGAGCGGCGGAGCTGGGATACTGGGTGGGCGTGCCCTACTGGGGCCGCGGCTACGCCACCAGCGCGTGCGTCATGGCGGTGGATTTCGCCTTCGGCTGGCTGGGCCTGGCGGAGGTGAACGCCTATCCGCTGCGGGAGAACGCGGCGTCGCGGCGCGTGCTGGAAAAAGCCGGCTTTCGCCTGGAGGGGATCATCCCCAACAAGTATCCCAAGTGGAGCCCCGAGCGCAGCCTGGCGCACTACCGCATCACCCGGGCGGAGTGGTCCTGACGGCGCTGAACGTCTCCTCCCTGGTCCACCCGATCCTCACGGACGTGCGAGAATGTCGCTGCTCGATCTCTTTCGCCGGAAGGACCCCACCGCGGACTGGCCCGAGTGCCAGCCGGCTGCGCTGGTCTTCGACATCGGCCGGGGCGAGCTGAACGGCATTCCGCTCGGTGCGCCGATGTCCGCGCTGCGCGCGCTGGGCCGGCCGAGCAATCCCCGGCCCCAGCGCGTATTCCAGTGGGACTTCGCGCCCCTGGCGCTGGAGGTATGGCCCGACAAGCATGGCCACATCAACTTGTTTACCTGCTACTTCCAGGCCTATTTCGGCGACACGGAGCTGGGCAGGTACCCGGACTTTCAGCCCTGCCGGCTCAGCTTCCGGTTCGCGGATGGAACGCTGTGGGAGGTGACCGCCGACACGCCGCGCGCCCGGATCGAGGCGTTCCTGGGCCCGCTCACGCAAAAGGCGGAGGGCAGCGACGAGTACGGACCGCACGAGGTGACGTGTGGACGCGCCCGGATCGGCTTCGAGTTCGACGAGGGGAGGCGATGGACGCTGGTGGACATCGAACCGGCCGCCGACGCCTGACGCCCGCGTCCGGGATCGGGGGGTTCGGGCGTTGACGGCCGGCCGCATGCCCCTCCAACGCCCATCGCCCTCAGAGAGCGTAATCCCATGATCCGCATGGCCGGTGTTTCTGCCCTGGGCCTCGTCCTGAACGCCTGCCCCTTCGGCTCCGCCGAGAAGCCCGACGGCTACGCCACGGTAACCGGGCACGTGCAGGTGCGCACCGGCCCCAACTACACCGGCCGGGTCTGGGTGCAGTGCTTCAGCGCGCACGATCCGGAACCCTGGTTCGGCCGAGGCGCCCGGGTGGATGCACAGGCCAACTACCGCATCGAACTGGAGGCTCCGTACGGGTCGTTCCGCCTGGAGGGTGCGCCGTTCCAGGTCGTGTGCAAGGCCCACGCAGGCCCCGGCGGCGCGCCGTACGCCATCCGCCAGGCCACCGTTCCGTTTTCGGAAACCCGCGCCAACCGGCCCCAGACGCGCATCGACCTGCGCGAGGGCGAGATGTAACCTCCCCCGCATGTTCCGCAGGTCCGGGCCTGGGGGCCGGCGGCCTGGTTTCGGCGGGTGCCGCTGGTGCTTTGCGGGTCTCCGGGTGCATAGTGGTGGGATCCGCGATCGACCCCGCCGCGGCGCACATCCGGGAGGACCCGATGACCACGCGTTCCCTTCTCCTCGCGCTTTGCGCATCGCTCGCCCTGGCGCCGTCCGCCGCCCCCGCGCAGCCCTCCGCCGGCAGCGCGGCCCCCCCCGCCGCGTTCACCAACCCGCGCCGGCTGCAGCAGCTGAGCGCCGCGTTCCCGGCCATCGACAGCATGATGCGCGAGTTCGCCGCGCGGTCGCGGGTGCCCGGCATTGCGTACGGCATCGTGGTGGATGGGCGGCTGGCGCACGTGGGCACCGCCGGATTTCGCGAGCTGTCGTCTCGCGCGCCGGTGGACACGTCGACGGTGTTCCGCATCGCGTCGATGAGCAAGAGCTTCGCGGCTGCCGCCATCCTGCAGCTGCGCGACGAGGGGCGGCTGTCGCTGGACGACCCCGCCGAGCGCTACGTGCCCGAGCTCGCCTCGCTGCGCTATCCGACCCGCGACGCGCCGAAGATCACCATCCGCCACCTGCTGACGCACTCGGCCGGCTTTCCCGAGGACAACCCCTGGGGCGACCAGCAGCTGGCGGCCACGAACGACGAGATGTCGGCGATGATGCGGGGCGGCATCCCGTTCTCCACCGCGCCCGGCACCAGCTACGAGTACTCCAACTTCGGCTACGCCATCCTGGGCCGCATCGTGGCCAACGTCTCGGGGATGCCGTACCCGCGATACCTGGTCGAGCGCGTGCTGCGGCCGCTGGGGATGAACTCCACCACGCTGGAGGCCTCGGCCGTGCCGCCGAACCGGCTGGCGCACGGCTACCGGCTGCGCGACGGCGAGTGGATCGAGGAGCCGCAGCTGCCGGATGGCGCGTTCGGGCCCATGGGCGGCATGCTCACCTCCGTCAGCGACCTGTCGCGCTGGGTGGGGACGATGCTGGATGCGTGGCCGCCGCGCGACGACGACGAGCCCGGCCCCGTGCGCCGCGCGTCACTGCGCGAGATGCAGCAGGTGGGGCGCTTCAGCGGCGCCTCCGTCGTCCGCGACACGGCGGCGGGGACCACCGTGCTGACCGCGGGCGGGTACGGATACGGGCTGGGCATCCGGCAGACGTGCCTGTTCCGCACCCTCGTCTCTCACAGCGGCGGGCTTCCGGGCTTCGGCTCGCTGATGCGCTGGCTGCCGGAGCACGGCGTGGGGATCGTGGCCATGGGCAACCTCACCTACACCGGCTGGGGCGGGGCGACGGACCAGGCGCTGGCGATGCTCGCGCGGACGGGCGGGCTGGAGCCGCGCGTTCCGCAGCCCGCGCCGGTGCTGCTGCAGCGGCAGGAGCAGGTGACGCGCCTGGTCACGCGCTGGAGCGAGCCCCTGGCCGACAGCCTGGCGGCGATGAACCTGTACCTGGACGAGCCCAAGGACCGCCGGCGCGTGGCGATGGACCGCCTGATCCGCGAGGTTGGGGGCGAGTGCCGGAACGAGGGGACGCTCCTGGCCGAGAACGCGCTGCGCGGAAGCTGGCGGATGCGGTGCCGCGACGCCGACCTGCGCGTCTCCATCACCCTCGCGCCCACGGAGCCGGCGAAGGTGCAGTACCTGGACGTGCGCCGGATCGCGCGCGGGGAAGACGTCGCCCCCGCGCCCGTGTGCCGCTGAGGGTCTGCCCGGGCGCGGCAGGCCTTCGCTCGGATCGGCGTGCTTCGCCTGACTTGCGATCGGTACCGAGCCGCCTAAGGTTTAGCGCCATCCTTTCCGCCCGCGATTCTCATCCACACTCTGGAATTTTTCACATGACGATCGCACGCCTGCACCGCTGGTTCGCGCCCCTCGCCCTGGCCGCTGTCGCAAGTGGCTGCGCTCCGAAAAGCCAGCCTGCGTACATTCCTGCGACCAGCGAAAACGTCCGAACCCGGCTGGAAGCGGGGAACGACGGGCGCATTCAGTACGTGGTGGTCGAGAACAGGTCTACGGTCCCCATCACGGTCACGAGCGTCAGCCTGAGGGAGTGCTTGAACATCAAGAGCCGGTGCGAGGTCTACCGGCTGCGGGAGGCGGTTCCCCCCGGGGCGACGCGCCGGGTATTCACCGTCCGGGCCGACAATCCCGAGGGTGAGCACCGCTTCCGGTACGGCTTTACGTGGGAGTCCGACCAGAGCACGCCGGCGCCGCCCAATCCGTAGGATCCATCCCGGTCCCTCCCGCCTCGGGTACGATGAGCTTGTACCTGGGTCTCCCCCAATGTGCAGTACCTGGACGTGAGGCGCATCGCGCGCGGCGAAGACGTGGCCATGGCCGCGGTGTGCCGCTGAAGCGCTTAGAAGATGGCCGCGCCCAGGCTCAGCAGCGCGAGGAGGGCCAACCCCGCCAGCAGGGGCCAGCACGGTCTCCTGGCGGCCAGCGCCCCCCATCTCGCGCTGCATCGCGGAGGGAGAAACGACGCGGATGCTGCGAACTTCGTCGAGCGCCACGGCCACCCGGACCGGCTGCCCCCCGGAGTCGGCGGTCCAGGCGCCGTACACGCTGTCCGCGGTCACCTGGGGGTTGGCAAGGCGCACCCGGCGCCCATCCGCCATCACCGCTTCGACGTCGCGCCCCCGGTGCATGAGGATCTGCTCGGCGACCGGGCGCTGCACGGCCGGGGCGCAGGCCCCCAGGAGCAGCCCCGCGACGGCGCCGGTGGTGATCGAGCGAGAAATGCGCATCAGTCGTCCGGGAAAAGGAAGGCGAGCCCTGCGAGCGTGACGAGAAAGAGGCCGGCGACCACGAACATGCCGGTGACCCCCTGCGTCTGCACGCGCTCCGGCCGGCGGTACTGGACGTAGGCGATGTCGGAAACCGCCACCGCCGTCCGTCGGCCGTTCACCGTGCCGCTGATGGAGTCGCGGAAGAGCACGGCCCGCGACATCTGCACGCGGGTGCTGTCGCGCCGGGTGATCAGGACGCGGCTCTGCTTTTCGGAGAGGGCGTAGCGGGGCGCGGGGGTCGGCGGCTTCCAGTACGTGCATCCGGCGAGCAGGAGCATCGCCGCCACCAGCAGGGTGGCTCGCGCGGCACGGTTCATCGTGGTTCCCCTCCGCTGCCCGGCTCGCGCGGGCGATCGAGTTCCCCAAAACGGCGCAGCACGCCGTTCCGCAAGGCGCGCTCCTTCCGCGTTGAACGCGTCTCCCGGGGCACGGCCGCCTTGGTCTTCGCAGCGCACCATGATGAGCGACATGCAAGGCATTTCCACGGTACTTCGCTACTCCCACGGGTTCCGCCGTTGACTCGCACGCCCGAGCGCGCCGGCGCGGCCCCGGCCATGCGCATCGCCTCCGATTTCGACCGCCTGGCCGGGTTCGACGACGGGCGGTGGGACCACAACCGGCACTATCACCCGTTCCTGCTGCGCTCCCTGCCGGCGAGGCGGGAGAGCGCGCTGGAGATCGGCTGTGGAACCGGTGAGTTCGCGCGCCTGCTCGCCCGGCACTTCGAGCGGGTGACCGCGATGGATCTTGCTCCCGAGATGGTGCGGCGCGCCCGCGAACTCTCGCGGGGCGTGGCCCACATCGAGTTCACGCAGGCGGACGTCTCCTCGTGCGACCTGCCGCGCGAGTCGTTCGACTGCATCGCCTGCCTCGCGACGCTGCATCACCTGCCGCTGGAGGACACGCTGAAGAAGATGCGCGCGGCGCTGCGGCCCGGCGGCGTGCTGCTCGTCCTCGACCTGTACCAGCCGCGGAGCGTCGCGGATTTCGCGTGGAGCGCCGCGGCGTGGCCCTGCAATCTCGTGCTCCGCGCCTGGCACCACGGCCGGCTGCGGGACCCGCCCGACGTGCGCCGCGCCTGGTCCGAGCACGCCCGGCACGACGTTTATCCCACGCTGGCGGACGTTCGCTCGCTCGGAGAGCGTCTGCTGCCGGGCGCCGTGGTGCGCCGCCACCTCTTCTGGCGGTACTCGCTGGTCTGGCAGAAGCCGGCTGTGCGCGCGTAACGTGAAGCTCCCGAGAGCGGCGGGGCTCGGTGCTTGTCCGCCGCCGTGCTCCACACGAATCTTCACGATTGCGCATGTCGACCGATTCGCTCCGCAGCCACCTGGTTCGCCTGCTGGACTGGCAGGATGCACACGCTACCTTCGACGCCGCCGTGCAGGGCATCGAGTCCAACTATCAGGGCATCCGTCCTCCCGGGCTGCCCCACTCCGCCTGGGAACTGCTGGAGCACCTGCGGTTCACCCAGCGCGACATCCTGGATTTCTGCCGCGATCCCGGCTACGTGGAGCCGAAGTGGCCGGACGACTACTGGCCCTCGTCGGCCGCGCCGCCTTCGCCGGACGCGTGGAACCATTCTGCGTCGGCGTTCCGTGACGATCGCAGCGCCCTGAAGCAGCTCGCGGCCGATCCCGCCGTGGACCTGTTCGCCGCCATCCCGCACGGCACGGGGCAGACCATCCTGCGCGAGCTGCTGCTGGTGGCCGACCACAACGCGTACCACGTGGGACAGCTGGTGCTGGTTCGGCGCGCCCTCGGCATCTGGCAGTGATCCATCGATGGACCCGGTAGTCCCGATCACGCACGCGACGACGCGCCTGTCTAACTGGGCCGGCAACGTGGAGTACCGTGCGGAGCGCGTGTACCATCCGCAATCCGTCGAGCAGGTGCAGGAGGTGGTGAGGAGATCCCGGAAGCTGCGCGCACTCGGTTCGCGGCACTCGTTCAGCCGTATCGCCGACAGTACCGACACCCTGATCTCGCTCCGGCGGATGAACCGGGTGGTGTCGCTGGACCCGGCGGCGCGCACCGTGACGGTCGAGGCGGGCGCGACGTATGGTGATCTGTGCTGCTACCTGCACGCGAGCGGCTTCGCGCTCCACAACCTGCCGTCGACGCCGGGCATCTCCATCGCCGGCGCGTGCTCCACGGGCACCCACGGCTCGGGCTCGGCGAACGGGAACGTGGCGACGGCGGCGGCCGCGATCGAGTTCGTCGACGCTGCCGGCGAGGTGGTCACCCTCTCGCGCGATAATGGAGGCGCGTTCCCCGGCGCGGTGGTGGGGCTCGGCGCCCTGGGCGTAATCACGAAGCTCACGCTGAACGTTCAGCCCGCCTTCGACGTGGCGCAGGTGGTCTACCTCCACCTGCCGATGTCCGAGCTGCGAGACGGCTTCGACGAGATCATGGCGAGCGGCTACAGCGTAAGCCTGTTCACCGACTGGACGCGAAAGAGCATCAGCCAGGTCTGGATCAAGAGCCGCGTCGGTGAAGCGGGGTGGAGCGAGGCCGCGGCGGACTTCCACGGCGCGCGGCTCGCCGCCGCGGACGTGCACCCGGTGGACGGCCAACCCGCCGACCGCTGCACTCCGCAGATGGGCGTACCCGGCCCCTGGCACGAACGCCTGCCCCACTTCCGGATAGGCCAGACCCCCAGCGTCGGCAGCGAGCTGCATTCCGAATACTTCATCCCAGTCGAACACGCGTGGGCGGCCATCATGGCGATCGGAGAGCTGCGGGAGCACATGGCTCCGCACCTGTTCATCTCCGAGATCCGGACCGTCGCCGCGGACGACCTCTGGATGAGCCCCTGTTACCAGCGGGCCTGCGTGGCCATCCACATGACGTGGAAGCCGGAGTGGGATTCGGTGGCCGCGCTGCTGCCGCTGATCGAGCAGAAGCTCGCGCCCTTCACGCCGGTTCCCCACTGGGCCAAGCTGTTCACCATGCCGCCAGCCGTGCTGCGGTCCCGGTACCCGAAACTCGCGGACTTCGAGCAACTGATCCGCCGATACGACCCCCACGGCAAGTTCCGCAACGAGTTCCTGGACGAAATTCTCAGCTGACCATTCGCGATCGTGATTGAAGCCATGAACGCAATCGAGCCGGACCGGATCGCCGACGGACCCGCCATGCTGCTGGGCGGCCTGCGCCGCACGCATTCGTACCGCGATGCGCAGCGGAGCATGGTGGCGCAATGGGAAGAGTTCGTGCAGATGGGCCCCGTGCCTGGCCAGCAGAGCGCCACGACGTACGGTGTGATGTGCGGCGCCTGGCCCGACGAGCAGAGGTTCGAGTACATGACCGGCGTGCAGGTAGCCTCGCTGGAAGCGCTTTCGCCCGAGTACGGACGGATGCGCGTTCCCGCGCAGCGCTACGCCGTGTTCACGCACCACGGGCACGTTTCGACCCTCCACACCACGTGGGATGCCATCTGGCACGAGTGGCTGCCCCGGTCCGGCTATCGGATGGCCAACACCCCCGAGTTCGAGCGCTACGACGAGCGCTTCGATCCCCAGACCGGGTCGGGCACCGTCGAGATCTGGTGCTCCATCCAGGATCCGTGAGCCTTCGACAGTGCTGACACTGCTGGACATCGAACCCGCGCCGGATTCCTGACCGCCCACACGCTCACGACATGGATTGGAAGCCGTACGATCCCGCCTGGCTCGTGGCGCTGGCGCGCGAGCAGCATCCGGATCTGCCCTGGCTCGCGGAAGCGCTCGCGGGGTGCACGCGTGCGGCGTGGGAGAGCCGCGCGTACGTCCATTTCGTCGATCCGGCGGATGCCAACCAGCCGGGTTCGGCGTGGCAGTTCGAGAAGAACGTGGTCCTGGAGCATCCGCGCGAGGGAGAGATCGTGCTCGACGTGCTTCGCGGGCATCGTGTGGGCGGTGCCGAGTTCCTGAAGCACCTTTGATACAGCTGGTTTGGAGATCGGGATGGGGGCTCCGGCCCGGCTCCGAAAGCCGCGCGCTTCCTCCGCGAACACCGCCGTAGCCGCTTGCTGTCGCGCTCGCTGACGGCGTCGTAAGTTTCAGGAAACGGCGCATCCCTCACGCGCCCCTTCCCGCCGTCCGCTCCACGTACATCATCGTGCATCCACAGAGCCCCGCACTCCGCGCCCTCGCCGAAAAGTGGGACGCCGTTCCCGCCGCCGAGCGCGCCAACTTCCAGTCGTACGCCACCGAGTTCTGCGCCGCGCTGGGCGTAGAGCTTCCGCGGCCGCGCGGGTCGGGGTACGAGTTCGAGTATCCAGTGACCACCACCGACCGGAAGAGCGGGAGGGACGTCACCAACTTCATCGACCTGTACCGCCAAGGGCACTTCATCCTCGAAGCCAAGCATACCGAGGCGGGTGCCGGCGCCGACCGCGTGCTGGGTGCGGCGTACGGGCAGGCCAAGGGCTACGCGGGCGACGTGGCGCACGGGCCTCCGCCGTACCTGATGGTGATGAACGTGGCCCGCACGCTCCTGGTGTACGACCGCTGGGGAGGGAGCTATGGCGGAGTCAATGCTGGGCGCCGTATTGATCTGCGGACGCTCTGGCGTGACGACGAGAACATTGAGTTTCTCCGCACCGTGTGGGAGAACCCCGAGTCGCTGAATCCCGCGATCCGTGGCCGCGCCGTCACGCGCGAGGTGGCGGAGCAACTTGCCAAGCTCTCAGCGTCGCTTGAGGGGCGGGGTCTGGATGGCGAGCGGGTCGCGCGTTTCTTGATGCGTGCCATGTTCACGATGTTCGCCGAGGATGTCGGCCTGCTTCGCGACAAGCCGTTCCAGGCCGCACTACAAGCGTTTGTATACCCCCCA
>NZ_DASWMD010000028.1:0-58923 GCF_036399935.1 Longimicrobium sp.
CGGACCCCCCCGGGGCTCCGCGCGCCGGACCGCGAAGCCGGCGCGGCCATTGGGCCGCACCGGCTTCCTTCACCGGTTACTCCAGCGCGGCGGCACATGGCACAGAGCAGGACTACAATCAAATTCCGACGGACGGTACGCCGCCCCGCCGAATCGCATTCGGTCGGGGTCGTTTGCGCTTTTCCGAATCCACGCACGCTGAGAGGGAGACCCACTTGGCAACGCTGAACAAACCGATCGTCTCATTCGCCAAGCTGACGTCGGGGATGGAGCATCCCAACCTCCTCGACGTGCAGCTGAGGGCGTTCGACACGCTTCTCCAGACCGACGCCGCCGCGCGTGAGCGCGAGGACGTGGGGCTGGAGCGCGTCTTCAACGAGATCTTCCCCATCTCCGACGTCAACGGGAACTTCTCCCTGGAATTCGTACGGTACTCGCTGGGCGAGCCCAAGTACGACATGGAGGAGTGCATGGAGCGCGACATGACGTACGCGGCTCCGCTCAAGGCGACGCTCCGGCTGGTGGTGTGGGAGGACGTGGGCGACGAGCGCCGTCCCAAGGACATCATCGAAAAGGAAGTGTACCTGGGGGACCTGCCGGTCCTGACCCCCCTGGGCACCTTCATCATCAACGGCGCCGAGCGCGTCATCGTCAGCCAGCTGCACCGTTCGCCGGGCGTGGTGTTCGAGGAGAACACCCACCCCAACGGGAGCAAGCTGTTCAGCGCGCGCATCATCCCGTTCCGCGGGTCGTGGGTGGAGTTCACCCTCGACATCCACGACGTGGTGGCGGTGCACATCGACAAGAAGAAGAAGTTCCCCGCCACGGCGCTGCTGCGCGCGGTGGGCTTCAGCCGCGACGCCGACATCCTGGGCGTGTTCCTGAAGCGCGACACCGTCGCGCTGAACACGCTGGAGCAGGCCACGGGAAGCGGCCGCCGCGGCGAGGTGTTCCACGGCTTTTTGGCCGAGGACGTGCCCGACCCGGCCGTGCTGGGCCCCAACGGCCCCGTGCTGTACCGCGACATCGTGCTTCCCTCGACGGGCGAGGTGTACGAGCGCGGCCGCCGCGTGACCCCCGAGCTGTACGCGTCGCTCCGCGAGGCCGGCGTCACCACGCTTCCCGTGGTGGCCTCGGCGCTGGTGGCGCGCGCCGGTGACGAGATCAACGGCGACACGCTGGGGCGCATGCTGCGCGCCGGCATCGAGTCGGTGGCCACGTACCGGGCGACCAGCCAGAGCGGCTCGGCGCTTCGGGCCACGCTGGCCAAGGACCCCACGCGCGGCACGCTCGACTCGCTCTTCGCCATCCACAACCTGGTGCGCCCGGGCACGGCCCCGGCCCCCGACACGTGGACCGAGGAAGAGTTCCTGGCCGAGGGCGACACCATCATGCACGTCGCCGACTTCCTGGCGGCGTGGGCGGAGCGCGGTTCGCAGCCGGTAGACCCCATGTCGCGCGAGGGGCAGCGCTCGGTGGAGGAGCGCATGCTGCGCTTCGCCCAGGAGCGCGGCATCCGCTACGTGTGGGAAAGCTTCCGCGACGACCGCACCGAAAAGGCCGGCAAGCCCAGCCGCGTGCTGGTGTACGAGCTGAACCGCGTGGTGCAGGTGTACGTCGCCGTCTGGCGGCTGCTCTTCCAGCCGCGCACCTCGCTCGTCGTCACCGGCGAGCTGACGGGAAGCGGCAACGGCACGGCCGCGGCCAGCACCGACTACTCGGAGTACACGGAAGAGGCGCTGAACAAGCGCTACGACCTGGGCCGCGTGGGCCGCTACAAGATCAACCAGCGGCTGGCCCCGGCCTTCGAGTCGCTGGGCTACACGGTGCCGCCCGCGGGCATGACGGCGCTCACCGCGCAGGACGTGCTGGCCATCCTCTGGCAGCTGATCGAGCTTCACGAGGGGCGCGGCGAAACGGACGACATCGACCACCTGGGCAACCGCCGGGTGCGTTCGGTGGGCGAGCTGATCGCCAACCAGTTCAGCGTGGGCCTCAGCCGCATGGCGCGGCTGGTCCGTGAGCGCATGTCGATCGTGTCGGACCCCGACAAGATCAACATCGACGACCTGGTGAACGCGCGCACGGTGTCGGCGGTGATCCAGCAGTTCTTCGGATCCAGCCAGCTCAGCCAGTTCATGGACCAGACCAACCCCCTGGCCGAGATGACGCACAAGCGCCGTCTCAGCGCGCTGGGGCCGGGCGGCCTTACCCGTGAGCGCGCCGGCTTCGAAGTGCGAGACGTGCACTACTCGCACTACGGGCGCATGTGCCCGATCGAAACGCCGGAAGGCCCGAACATCGGCCTGATCAACTCGCTGACGACGTACGCCCGGATCAACGACCTGGGCTTCATCGAGACGCCCTACCGCAAGGTGGTGCGCGCCATCGTGAAGTACCCGGCGCAGGCCAAGCTGGAAGAGGCCGTGCGCCTGGTGCTGGGCGACCGCGCCAAGGTGTTCGGCAAGAAGGGCGAGACCATCGACGCCGTACGCGGCCGCGAGATCTTCCGCGCCATGGTGGTGGGCGCCGAGCTGGCCGAGGACGTGTTCGACTGGAGCACGCTGTTCCCGCGGATGCTGGCCGGCGAGATCGCCCAGACCGGCTGGGAGCAGGAGTTCGCGGGGCTTCCCGTGCTGGCGAAGCGTGGCGAGCGCATCACCGAAGAGCTGGCCGAGCGCATCGCCGCCCAGCCGGTGAACCTGGTGCGCGTGGTCAGCCGCCGGGCGGGCGCGGCGGCGCGCGGCGTGGCCCCTGAGGCCATCCGCAACCCCATGTCGCTCTCCGTGCGCGTCTTCCAGCCCACCACGGCCGCCGTATTGGCCGTGCCCGGCACGGTGCTGACGGCCGAGGTGGTCGAGGCGCTGAACGAGCGGCAGATGACCGGGCTCGAGGTGCAGGAGTGGGGCGACACCCCCGACGAGGTGGCGATCGACTACACCTCGGGCGTGCCGGCGCTGCCGGCCGAGGGCGAGGTGGGTCGCGCCGTCCTGGGCGCCAGCGGCCGCACGACGCACGTGACCCCCGTGGTCACGCGGATCAGCGCGTGGCTGTCGGCCAACGAGGAAGAAACGGCCCGCATCGCGCAGGCGAACGCCCCCCTGACGCCGGGCTTCACCTTCAACAACGAGTTCGTCCTGTGCCGCGAGCGGGGTGACTTCCCCCTGCTGCGGCCGGAGGAGATCGACTACATGGACGTGGCGCCCGACCAGCTGGTGTCGGTGGCCGCGGCCCTGATCCCGTTCCTGGAGCACGACGACGCCAACCGCGCGCTCATGGGCTCGAACATGCAGCGCCAGGCGGTGCCGCTGCTGTTCCCGCACGCGCCGGTGGTGGGCACGGGGCTGGAAGAGGTGATCGCGCGCGACTCGGGCGCCGTGGTGGTGGCCCGGCGCGGCGGAACGGTGATGGAGGTGACCGCCGACCACATCCTGGTGGATGCCGGGATGGAGGGCGTGGGGTCGGCCGCGGAGCCGCTGCGCCGCCTGGCGCAGTTCGACCGCTACCGGATGAAGAAGTACTGGCGCACCAACCAGGACACCGCGCTCAACCAGCGCCCCATCGTCCGCAAGGGGATGGTGGTGGAAAAGGGCGCCGTGCTGGCCGACGGCCCCTCGACCGACGGCGGCGAGCTGGCCCTGGGCCGCAACCTGCTGGTGGCGTTCATGCCCTGGTACGGACACAACTTCGAGGACGCCATCGTGCTGTCCGAGAAGCTGGTGAAGGACGACGTGTACACCTCCATCCACATCCAGGAGCTGGAGCTCCAGGTGCGCGACACCAAGCGCGGGATGGAAGAGATCACGCGGGAAATTCCCAACGTGGCCGAAGAGTCGCTGGTGGACCTGGACGAGCGCGGCGTCGTGCGCATCGGGGCCCGGGTGAAGGCCGGCGACATCCTGGTGGGCAAGATCACGCCGAAGGGCGAGACCGAGCTTTCTCCCGAAGAAAAGCTGCTGACGGCCATCTTCGGCGAGAAGGCCAAGGACGTAAAGGATTCGTCGCTCAAGGTGCCGCCCGGCGTGGAGGGCACCGTGATCGACGTGAAGATCTTCAGCCGCCGCATCGACGACCCCATCCTCGAAAAGGAGCGGGGGCAGAAGATCGGCGAGCTGCGCGCCTTCGAGCGCACGGAGATCCAGCGCATCGGCGAGGCGCGCGACGAGGAGATCCGCGAGCTGATCCGCGGCCGCGAGGTCGCCCTGTTCCTGAAGAAGGGGACGGTGGAGCCCTTCTTCAACGAGGGGACGCAGCTGACGGACGAGGTGGTCGATTCGCTGGACTTCAACGACATCGACCTCACCACCCTCAAGGTGACGGACCGCCCGACCAACGAGCAGCTCCGCCGCCTGATCGACGAGAGCAAGCGCCGGATCGAGCGGGTGCGCCAGCGCACCGAGGGCCAGATCGACAAGATCTTCCAGCCCGACGAGCTGCCCCCGGGCGTGGTGCAGCTGGTGAAGGTGTACCTGGCCGAGAAGCGCAAGATCTCGGTGGGCGACAAGATGGCCGGCCGCCACGGCAACAAGGGCATCATCGCCCGCATCGTGCCGGAAGAGGACATGCCGTTCCTGCCGGACGGCACCCCGGTGGACGTGTGCCTGAACCCGCTGGGCGTGCCCAGCCGCATGAACGTGGGGCAGATCCTGGAAACCCACCTGGGGTGGGCGGCGCGCGTCCTGGGCTTCGAGGCCAAGACGCCGGTGTTCCAGGGTGCGTCCGAAGACGAGATCGGCACGCTGATCCGCCTGGCGGGCGCCACCTGGGCGCGGCAGTCTCTGGGCGTGCTGAGCGCCATGCCGCCCACCTTCGACGTGGACGACGCGCGCAGCATCGCCGAGACGGTGCAGGCGCACGAGGCCCTGGCGCAGGAGCGGGCCCGCCCCGAGATGGGCATCGGCCGGGCGATCGACTGGATGGTGGGCGCGCCGGAAACCCCGGCGCTGCTCACCGAGAAGCTGAACTCCCTCGCGGCGTACCTCGTTTCCGCCAGCCGCGAGCTGGCCGAGGCCCGGCAGCAGAGCGTGGAGGAGGCCTTCCCGGCCGCCGCCGCGCTGGCCGCCTCCAAGAAGGGCGAGGGGCTGACGGCGGCGCTCGAGGAGCACATGCTGACGGCGGGGCTGACCCCCGGCGGCAAGGTGAAGCTGCGCGACGGCCGTTCGGGCGCGCAGTTCGAAAGCCCGGTGACGGTGGGCACCATCTACATGCTGAAGCTCAGCCACCTGGTGGACGACAAGATCCACGCGCGGTCCATCGGGCCGTACTCGCTGGTGACGCAGCAGCCGCTGGCCGGCAAGGCGCAGTTCGGCGGACAGCGCTTCGGCGAGATGGAGGTGTGGGCGCTGGAGGCGTACGGCGCCGCGCACACGCTGCAGGAAATCCTGACGGTGAAGTCTGACGACGTGAACGGCCGCAGCCGGGTGTACGAGGCCATCGTCAAGGGCGAGAACCTGCCCGAGCCGGGGCTGCCCGAGTCGTTCAACGTGCTGGTGAAGGAGCTTCAGGCGCTGGGCATTTCGGTAACGCTCGGAAGTTAGTGCGGGAGTGCGTGAGTGCGTGAGTGCGGAACTGAAAAGCCGCGCTCACGCACTGACGCACTGACGCACTAACGCACTAACGCACTGTTGTTCAGTCGAGCGCCCGAAATGCCGGGCCTTAAACCGATAGTAAGGGGATCACGAACATGATCGACTTCCCCCGCGTCCGCGAGACCCGGTCTCAGGACTTCAACTTCATCCAGGTGAAGATCGCCTCTCCGGAGGAGATCCGAGGCTGGAGCTTCGGCGAGGTGACCAAGCCGGAGACCATCAACTACCGCTCGTTCAAGCCCGAGCGCGACGGCCTGTTCTGCGAGCGCATCTTCGGTCCCGTCAAGGACTGGGAGTGCCACTGCGGCAAGTTCAAGCGCATCCGCTACCGCGGGCACGTCTGCGACAAGTGCGGCGTCGAGGTGACGCTCAGCAAGGTGCGGCGCGAGCGCATGGGCCACATCGAGCTGGCCGTGCCGGTCGCCCACATCTGGATGTTCAAGACGCTTCCCAGCCAGATGGGCTACCTGCTGGGAATGACGCTGCGCGACCTGGAAAAGGTGATCTACTACGCCGCCTACGCGGTGACCACCCCGGGCGCCCAGGACGTCAAGCACAGCCAGGTGCTCGACGAGGACGAGTTCATCGCGCTGCGCGAGAAGGCGCGCGAGGAAGGCGACGCCGACTTCGCCGCCGACATCGGCGCGCCGGCCATCCGCAACCTGCTGGGCCAGATCGACGTGGACTCGCTGGCCGAGAGCCTGCGCGCGCAGGTGGCCAACGAGACCAGCCAGCACCGCAAGAAGATGGTGCTGAAGCGGCTCAAGGTGATCGACGCCATCCGCGGCTCGGGGGCCACGCCCTCGGAGCGCAACAAGCCGCAGTGGATGATCCTGGACGTGATCCCCGTGATCCCGCCCGACCTTCGCCCGCTGGTGCCGCTGGACGGCGGCCGCTTCGCCACGTCGGACCTGAACGACCTGTACCGCCGCGTCATCAACCGCAACAACCGGTTGAAGAAGCTGATGGAGATGCGCGCTCCCGAGGTGATCCTCCGGAACGAGAAGCGCATGCTGCAGGAGGCGGTGGACGCGCTGTTCGACAACGGGCGCCGCAGCAAGGCCATCCGCGGCCGCGGCAAGCGCCCGCTGAAGTCCCTGAGCGACATGCTCAAGGGCAAGCAGGGCCGCTTCCGGCAGAACCTGCTGGGCAAGCGTGTGGACTACTCGGGCCGTTCGGTGATCGTGGTGGGCCCGGAGCTGAAGCTTCACCAGTGCGGCCTGCCCAAGGCCATGGCGGTGGAGCTCTTCAAGCCGTTCATCATCCACGAGCTGGAAAAGCGGGGCGAGGCCGAGACGGTGAAGCGCGCCAAGAAGATCGTGGAGCGCGACGATCCGCGGGTGTACGAGGTGCTCGAGGACATCATCCGCGACCACCCCGTGCTGCTGAACCGCGCGCCCACGCTTCACCGCCTGGGCATCCAGGCGTTCGAGCCGGTGCTGGTGGAGGGCAAGGCCATCCGCATTCACCCGCTCGTCTGCGCGGCCTTCAACGCCGACTTCGACGGCGACCAGATGGCGGTGCACGTGCCGCTTTCGTTCGAGGCGCAGCTTGAGGCCCGCGTGCTGATGCTGTCGTCGAACAACATCCTGCTGCCCAGCAACGGGCGGCCGGTGGCGGCGCCTTCGCAGGACATCGTCATCGGGTGCTACTGGCTGACCAAGGACCAGGCCGACTTCCGCGACAAGGTGGTGGCGGACCAGGCCGAGATCGCCAAGCCCCCGGCCGAGCGCGACCAGTCCATCGTGCTTCCGCGCTTCGGCTCGGTGGCCGAGGTGGAAATGGCGCTGGCGCACCGCCGCGTGGGCTATCACTCGACGGTGTACTTCTTCACCGACCCGCGCCCCGAGTCCGAGAAGGAGCCGGGCGAGGGGATGGTCAAGGAGTGGGTGCCCACCACCCCCGGGCGCATCATCTTCAACTCGTCGGTTCCGCCCGCCATGGGCTACTGGAACAAGACGATGGGCAAGAAGGAGCAGGGCGACATCATCTTCAGCGCCTACCGCACGGTGGGGTTGGCGACGACGGTGGTGTTCCTGGACAACCTGAAGGCCTTCGGCTTCCGGTACGCCACGCTGGCCGGCGTGTCGGTGGGCATCGAGGACATGAAGATCCCCGGCGAGAAGGACGAGATCCTTCGTGAGGCCGAGGACGACGTGGCGCGCTTCACCCGCGCGTACAACAACGGCGTCATCAGCAACGGCGAGCGCTACAACAAGGTCATCGACACCTGGACGCACGCCAACAACGACGTGGCCGACGCCATGGTGAACCGCCTGGCGGCGGACCGTGGCGGCTTCAACCCGGTGTTCATGATGATGAACTCGGGCGCCCGCGGCTCGCGTGACCAGATGCGCCAGCTGGCCGGCATGCGCGGCCTGATGGCCAAGCCGCAGAAGAAGCTGACCGGCGGCATCGGCGAGATCATCGAGTCGCCGATCAAGTCGAACTTCCGCGAGGGGCTGACGGTGCTGGAGTACTTCATCTCCACGCACGGCGCCCGCAAGGGCCTGGCCGACACGGCGCTGAAGACGGCGGACGCGGGATACCTGACCCGCCGCCTGGTGGACGTGGCCCAGGACGTCACCATCAGCGAAGAGGACTGCGGCACGGTCCTCGGGCTGGAGGTGGCGGCGCTCAAGGAGGGCGAGGACGTGGTGGAGCCGCTGAAGGACCGCATCGTCGGTTCGGTGGCCAACGACGACATCTACGACCCGATCGACGGCGACCTGCTGGTGGCCGCGGGCGAGCTGATCGACGAGGACGCGGCCGACGAGATCGAGCTGGTGGGCATCCAGTCGGTGAAGATCCGCAGCGTGCTCACCTGCGAAAGCCGCCGCGGGCTGTGCGTGAAGTGCTACGGCCGCAACCTGGCCACGATGGGCATCGTGGACCCGGGCGAGGCGGTGGGCATTCTGGCCGCGCAGTCCATCGGGGAGCCGGGCACGCAGCTGACGCTGCGCACCTTCCACATCGGCGGCACGGCGGCCCGCATCGCGGCCACCACCGGGCGCAAGAGCAAAGTCGAGGGCGTGGCCCAGTTCGAACGCATCGTCACGGTGACGACGCCCGAGGGCGCGCGCATCGTCACCAGCCGCGAAGGCGAGATCATCATGCGGTCGGCCGAGGGGGCCATCCGCAGCCGGCTGGCGGTGCCGTACGGCGCCACCATCTCGGTGGAAGACAGCCAGAAGGTGGCCGTGGGCGACACGCTGTTCGCGTGGGACCCGTACTCCGAGCCCATCGTGGCCGACTTCGGCGGCACCCTGCGCTTCATCGACATCGTAGAGGACGAGTCGGTACGCGAGGAGCTCGACGAGTCCACCGGGCGCCGGCAGATGGTGATCATCGAGGACCGCAGCAAGAAGCTGCACCCGATGATCGAGATCATCGACCCGAACGGCGTAAAGGTGCGCGAGTTCATCGTGCCCGTGGGCGCGCAACTCACGGTGCGCGACGGCGAGGTCATTCAGCCGGGTGCCGCGCTGGCCAAGCTGGCCCGCGAGGCGTACAAGACCCGCGACATCACCGGCGGCCTTCCGCGCATCGCCGAGCTGTTCGAGGCGCGCAAGCCCAAGGACCCGGCGGTGATCACCGAGGTGGACGGCACCGTTCGCTTCGGCGACATCAAGCGCGGCAAGCGCGAGGTGCTGGTGATCCCGGAGACGGGGAACGAGCGGGTGTACGAGGTGCCGGTGGGCAAGCACCTGCGCGTGCACGAGGGCGACTCGGTGCGCGCCGGCGACCGCCTGTCGGAGGGCCCGGTGAACCCGCACGACATCCTGCGGATCAAGGGGCCGCAGGCCGTGCAGGAATACCTGCTGAACGAGGTGCAGGAGGTGTATCGCCTGCAGGGCGTGAAGATCAACGACAAGCACATCGGCGTGATCGTGCGCCAGATGCTGCAGAAGGTGCGCATCCTGGAGCCTGGCACCACCGAGTTCCTGGAAGGCGAAACGGTGGACCGCACCGAGTTCGTCGACACCAACACCAAGGTCATGACCAGCGGGGGCACGCCGGCCACGTCGGAGCCGCTGCTGCTGGGCATCACCAAGGCGTCGCTGACCACGCAGTCGTTCATCTCGGCGGCTTCGTTCCAGGAGACCACGCGGGTTCTGACCGACGCCGCTATCCGCGGCGCGCGCGACGACCTGCAGGGGCTGAAGGAAAACATCATCATCGGCCACCTGATCCCGGCCGGTACCGGCATCTACCGGTACGAGGACGTGTCGTTCGGGGCGGACGACGCGCCCGCGAGCGCCCCGGCCCCGGCCGCGGTGGTTGCGGCCGGCGAGACGGCCGTCGTCCAGGCCTGATCGCCGGCGGTGAACTGATGGAGAACGGCCCCGGGCAGCGATGCCCGGGGCCGTTTTTCGCTCCCTCCCGTCCCGCTTTCGCACACGATCAGCGGCCGTAGTGATATCGGGCTTGGTAGAACGCTGGTCCCAGGCTGGTGATCTCGTAGACCAGCCGATGTTCATCGGTGATCCGGCGCGACCAGCGTTTGAGATGATCGTGCTTGAGGACCTCGGGTTTGCCAATGCCGCCGAACGGGTCTCGGACGACGTCTTCGATGAGCTTCATGATCCGGAGTGCAATCCGGGGCTGGCTGGTGATCCAGAATTCCAGATCCCCGCGGAATTCCTCGCGCAGGATCACCTGACGCGGGTCATCGGATTGGTCCGGTGCAGACGGTGCAGGCCGCCGGCTTTTACCGTGGCTCAAGGTGAAGCGAGATCTTGGTGTAGCGCGGCGGCTCGATCGGCGGACCAAAGAGGCGGCGCACCTCCTCGCCCTCCCTGATCAGCCATTCGAGGATGTGGGGCGCCTCGCGAGCCAGGAAGCACCCGTAGTTTTCCTGAGGCACGTGGCGGCGGATCCCGAACGACATCTGGGGCGCGATGCGGGCCCGTTGGGTAGCAGTGGTCACTTTCCTTTTCCCTTGCTCGTCCACAGGTTACCCCCAACGATGCACGTTTCGGTGGCTGCTGTCAAGAACGTCCAGTATCCGCCACGGCACGGACGCCTGACACCGTCGTGCCCTTCCTCTATCCAAACCGGCCGCCATGAAGATACAGCAACGTTCGCTCCTGCTGGCCGCGCTCGCCGCCGCCGTTTCCGCCTGCACCGGAACGGCGCCGTCCGCCGCTCCCGCGCCGGCCGCCGAGGCGCCGTACGACGTGCTGATCCGAAACGGGATGATCATCGACGGCACCGGGAGTCCGTGGTACCGGGGCGACGTGGCGCTGCGGGGCGACAGGATCGCGGCGGTGGGGCAGCTGCGGGCGGCGCAGGCGCGCGACACCATCGACGCGACCGGCCTCGTGGTCTCGCCCGGATGGATCGACATGCTTGGGCACAGCGAGTACCCGCTGCTCCGCGACGGGCGCGCCATCAGCAAGATCACGCAGGGGATCACCAGCGAGATCACGGGCGAGGTGACCAGCGTGGTGCCGGTGAACGCGAACACCCTGCGCGAGCTGGGGCGCGACTCGGTGCCCTGGAGCGACCTGGACGGCTACTTCGCCGCGCTGGAGCGGGCGCGCCCGGCCATCAACCTGGGGACGTTCGTCACCGTGGGCTCGGTGCGGCGCTACGCCATGGGCGACGTCAATCGCGCGCCCACCGCGGCCGAGCTGGACACCATGCGCGCGCACGTGGCCGCGGCCATGGAGGACGGCGCCATGGGGCTGTCGTCGGGGCTGATCTACACGCCCGCCTCGTTCGCCACCACGGAGGAGGTGATCGAGCTGGCCCGGGTGGCGGCCCGGTATGGCGGCGGATACGCCTCGCACATCCGCTCGGAGGGCGAGCGGCTGGTGGAGGCGGTGAACGAGGCCATCCGCATCGGGGAGGAGGGCGGCACCTGGGTGCAGATCCACCATCTGAAGGCGTCGGGCCGGGCGAACTGGGGGAAGATGGTGCCGGCCGTGGCGGCCATCGAGGCGGCCCGCGCGCGGGGCGTGGACGTGACCGCCGACCAGTACCCGTACCCCGCCAGCGGCACCGGGCTCGACGCCACCATCCCCAACTGGGCACACGCGGGCGGCACCGACTCCTTGCTGGCCCGCCTGGCCGATCCCACGACCCGCGCACGCCTTCGCGAAGAGCTTACCGGCGGCGGAACCGACTGGCGTATCGGTACGTCCGCCGGTGGGCCGTCGGGGGTGATGATCGCCGGGGTGAGCACCGACAGCCTGCGGCGCTACCAGGGGATGCGGCTGAGCGAGGTGGCGGAGGCGCGCGGGCAGGAGGTGGTGGACGCGCTGTTCGACATCCTGCTGGCGGACCGGGCGAACACTTCGGCGATCTACTTCTCGATGTCGGAGGAGGACATCGAGTACGGGATGCGCCAGCCCTGGATGATGGTGGGGATCGACGCGGGGGCGCGGGCGGCGGACAGCACGGTGACGGGGAAGCCGCATCCGCGTGCGTACGGCTCGTTCCCGCGCATCCTCTGCCGGTACGTGCGCGAGCGGAACGTGATCACGCTGCCGGACGCCATCCGCCGCTTCACGTCACTGCCCGCGGCGCGCGTGGGGCTGGACGACCGCGGGGTGCTGAAGGAGGGGATGTTCGCGGACCTGACCGTCTTCGACCCCAACACCGTCTGCGACCGCGCCACGTTCGAGGAGCCGGTGCAGACGAGCGTGGGGATCGTGCACGTAATCGTGAATGGCGTGCCTGTGATTCGTGGCGGCGCCGTCACGGGCGAGCGGCCGGGGCGGGCGCTGCGGCGGGCGGGGGCGCGTTAGGCGGGTGAGCCCCAGGAAAGGGGACGAGGCGGAAGGCGGGAGTGCGGCGCATTCTGCGGGTTGCCCCTCCCCCCGGCCCCCTCCCCGCACAAACTGCGTGCGGAGAGGGGGAGAACTGCTTTTCAGGATGCGTCCAGGGCAGCTTCGATGCGCCGGAGAACAGACGGAAGGTCTTGCAGCACCTCCTCGTTGCGGAAGCGGAGTACTCGGATTTTCAAGCGTCCTAGCGCTTCGGTGCGAGCCGCATCGTAATCCTGCTGCCCATCGTGAACGGGACCGTCGAGTTCGACGCACAGCTTCTCCCGGGGGCAGTAGAAATCAAGGATGAACCGCTCGACCGGGTGCTGGCGGCGGAACGGAACGCCGCGCATCTGCTGCCCTCGTAACGCTTCCCAGAGATGTGCTTCCGCCGGGGTCGCTTTCTGCCGGTGCTCCTTGGCTGCCGTCAGAATCGGCTGACGGATTCGCCGGATTCGCCTCTCGGTCATCTTCACCGCTCTCGATCCGTGTTTTTTGCTCCCCTCTCCGCACGTAGTTTGTGCGGGGAGGGGCTGGGGGAGGGGCCTCCCGGGGGCCGCAATTAGCGTCCGCTTCAAACGCCAGTCAAGATTCTCGTGGTTCCCAAATTCCAACGGCGAGATCCGGACGACGGATCGCGCGGGGCGACGTATTATCCTGCCATGATCATGACGCACGAGGACATGCTGGAGCGGTTCTACGCTCGGGACCACGACAGCAACGGCCGGTTCATCACCGGCGTGCTGACCACGGGCATCTACTGCCTTCCCTCGTGCACCGCGCGCAAGCCGCTGCCGCAGAACGTGCGTTTCTTCACCACGCAGGACGAGGCGCGCTCCGCCGGCCTGCGCCCGTGCCGCCGCTGCAGGCCCGACAATTTCTACGACCGCTACGATCCCGACCTGCACCTGCTGGAAACGCTTGCCGCCGACGTCCGCCGCCGCCCGGCCGACTTCGCGGACGCGGCGGCGCTCGTCTCCGCCTCCGGCATCGGCGCGACCAAGCTGAACGCCCTGTTCCGCAGGCACTTTCACCTGAGCCCGGCCGCGTTCCTGGTGCGCGAACGAGTGGATGCCGCGTGCGGCGCCTTGGCCGACGGCCGGTCCATCAGCGAGGCGGCGTACGCGGCGGGCTTCGAGAGCCTCTCCACCTTCCACGATAATTTCCGCCGGCAGACGGGGCTTACGCCGGGCGACTACCGCGCGCTTGGCTCGTCCGCAGAGTTCTCGATCGCGCTGCCGCCCGGGTTCCGCACGGACGTGGTGCTGCGCTCCCACGGGCGCGATCCCGACAGCGTGCTGGAGCGCGTGGAGGGCGACGAGCTGGTGAAGGGGTTGATGCTGGGCGATGCGCCCGCCGTCCTTCGCCTGCGGTTCGTAGGGGATGCGGTGCAGTGCCGGGTGGAGGAGATCGACCGACCCGGGGCGGGGGAGATGCGGGGGGCTCACGCGGCCGCGGCCCGGCTTCTCGGGCTGGCGGGCGACCCGTCGGGCTTCGAGCGGCTGGTGGCGCGCCGGGCGGACCTGGCGCGGCTGGTGGAGGGCCGGCGCGGGCTGCGCATCCCGCAGACGGCGGACGCGTGGGAGTGCCTGGTGTGGACCATCGTCGGGCAGCAGGTGAATCTGCCGTTCGCCTACGCGCTGCGGACGGTGGTCGCCGAGTTGGCCGGCACGCCGGTGGGCGCGGGCCTCCGTGCGCACCCCACGCCCGAAGCCGTCGCCCAGCTGGACTACGCGGACCTGACCGCCCGCCGCTTCTCGCGCCGCAAGGCGGAGTACGTGATCGATACGGCGCGCCTGATTGCCGGGGGCGGGCTGCGGCTGGATGCCGCCGAGCGCGAGATGGCGACCACGCTGGAGCGGCGCCTGCTCGACGTTCGCGGCCTGGGGCCCTGGTCCGTGCGCTACCTGATGATGCGCGGCTTCGGCTTCGCGGACTGCGTCGCGGTGGGCGACGCGGGGCTTTCCGCCGCCCTGACACGCTTCTTTTCGCTCGACCACCGGCCGGGCGGGGCAGAGATGGAGGAGTTGATGGCGCCCTTCGCCCCGTTCCGCAGCCTTGCGACCTTTCATCTCTGGGCCAGCCTGGGAGACCCGCAATGACCACGTACGCATCATCCATCGACACGCCCGTAGGTCCGCTCACCGCCGTCGTACACGAGAGCGGCGCGCTCACTCACCTGCTGTTCGCACATCAGCGTGTGCCCGCGGACGCCGTGTGGGATGCGCAGCGGTGCGCGCCCGTGGCGGCCCAGATGCGGGAGTACTTCGCGGGTGAGCGGACGGATTTCGATCTTCCGCTCGCCCCGGCGGGATCGGCTTTTCAGCAGCAGGTGTGGCGGGAGTTGCGCGGCATCGGCTTCGGCGTGACGGCCGGGTACGGTGCGCTGGCCGTGCGCCTGGGCCGGGCAGGGAGCGCGCGCGCCGTGGGCCGGGCGAACGCCACGAATCCCATCCCCATCGTCATCCCTTGCCATCGTGTGGTCGGATCGGATGGATGCCTGACGGGCTACGCGGGCGGGATGGAGATGAAGATGGCGCTGCTTCGGCTGGAGGGGATCGCGATTCGTGACGGGCGGATGCCGCGGTTGTCCAAAGCTGCGTAAACTGCGGGCCTCACACGGAGGACACAAAGGAGGAGCGGGGCGCGCCTCCGCAGTTACTCCGTGCCCTCCGTGAGACGCCCTTCCTTCACTCGATGCGGGTGAGGAAGTCGAGGCGGATCATCCGCGTGCCGTGGCCGGCGAAGTCCACCTCCGCCTTTTCGCCGGAGAGCGCCAGGACCAGGCCCTCTCCGTACGTTTCGTGGCGCACCTCGTCTCCCGGCCCGAGCATCTCCTCCGCTGGCTCCGGCGTGGAGATGTCGGAGAAGTCGAAGCCCTCGGGCGTTGCCTCGCGCTTGGCGGACGTGCCATTCGCCTTTCCGGCCGCGTCGTTGTCGCAGTGCCCGCACCTCCAGTCCTCCGCGCGCTCCTCGCCGAAGTAGTCCATGATCATCTTCGTGCGGCAGTGCGCCGTGCGGCAGTACCGTACCATCTGCTCCAGCTTCTTGCGGTCCGTCTCGCGCCGCTGCTCGTAATCCAGCAGCTCCTGGCTGAGGTCGGCCGCGGCCACGTCGGGCACCAGGCGCTCCCACACGCCGCCGCGGTGCTCGCGCATCATCCCGTGCCGCTTGAGCAGCGTAAGGACGATGCGTGCCTTGCGACGCGCCACCTCGGCCATGTCGGCGATCTCGTCCAGCGGGCGCTTCTCCTCCATCGGCATGCGGTTGACGATGCGCGCCACCGAGATGGCCTCGTCCAGGTCGGGATACTTGCCGCCCAGGAAGTAGCCCTGCACGCCCTTGTCTTCTTCGCGGTACAGGATCACGCAGCGCGAGGGCTGCCCATCGCGCCCCGCCCGCCCGGCTTCCTGGTAGTACGATTCGATGGAGCCGGTGAAGTGGTAGTGCACGATGAAGCGGATGTCGCGCTTGTCGATGCCCAGCCCGAAGGCGTTCGTCGCGACGACCGCCTTCACCTTGCCGCCCATGAAGCGGTCCTGCGCCTCGTGCCGCTCCTTTGCGCCCAGCTTGCCGTGGTACAGCGCCAGGTCGTGCTTGCGGCCGAACTCCTCGTAGATGCGCTCGGCCTCCTTGACCGTCGCCACGTAGACGATCCCCGTTCCCTCGGCCCGCCGGAGGATCTGCTCCAGCGCGGCGTCCTTTTCCGACTCGTTGACGGTCGGCTGCACTTCCAGGAACAGGTTGGGGCGCATCAGCTCGCCCACCCAGGTGAACGGGTCGCGCATCTTGAGCTGACGCGCGATGTCGTCACGCACCTCGGGCGACGCGGTGGCCGTCAGCGCCATTACCGGCGGGCGGCCCAGGCGTTCGGCGATGGCGCCCAGCATCATGTAGTCCGGCCGGAAGTCGTGCCCCCACTGGCTGACGCAGTGCGCCTCGTCCACCACGAACAGCGAGATCTCGCGCTCCATCAGCACCTCGAAGAACTCGCGGTTGCGGAAGCGCTCGGGGGTCAGGTACAGGATCTTCCCCTCGCCACCCTCCACCGCCGCCTCCGCCGCCCGCTTGTCCGCCGTGGATTGCGCCGAGTTGATGGTCCACGCGTCCACGCCCAGTTCGTCGAGCTTGTCCGTCTGGTCCTTCATCAGCGCGATCAGCGGGCTGACCACGATGGTAAGCCCGGGCAGCATCAGCGCCGGAAGCTGGTAGATCAGCGACTTGCCGGCGCCCGTGGGCAGCACCACGAGCGCGTCGCGGCCGTCAAGGACGGCGCGGATCGTCTCTTCCTGGCCGGGGCGGAACTCCGAAAGCTCGAAGTCGCGCGCAAGCACGTCTTCCAACCGACGCGTGCTGGTCGTTGTAGAGGTCGCCAAGTCGTTGTGGTGTCTTATGTTGAGGACGATCGGGCGGCTCAGGGCTGCGCAAGGGTCGGACCACTTTGCACTCGCGGGCGGCTCATGATGGCCGGATTCTCCAGCGTCTGCGCGGTTTGCGGGCCGCCGCCGCGCGTGGAGCGCCTCCCGGGCACCGTGCTTGCAAATGGGGATGGCACGCTCGCCGAGAGGCCGGGCTGGCAGGACTGATTTCACACGTTGAGGAGACGGACATGACCAAGTTCAAGCGTTCTCTTACGGTTGCGCTCGCCGTGACCACCCTGGGCACGTCGGCCGGGTGCGCGTCGATGAACAACACCGAGCGCGGCGCGGCGGCGGGTGCCGGCGCGGGCGGCGCCATCGGCGCGGTGATCGGGCGGCAGTCGGGCAACACGGCCCGCGGCGCCATCATCGGCGCGGTGCTGGGGGGTGCGGCGGGCGCGGTGATCGGGCGCCGGATGGACCGCCAGGCGGCGGAGCTGGACAATTCGCTGGAGGGCGCGGAAGTCGAGCGCGTGGGCGAGGGCATCGCGGTGACCTTCGAGTCGGGCGTGCTGTACCCGTTCGACAGCGACCAGGTGCTCCCCGCCGGCCGCGAGAACCTGCGCCGCCTAGCCACGAGCCTGCGCAACTATCCGGGCACCGAAGTGCTGATCGTGGGCCACACCGACGCGCAGGGCGCCGACGACTACAACATGCGCCTGTCGTACCGCCGCGCCGAGGCTGCGCGCCAGTTCCTGGTCGCGCAGGGCATTCCGGCGGGTGACGTTCGCGTGGAAGGCCGCGGCGAGGCGGAGCCGGTGGCCGACAACAGCACCGAGTCCGGCCGCGCGCAAAACCGCCGCGTGGAGGTCGCGATCTTCGCGAGCGAGGAGTACCGCCAGCAGGTGCTGCAGCAGAACCAGTAAGCTCTGGTTCCACGCTGCAGGTAGTGAGTCGCCCCGGTCGCCTTCATGGCGCCGGGGCGACTCGGCGTTTGTGGGTTGAGCGCGGGCGGGGGGTCGTGGACGCTGCCGCGCCCCGGCTTCGTGCTGGGGGAGAGTAGATCCTTCGGCGCGCGGAGGTTGTGCTGCGGGCTGGTGCGGCGCGCCTGCGCCTCAGGATGACAAATCGTTGCGCGCTCGACGGTTAGGATCGGCTCTGTGAGGGCCAGAGCGCGTCCAGCAGCGCGAATGCGGCGCGGGGCACCCCGCGTCCGGGATCGCACGACGGGTCGTACGCGGTGAGGGCGATCGCACCGAGGTCGAAGCGGGCGGCGACTGCCTGGACCACCGCTTCCACCTGCGCCAGCGAGAGCCCGCCTTCCGCCGCGTAGGTGTTCGCGCGGGCCACGGACGGATCGAGCACGTCGAGGTCGATGTGCAGGTAGATCGTCGGCGTGCGCTGCCGCAGGGAGTCCAGCGCGGAGGACAGGCCCTCATCGACTTGCCTCGGCGAAAGGTGCGTAATCGCTGACGCGCCAATCACTTCCGTTTCGCCCTCGTCCAGATCGCGGGCACCGATCAGCACCACGCGGTCATCGGGGATGGGGCGGAAGCCGGGAATCGCGCTGGCGAGGCGAGCCCAGCAGCGGCCGGTCGCGGTTGCGAGCGACATCCCGTCCAGGAAGCCGCTGCCCGTGGTCTCGGGCGTGTTCAGGTCGCCGTGCGCATCCAGCCAGACCACGCCCGGCTCGGCGTCGGCCAGCGCGGCGAGCGTGCCCAGCGCGGTGCCGCAGTTGCCCGAAAGGACGATCGGCAGCTCGCCCGCGGAGCGTGCGGCATGGACGCGGTCGCGCAGGCGGGCGGCGAGCTCGAAGGCGGTGCTGATCTCCGATGTCGGCTCGTCGGGCGGGAGCTCGATGTGCTCGATGGTAACGCGATGCCCCGCCGCGCGCAGGTGGTTCTCCAGCCCGCAATCGAGCAGCCGATCGGGGCCGGCGCCCATCCGCCAGTCGCGGATCGCGGTGTCGTAGGGGACGGCGATGATGCGCAGGTCCACGCGTGGCTCCGGTCAGGGGCGGGCGGCCAGGAGTTCCAGCAGCAGGCGCGCGGCGAGCTTGGCGGTGCGCCCGTCCTGGTCGTACGGCGGCGAAGTTTCCATGATATCCGCGCCGATCAGCCGCGGGTCGGTGCACGCGGTGCGGACGATCTCGATCATCTCGCGCGCCGTCAGCCCGCCAATGCCCGCCGCGCTCACCCCGGGCGCGAACGCGGCGTCGCAGGCGTCCATGTCGATGCTCAGGTACAGCGCGTTCGCCCCGCTGGTGGCGCGGTAGAGGGCGGCCTTGGCGACCTTGGTGGCTCCGTGCGTCTCCACCTCGTCCATCGTCGTCAGATGGATGCCCCGGCCGGCGGCGAAGTCCAGGTAGTACTGCGAGTTGGCGAACCGGCGGATACCGATCATCGCCACGCGGGCGCCTTCCACGATGCCCGTCTCCAGCGCCCGGCGGAACGGGGTGCCGCTGGAAAGGTGTGCCTCGTCGTCGTACTCGCGCACGTCCAGGTGCGCATCCACCGTCATCAGGGCGAGCGCGATGTCCGGTCGCGCGGCGGCCAGGCCGCGGATGATCGAACCCGTGATGCCGTGGTCCCCGCCCAGAAAGACAGGCCGAGCGCCGGACGCGAACACCTGGCGCGCGGCTTCCTCGATCGCCCGGTGCGCATCGGAGCCGTTCATCGTGGGGACGGATACGTCGCCCAAGTCGATGGCGGGGGACACGTGCCGGTCGCCATCGAACGTACCGAACGAGGACAGCGCCTCGCGAATGGCCTTGGGCCCGAAACGGGCGCCGGGGCGCGACGGGATGCCGCCGTCGTACGGAACGCCGATCACGACGGCGCGGCCCTCCATCGCCTCCTGGCCGTCCCACGGGCGCAGCAGCGTGGGCGCACGCGGGTCGCGCGGGTCGGCTTCGGCGCGCAGGCCGGCGAGGGGATCGGGCGTGGTGTCGGGCACGGGAGGCGGGGCACGGGTTGCTTGCCGGACGAACGGCGAGGGGACAGGTTAGTGCTGGGGGAGGGAATAGGGAATGGGGAACAGGAAGAGAACGACGGACGCCGCTCCCCGGCACATCAATCGATCGCGAGAAATGCGCATTCTGACGGGGCTTCAGCCTTCGGGCATCCTTCACATCGGCAACTACTTCGGGGCCATCAAGCCCATCCTGGACCTGCAGGGTCGCGGCGAAGTGTTCCTGTTCCTGGCAGACCTCCACGCGCTCACGTCGCTCACGGACGCCAACGCGCTGCGCGAGAACGTCCGCGCCGCGGCGGTAGACCTGCTGGCGTGCGGGCTGGACCCCGAGCGCACGACCATGTGGCGCCAGTCGGACGTGGCGTATCACGCGGAGCTGATGTGGATTCTCTCCACCGTCACGCCGATGGGGCTGATGGAGCGCATGGTGGCGTACAAGGAAAAGACGCAGCGCGGCATCTCGTCGAACGTGGGGCTGTTCACCTATCCCATCCTGCAGGCCGCGGACATCCTGGCGTACGAGGCGGACCGCGTGCCCGTGGGCAAGGACCAGAAGCAGCACCTGGAGGCCACGCGCGACATCGCCATCAAGATCAACGAGGCGTTCGGCGAGGGCACACTGAAGCTGCCGGAGGCCCAGATCGCCGAAGACGTCGCCGTCGTGCCGGGGCTGGACGGGCAGAAGATGAGCAAGAGCTACGGCAACACCATCGACATCTTCATGCCCGAAAAGGCGTTGCGGAAACGGGTGATGCAGATCGTCACCGATTCCACGCCGCTGGAAGATCCCAAGGACCCGGACGCGTCCACCATCGTCGCCCTGTACCGCCTGTTCGCCACGGCCGAGCAGGTGCAGCAGATGAAGGACGAGTTCCGCGCCGGCGGCGTGGGCTACGGCCACTTCAAGCAGCGGCTGTTCGAGGCGATATGGGAGTTCTACGCGCCCATGCGCCAGCGCCGCGAGGAGATCCTGGCGCGCCCCGGCTACGTGGACGAGGTGCTGGCCGAGGGCGCGCGGCGGGCCCGCGAGGTGGCGGGTCCCGTCGTCGAGCGCGTGTGGAAGGCCGTCGGACTGCGCTGATGGCGGCGACCGGGTTCGGCCCGCACCGCTGACGATGGGTCCGATCGCCGACGGAGCGGACTTGTTGACGATCGGCGGCGTGCGGCTGGAGTGCCGGTGGATCGGGCCGGGACCGGACGAGGCACCCACGATCGTGTTCCTGCACGAGGGACTGGGATCGGTCTCCACCTGGCGCGGGTTTCCGCAGGCGTTGACGGAGGTGACCGGATGCGGTGCGCTGGTCTACTCCCGCGCGGGCTACGGCCGGTCCGAGCCCGTCGTTCTGCCGCGTCCCGTGGAGTTCATGCACCGCGAGGCGGAGGTGCTGGACGAGGTGCTCCGCGCGGCGAACGTCCGGCGCGCTGTCCTCTTCGGCCACAGCGACGGCGCGTCCATCGCCCTGATCCACGCCGGGAGCCATCCGTCGGACATCGTCGCCGGGCTGGTGCTGGAGGCGCCGCACGTGTTCGTGGAGGACGTGAGTGTCGACAGTATCGCACAGATCGGGGACGCGTATCGGTCGACGGACCTGCGCGAGCGGCTGGCCCGCCATCACCAGCACGTGGACGTGGCGTTCTGGGGATGGAACGGCGTGTGGCTGGATCCGGATTTCCGCGCGTGGAACATCGAACACCTGCTGCCGTCCATCCGCGTCCCCGCGCTGGTGATCCAGGGCGAAGCCGACGAGTACGGCACGTGGGCGCAGGTGGAATCCATCCAGCGCCTGTCCGGTGGCCCCGTCGACGTGCTGCGCATCGCGGACTGCGGGCACGCGCCGCACGTGCAGCATCCGGGTCTGGTGATGGACGCCGCCACCCGCTTCATAGGCGGCCTTCTCCGCGTGCCGTAGCCATCCATTCCCGGAGCCATGCAGCACCTTCGCCAGCGGCTGCACGACATCGTGTTTCAGCACGACGACCCCGCCGAGCGCGCGTTCGACGTGGTGGTGATCGCCGCCATCGTGCTGAGCATCGTGGTGGTGATGCTGGACAGCGTGGAATCCATCGCGGCCCGGTACGGCGACATCCTGTACGTCGCCGAGTGGTTCTTCACCGTGCTGTTCACGATCGAGTACCTGCTGCGGCTGTGGACCTCGCCCCGGCCGCTTGCGTACGCGCGAAGCTTCTACGGCGTGGTGGACCTGCTCTCGGTGCTCCCCACCTGGCTGAGCGTCGTCTTTCCGCCGGGGCGATTCCTGGTGGTGCTGCGCGTGCTGCGGGTGCTGCGCGTGTTCCGCATCCTCAAGCTGGCCGAATACGTGGAGCAGGGCGCCGTGCTCTCGGCCGCGCTGCGGGCCAGCCGCTACAAAATCACCGTGTTCGTCAGCGCGGTGCTCACGCTGTCGGTAATCGTGGGTTCGCTGATGTACCTGATCGAAGGCCCCGCCGCCGGGTTCACCAGCATCCCGCAGAGCGTCTACTGGGCCATCGTTACGCTCACCACCGTCGGTTACGGCGACATCGCGCCGCAGGGCCCGCTGGGCAAGGCGCTGGCGGCTACCCTGATGATCATGGGCTACGGCATCATCGCCGTCCCCACGGGGATCGTGACGCTGGAGCTGGACCGTGCATCGCGCTCCAGCGCCGTGCGCCGCCCCTGCCCGGGGTGCGGCGTAGACCGCCACGAGCCTGACGCGACGTACTGCAGGTACTGCGGGACACAGCTGTAGATCGGGCCTCCCGTGCCGGTACACGTTGTGCACCCTCGCGCCGGACCCGATTTCCACCGAGGAGAAACGATGTCCGATTCCAACCCGACCAATCCCGAGGGCCGCTACGATTCCGGCACCGACGCCGGACCTGCCCAGTACGCAGGCGCCACCGACCAGCCGCGCGACAACCCGGCCGGCGACACGCCCCACGGAACCACCGTGCTGACGCTGGTCTGTGAGACGTGTGGCAAGGACTACTTCTTCGAGAACGAGCAGCCCGCCGAGGGGATGGCGTGCGCAAAGTGCGGCGGCACCGTGTTCCGCTCGTTCCACGACAACGTGGGCGACGAGGCGGCCGACGACTTCCGCGACAGCACCGAGCGCGACCTGGACCCCGACGATGCCGAGGGCGACGTGCTGCCGGGCGACATCATGGACCTCAACAACATCTGACGATCCGGATGACGGAATCCACCGGAAGGAGCCTGTTCACCGGGTCGGGCGTGGCGCTGGTCACGCCCTTCGGCGCGGATGGGGCCGTGAACGAGGCCGTGCTGCGCGAACTGGTGCGCTTTCACCTGCGCGAGGGCACCGATGCGCTGATCGTCAACGGCAGCACCGGTGAGGCCACCACCATGTCCGTCGACGAGCAGCGCCGGTCGGTGGAGGTGGTGATGGACGAGGTGCGCGCGGGCGACCGGCGCATTCCGGTGATCGCGGGGTGCGGCGGCAGCGACACGGCCGTCGTCGCCCGGATCGCCGCGAACGCGCGCGAAGCCGGGGCCGACGGCCTGCTCGTCGCGCCGCCACCCTACAACAAGCCGCCGCAGCGCGGGATCGCCGCGCACTTCCGCAAGGTGATGGACGCAGGCGACCTGCCCACCATCGCCTACAACGTTCCCGGCCGCACCGCGTGCAACCTGCTGCCGGAGACGGTGGAGGAGCTGGCGCATGACGAGCGGCTGGTGGGCGTCAAGGAAGCGAGCGGCGACATCAGCCAGGTGGCGGAGCTCGCGCGGCGGGTGGCGGATCGCATCGCCCTGTACAGCGGCAACGACGACCAGGTGGTGCCGCTGATGTCGCTGGGCGGCAAGGGCGTGATCTCCGTCCTAGCCAACGTGGCTCCGCGCGACACCTCGCGGATGGCCAAGGCGTTCCTGGAGGGCAACCCCGCCGAGGCGTGCGCCATCCAGCTCCGCTTCCTTCCGCTGATCGCGGCGCTCTTCCGCGAGGCCAATCCCATGCCGGTCAAGGCGGGCGTGGGGATGCTGGGATTCGACGTCGGCGATCCGCGGCTTCCCCTCGTCCCGCCGTCGGACGCGGTGCTGAAGGAGCTGGAGGGGGCGATGCGAGGCCTGGGGCTGCTGGAGGGCCGCTGATGGCGGATGCGGTGCGGGTGGTGCTCAGCGGCGCGACGGGGCGGATGGGGACCACGCTCGCGCGGCTGATGGCGGAGGATCGCGGGATGCGGCTGGTGGGGGGGATCGGGCGGGTGCCGGAGAGCGGGTGCGACATCGGCTGCCCGGTGGTGGCGACGCCGGAGACGGCCGGCGCGTGGATGCGCGACGCCGACGTGGTGATCGACTTCTCGTCGCCGGAACTGCTGCGGCGGCTGCTGGAGATGCACGGCGACGCGCTGGGCGGCGTGGCGCTCGTCGTCGGCACGACGGGACTGACGCCCGAGGAGCAGGCCCTGCTTACGCGCCAGGCCCAGCGATCTCCCGTGCTGCAGGCCGCCAACTTCAGCGTGGGGGTGAACCTGCTGCTGGCCCTGGCTGAGCGCGCGGCCGCCGTCCTGGGCGACGACTACGACGTGGAGATCGTGGAGGCGCACCACCGCCGCAAGGTGGATGCGCCCAGCGGCACCGCGCTGGCCCTGGGGGAGTCCGTCGCGCTCGGCCGCGGCGTGGCGCTGGCCGACGTGCGCGTGGACGGCCGCGGCGGGCGTCCCGGCGAGCGTCCGCGGGGCGAGGTAGGCTTCCACGCCGTCCGCGGCGGCGACATCGTGGGCGAGCACTCGGTGATGTTCATCGGCGAGCGCGAGCGGATCGAACTGGGGCACGTGGCCCAGGACCGCGCTTTGTTCGCCGAAGGCGCCCTGCGCGCCGCCCGCTGGCTCGCCGGCCGCGAGCCCGGCGCCTACTCCATGCGCGACGTCTTGGGCCTCGGCTGAACGGAGCACGAGCCGGCCACACCATCGACCGCAGCGACCGAGGGATCCGCCACACAGTGATCGGAGCGCGCCGAGAACCCGGCGTGCACCCCTCCAGGAGCGGGTGAACCCGCCGCAGGGACTACCACCCATCGTTGTCGCCTCTGCCAGTCGGCATCACGCAGCGTGTGTGGCGGATCCTTCAGTCGCTGCCGTGTTCGGTGTTCGGGCGGGTTGGGCGTGGCCGCTCCTTCAGGATGACATCGTCAGCGTGCGGGGCCAGGTTGACCTGGCGGGACGCCGGAGCCATGTTCCGGCGTCCCTTGCGTTTACGCCGCATCCACGTGATCCGCCGTGCCTGAAACAAACCCCCGCCGTCTCGTCGTACATCTTGGTGAGCAGCGGCCGCTGTACTCCATCCCGGACTGGGCGCTCGACGAAATCTGTGCCGAGATGCCGGAGGGGTGGGAGGTGGTTGTGGTGGACGAGCCCGGCGATGGGCGGGGCGACGGCGGGGCGGATTCCACCGAGGCGCTGGAGGCGGTACGCGGAGCCGAGATCTACCTGGGGTTCGGCGTGCCGGCCCCGCTCTTCGAGGCAGCCACGGCGCCGCCCGAGGGCCGGCTTCGCTGGGCGCACAGTGCGTCGGCGGGGGTGGGGGCCTCGCTGCACGCGGCCATGCGGGAGTCGGACGTGGTGCTGACGAACGCGGCCGGCATCTACGCCGAACCGATGGCCGATACGGTGCTGGCCATGATCCTCCATTTCGCCCGCGGCCTGGACGTCGCCGTCCGCGCCCAGGCCGAGCGCCGCTGGAACAAGGAGCCGTTCGAAGGCGCGGATCCGGTTGGCCGCGAGCTGGCCGAGCAGACCGTGGGCGTCGTCGGGCTGGGGGGCATCGGCCAAGCGGTGGCCCGGCGCACGGTGGCGCTTGGGATGACCACGCTCGCCACGCGGCGCAGCGGCACGGAGGGGCCGGAGGGCGTCGACGTGCTTTCGGGAGAGGGCGCGCTGGACCGGCTGCTCCCCCGCGCCGATTACCTGGTGCTCTGCGTGCCGCAGACGGAGGAAACGCGCGGGCTGGTCGGTGCGCGGGAGCTGGCGATGCTTCCCGACGGCGCGGTGGTGATCAACGTCGCCCGCGGCGGCGTGATGGACGAGGAGGCGCTGGTGGATGCGCTGCGCGGCGGGCGGTTGCGCGGGGCGGGGCTGGACGTGTTCGCCCGCGAGCCGCTGCCGGATTCGTCGCCCCTGTGGCACCTTCCCAACGTGCTGGTGACACCCCATGTTTCGGGTGCGTCGCCCCGGTTCTGGCGGCGCCAAGCGGACCTCATCGTCGAAAACCTGCGGCGGTACCTGCGGGGCGAGACCCTTCGCAACACCGTCGACAAGCGGGCGGGATATTAGCGTGGAAAACATCATCAGCGCCGCCGTGCAGCGCGGGGCGAGCGACCTTCACATCAAGGCGGGAGACGTGTTCCGCGCCCGCATCAACGGGCAGCTCATTCCGCTCACCAAGCAGCGGCTGACGCCGGAGCAGACGCGCGCCATCGCCGTGAAGCTCATTCCGCACGAGCGCGACCGCGAGCAGTTGGACGAGCTGCAGGACTACGACTGCTCGTGGGGGCTGCCGGGCGTGGGGCGTTTCCGCGTGAACATCCTGCGGCAGCGCGGCAGCTTCATGATCGTCATGCGGGTGATCCCGTTCGAGATCCCCACCATCGAGCAGCTGGGGCTTCCCTCCGTCGTCCAGGACATCTCGGCGCTGGAACGGGGAATGGTGCTGGTGACGGGCGTGACGGGATCGGGAAAGAGCAGCACGCAGGCGGCCATGCTGGGCTTCATGAACCAGAACATGCGCCGCCACATCGTCACGCTCGAGAACCCCATCGAGTTCCTTCACCGCGACGTGAACTGCTCCATCACGCAGCGCGAGGTGGGCATCGACACCGACAGCTTTCGCGTGGGCCTCCGCGCGGCGCTGCGGCAGGACCCCGACGTCATCCTGATCGGCGAGATGCGCGACACCGAGTCCATCGACATCGCGCTGAAGTCGGCCGAGACGGGGCACCTGGTGATCAGCACGGTGCACACGCGCGACTCGGCGTCCACCATCAGCCGATTGATGGCGACGTTCCCCCCCGAGGAGCAGAAGATGGTGAGGCTGCGCCTGGCCGAGCAGCTGCAGGCGGTGATCTCGCAGCGCCTGCTGCCCAAGAAGGACGGCAAGGGCCGGGTGCTGGCGTCGGAGGTGATGGTGGTCACCGGCACGATCCGTGACTGCATCGTAGACCCGGAGCGCACGGCCGAGATTCCCGACCACATCGCCGAGGGCCGGGCGACGTACGGAATGCAGACCTTCGACCAGTGCCTGATGGACCTGGTGGCCAGCGACCAGGTGGATTACGCGGTCGCCAAGGCGGCGGCCACCAATCCCAGCGACTTCGAGCTGAAGCTGAACATGCTATCCGGCGGACGGCCGGCCGCGAGCGCCGCGGCGGCCGGCTCGGCGCCGCCCGCGGGCGTGTCACCATCCTACTTCTGATTCCCATGCCGTACGCCCTTCTCGTGGCCGCGCAGCTCTTCGGCCTGGTCCTGGTTCCCTTCGGGCTTCCCGGCACCTGGGTGCAGGTGGCCGCGCTGGGCGTGTACGGCTGGACCAGCGGCTTCGCCACCATCGGCTGGCCCACGATCATCTTCGCCGCCGTGCTCGCGGCCATCGGCGAGGTGATCGAGTTTTCGCTGGGCGGCCGGTACGCGCGCAAGTACGGCGGCAGCCGCCGCGCGGGGTGGGGCGCCATCATCGGCGGGGTCGTGGGGGCCATCGCGGGCGTTCCCGTTCCCGTCATCGGCAGCGTGATCGGCGCCTTCGTGGGCGCCTTCGCGGGTGCGGCCATCTTCGAGCTGACGCTGACCAAGGACTGGCGCAACCCCGAGCTGGGCTCCGCGGTGCGGGTGGGATGGGGGGCGTTCCTGGGCCGCCTGGTCGCGGTCGCCGCCAAGTCGGCCGTGGCCGTCGCCATCGCCGCGCTGGCGCTGGTCTCCGCGCTCCGCTGACCTTCCACTTGCCCAGGCAGCCCCTGTCCGGCGAGCTGGCGCGCCTGCGCCAGGAGAACGAGCAGCTCCGTGCGCGCGCCGAAGAGGCCGAGCGCCGCAGCGGCCTGTTCTCCGCCATCTGCGACGCCCTGGCCGACCCGGTGCTGGTGACGGACGGCGGCAACCGCATCCTGCTGGAGAACCGGCGCGCGCGCTCGCTCTTTCACGCCAACCCGGGCGACGCGGACGAGCGGCGGCGGTTGGTGGAGGTGAACAACTTTCTGTTCACCTCCTTCCTGGCGCGCCCCCGCCCGCCGATGGTGGAGGCGCGGGAGCTGACGCTGGTGGACCCCGACACCGGCCTCGAGCTGCTGTTCGAGGCCGTGCCGGCGCCGTTGCCGGCCGGCGCCGCCGTGCCCCGCGACGCCACCGTGTCGCTGCTGCGCGACGTCACCGAGCTGCGCAAGACCTCCAACCAGCTGGGCCACCAGGTGCGCCGGGCCCAGCAGGCCGAGGTGCGTGCCCGCGGCGAGCGCGACCAGCTGAACCTGATCCTGGCGCACGTGGGCGCGCCCGTCGTGGTTACCGACCACCGCGGGGCCGTGGTGATGATGAACCGCGAGGCCCAGCGCCTCTTTCGCCCCGAGGCCATCCCGGGTGGCGCGCCGGACGCCGCGGCCGCCGCCAACGCAGACCGATTCTTCGCCGCGGTCGAGGAGTTCGCGCTGGGCGAAGAGGCCGCGGCGGTCACGCGGGTGGACCTGCGCGAGCCCTCGTCGCGGCAGGACCTGCCCGCCGAGCTGATCTCCGGGCGCATTCGCGACGGCGACGGGGCCACGGCGGCGGTGGTCTCCATCCTCCACGACCTCACGCACGAGGTGGAGAACGCGCGCCTGGCGACGGAGCTGGCGCGGGTGAACGCGGGGCTGGAGCACTCCATCCGCGAAGCGACGGCCGAGCTCAAGGAGCAGAACCGGGAGCTCGCCTGGCAGCGCCAGGAGCTGGAGCGCGCGTACCGGCACAAGAGCGAGTTCCTGGCGAGCATGAGCCACGAGCTGCGCACGCCCATCAACGCGCTGCTGGGCTACACCTCGCTTCTCCGCGAGCGCATCTACGGCGACCTCACCCCGCGGCAGGACCAGGCGCTGGTGCGCATCCACTCGTCCAGCGAGCACCTGCTGGAACTGGTGGACGACATCCTGGACCTGGCCAAGATCGAGGCCGGGCGCATGCCGCTTCACCTGGAGCCGCTGGACATCGCCTCGCTCATCGGCGAGCTGGCGGACGGCGTGGAGCCGCTGGCCCGCCGCAAGGGGCTCCAGCTGCGGGTGGACGTTCCCGAAGCGCTCCCGGTCCTGGTCACCGACCGCTTCCGTGTGAAGCAGGTGGTGCTGAACCTGCTCTCCAACGCCATCAAGTTCACCCACGAGGGAGTGGTGTCGGTGCGCACGCGGCAGCTGGAGGGCGGGGTAGAGGTGCAGGTGGCGGACACGGGCATCGGCATTCCTCCGGACGAGCTGGCCAGCATCTTCGACGACTTCCGGCAGGTGGACCAGTCGTCCACGCGCGAGTACGGCGGCACGGGGCTGGGGCTTTCCATCGTCCGCAAGCTGCTGGGGCTGCTGGGCGGCGCCATCCGCGTGGAGTCGGAGCCTGGCCAGGGGTCGGTCTTCACCGTCACGCTGCCGCTGCGCAGCGTCGAGGCGCGCGAGGGCGAAGAGGCCATCCGCCGCGCCATGCAGGGCGAGGCTGTGATCGTTCACGACGGCGTCGCCCGCCCGCTCCCCCCGCCCGACTCGGCTCGCGGCTAACGTCGCGGTTCTCCCGTAGATATCTCGACGCGTGACGGCTTACAGGCTCGCCATCTTCGACTTCGACGGCACGCTGGCCGATTCGTTTCCCTGGTTCCTCCAGCGCTTCAACGACCTCGCGGACCGGCACCGGTTCAACCGCATCGAGAAGCACGAGGTGGAGGCGCTGCGCGGAAACAGCGCGCGGCAGATGATGGCCCACCTGCGCCTTCCCGCCTGGCGGCTGCCGCTGGTCGCCCGCGACATGCGTGCGTGGATGGCGAAGGACATCCACACCCTGCGCCCATTCCCGGGCGTTCCGGAGATGCTCCACGCGCTGGCGGATGCGGGCGTGGAGCTGGCCGTCGTCACCTCCAACTCGTACGAGAACGTGCGGCGGGTGCTGGGCGCTGAGTCTGCGGGGCTGATGGCGCACGTGGAGTGCGGTGCGTCGATGTTCGGCAAGCGGGCGCGATTCCGGCGGGTGCTCCGGCGCAGCGGCATACCCGCGGCGCAGGCTATCAGCATCGGCGACGAGATACGGGACGCGGAGGCGGCGCGGGCGGCCGGCATCGACTTCGGCGCGGTGGCGTGGGGATACACCAGCCCCGCGAGCCTGCGCGCCCAATCGCCGGCCCTGTTCTTCGATACCGTGGACGACATCGTGCGGGCGCTGGTTGGCGCCCGCCTCACGACCTTGAAGCGACCGTGATGGACAACTCGCAATCGAACGGCATCGTCCGGAGCGGCCCCGGCGGCCTGCCTATCGTGACTCTCGTGGCTGGCGCCGGCGCGCGCGCGACGGTGTGCCTGCACGGTGCGCACGTCACCTCGTGGGTGCCCGCGGGCGAGGACGGCGACCGCCTGTTCCTGAGCAGCCGGTCGGAGTTCCGCGCGGGCACGGCGATTCGCGGCGGCGTGCCGATCAGCTTTCCCCAGTTCGCCACGCAGGGCCCGCTGCCCAAGCACGGCTTCGCCCGCCTGACGACGTGGGAGCTGGTTTCCGTCGACCGTGAGGACGCGGACGTAGTCGCCTCCTTCCGCCTCACCGACTCGGCGGAAACGCGGGCGATCTGGCCGCACGCGTTCGTCGCGGAGCTGACCGTCCGCGTGGCGGGGGCGGCGATTTCGATGGAGTTCGCCGTTACGAACACGGGCTCGGAGCCGTTCTCGTTCACGGCCGCGCTGCACACCTATTTCCGCGTCGATGACGCGCGGGAGGCGGCGGTCGTCGGCCTGCAGGGAACGCGCTACCGCGACAAGGCCGCGGGCGAGACGGAGCCCGAGGACCGCGAGCGGGAGTTGCGGATCGACGGCGAGGTGGATCGCGTGTACCTGAACGCACCCCGGACGGTAGAACTGCAGGAAGGCGGGCGAACCCTCGAGGTGGCATCCACCGGCTTTGCCGACATCGTGGTGTGGAATCCGGGCGCGGAAGCCGCCGCCAAGCTCGCCGACATGGAGCCGGATGGGCACCTGCGCATGCTCTGCGTAGAGGCCGCGGCGGCCGGGTCTCCCGTCTACGTGGCGCCGGGCGAGCGATGGAGCGGCTCGCAAACGCTGACCGCCCGATGACGATCTTCTCCGCGGGAAGCCCACCATCGGCCGCCCTGCGCGCCGCGGTGGGAGAGATCGATATCTACCTGTTCGACCAGCTGTTGAAGGGCGCGTTCGACTCCGTGCGGACGGTCCTGGACGCGGGCTACGGATCCGGTCGCAACCTGGTGCCGTTCCTCCGTAGCGGATATGAGGTGTTCGGCGTCGATCGGGATGAGCGCGCGATCGGCCGGGTGCGCCAGATGGCTGCGGAACTGGCGCCAGCACTGTCCGAGGACAACTTCCAGGTCGGCGAAGTCGATGCGCTGCCGTATGGGGACGAGCAGATGGACTCGGTGATCAGCAGCGCCGTGCTGCACTTCGCCGCGGACGAGCAGCACTTCGACGCGATGCTGAACGAGATGTGGCGGGTGCTGCGCCCCGGCAGCCTCTTCTTCGCGCGCCTCGCCACCAGCATCGGGATAGAGGCGCGACTGCCGTCCTCATCGCCCAGCCGCTATCGCCTGCCGGACGGCAGCGAGCGGTTCCTGATGGACGAGGCCGGCCTGCTCGCCCGCACCGAATCCCTCGGCGCGAAGCTCGCGGAGCCGATCAAGACGACCAACGTGCAGAACCTGCGGGCAATGACCACCTGGTGCCTGCGAAAGCGGACCTGAGCCTCGAACGATGCGCCGCACCCGCACGCTATCGACCTTCGCTGTTCTTCTCGTGGCGGCCTGCGCCCGTCCGGAGCCGTCCGACGTGGAGTCGGCCGCCTACGCTCCGTTCGCGCGCTGCACCGGGGACGATCGGCGGGTCTGCATGGCCAAGGTAGAGGCGCGGGAAATCGCGAACGCGAGTGGCCGTGTGCGGCGCCGGGGACAGCGGCTGACGATCCGCCTGGGCAACGGCGAGACGACGGAACTGGTGAACGACACCTCGGACAGCGGCAGCGCAAAGCGGTACGTCTACGCCGGATACCTGCCCTCCATCCGCCACCACGTCGTGGCAGTTAGTTATTACGAGGGCGGCGCCGTGGTGCTGCTCCACGAGCAGACCGGCGCGACGACGGAGGTCCACGGGTTTCCGGCCGTGGCACCCGGCGCGCGGCGGATCGCCACCGCGTCGGTGGACCTGATCGCGGGGTACACTCCCAACCACATCCGGGTCTGGCGCGTTACGGACACGCACCTGGAACTGGAGTGGGGCCTGGACGGCGGCACCAGGTGGGGCGCGTCGGACCCCGTGTGGCACGGCCCGCACGTGGTGACGTTCACGCGCCACACGCTGCCCTCGCCGTCCGCCGGTCCCAACGAGGTCGTCCGCACGCCCATGCGCCTGGACCTGCGCAACGGCGGCCTCACGGTGCAGCCCCAGGCCCCCTGACCCCGCGCCGATTGCGCGCGCGGCGCCGCGTGACCAGTTTTCCTCCTGCCTCTTGTCCCCAGCCCCACAATCAAGGAGCGTCCCGTGACCGAGACGATCGTCGCCCCGCCCGCGCCGCAGCCTGTGCAGGCCCAGTTCGACGTTTCCGCCATCATGGGCGGCCTGTACGGCGACGGCATCATCGGCTACAAGGGCGCCTTCAGCCGCGAATGGGTGCAGGACCTGGGAGAGGATATCGAGGAGCTGTTCCAGGATGCTCTTAAGCGCCCCGGCGGCGCGGTGGGGCGCGGGCCCAAGCGGTACTACGTGGAGATCCACCCCGAAAAGATCCGCGGGTTCGTGGACCTGGTCACGCATCCGTGGGTGGTGGCCGTGTGCACGGCCGTGCTGGGGCCGCACTACAAGATCGTGGAGATCGGGTTCGACGTGCCCGGGCCCGGCGCGCAGGACCAGCCCTGGCACCGCGACTTTCCCGCGCCCGAAGACACGCTCGTGGGGCGCCGCCTGAACTCGCTGGCGTTCAACCTGACCACCGTCGACGTGTTCGAGGACATGGGGCCGTTCGAGATCGCCCCCGGCACGCAGTGGGACACGCCCGAAGGATTCGAGCACGACATGTTTCCGCCCAAGTCTTTGTATCCGCGGTACCTGGAACGGGCGCAGCGGAAGATGCCCAAGATGGGCGACATCTCGGCGCGATCGGCGCTCACCATTCATCGCGGCACCGCCAACCTCAGCCAGAAGTCGCGCCCCGTGCTGGTGCTGGGCGTGGACGCCCCGGGTGCCGACAACTCCGAGCGCCACGACCTGCAGTTCAGCCGCGCGTACTACGAGGCGCTGCCGGACGAGGTGAAGCAGCACCTGACCTGCCGCGTGGTCGAGGAGCTGGAGCCCATCGTGCAGGCGCACAGCATTGAGGGCCTGATGATGGGCGAGGCGTGACCAACGCGCAGTTGAACCCCGAGCACGATCCCGTGGTCGATACCGCGGGATCTGGCACGGAGGAACCTCTACGTGACGTCCCAGGATCTTCGCTGCTGCGCTTCGCCGGGACGATGGATCCGGAAGTCGCCCGGGAGATCGCGGCAGCCATCGAAGAAGATTGTGAGCGCATCGAGATCGACGACGATCCCGGCGGTTGACACCCGCCGGGGCGCTCCGCAGATTGCGCACAGGATACGTCAACGCGCGGTCCCACCCTTGCGGGATGGGCCGCGTTTTTCGTGCGACTGAACGGGACAGAAGCTTGGCGACTGGGCAGATGAGGGAACCGAACGGCAGCCGGTGCGTGGTGATCGTCGGCTCGCAGTGGGGCGACGAGGGGAAGGGAAAGATCGTCGACGTGCTGGCCGAGGACGTGGACGTCGTCGCGCGCTACCAGGGTGGCAGCAACGCCGGCCACACGGTGCACGTGGGCGACGCCGAGTTCATCCTTCACCAGATCCCGTCCGGCATCCTTCACCCGCGCCGGCGGTGCCTGCTGGGCAACGGCGTGGTGTTCGATCCCTTCCAGTTCTTCCACGAGCTGGATGCGCTCACCGCCCGCGGCATCGACGCCGAGGGCCGCGTGGGCGTCAGCGGACGCGCGCACCTGCTGCTGAGCTACCACAAGGTGCTGGACCGTGCCGCCGAGGCGCGCCGCGGCGCGGGGAAGATCGGCACCACGGGGCGGGGGATCGGCCCGGCGTACGAGGACAAGGTGGCGCGCCAGGGCATTCGCCTGGCCGACCTGCGCGACTGGACGCGCGCCCGGGAGGCGCTGCGCCGCGCCGCCGCCCGCGTCAACGAGCGGCTGCAGCTGTTCCAGTCGGACGAGCGGGTGGACGAGGCGGCGCTGATCGAGGAGGTGGGCTCCATCCGCGAGCGGCTGCTGGCCATCTCCGTCGATACCGGGCGGGTGATCCACGACGCGCTGCGCGCCGGGCAGAAGGTGCTGCTGGAAGGCGCCCAGGGCGCGCTGCTGGACGTGGACCACGGCACGTATCCCTACGTCACCTCGTCCAACACCACCGCCGGCGGCGCGGCGCTGGGCGTGGGCATCGGCCCCACGATGGTGGACGACGTGATCGGCGTGGTGAAGGCGTACACCACCCGCGTGGGCGAAGGGCCCCTGCCCACCGAGTTTCCATCGCCCATGCAGGAGCAGGTGCGCGAGCTGGGCGGCGAGTACGGCGCCACCACCGGCCGGCCGCGCCGCTGCGGCTGGTTCGACGCCGTCGTGGTGCGCTACGCCGCCCGCGTGAACGGCCTGACGGGGCTGGCGGTCACCAAGCTGGACGTGCTCGACACGCTCCCCGAGCTGAAGATCGCCGTCTCGTACCGCGCCGAAGGGCAGGAGCTGGACGACTTTCCCGGCGACCTGGGGTTGCTGGAGGCCGCGGAGCCGGTGTACGAGACGCTCCCGGGATGGCAGTCGTCCACGGCCGGCGCGCGCCGCTGGGAAGACCTGCCCGAGGCGGCGCAGGCGTACCTCCGCCGCCTCTCGGAATTGACGGAGACGCCTATCTGGTACGTGTCGGTCGGCACGCGCCGCGACCAGATCATCCACGTGCGGCCCTGAGCCGCGCGGAGGGTCCGGGCGGCTTGGCACGGCGGGCGCACTCACTGCGCCCGCCGTCGTTTCAGGAAGGAATGGCAGTTCGAGATGAACGACATGATCGATCCCACTGAGTCGCCTGACGTCGGCGCGGCGCTGCGGCACGTAAAACCGTCCGTCCGGTCCCTGGGCGCGTACACGCTCAAGCCGTACGAGCCGCGCATCAAGCTCAACCAGAACGAGAGCCCGTACGACGTGCCGCGGGCGCTCAAGGAGCGCATTCAGGCGCAGCTCGCCGAGCGGCCCTGGAACCGCTATCCGCCGTTTGTGGCCTCCAACTTCATCCAGGCGGTCAGCGAGGCCACCCGCTGGCCGTCGACGGGCATCCTGGTGGCCAACGGCTCCAACGAGCTGATCCAGGCGGTGCTCTCCGTCACCGTGGGCCCCGGCGTTTCGGTGGTCATCCCCGAGCCCACCTTCACGCTCTACCGGCTGATGACGGAGGTGAACGGCGGCACCGTCGCCTCCGTTCCCCTGAAGGACGACCTGTCGTTCGACGTGGAGGGCATCATCGGCGCCGCGCGCGAGACGGACGCGGCCGTCGTCGTCCTCTGCACACCGAACAATCCCACCGGCGCCGCACTCGGAGAAGACGAGATCCGCCGCATCCACGACGAGACGGATGCGCTGATCCTGCTGGACCAGGCGTACGTGGAGTTCGGCGGGTTCGACGCCATCCCCATGCTGGCCGCGCGGCCGCGGCTGGTGGTTCTGCGCACCTTCAGCAAGGCGATGGCGATGGCGGGGCTGCGCGCGGGGTACATGCTGGCGCATCCGTCTCTCGCCGCGGAGGTGCACAAGGCCAAGCTGCCGTACAACATCAACTTCTTCACCGAAGTGGCCGCCGCCGAGGTGCTGCGCTGCCGCAGCGAACTGGCGCCCCTGGTGCACGAGATCGCCGCGGAGCGCGACCGCATCCACGAAGCGCTGCGCGCGATCCCCGGCCTGCACGTGTATCCCAGCGCCGCCAACTTCCTGGTGTTCCGCGTGGAGTCGCCCCGCGTCACGCACACGGAATTGTTCGACCGGCTGCTGGCGGAGTACGGAATCCTGGTGCGCGACGTATCCAGGTATCCCATGCTCGACAGGTGCCTGCGCGTGAACGCCGGGACCCCGGCGGAGAACGATGCGTTCCTGCACGCGGTGCGCACGATCATGACGGAGGAACAGGGATGAGCCGCACGGGAGAGCGCCACCGGAAAACGCGCGAAACGGAGATCCGCGTCCGCATCGGCCTGGACGGGACGGGCGAAGCCAGCGTCCGCACGGGCATCGGGTTCTTCGACCACATGCTCGATGCGCTGGCCCGCCACGGCATGTTCAGCCTGGAGGTGGAGTGCGCGGGCGACCTTCACATCGACGCGCACCACACGGTGGAAGACGTGGGGATCGCGCTGGGCGGCGCCTTCCTGGATGCGCTCGGCGACAAGCGCGGCATCGTGCGCTACGCGGATGCCACCGTCCCGCTGGACGAGGCGCTGGTGCGCGCCGTCGTGGACGTGTCCGGCCGCCCGTTCCTGCACTTCGACGTGCCCCTGCCGATGGACCAGCCGATGATCGGCCAGTTCGACGCGGCGCTCTCCGCCGAGTTCTGGCGCGGATTCGCCATGGAGGCGCGCCTGACCATGCACCTGGACGGGCTGCGCGGCGACAACGCGCACCACGTGGTGGAGGCCACTTTCAAGGCCGCGGCGCGCGCGCTGGACGCCGCCACGCGCATCGACGAGCGCCGCGCGGGCGAGGTGCCCTCCACCAAGGGCGCGTTGTGACCCGTCCGCACGTCGTTCTGCTGGACTATGGCGCGGGAAACCTGCGCTCCGTCGCCAAGGCGTTCGAGCACGAGGGTGCGGACGTATCGATGACGGACGACCCCGCCGTGGCGCGCGCGGCCGACCGCCTGGTGCTGCCCGGGCAGGGGCACTTCGGCCAGTGCATGACGCGGCTGGAGGAGAAAGGGCTGGGCGACGCCATCCGCGAGCACGTGGCGGCCGGACGGCCCTTCATCGGCATCTGCGTGGGAATGCAGCTGCTGTACGAGGGGAGCGACGAGGCGCCGGGGGTGGGCGGCCTGGGGATGCTGTCCGGCACCGTGCGCCGCATTCCGACGGACCTGCCGCTGCCGCACGTGGGGTGGAACTCGGTGGAATTCATCCGCGGCGCCGAGGCCGATCCCGTGCTGGCAGGCGTCGCCGGGCCGGAGCCGCGCTGGTTCTACCACGTGCACTCGTTCGCCGTTTTGGATGACGATAGCGAGACCGTTTTGGGCCGCTGCCGGTACGACGCCGCCTTCGCCAGCATCGTGGGGCGCAACAACGTGTGGGGAATCCAGTTCCACCCGGAGAAGAGCCAGGAAGACGGGCTGCGGATCCTGGGGAACTTCTCGCGGCTCTGAACCCGGACGCGTAGAACGCGCCACAGGCATGTACGGAGTGCGCGCTTGTGGCGGCTTCAGGCTCGTTGCGCGGCTCGTAAATCCCGTTTACCGTTCCGCTTAGGAAGAGCGGGCGACGTCCACGGGAGGAGGCCGATGCACACCTGGAAGCTGAAGAACGCGCAGCATCGATTGCGGGAACTCGTACGCCTGGCGCTGACGAAGGAGCCGCAGCGCCTGTCGAACGGCAAGGACGCCGTGGTCGTGATCGCCGCGAGCGAGTACGATCGCCTGCTGGGCGTCAGGGCCAAACGGGCGTCACAGGCAGTGCCGGCTGCTGCTGGCGAGCGGAGGACGCGGCCGTCGTTCCTCGCGCGAATCAAGAACTTGCGGGACGGCGGAGCAGTCGCGAAGCGCGAGCCTGTCGTTCCGGAGGAGCGCCGTGACGTTCCCGTCCACTCGGCGCAGCGGCCAGCCCCAGGCGAGCCAGGCAGCGATCGGCAATGGGTGTGGGAGTGGGATGAAGAGTCCCAGCGTTGGGCTCTGCCCTGGGAGAAGGATCTGGCCCCGGGCGAATATCCCGGTCTGGAGATCCTGAACCGGGCGAAGAACTCGCCGCTGGCGCAAGCCTTTCGCACGGGGGAGATCACGGAAGAGGAGTGGGACGACGTCATGCGGCGCCCGGAGTGCTGAGGCATGCGCTTCCTCCTCGACACGAACCTGCTCTCCGAGCCTACACGCAAGCGCTCCGATCTGGGGGTGGAGGCGTGGATCGCGGCTCAGGAACCGGAGGAACTTGCGATCAGCGTCATCTCCCTCGGCGAAATCGAACGGGGCGTGATTCTCTTGCGTCCGGGGCCGCGGAAGGAGGAACTCCGTAGCTGGTTCGACGAGGAGATCCAGGTGACGTACAAGGATCGGACGATCTCCGTCGATAAAGCGATTGCGCTGGAGTGGGGCCGAATTTCCGCGGACGCGGTTCGCACCGGCCGGGGCCTCCCCGAATCGGATGGCCTGCTTGTCGCGACGGCGCTCGTGCTGAACCTGACACTGGTCACCCGCAACGAGCGGCACTGCGCCGGGTGGGGCGCACCGCTCATCAACCCGTGGTCTGGCGAAACGCGTGACTGATTTCTTCAAGGGACACGGCCTGGGCAACGACTACATCGCCCTGGCGATGGAGGGCCTGGGTTTCGAGCTGACGCCGCCGGCCGTGCGCCTGCTCTGCGACCGGCACACGGGGGTGGGCTCCGACGGCATCCTGGCGCGCGTCCCCTCGTCCGCGGCCGACTTCGGCGTGCGCATCTTCAACCCCGACGGCAGCGAAGCCGAAAAGAGCGGCAATGGCCTGCGCATCTTCGCCGCGTACCTGCTGGAGCAGGGCGAGGTGGACGAGCGCGCGCCGTTCACCGTCGAGACCCCCGGCGGCATCGTCCGCATGGAGGTGCTGCAGGTGTCGGCCGACGGCGTGCTGTCGGTGGAGGTGGAGATGGGCACCGCCACCTTCCGCAGCGCCGACGTGGGCCTTCCCGGGCCCGACCGGGAGACGGATGACGAGCCGCTGGAGCTGGCGTCGGGCGACGTGGTGCGCATCAACACCGTGTCCATCGGCAACCCGCACTGCGTGGTGTTCGCCGACGAGCTGGACCTGGACGACCTGCGCCGGCGGGCGCCGCAGATCAGCACCCACCCGAACTTCGAGCGCGGCGTGAACGTGCAGTTCGCCGTGCCCATGGAGCCGGACGGGGTGGAGGCGTGGGTGTGGGAGCGCGGGGCGGGCGAGACGCGGGCGTCGGGGTCCAGCGCCTGCGCGGTGGCCGCGGCGGCGGTGAGGCGCGGCATGGTGTCCGAGCGGCAGGTAGCCGTGCGGATGCCCGGGGGCACCCTGCACGTGCACGTTCGCGACGACTGGTCGCTGGTGCTGCGCGGGCCGGTGGAGTCCGTCTATCGCGGCACGCTGGCGGAGGGGATGCTGCGCCGGCTGGAGATCCTGGGATGAGCCTGGCGAAGCGCATCATCCCCTGCCTGGACGTCAAGGACGGCCGGGTGGTGAAGGGAATCCAGTTCGTGGGGCTGCGCGACGCGGGCGATCCCGTGGAGCAGGCCGTCCGCTACGACGAGCAGCGCGCGGACGAGCTCTGCTTTTTGGACATCACCGCCAGCCACGAGGGCCGGGCGTCGATGCTCGACGTCATCCGCCGCACGGCGGAAAGCATCTTCATTCCGTTCACCGTGGGCGGCGGCATCCGCTCGGTGGCCGACTTCAACGCCATCCTGGGCGCCGGCGCCGACAAGGTGGCCGTCAACACCGCCGCGCTGGCCGACCCGGAGCTGGTGCGGCGCGCGGCCGACCACTTCGGCTCGCAGTGCGTGGTGGTGGCGGTCGACGCGCGCCGCACCGCCACGGGCCAGGCGGAGAGCGGCTGGGAGGTGTACACGCACGGCGGCCGCAAACCCACGGGCATCGACGCCGTGGCGTGGGCGCGGCGTGCCCAGGAACTGGGCGCGGGAGAGATCCTGCTGACCTCCATGGACCGGGACGGCACCCGCGACGGTTACGACCTGCCGCTGCTGGAGGCGGTCAGCCGCGAGGTGCGCATCCCCGTGATCGCGTCCGGCGGCGCGGGGGCGCTGGAGCACCTGGACAGCGCCCTGGCGGCCGGCGCGCACGCCGTGCTGGCGGCCTCGATCTTCCACTTCGGCGAGTACACGCTGGCCGAGGCGCGCCGGTATTTGGCGGCGCGGGGGCACCCGGTGCGGCAGTAGTCCGGCGGCGCGGCGCGGCCCTTGCCGTTCGCGGGGCGAGGTCGTGGTTTCGGAAATGGCGACGGGCGCCCGGCGGCGGCCCCGAACGGAGGAGAGAAACGTTGAAGCACGGAATTTCGCGTAGCCTGGCCCTGGCCGCGCTGGTTGGTTCGCTTGCCGCGTGCGGTGGCGACAACGGCGGTGGCGGGACGGAAAAAGGAAAGAGTGCCGCCAAGGGCGACACGGGCGCGGCCAAGTCGGGGAACGACAGCGCCGCGGCGCGCCCGGCCGTCAAGTACGCAATGGGCAACAGCGCGGCCGAGGCGCAGCAGTGCATGCAGCGGCGCCAGGCGCGGCTGGACTCGGCGGCCCAGGCGATGCAGGCCGACTCCGCGGCCAAGGCACCCGGGGCGGGGCGCAACCCCGTCTTCGCCAAGGAGCAGAAGTGGTATCCGCGGATGCCGGAGTTCCGCGACGGGGTGCTCCTGCCGTGCAACCGCATCATCGTGTACTACGGCAACCCGAGCTCCAAGAAGATGGGCGCCCTGGGCGAGTTCCCCCGGGACGACATGCTGGCCCGGCTGCGGCGCCAGGCCGACGCGTGGGCGCAGGCCGACCCCGGCACGCCGGTGATCCCGGGGCTGCACATGGTGGCCGTGGTGGCGCAGGGCGACCCGGGCCCCTCGGGCAAGTACCGGATCCAGGCGCGGGACAAGACGGTGGATTCCATCTACCAGATGGCCAAGTCCATCAACGGCATCTTCTTCGTCGACATCCAGGTGGGTACCGACGACATCCGCAACATCCTGCCGCGCTTCGAGTACATCCTGAAGAACCCCGACGTGCACCTGGCGGTGGACCCGGAGTTCTACATGCGCGAAGGGGTGGTTCCCGGACGGAAGATCGGGACGATGTACGCCCGCGACATCAACTACGTCTCGGAGTACCTGGCGAACATGGTGCGGCAGCACAACCTGCCCCCGAAGGTGCTGATCATCCACCGCTTCACCCGCGGCATGGTGCCCGACGCCGAGAACGTGCAGCTGCGTCCCGAGGTGCAGGTGGTGATGCACATGGACGGCTGGGGCGCGCCGTGGCTGAAGTACGACTCGTACCGGGACTACATCCTGCGGCACCCGGTGCAGTTCACGGGGTGGAAGAACTTCTACCACAACGACACCAAGGGCGGCGGCCCGCTGACCACGCCGCGGGACCTGATCCAGCTGTACCCGGAACCGCTCTACGTGCAGTACCAGTAGCGGACGGGCGGTACGACGACGAGAGGCGCCGGCCCCCGCGGGTTGGCGCCTCTTGTTCGTTGGCGGCAGAAAGGGCGGGCACCTCGCGGCGCCCGCCCTTCGTTCGCCCCCTGGAGCCCTCAGGCGCGGGCGAGGTCGCGGTCCAGGTTCACTTCCATGGTCCCGCCGGACTCGTGGTCGGCGTCGGGCGCGTCCCAGTCGGTGAGCGCCGCCGAAACGGCCGTCACCGCCGTCAGCCCCAGGAAGAAGTTGCGGGCCCGGCGGTTGTCGGCGAAGCCGAGCAGCCAGGGCAGGAAGGGGAGCGCGGCCCCGATGGCCACCTCGGCGGCGCCGTGGCCCTTGAAGGGCAGCAGGCGCTTGGCCGCGAGCGGATAGTCGGTCATCAGCGACAGGCCCAGGTACCCCGCGGCCAGCCCGTACGCCAGCCCCTCGGCCGAGCGCGGAAAGCCCAGGGCCCGCGGCGCCGCGGCGACCGTGGCCACCGTGGTGTAGTCGATCATTCCGTGCGCCCGCGCGTTCAGCGGTTTTCTCATCGTCATCCCTCCTGGTTCGTGGACGTTGGGGCCGCACGCAGTGGCAAACGGCGTGCCCGCTCCGGCGCATCTTTCGTCGCGCCAACGGGTTGCGTAGCCACATCCGCACCCGTGGCCGAAGGCCCGGTTCGTGCTTCCACCCGGCGGCTTTCACAACCGACAAACCTCGAAACGGGAGATCTCGATGCCGACACGCAGGGCGGGCGCGACGTGGGAAGGCGGACTGCAGAAGGGGAACGGCAGCTTCAGCGGCGAAAGCGGCGCCATCACCGGCGCGTACTCGTTCGGCACCCGGTTCGGGGGCGAGCCGGGGACCAACCCCGAGGAGCTGCTTGCCGCGGCCGAGGCGGCGTGCTTCAGCATGGCGCTCTCGCTGGGGCTGGAGAAGAACGGAACGCCGCCCACGCGCGTGCACACCGATGCCGCCTGCACCATCGACAAGGTGGGCGAGGGCTTCAAGATCACCATCATGCAGCTGCAGGTGACGGCGCGGGTGGACGGGATCGACGACGCGACGTTCCAGACCATCGCGCAGGCCACCAAGGTGGGGTGCCCCGTGTCGCAGGCGCTCGCCGGCGTCGACATCCAGCTGCAGGCCACGCTGGAGTCCGGCGCCGCCTGATTCCGTCCGGCCGAGGCGGGTGGGCGAACGAAAGCGGCCCGGCGCACGAGCGCCGGGCCGTTGTTTCGTGGGTTTCGCCGGGACGGGTCAGCTCGGCGGCCGGCCGACCCGAAAGGTCACGATGTTGGAGCGGTGGCTGAGCTTGTAGTCCCGCCGCTCGCCGCGGGTGACGTGATGGCTGGAGACCACCGCGTAGGCCGCGTACTCGCCCGGCTGGGGCGACGCCGCCAGCCATGCATCGTCCACGCGCACGGAGTCGTTCGCCGGCACCTCGAGCGACGTCGGCGTGCTGATGCAGGTGCTGCCGCCACCGGGCGGGTGCACGATCGATTTGTCTTCCGTCAACACGAACATCTCCACCTGGCACTGGCTTTCGAACTCCAGCTTCAGCGGCTCGCGCTCTCGGTTGATCACCCAGGCGCTCATGTGCAGCGAATCGCCCGGCGCGAGGGTGTCGGCCGGGGTGGTGCGCAGGCGCACGCTGACGGCCGGCTTCCTTTCGCTGCCGGTTTCGCAGGCGGCCAGGGCCAGGAGCAGCGCGGCGAACGCCGGAAGGCGGCGGATCATGCCTGGTTTCTCCTGAGCAGAAAGCGGGGGACGGCGGCCTGGAAGGTGGTGCCGTCTGGCCGCTCCATCACGTAGTAGCCTTCCATGTGGCCCTCGGGCCCACGCAGCACGCAGAAGCTCTGGTATTCGTGCACGCCGCCCGGCGCGATCAGCGGCTCCTGCCCCACGACGCCCTCGCCCTGCACCTCGCTGTCGCCCGCGGCGGGGTCGTGGATGTACCAGTGCCGCCACCGCAGGCGCGCCGGCTGGTCGCCCACGTTCTCGATGCGGATGCCGTACGCGAAGACGAAGCGCGGCTCGGACGGGTCCGAGTGCGCCTCCAGGTAGTAGGGCGTCGCGGTGACGCGAATTCCCTCGGTGATACGGTAGAACAGCATGGCGTGCCCGGGTCCGGTGGTGCGCTGGCGGGATAGATAGGGCGCGTGCCCGCCCGGGTCAACGCTCAGGCTGTCCATCGGCCGCGCCCCCTTCTACATTTTCGGCCACCGCCGCGCATCCACCCCGCGACCAAACACGCCCATGGAGCACCTGAAGGCGCTCATCCGCGACGTTCCCGACTTTCCCCTTCCCGGCATCCTGTTCCGCGACGTCACGCCCCTGCTGCGGCACCCGCGCGGCCTGGCGGACGTGGTGGACGCGTTCGCCGCGCGCTACCGTGGCCGCAACGTGGACGCGGTGGTGGGCATCGAGTCACGCGGCTTCCTCTTCGGTGCGCCGCTGGCGGTGGCGCTCGGCGTGGGGTTCGTGCCGGTGCGCAAGCCGGGGAAGCTGCCGGTGGACCGCATCAGCCAGTCGTACGAGCTGGAGTACGGCACCAACACGCTAGAGATCCACCGCGACGCGCTGCTCTCCGGCGAGTCGGTGGTGGTGGTCGACGACCTGCTGGCCACCGGCGGTACCGCGAATGCCGCGGCGTCACTGGTCCGCGCGCTCGGAGCGCACGTCGTGGAGCTCGCCTTCGTGGTGGAACTCGCTTTCCTGCATGGCCGCGAACGCCTGGGCGACGATGCCGTGCACTCGCTGATCACGTATTAGCGTCTCAAGGCTGCCAGCCCTGCTGGGGCGACTGAAGTCGCGGCAACGACGGCCCGAAGTCCGCCTTCGCGGACTGCACGCAAAGCCCGGTGCACCAAGGCCGGCCGCAGTGCGATCGCATTCTCCCCCTCTCCCGCTCGCGGGAGAGGGGGCCGGGGGGAGAGGGCAGCCGAGGCATGCGCCGGAGTCGTTCGAAACGCCACGGTGCAGCGAACCCTCCCTGGCACCGAGTCTTTGCAGCCGCACGGCACTGGCGCCCTTCCCCCACGCAGTTTGTGGGGGAAGGGTTGGGGATGGGGGGCGCCGAGGCATGCGCCAGAGCAGTTCGAAACGCCCCAATGCCCGCCGAAGTTGCCCACGCTCCCGCCGACTTCTGCGAGAACGCGTCTCGTGTCTTCGCTCGCCCGCGCGGCACGGAACTGGCCCGCCGGGCTGCCGAGAATCGGCGGTCGACCAGCAATCGGAGAGACGGATGGAAGCGGTACCGCAGGAGGCGGTGGAGATCCTCAAGAGCACCCGGACCATCGCCGTGCTGGGGATGAAGGGCGACGGCGATGCGATGGCCCCCGCGCACGGAGTGCCGATGTACCTGGCGGCGCACGGCTACCAGATCACTCCCGTGAACCCCAGGCTGGCCCGGGACGGCTCCCCGGGCGCGGTCGCCAGCCTGGGCGACCTGCCCGCCGCGCCGGACCTGGTGCAGGTGTTCCGCGGCTCCGACCAGGTGGCGAAGCACGTGGACGAACTCCTGGCGCTCAAGCCCAAGGCCGTGTGGCTGCAGCTCGGCATCCGGAACGACGAGGCCGCGGCGCGGCTGCAGGAGGCCGGCATCCGCGTGGTGCAGGACCGTTGCATGTACAAGGACCACCACGCGCTCTCGGACGCGGGCGAGATCTGATCAGGCGGCTCGGGAAGGCGAAGAGGCGCGGAGGGAGCCATCCCCCCGCGCCTCTTCCGTTCGTCGACATCGATCCGGGCGACTACACGCGCCGTCCCTGGTCGATCGGTCCCTCGGTGCCCAGGGGCACACCCGTCGGCACCACGCCCGCGCGCCCCGCCGGGCGGAGCACATCGTACACCCACGCCGCGGCGAGCATCCCCGCGATCGGCGCGATCCAGTAGATCCAGTGCCCCTCCCATACCCCTCCCGCCAGCGCCGGCCCCAGCGTCCGGGCGGGGTTCATCGACGCCCCCGTCAGCGGGCCGCCCACCATGGCGCAGAAGCCGATCGTCACGCCGATCGCCAGCCCGGCCGCGCCCCCCGTGCCGCGCTCGTCCGTGGCCACGCCCATGATCACGAACATCAGCGCGAACGACAGCAGGAACTCCACGCCGAACGCCGCCCCGTGCGGCAGCGAGGGAAGGCTGGCGCCCACGTCGCCCACGCTGCCCAGCGCCGCGCGCGAGGCGAACGATGCCAGGGTGGCGCCCGCGCACTGCGCCACCACGTAGGGCAGCACCTCGCGCGCGGGGAACCGCCCGCGCGACGCCAGCCCGATGGTTACCGCCGGGTTGATGTGCGCACCCGAAAGGTGCCCCAGCGAGTACACCATCGCGGTCACCACGAAGGCGAAGGCCAGCGCGACGCCGGGGTGGCCCAGCGCTTCGGTGCGCGCATTCACCATCACCGCCCCGGGGCCGATCAGGACGAGAAAGAATGTGCCCAGCGCCTCGGCGCCGGCGCGCCTGTACAGGTCCGTCACGTGTCGCCTCCGGTGTTGGTGTTGGGCCGCGGCGATCCGCCCCGGCGCAGGTATTCGGCAAAGTCGTCGGGCAGCTCGCTCCGGCGGATGCCCTCCATCGCCCGCTCCACGTCGTACTCCACGCGCACCACCTCCACGCCCACCGCGCCATCCACCGTCAGCACCACGTAGCCCGCGCGCCAGTCGCCGTCCTTGGGGCGCCCCACCGAGCCGGTGTTCACGAAGTGGATGCCGCCCACCTCGCGGTGCCAGGGCACGTGCGTGTGGCCGAAACAGATCATGTCACCGGCGGATGCGCCCGCCTGCGCCGCCATCTTCAGGCAGAAGTCGTCCGGGCGGTCCTCCGTCCAGTACAGCGTGTTGAGCGTGGGCGTGCCGTGCACCAGGATCACCCGGGGCCCCGGCGCGTGGCCGCCATGGGGCCGCAGGTCCAGGCGAAACGGGAGCGCGGCGAGGAACGCCTTGGTCTCCCGCGACGCGTACTCGCGCGTCCACCCGTAGCTCAGGTGCGAAAGCTCCTCCTGCCGCGCGTCTTCGTACTTGCAGCCGCAGTGCTTGTAATCCGCCGCCACGGTGGAGTCGTAGTTTCCCGCCACGCCCGCGATCCCGGCCGTACGGATGGCGTCGACGGTCTCGTTCGGCCACGGCGCGTATCCCACGAGGTCGCCCAGGTGATACGTCGCGTCCACCTCCCCGCGGGCGGCGATGGACGCGAGGACGGCCTGCAGCGCGGGGAGGTTGGCGTGGATGTCGGAGATCAGCGCGTAGCGCATGGAATCGTGGGCCCAAACGATGGAGTCCGGCGGATCATCGGCGTGATTGGGGCGGAAGGATACGGGCCGGGGCAGGGCCGGGGAAGAGGGCACGATGGTGGCCGATGCGGAGAATTTCAGATGTTTGGCACGATCCTTCCCTTGGGGCGGCGCGGAAGGTGTCTCGTAACCCGTTGCAGAAGCGCTATCTATGCTGAGAGCACGAGTCCGGGGAATGTCGCTGGCGCTGGCGATGGCGGCTGCCCTGATCGCCGCGCCCGCGGGAGCGGCGCAGGAGGACAGCACGTCGGCGCGGGCGGAGACGGAGGAGCGCAGGACCCCTTCAGGCCCGTTCTCACTGATCGTGGACCTGTCCGAGCGCGAGCTGTACGTGATGCGCGGCGACGAGGTGGAGCGGACGTACCCGGTGGCGATCGGAAAGCCCGAGCACCCCACGCCGCGCGGCGCGTTCAACGTCCGGCGGCTGATCTGGAACCCGCGGTGGGTTCCGCCCGATGCCGCCTGGGCGCGCAACCGGCGCGCGCGCGCGCCGGGCGACCCGCGCAACCCCATGGGCCGGGTGAAGATCTTCTTTCGCGCGCCGGACTACTACATCCACGGCACGCACCAGGAGGATTCGCTGGGCCAGGCCGAAAGCCACGGCTGCATCCGCATGCGCAACGCCGACGTGATCGAGCTTGCGCGGATGGTGATGGAGAACGGCGGCGCGCGCCGCAGCCCCAGCTGGTTTCAGCAGGTGATCAACCGCGTGCGGTCCACCGCCGAGGTGGGGCTCTCGTCGCCGGTGTCGCTGCGGATCCGCGAGTAGCCGCGCGATTCGCGCATCGTGGACGGGGCCCAGTGGATGCGGGCCCCGTTCTCATTTCACCCGAGTTCGCCCATGCACCTGGTCCAGATCCTGGTTCCGCTGCGCGACAACGACGGCAACCCGTTTCCCCGGGCGTGGCTCGACGCGCTGCGCGTGGAGTTGACGGAGCGGTTCGGCGGGGTGACGGCTCACCTGCGCGCGCCCGCGGCCGGCGCGTGGAAGGACGACGAGGGCGACCTGGCGCGCGACGACGTGGTGACGGTCGAGGTGATGGCGGAAAAGCTGGACCGGGAGTGGTGGTCCGCCTTCGGAACGCGCTTGGCGGAGCAGTACCGCCAGGAAGAGATGATGATGCGCGCCCTCCCCTGCGAGAGGCTCTGAGGGCGTCCAGCAGGTCGCTGATTTCCATGAGCCTGCATGGGGACGCATCACTCCGAACGAGCCGTGCCGCCGGCGCGGTAGGATTCTCGCGATGCGTCCAGCCGCTCCGGTGCTTTGGAACTCGGGATACGTGGCCTGCATGCAGTCGTCTACGATCGATCGTCGTCGGATGCTGGCGCGCTGGACCTTCCGCATGGCCGCCGCCATCCTGCTGTCCCTGGTCTGTGCCGAAGCCCAGGCGCAGCCGTCGCGAGACCGGCAGGCGGGCGTTCTGCTGCGGGTGGAAACGCCGGGCGGGCGGTTCGCGGGCAACCTCGTCACGGTCTCGCCGGATACCGTCATCCTGCAGTCGCCCGCGACGGCGGTGCTGTTCCGCATTCCCGTGCGGGACATCCTTCGCGTGGAGGAAGGGCTGGGGCGGCCTCCGCTCACCAAGCTGGTGCTCGAGCGCGGAGTGCAGGGCGCCGCGGTCGGCGCCGTCGCCGGAGCGTTGTTCGGGCTGTACCTGCAGTCGGAGTCCGGCGCGAACCTGGTGTGGTTCTCGACGCTCGTCGCCGCGGAGGTGGGTGCGATCACCGGCGGGGTCTCGGCGCTCACGGAGCGGCGCCGGGAGCGATGGCGCGAGATCCAGCTTCCCGTCGCAGGGCCGTGACCGCATCGTTCGCCGCAGCCACCTCGGGCGAATGAATTCGCTGCAACGACCACACGATGTCCACCTTCGTGGACTGCCGGCTGTGGCGGGAGTTCAGGCGGGGTGGCGCGCCCTGTGACCGGAGGCGGTGTACACCTTGGCAGGGACGAGCCGCTGCCGTCTCGTCACGGTGACGGCGGCGGCGCGGCCACGAGAACTGTCGCGGCTTCGGCACCGCCCGCGCGCCTCACGCGAAGCTCGTAGCGCCGGCCGGGGTACGCGTCTCGGAAGAGCGGCACTCGCTCGATGCCGGGTAGCCCGTCCACGGCGACGATCACGTCACCTTTGCCCAACCCGGCCTGTTCGGCTGGAGAACCCGGTGCCACGGTGTCGACGACCACATGGCGAAAGTCTCCGAGCGCGCTTACTTCCTGGCGGACGGAGTAGCCAAGCCCGATCCAGTTCGGCGCGGCGGGCTGGAGGGCCGACACGGCAGCAGGGCCCGGGTCGCCGTCGGAGTGGCCCCACGGCGCGGGGGGCGGCGGGACGGGGCGGGTGAGGTCGAACTCCACGCGGAAGCGGCGGTCGGTGCCTTCGCGACGCAGGGCGTAGGCGAAGCGCGCGCCCGGCACCACCTCCACCGTCCACACGTTGGTGACGGCCGCGGGAATGAGGGTGGCGGTGTGCGCGTCGGCATGGAACTCCTGCGTGGATGCCGTGCCGGAGCCACGGGTGTCGCCGCCGTACTGCGTGATGCGGTCTTCGCTGCCGTCGGCGTGGCGGTGGTCGTGCTTCAGCCGCAGCCCGGCGGCGGTGCGGGTGATGATCCACGTCCGCGAGTGGTCGTCGCCCACATGAAAGGGAACCTGCACCTCGGTTTCCGAGCACCGGCGCACGTGCATCACCATCGGCTTGCCCGCGAACGCCGTGTCGCCGGGCGCGGAGCCTACGGCCATCCGTCCGCCGTATGCGCGCCCGCACAGCCCCTGGAGCGCCGCCCAGAACGCGTCCTGAGGGCCGGCGGGCGCGGGCGCCGTGGCCCGGCATCCCGCGAGCGTGGCACAACACAGCACCATCATCGCTCGGCGCATCGATTCTCCAGGTGGGGGATGTGCAGGGACGGCGGAAGCGCCGGGCGGGCGGCGCTTCCGCGGCTCGTCAGGTGAAGTTGACGATGTCGGTGTACCAGAGGGCGAACAGCGACAGGAGCACCAGCAGGAGCAGGAAGGCGACCATCCACCCGGTCTTTCCACCGCGCCGGCGCACCGGCGCGTGGTCGCGGGGGTCCTGCACGGGGCCGGCGTGCGCCCGGTCGTGCCCCTGACGGCCGGCGACGGCACCGGCCGGCTCACGGATTCCGCAGTGGGGGCACAACGCCGCCTCGCTGCTGACGCTTCCGCCGCATTCGCGGCACGGAACCATTGCCATCGCCACCTCCACCGTCTCGGGGAACCCGCGTACTTCAGTGGGCTCCGAAGCGGCAAGAGGTGGGCCGCCTGTCCGCTTCCGGGGCGTCAGTCCGCGGCCGGGCTCTCCGCGCCCTCCGCCGTCTCGCGCGGAAGCAGCTCCATGCGGATGGCGTAGTCGCGGAACCCCTGCGACTGCCAGAACCCATGGCCGGTGTGGTTGCTGGCCAGCACGTCCAGCGTAACGCGGGCGTACGGGGGGATCACCCGCGACAGCAGCACCTGGATGGCCCGCCGCCCCACGCCCTTCCCCCGGTGCTCCTTGAGCACGAAGAAGTGGCGGATGTACGCCGAGTCTTCGTCCACGCTCACCATGGAATAGGCCACGGTGGCGCCCTCTTCCAGGAAGAGCACGGCCGTGTAGTCGTCTTCGCGGATCCAGCGGAGCATGCGCTCCTCCAGCCGCTGCAGCGACATCCCTCCGCCGTCCCACTCGTCCTCGATCAGCTGGCGGTTGATGTCGGCCAGGAAAGCCGCGTCCGATTCTTCCGCGTACCGAAATTCCATCGTTCGTCCCGAAGATGTGTCGAGTCGTCCCGCCTCCGCGGGGCACGGTAGGGCCGGCGGTTTTCGGGCCGCGCCCCACCCGCCCCGGAAAGATACGCCCGGCGACGGGAGGCTGGACAGCGGCCCGCCCGCGCACGACCTTGTGCTCCAGTGCTCGTTTCTGCGACACCATCTGCCACATAGGGGCACGGATGAACGGGACGATCCTGGCCGCCGGGGGAACCGGCACGCTTGGGAGCCACCTGGTGCCCCTGCTGCGGGCCCGGGGCGCCCGGGTTCGCGTGCTGACGCGCGACCCGGCCCGGGCGCGGCACCTGTTGCGCGACGGCGTGGAGGTGGCCGCGGGCGACGTGCGCGATCCCGGGTCGCTGGCGCGCCCCATGGACGGCGTGAGCACCGTCGTCTCGGCCGTCCACGGCTTCGTGGATTCCACGAAAACGAGCCCGGAGGCGGTGGACTGGCTGGGCAACCGCAACCTGGTGCAGGCCGCAAAGGGCGCGGGCGCCGGGCACGTCGTCATGCTCTCGGCCCTGGGCGCGGCGCCGGACCATCCCATGAGCCTGTACCGGATGAAGCACCGCGCGGAGGAGGAGCTGAAGGCCAGCGGACTCGCGTGGACCATCATCCGGGCCAGCGCGTTCATGGAGATGTGGGCCAGGATGGTCGCCGAGCCGCTGCTGAAGACCGGCAAGACGACCATCTTCGGACGCGGCCGCAACCCCATCAACTTCGTCTCGATCCACGACGTGGCGCGGTTCGTGGAGCTGGCCATCACCGACCCGTCCCTGTACGGCGTGACGGTGGACGTGGGCGGGCCGGAGAACCTGACCTTCCGGCAGGTCGTGGAGATCGCGCAGCGCGAGACGGGCACGCGCGGCACCGTGCGCCACGTTCCCCTGCCGATGATGCGCGTGCTCTCGGTGCTGATGAAGCCGGTCAACCCCGGGTTCGCCCGGCAGGTGCAGGCGGGCGTGGTGATGGACACGCGCGACATGTCGTTCGATGGCGCCGCGCGAGGCCGCCGCTTCCCGTCCATCCCGCTGACGACCTACGCCGAGGTCGTCCGCCGCGATTTCGCCGTGCGATGACGCGATGAATCCGCCCTCCCCGCCGGCCCCGGCGGACGCCTTCGCCGGGCTCCCCGACGCGCCGTGGAGCAGCATCGCCGCAGAGGCGCGCGCCCGCGTGGCTGCCGTGGTGCCCGGCTACCGGCGCACCACCCTGGTGGCCGCGCTCGCGGCGCTGGTGGCGCTCCCTTTCTCGCCGCCCATCGCGGTGGCCCTGGCCCTGCTCGCGGGGCTGTTCTACGCCGTCGTCGTTCGCCCCGCCGCCACGGCGAATCCGCAGGTGTTCATCGGCCGCGTGGTGGGGCGGCGGATGTGGCGAAAGGTGTGGGACGCCAACGAGGGAAGCCCTCACGCCGGCAATCGTGTGGAGATCGCCCACTTCGCCAAGTGGATGCTGGTCGTGGGCGTGGATGCGCGGGTGGAGCTCGCCCCAGCCGCCGCAACGGTCCAGGGCCAGGCGGCGCGTGAGATGGACTTCGCCGTGCCGCGCGAGCTGTTCACGAGCCTTGGCGACGGCGAGCGCATCGGGATGATCATCACCCCCGCCAACGACCTCCTGGGATACGTGGCGTCCGCCGGCCGGCCGGTCTGGTTCGACGAGCCGGTGGACCAGTCGTGGAAGCGCGGCGGATACGAGGTCCTGGACGACCCCGAAGCCTGGCCCGCGTAGCGCCTGGATCCGGACGCGGGGCTTCTCCTTGTAACGGCGGCCGGATTCCGGGCGCCTGCCACGCCACAAGCATTGAAGTTGAGCGTACCTCCGCGCTATCGTAGTGCAGCCACACCGGCTCACGCACGCGACGCGACGCACCGGAGATCCCGTTGGCCGATTCCCACGACTCCACTCCGGGCACCGAAGCGGACGCCGCCGAGCCCGTATCGGTGCCTTTTCGCGCGGTGGATGACGAGCGCCTGACGGAGATCTTTGCCAACGCCCCGGCGCTGATCGTCGTGGTCCGCGGGCCGGACCACGTCTTCGAGCTCGCCAACCCGCCCTACCTGCGCCTGCTGGGCCATCGCGACATCGTGGGCAGGCCCGTGCGCGACGCCGTTCCCGAGGTGGCGGAGGCGGGCTTTCTCGCCGTGCTGGACGAGGTGTACCGCAGCGGCGAGCCCTTCGTGGGCATCGAGCTGCCCATGCAGATTCGCATCACGCCAGACGGCCCGGTCGAGGAGCGGTTCTTCAACTTCGTCTACCAGCCGCTGCGCGACGCAGACGGGCGCGTGGACGGCATCCTGGGGCACGGCGTCGACATCACCGACCTGGTCGTCGCCCGCCGCATCGCCGAAGAGCAGGCGGCGGAGCTGGAAGCCTCGGCCGACGAGCTGAAGACGGCGAGCGTGCGCCTGGCCGAGGAAGCCCGGGAGCGCGAGCGCACGCTGGACCAGGCCCGCCGGCTGCAGCGGCTGACCGCGCTGCTGAACCAGGCGGTGAGCCCCGAGGCGGTGGCCGACGTGATCCTGGAGGGCGGGCTGGCCGCCACCGGCGCCGACGCCGCGTCGCTTGCCATGCTGCGTGCCGAGGGCCGGCAGTTCGAGATCGTGAGGACGGCGGGGTACGGCAAGGAGCTGGCGGAGCGCTATCGGACCTTTCCGCTGGAGCCGGGACGCCCGCTGTCGGAAACGGTGCTGCGGCGCGAAACCATCCTCATCGACTCGCCCGATGCGTGGCGCGCACGCTTTCCCAAGGCCAGCGAAGACCTGGTGCGCATCGGGTATCAGGCGTTCGCGGCCGTTCCCGTGTCCAGTGGCGAGCGCGCCGTCGCCGCGCTGTCGTTCAGCTTTCGCGCGCAGCAGCAGTTCGACGAGGCCACGCGCACCTTTTTGGCGACGCTGGGCGAGCAGTGCGGCCTGGCGCTGGAGCGCGCCCGCCTTCACGCGGCGGAGCTTCACAACGCCGAGCGGCTGGCCGCGCTCCTGGAAACCATCCAGGACCCGTTCGCCGCGTTCGACCGCGAGCTGCGCTTCACCTACGTGAACCCGCAGGCCGAGCAGCTGCTGGGCAAGACGGCGGCGGAGGTGATGGGGCGCCGGATGGACGAGCTGTTCGCCGACGCCCACCGCTCTCCCATGTACGCGGGCATCCACCAGACCGTCCGGACGGGCGAACCCACCCAGGTGGAGGGGTTCAGTCCGGTGATCGGCCGGTGGGTGGAGGCGCGCATCTACCCCGCGCCCGACGGCGTGTCGCTGGTGTTCCAGGACGTCACCGAGCGCAGGCGCCGGGAAGAGGCCGCGTCGCTGCTGGCCGAGGCCAGCCGCGCGCTGTCGGCCTCGCTGGACTACGCGACCACCCTGCGCGCCGTCGCCCAGGCCGCGGTGCCGGCGCTGGGAGACTGGTGCGCGGTGGACATCCTGGCCAACCCCGGCACGGAGGGGCCGCCGGAGATGGAGCGCGTCGCCATCTTCCACCGCGACGCCGCGAAGCTGGCCCTGGCGGAGGAGTTCACCTCGCTGTACCCCACCGACTGGTCCGGCGAGCAGGGGAGCGCGGCGGTGCTGAGGACCGGCACGCCCGTGATGGTGCCCCGCATCAGCGACGAGATGCTGGTGGCCGGGGCCCGGGACGCGGAGCACCTGGCCATGATGAGGCTGCTGCAGTTCTCCGCCGTCATCACCGTGCCGCTGGTGGCGCGGGGGCGCACCCTGGGCGTGCTCACCCTGTGCATGACCGAGTCGGGGCGCGGCTACGACGAGGCGGACCTGCGCGTGGCCGAAGACCTGGCGCACCGGGCGGCCATCGCCGTCGACAACGCGCGCCTCTTTCGCGACGCCGAGCGCGCCCGCGCCGAGGCCGAGGCCGCCAACCGGGCGAAGAGCGAGTTCCTGGCCGTGATGAGCCACGAGCTGCGCACGCCGCTGAACGCCATCGGCGGCTACACCGAGCTGCTGGCGATGGGCATCCGCGGGGCGGTGACGCCGGAGCAGGCGACGGACCTGGAGCGCATCCGCCGCAGCCAGCAGCACCTGCTGGGGCTCATCAACGAGGTGCTGAACTACGCCAAGCTGGAAACGGGCACCGTCCACTACGACATCGGCGACGTGGACGCGCCCGGCGCCGTGGCCGAGGTGGAGTCGCTGGTGCTGCCGCAGGCCCATGCCAAGCGCCATTCGCTGGTGACGGAGTGCGATGCCGGCGTGGTCGTGCGCGCCGACCCCGAGAAGCTGCGGCAGATCCTGCTGAACGTGGTTTCCAACGCGGTGCGCTTCACGCCGGAGGGCGGGCGCATCACCATCGGCGCGCGCACCCGCGGCGATTCGGTGGCGGAGATCACCGTCGCCGACACGGGCATCGGCATCCCCGAAGACAAGCTGGAGGCCATCTTCGAACCCTTCGTGCAGGTGGGCCGCGGGCTGAACACACCCGGCGAGGGCACGGGGCTGGGGCTGGCCATCAGCCGCGACCTGGCGCGCGGCATGGGCGGCGACCTGGTGGCCCGCAGCACGCCGGGGGAGGGAAGCGTGTTCACCCTCACCCTCCCGGCCGGCGGTTCCTGACGCGGCCGCCCGGCCGTCCCCCGCACGCATCTTCATCTCACCGGTTCACCTTTCGAGCGACGGACCCATCATGGAGCTGCAGGAACGCATCGGCGCCTGGCCCCTTCCGGACGGCTGCTTCTTCCGCGTGTGGGCGCCCAACGCGCAGGGCGTGCGCGTGCTGGTTCAGGAGGGTCCGTCGGCGTGGACGGACGGCCCGAACGCGATGGAGCAGGACCTGGAGCAGACGGACGGCTACTGGAGCGGCACGGTGGCGGGGGTGCAGCCGGGACAGCTGTACCGCTTTCGCATCGTGGGGCCCGGGGGCGAGGTGATGGAGCGCCTGGATCCCGCCGCTCGCGACGTGATCAGCTCGCAATTGACGAGGGACGATCCCACGGTTCCGAACGCCTCCATCGTCGTGGACAACACGTCGTATCCGTGGGCGGAGTTTTCTCCGCCCCGGTTCGAGAACTTCATCATCTACCAGCTGCACGTGGGCACCTTCGCCGGCCGCGGCGACGGGCTCAACACGGACCGGCCCGGGCTCGCCGAGGTGGAGGGCAAGCTGCCGTACATCCGCGGCCTGGGATTCGACTGCATCCAGCCGCTCCCCATCCAGGAGTTCCAGGCAGACCGGTCGTGGGGGTACAACCCCGCGTCCTTCTTTGCGCCCGAGTCGTCGTACGGGCATCCCGCGGGGCTGAAGCAGTTCGTCGACGCGGCGCACCAGCAGGGGCTGGCCGTGATCTTCGACGTCGTCTACAACCACGCGGGCCCGGGCGACAGCGTGCTCTGGCAGTACGACGGCTACGCCAACGTCGAGGTCGTGGACGGCAACGAGGTGCCGGGGGGCGGCATCTACTTCGAGGGCGGGATGATGACGCACTGGGGGCGCGGGCCCGCGTGGCACAAGCCCGAGGTGCAGGACTACTTCTACCAGAACGCCCGGATGTACCTGGAGGAGTACGCGGCGGACGGGCTGCGCTTCGACGTGACCACGCAGATCGACGGCAACCACCTGAGGGTCGTGATGGACCGGCTGCGCGCCGAGTTCCCCGACCGCTACTTCATCGCCGAGCACCTTCCCGACCACCCGTGGATCGTGGACACGGGCCGCTTCTGCGCCACGTGGGACGCGGATGCACACCACGAGTGCCAGCGTGCGCTGGTGGGGCAGGACCCGGTGAACAAGGTGAAGGGGTTCCTGGGATGGAACGGGTACCAGGAAAGCTGGAACCTGGTGAAGTACACGATGGGCTCGCACGACGACATTGGTGACGACCGGAACGGAAACGCCAAGGACGGGCTGACGAACTGGGACGGCCGCCACCGCTACCTGGTGGACCAGCTGGGCGGGCGCGGCGACTGGACGGCACGCGCCAAGTGCCGCCTGGCCTGGGCGCTGAACGTGGCGATGGCCGGCACGCCGATGATGTTCATGGGCTCCGAGTGCATGCAGGGCGCGCCCAACGTGGCCTGGGGATACTGGCACGACGGCACCGACGCCAACGGCGACCACCGCTTCGACTGGAGCATCGCCGGCGACGACGTCGCGATGGAGATGCGCCGGCTGGCGGCGGAGTGCAACGGGGTGCGCTGGCAGAACCCCGCGCTGCGGGCGGGATCGCTGGCCGTTCCGCACGAGGACCACGCCAACCAGGTGCTCGGCTTCGTGCGCCAGCTCGGCGACGGCGTGGTGCTGACGGTGGTGAACCTGGGCGAGCAGGACTTCGGCGGCCACGGCTACGGTGTGCACACCGGCGGGCACCATGGGCAGTGGACGCAGATCATGTGTACGCAGGATGCCCGCTTCGGGGGATGGGACGGCGCCGGCAACGCCTGGCACGAGCCCTGGACGCAGGGCGACGGGCGCGTCTACATCAACCTCCCCAAGTGGAGCGTGGTGATGCTGCGCCGGAAGTGACGAACGGCGAGCGCACGGTGTCATCCCGACGGAGGACCCGTGTTGGCACGACGGAAAGCTCCGACGCCGCAAGAGCGGGTGAACCCGCCGCTCCGAAAGCGGAAAGCCCCGACTGGGGCCGCTGTCGCGTCCCGCTCGGGGCTTCACCTGCACGCGCGCCAAAAGTAACCGAAACGCGGCAATGTCATCCCGATGGAAGCGGCCACGGTGAACCTGCCCGCACGGCGAAGATGGCAGCGACTGAGGGATCCGCCACATACTCCGCGAACCTGCTCGCGAGCAGCGGAAACACCGATCCCAGGTTTTTCTCGCGGGCAGAAGCAACGGGTTCGGGTAAAGTACGCAGAACCGGAACGGCGCAATCCACGGGCGCGGCGTGTCTTCGCCGACTGTGTGGCGGATCCCTCAGTCGCTGCGGTCTTTTGCGCAGGCGTCAGGTTTCCCGGGGCCGCTCCACAGAGTGTGTCGAAACTCCCGGAGCTGCTGTAAGTTTACGGCGAGCACAGTGACCGGGGAGAGTGCATGGGCTACAGGGAAGGAGTCAGCCGGGATCAGCAGGTGCTGTTCCCGGAAACGCTGGATGACTACGTCGCCGCGGACAACCCGGTGCGCTTCATCGACGCGTGGGTGGGCACTCTCGACATGAAAGAGTTGGGCTTCGAGCGCGCGGTGCCCGCGAAGGAGGGCACGCCGGGGTACGACCCGCGGACCCTGCTGAAGCTGTTCATCTACGGGTACCTGAACCGTACGCGATCGAGCCGGCGGCTGGAGAAGGAGACGCACCGGAACGTGGAGGTGATCTGGCTGATGGAGAAGCTGCGGCCGGACCACAAGACGATCGCGGAGTTCCGGCGGAGGAACGCTGAGGTGCTGGTGAAAGCGGCGAAGGAGTTCACGATCCTGTGCAGGAAGCTGAATCTGTTCGGGGCGGAGCTGGTGTTCGTGGATGGATCGAAGTTCCGGGCGGTGAACGGGAAGGGCCGCAATTACAACGATGCGAAGCTTCGCGACCTGCTGCATCGCATCGATGCGCGCATCCAGGAGTACATGGCGGAGTTGGAGGTTGCGGACAGGGCCGAGGGGGACCAGCCGGGCGCGACGGATGCCCAGCTGCGGGAGAAGATCGCGGCCCTGAAGGAGAAGAAGGAGGAGTACGAGGGGCACCGGGAAGCACTGAAGAAGAGCGGAGAGAAGCAGCTTTCCGAAACCGACCCGGAAAGCCGGCTGATGAAGCAGCAGGGCGAGATGAAGGTCTGCTACAACGCGCAGATCGCCGTGGATGCCAAGCACCACCTGATCGCCGCGTGCGACGTGACGAACCAGGTGAACGATGAGCAGCAGCTGGCGCCCATGGCGATCGCCGCGAAGGAGGCGCTCGGGGTGGAGGCGCTGGAGGTGGTGGCCGACGCGGGTTACCACGTGGGAACGCAGGTGGTGGAGTGCGAGGCGAATGGGATCACGCCGCACGCGCCGAAGCCGCGCACCTCGTCGAAGAACGGCAATCAGGGGCTCTTCACCAAGGAAGACTTCACCTACTCGGCCGAGCAGGACGCCTACAAGTGCCCCGCGGGCGAGTTGCTGACTCTACGCACGAGATCGACGGGGCAGCGCTCGCTGCGGTACTACGCGAATGGGAAGGCGTGCGCGGGGTGCCCGCTCCGGGCGCAGTGCACGAAGAGCATTCAGGGGCGCCGGATCATGCGAACGCCCGAAGAAGAGCGGCTGGAGGCGATGGCGGGGCGGATGGGGGCGCGTCCAGGTCTGATGGTGCAGCGGGCAAGCACGGTGGAGCACCCGTTCGGAACGATGAAGTGGTGGTGGGACGGCGGGCACTTCCTGCTGAAGGGGCTCCGAAAGGTGCGAGGCGAATTCAGCCTGATGACGCTGGCGTACAACCTGAGACGGGTGGTGAACCTGCTTGGGGTGGAGTGTCTCCTGGATGCGCTGAGGACGGGGGAAACGCCGCCTCTGCAGCCTGCCTGAGGCCGGTCTGCGGCCGTCTATCGCCCGTACACGGCTGGCGGGGCACCCTCACAGGCTTCCTGAGCGGCTTAGCCGTCCCCATGACGACCTGCACGCCACACGGGCTTGGGATGGGGCCGCGGGGGGGCCGCTTCGATGGTTTTGACACGGTCTGTCCATCGGGATGACA